>NZ_BJFL01000001.1 GCF_005405885.1 Gandjariella thermophila
GCAGCACGCCCGGGTCCACCGCCAGCGCGACCCGGCCCCCGATGATGGCCCCGTCCCCGCGCCCGGCCGCCCGGGACAGCCAGGACGCGGCACGCCCCAACCCCACCGCGGCCGAAGCACGCACGCTCAGATGTTGCTGGAACGGCCCTCTGTCGGAGGTGAGCAACCCATTCCCCGTAGTGGTCGACAGCATGGTGTGGGCGGTGTCGGCTTGCCCGCCCGGCTGGCATTCTTCCCTATCCGGCGCCACGGTCGGCACCTCCCTCCGGACCTTCTCGGTTCGTGCCTCGCCGGTGACCGTGGGTAGCAGGCTCGGCGCGCGTCAGGTCGGTCGGTCGCCGCCGCGGTCAGGGCGACGCGGCCGGATACCCGAACATCTCGTTCAGCGTGACCGGGTCGAGGTTGCGCTGCCTGATCAGATCGGTGAGCTGGTTGAAAAGTCCGAGCACGGTGGGATGGTTGGCGTGCCCCAGCATGATCACACCGGGCTGCAGGTAGCGGTTCGCCTGGTTCATCAGGAACTGCGGAGTGACCAGCCTGGAGTCCCCGTACGATCCGCTCCACATCACCGTGTTCCGGTAACCGAGGTCGCCGGCGAGCCCGTCGACGTGCTCGTTGTGGAAACCGAACGGCGGCCGGTAGTAGGGCTTGGTGCTGGTGCCGAAGGTCCGGTTCACCCACTCCTCGTTGCGTTCCAGCTCCGCACGGATCTGCGCGTCGTTCATCCGCCGCAGGTCGGGGTGGCTGAACGTGTGGTTGATGATCTGCACCTGACCGCGTTCTACCAGCGGCTTCAGCGTCTCGGCATGCGGCGCCCAGCTGTGGGCGTAGATGCCGTTCGGGCTGAAGGTGAGGTGGATGCCGGTGCGCGCGGCGAAGTCCACGTACCCGGCGACGACCTCGTTGCTGTAGCCGTCGTCGACGGTGAGCGCGATCCGGTTGGCGCCCGCCGGGCCCTTGCTGAGCACCCGGTTCGGGCCGCGCGGCGGTGCGGGCGGCGCGGGCGGCGGGGACTCGTCCCAGCCGGGCGGTCCGGACGGCGGAGTCAACGCACCCGTGGGCGGCATGCCGTCGGGTGGTGGCGCGCTCGCCGGGCCGTCGCGGCAACCGGCGACCGTGGCCGCCAGTCCCACGGCGAGCAGGCTGAAGAACCGTCGTCGGTGGAGGGGCGCGGGGGAGCCGGGCATGGCCCCACGCTAGCTACCGGACCGGGCGTGATCGCCACCCTGACCCGCCAGCCGCCGGGTTTCGGGGTGGAACGTCGACGCTCGCCCGGTTCGTCCGTGGCGGCCGGGGTGGTCAGGCTGCGCTGCTGTTCGCGGTGTGCTCGGCGGTACGGTCCACCACCAGTGCGGTGGCGTTGTCCTGCCCGCCGAGCCGGTGCGCGGTGTCCACCAGGTCGGTCACCGCGCCGCCCGGGTCGGCGGCGCGTTCCAGGATGGTGCGTAGCCGCGCGGTGGGGAGTGTCTTGTGCACGCCGTCGCTGCACAGCAGCAGCCGGCCGGCGGGCAGCGGGACATCCGCCGTGCCGATCAGTTCCGCGGCCGCAGTGCGAACGCTGGTGGTGACCACGTGCTCCATTCCCGGTGCCACCGGCAGGTTGCGGGCCCGGAAGTACGCCGCCAGGGTGTGGTCCTCGGTGACCTGGCGCAGTGTCCCTTCCGCCCAGAGGTAGGCCCGGCAGTCGCCGACCCAGGCGATCTCGCAGCGGTCCCCGGCTCCCCCCACGGCGACGACCAGCACGCAGTCACCGGTGTCCGGCGCGTCCGCCAGGGCCTCCCGAGCGACCATGATCGCCCCGCGGGGATCCGACGTCGCGGCGCCGACCGCCGCGTCGGCGGCGGTCCTGGCCGCGGCCGCGGCGGCCGGGTTGTCCCCAACCCCGTCGGCCACGGCGAAGGCCCACCGTCCCGCGCCGGGATCGGTGACGGCGGCGGTGGCGTCGGCGTTGAGTTCGCGCGGTCCCCGCGCGCTGGCGGCGTCCCACCGGAGGTGCTCGATGGGCAGCGTGTTGTCGGTCGACATGGCGGACCCCCGGGTCTGGTGTCGATGCGGATAACTCCAGGGAACCTGGGAATGGCCGCCATGGCCACAAAATCGGCACAGAAGACGCTGAGAATTCGCTGGCCGCGACACCGGCGGCCGCCCGGCGCAGGTCACCCCTTGGTCACGAACCGCACCACCGCCTCGGCCAGCGCCTCACCCGCGTCCTCCTGCAGGAAGTGCCCGGCACCGGCGATGGTGGGATGCTCCCGCCCGGATGCTCCGGGCATGGTGCGCCGCAGCACCGGCGCCATCGCGGCGGTGATCGGATCGCCGTCGGAGAACGCGCACAGGAAGGGCACCGGCAGGCCGGACAGCGTTCCCCAGGCCGCCCGGTTCGCCGGGGTGGCAGGGTCGTCCGGGCGGGTCGGCACCAGCAGCGGCATGGCCCGCGGACCGGCCTTGTAGGACTCGGTGGGGAACGGCGCGTCGTAGGCGGCCCGCACCTCGGGCGGCAACTCGGTGCGGCACCCGCTCTGCACCAGGCGCGCGATGTCCAGCGTGTCCGCGGACTCGACCACCCGGCGGAAGGCCCACCACACCTCGGGCATGTCGGTGTCCCCGGTGGGCAGGCCGGTGTTGGCGGCGACCACCGCGGCGAAGCGTTCGGCGTGCTCGGCCACCAGCCGCAGGCCGATCAACCCGCCCCAGTCCTGCCCGACCAGGGTCACCTGACGCAGGTCCAGCACGTCAAACGCCAGCTCGCGCACCCAGGCCACATGCCGCGCGTAGCTGTGGTCGGCGATCCGCGCCGGCTTGTCGGAGCGGCCGAAGCCGACCAAGTCGGGGGCGATCGCCCGCAGCCCGGCCGCGGCCAGCACCGGGAGCATCTTCCGGTAGAGGAACGACCAGCTCGGCTCGCCGTGCAGGAGCAGCACCACCGGACCGTCGGAGGGGCCGACCTCGACGTAGGCCATGCGCAGCGCACCGCCCTCGTGGTCGGTGACATCGGCGTAGCGCGGTGGGATGTCGAAGTCGGGCAGTCCGTCGAAGCACGATTCCGGGGTCCTGAACAGCTCCACGAAGGGGCACCGTAGCGGGAACCGGCGATGCTGCGCACCGCCGATCTCCTGCCCTCCGGACGCGCCCGCGTGGGAGAGTGGAGCGGATCGTCGGCGGCCGGCTGCGGATCCACGCGCCGCGGCGCGCCGGCCGCCCCGCCGATCGGACCTCCTGCCTGGCCGACGTGGTCACCAAGCGTGCACGGGCCGCTGCTGGCCATGCTGATGGCCGAGTTGGTGCGGCGGCACGCCGCGGGGCGGGCCGTGCGGTCGCTGCGTTACCGCCTGCGCCGGCCGGTGTTCGCCGACGACCCGGTCCTGGTGCACGGCGACCCGGTGGGCGAGGACGCGGCCCGGCTGGCGGTGTCCGCCTCGGTCGGCGAGACCCGCGCCGAGGCCGACATCGATTTCGAGTAGATCGAGTAGAGCGTCCAAACCGGACCATCCGGATGGTTCGGGCGGTGATACCTGCCTTTCGCAGCTTGCCGCGGGATTTTCCGCCGGCCGTGGAAGAAGAGCGCGGCGCGCGGAGTTGCACCGGGTGCGGGCGAGGACGGCTGGTCGCTTCGACGCCGACGAGCGCGCAACCGCGTACCCGGACGAGGATCGAGAGGCCCCCTGTCGCATGTCAACGACGTCGAACCAGGCCGCCCCGGAGCACACCCGCGCCGGCCCGGGGCAGGCGGACCCGGCGCCCCCGGCCGACTCCAGGCGATGGTGGGCGCTGTGCGTCATCGCCCTGGCCCAGTTGATGGTGGTGCTGGACATGACCATCGTCAACATCGCGCTCCCGCACACCCAGCGGGACCTGCACATCAGCGACGCTGACCGGCAGTGGGTGGTCACCGCCTACACGCTCGCCTTCGGTGGGCTGCTGCTGCTCGGCGGGCGGGTGGCGGACCTGGTCGGCCGCAAGCGCACCTTCCTGATCGGATTGGTCGGTTTCGGCGTGGCCTCCGCGCTCGGCGGCGCCGCGACCGGCGCCGCCATGCTCTTCGGCGCCAGGGCGTTGCAGGGTGTCTTCGCCGCCGTGCTGGCTCCGTCCGCGCTGTCGCTGCTCAGCACCACCTTCTCCGAGCCGAGGGAGCGCAGCAGGGCGTTCGGTGTGTACGGCGCGCTGGCCGGCGGCGGCAGCGCGATCGGGCTGATCGCCGGTGGGGTGCTCACCGAGAAGCTCGACTGGCGCTGGTGCATGTACGTTAACGTGCCGATCGCGGTGGTCGCGGTGCTCGGCGGCCTCGCGCTGCTGCGGGACCGGCCGTCCGAGCACGCGGTGCGCCGGCTGGACATCCCCGGGGTGCTGCTCGGCTGCGGCGGCCTGCTCGCCATCGTCTACGGGTTCAGCGAGGCGGAGTCGCGGGGTTGGACCGACAGCAGGGTGCTCGGCCTGCTCCTCGGCGGGCTGGCGCTGCTGGCCCTGTTCGTGCTGGTCGAGGCGAGGAGCCCGGGACCGCTGCTGCCGTTGCACATCCTCACCGACCGCAACCGCGGCGGTGCCTTCCTCGCCGTGGCGCTGGTGGTCATCGGCATGTTCGGCCAGTTCCTCTTCCTCACCTACTTCCTGCAGGTCACCAAGGGATACTCGCCGATCAGGACGGGGTTGGCGTTCCTGCCGCTGACCGCGGCGATCGTCACCGGTTCCACCCAGGTCAGCGCCCGGCTGATGACCCGCGTCCCGACCCGGCTGCTGATCGTGCCGGGGGCGCTGATCGCCGCCACCGGGATGGTGCTGATGACCCGGCTGCGGGTGGACAGCGACTACACCTCGCTCGTGCTGCCCGCGGAACTGCTGCTCGGTTTCGGCATGGGCCTGGTGATGATGCCGTCGATGAACACGGCCACCAGCCGGGTGGCGCCCAGGGACGCCGGCGTGACCTCGGCGACGGTGAACACCTCCCAGCAGGTGGGCGGGTCGATCGGCACCGCGCTGCTGAACACCATCGCGGCCACCGCGACCACCCGGTACCTCGCCGACCACCCCCGGCAGCTCGCGGTCGCCACGGTGCACGGCTACACGGTGGCGATCTGGTGGGCGGTCGGCGTGCTCGTGCTTGCCGCCCTGGTCGCCGCGGCGCTGATCAACGCCGATCCGCGACGGCAGGCGGCGGGGCCGCCGCCCGCCGCCCGCGCGGCCCCCGCACCGGCACCGCAGCCGGCCGGCACGGGGAGCGAGCTGCGGGGCCGGGTGACGGCGGTGGACGGCTCCGGCGTGCCGGCCGCGGCGCTCACCCTGATCGACCCGGCCGGCCACCAGATCGACCAGACCACCACGAACGAGGACGGCCGGTACCGGCTGGCCGCTCCGCGCGGCGGCGACTACGTGCTGATCACCTCGGCCACCGGCTACCAGCCGGAGGCCGCGCCGGTCACCCTCGGCGCCGGTGCGGTGGAGTTCCCGGTCCGGCTGGCCGGCGCGTCCGGGCTGTCCGGCACGGTCCAGTTGGCCGGTGCCCGGACCGTGGTGGCCGGCGCGCTGGCGGTGCTCGCCGACGCCAGGGGAGAGGTGGTCGCCTCCACCACGACCGGGGCCGACGGGCGGTACACCTTCGACGGTCTCCCGCCGGGGGATTACACCCTCGCGGTCAGCCACGCCGGTCACCACCCCACCGCGCTGCCGGTGCGGCTGCGGGACCAGGCGCCGGCCGAGCAGGACGTCGAGCTGACCGGGCACGCCGCCCTGTCCGGTACCGTCCGGGACCGCACCGGCCGGCCGGTCGCTCATGCCAGGGTGGCGCTGCTGGATCCGTTCGGCATCGTGGTGGACACCGCCACCACCGACGGGTCCGGCACCTACCGGTTCGTCACGGTATGTCCCGGCGACTACACGGTGATCGCCTCCGGGTACGCGCCCACGGTGGGCGCGCTGGTGGTCGACTCGGCCGAGCCGGTGCGCTTCGACATCGAACTCGGCCACGCGCGGCTGTAGCGCACCATCGGGTCCGCGCCGACAAGAAGGCCGCGACGCGGCAGCGCATCTCCGACGTCGCCACGGAACTGTTCGTGGCGCGCGGGTTCGACAACGTCACCGTGGCCGAGATCGCCGAGGCCGAGGGCGTGGCGCCGGACACGCCGCGGGTGCTGCTGGCCGCGGCGCTGATCACCGCCGGAAGCCGCGCGATCTACGTCGCCGCGGCCCGCCGCCTGATGGTCGGCGAGCGCACCGTCGACCTCGTCGACGGGCAGCGGCGCTGGTGAACCGTACCTTCGACGCGCTGGAGCGCGCGCTCTCCGAAGCCTGAGGAACGCCCTCCGCCGCATGATGGCCTCGACCCCTTCCGCCCCAAGGGATCGAGGCCATCCTCTGGCACCGCCGCCCCCCGGCCCCCTGCACGCCGCTCAGGAGCAGTTGCCCCAGCCCCAGCCCCAACCGTTGCCGTTCCCGTTGCACCTCCGGTAGGTCGGCGCCCAGGCCGCCCTGGTCGGGTACGACGTGTATCGCGCTGGCGGCGACCAGGGCGGCTGCGTGGACGATCGATACCCGCCCGCCCGGATCGCGGTCGGCGGCGGGACGGCCGGCGGGACCGTCCCGGTCTGCGGCGGCGGGGTCTCGGACGGCAGGGTCGTCGGGGCCATGCCGATCGGATCGTCCTGGTTCACCGTGGTCGGTGCCGTGGTGCCGGCGGCGACGGCCTCGCCGGCCGCCGGCTGTGTTGCGGCCTCACGGGCCGCCCACAGGCCACCGCCCAACAGGACAGCCGCACCCAGGCTGGCCGCGGCCACCACGAACACCGTCGGTCGCCTTGCCGCCGGCGCCGCCTGGGCGTCATCGGCCTGCTCGCCGGCCGCATCGGTGTGCTCGGCGAATGGTTTGGTGTGCTCGCCCGCCGCAACGGTGTGCTCGTCGGCTACATCGGTGTGCTCGTTGGCTTCAGCGGATTGCTCGTGCGGTGTCTCGTCCATGGCCCTACTTACGCGCGCACGGGCTGAGCGGTTTCAACGCCCGCAACGGAACCCTCGAGCGGCGCAATGCCCGTGGCACACCAACCGGCGGAAGCTACCCGCGGTGGTTCGCACGTGCAGAGCACCTTCGCTTTTCGGATTCGCGGAGCTATCCGAACAGGGCGGCCAGCACCCGGCCAGCCCGGTCCGCGTCCGGCGGCTCACCGGTGATCGCCCGCAGGTGGACGTAGGACTCGACGATGCGTACCGCGGTGTAGGCGAGGTCGTCCAGCGGCACCGTGGTGATCAAGCGGCCGGCGTCCACGTCCTCGGCCAGCAACGCGCGGACGAAGGCGACGAAGCGCGGCTGGAAACCGCCGTCCGCCAGGGTGAGCAGGCGCATCGCGAAGTCGCCCTCCTCGTCCAGGAACCGGCGCATGCCCGGGTTGGCCAGCACGTGGTGCATGAACTCGGTGAGCAGCACGGGGACGCGGGACCCCGCTCTCGGCCGCAGCCGGGCCGACTCCGACTCCAGGAACCGCTCGCTCATCGACCAGAGGATCTCGCTGAGCAACCGTTCCCGAGTGCCGACCCAGCGGTACAGGGTGACCCGGTTGACGCCCAGTTCCGCCGCCAGCGCCCGCATGTCCAGCCGCCGGCAGGAAAGGAACGTTCGCCGGGCAAGACGGATCGCGTCCTCCCTGGTCGATCGGCGTGGTGGTGCGGCCATCGCTCCCTCGAATCCCGGTCGTGCGCCGTCGGTCTTGACATCTCCGACACGTCGAGTATGAGCTGTGCAACACCTCGCGCATGTGTTGCATTCCGTGGGCCGGCGACATCCCCCGACGTGGCGCGAGTGATTGCACAATGCGCCGGGTATGGACGGCGTTGGCGGCGAGCGCGGTGATCGGCCAGGACCACGGCTGGTCACCTCGGCATCGGCGTCGGCCAGCCACGAACTGCCGGTGGTGTACTCCGGCGCGGCCGCGACCACGAACGCCACCCTGCGCCCGGACACCGCGCCGGCGGGCGCCAACGACTGGTCGTGCCGGCCGGGCGCGTGACCTCACCGCCGGCGGCGAGACCGTGTGCAGACCACCTGCGAGGTCACCACCCCGGTCAACAGGGGCTGACCGTCCGCGTGCCGCGACCGCTGATCCCGGCCGCGGCACGCGGACGCCGGCCGCTACGCCACGGTGAAGGTGACCTCGCTGCGCCCGCCCACCGGATGCAGCTTCACCACCGTCCCGCCGAACGGTCCCGGCTGCACCATCCAGCCGTCGGCGCCGGTCAGCTCTGGGCGCCGGTCAGCCGTCGACGGCGTGGTGCGCGAGGGCCGGACCCAGGTAGCGCCGGGCGCTGATCAGCGCGATACGGGCGCCGGTGAGGTCGCTGCCGGTGAGGTGTTCGCAGGCCACCATGACCTCGGCGGCAGCCCGCCCGGTGGGCCCGCCGTCGTCCACGTGACTGGCGCCGCTGGCCTGGAGTCGCCGGATCCACTGCTCAGGCTCGGCGAGTGGGGTGTCCGGACTCAGCCGAAGCAGTTGGAGCAGGGTGTCCTCGACCAGGTCGCGCAGCTGCTCGACGGTCGCTTCGCTCATGTTGAGTCACGGTAATCACTGTCCGGGCCGGCACCATCCGAAGGCGGCCAGGCCGCTCTTTCGAGTGATCGCGCCGAGGTGCGTCGCGGCGACCCGCCGGTGGCGAGCGGCGGCTGCCGGCCGGGCCCGCTCGCGGCGGTGGCCTCCGCGTGGCGGGCGCCTCAGGCCAGCTCGTAACCGGCCTCGGTCACCGCGGCGCGCACCAACGCGGGGTCCAGCGCCTCGTCACTGGTCACCGTGACCAGACCGGAGGCGAGGTCGACGTCGACCTGCCGGACGCCGCTGATCTCGCTGATCTCCTCGGTCACCGAGGCGACGCAGTGGTGGCAGGTCATGCCGGTGACGGTGTAGGTGGACCGGGTCATGGGCGTGTCTCCTCGCGTGCCGGGGTGGTGTCAGGAGCGGACCAGTCGGGCGATCGCGTTGCTGGCCTCGGTGATCTTCTCCTCGGCGAGTGCGCCGCCCTCGGCCATCGCCTCGCTGACGCAGTGCCGTAGGTGCTCGTCGATCAGCGAGATGGACACCGCCTGCAGCGCCCTGGTGGCCGCGGTGATCTGGGTGAGAACGTCGATGCAGTACTCGTCGTTCTCGATCATCCGGTGCAGCCCGCGGATCTGTCCCTCGATCCGGCGCAGCCGGCGCAGGTGGTCGTCCTTGTGCTCGGAGTAGCCGCGCATGGTCTCGCTCCACTTCGGTTCGGGGCGCCCCGCGCGGCCTGCCGGCGGCAGGGGGAGCGGGGCGCCCGATGCGTCCTATATACCATAGGGGGGTAAGGCATAGATCTCGAGGGTCCGGGCGGACCCAGGGAAGGATGCGCCGGCGCGGGAGGCGGCACATCCCGGCCGGGGTGCTCAGGTCGCCGCCGGTTGGGCGGGTACCTGCCGCGCGCCCCACCGGGCGCGCAGCGTGTCGACGAACGCGCTGAACTCGGCCACCATGGACACCCGTTCCGGGTCGAGCAGCCACTGCTGCTGCAGGCCATCCATGACCGCGATGGTGGTGCGCACCAGAGCGTCCACCGGCGCGTCCCGCCGGATCTCGCCGCGTTCCTGCCCGGCGCGGACCGCCTCGGTCAACCAGTTCTCGACGCCCGCGTAGTGCCGCCTGACCCACGCGTGGCCGGGATGGTCCGGCTCGACCGCCTCCGCGGTCACCCGCACGAACAGCCCGACCAGGTGCGGCCGCGTGGAGTTGCGCGCCACCAGGGCGGCGAGCGCCTCGAACGCGGCCCAACCCAGCGGCGGGGTGCCGTCGGCGCTGGCGAGGAACTCGCCGTCCTCGGCGTCCCGCGCCTCCAGCACCGCGCTGAGCAGGGCGGCCTTGCTGGGGAAGTGATGCAGCAGACCGGACTGGGACAGCCCTGTCTTCTCGGCCACCGCCGCGACCGAGGTGCCGCGAAAGCCGGAGGTGGCGAACAGTTCCAGGGCTGCCTGGACCGCACGGGCTCGGGACTGTGCCCCGCTGGCCCCGCCCCGTGATCGCGCACGATCTCCCGCCGTGCGGTAACGGGGTGGGAAGGACATCACCGTCTCCTTCGTCAGCCGATCAGGGGCAGCGTAACCCGCACGTCGCCAAGCCCACGGGCGATCAGCACGGCACCGCCTGCGGGCAGCGGTTCCCACCCGCCGGCCTCGGCGTCCCACATCCGCTGCGTGCGGATGTCGCAGGGGACCTCGACCCGCGCGGTCTCGCCGGGTGCGAGGTGCGCCGCGGTCCAGCCGATCAACCGCACCGGCTCGGCCGGATCGGCGGGGCGCAGGTACGCCTGCACCACCTCGCGGCCCGGGCGCCGACCGGTGTTGGTCAGCGTCACGGCCACCGAGCGGACCACGTCGCGGTGGACGGTGACATCGCCCTCGCCGTACTCCCAGGTCGTGTAGCCCAGCCCGTGCCCGAACCAGAACAGCGGTTCCGGCATGCCCTCCCGGAACCAGCCCCGGTACCCCACGGCGGTGCCCTCGGCGTAGGCCACCCGGTCGCCCACCGGCACCGGCGACCACGCCGGGCCGTCCCCGTCCCGCGCCGGGAAAGTGGTCACCAGCCGACCGGCCGGCTCCACCTCGCCGAGCAGCGCGGCGGCAACCGCGTCGCCGGCCTCCTGACCGGGCAACCCGGCCAACAGCACCGCGTCGACCCGGTCCAGCCACGGCATGAGCACCGGAGTCGCGGCGTTGACCACCACGACGGTGCGCGGGGCCACCGCGGCGACCGCGGCCACCAGGGCGTCCTGCTCACCGGGCAGGGCGAGGGTGGACTTGTCCAGCCCCTCGGTCTCCTGCTCCTCGGTGAGCCCGACGACCACGACGGCCACGTCGGCGTCCCGGGCGGCGCGGGTGGCGGCGCTGATGACCTCCGCGGCCGGCCGCGGCGCCGGCCGGGCGACCAGGCCGAGCAGGCTGTGGTCACCGCCGGGCCGGACCGCGGCGATGATCCGGTCCCCGGGTCGGAGTTCCAGGTCGGCGGTCCACGCGTGCGGCACCAGCACGCCCTCGCCCAGCGCTCCGGTGCCGCGCAGGTTCGCCGTGTCGCGGCGCTGCCCGGCGCGGAACACCCACTCGCCCAGGCCGCGCACGCCGACCCGCATCCGCGTTGGCCGGTCCAGCACCACCTCCGCGGACAGTTCCACGGTGGCCGCGCTCTCCAGCCAGCCGCCCGGGCTGAGCAGCACCTCGGCCCGCTCCACGTGCCGCGAACCGAGCACCGCACCCGCGGCGTCCCTGGCCGTCACCCGCATCCCCGGGCGGCCGTCCTCCGGGTCGCGCAGTGCCTCCGGCGGCGGCGCCGTCGGATGCCGCCGCACCTCCACGCCGTCCGCCACGGACACCCGATCCGCGCCGAGCGCGGCGACCATCCCGTCCGCGATGCTGACCACGTGCGGCGGGCGCACCCGGGCCGAGCCGCCACCCTGCGCGACGGTCTCCACCGCATGCCGGCCGATCAGCGCCACCGTGCCGGAGCTGGCCAGCGGCAGCGTCTCGTTTCGGTTGACCAGCACGGTCATCCCGCCGGCGGCCAGCCGGCGCAGTTGCCGCCTGCGGTACAGGCCGTCCGGCGCCGGCAGGTCGGTCGGCCACTCCCGTTGTGTGCCGAGCGCCCCGACCCGGTGCGCCAGCCGGAGCAGCCGGCGCACGTGTTCGTCCACTGTGGACTCCGCCACCCGGCCGTCGCGCACCGCGGCGACCAGCCTGCCCTCCCACGGCCCGCCCGGGCCGGGCATCACCAGGTCGAGTCCGCCGTTCGCGCTGGCCGCCGTCGATGTGGTGGCGAACCAGTCGGACATCACCAGCCCCCGGTAACGCCACTCGCCCTTGAGCACGCCGTCGAGAAGTTCCGCGTGCTCGGTAGCCGGGACGCCGTTGACCAGGTTGTAGGAGGCCATCACCGCCCACGGGTCGGCCCGGTCCACGACGATCTCGAACGGCAGCAGGTAGACCTCGCGCAGGGTTCGCTCGTCCACCACCGAGTCGGCCGTGGTGCGGTCGGTCTCGCTCTCGTTGGCCAGGAAGTGCTTCGGCGTGGCCGCGATTCCCTTCTCCTGAAGGCCGCGCACGTATGCCGCGGCCAGCTCGCCGGTGAGCAGCGGGTCCTCGCCGTAGGCCTCGAAGAGCCGGCCGCCCAGCGGGGTGCGATGCAGGTTGATCGTCGGACCGAGGACCACGTGTACCCGCTGCGCCGCTGCCTCGTCCGCGAGTAGCGCGCCGGCCTCCTCGGTCACCGCGGTGTCCCAGTGTTGCGCGAGCAGCGTGGCGTTGGGCAGCAGGCAGGCGATCCGCCCGCCGACGAACTCCGCGCCGCGCACCCCGGTCGGGCCGTCGGAGAGGATCATCGGGGCAAGCCCGATCGCCGGCTCGCCGCGCAGCGCGAACATCGCCGCGCCGGTCAGCAGCCGAACCTTGCGCTCCAGCTCGAGCGCGGCGATCGCCTCGTCGATGTGCGCGTCGAGGTCGGTGACGGGTGTCGCTGCCATGGTGTCCTTCCCTCGCTGACGACCCTTCGGTGACCAGGCGTCCGGTGACGCGCGGGTCCCGGCGCATCCACCCGTTCCGGTGCGGTCGGCGGACGACCGGCGCACGCGGCCGAGGTGGTGCCGAGCACATCACGGGTGCAGACCGAGTGATCGGTCGGTATACCGTGGCGTGACCGTTCCGAGATGATCAAGTAATCAAGGCCGGCGCGACCCGCCGTCGAACGACCTCCTAGAGTGGGGCGGGCGCGATCGGTGATCGGAGCACTACGGGCAGAGGGCGAGTCGTGAGGCGGGGCGACCTGGTGAGGCGGGCGGTCGGTACTCCGGGCGCGGACGGCGGAGGGCGACCGAGCAAGGCGGGCATGTACAGCTACTGGCTGGGCGGCTCGCATTACCTGCCGACCGACCGGGA
The DNA here is from genome assembly GCF_005405885.1 of Gandjariella thermophila. Classification (GTDB taxonomy): domain Bacteria; phylum Actinomycetota; class Actinomycetes; order Mycobacteriales; family Pseudonocardiaceae; genus Gandjariella; species Gandjariella thermophila. The sequence goes on from NZ_BJFL01000001.1 coordinate 12,904, forward strand.
CCGGGCGGAGCGGGCGCTGGCATGCGTCCCGCACCTGCCCTACCTGGTCCGAACCCATCGCGCTTTCCTCCGCCGCGCCGTGCGGTACCTGGTCGGCCTCGGCGTCGCGCAGTTCCTCGATCTCGGCTCCGGGTTGCCCGCCGACGGCAGTGTGCACGAGGTGGCCCAGGGTGTGAACCCCGACTGCCGGGTGGTCTACACCGACCTCGACGCCGCGGTGGCGACCGAGGGGCGGCGGCTGCTCGCGGACGTGCCGGGAACTGGGTACGTGCACGCCGACATCCGGGATCCGGAGCGGTTGCTGGGTGCAGTCGCCGAGTGCGGCCTGCTGGACCTCGGCCGACCCACCGCCGTGGTCATGGTCGACGTGCTGCAGCACATCCCCGACGAGGACGACCCGGCCGGGCTGATCGCCGCGTACGCGGCCGCCGTCGGCCCGGCCGGCTACCTGGCCATCTCGCACACCAGCCCGGACCCCGACACGCTGGCCGGACTCGAGCTGTACGCGCAGCTCTACGCTCCGTCGCCGGCGATGACCTTCCGGCACCCGATGCGGGTGGTGGAACTGCTCGGCGGGCTGGAGATCGTGGCCCCCGGAGTCGTGCCGGTGCCGCTGTGGCGCCCCGAGCCGGGCGCGGACACCGACCGCAACCCGGAACACTTCTTCGGTTGCGCGGCCCTCGCCCGCCCGCGCTGAGCATCGGCGGGTCCGGGCGCACCACCGCGGCCGCGGGCCATGCGTCGGGCCGACCATCGAACGGGCCGCCGGTGGACGGTAAACGGGCACGGCGGCCACCGGGGTAACGGCCGGTGCGGCCGAAACCGCAGGTCGGCGCGTGGCGAATCGGGCACCAATCGGGCACCGACGCGCTCGATGTGGCGCTGGCCACAGCGTGACGCCGGTGTTAAACCTATCCGCAGCCCGAACGGGCATCGCCGAACCGATCGGGCAGGCCGGCCCGCGACCCGGGCGGAGCGCTACTCGGGACGACCGGACGGGCGCCGGCGAGGCGTCCCGGCGACGCGACGGCGGTGGCGCGCGTGGAGGAGGTGGACGCATGCAGGCAGACGAACGCCAGCGGCGCATCCTCGCCCGGGCGCGCTCCGCCGGGCACGTGGACGTGGGGGAGATCGCCGCCGAACTGTCGGTCGCCCCGGAAACCGTCCGCAGGGACCTGCGCCTGCTGGACGAGCACGGGCTGGTCCGCCGCACCCACGGCGGAGCGGTCCCGGTGGAAAGCGCCGGGTTCGAGACGGGGATGGCCTACCGGTCGTCCTCGCACGTACCGGAGAAGCGGCGGATCGCGCGTGCCGCGGCGGAACGCCTGGGTGACGCGGAGACGGTGTTCGTCGACGAGGGGTTCACCCCGCAACTCGTCGCCGAGGCCCTGCCACTGACCCAGCCGCTGACCGTGGTCACCGCGTCGCTGCCCACCGCCTCGGCGCTGTCCGAGTGCCCACGGGTGACCGTGCTGCTGCTCGGTGGCCGGTTGCGCGGCCGCACCATGGCCACGGTGGACCACTGGGCCACCCGCATGCTCGGCGAGATGGTCATCGACCTGGCCTACCTGGGCGCCAACGGGATCTCCCGCGAGCAGGGACTGACCACTCCGGACCCCGCGGTGGGTGCGGTCAAGGCGCAGGCGGTGCGCGCCGCGCGGCGCCGCATCTTCGTTGGTGTACACACGAAGTTCGGTGTCGCCACGTTCCACCGCTTCGCCGAGGTCGCCGATTTCGAGGCGATAATCACGGATTCATCGTTGCCGGCCGCGGAGGCCCACCGATACGCGCTGCTCGGCCCCCGGGTCATCAGAGCCTGACCCGGGGGCGACAACCCAAGAACGACCCAAGGCGGAGTCCCGCGCGGGGTACTCCCATGCCCTGTCCCGTTCGATTCCGCGGTGTGAGGAGAAGAGGACGATGACGTCATCCCGAATTCGCCGAGCCGCACTCGCCGCGGCCGGCGTGACCCTTCTTTCGGTGGCGGGCACGGCCTGCGCGGGTGCGGGCGGTGGTGGTGCGGCCGGCGACCAGTCGACCATCAACGTGCTTATGGTGAACAACCCGCAGATGGTGGACATCCAGCGGCTCACCGCGGACAACTTCACCAAGCAGACCGGCATCAAGGTCAACTACACGGTACTGCCGGAGAACGACGTCCGCGACAAGATCACCCAGGAGTTCTCCAGCCAGGCCGGCCAGTACGACGTGGCCACGGTGAGCAATTTCGAGGTGCCGTTCTACGCGAAGAACGGTTGGCTCGCCCCGCTCGACGACCATATCGCCAAGGACACCGCCTTTGACCAGAACGATATTCTTCCGTCCATGCGGCAGTCGCTGACCGCCGATGACGGAAAGGTCTACGCGGAGCCGTTCTACGGCGAGTCGTCATTTCTGATGTACCGCAAGGACGTGTTCGCCGCCAAGGGCCTCAGCGTGCCGCCCAACCCGACCTGGCAGCAGGTCGCCGACCTCGCCGCGGCGGCGGACGGTGCCCAGCCCGGCATGAAGGGCATCTGCCTGCGTGGCCAGCCGGGCTGGGGTGAGCTGTTCGCGCCGCTGACCACCGTGGTCAACACCTTCGGTGGCACCTGGTTCACCAAGGACTGGCAGCCCCAGGTGAACGCGCCGGAGTTCAAGGACGCCACCAACTTCTACGTCAACCTGGTGCGGGCACACGGCGAGGCGGGCGCACCGCAGGCCGGGTTCTCCGAATGCCTCAACAACATGACCCAGGGCAAGGTGGCCATGTGGTACGACGCCACCTCGGCGGCCGGCCAGCTCGAGACGCAGGACTCGCCGGTGGCCGGCAAGATCGGCTACGCGCAGGCGCCGGTGGTGAGGACGAAGAACTCCCAGTGGCTCTACACCTGGGCCTGGGGCGTGCAGAAGGCCAGCAAGAAGCAGGACGCCGCGTGGAAGTTCATCTCCTGGGCGTCCGGCAAGGACTACGAGAACCTGGTCGGCAGCAAGCTCGGCTGGTCCAAGGTGCCGGCCGGCAAGCGCGCCTCCACCTACACCAACCCGGACTACCTCAAGGCCGCCGGCGCGTTCGCCGCGCCCACCGAGCAGGCCATCGCCGGCGCCGACCCGCGCAACCCCGGTGTGCAGCCCCGGCCGACCATCGGCATCCAGTTCGTCGACATCCCCGAGTTCACCGACCTGGGCACCCAGGTGTCGCAGCGGGTGAGCGCGGCGATCGCGGGCAGCGAGTCGGTGGACGCCGCCCTCGACGCCGGCCAGCAACTCGCCGAGAAGGTCGCCGCCAAGTACCGGGGCAAGTGACCATGACCGCGCGGACGATTCCCGCTCCGGCGCGGCGCCTGGCCGGCGCCGCGCCGGCCGGCGGGGCAAGCCGGGCGGCCCGGTGGGCCCGGCGCGCCCCGCTGCTTCCCGCACTGCTGTTCCTGATCGTGGTCACCCAGGTGCCGTTCGCGGCCACCCTGGTGATCTCGTTCCTGCGGTGGAACGCGCTGGACCCCACCCACCGCGGCTTCGCCGGCCTGGACAACTACGCCACCGTGGTCACCGACCCCAACCTGCGCTCCGCCATGCTCACCACCGCCGTGCTCACCGCCAGCGTGGTGCTGGTCAGCCTGGTCCTGGGGCTGGGGGTCGCGCTGCTGCTGGACCGGCCGTTCCGCGGCCGGCCGGTGGTGCGCACCATGTTCATCGCGCCGTTCCTCATCGTCCCGGTGGCCGCCGCCCTGCTGTGGAAGCACGTGCTCTACAACCCGGAGTACGGGCTGTTCAACGGCGTGCTCACCGCGGTGTGGCACGCCTTCGGCGGCACCCGGCCACCGCAGCCGGACTGGATCAGCACCATGCCGAAGATCGCCGTCGAGGCGGCGCTGATCTGGCAGTGGACCCCGTTCATGATGCTGATCCTGCTCGCCGGGCTGCAGAGCCGCCCGACCGACGCGGTCGAGGCCGCCCGCATCGACGGGGCCAGCGCGTGGCAGATCTTCCGTTACGTCACCCTGCCCCACCTGCGCCAGTACCTGGAGTTGGCGGCGCTGCTCGGCTCCATCTACATCGTGCAGAACTTCGACGCGGTGTTCACCATCACCTCGGGTGGACTGGGCACCGCGAACCTGCCGTACACCATCTACCAGACCTTCTACCAGGCGCACGACTACGGCCAGGCGTCGGCCAGTGGCGTGATCGTGGTCGCGGCGTCCATCGTCATCGCCACGTTCGCGCTGCGGGTGGTGTCGTCGCTGCTCCGGAAGGAATACCAATGATCAGGGCGAGCCGCACCCACCGGGGCAACCATGCTCGCGCCCCCCGGCTCGGCGACCGGGCGGAGGAGGGCGCGCGATGAGAAATCCGCGCAGAGTGTGGCGGCCGTGGGGTGCGGTCGCCTGGCTGGCCGGAGTGCTGTTCGTGCTGCCCGCGGCCTGGATGGTGCTGACCGCGCTGCACAGCGAGCCGGACGCGGCGACCAACCCGCCTTCGGTGGCCGCGCCGCTGACCCTGCAGGGCTACGCCGAGTTCTTCGGCGCGGGCACCGGCGTCAGCCCGTGGCCGCCGCTGATCAACTCGGCCACCGCCAGCGTCGGTTCCACCGTGCTGGTGCTGCTGCTGGCCATCCCGGCCGCGTACGCGCTGGCCATCAAGCCGGTTCGCAAGTGGACGGACGTGCTGTTCTTCTTCCTGTCCACCAAGATGCTGCCGATGGTGGCCGGGCTGCTCCCGGTCTACCTGTTCGCGCAGTACACCGGCCTGCTGGACAACATCTCCCTGCTGGCCGTCCTCTACACCTCGATGAACCTGCCGATCGCGGTGTGGCTGATGCGGTCCTTCCTCGCCGAGGTGCCCAAGGAGATCATGGAGTCCGCGGCCCTGGACGGGGCGGGACTGCTCACCACGCTGCGCAGGGTGGTGGCGCCGGTCGCCGCACCGGGGATCGCCGCGACCGCGCTGATCTGCTTCATCTTCAGCTGGAACGAGCTGCTGTTCGCGCGGGTGCTCACCGGGGTGGTGGCCGGTACCGCGCCGGTGTTCCTCACCGGGTTCGTCACCAGCCAGGGCCTGTTCCTGGCCAAGGTGTGCGCGGCGGCCACGGTGATCTCCCTGCCCGTCCTCGTCGCCGGATTCGCCGCCCAGGACAAACTCGTCCAGGGCCTGTCGTTGGGAGCCGTCAAGTGAAGGCAGCCGTGATCAGCACCCCGGGAAAGGTCGACGTGGCGACCGTGCCCGACCCGACGCCGGGGCCGAGGCAGGTGGTGGTGGACGTGGCGGCGTGCGGGCTGTGCGGCACCGACCTGCACATCCTGCAGGGCGAGTTCGCCCCCCGCCTGCCGGTGGTGCCCGGCCACGAGTTCGCCGGCACGGTGGCCGCGGTCGGCACCGAGGTCACCGAGGTCGCGGTGGGCGACCGGGTGGCGGTCGACCCGTCGCTGTACTGCTTCGAGTGCCGGTACTGCCGGGCTGGCCGCAACAACCTGTGCGAGCGGTGGGCCGCGATCGGCGTGTCCGAACCGGGCGGCGCCGCCGAGTACGCCCTCGCCCCGGTGGCCAACTGCGTGAAGCTGCCCGAACACGTCCGCACCGAGGACGCGACGCTGATCGAACCGCTGTCCTGCGCGGTGCGCGGCTACGACGTGCTGCGCGCCCAGCTCGCCGCCCACGTGCTGATCTACGGCTCCGGCACGATGGGGCTGATGATGCTGCAGCTCGGGAAGCTGTCCGGCGCGGCGAGCGTCGAGGTCGTCGACATCAACCCGGACCGGCTCGCCACCGCGCGGCTGCTCGGCTGCACCGCGACGGCGACCAGCGCCGACGAACTGGACCGTCCCGAGGGCTGGGACGTCGTCATCGACGCCACCGGCAACGCGGCGGCCATCCAGGACGGCCTGGGCCGGGTCGCCAAGGGCGGCACCTTCCTGCAGTTCGGCGTCGCCGACTACGCGGCGCGGGCCACCATCGAGCCGTACAAGATTTACAACCAGGAGATCACCATCACCGGCTCGATGGCCGTCCTGCACAGCTACGAGCGGGCGGCCGACCTCTTCGCCGGCGGCGTGCTCGACCCCGAGGTGTTCATCAGCGACCGGCTGCCGCTGGACCGCTACGCCGAGGGCCTGGAGCAGTTCCGGGCCGGAAAGGGGCGCAAGGTACAGGTCATCCCCTAACCGCTGGTGTCGCCGCAGGCCGCGGCCTCGGCGAGCGGTTGCTCGTCGCCGGCCCCGGCCTGCGGCGCGGGTACGGGCCGGCGCGGCACCGGCGTCGGGGTGGCAGCGGCCATGGTGGACCCTCCGACCGTTCCGTCTCGCGGCGCCCCGGCATGCGCAGCATAATAGAACGTGTTCTAGGTCGGCCGGACGGCTGTGGGTGGCGCCGCCGGCTCGCTCGGCAGCGGCACCCGCTCTTCGGCGGACCGGCTCACCCGACCGGCCCGCTGACCGGCACGACGGTGCCGGTGTGCTGCCGGCCGGTCTGGTCGGTCCAGGTGATGGTGATCCGGTCGCCGGGGTGGTGGGTGTCCATCAGGTTGGTCAGCGCGGTCGCCGAGTCCACGCTCTGCCCGTCCAGGGACAGGATCACGTCACCGCGCTCCAACCCGGCCTGCTCCGCCGGCGAACCCGAGATGACCTGCTGCACGACGGCGCCGGTGCCGGGCGACTCACCCTCCGGCAGGCCCTGCCCGCCCGCGGAGCTGACCGAAACCCCGAGGAGCGCGGTCTCGCCGATGTGCACGGTGGACGTGCCGGACCCGGACTCGATCTGCTTCACGATGGACATCGCCTGGTTGATCGGGATGGCGAAGCCCTGCGCGTCGGCGGCCTGCCCGCCGCGCGCGGCACCCCGGCCGCCGCGGCCCCGGAACTGGTAGCCCGTGGACGCCGCGGTGTCCACGCCGATCACCTGGCCGGAGGCGTTCACCAGCGGGCCACCCGAGTCGCCGGACTGGATGTTGGCGTTCACCTGGATCAGCCCGTTGAGCTGCTCAGAGCTGCCGTTGAGGTCGTCCGCGGCGGTGATCGACTGGCCGAGCGCGGTGACGGTGCCGGCGGCGGGAACCGGCGTGCCCCCGCCGCCGCCCGCGTTGCCGAGGCCGAGCACCGCGTCGCCCACCGCGACCTTGCTGGAGTCGCCGATCGACGCGGTGCGCAGCCCGGAGGCGCCCTGCAGGCGGAGTACCGCGACGTCGTGGGAGCGGTCGTAGCCGACCACGGTGGCCTTGTACGTGCGGCCGTTGCCCACGTCGCTGACCTGGATGCTGGTCGCGCCCTCCACGACGTGGTTGTTGGTCAGCACCTCGCCCTCGGAGGTCAGCACGATGCCGGTGCCCGCGGCCTGGCGGTTCTGGAAGCCGAGCACCGTGTTGACGTTCACGATGCTCGGGTCGACCTTGGCGGCGATGCCCGCCACGTTCAGCGAGTTGGTGGCCGTCGCGCCGGGGGAGCCCTGGCTGGACGGCGGGTTGTCCTGCGCCGCGATGGACGGCGCCAAGCCGGCGGCGTTCTGCAGGGCGTACCGGCCGACCCCGAGGCCGACCAGCACGGAGAGCGCGACCACGAGCAGCGCCAGGCCGACCCGGCGCCGGGGCCGGCGCGGCTGCCGCGGGAATCCCGCCGGGTACTGTGGCGGCGGCCAGCCGCCGGCCGCCGTCCAGTTCGGGCCGGTACCGCCCGGGCCGCCGGCACCGTGGTACGCCTGCCCGGCGCCGGACCACCGCCGGGTACCGCCCGGCGACAAGGGCGACTCGTCACCGACCTGTGCGCCGGCACCGAAGAACCACTGTCCGGTGTCGCCGGTGCCCCAGTTCGGCTCCTCGCCAACCCTGCCCGAGCCGGGGTGCGGATACCACTGCCCGGTCGCGTCGTGGGGATGGTCCTCGCCGGACGGGGACCACGGTGCGTCGCCCCGCGGGTGGCCTCGCCCACGCTCCTGCCGGCCGGGCGCGTCGCCCTGCTCGAAGCTCATGGTGTTCCCTCCGCACGTCCGTGCGCCACGGCGATCCTTTCGCCGCCTCCAGCAAACCCGCGTTTCCTGAGAGATTCCTTGACGATGTCCATGGATCCGCTGAGGGACACGGCCGCGGAAACGGGCATCCCGGCAGCAATCACCGGGTTGTGCAGCGCCCATGATCAGAGGGCTGGGATAGTGCCGGAGCGCGGATCATCGGCGACGGCGAACACACGGAGGATACCGTTGAGCGCGGCTGGCAACTGGATTGTCCGTTTCCGGACGAGCGCGCATGCGCGGGTCAGGTTGTTCTGCTTCCCGCATGCCGGCGGCGGCAGCGCCGCCTTCCGGCGGTGGGGCCGGGGCGCTGGGGGAGGGCGTCGAGGTGTGCGCGGTGCTGCCGCCCGGCCGGGAACGCCGGCTTGACGAGCAGCCGCTGACCGCCATCGGCGCGATGGTCGACCGGCTCGTCCCCGTCCTGGCCCGGTGGCTGGACCGTCCCCCGGTGTTCTTCGGGCACAGCATGGGCGCGCTGCTGGCCTTCGAGACCGCCGGCGCCCTGGCCGCGCGCGGGAAGGTCCCGCCCCGGCTGCTGGTGCTGTCCGGGCGGCGCCCGCCGGACCGGCCGGACGACCAGCCACCCATCCACGACCTGCCCACCGAGGAGTTCGTCGCGGGGCTGCTGAAGCTGGGCGGAACGCCGCGGGAGGTGGTGGAGCACCCGGAACTGCTGGACCTGCTGCTGCCGGTGCTGCGCGCCGACGTTCGGGCCGTGGAGACCTACCACTACCGGCCGCGCCCGCCGCTGGCCTGCCCGATCGTCGCGTTCGGCGGGACCGACGACGAGCGCGCATCCGTCGCCGAACTGGCCGGCTGGGAGCGGCACACCAGCGGCGGCTGCCGGGTCCGCGCCTTCTCCGGCGGGCACTTCTTCGCCTACGAGCACCCGGACGTGCTGCCCGCGCTGCGTGATGAACTGCGCCCGGTGTCCGGACGTTGAAACGAACCAGGCGTGCCGAACCCGGTGCGCGCTCCCGCGGGCCGGGCCCGCCGCGGGCACGACGCGTCGCGGGCCCCCGGATTCCGAAGAGTCCGCTGTGGACTACGTGGTGGAGGGGGCGGGCAACCCGGCGGCGAGCAGACCGAGTGCCTCACGCAGCAGCGGCCCCATGGGTACGGGCGGGTCGGCGCGCAGCCACCGGTGGGTCGCCGCCCGGGTGGCCGCGCCGGCGGCGGCGGACACCAGCACGGGGTAGAGATCGCGGTCGGCGTCGGTGCCGGTCCGCTTGGCGATCACCGCGGCCAGTTCGCGCTCGGCGATCGCGTCGGCGCGCAACATCTCGCCCTGCAGGGCGGGTTCGCCGGTCATCAGGCGGACGCCGGCGGTCCATTCCGGGTCCGGTGCCCGCTCCTCGCCGCCGAACTGCGCCAGCACCGCCTGCGTGACCGCCTCCCAGAGCGGCTCGCCCGCCGGCCGGGCCCGCAGCGCGGCGACCACCTGGCGAGCCCGGTCGAGGTGGCGCGCGCAGATCGCCTCCGCCTTGCTGCCGAAGTAATTATTGAAGGTGCGCGGCGACACGCCCGCCTCGGCCGCGATGTCCTCGACCAGGACGTTGCCCAGCCCGCGCTCGACCGCCAGCCGGACCGCCGCCCGGCTCAGCGCCTGCCGGGTCTGCTGCTTCTTCCGTTCCCGCAGGCCGGGTGCGGGGGATCGGGTGCCGGCCACCAGGCGAGGCTAGCAGAAAGTGCGTGCCACGTAAGATTGCTCAGCGCGCATCTCTCACCCGTCGCCGGGCTCCTCATCGCGGTCGCCGCCCACCTCGTACTCCAGGATCCGCTGGTACCAGGGGCGCGGGCTCAACACCGTCAGCAGGACCTCGCCGACTTGGGCGAGCGCCGCGGCCGTCGCCTTGGTCGCCAGGTCCAGCGGTTGGCCGCCGCGTATTTTCCGCTCGGGCGGTGGGAGCAGGGTGGACCGCGACTCGGCCGCATCCGGGTCAGTTTGCATGGCTGGTGATCAGCCGGGTGCCGGTGTCGGGGAGGGGGACCGTGACCGGCAGCGGACCGCGGGTGCGCGGGGCTTCCGGAGATTGGTCGACCTGGGGCGGCATCGCCGGGTCCTTCCCGACCACCGTCCCGCGTACCCGGCGGGAACGGCGGCCTGCTGTGTGGTGGGGCCGCCGGGCGAAACCGGCGTCGGGGCCTGGTTCCCGGCAAACGGTATGCGGCCGCGCTCCCGCGCCGCCAGCGTCGGTCGCAAGCGCCACAAGGGGTTTGCTGGTCCGGTTCTCCGGGCACCGCCCGCCGGCCCCGGGCCGGCGGCTATCCGGCGGGTACGCGGCCGGCCGGTTGGTGGCCAATCCGGTTGGGTACTCGGGGAACGCAACCGTAGAGAGCCGGAGGTGGACACATGGCACCGACGGATGATCGTCGGCGGCTCCGCGGGGCCCGCGTGGCCATGGCCGTCGAGGCCGTGGTGCTGCTGGCCCTGGGAGTCGCGGGACTGGTGATCGCCGGCGTGCGCCCGTTCACCGGCCAGACCGAGTCGCTCGTGTGGTTCTTCAAGCTGAACGGGCTGCAGAGCGTGCTGCTGCTGGTCACGGCCGTCGCCGCGGCGGTGGCGCTGACCGGGCGGCGAGCACTCGTCGCGGTGTGCCTGCTGCAGTCGTTCGGTTACCTGCTTCTGTTCGTGTGGGGCTCGGCCAACGGCGGCAACCCGACGTCCTACAACCTCAACCCGGCCGACAACGCGCTGCACATCGTGCTGTTCATCTATGGCATGGCGGTCGCGATGGCCGTGTCGGCGAACGCGTTCGAGACGCATCGCGCGCCGGACCACCGCGGCAAGCCGCCCCGAGGGCGGCGGCACGCGGGCGCCGCTGCCGGCCGCCGCTGAGCCGCCCGCCGGCCGGACGGATCCTGCGCGTCCCGGAGCGCCCGCCTCGCCGGCACGGCGTCCACCGCGGATCCCGGAGGAATGGTGACCAGCGACCCGGAACGGCTCGGCGAACCGGCATCACCGGGGGAGTCGGGAGGTCGACGATGACCACCGCGTTCGTGCTGTGGGGCGGGGGAAGCCTGGGCGCCGTGCAGGTGGGCATGCTCCGCGCGCTCACCGACGCCGACATCCGGCCGCACGTCGCGGTCGGCAACTCGGTGGGCGCGCTCAACGGCGTGCACTACCCGGCCGATCCCACCCCGGACGGCGTCGACGACCTCGCCACCTTATGGCGGGACCTCGGTGGCCACGACCTGTTTCCGGTCGAAGTGGCCCAGCCGCTGGAGGCGTTACTGCACGACCTGCCGTTCGCGCCGTCGCGGGGCATCCGGCGGGCACTGGGCATGGCCAACTACGCGTTCCCGGTCGACCCGATGACTCTCTGCGCCGCCTGGACGGGTTCGGCGCGGTGGCCTCCTGAGATCGCCCGCGCCCCGGGGTCCCCGGGCGCCGGCGGTGCCCGCCCGCGCCGCGGCAGCCGCTGGCGGACTGTCCGGTTTGCCGGTTGCGTGCCTACATGCGGGTGAAGGCCCGGTGAATGTCTGCAGGTAGCGACGTTTGGCGGGCTGGAAGGGGGCCGCCCGGCTCCTAGGATCCGGCTCGGCCCCGCCCATGCGCGAGAGGAGTGTCGTTGAGGCCCGCTGCCCGCCCGCCGTGGCGCCCCACCCGCTGGCAGGCGCTGGCCGCGCTGGTCGTGCTCGCCGTCGGCGCCGCGGCCGTCCTGGCCTGGCAGCGCCTGTCCGGGGACGTCGCGCCGGCCGCCGCGCAGGGCACGATCAGCGTGTCGCACAGCCACTGCGGCGAGGGGTGGACCGATCCGCGGCCCGGCCAGCAGACCTTCCAACTCCGCAACACCGACACGACCAGCGAGGAGGTGGCGCTGGTCGAGACGGCCACCGGCGCGGTGTACGGCGAGGTGGAAGGGCTCGGCCCGGGCGTCACCCGGCCGATGCGGGTCGACCTCGGTGCGGGCACCTACGCGTTCCGCTGCGCCCCGGAGGGGGCCGCCCCGATCAGCGGCCCGCGCGTGCACATCACCGGCACCGGCACCGGCGGGCCGGCGGTGGTCCCGGTGACCAGCAACGACCTGCTCGGACCGGTGCGGCAGTACCAGGCTTACGTGGCCGCGGGGCTAGACGAGGTGGTCACCAGGACGGCGGCGCTGCGCGACGCGGTGCGCGCTGGTGACCTGGACGCGGCGCGCGCCGCCTGGCTGCCCGCCCACCTGGCCTACGAGCGGCTCGGCGCCGCCTACGGCGCGTTCGGCGACGTCGCGGACCGGATCGACGGCCGGCCGGATGGCCTGCCCGGCGGGGTGCACGATCCCGGCTTCACCGGCTTCCACCGGGTCGAGTACGGCCTGTGGCACGGCGAGGACGCGGCCGGGCTGGCCGCCGCGGCGGACGCGCTCGCCGCGGACACCGCCGCGCTGCGCGCGGACTTCCCGAACCAGCAGGTCGATCCGAACGACCTGGGCCGGCGTGCGCACGAGATCCTCGAGGACACCGAGCGGTTCGAGTTGACCGGAGCCGCTGACGCGGGCAGCGGTACCAGCCTGGCCACCGCCGCGGCCAACCTGGACGGCACCCGCGAGGTGCTGGCCGTGCTCCGCCCGCTGCTGGCACCCCGCTATCCCGCGATGTCCGAAGTGGACGCCTGGATGGACCGGCTTGCCAGGCAACTCGCCGCGGCAGCGCGCCCCGGGGGTGGCTGGACACCGCTGGACCAACTGCCCGCCGGCGCGCGGGCGCGGATCAACGGCGCCACCGGCCAGTTACTCGAACTGCTCGCGCCGATCGCGGAGATCTGCCAGGCCAGGAGGACGTCGTGAGCGCGCCCAACGCCCAGCCGGAGGAGGGCGGCGCGCTGCTGCCCCGGCGCCACCTGCTGCGCGGCGCGCTGCTCGGCGCCGGACTCGCCGGCGCCGCCGCCGGTGGGGCGGCGATCGGTGCCGCCGCCCGACCGTCCGGTGTGGACGCCACACCGGCCGAAACCACCGTCCCGTTCCACGGCGAGCACCAGGCCGGCGTGCTCGCCGAACCCGCGGCGCACACCGCTTTCGTCAGCTTCGACGTGATCGCGGCGAACCGGGCGGAGCTCACCGACCTGTTCCGCACGATCACCGCGCGGGCCAGGGCGCTCACCTCGGGCGGAACCCCGGCTCCGGTGGGCATCTCCGGGCCGCCCGCCGACTCCGGAGTGCTCGGCCCGGACGTGCCCGCCGACGGGCTGACCGTCACCGTCGGCGTCGGCGCCTCGCTCTTCGACGACCGGTACGGGTTAGCCGACCGGCGGCCCGCCCGGTTGACCCCGATGGCCACCTTCCCCAACGACCGGCTCGACCCCGCGCACTGCCACGGCGACCTGAGCATCCAGTTCGCCGCGCGCAGCGCGGACACCGTGCTGCACGCGCTGCGCGACGTCGCTCGGCACACCAGGGGAGCGGCCCAGGTGCGCTGGCGGATGAACGGGTTCACCAGCGCGCCGCGGCCCAGCGGGACACCACGCAACCTGATGGGGTTCAAGGACGGCATCGCCAACCCGGACGTCCGCGACCCCGCCGCGATGGACCGCCTGGTGTGGGCCGGCCCCGGCGAGCCGGCGTGGACCGCCGGCGGCAGCTACCTGGTGGTGCGGCTGATCCGGATGCTGGTGGAGTTCTGGGACCGTATCTCCATCTCCGAGCAGGAGAACATCTTCGGCCGCAGGCGGGACACCGGCGCTCCGCTGACCGGCGCCGCCGAGCACGACGAGCCCGGATACGACGACGACCCCACCGGCGACGTCATCCCGCTCACCAGCCACATCCGGCTGGCCAACCCGCGCCGGCCGGACACCGACGACAGCCGCATCCTGCGCCGCAGCTACAACTACGACCGCGGCGTCGACCCCGCCGGAAACCTGGACATGGGCCTGCTGTTCTGCTGCTACCAGCAGGACATCGCCCGCCAGTTCGAGGCGGTGCAGCGGCGGCTGGCCGACGAGCCGCTGGCCGACTACATCTCGCCGTTCGGCGGTGGCTACTTCTTCGTGCTGCCCGGCGTCCGGGACGGCACCGACTACTTCGGACGGTCGATGTTGGGCTGACGGCAGGGAGGCCCCGACGTCCGGTTTCGCGACCAGGATCGCGTCACGTGGAGGGAATGTGAAGGACGACAGCGGAAAGCGGTCCAGAAAGCGGGGGCTGCTCGCGGGCGGCGCCATCGGCACCGCCGCCGTGGTTGCCGTGGTCATCGGCACGATGGTCAGCAACGCGAGCCCGAAGAACCTGGTGCCGGTGCAGGCGGACGGCTTCCACACCGAAACTCCGATCAAGCACCTGGTGGTGATCTTCGGAGAAAATATCTCCTTCGACCACTACTTCGGCACCTACCCGCACGCCGCCAACACCGACGGCACGAAGTTCACCCCGGCGCCGGACACGCCGAAGGTCAACGGGCTCACGCCGGAGCTGCTGACCCACAATCCGAACGCCTACAACCCGAAGCGGCTGTCCCCGTCCCAGGCGATGACCTGCGACCAGGACCACGACTACGACTCGGAGCAGAAGGCGTTCGACGGCGGCAAGATGGACAAGTTCGTCGAGAACACCGAGCGCAGCAAGTGCACCGGCCAGCCGGTGCTGTTCGGCGAGCCCGGCCTGGTGATGGACTACTACGACGGCAACACCGTCACCGGGCTGTGGAACTACGCGCAGCACTACGCGCTCAACGACAACTCCTTCAACACGGTGTTCGGGCCGTCCACCCCTGGCGCGATCAACCTGATCTCCGGGCAGACCCACGGCATCCAGGCGGTCGACCCGAAGACCCACCAGCCGGTCAGCGACCCGTACGTGACGCAGTCCCCGAACGCCCGCGGCGTCGGCACCGTCATCAACGACCCGGATCCGGCCTGGGACGACTGCTCGGACAAGAACCACACCGCGTCCAACAACCTCGGTGCGATGAGTGGCCGCAACATCGGTGACCTGCTCAACGCGCGCGGCGTCACCTGGGGCTGGTTCCAGGGCGGCTTCCGGCCCACCGGCACGCAGAACGGCTACGCCGTCTGCGGCTCCACCCACCGCAACGTGGGCGGCAACTCGGTGGTGGACTACAGCCCGCACCACGAGCCGTTCCAGTACTACAGGTCCACCGCCAACGAGAAGCACCTGCCGCCCAGCTCCACCGCGGCGATCGGGCAGACCGACCAGGCCAACCACCAGTACGATCTGGCCGACTTCGACGCCGCGCTGGGTGCGCACAACCTGCCCGCAGTGAGCTTCCTCAAGGCGCCGGAGTACCAGGACGGTCACGCGGGCTACTCCGACCCGCTGGACGAGCAGGCGTTCGTCGTGGACACCGTTAACAAGCTGCAGCGCTCGCCGGAGTGGAAGTCCACCGCGGTGGTGCTGGCCTACGACGACTCCGACGGCTGGTACGACCACCAGGCCTCGCCGATCGTCAACGGATCCCAGGACGCCGCCGTGGACCAGCCGCTGTGCTCGGCCCGGTCCGCGCAGGGCGGCTACCCGGACCGCTGCGGTTACGGGCCGCGGCTGCCGCTGCTGGTGGTGTCCCCGTTCAGTCGGCAGAACTTCGTCGACCACCAGCTCACCGACCAGACCTCGGTACTGCGGTTCATCGAGGACAACTGGCACACCGGCCGGATCGGTGACGCGTCGTTCGACAGCCGGGCGAGCAGCCTGGACGGCATGTTCGACTTCCGCCGCCCGCAGGCGCAGCAACTGATCCTCGACCCGAAGACGGGTGCGGTGGTCGGCCACTGACCTCCGCCTGGGAAGGTGCGCGGCCCCTTCCCCGGCAGTCCGGGGAAGGGGCCGCCGTGTGTCGGGCACCGCGGAGGGTGATCTATGTCGCACCCTGTTCAACCATTTGGCACGCCCCGTGATCGGGTGGCTATGGTCCCGATCACCGGGTGGCCCCGTGCCGGTCAGCGGCCGGCCGCCCGCTGACCGGCACGGCGGCCGGTCGCCCGCGCGCCGCGGTGCCGAGACCACGCGGACGGAAGGACGTCTATCGAGCCCACTCGGATCCCACCCGGATGTGACAGCACAACGAAGCTCAGCGTCCCAGCGCGGGCGTGGCGGAACCCGTGCTCCCGCGGAACGGCCGCCCCGGCCGGCAGCGCGAGGGCGTCGCCCGGCTTCGGCGGTGCGCCGGGACCAGCGGATCGGACGAGTCGAGGGCGCCCGATCCGTCGGCGCCGGCGGCCGCGAACCGGCCCGGCGAGGGACGTCGACCCGGCGCCGGACGCTGAGCGGCCTTCGCGGACGCGCACGGGCGCCAGCCGCACGCTTGCGGCGGTGCGCCGCGCCGGGCCGGGCCGCGAAGCCGCTGGTCGCCGGTCAGCCGGCGGCCGCGGCGACGCGGTCGACGGTTGCGCGTCCACAAACGAACGAGCGAGGTGTTCCGCATGACGGAGAGCGCCAACTCCGGCCGTGGCGACGGCTCGGCCGGGTTGAGCCTCGATGACATCACCGTCGTCGACCCCGGCACGATGAAGCGCGCCGTGGCCGCCGCGGCCATCGGCAACGTGACGGAGTGGTTCGACTTCGGCGTCTACGCCTACATCGCGACGACGATCGGCAAGGTGTTCTATCCAGGGTCGAACGCGACGGTGCAGATGCTCGCCGCGTTCGGCACCTTCGCCGCCGCGTTCGTGGTGCGCCCGCTGGGCGGGCTGTTCTTCGGCCCGCTCGGGGACCGCATCGGCCGTACCCGCGTGCTCGCCGTCACCATGATCATGATGGCGATCGGCACGTTCTGCATCGGCGTCATCCCCGGCTACGGCTCGATCGGCATCGCCGCACCGGTCTTCCTGCTGCTCGCCCGGTTGGTGCAGGGTTTCTCCACCGGTGGCGAGTACGGCGGCGCGATGACCTTCATCGCTGAGTACGCGCCGGACCGCCGCCGCGGCTTCCTGGGGAGCTGGCTGGAGTTCGGCACGCTCACCGGCTACGTCATGGGCGCGGGCATCGTCACGATCCTCAGCGCCACGCTGTCCGCCCAGGAGCTGCTGTCCTGGGGATGGCGCATCCCGTTCCTGATCGCCGGACCGCTCGGCATCGTCGGCCTCTACCTGCGGATCAAGCTGGAGGAGACGCCGGCCTTCGCCCGGCTCACCGAAGCCGCCGAGCGCGCCCACGCCGAGCGGGCCCAGGCCGAGCGCAGCGCCACCGCGGAGGAGTTCCGCGCGATCTTCCTGCGCCAGTGGCCGGCGCTGCTGCAGTGCGTGGGGTTAGTGCTGGTGTGGAACGTCACCAACTACATGCTGACCTCGTACATGCCCACCTACCTCAGCACCGAGTTACCCGCGCGCGGCGGGCGCGCCATGGGCGACACCGAGTCCTACCTGCTGCAGATCGCGGTCATGCTGGTAATGATGGCGGCGGTGACCTTCGTCGGCCGGGCCTCCGACCGGTTCGGCCGCAAGCCGGTGGTGATGATCGGCTGCGTGGCGCTGGTGGTGCTGTCCATCCCGTCGCTGCTGCTGATCGAGAACAGCCACACGGTGCCGGTGTTCTTCGGCCTGCTGATCATGGGGTTGACGCTGGTGATCTTCAGCGGGTCGCTGCCGTCCACGCTGCCGGCGCTGTTCCCCACGCACATCCGGCAGGGCTCGCTGTCCATCGCGTTCAACATCTCCGTGTCGCTGTTCGGCGGCACCGTTGCCACCGTGATGACCGCGCTGGTCAGCGGCACGGGCGAGCTGAACTGGCCGGCGTACTACCTGATGATCGCGGGTGTGATCGGCGCGGTCTCGCTGTGGTTCACGCGGGAGTCGGCGAACCGGCCGCTCGCCGGGTCCGCACCGGCCGTGGAGTCCATTGAGGACGCCCGCGAACTGGTCAACGCGACGCGCTGAGCGCCCCGTCCCTGGCCGCGGGGCCCGCTGCCGGCACCCGTGGTCAGGGACCCAGCAGGGTGCGCCGGGTACCGCCGAGGTGGTGCGCCAGCCGGCTGCGGAAGGCATCCGGCTCGCCGCGCTCGATCAGCTCCACCAGTTCGGTGTGTTCCCGGTGGATGGTCCGCGGCCGGTCCGGGTCGCGCACCAGCGCGTCCACCCCCATGCGCAGTTGCCGGTCGCGCAGCGACTCGTACAGCTCGGACAGGATGGGGTTGTCCGCCTCGGCCACGATCGTGCTGTGGAAGCGGCGGTCGGCGTCCACGAATCCGCGCACGTCGCCGCGCTCGCGCAGCTCGGTCTGGGCGGCGAGCAGCTCCCGCAGCCGGGCGACCGCCGCCTCCCGCACCGCCGCCGGCTTGGCCAGCAGCTTGGTCACCGCGTGGCTCTCGATCAGTTCCCGGGCCTCCAGCACGGCCTCCACCTCGCGGGCTGACACCGGCACCACGACCGCGCCGCGCTTCGGGTACAGCCGCAGCAGCCCCTCCGCCTCCAGCCGGAGGAACGCCTCGCGCACCGGGGTTCGGCTCATCCCCAGCGCGTCGGCGACCTGCCCCTCGCTGATCAACTCACCGCCGGCGAAGGTGCCGTTCAGTACCCGGTCCTTGGTGTACCGGTAGGCCCGGTCCTTCGCCGCCGTCTGCTGCGCCATCCCGTCTCCATTGCCACTGGTCGGTTCGGCGAATACGGTAGGGCAGCGTTATAGATACAAGTCGTATCTCACACTTGGGGAGGATGACCGATGACCGCGATCGGCGAGCCGGCGACCGACGAGCTGGACCCGACCGTGCCCGCGCCCCTGGTCAACGTCGCCGAGTACGGCTTCGAGGGCCGGTTCGAGGACTGGACCGAGGACGCCCGGTACTTCGAGTACACCAAGGCCGCCAACCCAATCGGCTCCGGCCACGTCAGCCGGGTGCCGGTGGAGCGCTTCGCCCCCGAGCTGTACGCGGACGGCCCGACCCGGATCGTCCCGCTGGACCTCGCCGAGCACCTCGGCGTCGACTCCGGTCCGGCGACCAGCCCCGGCCTGGTCGCCAACTTCCTGCGGATCCGCGCGGACGAGTCGATCCGCACCGAGCCGAACGCCACCTCGGAGCTGTACTACGTGCTGCGCGGCCGGGGCTTCTCCGCGGTCAACGGCCGGCTGGTGCGCTGGGAGAAGGGCGACTTCATCACCCTGCCGGCGGGCAGCCGCGGCACCCACCACGCCGAGTCCGACGCGGCGATCTACTGGGTGACCGACGAGCCGCTGCTGCGCTACCTCGGCGCCACCGCGACCCGGCCCCGCTTCCGGCCGACCAAGTTCCCGCGTGCCCGCGCCGTGTCGGAGCTGCGGCGGATCGCCGAGCAACCCGGCGCCAACGAGCGCAACCGGGTCAGCGTGCTGCTCGCCAACGCCGAGGAAGAGCAGACGCTGACCATCACGCACGTTTTGTGGGCGATGTTCGGGCTGCTGCCCGAGGGGCAGACACAGCGACCGCACCGGCACCAGTCGGTCGCGCTCGACCTGATCCTGGACTGCCGCCCGGGTTGCTACACGCTGCTCGGCGACCGCCTCGACGAGCGCGGCAACATCGTCAACCCGCAGCGGGTGGACTGGGAACCCGGTGGCGCGTTCGTCACCCCGCCCGGCAAGTGGCACGCGCACGTCAACGAGTCGGGGGCGGACGCGCACCTGATCCCGGTGCAGGACGCGGGCCTGCAGACCTACCTGCGCTCGCTGGACATCCGGTTCAGCGACCGCCGCTGATGCCCCGACGGTGGCGCCCGGAACGGCTGGTCCGGGGCGCCGGCGGGCGCGGCGGAAACGGACGCGGTCACCCGGTCGTGGCAGGCTGCGGCGGACAACGCGGGCGGACCTTCAGTGTCCGACCGGTGCGACCGAGGGTAGTCCTGGCGTGGACCCGCCCACCGCGGCCGCGCCGCGTGCCGGACGCGACCGCGCGGACACCGGAGGAGCGATGCCCGCCACCGTCGTGGACCGCATGGCGACCACGCCGACCCTGCCGCGACCACGCGGCCCGCTGTCGGAGTGGGTCATCGCCGTGCTCCGTCGGCGCCCGGCGGTCGAAGCAACCACATGCCCGTGAGATACCTCGACACGCCGCCGGCTAACCCGTCGCCGCCCGCGGAGCCGATCACCCGCGTTCGGGTTCGGAGCGCTCGCGGTGGGGCAACGGTCTGGTCGGCAGGTGGGTGACGCCAACGGCCGGGACTCGCGGCGCCCGGGCCGCCGTCAGGCCATCGTCAGCGCGACCGGGCTCCCCCGCCGGGCGTGCCGTGCCGGAGCAGGTCGTCGAACAGGCCGCGGTAGCGCACCATCGCGGTGCGCAACTCCTCGGTGGATGCCTCGCCGCTGCGGTTGCGCTGCGAGATGGCGTGCGCCTCGCGGTAGGAGCTGACCGTCTCCGCGTGCTCCACGGACAGATCGCCGAGCTGCTGCTCGAATCCCTGGGTCGGGTATCCGCGCTCGGCCATCAGCTCGGTTAGTAGCTGATCCGCCTCGGCGACCGCCTCGGTGGGTTTGTCGACGAACTCTTCCTGGACCTGGTTCCAGCGGCGGGTGTAGCGCTCGCGGGCGGTGGGCGGGATCGGCCGCAGTTCCAGATCGTCGTGCCGCTTCTCCCGCTCAGCCAGTTCCCGCTCGGCCGCGCGGCGGCTCTCCGCGCTCGCCACGGCGTGCTCGTACTCGGGCCCGAACACCCGCCGCAGGTGGCGGTGCTGCGCCAGCTGTCGGACCAGCATGGAGAGCAGCACCAGCACGATCACCATCACCGCGACGATGCCGACGATCGTGGGCGCGGCCATCACGTCCTCCTCCAGGCGGCGACATCCGAATGTCTGATCGGTCCCTAGATGCCCTCTTTTCCCGCCGCGGAAACGCCGTGCTCACGTGCGGTGGTTGCGCACGACCGCGAGCAAGCGGTCACCGTGGGTGCACAGCGGGCCCGGGGAGAAACGGGCGAATCGGCATATCCGCGCATATTCGGACCGGGTGCGGGTAGCCGGTGCGCGTCGGTGGGGGGCACCGCCGTGTCCGACGTGCCCGCCCATCGGGCGGCCCGGAGCTCGGGCGGGCGGCGACGTCGCCCGTGCCGGGCGTGGGTCGGCACTCGTGGACGTCGTCTTGTCGGAGGTTGCCATGACACACGCGTCAGCGGAACAGGCCCCGTCGGTGCCCGGCCAGCGTGAGGCCGCGGAGGGGCGGGACGTCTCGTTCTGGCGGTCGCACACCCAGATCTCGCTCCAGCCGGTGGCCGCGCCGTCGATCCTCGGGCTGTACGGTCTCGCCGGCGCGACGTTCATGGTGGCGGCGAACCTCGCCGGCTGGTACGGCGGGCCGGCCACCCCGCTGGTCCTCTTCCCGTTCGCGTTCTTCTTCGGGGGCCTGGCACAGTTCCTTGCCGGGATGTGGTCCTTCCGCGCCCGCGACGGCCTCGCTACCGCGGTCCACGGCATGTGGGGCGCGTTCTGGCTGGCCTTCGGGCTGTACTCGGTGATCACGCTGTGGTCGCCGGTGCTGTTCACCGCGCCGGGTGCGCTGGTGGGCGCCGGCTACTGGTTCATCGTGCTCGCCGCGGTGACGTGGATGTGCGCGCTGGCCGCCGTGCCGGAGAACCTCGCCCTGTCGGCGACCCTGGTCGTCCTGGCGGTGGCCGCCACGATCCTGGCCATCGGGTGGACCGCGGGAATCGGCGCCGCGGTGCCGATCGCCGGCAACCTGTTCGTGGCCGCGGCCGTGCTCGCCTTCTACACCGCCAGCGCGATGCTGCTGCAGGGCACCCTGGGCCGGGTGGTGCTGCCGATCGGCGGCCGCGGCCGCGCGAACCGGCCCGGCATGATTCCGAGCCAGCCGATCCAGTACGAGCTGGGCGAGCCGGGGGTGAAGGTGGGCCAGTGATCGGCCGCCGTTGGCCGGACGGTCACTGGCCGGCCCCGGCCGCGCCGAGCAGGCCGGCCAGCGCGCCGGCAGCGGCGGTGACCGCCTGGGGCAGCATGCCGTAGGCGCTGGCCGGGGCCGAGGCCAGCAGCACGGCCACGTACCGCTGGCTCGGCCCCACCAGGCCGGTGCTGTTCATCACCGCCGCATCACCGCTGGTGCCCCAGCCCTGCTTGATCGCCCAGGGGGTGTGCGGCAGCCCGTCCGGGATGCCGAAGTACTGGTCGAAGCCGTCCGTGGCGGTGCGCGGTGCTTCGGTCAGGGCGCTCAGGACGAGGTCGCGGTCTGGGGCGGCGAGCCGGTTGGCGATGTAGCGGTAGACGGTCACCACGTCGCGCGCGGTGGTCAGCGTGTCGCCCCACTCGCCGGGATCGTCCGGCGGCTGGGTCCCGGTGAGCCCGAGCATGCCGGCCATCCTGGTCACCAGGGCGGGGCCGCCCTCGGCGTCCCACAGGTCGTCCGCGACGCCGTCATGGCTGGCGGAGAGCATCTGGCGGAGCTGTTGCTGCGTTTCGGCGTCCGGTAGCGCTCCGCAGAAAACCTTCGGCCCGCGCACACGTTTCCGGTTGTCCGGTTACCGCCAATTGTCGGGACGGTCAGCCGCCGACTGGAAAGCACGTCACCCGCCTGCGCCGGCCGCCTCCTCGGCACGGCCCGGCGGAGGGCCGGTGGTACCGCGTACCACCAGCTTGGGTTCCAGTACCTGCTCGCGGGCCGGGAGGTCGGCGCCACCGAGGCGTTCCACCACGGTCCGCACCGCCAGCTCGGCCAACCGGTCCGGATCCTGCCGGACGGTGGTGAGGTCGACGTAGGACAGGTGGGCGATGTGGCTGTCGTCGTAGCCGGCGACCGAGACCTGGCCGGGAATGTCCACCTTGGCCCGCCGTAGCGCGTCCAGCAGGCCCAGCGCGCACCGGTCGTTGCCGGCCAGCACGGCGGTGGGCAGCCGGGGCTCGGCGAGCAGCGTCTCCGCCGCCTGCACGCCGGACTCCTCGGTGTGGTCGCCGGGCAGTACCCGGATCTCTCCGGCGAGCCCGTGCCGGCGCATCGCCGACTGATAGGCGCGCCGCCGCTCCACCGACCCGGGCTGCCGGCCGCCGTCGACGTGCACGATCGACCGGTGGCCCAACTCGACCAGGTGGTCGATCACCTGGCGCACGCCCTTGGCCTCCGCGGTGTGCACGGAATCCACGCCGCGGCCGGGAAAACGGCGGCCGACCACCACGACGGGAATGCGGCGGCCGAGATCGGCGATGTATTCCGGCTCGGTATTCGGACCGAGCAGAATCAGCCCCTCGCAGCGGTGGCTCAGCAATGCCTCGACGGCCTTCACCTCGTCCCGGGTGGGCGCGGTGACGGACAGCAGCACGTCGTAGCCGAGCCGTTCGGCCACCGGGTGGATGGCCTCCACGAGGTCAGCGTGGAAGGGGTTACGCACGGTGGCGGCGACGCCGAGCACCTTGCTGTGGCTGCGGGCGAGCATCTGGGCGGCGCTGTCCGGGCGGTAGCCGAGTTCGGCCGCGGCCTGGAAAACCCGGGCGCGGGTCTCCTGGCTGGCGCCGGGTTCGTTCCGGAACACCAGCGAGACCAGCGCCCGGGACACGCCCACGCGGGCCGCGACATCGGCCATGGTGGGTCGCTTGTCCCGGCGCCGGCCGTCCGCCGCGCCGCGGTCACCGCCGGATTGCTGCTCTCGCACCGCCCCTCCATGTCTGCGCCGGCCGAGGGTATTGACATTCCCGGGTGAGCACCAGCAGCATACCTCTACCTAGAGCGCGCTAGTAGATCGCGCTAGAGGGTGTCGAGACACAGGGAGGTGTGCGGGTGGCCGCCTGGCGCGCTGACCCCACCACGCAGGTTCCGTTCGACGTGGTGACCATGGGTCGCATCGGCGTCGACATCTACCCGTTGCAGGTCGGCGTCGGGCTGGAGGACGTCACCTCCTTCGGCAAGTACCTGGGCGGCAGCGCGACCAACGTGGCGGTGGCCGCGGCCCGGCACGGCCGCCGCGCCGCCGTGGTCACCAAGACCGGCGCGGATCCGTTCGGCCGGTTCGTCCGCCGCGCGCTGCACGGCTACGGCGTGGACACCCGATTCGTCGGCGAGTCGCCGCACCTGCCCACCCCGGTGACGTTCTGCGAGATCTTCCCGCCGGACGACTTCCCGCTGTACTTCTACCGCTTCCCCACGGCGCCCGACCTCGACCTGACCGAGGACGACCTGGACATGGACGCCATCCGGGCGGCGCGGATCTTCTGGGTGACGGTGACCGGGCTGTGCCAGGAGCCCAGCCGCAGCACCACGCTTGCCGCGCTGGCGGCCCGCGGCCGGCGCGGGATCACCGTGCTGGACCTGGACTACCGGCCGATGTTCTGGACCTCGCGGGAGGAGGCGCGGGCGTGGATCGGCAAGGCCCTGCCGCATGTCACGGTCGCGGTGGGCAACCTGGACGAGTGCGAGACGGCGGTCGGCGTGCGCGAGCCGGACGCCGCTGCCGCCGCGCTGCGGGACCGCGGCGTCGGGCTGGCCGTGGTGAAGCAGGGACCGAGGGGTGTGCTCGCGGTGGATGGCGCGGGGCCGGTGCGGGTATCACCGGTGCCGGTGGACGTGGTGAACGGCCTGGGCGCCGGTGATGCCTTCGGCGGCGCGCTGTGCCACGGCCTGCTCGCCGGCTGGGCCACCCGCCGGATGATCGCCTTCGCCAACGCCGCCGGCGCCCACGTGGCCGGGCAACTGGCCTGCTCGGACGCGATGCCCACCACCGCCGAGGTGGAGGCCAGGCTGGCGGCCTGGCCCGGAACCGGGCAGGCGTGCGAGGCCGAGCACCGGAACACCCCGGGGTGGGTTCGGGAACAGGCACGGAGCGAGGTGACCGGTGGCTGACCGGGTTCCCGAGATCGTCCGCGCCCGGGTGGGCAACCCCGAGGCGATCGCCGAGGCCGCCGCCCGGCGGGTACCGGCCGCCTCCCCGCTCGGCGAGACCGGCCGGGCCATGATCATCGCCGCCGACCACCCGGCCCGCGGGGCGAACGCGGTGGGCAACGACCCGCTGGCCATGGCCGACCGCGGCGAACTGCTGGACCGGCTGTGCGTGGCGCTGTCCCGGCCCGGGGTGACCGGGGTGCTCGGCACCGCCGACATCGTGGAGGACCTGCTGCTGCTCGGCGTGCTGGACGGCAAGTCGGTGTTCGGCTCGATGAACCGAGGCGGTGTGGCCGGATCGAGCTTCGAGATCGACGACCGGTTCACCGGCTACGACGCGGCGACCATCGCCGCGATGGGCTTCGACGGCGGCAAGATGCTCACCCGCATCGCGCTGGAGGACCCGGCCACGGCGGCCACCCTGGAAGGCTGCGCGCGGGCCGTGAACGACCTGGCCGACCGCGGGTTGATCGCCATGGTGGAGCCGTTCCTCTCCCGCTGGGTGGACGGCCGGATCCGCAACGACCTGTCCCCGGAGGCGGTGATCACCTCCATCACCATCGCCGCCGGGCTGGGCCGGCGCAGCGCCTACACCTGGCTGAAGCTGCCGGTGGTGGACGACATGGAGCGGGTGCTGGCCGCCTCGACGCTGCCGGTGCTGCTGCTCGGCGGAGAGGTGACCGACGCGGATGCGGCGTTCGCCGCCTGGCAGAAGGCGCTTTCCCTGCCTACCGTGCAGGGCCTCGTTGTCGGACGTTCCCTGCTGTACCCGGCCGACGGGGACGTGGCCGGGGCTGTCGACAAGGCGGTGAGCCTGCTGTGACCGTAACCGAGCACCGCGACCTGTACCGGCCGGCCGGGAGCACGGCCGAGGGGCCGTTCAGCCTGGTCGTCACGCCGGAGTCGGCCGGGTGGGGCTTCTCCGGGCTGCGTGTCCTGGAACTCGCCCCCGGGCAGCGCGAGACCATCCGCACCGGCGACGCCGAGCACCTGGTGCTGCCGCTCGCCGGCTCGTGCACGGTGACCGTGGACGAGAAGCCATTCGAGCTGGCTGGCCGGCCGGACGTGTTCGCGTCCGTGACCGACTTCGCCTACCTGCCCCGGGACGCCGAGGCGGTGGTGGAGAGCGCCGGCGGCGGCCGGTTCGCGCTGCCCTCGGCGCGCTGCGAGCGCCGGCTACCGGCCCGCTACGGCGCCGCCGAGCAGGTGCCCGCCGAACTGCGCGGCGCCGGCACCTGCAGCCGCCAGGTGAACAACTACTGCCTGCCGCACACCTTCGACGCCGACCGGCTGCTGGTGTGCGAGGTGCTCACCCCCGGGGGCAACTGGTCCTCGTACCCGCCGCACAAGCACGACGAGGCGCGCGAGGGGGAGAGCGAGCTCGAGGAGATCTACTACTTCGAGGTCGCCGACGGCCCGGCCGGGCCGGGCATGGCCTACCAGCGGGTCTACGGGACGGTGGACCGGCCGATCGAGGTGCTCGCCGAGGTGCGCTCCGGCGACGTGGTGCTCATCCCGCACGGCTGGCACGGCCCCTCCATGGCGGTGCCCGGCTACGACCTGTACTACCTCAACGTGATGGCTGGGCCCGGCCCGGAACGCGCCTGGCTGATCTGCGACGACCCGGCCCACGGCTGGGTGCGGCAGACCTGGGAGTCCCAGCGGGTCGACCCCCGGCTGCCGTTCGGCACGACCAGGAGGGACGGGTGAGGGCGGTGTCCACCCAGCAGACCGTTCGGCTCACCACCGCGCAGGCCCTGGTGCGGTTCCTGGCCAACCAGTTCAGCGAGCGGGACGGCGTCGAGCAGCGGCTGATCCCCGGCGTGTGGGGCATCTTCGGGCACGGCAACGTCGCCGGGCTGGGCCAGGCGCTGCTGCAGGCCGCCCGCACCGGCGAGGCCGACCTGCCCTACTACCTGGCCCGCAACGAGCAGGCCATGGTGCACGCCGCGGCCGCGTTCGCCAAGATGCGCAACCGGCTGGCCACCTTCGCCTGCACCGCCTCCACCGGGCCCGGCTCGACCAACATGGTCACCGGCGCCGCGCTGGCCACCACCAACCGGCTGCCCGTGCTGCTGCTGCCCAGCGACATGTTCGCCACCCGCGTCCCGGACCCAGTGCTGCAGCAGCTCGAGGACACCCGCGCCGGCGACGTGTCGGTCAACGACGCGTTCCGCCCGGTGTCCAAGTACTTCGACCGGATCAGCCGGCCCGAGCAACTCATCCCGGCCGCGCTCGCCGCCATGCGGGTGCTCACCGACCCGGTGGAGACCGGCGCGGTGACCCTGTGCCTGCCGCAGGACGTGCAGGCCGAGGCGTACGACTGGCCGGTGGAGTTCTTCCGGCACCGGGTGTGGAGCGTGGGCCGCCCGGTGCCGGAAGCCCCGACGATCGAGCGCGCCGCCGAGCTGCTGCGCTCGGCGCGCCGGCCGCTGATCGTCGCCGGCGGCGGCGTGGTGTATTCCGAGGCCACCGAGCAGTTGCGATCCTTCGCCGAGGCCACCGGCCTCCCGGTGGCCGACACGCACGCCGGCAAGGGCGCGGTGCCCTGGGATCACCCGTGCGCGGTGGGCGGCATCGGCTCCACCGGTACCTCGGCGGCGAACGCGCTGGCCGCCGACGCCGACGTGGTGCTCGGCATCGGCACCCGGTACAGCGACTTCACCACCGCCAGCAAGACCGTGTTCGGCAACCCCGACGTCACCTTCGTCAACCTCAACGTGGCCCGGCTGGACGCGGTCAAGCACGCCGCGCTGCCGGTCGTCGCGGACGCCCGGCACGGGCTCGACGCGCTGGCCGCCGCACTGGCCGGGTGGCAGGTCGACCAGGCCTACCGGGCCCGCACCCGGGAACTGGCCGAGACGTGGCGGCGCACCGCCGACGAGTGCTTCCACCGCGGTCACGGCCCGCTGCCGGCGCAGACCGAGATCCTCGGGGCCCTCAACGAACTCGCTGGCGAGCACGACGTGGTGATCAACGCCGCCGGCAGCATGCCCGGCGACCTGCAGATGCTCTGGCGCGCCTCGGACCCGAAGGCCTACCACGTGGAGTACGCCTACTCCTGCATGGGCTACGAGGTGGCCGCCGGGGTCGGGGTCAAGATGGCCGCCCCGGACCGCGAGGTGTTCGTCCTGGTCGGCGACGGCTCCTACCTGATGATGGCGCAGGAGATCGTCACCATGGTCGCCGAGCGGCTGAAGGTGATCGTGGTGGTGGTGCAGAACCACGGCTTCGCCTCCATCGGCTCGCTGTCGGAGTCGCTGGGTTCGCAGCGGTTCGGTACCGCCTACCGGTACCGCAGCAGGGAAACCGGCCTGCTCGACGGGGACGTGCTGCCGGTGGACCTGGCGGCCAACGCGGCCAGCCTCGGCGCGAACGTACTGCGCGCATCCGGGGTGGCCGAGTTCCGCACCGCCATCGAGAAGGCCAGGGCCGCCGACCGCACCACCGTGGTCTACGTGGAGACCGACCTGTTCGGCCCCAACCCGCCGGGCAGCGCCTGGTGGGACGTGCCGGTCAGCGAGGTGTCCGAACTGGACAGCACGCGCCGGGCCTACGCCGACTACCGGCGCGCCAAGCGGAACCAGCGCCACTACCTCTGACCGGCCGCGCCGGCGCGACGCGGCACAGCCGAACATCCGACAACGCGAGGCCCCGGCGTCGCGCCGGTGGCACATGCCCGAAAGCACGAGACAACCAGGAGTTCGCCGTGAGGACCATCGAGCATTGGATCAACGGGGCCGCCACGTCGGCCGGCTCCACCCGCACCGGGCCGGTGTGGAACCCGGCCACCGGACAGCAGCAGGCCGAGGTGCTGCTCGCCGAACCCTCCGATGTGGACAACGCGGTGGCCGCGGCGGCCAAGGCGTTCGAGTCGTGGTCGAACTCCTCGCTCACCCAGCGCATGCGTGTCATGTTCGCGTTCCGCGAGCTACTGATGCGTCACGAGGACGAGCTGGCCCGGCTGGTCTCCGCCGAGCACGGCAAGGTGGTCGACGACGCGCGCGGCGAGATCGTCCGCGGCCGGGAGGTCGTCGAGTACGCCTGCGGGATCGCCGAGGTGCTCAAGGGCAGCTTCTCCGACCAGGTCTCCCGGGACGTGGACGTGCACTCCTTCCGGCAACCGCTGGGCGTGTGCGCGGGGATCAGCCCGTTCAACTTCCCGATCATGGTGCCGCTGTGGATGCATCCCATCGCCATCGCCGCCGGCAACACCTTCGTGCTCAAGCCCAGCGAGCGCGACCCGTCCGCGTCCAACCGCATCGCCGAGCTGTACGCCGAGGCCGGGCTGCCGGACGGGGTGTTCAACGTGGTGCACGGCGACAAGGTGGCGGTGGACGCCATCCTGGACCACCCGGACGTCGCCGCGGTGTCCTTCGTCGGCTCCACCCCGATCGCCAAGTACGTGCACGAGCGCGCCACCGCCGCCGGCAAGCGGGTGCAGGCCCTCGGCGGCGCGAAGAACCACGCGGTGGTGCTGCCCGACGCCGACCTGGAGTTCGCCGCCAACCACCTCACCGCCGCCGCGTTCGGCTCCGCCGGCCAGCGCTGCATGGCCGTCTCGGTCGGCGTCGCGGTCGGCGAGGCCGGCGACGCCCTGGTGGACGTGCTGGCTCGCAAGGCCCGGGAGGTCAGGATCGGCCCCGGCGACGACCCGAGCAGCGAGATGGGACCGCTGGTCACCCAGGCCGCGCGGCAGCGGGTGGAGAACGCCGTCGCGCGGGGCGCCGAGCAGGGCGCGACCGTGGTGGTGGACGGCCGCGGCCACACCGTGCCCGGCCACGAGAGCGGCTTCTTCGTCGGCCCGTCCGTGCTCGACCACGTCACCCCGGCCATGGACGCCTACCGGGAGGAGATCTTCGGGCCGGTGCTGTCCGTGGTGCGCGCGGACACCGTGGACGAGGCGATCAACATCATCAACGCCAACCCGTACGGCAACGGCACCGCGATCTTCACCTCCAGCGGGGCGGCCGCGCGCCGGTTCCAGCGCGAGGTCAAGGTCGGCATGATCGGCGTCAACGTGCCGATCCCGGTGCCGATGTCGTTCTACTCCTTCGGTGGCTGGAAGGACTCGCTGATCGGCGACAGCCCCATCCACGGCCCGGAGGGCGTGCGCTTCTACACCCGCGCCAAGGTGGTCACCTCCCGCTGGCCGCACGTCAACCGGTCCGTCGAGGCCGCCTTCCACTTCCCAACGTCCCACTAGATGGGAGTTCCATGACAACGGCGTCCGACCGCATCCTGCCCCGGACCGTCGCCGGCAACCTCTGCCTCGGCTCCGCACCGGACTCCTGGGGCGTGTGGTTTCCCTCCGACGAGCACCAGGTGCCGTTCACCCGGTTCCTGGACGAGCTGGTGCAGGCCGGCTACCGGTGGCTCGAGCTCGGCCCGTACGGCTACCTGCCCACCGACCCTCGGCGGCTGGCGGACGAGGTCGGCTCCCGAGGGCTGCGGGTCTCCGGCGGCACCACGTTCGGCGCGCTGCACCGCCCGCACGAGTGGGACGAGATGCTCGCGCACACCCGCAGGGTGGCCGAGCTGACCGCCGCCGCGGGCGCACACCACCTGGTGTTCATCCCGACCATGTACCGGGACGAGAAGACGGGCGGGTTCACCGAGGAGCCCATACTGACCGCGGCGCAGTGGGCCGCACTCGGCACCGCGGCCGACGAGCTGGGCCGGATCCTGCTGGAGGAGTACGACGTGCGGCTGTGCCTGCACCCGCACGCGGACAGCCACGTCCAGACCCAGGCGGAGATCGAGCGGTTCCTCGACTCCACCGACGCCCGGTACGCCAACCTCTGCCTGGACACCGGGCACGTGGCCTACGGCGGGGGCGACACCCTCGACCTGATCCGCCGGTACGGCGAGCGCATCGACTACGTGCACATCAAGCAGATGGACCCGGACGTGCTGGCCCAGGTCGCCGCGGAGAACCTGTCCTTCGGCGAGGCGGTCCGGCGGGGCGTGTGCGTTGAGCCGCCGGCCGGCGTGCCCAACCCGGCCGAGGGCGTGCGGGTGGACGTCGAGGTGTTCGTCAACTGCCAGTACGGCTACGACATCCAGTGCGAAACCGTCGGCGAGCTGGGCACCGTGCGACTGCCCGACCCGCCCGCCGTGGCGCTGCGTCACCTAGAGCGCGCTACTAGCGCGCGAAAGTGATTTGCCACTATGGCGGCGGTCACAGGGCTTGTCAATAGCCGGTGAACGGCCGTTTCGATGACGCCGACGCGCCGCGACGGGACGGCGACGCGGTGTCGACCAGGCGCGGCGGCGGCCCGGTCAGCCGGTCAGGGCCAGCACCCCCAGCGCGAGCAGGCCGGCCACCTTGACCAGCTCAGTGGCCACGTAGACCAGGTGGTCGGAGGAGCGCTGGCCGGTGTCACCCTCGGCGAGCACGCGGTCGGAGCGGCGGTTCAGCCGGGGGCGGATCACCGCGAGCTGCCCGGCGAGCACCACGACGACCACGGCGGTCGCGCACAGCACGCCCACCGCCGGGTGCGCGGCGGCCAGCACGCCGACCACCGCCACGGCGAGCATGGCCTCGATCCGGTTCAGCGCGCGGAACACGATCCGCCCGATACCCAGGCCGAGCGGGATGGTCACCCCTGGCGCGCGGAACTTCAGCGGGGCCTCGACGAACGAGATGGCCAGCACCATCCCGAGCCAGAGGAACGCGATCGCCCCGGCGGCGGTGGCCAGCGCGTGGTTCACGGCTGGACCCTCCGCCTGCGCGCGCGCCCGCAACCCGCCGTGATCATTCGGACTCCTCCCGCACCGGGCGTTCGAACCGGCCGAGGGCCAGGTGCAGCACGAAACTCACCACGGACACGATGATCGCGCCCCAGAAGGCGGGCCAGAACCCGGACACGTGGAAGGGCAACTGCAGCTTGCCGGCGAGCCACGCGGTGAGCAGGAACAGCAGCGCGTTCACCACCAGGCCGATCAGGCCGAGGGTGAGCAGGTACACCGCGCAGCCCAGCACCTTCACCACCGGCTTGACCACCGCGTTGACCACGCCGAACAGCAGCGCGACCACGAGCAGCGTGCCGATGCGCGCGGCTTGCGAACCGCCCCCGAGTTCGATGCCGGGTAGCGCGGTGGTCACCCACAGCGCCGCCGCGGTGATCAGGAGGTGCACCAGGAGTCGCATCGCCCCGATCATCCCACGGCCGGACCACCGGCCGCCGCACACCACCGCGTTCGCCGGGTCCGCGGCCGCCGCTCCGGCTACACTCGGCGACCTGAACGAAGCGTGACGAGGCGCGGGTGTCTCCCGACGTTAGGCGGCCGTGATGGGTCAGGCCGAGATCCTTATCGCCGGGTTGCTGGTCGCGGTGGCCGGCTTCAGCGCGCTGGCCCGGGCGGTGTCCGTTCCCTATCCCATTGTCCTGGTGATCGGCGGCGCGCTGATCGGGTTCGTCCCCGGGATTCCCACGGTCGCGCTCAACCCGGACGTCGTCCTGGTGGTCTTCCTGCCACCGCTGCTGTACGGGGCGGCGTTCTTCGCCAACTTCGGTGACCTGCGGCGGAACCTCCGCTCGCTGACCCTCAGTTCGGTGGGCCTGGTGCTGGCCACCACGGCCGCGGTCGCCGCGGTCGCGCACGCCCTTGTGCCCGCGCTGCCCTGGGCTGCGGCGGTGGCGCTCGGCGCGATCGTCTCACCCACCGACCCGCTGGCCGCGGCCCTGATCATGCGGCGGCTCGGGCTGCCCCGCCGGCTGATCAGCTCCGTGGAAGGGGAGGGGCTGTTCAACGACGCCACCGCCCTGGTCACCTACAAGGTCGCGCTGGCCGCGGTGGCCGGTGGCGGCTTCTCCCTGGGCGACGCCAGTCTGCGGTTCGTCGGCGGTGCGGCCGGCGGCGTCGCGATCGGCATCGCGGTCGGCTGGGCCGTCGCGCTCATCCGGCAACACACCGCCGACCCGCAGGTGAGCGTCACCATCTCGCTGCTCAGCGGGTACGCCGCGTTCATCCCGGCCAACGCGATCGGCGCTTCCGGGGTGCTCGCCGCCGTCACCACCGGCATCTACATGGGCATCCGCGGTCCCGCCATCATCCCGCCGCGCGTGCGGCTGGAGGGCCTGATGGTCTGGGACATCCTCAACTACCTGCTCAACGCGATCCTGTTCGTCCTGGTCGGACTGCAACTGCGCACCGTGGTCAGTGGGCTGCACGGGTGGTCCGTCGCGTCGCTCGCCGGTTACGCGCTCGCCGTCAGCGCCGTGGTCGTCCTGGCTCGGCTGGTGTGGCTGTTCACCATGCCCTACCTGATCCGTGCGCTGGACCGCCGAGAAAGCCAGCGCGCTCGCCGGGTGGGTGCGCGCCCGCGGCTGGTGCTCGCGTGGAGCGGCATGCGGGGCGCGGTGTCGCTGGCCGCGGCGCTGGCGCTGCCGCTGGCCACCGTTGGGGGCGCGGCATTCCCGGGGCGGGACCTGATCATCTTTCTCACATTCGCCGTCATCTTCGCCACGCTCGTGCTGCAGGGCCTTTCGCTGCCGGCGCTGATCCGGCGGTTGCGGCTCGGCGACGACGGGGGAGAGGTGGCGGAGGAGGAACTGCGCGCCCGGCTCGCCGCCACCAGGGCGGCACTGCTGGAGATCGACGCGCTCGCGCAGCTCGAATGGACCCGGGACGAGACCGTGGAACGCATGCGTGGCATGTACGAGTACCGCAAGCGGCGCCTGGCCGCCCGGGCCGGCAAGATCGAGGATGACGGCTACGAGGAACGGTCGCTGGCGTACCAGCGCATGGTCCGCACCGTGCTGCACACCCAGCGTCAGGAACTGATCCGCCTGCGCAACGAGGGCGAGATCTCCAACGAGGTGATGAACCGGATCATTCGCGAGTTCGACCTGGAGGAGTCCCGCCTGGAGATCTGACAGCCACCCCCGGCCGTCGGGCCGGACGCCGACACCGCGGTGGGCCGAAAGGCCCTGGGTGGTCCCGGCGTGGCTGGGCAAGGGTGAGGTGACGCCCGGCACGCGGGGAGGTGGCGGATCATGGACGTGGAGATCGGTCTCCGCGTGGACGGCGAGCCGCACCGGCTGGTCGTGGACACCCGCACCACGCTGCTGGACGCGATGCGCGAGCGGCTGGGCATCACCAGCCCGAAGAAGGGGTGCGACCACGGGCAGTGCGGCGCGTGCACGGTGCTGCTGGACGGCCGCCGGGCCACCACCTGCCTCGCCCTCGCCGTCGCGCACGACGGCGCGGAGATCGTCACCGCGGCGGGCCTGGCCGACGGCGAGCGGCTGCACCCGATCCAGCAGGCCCTTCTCGACCACGACGGCCTGCAGTGCGGGTACTGCACGCCCGGACAGGTCTGCTCGGCGGTCGGCATGCTCGCCGAGGCGGAGGCCGGTTGGCCCAGCCATGTCACCGCCGACCTCTCCGGTGCCGTGGAACTCACCGACGAGGAGATCGCCGAGCGGATGAGCGGCAACCTGTGCCGCTGCGGCGCCTACGCCAACATCGTCGCCGCGATCCGGGAGGCGGTCCGCTGATCCGCCTGCCGGACGGCGCGACGGCGGTCCCGACCGAACCCGTGGAACGGAGGGGCACCCGGTGATCCCGTTCGACTACCAGCGCGCCGAGGACACGCGCAGCGCGGTCGCCACCGTGACCGCGCGTCCCGGTGCGGCGTTCCTCGGGGCGGGCACGAACCTGGTCGACCATCTCAAGCTGGGCGTGGCCGCCCCCGACCTGCTGGTCGACGTCAGCCACCTGCCGTTCGACATGATCGAACCGCTGGCCGGGGGTGGGGTGCGGATCGGCGCCACGGTGCGCAATAGCGACCTCGCCGTGGATCCGGTGATCCGGCAGCGCTACCCGATGGTCTCCGCCGCGCTGCTCTCCGGCGCCTCTGGGCAACTGCGCAACGTGGCCACCACCGCTGGGAACCTGATGCAGCGCACCCGGTGCCCGTACTTCCAGGACGTCACCACCCCGTGCAACAAGCGCCGGCCCGGATCGGGCTGCTCGGCGCTGGAGGGATATCACCGCGACCACGCGATCCTCGGCGCCTCCCGGCACTGCGTCGCGGTGCACCCCTCCGACCTGGCCGTGGCGCTGACCGCGCTGGGCGCGGTGGTGCAGGTGGAGGGCGTCAAGGGCGCCCGGAGCATCCCGATCATCGACCTGTACCGGCTGCCCGACGACGCCCCGCAGCACGATACCGTGCTGGAACACGGCGAGCTGATCACCGCGGTGGACCTGCCCGCGCTGCCGATGGCCACCCGCTCCACCTACCGCAAGGTGCGTGACCGCGCGTCGTACGCGTTCGCGCTGGTCTCCGTCGCCGCCGCGGTGGACGTGGAACGCGGCACCGTACGCGACGTCCGCGTCGCCCTCGGCGGTGTCGCACACAAGCCCTGGCGGGCCCGGCGCGCCGAGGAGGCGCTGCGCGGCGCACCGGCCACCGACGACGCCTTCCGCGCCGCCGCGGAAGCCGAACTGGCCGGCGCGAGGCCGCTGCGGGACAACGCGTTCAAGGTGCCGATGGCGCGCAACACCATCGTCGCCACGCTGCGCGAGCTGACCCGGCGGGAGGAACCATGACCGGCCTGATCGAGCCGAAGTCGATCGGCGCGCCGCTGGAACGCCTCGAGGGCCACGCCAAGGTCACCGGCACCGCGCCGTACGCGGCCGAGCACCTCGCCGCGGACACCGCCCACCTGCACCCGGTGCAGGCCACCGTCGCCAGGGGCCGGATCACCGGTATGGACACCACCGCCGCGGAGGCCCTCGACGGGGTGCTCGCCGTGCTCACCCCCGGCAACGCGCCCCGGCTGGCCCCCGGCGATGATCCGGAACTGGCCGTGCTCGCCTCCGACGAGGTCGCCTACCGCGGCCAGATCATCGCCGCCGCCGTCGCGGAGACCACCGAGATCGCGCGGCAGGCCGCCGACCTGGTCCGGGTCAGCTACGCCGAGCTGCCGCACGACGTGGAACTGCGCGCCGACTCCGCCGGGCTGTACGCGCCCGAGGTGGTCAACCCGACCTACCCCACGGACACCACCGAGGGCGACCCGGATGGCGCGCTCGCGGCGGCCGCGGTCACCGTGGACCGCACGTACACCACGCCGATGGAGCACAACAACCCGATGGAGCCGCACGCCACCGTGGCGCTGTGGGCACGGGACACGCTCACCCTGTACGAGTCCACCCAGTGGCCGCACGGCGTGCGGGACACGATCGCGCGGCTGTTCGGGCTGGCCACCGACCAGGTCCGGGTGATCGCCCCGTACGTCGGCGGCGGGTTCGGGTCGAAGACGATCCACGCCAACACCGTGCTCGCCGCCATGGGTGCGCGGGCGGTGCCCGGCCGGCCGGTGTCCTTCGCGCTCACCCGCCAGCAGATGTTCTCCCTGGTCGGCTACCGCACCCCGACCATCCAGCGGATCAGGTTGGGCGCCGGCGCGGACGGCCGGCTCACCGCGATCGCGCACGACGTGGTGGAGCAGACCGCGCGGCTGAAGGAGTTCGCCGAGCAGACCGCGGTGGCCACCCGGAGCATGTACGCCGCGCCGAACCGCCGCACCACGCACCGGCTCGCCGCGCTGGACGTGCCGGCCCCGACCTGGATGCGCGCGCCGGGCGAATGCCCCGGCATGTTCGCGCTCGAGTGCGCCATGGACGAGATGGCCATCGCCTGCGGCCTCGACCCGATCGAGTTCCGGGTGCGCAACGAACCGGAGATCGATCCGGAGACCGGTCTGCCGTTTTCCAGCCGCAACCTCATCCGCTGCCTGCGCGAGG
Source organism: Gandjariella thermophila (assembly GCF_005405885.1). Taxonomy (GTDB): domain Bacteria; phylum Actinomycetota; class Actinomycetes; order Mycobacteriales; family Pseudonocardiaceae; genus Gandjariella; species Gandjariella thermophila. The sequence goes on from NZ_BJFL01000001.1 coordinate 49,350, forward strand.
GCGCCGACCGGTTCGGTTGGCGGCGGCGCGACCCGACGCCCGGGGTGCGCCGGGAGGACGGTTGGCTACTTGGCACCGGTGTGGCCGCATCCACCTTCCCGGTGTTCCGCCTGCCCGGCTCGGCGGCCACGGTGCGCCGGCTGGCCGGCGGGCGGTACCGGGTGCAGATCGACGCGGTGGACATCGGCACCGGCGCCTGGACGTCGCTCGCCCAGATCGCTGCGGACGCCTTGGACGTCCCGCCGGACGCCGTCGACCTGCGGATCGGCGACTCGGCGCTGCCGCCCGGCTCGGTCGCCGGCGGCTCGTCCGGCACCACCTCCTGGGGTTCGGCGATCGTGGACGCGGCACGCACCTTCCGGGAGAAGTTCCCCGACCCCGAGGAGGGCGACGAGGCCGGCGGCGCCACCCCGGACAACCCGGACCTCGAACGGTTCGCCATGCACGCCTACGGCGCCCAGTTCGCCGCGGTGCGGGTGCACGCCGACACCGGCGAGGTCCGGGTGCCGCGGATGCTCGGCGTGTTCGCCGCCGGCCGGATCATCAACCCGCGCACCGCGCGCTCGCAGTTCATCGGCGGGATGACCATGGGACTGTCCATGGCGCTGCACGAGGACAGCGTGATGGACGTCCGGTTCGGGCAGGTGGCCAACCACGACTTCGCCGGCTACCACATCGCGTCCAACGCGGATGTCCGCTCGATCGACGCGATCTGGATCGAGGAGGAGGACCCGCACGTCAACCCGATGGGTTCGAAGGGGATCGGGGAGATCGGCATCGTGGGCGCGGCCGCGGCCGTCGCCAACGCCGCCTACCACGCCACCGGCGTCCGGGTCCGGGACCTGCCGCTGACCCCGGAGAAGTTCCTCCGCTGAACCGATGGATAAGGCGCCGCACGGCTACGACATCTTCCAGAAGAAGCGGGACGGCGCCGTGAAGGTGCTGCTGCGTCCCTGAGCTCCGCATTTCCGCGCGGCGGCTTCCCGCCGGGGCCGGAAAGGAGGCAACGGGATGAACGTGCTGGTCAGGGTCGGCGCCGCGGTCGTCGGCGGATACCTGCTCGGCCGGATGAGGAAGTTCCGGTGGGCCGTCAGCCTGGGTGGCTGGCTGGTCGGCAGGTCCACCCTCGGCGGCGGAATGCGCCGCCGCCTCGCCCGGCTACCCGTGCCGGCACGCGGTTGACCGGTGCCGGCCACCGAAGAAGAGCAAGGCACGCACAGTCCCGACACGACGCGGCCGGTGGGCCCGGTTCTCGGACCGGAACCCACCGGCCGCGTCCGTTTCCGCGACCCGCGCGGGGCACCACCGGGCAGAACAGGAGCGGACCCGTGAGGCCCGGCTCGGCTTGTCCGCCGAGCCGGGCCTCACGGGTCTGGATGACCTACCTGGTCATCTCATGCCCGGACGCGGTGACCGACCAGGCGGTAGATGAGCAGCAGGACCAGCGAACCGATCACCGCCCACAGGAAGCTCATCCCGTTGAACCCGGTGACGCCGGTGCTGCCGAAGACGGAGCTGCCCAGCCAGCCGCCGAGCAGACCACCGGCGATCCCGATCAGGATCGTGACGATGACTCCGCCCGGATCTCGGCCCGGCATGATGAACTTCGCGATCGCTCCGGCGATCAAGCCGAAGAGAATCCAACTCAGAATGCCCATTGTGATGCTCCTTTCGGCTCCCGCGCCCTGTCGTGTCGATGCGTGGCGCTGCCGTCGTACTACCCCATTGAGCGAGCCGCCATGCCTTCCCGCCGATCGACGGCGGGATTACCTGGCAACCTGGCGGCGGGAATCAGCGCGGGTATGTCCCGGCGGTGAACGGTCGGCGGCGTCTGGAACGGTTTGCGAAACCGACCAGGACGCGTGCTTCGACGAAGAAAATGTGGGCGGGCGGCGGCGGTGGGCCCGGGCACGGCCCGGGCACGGTTCCCGGTACGCGTGGCGGGCAACACGCCCGGCGGGCGCCGGCGACCGTGACGGCCGCCGCCCGCGGTCGTTGGTGTTGACGTCCCCACCGGAAGCGGCGGTCGTCGCCGGAGAGTGAGAGTCGATGTCAAGCTACCGCAAGGTCCTCGTCGGAACGGACGGTTCCAAGCCATCGCTGCGCGCCGTGGAGCGCGCCGCCGAGGTCGCCAGGGACTCCTCCGCGGACCTCGTCATCGTCTGTGCCTACTATCCGACGAGTGAGGAGGAGGAGCAGCGGGCGCAGGACGAACTGCGCGAGGAGGCGTTCCAGGTGATCGGGTCCGCCCCGGCCGAGGACACCCTCCGGGAGGCCACCGACCGCGCCCGCGCGGCCGGCCTGACCAGCGAGATCGAGACGGTCGCGGTGCTCGGCGCCCCGGTCAGCTCGCTGCTCGACGAGGCCGAGAACCGCTCGGCCGACCTGCTGGTCGTGGGTAGCAGGGGGCTGAACACGCTGAAGGGAAGGATTCTGGGCTCGGTTCCGTCCGAGGTGGCGCGCCGGGCGGACTGCGATGTACTCGTCGTACGAACGACCCGATAGCACGCGACCGGACCTGCCGATCGAAGACACCCTGCTCGGCGGCGAACCGAAGTACCGCAAGGCGGACGTGGCCGCGGCCGCCGGCGTCGACGTGGGCCGCGCGGAGCGCCTCTGGCAGGCGATGGGATTCGCGCACGTCGGCGACGACGACGTGGTGTTCACCGACGCCGATGTCGCCGCGCTGCGGCTGATGGTGCAACTGGTCGCCGCCCAGGTCATCCCGCCGGAGATCGAAACGGCGGTGGCCCGCTCTCTGGCGCAGACCATGTCCCGGCTGGCCGAGTGGGAGGTGGGCATCTTCAAGGCTGTGCTCGGCGAGGCGTTCGCCGAGGACATGCCGACCACCGTGGAGTTCGCCAAGGCGGTCCTGCCGGTGATGGAGGAGCTGCAGAGCTACGTCTGGCGCCGCCACCTCGCGGCCACCGCGATCCGGGAACTCGACGGCGCCGGCTCCGGTCCGGTGGCGCGCACCCAGGTCATCGGGTTCGCCGACATCGTCGGCTACACCCGCCTGATCCGGGACTTCACCGAAGCCGAGCTGGCCGGGCTGATCGACGAGTTCGAGGACCTGGCCACCGGCGTGGTCGCGGAGAACCATGGGCGGATCGTCAAGACCGTCGGCGACGAGGTGCTGTTCGTCGCGGACACCGCGGCGGCCGGCGCGGAGATCGGGCTGGCGCTCAACGAGGCGATCGACAAGGCCGCCGAGGTACCGCCGCTGCGGATCGGCCTCGCCCAGGGCACCGTGCTGGCCCGCTTCGGCGACGTCTACGGGTCGACGGTGAACATCGCGAGCCGGCTGACCTCCCTGGCTCGGCCGGCCTCCGTGCTGGTGGACCGCGAGTTGGCCACCGCGCTGCGCGGCGATCCCCGGTACGCGCTGCAACCCATCGGCCCCACCCGGGTGCAGGGATTCCGCGGGCTGCACGCCTGGGTGCTGCGCCGCGCCCGCTGACCGTCCCCGAAAACCCTCCAGCGGTCGGCCACCCGTGGACCGTCTACTGTGGTCAGTCCCGGTGAGCGCCGTCCGGCCACACCACGGTGACCGGCACGCCGCGCTCCCTGGCCGCGGCCACCACGTCCGCGGTGCCGCCGAAACCTCGCGCCGGCAGGCCGTCCCACACGGCGAGCAACTCGTCCGCCCGGTCCAGCATGCGCAGGCTGGCATTCATGTGCGCCTCGGCCACCGACTTCACGTGGTGCAGGCGGACCACCTCGGCCGCCCGGGACAGCAGCGCGTCGTATGTGGCGTGGTGCGACGCCGGCAGCCCGTCCCGGTACCGCTCGGCGGGAACCACGACCACCAGCGACCCGCCCGCCGCCAGCACCGCCTCGGCGAACAGTGTGTCGGCCCCGTCGGCCAGGCAGGACACGCCGACCAGGTCCGCCCCGGCCCGCCGGTCGATCTCCGCGCGCAGCGCCTCCGCCACCAGCCGCTCGGTCGCCTCCGACAGCCCCCGATGCCCCGTGACCGCCACCGTGGTCATGGGGCACCCGTGTCATATATGGCTTGGAGAGCCGCGTCGAGTTCGCGGGCCTCTGCCGTCCGGAACGGCAATGTGGCGCGGAAATTACGAACCCGCATGGCGACGCGTTCACTGCCGTACGCCTGCCCGGTAGCAAGCGCTTCTGCCGCAAGCGCGCACGCCTCGGCCACGTGACCGTCGCCGGCCAGGACGTGCGCATGTTCCACCTGTGCCAGAGCCCGAGGCTTGGGCGCCGTCAGCGCGGGCGACGCAGCCTGGTAGGCCGCACGCGCGGCGCGCACATCGCCGAGCCGACCAAGCGCAGCAGCCTGGTAACGAGCAGCCTTGGCCGAGTCGAAGCTGAAAACCCATGGCCACACGGGTTCTCCCCGAGCCCGGCCGGTCAGCCGTTCGGCATCCTTGAGCGCGGCGATGCTGGGCAGACGCTCGCCGAGCGCTGCATGTGCGACCGCACGCAGCGAAGCCAGCCACGCGTGTGCAGAGTCGGGAGCGGAGGCGCCGAGTTGAGTGACGGCACGATCCAGCAGCCGGAGCCCTTGACGGGGATAACCGCCGTCCACCGCGAATTGGCCGAGGCTGGCCGTCATGTACCCGGCGAGCAGTGGATGGGCGGCCTGTTGCGCGTAGCCGATGGCTTCGGCGTAGCGGCGGCGTGCGGTAGCCGAGTCGCCGCGGTCGGCGGACAGCCATGCGGCAAGCCCCGCGATCTCCGCGAGTAGGCCGAAACCGCTGGGTGTGCGCGCTTGCTCGGCGACGAGGGCGTAAGACAGACGCAGGTGAGCCGCCACGGCGGGGCCGAGATACTCGGACGACACGGTCGACTCCATCCGGCGGTAGCAAGCCGTGGGCCCTCCGATCGCGGACCGGGTGTCGCCCGCTGGTAGGGCGTGCGCCTCGCCCGGACGTAACACGAACGCGCCGGCGCCCACGCCGAACGCGCTCTTGAGGAAGGTCTTGCGATTCACCCTGTCCAAGTTAGCCCGTCGAGGGTTGGTGAAACCGAGATCGGCATCGCTCGGCGCATCCAGCACCGCGCGGAGCGCTGCCCGATAGTGGGCGGCGGGCCAACGAATAACACCACGCTCCCACTTGCCCACGTGGTTCGCGTCGACCGCGGTCACTCTGCCCGTGACGCGGTAGATGTGGGCGTTCACCAGGTCCGCGAGTTCTTGCCGAGTCAGCGGTTCGCCTGGCGAGGTAGGCGATGGGGCGCGCTCGCGGGCGAATCGCAGCAGGTCATTGGGTTCTGACACCCGTACTCCCTTAGTTGATCTCAAGCCGAGTGTGTCCGCGTTCACACGGAGCGAGACAGAGCGCTCGCTACCTCTTCCCCGATGGGGTCGCCGGCAGGAGGTGCTGCCCGGTGTTTCGGCGACGTCCAGGGTGCTCACAGGAGCGGCCCCTAGGGTCGGCTGGGTGGCGCGCCGGCTGGCGCCGTGCCAGCCCGAATATCGATACGAGGCGGGGGTATGTCTTGCATCGAGTCCGCGTGGCGACCGCCGTGCTCACCGGGCGGCTGCTGCTCGTCGCCGTGCTGCTGCTGGTGCTGGCCGGCGCGGCGGCCGCGGTGCCGCAGGGTCCGGACGACAGCCCGGCGGCGATGGGGCGGGACGGGTTGGCCGCGACGCCACCGATGGGGTGGAACAGTTGGAACGCCTTCGGCTGCGACATCGACGAGGCCAAGATCAGGGGTGTGGCGGACGCGCTGGTGGCCAGTGGAATGCGGGACGCCGGATACCGGTACCTGGTGGTGGACGACTGCTGGTTCGACCCGCGACGCGGCCCGGACGGGCAGCTCCGGGCGGCACCGGACCGGTTCCCCGGCGGCATCCCGGCGCTGGTTCGCTATGTGCACGAGCGGGGCCTGAGGTTCGGCATCTACCTGTCCCCGGCCACGCGGACCTGTGCCCAGTACGCGGGCGACTACCCGGGTGCGACCGGGAGCAGGGGGCACGAAGTACAGGACGCGGGCACGATCGCCGCGTGGGGCGCGGACTACCTGAAGTACGACTGGTGTTCCCCGTCTGGGGATCTCGGCGATCTGGTGGCCGGGTTCCGGCTGATGCGGGACGCGTTGCGCGCCACCGGCCGGCCGATCGTTTACAGCATCAACGCCAACAGCCACCAGGACGCCAATCCCGGCGAGACGCACGACTGGTCCGGGCTGGCCAACCTCAGCCGCACCACCCAGGACATCACCGCGGCATGGCACACCGGCCTGCGCGGCGCCGGTTGCCTGGGCATCAGCGACATCATCGAGGTGAACGCGGCGCTCGCGGCGCGGGCCGGACCGGGGCACTGGAACGACCCGGACATGCTGGAGATCGGCGTGCCCGGCACGGAAGGGCTGCCCGGCCTGACCCCCGCCGAGGCGCGGACCCACCTCGGCATGTGGGCGATGATGGCGGCGCCGCTGATCGCCGGGAACGACGTGCGGTCCATGGACGCCGCCACCCGTGACCTGCTCACCAACCGCGACGTCATCGCGGTCGACCAGGACCGGCTCGGCCGGCAGGGGCGGCGGATCCGCGGCACGGACGTGCAGGTCTGGGTCAGGCCGCTGGTCGAGGGGGTCGCGGTGGCGGTGTACAACCGGGGCGACGCGACCGCGGACATGGCCGCCACGACGGCAGAGGTCGGCCTGCCACCGGCCCGTGGCTACCTGGTGCGCGACGCGTGGAGCGGCCGGCAGTGGACGTCCACCGGCGCGCTCACCGCGGCGGTGGGTGCCCATGACACGGCGCTGCTCGTCGTCCGGCCGCTGCCCTGAGCGGCCGCGCCGGCACCTAGTGGCCGAGCGGCCTGGTCCGGGCGGGTTGATCGGGACTACGTTGGATGTCACGCTCTGCGTCTGGCGGAGGGAGATGATCATGCCGGGCCTGACCCCGTCCGATGCGTGGGTGCAGTGCCGACAGGAAGGCAACGCGGTGGTGGCCACGGTGGGTGGCGAGATCGACCTTGCCGCCGTACCGGTGTTGCAGGCGGAGATCGAGCCGCACGTGAAGAACGGCAGGCCGGTGGTGATCGACCTCAGGGGGGTGCCGTTCCTGGACTCCGCCGGCCTGTCCGGGCTGGTGCGCCTCGCCGAACTGGCCCGCGACGCCGGTGGTTCGCTCCGGGTGGTGGCCAATCGACGCAGCGTGGTGCGGGTGTTCCGGCTGACCGGCGTGGCCGAGTCGGTCGGCCTGTCCGCCTCGCTGGAGGAGGCGCTGTCGTCCTCGAACTGAGCCCGAGGCGCGGCAAATCCGGGTCCTGGGTCCCGGCGGTTCGGGGCGAAAGTCCCATGGCGGCCCGTCACGTGGCGGAGGGACACTAGTCGGCGCTGGGGAAACCCGGCGACCGAGCCCGAGGGCACGAAAAGAGGTCGAGCGACCGTGAAGGGTCGCTTTGGACCCACCGCCGAAAGGCGGGAAAGTGCCCCCGGGCAGGCCTATGTCTGGGCCCGTGGTCGCCCAGCCCGGGCTACATCCGCTCAAACTTCGCGTAGCGGCGCATGTCCGGCAGGTTCACCAGCAGCACGGCGACCGCGGCCGCGCCGGCGAAACCGGCCGCGACCCGCAGCACGGTGGGGGAGAGGTACACCCCGCGTCGGGTGCTCAGGTAGGAGTGCTGCCGCTTCTTCATCCGTTCCTCCCGGTCGTGGCGTGGTTCAGCAGCGCGTCGATCGTGGCGTCCCACGATGGGTAGGCGTGCTCGGCGCGGTAGGCGTGCAGCCTGTCGAAGCTGTCCAGCGGCAGCGGTAGCCAGCGGCGGTCGCCGAAGTAGCGGGCGCGCAGCCGGTGCCAGCGCTCGGCGGGCAGCGCGAAGGCGGCCTCGGCGTCCCACGGCACCTGGGCGGCGCGCAGCCGCCCGTCGGCGTGGTAGAACACCGTGCCGCTGAACAGGAAGCGCAGCGGCAGGTCGCCGTCCCGCAGCGCGTGCAGGTAGCTCACCGCGGCGAGATCCATGTCCGAGCCGCACGGCACCGGCAGCCGCACCTCGGTGTGCCCGGTGAACGCCGGCACGATCACCGTGACCTGGGCCCAGGTGAGGTCGCGCAGGCTACTCGCCCACTGCTCGGGGGCACCGAACACGGCATGCAGCCGGCGGCGGGTCGGCTCGTCGTAGCCCCGCACCGGCACGGCCAGCCGCACCGAGGTGGACAGCGCGATGGTGTGCACCGCGACCCCGTCGGCGCAGTCGATGGCGAGGTGGAAGTCCAGCGTGGGCACCACGGCGAGGTGCTGCTCGCTGACGTCGGCGACATGCCAGGCCAGCCGGGGCGGGCCGGTGCGCGGTGTGGCCGCGGTGGTCATGCCGGCGACAGGTTCGGCATGCCCGGCAGGATGGGGTTCCTGGCCTTCGGGTGAATCCCGGTGGAGCGGCGGGCGGTGGACCGGCCGTCCGGCAGGTGGCCCGGCTGCCTGTCGTAGTGGCCCCGGCTGTTGCCCTCGGTCACGCCCCTGGTGTGCGCGGGGGTGTCCGCCTTCACGTGCGGCTTGCCGACCCTGATGCTGGCCATCATCCCTCCTCCTTCCGCCGCGTGCGCGCGGCCTGACACGGTCACGGGCCTTCCCGCCGGTGCGGCGCCTCGCCGCGCAGTCCGGCGAAGAACTCCTCGAGCCGGGTCCACACCTGCGAGCCGCCGGAGATGCCCGTCCAGCAGGTGCGGACCAGCGCCGCGAGCCGGTAGCAGTCGTCCACGCCGACCAGCCAGTGCTCGCGGCTGTCCCGGCTGCGGCGCACCAGCAGCGCCTCCACGTCGGTGTCCATGCCGGACAGCTCCGGGTTGAGCTCCTCGATCCGCCGCCACGTCTCGGGCACCACCGCGGCGCGCACCGTGCCCAGCGGGCCGGGATACCGCGCGGTCACCGCGCCGTCGGCGTGGCGGACGAAGAACGCCATGTCCACCGGCACGCCGAGTCCCGCCCACAGCAGGTCGTCCATCCGGAAATCAGGAAGCGGGACGCGGCGCTGCGGGACCAGCCGGTAGTGGCCACCGCCCGCGGCACGGTGGTCGAACAGCAGCGCGCACGCCTGGCACGCGCACAGCACCCGGTGCCCGCCGTCCGCGCCGATCTCCAGCAGGTGCCGGTGTGTCGAGGGCACCGGCTCGGCGCACATCTCGCAGCCCTCGGTGCCCGCGGGCGCGCCGGCGGCACCGGGCCGGCGGGCGATCCGCCGCAGCCGGTGCGCGTGGAAGGACGGGGCGGGACCCATCGCGCTCACCACGCCCTCGGGGCGGGCTCGACCTGGCCGGGGTCGCCGCCGTCGCGTCCCCGCCCGGCACCGGCGGTGAGCGCGTCCAGCGGGACGAACGCGGTCGTCGCCGGCGCGGTGACGGTCACGTCCACCGTCTCGATCTCCGGAGCCGCGGCGCGCACCGCCACGTCCACCGCCTCACGCAGCCCGTCCGCGGAGGAGCCGCAGCCGGCGGCGGTCACCCGGACCCGGACCAGATCGTCCTCCACGGCGAGCAGTTCCGCGGTGGTGTGCGGGGCGGGCAACCGGTCCAGCGCCTGGCGCACCCGGCTCGCCACGTCCACCGGGTGCAGGTCGTGAACCAGCAGCAGGTGGCCGACCAGCTCGTCCGCGGCCAGTTCGTGGGGCAGCTCCGGGTTGGCCCGGGTGAGGTGGCGCACGATCCGGTCGAGCGCCTCGCCGTACAGCGCGACCAGTTCCCGCACCGCGGCCAGCCCGGCGGCGCCGCCGGGGGAGTCCTGCCAGGACTCCAGGTCGGCCAGTGCCGCCTCGGCGTGCCCGACGCGGTCGTGGACCTCGCGCTGCTCCCACATCGCGGTCCCCGGCGCTATTCCGTCCGGCCGAAGGTCGGCGTGTGCACCTCGCGCAGCACCCGCCCGCCGCCGAGGTACATGTGCACGCCGCACGGCAGGCACGGGTCGAAACTGCGCACGGTGCGCATGATGTCGATGCCCTTGAAGTTCTCCGGGCCGTTCTCCTCGAAGATCGGCTGTCCCTGGACCGCGTCCTCGTAGGGCCCGGGGGTGCCGTAGACGTCGCGGGGGCTGGCGTTCCACGGGGTCGGCGGGTACGGGTGATAGTTCGCGATCTTCCGGTCCCGGATCACCACGTGGTGCGACAGCACGCCGCGCACCGCCTCGTGGAAGCCGACGCCGATGGCCTCGTCCGGCACGTCGAAGTCGGTGAACACCTTCGTTCTGCCGGCCCGCACCTCCTCCAGCGCCCTGTCCACGAAGTGCAGCGCCATGGCGGCGGAGTAGGCGACGAAGTAGATGCGGGCCCGGTCGCGCTCGATGGTGTTGGGGAAGGCCGGTGGCTTCCACTCCAGCCGCATCTCCGGCGTCTCCGGGGTGCGCGGCAGGTCGATCTGCACGCTGGTCCCGGTGGAGCGCACGTATGGCGTGTTGACCAGGCCGGCCAGCGCGGTGGCCCACAGCCGGGCCAGCGGGCCGCCGCCGGTGTCCAGCGCGAGATGGTCCCCGCTGCGCGGGTCGTACCAGCGGGGGCTCATCACCCAGCTGTAGTTGCCTCCGTCGAGGTTGCGGGCCTGCGGCGCGGGCAGCGTGGTCTGGTTCCACGGGTGCCGCTGGTCGATCGGGTTGCCCAGCGGGTCGTGGGTGACGAAGGTCTCCTCGTTGACCCAGTCCTCGTAGTAGGAGCTGCCGAGCAGGATCCGCATGCCGACGTTGATGTCCACCAGGCTGGTGGTCACCAGCTGGCCGTCGACGATGATCCCCGGGGTGACGAACATGTCCCGGCCCCACTGGGTCATGTTGCGGTAGTCGTAGTCCACCGACTCGGGGTTCTGGAAGCAGCCCCAACAGCCTAGCAGGGTGCGGCGCCGGCCCACCTCCTCGTACCCGGGCAGCGCCTGGTAGAAGAAGTCGAACACGTCGTCGTTGAGCGCCACCGCCTTCTTGACGAAGTCCAGGCAGCGGGTCAGCCGGACCAGGTAGTCGGTGAACAGCTGCGGGGTGGCCACGGTGCCCACGCCGCCCGGGTACAGCGTGGACGGGTGCACGTGCCGGCCCTCCATCAGGCAGCACATCTCCCGGGTCAGCCGGCTCATCCGCAGCGCCGCCTTGTAGACCTCGCCCTCGAACGGGTTGAAGGCGCGCATGATGTCGGCGATGGTGCGGTAGCCGTGGATGCCGGCGCGCGGCGCCTCGGTGCGCTGGGCGCCGGCGAGCAGGCTGGGGTTGGTCTCCGCCACCATCCGCTCGCAGAAGTCCACGAACACCAGGTTGTCCTGGAAGATCATGTGGTCGAACATGAACTCCGCGGCCTCGCCCAGGTTGATGATCCACTCGCCGAGCGGTGGGGTCTTGATCCCGTAGGCCATGTTCTGGGCGTACACCGAGCAGGTGGCGTGGTTGTCGCCGCAGATTCCGCAGATGCGGCTGGTGATGAAGTGGGCGTCGCGCGGGTCCTTGCCCTTCATGAAGACGCTGTAACCGCGGAAGACAGACGACGTGCTCTTGCACTCGACCACCTCCCGGTTGGCGAAGTCCACCTTGGTGTAGATGCCGAGGTTGCCCACGATCCGGGTGATCGGGTCGAACTCGACGTCCACCAGGTTGCGCCGCTCGCCGGCGCGTGCCCTTCCGGGGGTGGTCTTCCCTGTCACCATGTTCTGCTCCCGCCCCTAGTGCGGCCACCGCGGCTGGTAGCCGCTGGTGAGCTTGTCCCGATTGTGATGCCATTTCGGTTCGGTGTTGGCGCCCCGGTTGGTGATTCCGCGCATCACTCGGATGAACGGCCCGTACACCTTCATGAGCGCCGAAGACAGCGTCCCGCCAGGGGGTTCGTCCATGAACGGCATGAACTTGTCCGGAAAACCGGGCATGGTGCAGCCGATGCAGATTCCGCCGACGTTGGGGCACCCGCCGATTCCGTCCATCCAACCACGCTTGGTGACGTTGCAGTTTACCACCGGGCCCCAGCAACCTACCTTCACCTGACATTTCGGTGAGTTGTAGTCGCGGGCGAAGTCACCCTGCTCGTAGTACGCCGCCCGGTCGCAGCCCTCGTGCACCGTCTTGCCGAACAGCCAGGTGGGGCGGAGTTTGTCGTCCAGCGGGATCGGCGGGGCCGCGCCCGCGGCCTGGTAGAGCACCCACAGCAGGGTCTCCATGAAGTTGTCCGGCTGCACCGGGCAGCCCGGCACGTTGACGATCGGCAGGCCACCCGCGGAGCGGAACCCCCAGCCGAGGTAGTCCGCCAGCCCCATGCAGCCGGTGGGGTTGCCAGCCATCGCGTGAATCCCGCCATAGGTGGCGCAGGTACCGGCCGCCACCACCGCCCACGCCTTCGGCGCCAGCAGGTCGATCCACTCGTTCAACGTTCTCGGCTTGCCGGTGCGCGGGTCGTTGCCCATCGAGGTCCAGTAGCCCTCGCCGTTGATCTTCTCGTTCGGGATCGATCCCTCGACCACGAAAATGAACGGCGCGTCGAGTTGACCATTCGCCGCCCGGTGGAACGCCTCCATGAACTCGGCGCCGTTCTCGTAGGCGAGCACCTTGTTGTGCAGGTGGACCTTGGGCAGCCCGGGTACCGCGCCGAGCACGACGTCCTCGATGCTCGGTAGCGACGCGTTCGTCATGGAGATCGTGTCGCCGTCACAGCTCATGCCCTCCGAGGTCCACAGGATATGGATCTCCTCGAAGCCCGGCGTCATCGATTGGACGCTCATCGGCGTGCCTCCCCCCAGCCGAGCCGTGTCTGGCTCCAGCGGCTCGGTACCCCGCCCATTCTGGGCCGAGTCCGCTTTTCGAGAAAGTCCCCGGAACGGGTCACGAGGATGGAACAGATCGATCGAGTTGTGGTCTTCGGGATGCTGTCGTACCGTTCTTGTCCGCGCTGTTCGGCGGGCGCGGAAGTGAACCGAACATGCCGCCGGAGCGATTTCACGCGCCATTTGCGGCTGAAATACCGCCCAGCCGGTTCAGCGCGGAGCGGTGTCCTCCTCCCGTTCGCTTCCGGGACCCTGCAGCAACGGCGAGCGCGCCAGCAGCAGCGTGCACGCCACGATCAGGCCCGCGCCACCGACCTCGGCGGTGATCCACCCGCCGCCGCGGACGTGCTCGTCGAACACCGCGACGCCCCAGCCGATCGCGACCAGCGGGTTGGCCAGCGTCAGCCCCGGTTGCGAGGCGACCAGCCGACCCGCCCGTAGCGCGTCCTGCAACAGCAGGAATCCCGCCGGCCCGACGACAAGCACGCCGTATGTCTGCCAGGCGGTCAGCACCCCGGCCATGCCGCCGGCGTATGCCGCCGTCATCCCGGTGACCAGGGCGGCGGTGAACCCGAACGAGACGCCGGTGGCCACGCCGAGGTATGCGGCGCGGCGGCCATGCTGGTTCCGGTGGGCGACGATCGTCAGCGCCGCGACGACCGCGACGCTGACCGCGCAGCCCAGCACCCATGCCGCCACGGGGGCACGGCTCGGGTCGCCACCGCCGGGATCCAGCGCGTAGAGCAGCAGCGCCAACCCGACGCTCATGCCGACCACCGCGGCCCACTCTCTGACGTGCAGCCGGCTGTGGAACACGACGCCGGACAGCAGCAGGGTGATGCCCAACTCGAACACCAGGATCGGCTGGACCAGGGCGATCGGTCCGGTGCCCAGCGCGGCCGCCTGCAACAGGAAACCCGCGGCGATGGCGACCACGCCACCGACCCAGGCGGGCTGGTGCAGCAGGTCCCAGAGCATGGGGATGCCAACGCTGCGGCTGGCCGGTTCCCGGCGCGCGCCCTTGCGTTGCAGGACCGACGCCGTCGCGTTGGCGGCGGAGGCGAGCACCGCGAGAACCACGCTGAGTACCACCACGCCGGTCACCGTCCTGCCGAGCCTTCCGAGGCCGTGCGCCGGCCCATGTTGCGGTGTTTCCCCGGGTCGCGCCGGATGACACCAGGTGTTACCGGGTGGCCGGTCGGCGGAGGTGACCTTGCCGTGCGTACGAAACCGCCCCGGCGAGGCGGCTCCCCACTACGCCCGCCGGGACGGCTTCGATCGGACACACGGGAGGTCCGACATCGAGCACGCTAGGCGGTGGGCCGTCACCACAGCGCCACGTGGCTCGCGGTGGTGCCGCGCGGCGATTTCTGCCGAACTGTGCCGCGGCGCACTGTGCCGATCGTGTAATTCTCGCCGGCCCGTTTCGATATGCAGACCGGGAAGCCGCGCCGGTCAGCCGCGGGAGCAGACGGGGACCAGGGCGCGGCGGCGGTGTGTGGCCACGGTTCCCCGCGGGCACACAGCGACCGTGGCTTCCCGAGTATCCCCGGCGGCGTCGGCCTCGCGGGACGGTCTTTTCGGAGGGGGCGGCGCCCGGTGGACGTCGGCATGGACCTGGTCGGTTCCGGTGGGAACGGGGTGGCGACCGCGGTCGGGGCCGCGGGTCCCGCCGATCGCGCCCGCGGGTTATGGCACCGGCTGCTCGGCGCGGCGCCGGTCGCCGCGGTGGCCGTGCTCACCGGGCTGGTGTTCGTGCTGGTCCACCGCAGCCTGATCGACGACGCGTACATCACCCTGGACTACGCGCGAACGCTCGCCTGGCACGGCGAGTGGGGCATGATTCCCGGGCATCCGAACAACACGGCCACCACGCCGCTGTACGTGGCTCTGCTGGCGGCGGTGACGCGGGTGACCGGCTCACCGGTGGTCGCCGTCGGCGTGGTATTCGTGGCCTGCTCGGCCGTGCTCGTCCACGCGCTGCGGGCCACCGCCCGGCACCTCGGCCTGCCGCCGTGGTCCGGCCTGCTCGGCACGCTGCTGCTGGTGCTCAACCCGTTGCTGCTGTCCGCGCTGGGGATGAGCGTGGACGTGTTCGCGGCGCTGCTGGGCCTGCTGGTGCTGGCCACGGTCCGGCGGCACGCCGCGCTGTTCGGCGTGGTCGCCGGGCTGCTCGCGCTGGCCCGGCTGGACATGATGGTGTTCGTCGTGGTGCTGCTGCTCGGCCGGCCCGGCCTGTGGCGCGGCTGGTGGAAGATCGTGCTCACCACGGCCGTGGTAGCCCTGCCGTGGTACGCCTGGAGCTGGTACGCGCTGGGCTCGGCCATCCCGGACACCCTGGTCATCAAGCAGCTCCTGCGTGGCTGGGGGACTTGGTTCTTCGGCAACGGCATCCAGCTCTATCTGGGGAAGTACCCGGCCGCCACGGTGCTGGCGCTGCTCGCGCCCGCGCTGGCGCTGCCCGCCCTGGCGGGCTGGGCGGTCATCCGCGCGATCCGGTTCCGGCGGCCCGGTCCGCGCCGGTTGGACGTCCCGGCGTTGCTCGCTGTCGGCGGCGTCGCGTACTACGCGATCTACGTGGGACTGGGCGTCGCGCCGTACCACTGGTACTACGCGCCCACGGTGACCGCGCTGACCATCTTCCTGGCCATGGCGGTCGGGCTCGCGTCGACCTCGGCGGCACGCCCGCCGGCCCGGGTGGGTGCCGTGACGGCCACCGCGGCGGCGGCCCTGTTAGTCGCCGCCCAGTGCGGTTTTGCTGGCGCGAACGGCCTGCCGTGGACGCAGGCACCGATCATGTCCAACGGGTTCACCCCGGCCGACTACGCGCGGATGGGATCGGCCCTGCGGGAGCGGGTGGGGTCGGCGGCCGTCGGCAGCCCGGACGAGATCGGCACCCTGGCCTTCTTCTGCGGCTGCGAGATCATGGACGGCTTCTCCGACCGCGGCTACCTGCCCGCGGCGCTCGCCGAGCGGGAGGCGCAGGTTGGCCCGGTCGGCCGGTTCCTGCTGGAGCTGAACTACCGGCATCTCGATCGGAACCTCCGGCCGGTGCCGCTGGTCTACCAGCTCCGCCGGGTGGACGGCCCCGGCCAGGACCCCACGTTCACCGGTTCGTCCCGCTGGGCCACGCCGAACCATCTCGACCTGCTTCCGGCGGCCGCCACCCGGTGACCACCCCGACGGCGGGAGCCGTCGCGGAGACGGCGGCACACCATCGGCGGCGACATGCTGGACGGAGCCGTCCCCGGTGTCAGCCGGACGGCCACTGCCACACCGCCATACCGGGAAGGGAGCGAGCCGTGTTGACCAAGCAGGAAGCCGCCGCCGCGGTGCGCGCTGCCAAGGCGCGACTCGGGGTGAGCTGGGCACAGCTGGGCGAGGCGGTAGGCAGGCCGGTCGCCTGGACCACCGCCGCGCTGCTGGGCCAGCACCCGATGTCCGAGCCGGAGGCCAGGGCGGCCGCGGACGTCCTCGAACTCGGCGACGACGTGGTGCAGGCGCTGCTGCTGCAACCCACCCGGGGCGCCCTGGGCGCGGCCGTCCCGGTGGACCCCACGATGTACCGGTTCTACGAGGTGCTCCAGGTCTACGGGCCGACGATCAAGGAACTGATCCACGAGAAGTTCGGCGACGGAATCATGAGCGCGATCAACTTCCGGCTGGACGTGCAGCGCGTCCCGGATCCGGCGGGGGACCGGGTGGTGGTCACGCTCGACGGGAAGTTCCTGCCGTACCAGTGGTAGCACCGGGTGGGGTGGCCGCCGTGTCGGGGCGGGTGCCCCACCCGGGTGCGGGCGGCTATCCCTTGCGGGGCTCGCCGCGGTAGGTGCCGAAGGACCACCGGTTGCCCTCCGGATCGCGGACGGCGAAGCCCCGGGAGCCATAGTCGGTGTCGTGCAGGTCCTGAATGATCTCCGCGCCGGTGGCCTTCGCCCTGGCGTACAGCGCGTCCGGCTCGTCGGTGACCACGTACGCGCCGAAGCTGCCCGGCGGCACCGGCCAGGGGTCCTCCGGGGTGTCCCGCACCGAGCCGAGCATCACGCCGCCGCCCGGCGGCCAGGACAGCTGGGCGTGCTCGACCCGGTCCCCGTCGCCGTAGACCGCGGTCTCCTCGAAGCCGAACGTGTCGACCAGGAAGCGGATCAGGCCCCGCGCGTCACGGGCCCGCAGCGTGGGCCAGACCTGGGGTAGTGGAGTGGTGTCCGTCATACCCGCAAGTCTCCGTCCGGCGCGGCCCGCCTGGCTTGTCCGTTTGGGAACTCCCTACCCGGTTGACGGCTGGCCACCGGATCGGGCGGGCAGCCGCCGCTGCGCATCGCTTGGTCAGCGGGCGCGCCGCGCCGCCGTTTCGACCTCTAAGCTGGTGATGGGCCGTCCGACGGCGGTCCGGTCGAGGTCCGGGGACTGGCGGGCGCCCGCCGGGTGGGGGACCCTCGAACAGGGAACGACAACGGCACCGCTCACCGAGGGAGGACCGCTCGTGACCGAGATGCGCGTCCTGGGTGTCCGGTTGGAGCTGCCCGGCAACCAACCCGTACTGCTGCTGCGCGAGCTCCACGGTGCACGGTGCCTGCCGCTGTGGATCGGCTCGGCGGAGGCCACCGCGATCGCATTGCAACAGCAGGGCGTCCGCTCGCCCCGGCCGATGACCCACGACCTGCTCAAGGACGTCATCCTGGCCCTCGGTCGCACTCTGGAGCAGGTCCGCATCACCGCCCTGCACGAGGGCACCTTCTACGCCGAGCTGATCTTCGACGGCGACGTGCGGGTGTCCGCCCGCCCGAGCGACTCGGTCGCGCTCGCGCTCCGCGCCGGGGTGCCGATCCACGCCGAGGAGTCCGTGCTGGCCGAGGCCGGCGTGCTGCTCCCCGAGGAGCAGGACGACGAGGACGAGGTCGAGAGGTTCCGGAACTTCCTCGACTCGGTGTCGCCGGAGGACTTCGGGGGCGGCGAGTCGCGCTGACCCGCCGGCGCTCAGTCCAGTTCTTTCTCCAGGTCGTGGACTCGCCGCGCGGCAGCGCGGGCCCGATGGTCGGCGGTGTCGTACTCGCGCCGGGCGGTCCGCACCTGCCGGCGGCTGTCGATGGCGTCCCGCTCCGCCGCGTCCAGCCGTTCCCGCAGCTCCCGTACTGCCTCGTCCGCCTGGTCCGCCCGCCGGTTGGCGTCCGCCAGCGCCTGCTCGGCCCGCTCCCGCTCGGCGTCCGCCTGCTCCGCGTCACGCCGGGCCTCCGCGAGATCCCGGCGTAGCCGCTCCGCCCGGGCGGTGCGGCGCTCCTCGGCGGTGGTGGTCGCCGTCCGGCGCGGGGCCTTCGCACGGGGCGCCGATGGCTGCTCGGTGGTGGCCGGCCAGGTCCATTCGGTGTCCGCCGGCACGTCGTGCGCGGAGGTGAGCCGGCCGGCGGCCAGCGCCCGGGCGGCCTCCGGGTCGGCCAGGGCCGCGGTGATGATCGCGCGCAGCTCGTCGGCGACCGCGTCACTGACCCGGTGCCCGTGCGCGTGGCCGAGGGCCTTGGCCTGCTGCACCAAGGCGTGCACCAGCTCGTGCCGCTGCTGGCTGAGCTGCCGCAGCGTGTCGCCGGCGACCTCGCGATGCGCCTCCCGCAGCGACTCGCCCAGGTGCACCAGGCCGCGCACCTCGTCCGGATGTTCCCGGCTGAGCAGGTTGGCCAGCCACGCGGCCATCGTCGGCTTGCGCAGCCTGCCGATGGCATCGGCGGCCTTCGCCGCCCCGGCCGCGCGGGCGTCCCGCGCGTGCGCGTCCCTGGCCGCGGTGAACTTCTCCCGGGGCAGCGCGTACAGCTCGTCGGCGACCGCGTCGACGTCCACCGGATCGGAATTCCTCGCCATCACCCCCACTACACCACCGCACATGGCCGAGCAGCCGGCATATGCGGCCCGCCGCGCGCCGCCATGCTTCTCGCGATACCTCGTTTGTGCCGATGATTTCAGTGTAGATCGAAGTATGCCTTGTCCGTCTTGTAAAGTCGATATCTTCAGTCCAGATCAAAATGATCTTATCCAGTTCACCGCTCCGGCAAGCCGTCAAAAAAGACACAGGCACGGAGCGGGGGCGGGGAGGCAAAGCGGTCAGGCGACCCGACCCGGCGCACTGGAAGCAATGTGTGGCCGCCTTCCCGGGGCGATCCACTATCGCGCGACAGTAACCGGCCATGCGGCCGTCCGTCGGGCGTTTCGTCGGGACTGCGGTGATCTGTCCGTGATCGCCAACAGGTGAACCTCGGCTCGGCGTTTTCGTGTCCCTGTACACCACACGGGCCACGACGTGTGGCCGGTGAGGGGCAACTCACAGCGGCCTTGGTCTCATCGAGCGGCCATTCGGGCGCCGTCCGGCCACAGTGGTATCGACACTCGTCTTCACCGGGTATTGGGGAAGGAGAACATGGACTGCCAATGCGAAGGGGGACAGGCGCGGTGAAGGGATCGTACGGTCTGCTGGCTCGATTCTGGCGCCGTGTTCACCCCGGCCGCAATCCGGTGGCCCGCCCATGGGACCGCATCGAGGCGGCGATGCTGATCGGCGTGGTGCTGGCCGTGCTGCTCGCGTTCCCGCTGGCGGCGGTCATCGGTTCCAGCGCGTACGCGGGCGAACTGGCAGTCGCCGCGCACCAGAGGGCCGACCGGCGTCCGGCGACCGCGACCCTGCTGGCTGACGCGCCGCCGCCGGTGGTGACGGGCGAGGGTCAGCCGGTCGACACCAGCGCGGCGAATGTGCCGGCGCGCTGGACCGTCAACGGTGTCGAGCGGCACGGCAACGTCGCCGCCCACCCCGGAGACCGGGCCGGGAGCACGGTGCCAATCTGGCTGACCAGCTCTGGCGACCTTGCCGCGTCGCCGATCAGTTCCGCCGATGCGGCCATGAACGGTGTTCTCACCGGCGTCTTCGTATGGTTGGCCGCCGTGCTTCTGCTGACCGGCCTCTACTGGGCCGGGCGATGGTGCCTTGACCGTCAGCGTGCCGCGCAGTGGGATCGTGAGTGGGCGCTGATCAGCGGCCACTGGACCCGGTCCTGAGCTGGCACCTCTGCTTGCTGCCGCCCCGCATCGTTCCTGGACAGGGGTGCTCTGGGGGAGTGTGGGCTTCGTGGGGCGGCAGTTGTTGACCTCGACGATGTGATCCCGCCGCGGTGGAGACCGGGTCGCACACACCTCTCTATGTCAAATTTGTCGATGTCTTCAGTGTTGACTAAAATCATGTCGCACCAGCATCACCTACCATCGGCGGCCAACACCAAGCATCGAGGGGCAGGGCTCACCGCACGCCGCGAGGCCGGAACTGGATACTGATCCGCGGTCCCACCGGACGGTTCGTCTTGGGTACGGCGTGCTCCCAGGTGCGCTGGCACGAGCCGCCCATGACGATCAGATCACCGTGGCCGAGGGCGTGCCGGATTGTCCGGCCGTGGTGGTCCCTCGGGCGTAGCAGCAGCGGCCGCGCGGCGCCGACGGAGAGGATCGCGACCATGGTGTCCTCGGTGCTGCCTCGGCCGATCCTGTCCCCGTGCCAGGTGACGCTGTCCCGGCCGTCGCGGTAGTAGCACAGGCCGACGGTGCGGAACGGCTCGCCGAGTTCGGCGCCGTAATGGTCGCTCAGCGCCGTGCGTGCCTCGTCCAGGAGGGGATCGGGCAGGTCGTCGTCCTCGCCGTAGAAGCACAGCAGGCGGGGCACGTCGACCTCGCGGTCGTACATGTGGCGGCGTTCCGCCTGCCATGGCACCTGCTCAGCCAACCGCTCGAACAGCGTGTCGGCGCCGGTCAGCCAGCCCGGCAGCAGCTCGATCCAGGCGCCGTGGTCGAGCACCGTGCGCCGCGCCGCGGTCAACGGTCGAAGGCCGACCGCCTCCGCGGCGTCGAACAGTGAGGCCTGCCACCCAGTGGGCATGTCCGCGAGCGTACCCCGGTTCGAACTGATGTTCTAACGCTCCGGTTTTTCGCGCTCGCGCGCACCGCGGCGGTGAACCGAACGGCGGGCACGCTCGTATACAAGGCAAGCCCCGCGTCGGGTGGGCCGCGCTATGTCCCCCCGACGTGCTCCGCACCCGGCGCGGGGCGCCTACCCAGAACACGGAACGCGCCGAACTGCAACGGCACCGCGCGGATCACCGGCGTTTCCCGAGCGCAAGGCGTCGGCGCACGACCCGGGGCCTGGCGGTGCGCCGTCCCCGTCATTCGCGCACCGCCAGGCCCCGGCCCACGGCACCGTTCCCCCACGAGGGACCGGTGCGAATCTTTCCGACCGCGCGGACCGGCAATCGGCGAGACAGGAAAACGGGTCCGCGGTGGGCGGTCGAGACCGGGACGGTAATGCGGTCGGGTGCGACGTCCCCGGTGTTCCCACCGTGGTGTGATCCGAATAATCATCGGCGCCCTCGGCGGCGGGAAGAACCCGTTCGGCGCAGTGTGGTGCGTGTTTCCGTGGGTCTGTCCCACCGGACGCCAAGTTCCCGCACAGGGCGCTGATCAGGCCGTTCGGGCGACGAGCGGCAGGCCATCGGGCGTCGGGACTAGGCCGACCGGGTCGGTGATCTCGATTCCGGGTTGAATTTTGTTTCCGTCGCCCAGCCCGACCGGAGCAATTCGGCCGCGACCTTTCTAGTCGGTTGGCGGATACGACGTCCAGGCACGCTGACGTTCAATGGGGGCAAGCGGAACCACGACGACTCCCTTCGGCGGCGTACATCTCGAAACCGGACATACCGCCATGGGCATGTACGCGAACGCCTTTTGTGCCCACACGGAAGGGTGACGATCCGCCGATGAGCCAGTTATTGCCTTACGTCGGTCTGTGCGTGTTGATAGCGCTGACTCCCGGGCTGGACACCGCGGTGGTGGTGCGCAGCGCGTTGCACGGCGGCACCCGGGCCGGGCTGTTCACGGCGGTGGGATGCGCGGCAGGTCTGCTGGTGCACGCGACCGCGGTCGCGGTGGGTGTCGCCGAACTGCTGTTGCGTAGCGCGGCCGCGTACCAGGCGATGAGACTGGCCGGCGCGGTGCTGCTGATCGTGCTGGGTGCCCGGTCGCTGTGGTTGACCTGGTGGCGCGGTGGCGAGACCCCGCAGCACGAGATCGCGGCCGAGGCGCCGCTGGGTGACGTCGCGGTCCGCCGCGGCAAGCCGTTCGTGCAGGGCCTGCTCACCGACCTGACCAACCCGAAGGCGACCCTGTTCTTCGTGGCAACCCTGCCGCAGTTCATTCCGCTGGGCCGGCCGTCGGCGGCGGTACCGATCGCGCTGGCACTGGCCACCATCACGCTGCTGTGCAGCCTGGCCTGGCTGAGCGTGACCGCGGTCGCGGTGAACCGGGCCCGGCACCTGCTCGGCTCGCCGCGTATGCGGCGGGCGCAGGAAACCATGCTGGGCGCCGCGCTGATCGGCTTGGGCGTGCGCGTCGCGATCCACTGACCGGGTGCGGGGCGTTGCCGCCGCGGGTGACGCACCCGCCCTCTCATGGGGCCGCGTCGCCGAGGGTACTGCCACGGGAAGGAACTTCGGGTCAACGTCGGCGCGGTGACGCGTCTGCTGGCTGTGAGCACAGTGGACTCACGTTCACTCAGCTTTCAGGTAACGGCGTGCCGACCCAGCAGCGCCAGCCAGGTGGCCTCGACGAGCATCTCCGCCGTCTGCGGCATGCCGGTGGGTCCACCGGCCAGCAGGCAGGCGCCGAGCGCCACCGTGGCCGTCAACTCGGCCGCCAGCCAACCGGGCGCCCACCGCAGCGCCGCGCCACGGGGATGTTCCCGCCCGGCCAGGCTCACCGCGAGCATCGATCCCAGCAGGCCCAGCACGGCGAGCACACTGACCAGCCCGTGGGCCTGGTCCACCCACGGCGCCCTCAGCGACACCACCGGCAACTCGCAGCCCGCGTCGACATGCGGCACGCAGCTCATCCCGGCCAGTTCGTCCACTGTGGAAGCCGCCCCGTACAGCGCGAGCGCCAGCCATGCCAGGCGCATCCGCGCCGCCGCGCGGGACGGTCCCGGGTACCGCGCCGGCTCGACCGCGGCCAGCGCCACGGCAGCGGCCGTGACCAGGAGGTCCGCGGCGACGAAGCCGCCGCGGAACAGCCACGCCCACGGCCGGCCGGCCACCTCGACCTCGCTGAACAGCAACCACGGCCATGCCGGACCGCTCCGCCACCCGGCCAGTACGGTCCACCCGGCGTCGAGTGTCCCCGCCAGGATGAGTGCCACGCCACCGGCCCGGCGCGCGGCGTCGGTGGCTACCGGCCGTGCCGGTTCCCGCTGGCGTGGCAGCACACCAGCAGTGTGCCCCGCCCGCCGGGCCGCTAACCGCGTCCGGGGTTGAGCCGCCGACCCGGCGGGTACGCCCCGGGCGACTCGGATCGACCACGGCGGGAGGCAAGCGATGAGCCGGGCCGGCAACACGCCTGACGAGCGGAGTGTCCGCATGGTGGTCACCGGGGCCAGCGGCAACGTGGGCACCAGCGTGGTGCGGGCGCTCAGCGAGGACCCGAGGGTGGCGGCGATCGTGGGGGCGGCCCGGCGCCGGCCGGAGTGGTCCTGCCCGAAGCTGGACTGGGCGTGCGTGGACGTCGCCGAGGACGACCTGGACCCGCTGGTCACCGGGGCGGATGTGGTGATCCACCTGGCCTGGCTGTTCCAGCCCACGCACGATCCGGTCACCACCTGGCGGGTCAACGTGCTGGGCAGCATCCGGGTGTTCGAGGCCGTGGCGCGGACGGGGGTGCCGGCGCTGGTGTACGCGTCCTCGGTGGGGGCGTACTCGCCGGGGCCGAAGCACCGGCTGGTCGGTGAGGACTGGCCCACTCACGGCTGGCCCGGCGCCGCCTACCCCCGGGAGAAGGCCTACCTGGAGCGCTACCTCGACGGTTTCGAACCGCGGCATCCGGGCGTGCGGGTGGTGCGGATGCGACCGGGGTTCCTGTTCAAGCGGGAGTCCGCGACGCAGCAGCGGCGGCTGTTCGCGGGGCCGTTGCTGCCCGGTGGGCTGGCCCGCCGCGAACTGATCCCGCTGGTGCCCGATGTGCCCGGGCTGCGGGTGCAGGCTCTGCACACCGAGGACGCCGCGGCGGCGTACCGGTTGGCCGCGCTCGGCGACGCGCGCGGCGCGTTCAATCTCGCCGCCGAGCCGGTGCTGGACGCGCCGGTGCTGGCCGAGTTGCTGGGGGCGCGCACGGTGCGCATGCCGGCGTGGGTGGCCCGCGCCGCGCTGGCCGCGGCCTGGCGGATGCACGCGGTGCCGGCGTCCCCGGGCCTGTTCGACGCGGTGCTGCGGCTGCCGCTGATGAGCGCCGACCGGGCGGGGGAGGAGTTGGGCTGGACGCCCCGGTACCGGGCCACCGACGCGATCGGTGAGTTCCTGACCGGTTTGCGGGAGGGCGCGGGCATGGCCACGCCGCCGCTGGCGCCTCGGCTGCCCGGTGGTCGCCTGGAGGAGCTGCGCACCGGGGTGGGTAGCCGGCCCTGACGGGTGGTCAGCCGGGCCCGCTCGATCAGCGCCCGTGCGGCCGGGCTGATCGGGCCCTCGGCGCGCCAGGCGAACGCCAGCCGGCCGCGCAGCCCTCGTCGAGCCGGGCGCGCGGGCCGGTGCCGTGGGGCAGGCTGATCAGTGGGCGGCCGCGCAGGGTATCCAGGGAGATCACCCGGTGCATGGTGAGTTCGTGGTCCGGGGCGGCCGCGACGACGATCGGCTGGTCGGTGGCCCGCCGGCAGCCGGACGGCGGCTGGCTGCGGATCATGGACCGGCCGGAGACCCCGGCGTGACGGATGGTCTGGGCCATCCACCGACCGGTGGGTGGCCCAGACCATCGGGTCTGGTCGGCAGGGACCGTGTGCGGACAGGCGATGCCGGCACGAGCGGCCCTCCGCGCTCGCACCGGCATCGGTGACGTGCCCGCGCACCCCGAAGCGCGGGCGTCATCCCCCCGCCATCGCTCCCACGACCAGGAATGGTTCGGCCCCGGAGGCCACCGCGTCCGGCAGCGGCGCGTCCGGTGGTTCGTGGGACAGGTCCTGCTCGCAGGCGAAGAACCGCACAAACGCCCGCCGCCGCCCGGTGGCCGGGTCGCGCATGGTGCCGCGCAGCATCGGGTAGCGGGCCTCCAGGGTGTCGATCACCAACCGCTGCGTGGCTGGTCCGGAAACCTCCAGCCGCACCTCGCCGTCGACGTGGGCCAGCGTGCGCAGGTGCGCGGGAAGCACGACGCGGATCATGGCAGGGTCTGCACCTCCACGGACAGCACCGGCGGCAGGTGCTCGACGATCGGTGCCCAGCTGTCTCCGGCGTCGGCGGAGGCGTACACCTGGCCGCCGGTGGTGCCGAAGTAGACTCCGCACTCGTCCAGCGTGTCGACGGCCATGGCGTCCCGCAGCACGTTGACGTAGCAGTCGCGTTGCGGCAGGCCGTTGGTCAGCGGCTGCCACTCGTCCCCGCCGTTGCGGCTGCGGTACACCCGCAGCCTGCCCTCCGGCGGGTAGTGCTCGGAGTCGCTCTTGATCGGCACCACGTAGACGGTGTCCGGCTCGTGCGCGTGCACGTCGATCGGGAAGCCGAAGTCGGTGGGCAGGTTGCCGCTGACCTCCCGCCACGTCTCGCCGGCGTCGTCGCTGCGCATCACGTCCCAGTGCTTCTGCATGAACAGCACCTCGGGGCGGGAGCGGTGCATGGCTATGCGGTGCACACAGTGACCGACCTCGGCGTCCGGGTCGGGGATGCCCTGGGAGTGCAGGCCGCGGTTGATCGGCCGCCACGTTTTGCCCGCGTCGTCGCTGCGGAACGCCCCGGCGGCGGAGATCGCCACGAACATCCGGCCCGGTTCCTTCGGGTCGAGCACGATGGTGTGCAGGCACATGCCGCCGGCGCCGGGCTGCCAGGCCGATCCGGAGTCGTGGCCGCGCAGCCCGGGTAGCTCCTGCCAGGTCTGCCCGCCGTCGGCGGAGCGGAACAGGGCCGCGTCCTCCACCCCGGCGTAGACGGTGTCCGGGTCGGTCGGCGACGGTTCCAGGTGCCACACACGGGCGAACTCCCACGGGTGCGGCGTGCCGTCGTACCACTGGTGGGTGCCGGGCACCCCGTCGTAGGCGAACTCGTTGCCCACCGGGTGCCAGGTCCGGCCGCCGTCGTCCGAGCGCTGGATGAGCTGGCCGAACCAGGCGTTGGACTGGGACGCGTAGATCCGGTCCGGATCCGCCGACGAGCCCTTCAGGTGGTAGATCTCCCATCCGCCGAAATGGGGTCCGCTGACGTCCCACTGTCTTCGGCTGCCGTCCGCGCTCAGCACGAACGCGCCCTTCCGGGTGCCGACCAGTACCCGCACGCCGCTCATACCGTTTCCTCCCGCTGCTCTTCCCGCCTCGCTGTGCCGAATGTCGCCGAATCGCGCCGTGCCTGCCGCCCGTTCATTCCTCGACGAGGAAGAACTCGTTGCCGAACGGGTCGCTGAACCAGGTGACCTTCGCGCCCCAGGGCATCGTCTCCGGCGGGTTCTTGAACGTCACGCCCCTGGCGGACAGTTCGGCGTAGGTGGCGGCGATGTCCGAGGTGATCAGCGAGATGCCGGTGTTGCCTTCCGCGCCGACCCGGGACGGCGGCTGCTGGCCGTACACCTCGGGCTGGCCGAGCACGATTCCGGTTTTCTCACCCGGTGGGACCACGGTCAGGAACCGCATGACGGGTCCCATCTGGTTGTCCTCCCGCTTTTCCCAACCGAGCGTGTCGACGTAGAAGCGGAGGGCTTCCTCCTGGTCGCCGACAATGATCGTGGTCGAGTGCAGGTGGCTCATCATGCGATCACCCTAGAATCCGCTCCGGCCGCCGTCTTCTCCAATCTTGCGCATGCGGCGACGCCAGCGGCGGCAGCGCGACCAGCACCGGCGGCTGCCAGGTCTGCGCCACGTCCAGGTGCACGTCGCGGTGGTGGCACTGGCCGGCCGCGGTGACCCGCACCGGCCGGGGGGCGGCGCCGACCACGCTGGTCGCCGGCACCAGTTGGGCGGGCAGGTCGGCGCGGGCGGGCAGCGCGGTGGCCAGCACCCAGTAGGTGCCGGGCGGGACGTCGGTGAGCAGGAAGTCGCCGGCCCCGGCGAGCAGCGACCCGCTGACCGGGAAGCCGCGGGCGGCGCGGCGCGGGAACAGGCCCACGTACACGGAGGCGCCCGCGCCGAGCAGCGCGGCCGCGGCCGGGCTGAGTCGCACCGACCCGCCGACGGCGCCGCCGCCCGGCGCGCTGCCCGGGACGAGCACCGGGCGCGGTGGGGCGTCCGCGAGCGCGTCGGGCAGCCGCCGGAAGGCCACCGGGCTGGCGCCGACCGCGGCGGCGAACCGGGCGGTGAAGGTGCCCACCGAGGTGAACCCGACGGCGTGGCAGATGTCGATGACCCGGTCGTCGCCAGCCAGCAGCAGCCGTTTGGCGTGCTGGAAGCGGTGCGCGGCGAGGAACTGGCCGGGCGGTACGCCCAGCCGCCGCTCGAAGGACCGGGCGAGGTGGAAGGGGCTGTAGCCGACATGATCGGCGACGTCACCGAGGGTGATGGGCTGGTCGGTGTGGTCGGCGAGGAAGCGTGCCGCCTCGATCACGGCGTCCCGCACGTCAACACCCCCCACCCGAACGGCGCAAGCGGCATCGCTCATCGTGCCCCCGCGGCGGGCGCCACACAACGCGGCGTTCCCGGCGTGTCCAGGGCGGACCAGGCCAGGGGACGTGGTCGCGGTCGCGGTCGCGGTGGGGATGATGCGCTGCGCCGGCCGGGCGGCGGCCATTCGACCGACCGCAACACCACGCCACCGGGCACTACCACGCCGGCGGTCGGCCGGCCACCCTGGTCTCACGACGGCCGGGGGAGGGGTAGGCCAGTGGTCGGACCGCACGTGAAGATGAAGGAATGCCCGCGGTGCCACGGCTCGGGCATGGCCAGGGACGGATCGCCGTGCGGCCGGTGTGGCGGCCTCGGGCAGGTCCCGGACCGCTGAGCGGCGCCTCGCGTTCGGCTGCGCACCCACCCGGCCGATCGCCGAGGTCAACCGGCGCGCCCCGGCGTTCGCCGGCCGTTTGTCCCCTGGGGATCAGGGGAACGCGAGCGGGTGGAGGTGCGTGCCGATGGTGGAGTATCAGCGACTGCTCGCGACAGTGTCCCGGATGACCGGTCTGGGCACCGGGGAGGCGCGGGCCGCGGCCGAGGCGACCATCACCACGCTGGCCCACTCGCTGGACGACGACACACGGAAAGTCCTGCTGGACGCGGTGCCCACCGAGCTGCGGGACGACTTCCCGATCGAGGGCGTGCACCGCCCGGGCGAGCAGACCGACTTCGTCCGCCGGGTGGCCCTGCTGGAACGGCGCCCGCCGGAGCAGGCCCGCTACCGGGCGCAGGCCGTGCTCACCGCGCTGGTGGAGCAGGAGCCGGAGCTGCTGGACCGGCTGCACGTTCCGGACGACCTGCGTGACCTCGTGCGGGACGCCGGCGCCGGGGGCGGCATCACCGGCCCGACCGGGCACACCGCGCGGCTGACCGACGACGAGGTGCGGCGGGAGCTGTCCCGCCTGCCGGACTGGTCCGGCGACAGCGGCGGGCTGTCCCGGACGCTGGCCCTGCCGCCGGAGAACCTGGACCGGGTGCTGAACCGGCTGGACGCGTTGCGCCGCGCCCGGGGCCGCGGCCCGGAGGTCCGGCGGGACGGTGACACCGCGGTGCTCACCGTTCGTACCCGGGCTGTCGGCGGGGTCACCGGGCTCGACGTGGACCTGGCGCACCAGGTGGACGACGCGATTCAGGAAGCCGGCGCGGGCATGGCCTGAACCGCCGTCGTCGGTTCCGGCGTTGTTGTCCAACGTGGCAGCGTTGAACACCTCGCCGGAGCGCCCCGGCGGCGGGCCCGGTGCCCGAGGGTGCCGGACCTGCTCGCCGGCTGGATCACCTCGGGCGCGGGGCACGGTCGGGCGTGGCAGGCAGGAACGATGACGGTGGTGGTCCAGAAGATGGCTCCGCGGGCGCGGCAAACCGAAGCGTGGCAGTCCGACAACGAACCCGACCTGGTGCGGCACTACCTGGACGAGGTGGGCAGGACAGCACTGCTGTCGGCGGCGGAAGAGGTCGACCTGGCCAAGCGGATCGAGGCCGGGGTGTACGCCGACGAGTTGCTGCGCCAGGCCGAGGCCGGTGAGCGGCGCCTGTCCCCCCGGTACCGGCGGGACCTCGAGCAGGTGGCCCGGGAGGGCTTGCGGGCCAAGGACCACATGGTCCGGGCCAATCTGCGGCTGGTGGTCTCGGTGGCGAAGAAGTACTCGCACCGCGGATTACCGCTGCTCGACGTGATCCAGGAGGGCAACCTGGGTCTGATCCGCGCGGTGGAGAAGTTCGACTACGCCAAGGGCTACAAGTTCTCCACCTACGCCACGTGGTGGATTCGCCAGTCGATCGAGCGGGGCCTGGCCATGCAGGAGCGCACGATCCGGCTGCCGGTGCACGTGGTGGACGAGGTGATGAAGCTGCGCCGGGTCGAGCAGCAGATCCAGCGCCGGCTGGACCGCGAACCGACCGCCGAGGAAACCGCCGCCGAGTTGGGTGTTCCGGTCGATCGGGTGGTCGAGTTGCACCGGATCGCCCGGGAGGCGCTGAGCCTGGACACCGAGGTCGGCGAGGACGGCGAGACCCGGCTGGCCGACCTCATCGAGGACGTCGAGGCGCTGCAGGCGGCCGACGAGGTGGAGTTCCAGGCGCTCGGCGAGCAGGTTCGGGCGCTGGTCGACACGTTGCCGCCGCGGGAGGCGCTGGTGGTGAGCCTGCGCTACGGCCTGCACGGCGGCGAGCCGTGCACGCTGCAGGAGGTCGCCAGGCGCATTGGCCTGACCCGGGAAGGGGTACGCCAACTGGAAAGGCGTGCGATGGCGCAGTTGCGCGATCCCGGGCGCAGCCAGCGGTTGCTGGCCTGGGCGAGCTGAGCACGGCGGGCTCGGTCTCGGCTACTCCCGAAACGTCCGCCCGGCTGGCGTGCGTGGCCATCGCGACGACCGGCGAAAGCGGGGGGATCCGTGCACCGGTGGAACCGGAGCACCGCGACGAGGTGGCTCAGGCGTGGCGGACCGTGCGGGAACACGTGGCCGGGCCGATGCAGCGGCGCGTGACCGGGGTTCAGCCCACCACCGGCAGGGTGAGCACCTGCCCGGTGTCCCCGGTGGCCACGGTGACCGGGGTGGCGGCGAGACCGGCCCGGTAGTTGAGGTCGCCGCTGGCCAGCACCACCCGGACGGCGTGCCCGGCGGCGAACTCGTGGGCGATCGCGGGCAGCGTGATCCGCACCCGCCGGGTCGGGTCGGCGATCCGCACCGGCGCCACCAGGTTGTGCACCAGGGCCGCCGTGCCGTCCGGGGCCACGTCGTAGACCTTGGTGAACAGCACGAGTTCGCCGCCGGGGCCGAGCTGTGCGGCCGGCGCCGCGGTGGGCGCCTGCACCAGCACGTTCAGCGCCGGTTGGCCGACCACGTCCATCGGCTGCGCCAGCGGCGCGCTGGTCCACTGCGCGTAGCTGCCGGGCAGGTTGACATCCGGCGGCACGTTCGGGGAGAACGCGTCGATCCCCGAGGAACTGGTGGGGAACCCGGCCGGTGGCGTGACGAAACGCTGTGCCCCGGGCCGGACCCGGGCCGGGTCGGTGACCAGTTGGCCGTCCGCGGATAGGTAGAAGCCGCGTGCCGCGCCGACCGGGTAGCCGGCCGCGGTGCCGTAGGCGGGAGTGGCGATGCCGGTGTAGGGCACCCAGTCGCGGAAGTAGGCGAACGTCGGGGAGGTGTCCGCCGGGCCGCCGGCCAGGTAGTGGCCGAACCACGCGGCGACCCGGGCGGTCTCGTACTGGGTGGCCGGGTCGGGGTGGTTGAGGTCCACCTCCCCCGGGGCGGGGGTGGCGCCGGAATGGCCCCAGGACTGCCAGATCATCTTCACCGGGACGCCGCGCGCGGCGAGCGTCCGGTAGGTGGCCACCGCCTCGTTGAGGTTGAACAGGGTGTCGTTCTCACCCTGCACCAGCAGCACCGGGATGGGGATGCGGTCGGCGTAGGTGGCCACCGAGGCGTGTCGCAGCAGGGCGAGCGTGTCCGGGGTGGGGTAGCCGAGAGTGCCGGACCCGGCCAGCGAGGTGCACACCGCGTCGGTGAAGTTGGGGCAGCCGATCACGCGGGACGGGTCGTTGCTGAAGCCCTGGGCGCTGTCCAGCACCGCGCCCTCGAAGAAGAACAGCAGCGGCCAGGTCAGCTTGGTGACGCCGGGCGTGGCGCTGGTGACCCCGGCGGCCAGGTCGGTGTTGTTCGGGGTGAGCGAGTAGGACAGGTCGTTCCAGGTGATCAGGGGGACGAGGGTGTCGATGCGGGGGTCCACCGAGGCGGCGGCGAACTGCACCTCGCCGCCGTAGGAGCCGCCGATCATGCCCACGCGCGGGTCGTCGCGGTCGTGCCGGCCGGCGTGGTCCACCGGGTCGTGCCGCACGACGTCCAGGGCGGGCACCGGCTGGGTGTGCGCGGCGTCGGCGTAGCCGATGCCGGTGTCGCCGCCGAGGAAGCTGACCAGTTGGCTGGCGGCCCGGCCGTCCCAGTCCGGGTCGTCCAGGGTGATCTTGCAGCCGGAGCCGCCGAAGCCCAGCCCGGAGTAGGACAGCACCGCGTAGCCGTGGCCGGCGAGGTAATCGGCGATGCCGGCCTGGTCGTCCTTGGACCCGCCGAAACCGTTGGTGGTGAGGACGGCCGGCACGGGGTGCGCGGCGCTGGCGCCGCCGGGGGTGTAGAGGTCGCCGACGATGTCGCAGCGCTGCGCCCCGCCGGGCCCCACCGTCACGGCGAAGTGCAGGGTGCGGACCGTGTAGCCCGGGTCGGGGGTGATCGCCGTGGTCGCCGCCGCGGCCGTGCCGGGCGGGGTGGCCAGTAACGCGAGCGCCCCGAGCAGCGCGGTGCGGCGGGTCAGCGGTCGCATCCGGCCTCCCTGCGGTGAGGCGGTCCCGAAGCGGGCGTTCCGTTCAACGCGCCGGGCGCGGCGCGGTTACGCCGGTCCGCGACCGGGGGTGGCCCGAGGTGCGAGGATCGGGGCGAGACGCCCGATCGTGGCCGCCCCGCGGCGGGCGGCGAGGTCACGAGGAGGAACAGCGCGGTGTTGCTGCCCGAGCCGCAGGCGCAGTCGAGGCCGGCCATTCAGTTCGGGGACGTCCGGCTGTCCCGGGAGGCGTTGTGGGGCGCGGCCACCGCGGTCGCCGACGAGGTCGCCGGCGCCGGCATGGTGGCCCTGCACGCCACGGCGAGCCCGGCCACCGTGGTCGGCATGGTCGGCTGCCTGATCGCCGGGGTGCCGGTGGTGCCCGTCCCGGCGGACGCCGGCTCCCACGAGCGACACCACGTCCTCACCGACTCCGGGGCGCGGCTGTGGCTGGGCGAGCCGGTCGACGCCGTCGACCTCCCGGTGGTGCCGATCGACCTGGGCGGGCGGTCGTCGGCGAGCCACCCCGAGCCGGACCCGGACAGCACGGCGCTGGTGATGTACACCTCCGGCACCACCGGCGCGCCCAAGGGCGCGGTGCACTCCCGCCGGGCACTGGCCGCCGGGCTGGACGGCCTCGCCGACGCGTGGCGGTGGACGCCGGAGGACGTGCTGGTGCACGGGCTGCCGCTGTTCCACGTGCACGGGCTGATCCTCGGCGTGCTCGGCGCGTTGCGGGTGGGCAGCCCGCTGATCCACACCGTGCGGCCCAGGCCGGAGAACTACGCCGCCGCGGCCGCCGCCGGCGGCACGTTGTTCTTCGGTGTACCCACCATCTGGTCGCGGATCGGCCAGGACGCGGCCAGCGCCGAGGCGCTGCGGGGCGCGCGGCTGCTGGTTTCCGGCAGCGCGCCGTTGCCGGTGCCGGACGCCGAGCGACTGCGGGCATTGACCGGTCAGGCGCCGGTGGAGCGGTACGGCATGACCGAGACGCTGATCACCGTGGCGATGCGCGCCGAGGGGGAGCGCCGGGTGGGCTGGGTCGGCACCCCGATCGCCGGGGTGGAGACCTGCCTGCGCGGCGAGCGGGGCGAGCCGGTGCCCGCCGACGGACAGAGCGTCGGCGAGCTGCACGTGCGCGGCGCCACCCTCTTCCAGGGCTACCTCGGCCGGCCGGAGGCGACCGCGGAGTGCTTCACCGGCGACGGGTGGTTCCGCACCGGCGACGCCGCCGTGGTCGACGCGGACGGCTGGCACCGGATCGTGGGCCGCCAGTCGGTGGACATCATCAAGACCGGCGGGTACAAGGTCGGCGCCGGGGAGGTGGAGGCGGCGCTGCTGAGCTATCCCGGTGTGGCCGAGGCCGCCGTGGTCGGCGCGCCGGACGCCGACCTCGGCCAGCGCATCGTCGCCTACCTGGTCGGCGACCCCGGCCTGGACCCGGCCGCGGTGATCGACTTTGTCGCCAGCCAACTGTCGGCGCACAAGCGGCCCCGCGAGGTGCGCATCGTGGAGTCCCTGCCGCGCAACGCCATGGGCAAGGTGCAGAAGAAGGCGCTCGCCTCCGGCACGGCCTGACCGCAGGCGGGTTCACGCAGGTCAGCGGCCTGATCAGCGGTCCTGCGCATGCTGGCGCTCGGCGCTGGTCGCCGCGATGATGTGCGTGGCGCCACCGAGCGGAGGTTGGGCATGACCATGACGGACCCGGACGCGGGCACGCTGCTCGCGGGCCGCTACCGCCTGCGCGACCGGATCGGCGAGGGCGGTATGGGTGAGGTGTGGCGGGCCACCGACGAGGTCCTCGGCCGCGACGTGGCGGTGAAGATGCTCGCCCACGGGCTGCTGGCCAAGGAGGACATGCGGCAGCGGTTCCGCCGGGAGGCGCAGGCGCTGGCCCGGCTGGCCCACCCGCGGATCGCGCGGGTGCAGGACTTCGCGGAGAGCGACGACTCGGTCTTCATCGTGATGGAGCTGCTGGTCGGGCAGACCCTCAGCCGCCGGTTACAGCGGGAGAGCCGGATCCCGCCCGCCGAGGCGGCCGAGATCATCGCCTGCGCCGCGGACGGCCTGCACGCGGCGCACAAGGCCGGCATCGTGCACCGGGACGTCAAGCCGGCCAACATCATGCTCACCGGCACCGGGCCGAAGGTGTTCGACTTCGGTATCGCCGCCACCGCCTGGGAGGCCCGGCTGACCACCACCGGCGTGCTGGTCGGCACGCTGGCCTACCTCAGCCCGGAGCGGGCCGCCGGCGGGCCCGGCACCCCGGCCAGCGACGTGTACGCCCTGGGCGTGGTGCTCTACGAGATGCTCGCCGGGCGGCCGCCGTACCGGGCCAGCAACCCGCTCGCGCTGCTGCACGCCTACGCCACCGGGAAGCCGGACCCGCTGCCTGCCGGGGTGCCCGCCGGCCTGGCCGACGCCTGCCTGCACGCGCTGGCGAAGAACCCGGAGCACCGGCCGCGGTCCGCGGCCGCGTTCGCCGCCGAGGTCCGCCGGGCCATGGCGGGGCAGCCCGATCCGAGCAGCCCGCCCACCGTGGACCGCCTGGAGGAGCCCACCCTGTGGCAGCCGGTGCCGAGCCGGATCCGGCCGCCGGTGCGTCACCAGCGGTGGCTGCTCGCCACGGCCGGGGCGGTGGCGGTGCTGGCCGCGGGCGCCGCGGTGCTGCTCGCCGGCTCGCCCGGGTCCGCGCCCGTGGTGGCCGCGCCGCCGCCCACCATCGCCACCCGCACCCAGGTGCCGACCAGTTCGGCGGCGCCGCAGCCACGGCCCCCGGCCACCGTGCCGAGCAACGCGGCCGCCGCGCTGGCCACGCTGCGCCGGGCCCTGGAGGAGGGTGCGGCGACCGGCCAGATCCGTTCGGACGTGAGCGTGGACCTCGGCAACGGGGTGGACGACCTGCAGGGCAAGCTGGCGGACGGGCGGCGCACCGATGCGACAAACCGGATCAACGACCTGATCCGGCGCATCCACGTGCGGCTCCGCGAGTCCGGCGCCATCACCGCCCAGCGCGCCACCATCCTGCAGACCGATCTGCTCGTGCTCGCCTCGATGCTGGGCTGATCGTGACGGTGGCCAAGCCAGTCGGTGATGCTCAGGGATCAGCGGCTTCCGCCGCTTCGGCGGGCTGGGCGGACTCGGTCGGTGGGAACTCGGCGCGCACGCCGAGCAGGCGCACCGGGCGGTTGATCTCGAAGCGGTCCAGCGCGGCGAGCGCCGCCCGCTCGATCACGCCCGCGTCGCTGCTCGGCCCGTCCAGGGTGACGCCGTGCGTCTCGGTGACGAACGGCGCGAACCGCACCTTCACCGCCACCCGCACCGCCGGGCGGCCCTCCGCGACCACATCCTCGGTGACCCGCCGGGCCAGCGCCACGACCTGGGCGTCGATCTCCGCCCGGTCGGTCAGGTTCCGCTGGAAGGTGACCTCCCGGCTGCGGGAGCGCGGCACGTACGGGGTGCTCACCACCTCGGTGTCGCCGGCACCGAGGGCGAGCAGCCGGTAGTACGGCCCCATCGCCGGGCCGAACCGCTCGGCCAGCGCGGCCGGGTCGGCCCTGGCCAGGTCGGCGACCGTGGTGATGCCGAGATCGGCCAGCTTCGCCGCGGTGCGGCGGCCGATGCCCCACAGCGCGTCGGTGGGCTTGTCCGCCATCACCGCCACCCAGTTGTCCCGGGTGAGCC
The DNA here is from genome assembly GCF_005405885.1 of Gandjariella thermophila. Lineage (GTDB taxonomy): Bacteria > Actinomycetota > Actinomycetes > Mycobacteriales > Pseudonocardiaceae > Gandjariella > Gandjariella thermophila. Next base: position 84,673 of record NZ_BJFL01000001.1, read on the forward strand.
GGTAGATCCCGGCCGGTTTGGCGAAGCCGGTGGCCAGCTTGGCGCGCAGCTTGTTGTCGCCGATGCCCACCGAGCAGGACAGCCCGGTCTCCGCGGTCACCGCGCGCCGCACGTCGGCGGCCAGCCCCTCGGGGTCGCCGGTGGTGGCGCCGAGGAACGCCTCGTCCCAGCCGAGCACCTCGACGATCACCGGCAAGGTGCGCAGAGTGGCCATCACGCGGGCGGAGACGGCCTCGTAGGCGGGCGGGTCGGAGGGCAGGAACACCGCGTCCGGGCAACGTTTGGCCGCGGTGCGCAGCGGCATACCGGACTGGATGCCGAACTCCCGGGCCCGGTAGTTGGCGGTGGCCACGACGCCGCGCTGGGTCGGATCGCCGGCGCCGCCGACCACCACCGGCCGGCCCCGCAACTCCGGCCGGCGGGCCATCTCGACCGCGGCGATGAACTCGTCCAGGTCGACGTGCAGTACCCAGGCCGTACCGGACACACGTTCAGTATGTGGCAGCCCGCGCGGCGGCGACCGAGCCGGAACGGTAGACACCTCGAGCGTGACGTGGTCCCCGCCATCCTCCGGCGCGGACCACGTCACGCTCCGAGAGTCAGTCCCACAGGTCCGTGTGCGACACGTCGATCGCGGGTCGGCCGGCGAGGTAGACCACGTTCAACTGGGTGTAGTGGGTCAACCCTGGGTGACCGGGCCACGGCCGTGGGGTGTCCAGCGTCACCCGCACCGGGTAGGAGTGGTAGTGCCCCGCCGCGCAGTAGGGGTCGCAGTCGTTGACCACCTGCTGTCCGGTACCCACGGCGGCGCGCGGACCCCACTGGGTCCAGCGCATGCCGTCCAGCCGCAGGGTGCCGTCCGCGCAGGCCAGCAGGAAGTTGGCCGGCCGGACCTCGGCCCGGTGCTCACAGTTGACCAGGACCGTTCCCGCCGCTGCCGGAGCAGTCGACGTGGCCGGACTCGCCGCCGAGGCGGAGGGGACGGCCGCCCCCAGCGCCGCCGCGGCCAGCAGGACGATCCCTCGCAGTGCTCGACGGACTCGCATGTGCTGTCCTTCCCACGTCGTGCCGAAACCGATCTGGCGTGTGTCCGTCCGCGTCGCGGTGTCGATCTTCTCACGCCATCCGACGCTTCGGCCGTCCGTGCCCTGACGGGTGGACCGCCGGGACTCGTCGCCCCGTGCGGTCCGCTGCGGGGCGCGATGGCCGCCCGAGCCCTACTTACCCGCCGTCGACGCGGGATAACCCGACCTCCCCGCCGGCGCCGCCCATGGTGTCCATCGTGGCGGACACCGCCGACGTTTCCACGTCAGCGCTCCCCAACGGGTGATGATCCGGTCATCGCGACACCGTGCCGGTGGGCCAGCACCCCGCCGGCGTACCCGGCGGCGGCGAGCACCACCAGGTTCGCGGCGGCGAACACGACCAGTGCCACGGGCACCGGGCGGCCGGCCGGCGCGGACACCTGCAGGACGTAGGCGACGGCGTAGAGCACCACGGCGCCGATCGCCAGGCCCATATGGGCGAGGGTGAGCCGATGGGCCGGCGTGCCCGAGCCGATCGGCATCGCGTCGACGAACCCGGGTAGCGCCGCCACCACGGCGCTGGCCAAGCCGATGCCCAGCAGCCAGATGGCGCCCCGGGTGAAGGTGGCGGGCACGGCGGCGTACCGGGAGGCGATGTCGAACACCAGCGTCGCCGCCCAGCAGCCGATCGGCACGGTCACCAGCAGCGGGTGCAGCGGCGGGCGGCGGCGCCGCGGCACCGCGTTCGCGCCACCCGCGGCCCGCCCGCCGGAGGGGTCGGTAGCCATGCCTCTATCACAGCACCGCACATGTGACACCGCCGAGGCGGCATTCCGGCCGCCGCTGACCGCGGCCGGTGTCGCTCCGCGGCGGGACACGGCGCGACACCCGATGCGCAGCCGGCCGAGTGGAATACTGTGCGCCGCATACGAGTTCCGCGTCGCCGCCTGGCGTGGACGCGCTGACGGTGGGGGTCGGTTGACCGGGTATCACACGCTGGCCGAGACGGAGCAGGCCGTCCGCGACAAGCTCGGCGACATCCCGCTGCAGTGGCAGCGGATGGATGCCATCTCCAACCTGCACCGCGCCGCGATGGCGGTCCGGCAGCACTTCGAGAACTCGGTGCTGCGCGCCGCCGACCTCACCTGGACCGCGTTCGTGGTGCTGTGGGTGGTGTGGATCTGGGGGCGGAAGGAGACCCACCATGTCGCGGCGGAGGCCGGCATCACCAAGGGCACGCTGACCGGGGTGGTGAAGACCCTCGAATCGCGTGGCCTGCTCACCCGCAGCCGGCATCCCGAGGACGGGCGGCTGGTGCTGCTGGCTCTCACCGAGCAGGGCGAGACGCTGATGCACACCCTGTTCCCCGCCTTCAACGCGGAGGAGGCGTTCGTCACCGACCAGCTCAGCGTGGCGGAGTGCACCCGGCTCGCCGACTCGCTGCGCACGATCATCACCCACCTCGAGGAGCAGGGCGAGCGGCGCCGCGCCGAACTGCACGCCGGCGGCTTCCCACCGCGCCGCAGCGGCCGGCGGCGCCGGGGCTGAGCCGCCCGTGCTTGACCAACGCCGCCGGTCCACGCTAATTTATTTGGAGTCAAACTAATTGCCGGCTGTGCCGACGAACCGTATCGTCGAAGCACCGGTGCCGGTGCGCACCGTCCACCTCGGACGAGGTGCGGTCCACCCGCCTCGGCGGCGACGGGGCGCTCCGGGGGCGGCCACGCGCCAGGGCGGCACCGACCTCCCGCTGTCCCGGGCGCGTCGACGGGAGCGACCATGGACCTGCGACGCTGGCTGGATGCCGCGGTGACCGCCAACGAGGCCTGGTCGGCCGGGTTCGACCCGGTCCGGCCGCACCCGTCGCTGCAGATCGACGACACCCGGTTCACGGCGGCGTTCGAGGAGTTCACCGCGCGGCTCGCGGACAACTACCCCTTCTTCCACCCGCGCTACGCCGGCCAGATGCTCAAGCCGCCGCACCCGGCCGCGACGGTCGGCTACCTGGCCGCGATGCTGGTCAACCCGAACAACCACGCGCTGGACGGCGGCCCGGCCACCGCCGCCATGGAACGCGAGGCGGTGGCGCAACTCGCCGCCATGTTCGGCATGGAAACCCACCTCGGCCACCTCACCACCAGCGGCACCATCGCCAACCTGGAGGCACTGTTCGTGGCCAGGGAGTCGCACCCGGGGCGGGGCGTCGCCTACGGCGCCGAGGCGCATTACACGCACGAGCGGATGTGCCGGGTGCTGGGTATGGACGGGCACGAGGTACCGGTGGACGACCGCGGCCGGATGGATCTGGACGCGCTGGAGGACCTGCTGCGCACCGGCCAGGTGGGCACCGTGGTGCTCACCGCCGGCACCACCGGGCTCGGCGCGGTCGAGCCGATCGACCAGGCACTGGCGCTGCGCGAGCGGTACGGGGTGCGCCTGCACGTGGACGCCGCCTACGGCGGGTTCTTCACCCTGCTGGCGGGCGCCGACGGCCCGGAGGGGCTGCCCGCGGCGCCGTGGCGGGCGATCGCGGCCTGTGACTCCGTCGTGGTCGACCCGCACAAGCACGGGTTGCAGCCCTACGGCTGCGGCGCCGTGCTGTTCGCCGACCCGGCCGTCGGCCGCTTCTACCTGCACGACTCCCCGTATACCTACTTCACCTCCGGCGAGATGCACCTCGGTGAGATCAGCCTGGAATGCTCGAGGGCCGGTGCGGCCGCCGCCGCGCTGTGGTTGACCTTCCGGCTGCTGCCGCCCACCCGGGACGGGCTCGGCCGGGTGCTCGCCGCCACCCGCCGGGCCGCGCTGCACTGGGCGGAGCTGATCGACCGGTCCGACGAGCTGCGCCTCTACCAGCCCCCGGAACTGGACATCGTCAGCTACTTCCCGACCACCGCGGAAGAGACGATGTCCGGCATCGACACCGCCAGCGCCCGTATGCTGGCCGAGGGCATGACCGCCGAGAAGGACCCGGTGTTCCTCAGCACCCTCCGCGTCGACGCCGCCAGCCTGGCCCGCCGCCACCCGGACATCACCCCCGACATCGGCGCCGCCCGCATCCTGCGCAGCGTGCTGATGAAGCCGGAGTGCGAGGACTACGTCGACCACCTGCACGAGCGCCTGGTCGAGCTGGCCCGAGGCTGACCGGTACGGCACGGCCGCTCCCTGCCGGCTCCGCCGACCGCCGGACGCTGACGGCGCGCTATCCGGCCGCCTGTTGGACAGCCTCCTCGCGGGGGAGCAGGCTGACGTTCGGCAGCAAGCCGTCACCGTCAGGAGGGACACGCATGCAGGTTCGCCACATCGGCGACGCACCGGTGAGCGCGATCGGCCTCGGCGCCATGCCGATGTCGCTCGAGGGTCGGCCCGACCAGCAGCGGTCACTGGCCACCATCCACGCCGCGCTGGACGCCGGCGTGACGCTGATCGACACCGCCGACGCCTACCACCGTGACCCGGGGGAGGTCGGCCACAACGAGGCGCTGATCGCCCGCGCCCTGGCCAGCTACGGCGGCGACACCTCCAACGTGCTGGTCGCCACCAAGGGCGGGCATCTGCGCCACGGGGACGGTTCGTGGACGCTGGACGGCTCACCGGAGCACCTCAGGCGGGCGTGCGAGGGCTCGCTGAAGCGGCTCGGCGTGGACGCCATCGGGCTGTACCAGTTCCACCGGCCGGACCCGCGGGTGCCCTACGCGGAGTCGGTCGGCGCGCTGCGCGATCTGCTGGACGAGGGCAAGATCCGGTTCGCGGGCATCTCCAACGCCAACCCGGACCAGATCCGCCAGGCCAACGAGATTCTCGGTGGCCGGCTGGCCAGCGTGCAGAACCAGTTCTCGCCCGCGTTCCGGTCCAGCGAGCCGGAGCTGCGGCTGTGCGCGGAGCTGGGCATCGCCTTCCTCCCGTGGAGCCCGCTGGGCGGTATCAGCCGAGCCGCCGAGATGGGCTCCCGGTTCGCGGTGTTCGCCGAGGTCGCCCGCGCGCACGGGATCAGCCCCCAGCGGGTGTGCCTGGCCTGGATGCTGGCCAAGGCGCCGGTGGTCATCCCGATTCCGGGTGCCTCGCGGCCGCAGACGATCCGCGACTCGGCCGCCGCTGTGGAGCTGGAGCTGTCCGCCGAGGAGGTGGCTCGCCTCGATGCGGCGTAGTGGCCGGTGGTTCCCGCGCCGCACGCCGGGTGGACCAGCAGGTCGCCGGCTCGGGGGCCGATTGGCCCAACGGGTGGACGTCGCGTGGGACCTTGACGCGCCGGGGAATGCCTTCCGTGGATACCGGTGCACGGATTAATCTAAGTCGCCATGACGACGGGGTACGACCCGAGGACGGACGATAATCGCGCGGCGACGGCCAGTGATCGCGACTTATGGCTGCGCCTGCGGGCCGTGCTCGTCGACAGCCCCGCGATGACCGTGGCGCCCGAGTCCGGCGGGGCGGAGGCCCCGCGGGAGACCGACCGGGTGTGCGTGCCGCGCACGGTGCGGCAGATCGATCGGTTGGCCGACAAGGTGAGCCTCGCGCTGCTTCCGCCCTGGGAACCGGTGTATCCGGGTACCGCACCGGCGGTGGCGCGCTGGCTGGTCGGCGTGTGCCGGTCCTTCGTGCAGAACTGGTCCTGCCATCCCGCACCGACCGGCGCCCGGCTGCGCGAGTTCCACCGCGACGTGGCCTGCCTCGTGTCCATCCTGGACGGTGTGGTGTCCACCGCGCCCCGTGCCGGCCCCGCGGCCGCCGGTACCGACCAGGCGGCGGAGCGGTAGCCCACCGCGGCAGCCACGCACAGATCGACGGCGGCCCTCACGGGCCGCCGTCGATCCGCGTTTCTTCGCTACGGGCTCGGGTTGTCGAGAATCACCAGCCACCCCAGCGGCCCCAGTGACCCCGGTGGTGGCGACGGTGCCCCCACCAGCCGTCCCACCAGCCGTCCCACCAGCCGTCCCAGCGGCCCGACCAGCCGCCCCAACCCCAGCCCCAGCCGTCGTCCTGCCGGGTCGGGCCGCTGAGCCGGAAGAAGTTCTTGATCATGATTCTTCCCCTCACGTATCTGCGTGTTGTCACTTATCGACAACGCAAATTCAAACTACCTAATGGCCAAGACCTGTCAAGGAACCGTCGAGCCGTCCTCCGAATTCCGCGGCGAGCCGGTTCGGAGACCGCTTGTCGGGTCGCTGACGAGCACACCTACTGACCGATTCAGCGCACCAAACTGGTATTTCCCGCAGCGACGACAAGAACGCGGAACACGAGCGTGATCGACATGTTCGCGATCGCGGCCGAGACGATCCCTAGAGCACTCCAGCGGTGCGCCGTCGAACCCGGTGAAAAGCAAGGACTTCAGTCCCGACCTGGGCCTTTCCTTCGACCCGAGCCGTGCGGGTAGAACAGCCGAACCCGGCTGGGACGTCGGCACTCAGGCCACCGTCCGGTGGTATGAAGGGCGCCGCAGGACGTTTCGGGGCGTGAGCTTCGGGTCGTCGTCGATTTCGGGCGAGGTGGGCCGGGGCATGCGAATCACCTGTGTTGGGGGCGGACCCGCCGGACTGTACTTCGCCATCTCGATGAAGTTGCGCGACGCGGGCCATGACATCACCGTGATCGAGCGCGATCCACCCGGAGCCACCTACGGCTGGGGCGTCGTCTACTGGGACAACCTGCTGGACATGCTCTACCGCAACGACGCGGAGACCGCGCGAAAGGTGCGCGCCGCCTCCGTGGTGTGGCACGAACAGGAGATCAGTCTCCGCGGCGAGCAGTCCGCCTTTTTCGGCGGCTACGGCTTCAGCGTCACCCGTGCCGCCCTGCTGGACATCCTCACCGAGCGGGCCAGGGAACTCGGGGTGGACGTGCGGCACCGCCGCGAGTTCGCCGGGGAGGCCGACCTCACCGCCGACCTGGTGGTCGCCGCCGACGGAGCGAACAGCCAGGTCCGGCAGACCCATGCCGATCACTTCGGCACCCGCGTGGACTTCGGCCGCAACCCCTACATCTGGCTGGGCACGGACCGGGTGTTCGACCGGTTCACCTTCGCCTTCGAGGAAACCCCCGCCGGCTGGATCTGGTTCCACGCCTACCCGTCCAGCGCCGGCACCAGCACCTGCATCGTCGAGTGCACCGAGGCGACCTGGCGAGGACTCGGGTTCGACACGCTGAGCAACGTCGACGGCCTCCGGCTGCTGGAGAACATCTTCGCCCGGCCACTCGCCGGCCACTCGCTGATCAGCCAGTCCCGGGGCAGGCCGGCGCAGTGGCTGCGGTTCGCCGAGGTGCGCAACCAGAAATGGTGCCACGGCAACGTGGTGCTGGTCGGCGACGCCGCGCACACCACCCACTTCACCCTTGGCTCGGGCACCAGGCTGGCAATGATCGACTCCACCATGCTGGCGCAGAGCCTCTTCGATCACGCCGACCTGGCCGAGGCGCTCGGCGACTACGACCGCCGCGGCCGCGGTGACCTGCGCCGGATCCAGGCCGCGTCCCGGACCAGCATGGCGTGGTTCGAGCGTGCCGACCACTACCTGGACCGGGACGCCGTCGCGTTCGCCTTCGCCATGTCCAGCCGGTGCGGGCAGCACGCGCCGTGGAGCTACCAGGTGTACCGGGCCACCCAGGTGCCGGCGGTGCGACGCCTGCAGCGCGGGCTCGCCACCGGGCGGCGGTGGTTCCTCGCCCGCCGCCGCGGCGAACCGGTAATCCCTCGGCTCTGATCGTTCGCTACTCGAACCGCGACACGTCGCCCGCGCCCGTACGCACGATCTCCGGCTCGCCGCCGGAGAAGTCGACCACCGTGGTGGGCTCGGTGCCGCAGTCGCCGGAGTCGATCACGGCGTCGACCACGTGATCGAGCCGCTCCTTGATCTCCCAGCCCTGCGTCAGCGGCTCCTCCTGGTCGGGTAGCAGCAGCGTGCTGGACAGCAGCGGATCGCCGAGTTCGGCCAGCAGAGCCTGCGTGACCACGTGGTCGGGGATGCGCACGCCGACGGTCTTCTTCTTCGGATGCAGCAGCCGGCGGGGCACCTCCTTGGTGGCCGGCAGGATGAACGTGTAGCGGCCGGGCGTGGCCGCCTTGATCGCCCGGAACACCCTGTTGTCGATGTGGACGAACTGTCCTAACTGGGCGAAGTCTCGGCACACCAGGGTGAAGTGGTGCCGGTCGTCGAGGTGGCGAATCGACCGGATCCGGGCGACCCCGTCCGCGTTACCCGGCTGGCAGCCCAGCGCGAAGCACGAGTCGGTGGGGTAGGCGATCAGGCCGCCGGCCCGCACGATGTCGACGATCTGGCCGATGGCGCGCCGCTGCGGGTTGTCCGGATGCACGTCGAAGTACCTCGCCATGCACCGAGCCTACGGTGGCGCCGCCACCGCACGCCGTGCGGCGCCCGGCCACCGGCTGGCCGTGTCCCGGACCGGGCGTCCGGTTGGGACGGGGCACGCGGCCGTGCGTCCCAACCGAACCTCGGTACGGCTCGGCTCGGCGGCCCGCCACACCGCCAACGTGCGGCCGGAGAGGGGAAGGGCGGCCGCTCAGCGGTGCCGCAGCGTGCGGGCGAGCAGCCGGCCGACGACCACGTAGATGATCGCGGCAAGGCCGTAGTTGAGCACCACGCCGAGTTTCCCGTCGGACGGGGTGAAGACGTCCCCGAAGCCCAGCACGAAGACCTTCGCCGTGCCGTAGACGAAGGAGACGAACCCGCTGCTCTGGTTCGCGCCGAACAGCGTGAACACGATGTGCAGCACGAAGACCAGCGCGATGAGCGCGGTGACGATGTGGATGGTGTTCGCGATGGCGTTCGCCCTGTCCGCCCTGCGGTCACGCTCGCGCTGGTAGGCCAGCGGGGACTCCTCGGGCGGCCGGTACGGGGCACGCTGCTCGTCCCGCGGGCTCGCTCCGTACTCGTACGGGTCGGCCGCCGGCTCCCGGTAGGGCGGCTGCTGGCGCTCGTGCCGGAACGGGTCGTCCGGATACGCGTCCGGGGCGGGCGCCGGCTCGTACTGCCGGGTGGGCTGGTGCCGCGACGGCTGCGGCTGGTCGGCCGGGGACGGGGGAGTCGCGGGGCTCTGCGGGTTGGGCGCGGGTGGTGGGCCCGGCTGCTGGTACGGGCCGGGGGCGTGCGGGCCCGGTGGGTAGCCGAATGGCGGCTGGTTCGGGGCCTGGTTCGGTGGCCGGGCCGGCGGGTGGGGCGGCGCCGGCGGCGGCCCGGCCGGCGGTGGCCCCGCCGGTGACTGCGGGTGGCCGGCAGGCGGCCGGGCACCCGGCAGACCGCCGGGGGGCGGGGGACCGCCGGGTGCGGGACCTTGCTGGGGGCGGTAACTCATGCCCCGGCATTCTGACGATCCGCTTCACGGAACGACAGCCCCCCTCGCCGCCACCCACCCATGACCGGCACCACAACCACCGTCGGTAGCGCGGACACCCGCCCACCGTGCTCCACAGTGGACTGATCAGCGGCGTCAACCGCCGGGGCGCACCGGGTAACGCCGGCGGCGGATACTCAACCGGCCGGCCCGCACGCCAGACTCCCTGCCGGACGAGAGTGGGGAGAACCATGAGCGCGCTGCCCTCCGGTGCCGCCGGCGCACCGGCCCGGCCAACGCCGGCCACCGACATCCGGCACGACTACTCGACCAGCGCGAGCGGGGCGGTCCCGCTCGGCGAGCGGCGGTCCCGCTATCACTTCCTCGCGCTGTGGGTGACCTTCGCCGCCGGGTTCACCTACCTGTTCCTCGGCTTCCAGTACCACGACGCCGGCTACTCGCTGGCCAGAGCGGTCGCCGCCGGCGCGTTGGGCGGTGTCGCCTACCTCGGCTACGCGTTACCCGCGGCCTACCTGGGGTCGGCGACCGGCCAGACACACGCCCTGCTCACCCGGTCGATCCTCGGCCGAGTCGGCTCGGCCGTGGTGTCGCTGCTGCTGATCGGCGTGGCCGCGGGGTGGACGGCGTTCGCGTTCAACCTGCTCGCCACCCTCTACGACGGGTTGTTCGGCTGGGGCCACGTGGTCCTGGTCAGCGTGCTGCTGGCCGTGGTCGGCATCACGAACAACCTGTTCGGCTTCACCGGGATCAGCGCGTTCGCCCGCTACCTGGTCGCCCCGCTGATCATCGCGTGGGTGCTGTACCTGGTGGTCAAGGGGCTGGTGGGCGTGCCGGCGGCGACGCTCGCCGCCGGCACGGCGCCCTCGGCCACACTGCCGTTCACCGCCGGCATCGGCGTGGCGATCGGCTCGGTGATGTGGGGCAACGAGCCGGACACCTGGCGCTACGGCCGACCACGGTTCCTCTGGCCGGCACCGGCCCTGGTGGTCGCCGTGGCGGTGGGCCTGGTGCTGTTCGTCGCCGGCGGCTGGATGATGGCCGAACTGTCCCGGTCCGGGGCGGGCGAGTTCGGCCCGGCGTTCCGCTACACGGTCGGCTACTCGCTGTTCGGCTCGCTGTGGCTGGGCGCGGCCGTCGCCACCCTGCTGCAGATCGCCGTCAACGACGGCAACTACTACGAGATGGTCAACGCCGGGCAGAACCTCGCCGGCCACGCACCCGGCTGGCGCCGCTGGTACACCTGCCTGGTGATGGCCGCCGTCGCCGCGGTGTTCGCCTGGCGGTTCCCCGCCGTGCAGGACGGGTTCTTCGCCGTGGCCGGGTGGTCGGCGATCGCGCTGCCGTGCACCACGGTCGTGATGTGCGTCGACCAGTTCGTGCTGCCCCGGCTGCTGCGGCTCACCCGGCCGGTGGCCCGCATTCCGTCCTGGCGGAGCGCCGGCCTCGGCAACGTGCCGGGCATCGTCGCCGTGCTGGCCGGTGTGCTGTTCGGGGCGTGGGGCCTGGGGCTGGTTCCCGGGCAGGCGGGCGCACCGTCGTGGGGCGTGATCCCGGTCGAGGCGTGGCTGCTCACCGGAGTGATCTACGCTGGCCTGGCCGCCGTCGTGGCCCGGGCGCCGGGCAGCACCGGCCTGCTCGGCTTCGGCGCGCACCTGCGCGGTGCGGGCGATCCCGAAGAGGTTCCGAGTGATCGCGTCCGGGCCGGGCGGAGACACCATGGCGTGCGCCGAGGGCGCCATGCGCGCACTCGGGGAGAGAAGGAGAGGCGATGACCATCCCGGCACGTGACCTGCTGGAGACGGCGCGGCGGGAACTGGCACCCGGCCCGGACGACAACCGGCTGGTCCCGCTGGTCGCGGCGGGCAAGGCGGGCCGCGAGGTGCTCGGGGCACTCGCCGGCGAGCAGTACCGGATCATCAACAGCGACTGGCGCAGCTTCCTCACCCTCGCCGCCCGGGGCGGTGACGGCCCGACCCGCGAGTTCTTCGCCGGGCTCGCCCACGGCGAGGGTCTGGTGCTGCCGAAGCTGGTGACCTTCGCCGCCGCCTGCGGCATGGACGAGGCCGCGCTGCGCGAGTACCGACCGCGGGCCGGCTGCCAGGCGTACCCGGCCTACGTGGCCTGGCTCGCGCTCAACGCCGATCCCCGGGACGCGGTGCTCGCGCTGGTGGCGAACTTCGCGGCGTGGGGCGAGTACTGCGGTGCGGTGGCCCGCGGTCTGCGCGAGCACTACGGCTTCGACGACAACGGGTGCGCCTTCTTCGACTTCTTCGCCTCGCCCGCGCCCGAAGTGGAGCAGCAGGCGCTGGCGGCGGTGCAGACCGCGCTGGACGCCGGCTGGGACAGTGCGACGGCGCTCGGCTACGGGCGGCTGGTCCAGGACTACGAGTTGATGTTCTGGAACACGCTGGCCGGGTAGCGGGCCCGGCTGCCACCCCGGTCGGGTCGTGGCGTGGCTCAGCGACCCTCGCCGGAGTGCGGCAGCGGAACCACCGAACCGAGGTCGACCGCGGCCCCGTCCACCCAGCCCTCGCGGGTCGGGCCGGCGGCGCGGTGCGGCCGGTCGATGCGACCCCCGTCGACCATGCCGAGGAAGGCGTCCACCACGCACGGGTCGAACTGGCCGGCTCGGGCGGCGATCAACTGGCCGCGTGCCTCGGCGACGCTCATGGCCGGCTGGTACGCGCGGTCGGCGAGCATCGCGGCCCACGAGTCGCACACCGCGAGGATCCGCGCCTCGAGCCGAATGTCGGTGCCGCGCAGCCCGCGCGGGTAGCCGGAGCCGTCGAAGCGTTCGTGGTGCTGCCGGATGATCTCCGCCACCGCCGCCATGCCGGGCACCGCGGCCACCAGCCGGTGCCCGTGGTCGGGATGCTGCCGCAGCAGCCGCCACTCCTCCTCGTCCGGCCGGCCCGGCTTGGCCAGCACCGCCTCGGGGACGAGGATCTTGCCGATGTCGTGCAACCGACCGGCCAGCCCGACCGAGCGGGCGACGTGCGCGTCCACGCCGATCTCGGCGGCCACCAGCATCGCCCACCGGCCGACCGCGCGGCTGTGCTCGTGCGGGGACATCCTGGCGTCCACGATGTCCGCCAGGTGGCACAGATAGTCGACCGCGGCCGGGATCTGCTCGCCGACCCCGTCGAGGGCCAGGCCAGGCCCCTCGCCGACCACCACGCTGTCCCGGCCCCTGGCCTTGGCGGCGTACAGCGCCCGGTCGGCCGCGGCGATCAGCTCGTTCGGATCCTCGGCGTGCACCGGGAAGCTCGCGGTGCCGACCGACACCGTGACGGCCACCCGGGTGCCGGCGCACACCGTGATCGGCCCCCTGGCCACCCGCTGCCGCAGCCGTTCCGCGATGCCGGGCAACTCGCCCGGGCCGGCGTCGCGGACCAGCAGCGCAAACTCCTCGCCGCCGTAGCGGGCCAGCAGGTCACCGGCGCGCGCGGCAGCCCTGAGCCGGCTGGCGATCTCGATCAGTGCCTGGTCGCCCGCCGGATGGCCGTGCCGGTCGTTGATCGACTTGAAGTGGTCGACGTCGATGATGAATACCGCCATCGGCCGGCCGTTGCGCCGCGCCCTGGCCACCTCCACGGGTAACTGGGCCTGGAAGAACCTGCGGGTGCGCAGCCCGGTCAGCGCGTCGGTGATGGCCACCTGCCGCTGGTCCGCCACCAGGACGGCCAGCCGGGTGATGGTCAGCACGAACAGCACCGCGCAGGCGACCGCGATGGCCGGTACGTCCGCCGCCGCTCCGCGCAGGTGCTGGACGATCAGCGTGGCCGGCGCGATCAGCGCGGCCGCGGTGAGCGCGGCGATCCGGGCCGGGCCGAGGCTGGCGTCGCGGGGTGGGCAGCGGTCGCCGAGTTGCGCCACGGTCGGGTGCAGCGCGGCCGCGCCGAGCGCCATGTTGCCGCCGAGCCAGATCGCGTCGAGGAAGTTGCCGGCCTGGTAGCTGCCGACAAGCTGCTGCCAGACGTAGACGGTGTCCGCGGTGAGGATGGCCAGCAGGTTGGTGCTCAGCAGGAAGAAGGCGGCGGGCCGGCGGCCGCCGCCGAGGATCAGCCGCAACGCCACCGCCAGCATGGCCAGGTCCATCACCGGATAGGTCAGCGACGTCAGCTTGACCAGCAGCGGCGAGTCGGCGCGGGCCTGCGGACCGATCAGGTACAGCCAGGACAGCATCGCGCCGACCACACCGAGCACCGCCGCGTCCAGCAGGCTGGGCAGGTCCCGGCCGGGCGTGCGGCGCCGGATCAGCAGCGTCAGCGCCGCCACCACCAGCGGGTAGTGCGCGATGTAGAGCGGATCGGCGAAGGACGGGTACGCGGTGCTGCCGAGCAGGTAGTGGGAGACGTAGAAGGTGGTGTCCGCGGCCGCGTACACCACCTGGCTGGCCGCCAGCAGCAGCCACGGTAACCGCGGCTCCGGGCGGTTCTTGATCATCCCGTACAGCACCGCGGCCGCCGCGGAGGCGCTGGCCGCGCAGTACACCACCACCCGGACCACCCGCCCGGAGCCCGATGGCGGCACCTGGTAGTAGCCCACCACCAGCGCCGTACCGACCATCAGGTAGCAGGAAACGCAGCCGAGCCAGTCCCGCCTGGAGGTGGCGCGGGTGCCGGTCGCGGCCATGGCGTCCTCTCCGCAGTCGGCGCGCTGGCACCGGAAGCCAGCCGTTCGGTGGCCATGTTGCGCCGACGAGACTAACGGATGATCACCAGGTGGCAACCCGTCACGGAGCCATGGTTCCCGCGGACGCCGGTGACTTCCCCCGGTCGGCCCAGCTAGACGTCGTAGTACAGGGCGAACTCGTAGGGGTGGGGGCGCAGCCGCATCGGAGCGATCTCCTCGGTGCGCTTCAGCTCGATCCACGTCTCGATCAGGTCCTCGGTGAACACGCCGCCTTCCAGCAGGTAGTCGTGGTCCTCCTCAAGCCGGTCGATCACCGCGTCGAGGTTGCCGGGGACCTGGGGGACGCGGTCCGCCTCCTCCGGCGGCAGTTCGTAGAGGTCCTTGTCGATCGGCGGCGACGGCTCCATCTTGTTCCGGATGCCGTCCAGGCCAGCCATCATCATCGCGGCGAAGGACAGGTACGGGTTGCCGGAGGAGTCCGGGCAGCGGAACTCGATCCGCTTGGCCCGCGGATTGCTCCCGGTGACCGGGATGCGCACGCACGCGGAGCGGTTGCGCTGCGAGTAGACCAGGTTCACCGGTGCCTCGAAGCCGGGCACCATCCGGCGGTAGGAGTTCACCGTCGGGTTGGTGAACGCCAGCAGGCTCGGCGCGTGGTGCAGCAGGCCCCCGATGTAGTAGCGGGCCAGATCGGACAGCCCGGCGTAGCCGGCGTCGTCGTAGAACAGCGGCTGGCCGTTCTTCCACAGCGACTGGTGGCAGTGCATGCCGTTGCCGTTGTCGCCGAACAGCGGCTTGGGCATGAAGGTCACCGTCTTGCCTGCCGCCCAGGCGGTGTTCTTCACCAGGTACTTGTAGAGCTGGTGGTCGTCGGCGGCGTGCAGCAGGCTGTTGTACCGGTAGTTGATCTCCGCCTGGCCCGCCGTGCCGACCTCGTGGTGCAGCTTCTCCACCTGGAACCCGGCGTTGATCATGTTGGTGACCATGGCCGCGCGCAGGTCCGAGTAGTGGTCGGTGGGTTCCACCGGGAAGTAGCCGCGCTTGTAGGGCACCTTGTAGCCGAGGTTTCCGCCGTTCTCCGGCTCGCCGGTGTTCCACCAGCCCTCGATCGAGTCGATGGCGTGGAACGAGTGGTTCTCGGCGGTGTCGAAGGTGATCGAGTCGAAGATGTAGAACTCCGCCTCCGGGCCGAAGAACGCCTCGTCGGCGATGCCGGACGCGGTCAGGTACTCCTCCGCCTTCAGGGCGACGTTGCGCGGGTCCCGGCTGTACGGCTCGACGGTGACCGCATCGTGCACGAAGAAGTTCATGTTCAACGTCCGCGCCGCGCGGAAGGGGTCGAGGTACGCCGTCGGCGGATCAGGCAGCAGAAGCATGTCCGACTCGTGGATGGACTGGAATCCGCGCACCGAGGAACCGTCGAACGCCAGCCCGCCGTCGATCTGGGCTCGGCCGAAGGACGTCGCGGGGACGGTGAAGTGCTGCATGATTCCCGGTACGTCGCAGAACCGGACGTCGATGAACTCCACGCCCTCGTCGGCGATGAAGCTCAGCAGGTCGTCGGTGCTGGTGAACATCCCTGTCGACTCCTTCGGTCGGACGTGGCGGGATGGTTGGTCCCCCGTGCTGATGCCGGGTGCGGTGCCGTGTTCGGTGGAAAGGGTCGGCACCGCCCCGATCGGATGGGAAACGATTTTGGGCGGATGATTCTTTTCCAGGCGAGGCCGCAGCGGGTTTCGTCGCCGACATCCGAACCATACGCCGGGCCGGGTCACCGCGCCGGGCCACGGCCGGTCATGCGCACGCCGCGGGCCCGATTCCTCGAAGGGACAACCATCCGGCGGGCGGGTGACCGGGAAAACCACCCCAACGAGTGACTCCAGGCATGCGCTACCGCCCCGGACGACGGCACGTCACGTCCAGCCGCCCAGGCAACCACGGGCGAGGCATCCGAGCTCGCCTGGATGCCGAGGTGATGCTGGTGCAGACCACTGCGGACGCGTGCAAGCACCGGCCGCCGCCGGCCAGCTACGGACCGTGGAGGCGAGCCGGACGCCGGCCTGTGGCTCACCACCGGCAGCGGCGACAAGCACAGCACCCCGCAACAACAGCGACGACCAGATCCTGCACGTCGCGCTGAACTGACAGCTCCGGCGCGGGCCGGGAGTGACCACGAACCCACCGGCCGGCGCTGCTGTCCAACGCATTACCGAATACTGTCCGCCGCGACCAGGGTTTCCGCGCCGGTGAATGCGTCGATGAGTCCGGGTGGAGTCGTCCGCGACCACCATCGGGTGGCACAAAAAAGCGCCGTTCGTATCACGGCCGCATGGTTTCCGGGATCCCGCGTTGTTAAGTCAATGCCGGCCGCCGCTGTTGCTCCGTTCAGCGGGCATGACGAAAGCGGGTACGGCGCTACCGTAGGCCGCCACTTTCCCCCGAATTCTTTGGGAGGCCCGCGATGCTCGGTGCGCTCTCCGCCGCCGGTTTGGCGCTGTCACTCATTGTGTCACCGGCCTTTTCCACGCCGCCGCCGCCGGACAAGATCGTGATCGACGTGGTCACCGTGAACGGCTCCGGCTGCCCGGCAGGCACCGCCGCCGTCGCCGTCTCCGCCGACAACACCGCCTTCACCGTGACCTACAGCAAGTTCCTCGCCCAGGTCGGCGTCGGCGCCGCGCCGACGGACTTCCGGAAGAACTGCCAGCTCAGCCTCCGCGTACACGTCCCGCAGGGCTTCACCTACGCGATCGCGCAGGCCGACTACCGCGGTTTCGCGCACCTGGAAAAGGGCGCGAGCGCGCTCGAGCGAGCCAACTACTACTTCCAGGGCAACTCGCCGACCGCCTACGTCAACCATTCCTTCTCCGGCCCGGCCGACAACGACTGGCAGACCACCGACCGGACCGACGTCGCCCAACTCGTCTACCAGCCCTGCGGCGAGGAGCGCAACTTCAACATCAACGCCGAGTTGCGGGTCAGTGCCGGCACGTCCGATCCCAAGACGACGACCAGCTTCATCACGATGGACTCGACGGACGGCAGCATCAGCACCACCTATCACTTCGCCTGGAAGTCCTGCCCCGCCTGATCGAGGCGCTCCGGGTCCGTGACGTCGGTCACGGACCCGGAGCATCGGCCGCCGCGGCATCAGCGATCCGTCGGCCGGCGTACAGCTTTCTCCCAGGTTGGTTGGCGACACTGGTCCCGTGCTGCGACAGGTCCGGGGGTGGTGGCCCCGGTTGAGGTTCCGGGGCGGCCTCACCCGGTGGGTGCCGCTGCCGACCACGACGCCGTTCACCTTCTGGTACCTGCTCACCCTGCTGGCGACCACCGTGGTGCTGCGGTCGGTGACCGCGCCGGTGGCCCGCCGGCTGCTCGCCGCCGCCAGCACCGACGCGCACAACCTTCAGCGCCATCCGCTGCTGTCGCTGGTCGCCAGTGCGCTCTGGCTGGGAGACACGCACTGGCTGCCCTACGTGCTGATCTTCGCGGTGGCGATCGCGCCGCTGGAACGCCGGATCGGCGCCGGGTGGACCGCCGTGGTGTTCGCCAGCGGGCACGTCGTCGCCACCCTGGTCACCGAGTTGCCGGTGCTGTGGGCGATCACCGCGCACGTGCTGCCGGGCGCCGCCGGCCGCTGGGTCGACGTCGGGGTGAGCTACGGCTTCTTCTGCACCGCCGGGGCACTGACCAACGGGCTGTCCCGGCAGGCGCACTCCTGGACGATCGCCGGGCTCTACGCCGTCATCACGGCCCTGTACCTGGTCAGCGGGCCGGCGGAACTGTCCTCGGCGGTCACCTTCGCCGGGCACCTGGTGGCCACCCACGTCGGCATGCTCTGCTGGCGTCCGTGGCTGCGCCGCCGCGGTTGGCCGCCATCCGGCCCGGGCGTGGTGGTCGCGGCACGCCAACCCTGACCGGGCAGCGCCGCGCGGGCGCCCGCACCCGGCGGATCGGGCGCCGGGAGCGGTCGCGGGGAGGCGGTCACCGCGGTCGGCCCGGGTGGGCGACGGCCTGGGGGCGGGGCCGCCGCCCACCCGGGAAAGGCGACGGTCCGGGGGGAGACCGCCGCGCCCCGAACCGGCGAGTTGGGGGGCGACGTCGCCGGTTCGGGGAGCCGTGGGCGACTCGGGACGGGGTCTAGTGGCTGGGGTGGTCGGTAGGTCGGCCGGTGGGGTGGGTGCTCGGCGCGCTTCCGTGGTGGCCGTTCGGCTCTTCGCTCGGCCGGCCGTTGCCGCCGGAATGGTCGGCGCCCGGCGCCCCGGCGAGCAGCCCGGCGCAGTAGCCGGGCACCCGGTCCGGGCCACCCGCGGTGTCGATCAGTACGCGGAACGCGGGACTCTGCAGCGCCTTGCCGTGGTCGGAGCCGGCGCCCGCGGTGTAGGCGTGGCAGAGCCCGACCAGCGAGGGGTTGGGGGATGGCCGGTCGCTCGGGCCGTTGGTGCGCGCGTCGGCGGACCCGGTGGTGGTCGGCGGTGCATCGGCCGCGGATTCGGGGGCGGGGTGGCCGGTGGGCGGCGCACTGTGCTCCGCGGACAGGCTGCCGCTGGCGGCGAGCGCGACGCCGCCGACGGTGGTGGCCGCCACCGCGGCGATCGCGGCGGCCTTCGCGGTGAGCAACCGACCGCGCATGGTTTCGATCATGGAACGCCTCCGGGGCTGGTGGGCTGGGGAGCGCGCGTTCCGGAACGCCGCCAGGGCGGCCTGCTCGCCGGCGAGTTCGCCGTCGCGGGCCGGGGCGGCCGCGGCGGCGAGCAGGTCGGCGAGTCGGTCGGAACCGGGGTGCTGCGCGCTCATCTCATGCCCTTCAGCGTCGAAGCGCTCGGTTGTGTCACAGTGGCCGGCGATGGCGGGGTGGCCGCGCCCTCGCGCAGGTACTCCGCCAGCCGGTGCAGCCCGCGGTAGGCGGCGGTGCGGACCGCCCCGGGACTCTTGCCCAGTACCCGTGCCGCGCCCTTCGCGTCCAGGCCGACCACCGCGCGCAGCAGCACCGCCTCGGCCTGGTCGGTGGGCAGCCGGGCGATCAGCGCCAGCGCCGCCTCGGTGGTCACCGCCTCCAGCGCGGCCCCCGCGGTGTCCTCCCGCCCCGGCATCTCACGCAGCCGATCGTCCTGCGCCTCCGCCGCCGGTCGCCGGCGTTCCCGGCGCAGGTGGTCCATGGCCCGGTGCCTGGCGATGGTGGCCACCCACCCACGGAACCCGTCCGCGTCGCCACGGAACGACACGACGTCCCTCGCGACCTGCAACCACGTCTCGGACGCCACGTCCTCGGCGTCGTCGCCGACGAGCACCCGCAGGTAGCGCAGCATGCCGGGTTGGACAGCGCGGTAGAGCACCCGGAAGGCGTCCTCGTCGCCGCCCCGGGCGCGGTGCACCGCGGCGGTGAGGTCGGCGTCGCCCGGACGTGACCGGGCCAGCCGGTCGAGTGCTCTCTCCGGGCCCTCCGCCGGCGACGCCACCACATCGGTGGGCCGCCGGCGCCCGCCATGCTGCGCCGCATCTCGCACGCGGGACATCATCGGTCACGCCCGCGCGCACCAGAAGCGACCGCCGCGGAAAAGGGCGGCCGCACCGCAACGAAACCGCTCATCAGCGACAAAAAAGGGCAATACCTCGCCCGGTCGACGCTCCGCCGTCACCGCCCGGCCGCCGCGTCGGTCAGCGCGACGTGCCGGCGGACCGACCGGTGATGGTCGAACTCGGCGGGGGTGGCGTGGATTCGCTGCTCGGCTCGGGGGAGGCGGTGGTGGGCGTGGCGGCGTCGCTTGTGGACGGTACGGCCGTGGACGGTGGCGCGGTGGTCACCGCGCTGCCCCGGAACCGGGCCCGGTACACCGCGTACCGGCTGCATCCGGCGGCCGCGGCCAGGTCGTCCGAGGTGACGTCTTCGGCGAAGCGGTCGTGCAGCAGCTCACATACCCGGCGGGCGATCACCGGGTCGTCGACCGGTCGCGGCTGCCACGCGCCCGCCCGGCGCAGCGCGGCACGCCGCACCAGGGCGCCCACCGCGGCAGCCAACCGCTCGTCCCGCGCCAGCCGGCCACCGCGGCCGACCAGCGTCGCGTGCAGCGCCCGCAACGCTTCGGCCAGCACCGGATCGTGCACCACGGGATGGACGAACAGCGGTGCGCCGGCGGAACGGCCGGCCGCGTCGCCGAGCACCTCGGTGACCAGTTCTGGTCCGATGTGCACGATGCGGTAGGTGAACCCCAGTTCGGTGGCGGCGTGACCGTCGTGCGGTTCGTCCGGGTTGAATGCCATCACCATGCCGGCCGCGCTGGTGTGCGCGGCGCCGCGGCAGGCGAAGCGCTGCGCGCCCAGCTCGGTGGCACCGAACGAGTAGGTGTCGTGGCTGTGCGTTCAAGACCAGGTGGCCGGTGACCGGTGAGCATTCGCCCATGCGCTGTTACCTGCCGCTCGTGGTGGTGATGTGCCTGTGGGGCAGTACGTTCGCCGCTTCCAAGGCCGCGGTCGCCGATGTGCCGCATGAGGTTGCCGCGTTCCTGCGGTTCGGCGGCGGTGCGGTGGTGCTCGTCGCCGTGCTCGGGCTGCGCTCCGGGCACGAGGAACCGCGCGGGATTGCCGCGGCCAGCGAGCGGACTGCGGAACCAGCCGTTCAGTCCTTGAACGCGTTCAAACCGGGGAGTAGCGTCTCATCCTGAACGTGTTCAAACAACGGAGGGAGGCTGATCCGCCATGACGACGGTGGTCTTCAGCTATGTCCTGTACCTCTTACTCAGCGTGCTGCTCACGGCATGGGTCGGCCGCATGCTCACCCGGCACGGGCGGGTGTACCTCGCCGAGGTCTTCCGCGGTGACGAGCGGCTGGCCGCGGCCCTCAACCAGCTGCTGGTGATCGGCTTCTACCTGGTCAACCTCGGGTTCATCGCCTTGTGGCTGCACATCGACCAGCGCGTCGTGGACGTCCGGGGGGTGTTCGAGACGTTGTCGCTGAAGCTCGGCATCGTGCTGCTCGTCATCGGGGCACTTCACATGGTGAACCTGTGGATCTTCGCCCGGATCCGGCACAACGCCCTGCTGCGCACGCAGCTCACCGGGTCCCCGCGGCAAACGGGCTGACCAGCCGGTTACCGTGACCGCCGTGGGAGACGGCGTCACCGAGAAACGGGCCGAGGCACCCGGCGCGGGCAGCGCTTCGCGGGCGGGTGGGCGCAGGGGCTCCGCCACCCGGGCACTCGTCATGGACACCGCGCTGCGGCTGTTCACCGAGCGGGGCTACGACCGCACCACGATGCGCGCGATCGCCACCGAGGCCGGCATCTCGGTGGGCAACGCCTACTACTACTTCACGTCCAAGCAGGAACTGATCCAGGGCTTCTACCACCGCATCAGCGAGCTACACGCCGAAGACAGCAAGGAAGTGCTGGCCGCCGAGCGGGAGTTCGGCCCACGACTGCGTGGCGTCCTGCTGAGCTGGCTGCGCATCGCGCAGCCGTACCACGAGTTCGGCCCTCAACTGTTCAAGAACGCGGCCGACCCGGCCAGCCCGCTCAGCCCGTTCTCACCGGAGGCGGAGGCGCCGCGCCGGGCGGCGATCGGCATCCTCGCCGAAGTGGTGGACGGCTCGCGCATCAAGATCGACCGAGAACTGCGCGCCGATCTTCCGGAACTGCTGTGGCTGTACCAGATGGGCATCGTGCTGTTCTGGGTGCACGACCGCTCGCCGGACTGCTCCCGGACCCATCGGCTGGTGGAACACACCGTGCCACTGATCGAGCGACTGGTCGAGCTGTCGCGCCTGCGCCCGATGCGGTCGCTGACCCGCGACGCCGTCCGCGTCCTCAGCGAGATGATCCCGCCCAGTTCCGAGTCACGACCGTAGGCGGTACCCACCGGACCATGCGACGTCCAGGAAGGCGAGTTCTTCGACCTGCTGCGGACGTCGGTCGCCCGCGGGTACGCGTTCCAGCATCTCCGGGACACCGACGGCGAACTGATGGTGATCGTCGGCTCGTACGGCTGGGGCACGCACTGCGACCGCCGCCACGTCTGGGCGGAGCGAGAGGCGGTGGTGTGGAGCTACCAGGGTTCGGCCGCGGACCCCGCGCGGGCGCCGCTGGAGCTGCTGCGGCCGGGCACACACCACCCCGCCCGCGGCGCCCCCAGCGGGCTGTGGCTGCCTCCGGGGCTGGCGGCGCGGAATCCTCCGCTCTATGTCAGGTGATCACGCCGGGCACCACGGCGGCGGTGCGGCGGCGCCGCAGCCAGACCTTGCGTGAGCCGTCCGCGTACAGCAGCACGCGGGACAGCTCCCAACCGGCGAACTCAGCGTGGATGGCGAGTTGGGTCGCCGCAGTCCGTCGGGACACGCCCGCCGGCAACCGCAGCGGCCGGTACTCCCAGTCCCCGTCGATCACCCCTTCGTTCATGGTGTCATCACCTGTATCCCTCCGCCGTCGGCGGAGGCGACGAGCACCCGGCCCGTGCCGGGGTCCACCGCCACCGCGTTCGGCTGGTGCACGGTGGGGAACCGGTACCGCTCGACGGGCTCGCCGCCGGCGACATCGAACCCCACCACCTCATTACGCTCCGTCAACGTGACCCACGCAAGGTCGCGGGTGCTGTCGTACGCGATCCCGTAGGCGCCGCCGGGCACCGGGTAGCGCTGGCGCATGAACACCGGGTCCGCGCTGAACGCGAGCAGCTCGCCGCCCCGGGTGTCGATGACGAGGACCCGCCCGTAGCGGTCGGTGACCTCGTTGGTGGCGCCGTCGCCGGCGCGCAGGCCGGCGCCCATCCTGGTCGCCGCCGGGTCGACGTCGAACACGGCGGTGCGCAGCTTGTCCAGCAGCACGGCCTTACCGCCGACACCGACCAGCTCGTCCGCGCCGGCGGTGCCGGTGATGGTGCGCACCACGCGGTCACCGTCGAGCACCGCCACGCCCCGATCCCGCAGGCCGACCAGGGTGGTGGTGCCGGCCTGGGCGGCAGAGAGCGGGGCGCCGTCCAGGCGCACCGGCGTGACCGTGCCGGCCGGCAGCGTGATCCGCACGAGCTGGCCGGCGATGCCCACCGGGACCAGCAGCGGCCCGCCGGCACCGGCGAGCGAGAGTTGGTTGGCCGGGCCAGGCAGCGGCACCGCGCGCGGCGGCTGCGCCGGGTCGTCCAGCGAGTAGAGCAGCACGGCGGCCGGCCGCGACATGGCGACCGCCAGGGTGTGCGTGGTCGGGTCGGCGACCATGGCGGTGGCTCCGGCGCCCAGCGGCACCACGCTGCCGGCCGGGCGGGCGGTCACCGCTGGTGACGGGGCCGGGGTCGCCGCGACCAGGGTGGTCGCGACCTGGAGGTCGTCCTTGGGTTGCTGGCCCGACGAGCAGCCGGTGAGCAACGCCGATCCGGCGATGACGACGACGACCCAACGGCGCAAGACGGACCTCCCGGTGCCGGGACGGCGTGTGCCGCCCCGGCGCGACCACCTGAAGACGTCCTACCAGCATCCCCGATCGGTTGGCCACGGTCACGCGCCGGCGTCACACGCGTGTCGGCACGGCGACGGGCTCGCTAACCGATGGGTTGCTCCGGGTAGCCGAACGGTATCGCGCTGACGTCGTCCAGGGCGGCGCGGATCGCCGGTGGGAGTTCCAGGTTCTCGGTGGCCAGCGACCCGGCGAGCTGCGCGGTGTCCCGCGCGCCGACCACCGGGGCGACCACGCCGGGCCGGTCCCGCACCCAGGCCAGGGCCACGGCCAGCGGCGAGGTGCCCAGGCCTTCGGCCGCGGTGACCACGGCCTGCACGATGCGCGCGGCCCGCTCGTTGCGGTGGTGCTCGACATACGGTGCGAGGTGCGGGGACGCGCCGCGGGAGTCGGGTGGGGTGCCGTTGCGGTACTTGCCGGTGAGCACGCCCCGGCCGAGCGGCGCCCAGGCCAGCACGCCGATGCCGTGGTGCAGCGCGGCCGGAATCACCTCCCGCTCCGCACCGCGTTCCAGCAACGAGTACTCGGCCTGGTTGGCCACGATCGGGGCGCGGCCGGGTGCCGCGCGCTGCCAGGTGGCCGCGGTGCCGAGCTGCCAGCCGCTGTAGTTGGACACCCCGACGTAGCGGGCCTTGCCGCTGGCCAGGGCCGCGTCCACCGCGGCGAGGGTCTCCTCGATCGGCACGGCCGGGTCCCAGGCGTGCAACTGCCACAGGTCGATGTGATCCACGGCCAGCCGGGACAGCGAACCGTCCAGGGCGGTGAGCAGCGCACCACGGGACGCGCCGCCGCCGAACGGGCCCTCGTGCCGGCGCGCCACCGCCTTGGTGGCCACCACGATCTCGTCCCGGGGAACCACCTTGCCGATCAGTTCCCCGAGGATGCGCTCGCTCTCGCCGTCGCAGTACACGTCGGCGGTGTCCAGCAGCGTGCCGCCGGCCTCCACGAACGCCGCCAACTGCTCGGCCGCGACCTCGGCGGAGGTGTCCCGGCCCCAGGTCATGGTGCCCAGCGCGATCCGGGACACCCGGAGACCGCTGCGGCCGAGCTGTCGATGTTGCACGGTCACGAGCCTAAGGGCTGCGCCCGGAGGACGGCCCTCCAACGGGAAGACCAGGACACCCAGGAGTGTGTCCCCAGCCACATAACTTCCCCAATATGTTACCGGCCGGTAGGGTTCCGCGCCGTGCGACTTGGGTTGAACCTCGGGTACTGGGGCGCCGGCAACGACGCCGAGAACCTCGAACTGGCCAGGGAAGCGGACCGGCTGGGCTACGCGGTGGTCTGGGCCGCCGAGGCGTACGGGTCGGACGCGCCGACCGTGCTGTCCTGGGTGGCCGCGCAGACCGAGCGGATCGACGTCGGTAGCGCGATCTTCCAGATTCCGGCCCGGACCCCGGCGATGGCCGCGATGACCGCGGCCACCCTGGACACCCTCTCCGGCGGCCGGTTCCGGATGGGCCTGGGCGTGTCCGGGCC
Organism: Gandjariella thermophila; assembly: GCF_005405885.1. Classification (GTDB taxonomy): domain Bacteria; phylum Actinomycetota; class Actinomycetes; order Mycobacteriales; family Pseudonocardiaceae; genus Gandjariella; species Gandjariella thermophila. The sequence goes on from NZ_BJFL01000001.1 coordinate 109,562, forward strand.
GCAGGTGTCCGAGGGCTGGCACGGCGTGCGTTTCGACCACCCACTGGCCCGCACCCGCGAGTACGTCGAGATCGTGCGCAAGGCGCTGCGTCGGGAGCGGCTGACCTACCAGGGCAGGCACTACACGCTGCCGCTGCCCGACGGCCCCGGCAAGGCGCTCACCCTCACCGTGCACCCCGCCCGCGAGCACATCCCGATCTACCTGGCCGCGGTGGGACCGAAGAACCTGGAACTGGCCGGCGAGATCGCGGACGGCTGGCTGGCGGTGTTCTTCTCGCCCGAGCACTCCGCCGAGTCCCTGAAGCAGGTGGCCGCCGGCCGCGCCAGGGCGGGCAGGTCGATGGACGGCTTCGACGTGGTGCCCACCCTCCCGCTCGTGGTCGGCGACGACTGGCGGTCCTGCGCCGACCTGGTCCGCCCGTACGCGGCGCTGTACGTGGGCGGCATGGGCAGCCGGCAGAAGAACTTCTACAACGACCTCGCCGTGCGGATGGGCTTCGCCCGGGAGGCGGCCGAGGTGCAGGATCGCTACCTGGCCAAGGAGTACGCCGAGGCGATGGCCGCCCTGCCGGTGGAGTTCCTGGACGCCACCTCGCTGCTCGGCCCGAAGGAGCGGATCGCGGAGCGGATGCGGGCGCTGGCCGAGGCGGGCGTGACCACGCTCACGGTCAGCCCGATGATGACCGGGCTGCCGGAGCGGGTGGCCGCGTTGCGTACCGCCGCCGAGGCACTGGACGCCGCCGGCGTCGGCGACTGAGCCACCGGGAGCGGGTCGGGGGGAGCCGACGGCCCACGGGCCGAGTCCGTAGGCTCGCCCCGTGGCCACGGTGATCCTCGTCAGGCACGCGCGCTCGACGGCGAACGGCTCCGGCGTGCTCGCCGGGCGCAGTCCCGGCGTCGGGCTGGACGACGCCGGCACCGAGCAGGCGGCCGCGCTGGTCGGTCGGCTGGCCAAGTTGCCGCTGGCCGCGGTGCTCACCTCCCCGTTGCAGCGCTGCCGGGACACGCTCGCCCCGCTGCTGGCCGAGCGCGGCCTGGCGGCGACGGTGGACGAGCGGCTCGCCGAGGTCGACTACGGCAGTTGGACCGGCCGGGAGCTGAAGGACCTGGTCAAGGAGCCGCTGTGGCGGGTGGTGCAGCAGCACCCGTCGGCCGCGGTGTTCCCGGACGGCGAGGGCTTGGCGACCGTGCAGGCGCGGGCGGTGGCCGCGATCCGCGAGCACGACGCGCGGATCGGTGCCGAGCACGGCGCCGAGTCGGTGTGGCTGGCGTGCAGCCACGGCGACGTGATCAAGGCGGTGCTCGCCGATGCGCTCGGCACCCACCTGGACGGCTTCCAGCGGATCGTGGTCGACCCGTGCTCGCTGTCCGTCGTCCGCTACACCGAGACCCGGCCGTTCGTGCTGCGCATCAACGACCGCGGCGGCGACCTGGCCGACGTGGTGCCGCCGAAGCCCAAGGACGGCGAGTCGTCCTCGGACGCCGTGGTCGGCGGCTCCACCGGCAACTCCGCGGGTGCGGCCGGTAACCCCGCACCGGGCGGGGCCGGCGGCCGAGCCGCCGGCAGGGGAGACTGATCAAACGCCGGGTAGGGTGGCCGCCGGCCCCAGCCGCATGTCGTCGCCGCAGGAGGTCATCCCCATGGCCCGCAGGATCGCCACGGCGGACCGGGTGGACCGGCCGCAACTCCTCGACTTCCTCCGCCCGAGGCACCACGCGATCCTGGTCACCACCCGCGCCGACGGGCGGCCCCAACTCTCCCCGGTGACCTGCGGCGTCGACGGCGAGGGCCGGATCGTGGTGTCGACATATCCGCGGCGCGCCAAGGCCCGCAACGCCAGGCGCGACCCCCGGGTGTCGGTCTGTGTGCTGTCCGACGACTTCGACGGCCCGTACGTGCAGGTCGACGGGCACGCCGAGGTGCTGGACCTGCCCGATGCGCTGGAACCGCTGGTGGAGTACTTCCGCAGCATCTCCGGCGAGCACCCGGACTGGGACGAGTACCGGGACGCGATGCGCCGGCAGGGCAAGTCCCTGATCCGCGTCACCATCGAGCGGTGGGGACCGATCGCCACCGGCGGGTTCCCACCGGAGCTGGCCGAGCAGTGACCTTCACCCCGCCGGTGGTCGGCACGCCGTCCTGGTCCGGTGCCGCAAGCACCGGGTGCGCGGCTGAACCGCCGCTGCGCCGTCGATGAAATCGCGGGCCGGTGCCACGGAGCCGGCATAGCGTGGCGGTGTGGAGATCGTCGAGTTGCTTCCGCAGTTGCACCTGCTCAGGTTCGAGGTGGGCCAGGCGTATCTCTGGCAGGACCCGGACGGGCTGACCCTGGTGGACACCGGCCCGCCCGGGTCGGCGGCGGCCATCGCGGGCGCGATCCGCGATCTGGGCCGGCGCACCGACGAGGTGCGCCAAGTGGTGCTCACCCACTTCCACGGCGACCACGTCGGCTCGGCGGCGGAGGTCGCCGGCTGGGGAGAGGTGACGATCGCGGCGCACCGGCTGGACGCACCGTTCGTCCGCGGCGAGGCGGCGGGCCCACCGCCCGTGCTCACCGACTTCGACCGGCCGCTGTACGAGCGCATCGTGCGCGGGCGGGACGACCTGGTGGCCGCACCGGCACCGGTGGACCGGGAACTCGACGACGGCGACGCGCCGGAGTTCGGCGGCGGCGCGCGAGTTCTCGCCATTCCCGGGCACACCCCCGGCAGCATCGCGGTCCACCTGCCCGGGCCGCGTGTGCTGTTCACCGGCGACACGGTGGCCAGTACGGCGGGCCGGCCGATACTCGGGGTGTTCAACGTCGACCGCGCCGCCACGATGGAGTCGTTCCGCCGGCTCGCCGGGCTGGACGTGGACGTCGCCTGCTTCGGTCACGGTGACGCGATCGTCGGCGACGCGGCGGCCGCCCTCCGCGCGGCGGCCGCCGCGCTGACCACCTGATCCGTTGCGCCGGGTCGCGTGGTGCCGTCCGTTGCGGCTTTTGGCCGATGCTTCGCCGGTCCCTGCTGACACTCTTGCCCGGACCGGGAGCCGCGGAACCGGGAGTGTGGGTCGGATCGCCGGGCGCCGGGCGGCGACTCCCGTCAGCCGGAGGCCGGCGGTGCGCTCATCTCACGCTCGATCCACCGGCAGATGACGTCCACCACGTAGGCCCGCTCGGCGGGGCTCAGTTCGTGGCCCTTGGCGATCCCGTGCCAGCGTTGCAGGCAGTTCCGGCAGCACGTCGCGGTCGCATGCTGGGCGACGAACACCGGATGGCCGCGGTACGGCGTCTGCCTGCCGTCCTTGGGCGGCGCGGCCGGGGCGAGCCGCCGGGCGATCAGATCCCGGGCGTGCCAGCGCATGGTGGCCAGGCCCCGCAGTTCCGCCGTGGCGCGGTCGCGGCCGCGCAGGTGGAACTTCGCGCGGAACGGGTGCGCGGCGATGGCGTCCAGCCGTTGGTCGAGCGTCTCCGACATGGTGCTCTGGTCCGGGGCGCGGCAAGCTGACCCGGATACTACTTGGGCCGCCGGCCGTCTCCGCCGGTGTCGGCGACGAGCACGTTGTCGAGAACCGCCGCGATCGCCGTCAGCCGCTGCTCGGTATCGGTGCCGCTCCCCGTGCCGTCCGCGGCGAGCAACGCGGCGCGGATGTCACGCAGGGCCGCGGCGTACCGCTCGGCGGCCGCTTGGTGCTGGGTCGCGCGCTGCCGCAGGGCCCCGCGTTCCTCGCTGAGTTGCTGGAGGCGTGCCTCGTGCGCCGCGGCCTGGCGGGCGAGCCGGTCATCGGCCTCGGCCCGGACCCGCCGGATCTGCTCGGCGGTTTCCCGGTGCAGGCGGTGCGCCTCCTCCTGGGCCGCGCCGCGGACGTGCTCGATCTCGGCGGTGGCCGCGTCGATCCGCCGCGCGGCGTCCGCGACGGCGGCTTCGGCGCGGGCGTCCGCGTCGCCGGCACGGGCCTTTTCGTCGTCGCGCTGCTGTAGCGCGGCTCGCAGTTCGGCCCTCAGCCGGGCAACCTCCTCGCGCGCGGTGGCGGCCCGCTCGTTCGCCGCGGCGACGCGGGCGTCGGCGATGCGGGCGGTCTCGGCAGCACGCTCCGTGGCCTCGGTGGCGCGCTGGTCGGCGTGGTCGCGCTCGACCCGCATCCGGTCGCGGGCCTGCTCGGCCGCGCGCCGCTCCTGCAGCGCCTCGTCCCGGGCGCGGAGCGCGGCGTCGCTGTCCGCGCGGGCCGCAGCCGCCTGGTGCAGGGCTTCGTCGCGGGCGCGTTCCGCGGCATCAGCGACCTCGACGGCGTGCTGCCTGCCGCGTTCCGCGGCCTCCGCGGCCGCCTCTGCCTGCTCCGCGCGGGCGAGCAGTTGCTCCTCCAGCGCGGCCAGGCCGGTGCGCGCGTCCTGGACCGTCTCGATCAGCTCGTGCAGCGGTTCCCAGGCCTCATCGAGTTGCTCGCCCAGTTCGGCCGCGGCCTGCCGCACGACCGTCAGCCCACCGCTCACGCCGGCGGCTCGGGCAGCCGACCGCTCAGCCTTGGCCCGCGCCTGGCAGTCCTTGCCTTCGGTCCAGCAGTAGCGCCGCGGGCGACCGGTGGGCTTGCGGGGGTACACGGTCTCACCGCAGTACGCACACGGCCGGCTCCGCCTGGCCTGCCCGCCGTTTTCCTGGGACTTCACCTCCACGGTCACTTGATCAGCCTAACACGTTCTCGATTACCGGAAACATCTAGAAGCTATCGTTTTCGTAAACCGATAAGCTGGGATAGCTCGATGCCGACGTAATGTGCGTTATCTCGGTTCGATTCGCAGACGCACACGCAGGAGGGGTCAGGAGGGGCGCGGACCGTGCCGGAGAGTGCCGCTGTGATGTGTGAGGCGCAGGCTTTTCGTCCTGGGAAACGCAGCGAAGTGTCACCGCGTGCGCAAGGAAGTGTCAGTGGTCGCGCAGCGACAGTGTCAGTGGTCGCGCAGCGACAGTGTCAGTGGTCGCGCAGCGACAGTGTCAGTGGTCGCGCAGCGACAGTGTCAGTGGTCGCGCAGCGACAGTGTCAGTGATCGGTTCAGAGGTGGCTCTGCGGCACACTGACCTGCAGAGATGACCACCACGAGGGAACGGCGACCACCGGCCAGGCCCCGCTGATCGGCGTGCTCGGCGCCAGTCGGGCCGCGATCCTCGCCCAGCTCGACCTGCCGATGTCCACCACCTACCTGGCCTGCCAGCTCGAGCTGGCCGCACCAACGGTCAGGGTGCACCTCAAAGCACTCCACCAGGCCGGCATCGTGTCCTCCCGGCGCGACGGGCGCAGCGTGCGCTACCAGCGCACCTGACTCGGCGACCTGCTGGTTGCCGGAGGCGAGCGCACCTGAGCGGCGCACCACAGCACGGACGGGCCCGGAGGTGTCGGGGAGCGACAGACGGTCAGGGTGACGGAGCGCCCTTTCGGACGGGATGCGTCTCGAGCCCGTAGGCGCGCGGTGCGACGCGGTCGAGGACGTCCGGTTGCCACAGCCGGTCGGGTACGGGCAGCACGAAGACGTCGACCTCATGGCCGCGTCGCACTTGTCCGGTCTGGATCACCTGGCGGCTGTGCACGTCGAGCAGGCAGATCACGTCCGGGGCGGTGGCGACGACCTCGCCGTCGCACATCACCATCGCGAACTCGTTCTGCATCTCCACCCGCAGCACCCGCCGCTGGTCGGTGGCGCGGATGCCCACGCTGCCTCGGGCGAAGGTCGGTCCGGCGAACCGGCGCACCTCCAGCACGGTGCCCTGGCCCAGATGGTGACCGCCCAGCCGCGCGGCCAGAGCCTTGCCGTCGTCTCTCGCGGCGATGCCCGCCAGGTACCGCCCGCCGAGGGTGATGGCCTGGCTGACCGAGCCGGTCAACGCCTGCGTCCGGAACGTCTCCGCGCGCAGGGGAGGGCAGGCGACGGCCGCCCAGCCGCCGAGGCCGGCGACCGCGCCGCGGATCACCCGCTCGGCGAGTCTGGCGTCGGCGCCGTGCAGGATCACCGCGGTGCCGTGCGCGTCGGCGAACACCCAGGTGCCGCGGAGTTCCGCGCCGACGACCGTCTGGTCGAGCCGGCTGCAGGCCCTGCCGCTGAGGTCGGCGTCCACGACCGGCTTGCCGGTCTGCGTCGCGGCGAGGAACGGGTACAGCGTCGTTGCCCCGCCGATGAGCGGAACGGCGATGGCGTCGACGGTGGCACCGAGGTGGCGTTCCGCGACCTGTACCGCGCGCCGCCATTCGTCTCCGGCCGGCAGTTTCTCCGCACCCACCGACGCCGACGAACCGACCACGGCGACCGGCAGCACCCAGCCGCCGGACAGCGCGTCGACGGTGACCAGTCGCGCGGCCGCGCCGTTGGTCAACGCCGTACTGACCAGCAGCGCACCCAGGCGTGGGCCGCCGCCGCCCGAGCCGAGCAGGTTGGCCCCCCAGTGCAGCGCTTCCACGTCGTCGAGGCTGAGCAGCCGAGCAGGCGGCACCCGTACCACCAGTCTTGTCAGGTCAGGTCGTTCATCGGCAGGAAGTCGACGTCCAGGCCGAACGCCCGGGGTCCGAACACCGAAAGCGCCTCGGGGGTCCGCATGATCGCGGGTGCGCCGATGGCCAGCACACCGACGCGCTGCCCGTAGCGCAACCCCTCGGTCGTGATCGGTTCCGCGGTCTCCGCGTTGACCACGGCGATGAGGTCCGGGACGACGACCCTGATCTTGCCGTCGATGCGGGCGAGCAGGTGCTCGTTCTGGAACTCCAGTTCCAGAACGGAGTCGTCACTCGAGGACTGGATCACGGCTCGGCCGCGGGCGAAACCGCCGGTGGTGCGACGCTCCACGTCCACGATCCGGCCCCGGAAGATCGTCTCCGCCCGCTCGTACATGGTGTCCGCGAACAGCGCGGTCAACGCCTGGAACGGGTCGCGGTGCCGCTCGCGCGCCTCCCGGATGCACCGACCCAGGCGGAAGGCCAGGGTGAGGGTGCCCGGCACGGCGGTGCGCCGCACCTCGGCTCCGCTCATGGCGAAGCCCGCGGTACTCGCGGTGCCGCCCATCCGCACGGTCAGTCCGCGGGCCAACCACTCGAGCCGGCGGTTGTCCGGGCCGGTGTCCAGGACGCCCCGCTCGCCGTGCACGCCGGTGAGCGCGAACGGTGAGCCGCTCATCCCGTACACGCCGAACGTCACCATCTGCAGTTCGGGGAACGCGCGGCCCATGCCGTCGGCGTCCACGACGGGCAGTCCGAGTTGCGCACCCACCAGCAGCGGCACCATCGAGTTGGACCCGCCGCACTCGACCGGAACGGTGGCGTCGGCCCGCCGGCCCAGGTGCTCCTCCAGCGTGCGCAGCGCCAGACTCGCCTCCCGGCCGGTGGGCAGTTTCTCCACCCGCACGGTCGGCGCGCCCATGCCGGCGGTCGGAATCACCAGGGCGTCGTCCGCCAGCTCGTCGAGACCGATCACCGTGACGGTGCGGCCGCGCAGGTATTCCTGCTCGACCATCAGCCTGCCGAGGTAGGGATCTCCGCCGCCGCCCGTGCCCAGCAGCGCCGCCCCGCGGGCCAGGTCGGTCAGGTCCTCGACGTGCAACTCCCGTGCCAAATCCGGCTCACCCTCCCACCGGCAGCAGGTCGCCGCCCGGCGACAACACCGAGGAAACCGCGACGTGGCGCCGAAGGCTCATGCGGCCGGGGAGGCGGCCGGACGGTCCGGTCGCAGACCGGTCGGCGCCCTGCCGAGGCCGCGCACCAGCCCGATGCGGCCGGCGCCCGCATACAGCACCGCCGCCACCACGAGAGCGTTGACACTCGGCAGGCCGACCGTCACGAAGGCGCCCACCAGCGCGGCGACCAACCACACCACCAGACTGACCGGCACCCACGCCGGGGCGGTCGAGGGCAGTTCCCGACCGGCCGAGTGCAGTTCCGACCGCCACCGCCGGACCAGGAAGTACTCGGCCACGATGATTCCCGGTATCGGCGGAAACACCACGCTCAACAGCTTCAGGAAGTCGGTGAACTGCGACAGGATGCCCGCCGCGGCCAGCAGGCTGCCCAGCACACCCATCACGATCGTCAGATGCGCCCGGTTGACCCGGCGGCCGAACACCGTGTCGATGAAGTTCGCCAACCCGAGCGAGCAGGAATAGAGATTCCAGTCGTTGATCTTCAATGTGGCCGTGACGATCACCAGGGCGCCGAGCCAGCCGGTGGAGGAGGTGACGATGGAAATGATGTTGCTGGTCCGTACGGCATGGGCGAGCAGCACGCCCGCCGAGCCGACCAGCCACTCGCCCAGGGTGATTCCCACCACCGTCTGCCTGACCACGTCACCGGCTGACCGGTTGAACCGCGTCATGTCCGGCGTGCTGATCGCGCCCACCATGAACGACCCAGCCACCAGCGTGGCCGCCGGCACGAGCCCGAGGTGCGGTCCGGGCGGTGCCTCGCTGAGCAGGGTGGCGAGGTCGTGCCGGCTGAGTTCGGTCACGATCGACACCCCGGCGAGCACCAGGAACAGCGGCACGGTGACGTAGGCGGTCCACGCCATCCACCGGAATCCGAACGTCACGATGACGGTCACCGCCACGCCGAACAGCAGCGACCATGCCCAGACCGGTAACACCCCGAGGTGCGCCAGGCCGCTCCCGGCGATCTGGGTCTGCACACCGAACCAGCCGACCGCGCTGAGCCCGATGGCCAGGCCGGCCACGGCCGAACCGCCCTGCCCGAAACCGGTCCACCGCGCCAGCAGCGACGTCGACAGCCCCTCCCGCTGGCCGACGACGCCCACGGCGATCGAGACCAGTTCCAGCACCACGGCGCCGAGCGTGAAGGCGAGAAACGCCTGCCAGAAGGACATGCCGAAGCCGAGCGTCGCACCCAGCAGGAAGTTGGGCACCACCGAGAGTTGGCCGAACCGCTGGGCGGCCACGGTCAGCCACGATGTGCGTCGATCATCCGGCACCCGCGCCAGCGCATAGTCGTCGTGCCCGACTGAGGCCGCCATCGACGTCCCTTTCCGCTCGGTTCACCACGGCGAGAGGCCCACACAGTAATCGGTCGACCACGCTGCGGCCCATGGGCATCTGGCACAGCGGTCGCGGTCGGCTGGGCAGACCGCACAGAATCGTCCTCTTCGGACGGATACCGGGGTCCGGCTGCCCGTCCTCAGCGGCGGCGGTGGGCGTCGAAGCGGGGCAGGGCCGCGCAGAGTTCCGGCAGGTTGCGCCCGGCGCGCAGCACCGCGCCGTCCGGGCGGACGACCGCGGCGTGCGCCCGGCCCCGCCGCAGCCACCGGTGCAGGTCGCTGCCCGGTTCGGCGGTGACGAGAGCCGCGCCGCGCCGCTCGATGTCGGCCCGTTGCGCGGCGGACGCTGCGACCGCCGTGACGATCGCGAACCGGCCCGCGGCCACGTCGTCGAAACGCCGCTGCCCGTCCAGGACCGCGTTGGGGCACAGCCGGCCCGCCAGACCGCGCCGCAGCCGTGGCCGCATCACCAGCGCGGATCGGCGCAGCGCTGGCGTCTCGCTGTCCAGCGCCCGCCGCCGCAGACCGGGCAGCAGATGCAGCCGCGGAGCCACCACCCGGCGGAGGAGGTTGCCGAGCCTGCCGCCCCGCGTCATCGCGGCGCCGACCAGCTTGGCCAACCGGATCAGCGTGCGGGCGTGGGACTCGCGTTCCACCTCGTAGGTGTCGAGCACGGTCTCCGGCAGGGTCCCGCCGAGCACACCGGCGAGTTTCCAGGCCAGGTTCATCGCGTCGCGCAGGCCGGTTCCCAGGCCCTGGCCGATGAATGGCGGGGTGAGGTGGGCGGCGTCGCCGAGCAGGAACACCCGGCCAACGCGCCAGCGGTCGGCGATCTGGGCGCGGAAGGTGTAGTCGGCCACGCGGACGATCTCCAACTCGTCGGCGGGGACGTCGCCGGTCCACGGCGCGATCAGCGGATGCAGCCGCCCGATCTCGCGGTAGCCGTCCGCGGTCTCCCCGGGCGCCAGCCGGAACTCCCAGCGGTGCCGGGTCCTGCCGACCCGCATGTACGTGCCGGCGCGGACGGGGTCGCAGACCTGGTGCACGCCCTCCCACTGGCCGAGATCGGCGTCGGTGGTGACGTCCACGACGAGCCAGCGTTGCGTGAACCCCAGGTCGCGCATGGTGGCGCCGATGGACGTCCTGGTGAGGCTGTTGGCGCCGTCGCAGCCGAGGACGTATGCCGCGTGGACCGCGCCGCGCCGGCCGGTGGCCAGGTCGGTGACGTCGACCCGCACGCCGTCGCCGTCGGGGGTGAGCGCGGTGACCTCGGTGCCGCCGCGCACGGTGGCGGTGCCGCACCGCTTGAGGTTCCCGCGCAGGATCGCCTCCAACTCGGGCTGGTCGAATAGGCTCGCCTGGGGATAGCCGTGCCTGCCCCGCGTGGCGTCGCGGTGGAACTCCGCCAGCACACGCACGCCGCGGTCGAGGAGCCGCAGTCCCCGGCACGGCCTGGACATCGCGGCGAACTGGTCGGCGACACCGAGGCGCGCGACGATCCGGTGCACCTCGTCGTCGAGGGAGACCGCGCGGGGCTGCGGGTAGATCGACTCCCACCGGTCGAGCACCAGACACTCCACGCCGTACTGGGCGAGCAGCGTGGCGGCGGTGAGGCCGGTCGGGCCGGCGCCGACGATCACCACGGGGACCGCGCTCATCGCGTCACCACCAAGGTGCCGGCGGGCCTTCGGTCAGCCCCGGACCCGGCGCCGCAGCTGGTCGGGATAGTCGTCATAGCTGGCGATGACGTCGTCGAGGTCGATGATGGGCGGAAAGTCCTCGACCGGCTGCCGCTCGGCGAGGAACGCCGCGGTGTGCTCGACCACGGTCCGCTCCTCGACCCCGGTGACACCAAGCTCGTCGAGCACCCCGGGGTCGACGGAGAACCGGGATTCCGCACTGTCCGCGCCGCTGGCAGCGCGCACGAGGTACTCGTGTTCCGCCACCGCTTCGACGTCGAACCGTGCCATGGTGGCCACCTCCTGACTCGTTCGCCCGCCACGTCGATCGTTCCGCCCGGCACGTGCCCCGCCCCGGGAACCGACGGCCGGGACGACGCACGCTCCTGTCGCCTACCCGCGCCGGCCGCCCGGCACACGCGGGGCCGCGCGACCCGCCCCGTACGGGGCATCGGCGCCTACCGCGGGTGCCGGCCGCCGCCCTCGGCGTGGCGCTGTGTCGCGGGCACCGTGCCCGGCTCCGGTATACGGTGAGGTATACGGTGATCACGATGTCCGCCGATCTCGAGCCCGCCAGCCTCGGGAACCGCCGCCGGGTGGTGCCCGCCGTGCGGGAGCGGCACGCGCCCGGCGCGGCGGAGCGGCCCACCGTGGTGGACGCCGAGTTCGTGCCGGACGATCCACTGGGGTCGGGTGGCGCGGCCGCCTTCGACGCGCTGCTCGGCGACTGGCTGCTGGGCTACAGCAATCCGCGCACCCGGCTTTCCTACGGGGACGCGCTGGGCCTGAACCGTGACTGGGTCCGCGACCTCGGCGGCCAGCCCGCCGCGTCGCCGGCCCCGTCCACCTCCCGGCGCCGCGCGACGCCGCCGCGCCGGACGGGCCGGCACCGGGACCTGGCGTGGTTCCGGTGGTGCGACCGGCATGCGCTCCACCCGCTGGCCGCCACCAGCACCGACGTCAAACGCTGGCAGGCCGACATGGTCGCCGCGGGGGTGCGCAAGACCACCCGCGCGCACCGGCTGGCCGTGGTCGGCGAGCTGTACCGGTACCTGGTGGACGCGGGCGCCGTGCCGGCGAACCCGGCCGCCTTCGACCGCGGCGGGCTGGGCCTGGCCAGCCGGGCGGACACCGCCGCGACCGTCGTGCTCACCGCCGAGCAGGTGGACCAGCTCCTGCTCGCCGCGGGCCGCCCCCGGCGCGGGCTGCACCCGCTGATGGCCCGGCGCGCGGTGGCCGTCGTCGCGATCTTCACCCTGGGCCTGCGGGTGGCCGAACTCGCCGGCCTGCGCCGGAGCGACCTGCACCAGACCCGCGGCCGCCGCGCCCTGCGGGTGACCGGCAAGGGGGACAAGTCGCGGATCGTCTACCTCTCCGGGCTGGCCGCCGATGCCATCGACGCCTACCTGGCCGAACGTGACCGCTGGACACGCGGCGCGGTACTCGCCAACCCCGGCGCGGTCGGCCCCCGGCACAGCCCGCTGATCGCCACGCGAGACGGCGGGCACATGGACCCGAGGGACATCTGGGCGCTGATCCGCCGCGTCGCCAGGGCAGCCGGGCCCGCACTGGCGGATGTCGCCGACCGGATGGGGCCGCACGTGCTGCGGCACTTCTATGTCACCGCGGCCGCCGAGGCGGGCGCCGACATGACCCACGTGCAGGCCGACGTGGGGCACGCCTCGGTGGACACCACCAACCGCGTCTACAACCAGGCCGCCCGCCACCCCGACCGGTCCGCGGTCGACCTCGTGGCGAGCGCGATCCTTGCCGCCCGCTCCCGGCACGACGGTGAGCCCGACGAGCGGTACCGGGCCGCGCTGGACGCGTTGGCCGCCGAGGACCCGGTGGAACAGCTGGTGGCGTTGCAGCAGCTCGAGCGGGTGGCCGAACGGCACCCGGAGCGGGCCCGCGACATCGCCGCGCATCTCGCCGGCCTGACGCGCCAGCCGGCACCACATCCCCGGGTCGCCGAGGCCGCGGCGGCCCTGCACGCCCGGCTCGGTGGCTCCGGCCGCTGAGCGTTGCGCAGCCGGCGCGGCAGGTCCTTCCCGGGCGCCGCCCACCGCGGCGACCACAAGAGGCATAGGCTGGCCGGCCGTGACCACACCGTCGCCGCAGGATCCGGTTGGCGTGTTGCGGCGCGCCGTCGATGACCTGCTGCACGTGCTCTCCGTGGCCGACCACGGGCGGCAGGGGCGCGAGGAGGTCAACGACGCGCTGGTCGGTTTCACCCGCCGCGCCCAACCCATCCAGCAGCCGCTGGCGGAACTCGCCGCGGCCGAGGGCGGCGCGCTGGCCGGTGCGCTCGCCCACCTGCGTCGCGCGTTCGGCCATCTCGCCGTCGACGATCTGGAGGCCGGGCGCAGCGAGGTGGCCGCCGCCCGCGGCCTGCTGGCCCCGCTGCGCCGTCCCGCCGCCCCCGACACCGGGCTGACCCGCTACCCGTAGCTGCCCTCGATGGCGGCCGCGGCCACGGCGGTGACCACCTTGAACGCCTTCATCGCCTCGGTCATGGTGGGCGCGTCGAAGCCGACCCGGCGCGGCCCGATCTGCTCGACGGTGGGCACCGCCGAGGCGGCCAGCGCCAGGTGGGTGGCGTCGAACTCCACCTCGACGCGGTGCCCGCCCGGCCGTGGCTGGCCACGGCCGGCGTGGACCATGGCGGCCTGGGCGGCGGTGCGGATCCGCTCCGCGGTGCGCTCCGGTGGCAGGCAGATCGCCGCGTACCGGCTGACGCACTCCTTCACCGCCACCCGCCGCGCCCGCGGCGCGTAGCCCTCGGCGTCCGCACAGGCCTTGTCGTCCCCGGTGACCAGCAACACCGGCACGCCGTGCTCGGCGGCCAGCGCCGCGTTGAGCCGGCCCTCGCTGGCCGGCTCGCCGTCCAGCCAGACCCCGGTGATCGAGTTCTCCAGGTAGGTGTGGGCGAGCACGCCGTCCTGGCCGGCGCCGGCGTGGTAGCCGAGAAAGATCACGCCGTCCACGCCGGAGTCGATGCCCTGCATCATCGACAGCGGCTTGTGCCGGCCGGTGAGCATCCTGGCCCGCGGGTCGAGGTCCTCCAGCAGCAGGTTGCGCTGGCTCGAGTGCGCCTCGTTGACCAGGACGTCGGTGGCGCCACCGGCGTGCAGGCCAGCCACGCAGGCGTTCACGTCACCGGTGAACAGCCGGCGAAAGCGCTGCCACTGCTCGGTTCCGGGCACCACGTCGTCCGTCCAGGTGACGCCCGTGGCGCCCTCCATGTCAGCCGAAATCATGATCCGCACGGGTTCCACGTTACGACTTGGCAAGATCAGCCGGTAACTATTGACTACTTACGATAATTCATAGTTACTGGCTAACGGCAGGCGAAGGGGTGGTGGGTGTGCGGCCGTGGGGGACATTCGCGGGCATGGTCGGCGCGGTGGCGGTGGCCCTGGCCGCGGTCACCGCGCCGACCGGGCAGCCGCCGGCGCACGCCGAGCAGGGCGCGGCGCTTCGCGTGGCGCTGACCACCGACGTCGACTCGCTCAACCCGTTTCTCGCCACGCTCGCGGCCAGCACCGAACTCGGCCGGCTGATGTACGAGTTCCTCACCACCTACAGCGCGAAGGACCAGTCCCCGGTGCCCGCGCTGGCCGAGCGCTGGACCACCGCACCGGACAATCTGACCTGGACGTTCACCATCCGCTCCGGCGCGGTGTGGTCCGACGGCGTGCCGATCACCGCGCGGGACGTGGCCTACACGTTCAACCTGATGCTGACCAACCCGGTCGCCCGCACCGCCAACGGCAACTTCGTGGCGAACTTCGATTCGGTGAGCGCCCCGGACGACCGCACCGTGCTGATCAGAACGAAGACGCCGCAGGCCACCATGCTGGCGCTGGACGTGCCGATCGTCCCGGAGCACGTCTGGTCCAAGGTGACCGATCTGGCCGGCTACGCCAACGACACCACACCCGTGGTGGGCAGCGGCCCGTTCGTGCTCGCCGACTACAAGCCGAACCAGTACATCAAGCTCACCGCGAACAAGAAGTACTGGCGCGGCCCGGCCAAGATCGACGAGCTGGACTTCGTCTCCTACAAGAACGCCGACGCGGCGGTGCAGGCTCTGCGCAAGGGCGAGGTCGACCTGGTCAACCGGCTCACCCCGGACCAGTTCGACGGGCTGCGCGGGCAGACCAACATCGCGGTGCACAAGGCGCAGGGCCGCCGGTTCACCGAACTGCTGCTCAACCCCGGCGCGGCCACCCGCACCGGGGAACCCATCGGCGACGGCCACCCGGCGCTCCGGGACGTGCGGGTGCGCCGGGCCATCGCGCAGGCCATCGACGTGCGAACCCTGGTCGACAAGGTGTTCGCCGGCTACGCCGAGCCCGGCAGCGGCTACATCCCATCAGTGTTCCAGAGCTACCACTGGGAGCCGCCGGCGGGCACCGCGCGCCGGTTCGATCTCGCCGCGGCGGGCCGCGCCCTGGACGAGGCCGGCTACCCACGCGGCCCGGACGGCATCCGCCGCGGCGCGGACGGCCGCCCGCTGGCCCTCCGGCTGGTCGGGCACAACAACGTCAGCTCCGACGCGCAGGTCGCCGACTACCTCAAGCGGTGGCTGGCCGACATCGGCATCGCCGTCGACGTGCAGATGCTCTCCGGTAACCGGCTCAACGAGGTCACCGCCGCCGGCGACTACGACATGGCGTTCAGCGGGTGGGGCGTCAACCCGGACCCGGACGCCGTGCTGGGCCTGCAGACCTGCGGGCAGCGGCCCGGCCCGGACGGCAAGGGCGGCACCACCGACTCGTTCTTCTGCGACCCGGTCTACGACGACCTCTACCGCAGGCAGCTCGCCGAGTTCGATCCGGTGAAGCGGGCCGACCTGGTGCGCCAGATGCAGCAGCGGTTCTACGACCAGGTGCCCGCGGTGATCCTGTTCTACCAGGACGCGCTGGAGGCGTACCGGGCCGACCGGTTCAGCGGCTTCCCGGTGCAGCCCGATCCGGGCGGGGTGATCCGCGAGCAGAACGGCTACTGGGGCTACTACGGCGCGCAACCGGTGGCCGGCGCGGACAGCGGCGGCTCCCGTGACCTGTGGGCGGTGCTGCTGCGCTTCGGTGTGCCGCTGGTCGTGGTCGGTGGGGTGGCGCTGTATGGGTACCGGCGGCGCCGCTCGCGCGAGGACGACCGTGAGTGAGCCGGCCATGACCGACGCGATCACCCCGATCGAGCCGCGCGCCGAGGCCGCGGAGCGGCGCGCCGGCGGGACGATGCGGTTCGTGGCCGCCCGCCTCGGCGGCGCGGCGGCCAGCCTGCTGCTCGTCGTGGTGCTGGGCTTCCTGCTGTTCCGGGTGATCCCCGGTGACCCGGTGCGGACCATGACCCGGGGCCGGCCGGTCAGCCCGGAGCAACTCGCCGAGCTCCGCGCCCGGCTCGGCCTGGACCGCCCACTACTCGAGCAGTTCGTGTCCTACCTCGGCCGGCTGGCACACGGCGACCTGGGCGTCTCCTACCAGTACAGCCGGCCGGTGGCGGCACTGGTCGTGGAGCGTCTCGGCCCGACGGTGCTGCTGGTCGGCACGGCCACCGTGATCGCCGTGGTGCTGGGCCTGTGGTTGGGTGCCCGCGCGGCGTGGCGTCGGGGAAGTGGCTTCGACCGGGCGGTCACCGGGATCGCGGTGACCCTGTGGTCGGTGCCCACGTTCTGGCTGGGCCTGATCGTGCTCATGGTGTTCGCGGTCGGCGCCGGCCCGATCCCCGGACTGTTCCCCACCGGCGGGATGACCTCACCGGACACGCCGCCGGGCGCGCTGGCGCACGCCGCGGACGTCGCCCACCACCTGGTGCTGCCGTGCCTGACCCTGGTCGCCGTCATCTATGCCCAGTACCTGCTGGTGATGCGGTCCTCACTGGTCGAGGAGATGCACGCCGACTACCTGACCACGGCGCGGGCCAAGGGGCTGCGCGAGGACCTGGTGCGCCGCCGGCACGCGGTGCCCAACGCGCTGCTGCCCACGGTGACCCTGGTGTTCCTGCACCTGGGGCTGGTGGTGTCCGGGGCGGTCACCGTGGAGACGGTGTTCTCCTGGCCGGGTCTCGGCCTGCTCACCTACGAGGCGTTGCAGGTGCCCGACCTGCCGCTGCTGCAGGGCACCTTCCTCGTGCTGGCCGGCGCGGTCGTAGCGATGAACCTCGTCGCCGAGCTGCTGTACCGGGCGCTCGATCCCCGGGTGCGCACGCCGTGACCGCGCCACGCTCGATCGCGTGGCAGCGGCGCCGAGCGGCGGCCGGGCGGGCGTGGGCGGCGTTCCGCGCCGACCGCGCCGGCCTGGCCGGGTTGGTGATCATCGCGGTCGTGGTGGGTCTCGCAGCGCTCGCTCCGGTGCTCACCGACCCGGCCGGGCTGGACGTGACCCGGGCCGGTGGTCCCCGGTTGGCGCCGCCGAGCTGGCGGTTCTGGCTGGGCACCGACGAGAGCGGCCGCTCGGTGCTGCTGCTGGCCTGGTGGGGCACCCGCCTGTCGCTGCTGGCGGGGCTGGCCGCGACGGTGCTCTCGGTCGCGATCGGCACGGTCGTCGGGCTGCTGGCCGGGCACTTCGGCGGCTGGACCGCGGCGGTGCTGCTGCGGGTGACCGACTTCTTCCTGGTGCTGCCGTCGCTGGTGCTGGCCATCGCGCTGGCCACGGTGCTCGGCCGCGGCCTGGCCTCGATCGTGGTGGCGATCGCGGTGACCTCGTGGCCCACCACCGCGCGGCTGGTGCGCGCGCAGACCCTGGCCGTGGAGGCCCGCCCCTACGTGGAGCGGGCCCGGCTGCTCGGCGGCGGCCACGGCCACGTGCTCGGCCGGCATGTGCTGCCCGCGGTCGCGCCGCTGGTGCTGGCCAACACCACCCTGGCGGTGGCGGGCGCGGTGATCGCCGAGTCCACCCTGGCCTTTCTCGGCCTCGGTGATCCCGGCGCGGTGTCCTGGGGGTCGATGCTCAAGGCGGCCCTGGACACTGGCGCGGTCACCGCGGGCGCGTGGTGGTACCTGTTGCCGCCGGGCCTCGGGATCGTCACGGTGGTGCTCGCCTTCACCCTGTGCGGCCGAGCGCTGGAGGCCGTGCTCAACCCGCGACTGCGGGAGCCGTGATGGGCGATCCGCTGCTGGAACTGCGCGATCTCACGGTGCGCTACCGGAGTGCCCGGGGTGCCGTGCCGGCGGTGCGCGGCGTGGACCTGCGCCTGGCGGCCGGGCAGACCCTCGGGCTGGCCGGGGAGTCGGGCTGCGGCAAGTCCACCCTGGCGCTGGCGGTGTTGCGGCTGCTGCCGAAGTCCGCCGAGATCGGTGGACGGGTGCTGCTGGACGGCGAGGACGTGCGGGCGATGTCCTTCGGCCGACTCCGCGCGGTGCGCTGGGCCGGGGCGTCGATGGTGTTCCAGGGCGCGCAGCACGCGCTCAACCCGGTGCGCCGGGTGGGCGAGCAGATCGCCGAGCCAATCCGGCTACACGGCACGGTGCCGCGCCGCGCGGTCCGGGATCGGGTGGCCGAGTTGCTCGCGGCGGTGGGGCTGCCGGCGTGGCGGGCGCGGGCCTACCCGCACGAGCTGTCCGGCGGCCAGCGGCAGCGGGTGATGATCGCGATGGCGCTGGCCTGCGAGCCGCGACTGGTGATCGCGGATGAGCCAACCACCGCGCTGGACGTGATGGTGCGGGCGCAGGTGCTGGCGCTGCTGTCGGCGCTGGTCGCCGAGCGCGGTATCGGCCTGCTGATGATCAGCCACGAGCTGGCCGCGCTGGCCGCCGCCTGCCGCCGGCTGGCCGTGATGTACGCGGGGCGGATCGTCGAGGAGGGGCCCGCGCAGCGGGTCTTCCGGGCGCCCGCGCATCCCTACACCGTGGCACTGGCCGCGGCGTTCCCGATCGTCGGTGACCCGGGGTCGCGGCGGGCGCCGCGTGGGCTTCCTGGCGATCCTCCGGACCCGGCCCGGCTGCCCACGGGTTGCCCGTTCCACCCGCGGTGCCCGGTGGCCGGCCCGGAATGCCCGGAGGTCGCCATCGCGCTGCGGCCGGCCGCTCCCGGGCACGAGGTGGCGTGCGTGCGGATGGCCGGGGACTTCGCGGGGGCCGACGGGTGAGCGGACTGTTGCGCTCCGAGGGGCTCACCGTCGACTACCGGGTGCGGGGCGGGGTGGTGCGTGCCGTGGACGGGGTGCACCTTGACCTGCACGCCGGCGAGATCCTCGCCCTGGTCGGCGAGTCGGGGTGCGGCAAGAGCACGCTGGCCGGGGCGCTGCTCGGGGCGCGGCAACCCAGCCGGGGGCGGGTGCTCTTCGACGGCGACCCGCTGCCGGTCTCCGCCCGGGGCCTGCGCGCCTACCGGCGCCGTGTACAACTCGTGCCGCAGGATCCGGCCGGGGCGCTGAATCCCCGGTACAGCGTGTACGAGGCGGTCGCCGAGGGCCTGCGCATTCACCGCGTGCCCGGTGACGAGCGTGTGCTGGTGGCCGAGGCGCTGGCCACGGCGGGCCTACGGCCGCCGGAGCGGTTCCTCGCCGCGCTCCCGCACGAGCTGTCCGGCGGGCAGCGGCAGCGGGTACTGATCGCGGCGGCCGTGGCGCTGCGCCCGGTCGTGCTGCTCGCCGACGAGCCGGTGGCCTCGCTGGACGCGTCCGCACGCGGCGAGATCCTGGGCCTGCTGCTGCGGCTGCGCGACCACCTCGGGTTGGCCGCGCTGGTGATCACCCACGATCTCGGCCTGGCCTGGAACGTCGCCGACCGGGTCGCGGTCATGTACCTGGGGCGGATCGTCGAGGTTGGACCGGCGGGCGCGGTGCTCACCGCGCCCCGGCACCCCTACACCCAGGCGTTGCTTTCCGTGCTGCCCGAGTCCGACCGGCCGGCGACGGTGCTGGCCGGCGAGCCGCCCGACCCGGCCAGGATGCCGCTCGGGTGCCGGTTCCATCCACGCTGCCCCGCGCTGGCCACCGGCCGCGCCGCCGCCGTGGCCGACAGGTGCCGCACGATGGACCCCGCCGTCCTGCCCGGCGGCCGCGCCAGCGGCGCGGCCTGCCATCTGCTGCCGGCGCCCAGCGGAACGTGATTGGAGGCCGCCCATGTCCGACATCGTGGAGCAGGGGAACGCCGCGTACTTCGACCCGCAGCTGTCCGCCGGGGTACTCGCCGCGTTACGCGTCCTGGCCACCGCTCCCGCCAACGCGCAGGCCCTGGCCGACCGGGCGTTCCGGCTGATGCGGGTGGCCCGGCAGGACCCGCGGGACTTCTCCGCGCGGCTGTCCGGTTCAGCGCGCCGAGAACGGTGCCGAGCGCCTGGTCCGGCACGGTTCCCCCGGTGCTGAGCGTCGGCTGCGGTTCTACCGGGCCGGCAACGCCGGTGGTCCGGGGCGGGGTCCCTCCTCGCCGGTGATGGCGGTGCATGCCTGCCACAGCTCCGGCACGGTGGGCCGGTCGGCGGGTTTCGGTTGCAGGCATCCGTCGATCGCCTCGGCGAGCGGGCGCGGCAGCCGTCGCAGAGCGCGCACGGACGGCGCGACCCGGCACAGCTGCAGGTAGCGCGTGGGGTCGCCGGAGTAGGACCATTCCGGGCCGGCGCCGCGGGGTGCCGCGAACGGGCGGGTGAGGGTGGCCGCCTCGTACAGCACCAGGCCGATGCCCCACACGTCGGCCGGGGTGTCCAGGAAGTCGCCCTCAGCCTGCTCGGGTGCCAGGTAAGCGCGGGTGCCGACGCCGGGATGGCAGGTGCCCGGCGGGCGGGCCAGGCTGAGATCGATCACCTTGGCGCGGCCGGCCTCGGCGATGATGTTGCTCGGCTTGAGGTCCAGATGCAGGTAGCCGTGGTCGTGCAGGTACCGGATGGCCGAACAGAGTTGCCGGCCGAGGTGCGCGATGTCCGATGTGGACAGCCGGCGGTGGCGGTCCCGCAGCAGGGCACCGAGGTGCGTGCCGGTCAGCGCCTCCAGGACAAGGACGGGTGGCTGGCCCGGTGCGGGCTGGACGAGGTCGTAGCCGCGGACGAGGTGCGGGTGGGTCAGTTCGCGCAGCAGCCGGCCCTCCAGCAGCAGGCGCCGGCACACTTCGTCGACACCGACCCGGTCGGGCCGGGGCGTCTTGACGAAGCACCGGGCATACCGCTGCTCGCTCCACGCGTCGTAGGCGTCCAGGTCGGCGCCACGGCGCAGGTGGGCGACCACCCGGTAGCCCGGGGCGATCTCGTGGTCGGGCGGGTAGGGCTTGGGCGGGTCCAACGAGTAGTCGGTCATGGCGGTATCGGCTGGTCACCGGTGGACCGGCCCGGCAGCTCACCGAGCCGGCACGGTCATCGCGTCATCCGCGCCGGCCACGCGTGGCCGGCGCCGGCCGCGTCCCGCGGGGCGCGGCCGGCCGGAGCCTCGGGTGGCCCCCGCTCATCGCTCTCCGGGCGATCGAAGCCCGTTGCCCGGCACGGGCCATGCGGACAACCCGGCCGAGTCGAGCGCACCGACCTGTCCGGGGCGCTCCCGCTCCCCGCGCCCGTCGACGGCACCTGGTGGTGCCGACGATGCCGACTCCATCGAGTCGGACGAACGCTCATAGCGGACGAGGAAGCCGTCCAGGACATCTCTGGTGGCCTTCAGCGACCGCGCGTGCCGGCCGAGCGCGGCGGCACCCGCCGGGGTGAGTTCGTAGGTACGCCGGGCGGGCCCGGCGGAGGAAGTCGACCAGGACGAGCGCACCATGCCGCGCTGTTCGAGGCCGCGCAGCGCGCGGTACACCCCGCTGGAGTCGCTGTCGGCGTCGGAGACCGACTTGAGTCGTTCGGTCAGTTCGTAACCGTGGTCCGGGCGTTCCTGCAGCAGCAGCAGCAGGCACGCCTGGAGGAAGTTTCGTGGTTCGCAATCACGCATACCGTGGCCCCCCGGGCAAGACGACGATGGAACTCGGGGTCCTCGGTGGCCGTGGTCGCGGCGCTCGGTGCTGCCAGCGGAGCGCGCTAGCCAGCATCCGCATGGCCGCCTCCCCACCCAGTAGCGCCACAGGTTCAGCCGCCCGGGTCCCCTGGCAGTACCCACACCTAACGTGACACCCCCGTTTGGGCGTGTGAATGCCCGGAACAGGTGAACGCCGTGCCGGTGGCTCACGCAGCGGCTAACACAGTGCGGGGTCCAGCACGGTGAGTGTGCCCGCGTCGGCGTCCAGTTCGGTGAGCACGCCCAACGGCACGGTCAACGGCGCGTCACGGTGACCGAACCCGAGTTCCCAGATCACCGGGACGCCGAGGTCGCCGAGCCGGTCGGCGAGCACGGCGCGCACCGCCTCGGACTCGCCGCAGCCGGTCCAGGAGCCGAGCGCGATCCCGGCGGCGTCGGCGAACCAGCCGGCGCGGCGCAGTTGGGTGAGCATCCGGTCCAGCCGGTACGGCGCCTCGGCCACGTCCTCCAGCAGCACGACCGCTCCCGGCGGCGGCGCGGCCGCGTCCCAGGCGCCCAACCCGGCCACGAGCAGGCTGGCGTTGCCGCCCGTGGTCACACCGCGTGCCCGCCCGGCGACCAGCGGTCCGGCACCCGGCCGGGTGAGCACCCGCACCGACTCGGGTTCGAACAGCGTGCGCCGAAGATGTTCCCTGGCATGCGGGTCGGCGAAGGACGGGCCGGCGATCATCGGGGAGAACAGCGTGACGACGCCCAGATGGCGGCCCATGGCCTCGTGCAGCGCGGTGACGTCGCTGGACCCGGCGAAGATCTTCGGCCGTGCCGCGGCCATGGCCGGCCAGTCCAGCAGGTCCAGCAGGCGCAGGCAGCCGTAGCCGCCGCGGGCGCACAGCACGGCGTGCACGTCCGGATCGCACCAGGCGTGCTGCAGGTCGCGAGCCCGGTCCAGGTCGGGGGCGGCGAGGTAGGGGAGGTCTGGGTGGCCGTCCAGGACGTGCGGCGCGACGTCCACCTGCAGCCCCCAGGACCGCAGCACCGCCACCCCCTGGGCAAGCTGATCCCGGGGCACCGGCCCGGCCGGGGCGACCACCGCGACCCGGTCGCCGCGGCGCAGCCGGCGCGGCCGGAGCCGCTCCACCGGGCTCGCCGGCACCCCCGCATCCTCAGGTGGCGCGCTCCTCCCCACGCCACGACCCTATCCACCGGCGCTGCGCGCCACGACCGCCGGCCTGCCCTTGTCCACGGTGGACTCGACGGTGATCGAACCGGTCTCGCGGACGATCATCGCTGGCCAGCGTTCGCGGGCGGCGAAACGGGGGGACCGGGCTGCTCTGCCCAAGGTCGTGGCCTAGGGTCGGTGGTGTCATGGCTCGTGTCATCCACGTCTTCCGCCACCCCGACCGCTTCGTTGCCGGCACGGTCGGGGACCCGGGCGAACGCACCTTCTACCTCCAGGCCACCGACGACAGCAGGACCATCAGCGTGCTGCTGGAGAAGCAGCAGGTCTCGGTGCTGTCGGAACGGATAGGAACGCTGCTGGAGGAGGTCCAGCGCCGGTTCGGGGCCGAGGTGCCCGACACGGTGCCGGACGATCTCATCGACACCGGACCGCTGGAGACCCCGGTCGACGAGGAATTCCGGGTCGGCACGATGGGCCTGGGCTGGGACGCCGAAAGCCGGGCCGTCGTGATCGAGTTGCTCGCGGTCACCGAGGAGGAGGTCGACGAGGCCGTCGTCCTCGACGACACCGAGGAGGGGCCGGACGCGGTGCGGGTGTTCCTCTCCCCGTTGGAGGCGCGCGCCTTCGCCGAGCGGGCCGAACGTGTCGTCCGCGCCGGCCGCAAGCTCTGCCCGCTGTGCGGCGAGCCACTCGATCCCGATGGCCATATCTGCCCCCGGCAGAACGGGTATCGGCGCACCATCGAAGGGTGAACGACGGCGACATGGGGCCCGCCGACGCGGCCACGCGCGACCTGCTCACCCGCGGCCGGATCGAGGTGCGTGGCCGGTTGGTGGACGCGTCGAACACCACGCTGTTCTGTGACATCACCCTGGACGGCGTGGCGGCGGAGTGCGTCTACAAACCGGTGCGCGGCGAGCGGCCGCTGTGGGACTTTCCGGACGGCACCCTGGCCGGACGCGAGGTGGCCACCTACCTGATCTCCGAGGCGGCGGGTTTCCATCTGGTTCCGGCGACCGTGCTGCGCCCCGGGCCGTTCGGACCGGGCATGGTGCAGATCTGGGTGGACGCCAAGGAGGGCGACGAACTCGTCGACGTGCGCGCGCCGGAGGAGGTGCCGGACGGGTGGCGGCAGGTGCTGCGGGCACACGACCGGTTCGGCTCCCCGGCGCTGCTGGTGCACGCCGACCACCCGAGGATGCGGCTGCTCGCCGCGTTCGACGCGGTGGTCAACAACGCCGACCGCAAGGGCGGCCACGTGTTGCACGCCACCGACGGCGGCGTGTACGGCGTCGACCACGGCATCTGCCTGCACGCCGAGGACAAGCTGCGCACCGTGCTGTGGGGCTGGCTGGGTGAGCCGCTGCCGGAGGACGCCGTCGCCGGGCTGCGCCGGCTACGCGAGAGGCTCGACGGCGCGGACGGCAAGCGGCTGTCCGAGCACCTGACCCGCCGGGAGTTGCGGGCGCTGGCCGATCGCATCGACCGGCTGCTGGCTGCCGGGGTGTACCCCGAGCCGAACGGCGACTGGCCGGCCATCCCCTGGCCGGCGCTGTAGGCCGGCCCGCCGCCGAACCGCCGCGACGGAACGGGTTCTCAGCTTGGGCGTGGCAGGCTGGGTCCCATGACCAGCATCGCCTCCGGGGCGCCCGGCGCGCGGCAGTGGCCCCGTTCGTTCGCCGACCGGCTCACCGCGCCGCTGCCGGGGCTGCCCGAGATCGTCCGGATCCTCCGCGAGGGCGGGTTCCGCGGCTCCACCGCCGAGGCCGACCGGATCCCGGTGCTGCGTACCGGCCTGGCCCCGGTTCCGACCGGGGTGACGGCGCTGACCTGGGCCGGGCACGCCAGCTACGTGCTGCGCGTCGGCGGTACCTGCGTGCTCACCGATCCGGTGTGGTCGGCGAAGATCCCGGGTGTGCCGGGCCGGCTCACCCCGCCCGGGGTGGCCTGGTCCGAGCTGCCCACCGTGGATGCCGTGCTGATCAGCCACAACCATTACGACCATCTGGACGCGCCGACGATCCGCCGGCTGCCGCGCGGTACGCCGATGCTGGTGCCGGCCGGGTTGGGCGCCTGGTTCACCCGCCGCGGGTTCACCGCGGTCACCGAGCTGGACTGGTGGGAAGGTGTCGAGGTGGCCGGGCTGCGGTTCGACTTCGTGCCCGCGCACCACTGGAGCCGGCGCACCCTGTTCGACACCTGCCGCAGCCTGTGGGGCGGCTGGGTGATCACCGCTGGCGACGGCACCCGCCTTTATCACGCCGGGGACACCGGCTACGGGCACTGGTTCGGCGGGATCGGCGAGCGCTACCCGGGCATCGACGTGGCCATGCTGCCGATCGGCGCCTACGCGCCCCGCTGGTTCATGAAACCGGTGCACATGGACCCGGACGAGGCAGTGCAGGCGTGTGCGGATCTCGGCGCGCGCCGGCTGGCCACCATGCACTGGGGCACGTTCGTGCTCACCCGGGAACCGGTGATCGAACCGCTGGAGCGGGTCCGCAAGGCGTGGGCCAAGGCCGGGCGGGACCGGGCCGACCTGTGGGACCTGGCCGTGGGGGAGACCAGGACGCTGGAGCCGGGCGCCGCCTAGCCCCGTCACCGCTCCGACCGGCCGGCCACGGCGGTGATCTCCACCATGGCGTCGCCGAGCCGTGCCGGCGCCGGCCGCGGCTCGATCTCAGCTCCTCTGGCGATCCGGCGAGCGAGCGCCGCGATCGCGTCCTCGTCCCGGCGGTAGAACGCGCCGGGGGGCCAGAACGCCGGTCAGGTCCGCAGTAGCTCGCCGCGGGCGACGATCACGGCTGCCCCGCGTCTTCCAGCGGGTCCCGGAACCGGCGAAGCAGTTGACCCCGACGCCGGGGTGCCTGGCCAGCGCGGCGAGGTCCGGGTCGAGCGCGGCGACCGCGGCCTCGTCCGCCCGCGCCACGTAGACGTGCCGCGGGCCGTTGCGGTAGCCGATCACGGGCAGCGCGGCGGTCGCCGGGTAGCCGCTCGGCGGCGGTGAACACGGCGAGCTGGTTGCCCCGCAGCGGGGTGCCGGTGAAGACGTCCACGACCACGTAGGGGTGCATGGGCGCAAAGCTATCTCCGATCGGCGGCAACGGGTTCCCGTGGTGGTGCGGGTAGCACGGTCAGCCGCCCGGCCAGGACAGCACGAAACGGGTGTGTGGCCGGTCGATGATCAATCCTCCGCCGCCGGCCGCGCGGTCGCCGGCGGAGCCGGGATAGGCGTCGATGCGCATGGGCCCGCCGCCGGGCCGGCCGGCGGCATGCCAGTCGCGCACGTGGCCGGCCAGGTCGGCGGCGAGTTCGCCGCCGCGCGGCCCGTAGCCGCACGCCGCCAGCACGGACGATCCGCCCCGCTCGGCGCGGCCGAGGAGCGCGGCGATGCTGCCGCCGTCGACGACGCCCGCGGTGACCCGCCGGTCCTGGATCGCCAGCGGCGCCCCGGCCAGGCGCGGTGCCGTCGCGGACGCGGCCTCCGACAGCGCGCACCGGCGGGGTTCGTGCACGGCCAGCCACAGGCCCAGCCCCTCGAAGAGTTCCTGAGCGCCGGCCACCACGCCGGTGGGATGTGCCGCCGCGGCGCCGCGCAACGCGGCCGCCAGCGGTGCGGCGGGCAGCTCCCGCCCGTCCGCGACCGTGATCGACAGGTCGCCGCCGATCGCCAGGGTCCGTTGCGGCCCGGCCAGGGCGCCGCGCATGCTCATGAACCCGCACGGCAGCACCGACCGGCTGACCCAGTGCCCGCCGGCCCGCTCGAAGGCCACCGAGCGGTCCGGACCGCCGAGGTCGAGCGGCACCACGATGCGCCCGGTCCGCGCGAGCTGGTGCCGCCAGGCCGGGGCGAGGTCCCACACGCCGACCGTGGCGATCACCCGGTCGTATGGCGCGGCACTGGGGAAGCCGGCGGCGCCGTCCGCGCGGACCACCCGAACCTCGGGGCGGCCGGCGCGGGCCAGGTTCGCCCGCGCCGTGTCGACCAGGTCCTCGTCGATGTCCACGCTGACCACGGCGCCGCCGGTGCCGACAAGGTGGGCGATGAGCGCGGCGTTGTAGCCGGTGCCCGCGCCGATCTCGAGCACCCGCTGGCCCGCTTCCAGGCCGAGTTGCTCGAGCATGATCGCCATCATGGTGGGCTGCGAGGAGGAGCTGATCGGCGCTCCGGCGGCGTCGCGCTTGGTCACGATCGCCTCGTCCCGGTAGGCCGCCTCGGGCGGCAGATCGGGCAGGAAGTGGTGCCGTGGCACCGCGAGCAGCGCGTCGGCCACGCGGTCGTCGCGCACGCCGCCGCGGGCGCGCACCTGGGCCACCAGGTTCTCGCGTAAGGCGAGCAGCGCATCGGCCACCGCCCGATCCTCCCAGCGGCGGCCGCCGTACCCAACCCGATCCCGGCTGCCACCGCGCACCGCGACGGCAGGAGCGGTGACCCTTGCCCAACTCGTCCCGGACGGCTCGGGCTGCCTGCTGGTCTTCACCCACACCCTCAGCGACGCCGGCACCTGGGGTGACCTGCCCTCGGCGGCGCGGCAGGCCACCGGCTGGGACGCCTGCCTCGGCTGGCTGGCCACGCGCCTGGACGGCCGGGAGAAGCAGCCGATGCCGCCCGCGTGGTTCCTGGCCACGGCCGAGCGCTACGTCGAGGCGTTCGGCCTCGGCGAGGGCGAGGCGCGCGAGGATCCCGAGGGCTTTCTGCTGTGGTTCGAACGCGACCTGGTGCAGCCGCCGCAGCGGGTCTGGGCCGCGCTCACCGAGTCCGGCGAGCCCGTGGCCGGCGGAGCGGACCGAGCGGTTGCGCCGCCGCTACGCCGAGCGGCTTGGCTGACCGGCCACGGGAGGCGCGTCCAGCCACGACTGGTCACCTCGTAGCGGATACCGCGGGTGCGCCGCCGCGGCCGATAGCATCTCCTGAGACCTGCCGTCGAATGACGACCGTCAGATGCGGCGTCCCCGCGGGCACGAGCGGAGCGGGGCGAACGGAATCGGAGTGTGACGCGGTTGGCTGAGGCTGGTCGGCCGGCGGTTGGCCTGAGGGAGCGGAAGAAGGCCAAAACGCGCGCGGCGATCCGGGAACACGCCATGCGGCTGTTTCGCGAGCAGGGCTACGCGGCGACCACCGTGGAGCAGATCGCCGAGGCGGCGGAGGTCTCGCCCAGCACGTTCTTCCGCTATTTCCCGACCAAGGAGGACGTGGTCCTGGCCGACGACGTCGACCCGATCCTGCTGGCCGCCCTGCGGGACCAGCCCGCCGACCTCGCGCCGATCCAGGCCATCCGGGTGGCCGTCCGGACCACCTTCGAGCAGTTGGCCAGCGACCAGTGGGAGCAGGAGCGGGAGCGCTACCGGCTGGTGATCTCCGTGCCCGAGTTGCGTTCCGCGATGCTGGACGAGGTGACCCGCACGACCGCGATGCTCACCGGCGCGCTCGCCGAGCGGCTGGGCCGCGACCCGGACGACTTCGCCGTGCGCACCTTCAGCGGCGCTCTGATCGGCGCCATGCTGGCCGCTCTGCTCCCCGCGCTGGAGGACCCGGACGCCGATCTCGTCGGGTTGGTCGATGCCGCCCTCGCGCGGATGGAGGCCGGATTCCCGCTCTGACCCGGTCGGTCACGCCGGCCGCGGCGGCGAGCGCGGGCCCACCGGCACACGCGCGGCGAGACCACCGCGGGGGGTCAGCGGTCAGCACAGCGCCCGGATCGTGTCGGCGTGCTCCGGGTAGCGCGCGCTCAGCGCATCGGCGTCGGCGAGGGTGACGATGTCCGGGGTGAAGGGGGGCGCGACGATCACACTGCTCAGCGTGTGGTCGCCGGTGGTGTGCGCGGCCTGCCAGACACCGGCGGGCACGACGATGTGCGGCCGGTGCCCGGCCTCCAGGTCGGGACCGAGGAACACCTCCTCCACCCGGCCCTCGGGGTGCAGCAGCGTGATCCGCAGCGGCGAGCCGGAGTGGTAGGTGAACACCTCGGGGTGCGCCGCGGCGTGCAGGGCGGCACGGTGCGACTCGGGCAGCAGCCAGTAGATCACCGTGGCGTGCTCGTCCCGCCAGGTTTCCCGGAAGTACCCGTTGCACACGGCCAGTGGCTCCAGCCGGAGGTCGTCGATGATGTCCTGCACGGTGGCCTGGTTGGGCATCGTGTTCCTCTCATCCGAGCGGGCTGCCGACGTGGTAGCTGACGGTGTTCTTGCCGCTGTTCTTGGCCGCGTACATGGCGCGGTCGGCCTGGGTGAGCAGCTCGTCAAGACTGACCTCCGGTTCTCCCGGCTCGAGCGAGGACACGCCGACGCTCACGGTGACCACGCAGGTCTGGCCGTTGAGGGCGTAGGGCGCCCGCAGCGCCTCGAGCAGCCGCTGGCCGAGTTCCCGCGGCGGGTCGTCGCCGTGCGGCAGCAGCACGGCGAACTCGTCGCCGCCCAGCCGGGCGATCGTGCCGCCGGTACCGACGCAGCCGCGCAGCCGGCCGGCCAGCGCGCGCAGCAGCGCGTCCCCGGCCGCGTGCCCCAGCGTGTCGTTGACCCTCTTGAAGTCGTCGACGTCGCAGAACAGCAGCAGCAGCGGCGGGCTGCCGGGCTCGCGTCGCGACAGGGCCCGCCGCAGCCGATCCAGGAACAGGGTGCGGTTGGCCAGACCGGTCAGCGGATCGTGCAGGGCGCGGTGCTGGACCTCGCGGAGCAGCCGGCCGTTGTCGACCAGCGCGGTGACCTGCCGGACGATCACCAGCAGCACCAGGGTGACCGAAATGCCGGCGATCGTGCGTTGCAGGCGCAGCCCGGTCGCGACGCCCACCCCGAGGAACAGCCCGGTGGCGACCATGGGGATGTAGGGGACGGCGAAGTGGATGACGTCGCCCGCACCGAACGCGCCGTCGTCCGGCGTCCGCGCCACGTCCCGGACGGGGGCGAGTGCGGCGAGGCCGAACAGCACCGGAAACGCCATGAAGCCGGCTTCGATCCAGGGCGGGAAGCGCACCGTTCCCTGGTCGACGAAGTGCGCGAACAGCGTGCTCGAGGCGATGTAGGCGACGCAGGCGAGGGCGAGCAGCAGCGTCGACCACTGCTGCATCGCCTGGCGTGCCCGGGTCAACGCCACGACAACGGCCAGGAGCAGCAGGTACAGCAGGGGGTGGGCGAGCAGGATCGCGATGACCGACTCCGATCGGGCCCAGCCGCGCGCGATCTGCTCGCCGGTGGTGACCGAGGCGAAGATCACCAGGGAGCCGACGACGATCACCAGGTCGAGCGCGCGGGCCAGCCGGTCGCGGCGCCCGGCGTCGGGGCGTGGGTGCTCGCCGTCCCGCGCCAGCGCCCGCAGCGACACCGCGAGCGCGGCCAGCAGCGGCGTGAGCAGGAACCCGGCCGGTCCCAGGGTGGACGTGGGCAGCGGTACCCCGGCGACGACCTGTCCCCAGCTCCACGCGGCGAGCCCCACGGCGAAGCTGGTGGCCGCGGCGGCCATCCACCACCGCCAGCGACGTTCGACACCGCGGCTGCGGCGCGCCGACCACACCCACGCGGCCACCGCAGCGACCGCGGCGGCCATCTCCCATTCCTTGTCCAGTTCGATGGCGGCGGGCCAGTCCAGCGTCCCGCCGGAGGCGACGGCGATCTCGGTGACCAGGAGCGCGGAGCTCGCGCTGGCGACGACCCGGAACCGCCGGCGCGACATGGTGGGTCCGTTCCTGTCCGCGTTCACGACACCGCCCGGGCACTTCCCCTCGTCGACCAAGTTGACCTTGTTCCGAGGATTCCACACCGGCCCGACGTGCCGTGCCGCGCGGCGGCCCGTCCTCGGTTGTCGCCGTTCAACCCGCAGGCCACCGCGTCCCGCTCGGGCGCGGCGGGCGGGTCGGGGTCAGCGAACGGAAACCGTCAGGTCGGCATCTCCGGGCCACCGGGCACGGCGCCGGCGGCTCGGGCTGTGTCGCGGGCGCCGGGACTGTCGGGGGTGTGCGCGATGCTCTGCGGGACTCCGGTACGGGCCCTGCGCGGTGGGCCGGCAGGGGAGGCCACCCGGGGCGTGTCACGCCGCGCCCTGCCGTCAGGCCCGCGACCGGGGGTGGCGGGGCCGGACCGTGCCGGCGGGATCGCGGGCGCGCGAACCCGCGCAGAGAAGGAGGCGGTATGAGCGGCGAGCGGTGGCGGGAGCGGGCGGCCCAGCCGGAGGACCTGGGCCGGTTCTTCGTGGCGCGGGCCAACGCCGGCGATGTGGAGGGCCTGGTCGCGCTGTACGAGTCGGACGCGGTGCTGGCCCTGCCCGACGGTGCGGTGGCGACCGGCACGGAGGCGATCCGCGAGGTGTACCGGAGGCTTCTCGCGGACCGGCCCACGTTCACACCGGTGGCGCAGCGGCCGGCGCTGTGCCATGGCGACCTGGCGCTGACCTCGACCCGCATCCCGGGCGGGGCGACGACCGAGGTGGCCCGCCGTCAGCCGGACGGCACCTGGCTGTGGATCATCGACCAGCCCAACGTGCTCGGCGACTGATGCCGCCGGCGGCGATCAGGTGTAGGCGGGCTGCACCTCGGCGTAGCGCCGCGACCAGTCGGGGAGGGCGCCCCCGGCCAGGTGCGCCTGCAGCCGGTCCAGGTAGGCATGCGTGCCGGGGACGAAGCCGCCCGCGTTGCGCATGCCGAGTCCACGGTGGGTGAAGGTCAGGATGGTCTCGTCGCCGTCGGCGACCAACTCGTAGCGCACCACGCTGTCCTCGACGATCGGCTGCCGCCACTCGTGTTCGAAGACGTGCGGCGGGTCCCAGGCGAGGATGCGCCCGGTCATGTGCTTGCGGGCCGGCGCGGCGGGCGGGTCGTCCGGATCCATCTCGATCGTGCCGCCCTCGCGCGGGTCGATGGTGGTGCGGCCGAACCATGCGGCGCGCTGCTCGGGCTCGGTGATGGCCGCCCAGACGGCGTCGATCGGGTGCGGCAGGCGCCGGGTGAAGCTCAGCGTGGCGCGGTCGCCGTCGATGGTGACGGTGCCCTTGGGCGTCGGCGTGGTCACGATTGGTCGGTCCTCTCGGCTGTGGGTGTTCGGGTGTCGGCGAGGTGCCGCTCCAGCGAGTCGAGGTGGCGGGTCCAGTAGCGGCGGTAGCGGGCCAGCCAGTCGTCCAACTCGGCGAGGCCTTCCGGGCGGAGCGTGTAGATGCGCCGCTGCCCGTCCGGCCGCACCTCGACCAGGCCGGCCTCCCGGAGGATGCGCAGGTGCCGCGAGACGGCCGGCTGGGTGAGCGCGGGCAGGCTGGCGACGAGTTCACCGGCGGAGCGTTCGCCGTCGGCGAGCAGGTCGAGCAGGGTCCGCCGGCTGGGCTCGGCCACCGCCGTGAAGACATCCATCCCGCAATTATTGGTAATGGCATATATACGCGTCAACGAATGTACAGTGGGCGGCTCGGGACGTCGGGGGCGGCACGGCGTGCCTCCGGGTCACCCACCGCGGTGGCGGCTACCTTCGCTGGCCGTGCGTGCCCATGACTACGGCCGGGACGTGCTCGCCGGCCCGAAGCGGCGGCGGACGGTTCCGGAGGTGCCGGCGGAGGCGGGCCTGGTGGTGGAGGATCCGCAGTCCGGTTTCTGCGGTGCCGTGCTGCGCGTGGAGCGGGACAGCGTGGTGCTGGAGGACCGGCACGGCCGGCAGCGGCTGTTCCCGCTACGCCCGGCCGCGTTCCTGCTGGAGGGCCGGCCGGTGACCCTGGTCCGGCCGCAGACGCCGGCGGCCCGACCGGCGCCCCGCCGCTCGGCGTCCGGATCCGTCCGGGTGGACGCGCGGCGCGCCCGCACCGCGCGGGACAGCCGGATCTGGGTTGAGGGCCTGCACGACGCCGAGCTGGTGGAGCGGATCTGGGGGCACGACCTGCGGGTGGAGGGCGTGGTGGTGGAGCCGCTGGACGGGGTGGACGTGCTGGCCGAGCGGATCGCCGCGTTCGGCACCGGGCCGACCCGACGGCTGGGCGTGCTGGTCGACCATCTCGTGCCGGGCAGCAAGGAGTCCCGCCTGGTCGACGCGGTCCGGGACGACCACGTCCTGGTCACCGGGCATCCCTACGTGGACGTGTGGCAGGCGGTGAAACCGGCGTCGGTGGGCATCCGGGCCTGGCCGGAGGTGCCCAGGGGCGTGCCGTGGAAGGAGGGGGTGTGCGCGGCGCTGGGCTGGGGTGAGCCCGCCGACGGGTGGCGCCGCGTGCTCGCCGGGGTGCGCAGTTTCTGGGACGTGGAAACGTCGCTGGTCGGCGCGGTGGAGCGGCTGATCGATTTCGTCACGGCTGCGCCGGAATCGTGACGGTCGCGTCGCCGATCAATTCTTCGTCAAGTCTCGGTACGCTCCGTGACTTTCTGCCACGATGGTCGTATGGCCGCTCTGCTGTGGCTGGTGGTCGGTGTGCTGCTCATGCTGGCCGAGGTTGTCTCGGGCAACTTCGTGCTGCTCATGCTCGGCATCGCCGGTCTCGCGGCCGCCGGCACCGCGCTGCTGGGTTTCGGTGTGCCGGCCAGCGGAGCGGTGTTCGCCATCGGATCGGTCGCGTTGATGCTGCTGGTCCGCCCGGCGCTCAAGCGGCACATGCTGAGCAACATTCCGCACCACAGGACCAACGTCGAGGGCCTCATCGGCATGCCGGCCACCGTGGTGTCCCGGGTGGACGCGCACGGCGGCCAGGTGAAGATCGGCGGCGATCTGTGGTCCGCCCGGGCCTTCGACGAGGACGAGGTCTTCGAGCCCGGGCGCAGCGTCACCGTCATGGACATCTCCGGGGCCACCGCCATCGTCTGGGCCGGACGACGACACCCGGATTCACCGTGATCGACGAAGCAATCCGGAGGAGGCTGGTGTGGTCACCGCAATAGTTCTTGGTGTTGTCATCCTGCTGGTACTGATCACCGCGTTGAAGTCGGTGCTGGTCATCCCGCAGGCCACCGCGGCGGTCATCGAGCGGCTGGGCCGGTTCCGCACGGTGGCCCCGCCGGGACTGAACGTGCTCGTCCCGTTCTTCGACCGGGTGCGGGCCCGCATCGACCTGCGCGAGCAGGTGGTGTCGTTCCCGCCGCAGCCGGTGATCACGCAGGACAACCTCACGGTGTCCATCGACACCGTGGTGTACTTCCAGGTCACCGACCCGCGGGCGGCGGTGTACGAGATCTCCAACTACATCATCGGCGTCGAGCAGCTCACCACTACCACGCTGCGCAACCTGGTCGGTGGGATGAGCCTGGAGGACACGCTGACCTCCCGCGACCAGATCAACAGCCAGCTCCGCGGGGTGCTGGACGAGGCCACCGGCCGGTGGGGCATCCGGGTGGCCCGGGTGGAGTTGAAGGCGATCGACCCGCCACCGTCCATTCAGGACTCCATGGAGAAGCAGATGCGCGCGGACCGGGAGAAGCGCGCGATGATTCTCACCGCGGAGGGCCAGCGCGAGTCGGCGATCAAGACGGCGGAGGGGCAGAAGCAGTCGCAGATCCTGGCCGCGGAGGGCGCCAAGCAGGCGGCGATCCTGGCGGCCGAGGGCGAGCGGCAGTCCCGCATCCTGCGCGCGCAGGGCGAGCGCGCCGCGCGTTACCTGCAGGCGCAGGGCCAGGCGAAGGCGATCGAGAAGGTGTTCGCCGCGATCAAGGCCGGCAAGCCCACCCCGGAGGTGCTCGCCTACCAGTACCTGCAGACCCTGCCGCAGATGGCGCAGGGCGAGGCGAACAAGGTGTGGCTGGTGCCCTCCGACTACGGCAAGGCGCTGGAGGGGTTCGCCCGGATGCTGGGCGCGCCCGGCGAGGACGGGGTGTTCCGCTACGAGCCGCCGGAGGAGGTGCCGGTGTCCCGGCCGGAGGAGGAGGACGAGGCGGTCGCCCACTGGTTCGACACCTCGACCGACCCCAAGGTGGCCGAGGCCGTGGCGGCGGCCGAGGCGGTGGCCCGCCAGGAGGTGCCCAGCCCGGTCACTGGCCTGCCCGGCATCCCGCCGGTGCTCGGCCACGGCGCGGAAGGTCAGCCGGGCCGCTCCGAGCCGGAGCAGACCGAGTAACCCGGGCGCTGCTCCGTTCGAGGGCAGTCCGGCGCCACGACGCCGACCGTGGGGTTTGATTTTGCGGTGGCCAGTGGCAGCGACAGCGGGCCCAGCGTGCCGGAGTTACGTGACGCGCTGGACGAGGCGTTACGCGGCGGCGAGTCCGACTGGGCGGCGCTGGACCGCGCGGTAGGCGCGGTGGAGCAGGCGGCGCGGACCCGGCCCGACCCGCAGCTGATCGCCCTGGCCGAGTACGGCGTCGCCGCGCTGACCGGCGACGATGGCGACCGGCAGCGGCGCCACGGGCTGGCCGGGCGGCTGCTCGCCGCGCACGCCATCGCCTGCCGCTCAGGCACCGCCGACCCGACGCGGCTGGCGAAGTGGTTGCTGCGCCTGCGGGTGGAGCACCCGGACCCGCCGCAGGTGCGCCTCGCGGACTACCTGGCGGCCCTCGGCGAGACGGGCCTGGCCGCGTACCGGGAGGGGGCGGAGGCGCTGTGCGCGGCGCTGCCCGTGGTCGGCTACGGCGAGGCCCCCCGTTACGACCGGCGCCGGTGGGCGGTGCTGGCCGTGGTGGACGAGTTGGCCCGGCACACCGGTGACGTCGATCTGCGGGTGCGGCTGCTGGCCACGGACCTGTCGTCGGGGTGGCACTACCTGCGGGTGGCGGGTGTGCTGCAGGAGGCGGGCCGGGTGGCCGAGGCCCTGGAGTGGGTGCAGCGCGGCCTGCAGGTCACCGGCAAGGGACCGGCCCGGCTTCGGCTGATCGACGTGGCGGTGGACGAATGTCTGCGGGTGGGTTGGTTCGACCGGGCGATGGAGTTGCGCGAGCGAGCCTTCCGGGAGAGTCCCGACCTGTCCACCTACCTGCGGCTACGCGGGCTGGCCGCGGAAGACGAGCGGTGGCCGCAACGCCGGGAGGACCTGCTGCGCCCGCTGCACGAGAACGCGGCGCGGGACGTGCGGCAGAGCACCGCGCTGGTACGGATCCTGATGTGGGAGGGCGAGCAGGAGGCGGCGTGGCGCACCGCGCAGCAGCACGGCTGCACCGACGACGCCTGGCAGGCGTTGGCCGAGGAACGCGCCGAGCGGCACCCGGGCGAGGCGATCGCCGTCTACCGCGACCTGGTGGAGCACGAGCTCGAGGAGGACGGCGAGGACGACACCAGGATCGCGGACATGCTGGAACAGTTGCGGCTGCTGTTCACCCGCACCGGCCAGCCGGACGCGTTCTCCCGTTACCTCGACGGCATCAAGTCCCGGCACACCACGGATCGGGAACTGTTGGACGAGTTGGCCCGCCGCGGCCTGTGACGGCTTGATCGTATGCGGCGGCGAGTCGGTCCGCGTCCGCGAACCCGCGCCGGGCCGGCCGCGCCTCGACGGGCGGCTACGCGGCGCGATCCCACAGCTTCGCGACCGTGGCGGCGACCTGCTTGCCCTGCGCGTAGCCGGCCTGCGCGCTGGGTGTTCGCACCTCCGGGTCGAGCGGGTCGGCACCCATGGCGGCGGTGGAGGCGTCGTCCGGGGCGATCATCTCGACCCGGCCGGTCTGTTCCAGCAGGGTCAGTTGCTCCGGTAGGGCCGGGTCGGCCTGACCGGCCATCGCGGCCAGGACGAGCACCCGCTCGTATCCGGCGACCAGGTCGGCGTTGGTCATGGAACGAACGCCACCGTCGACGTAGCGGGAGCCGTCGATGGTCACCGGCGGCCAGACCCCGGGCACCGCGCAGCTCGCGGCGACCGCGTCCACCAGGTCGACCCCGGAGTCCCGGTCGAACACGCGTGGCTCGCCGCTGTGCGCGTCCACGGCCGTGACCGCGATCGGCCGCTTCGGCCAGGTGTGTGCGGGCAGCCGGGAGGCGATCACCGCGCGACGCGTCTCCTCCGGGACGGTGTCGGCGGCGAGCGCGAACGCGCCGATCCGGCGGCGCAGCTCGCCCAGGTCCGCCGCGTCCTGGTACAGGCGCATGACCTCGTCCATGACTTCGTCCAGCGAGACCGTCGGCACGATCTCCTGGGCCTGCAGGCCCGGCTCGACCTGCCGGCGCAGCAGTTCGCCGACCGGCAGCCCGCTGGTGAGCTGCGCCGCGACCGTGGCACCGGCCGAGGTGCCGAGAATCGTGTCGGCGCCGGACACGTCGACACCGGCGTCCGCGAGCCCGGCCAGCACACCCGTTTCCCAGGCGATGCCCGCGACGCCACCACCGCCCAGCACCAACGCCTGCCTCGTCGTCATGGCAATCCCCTCGCGAGTTGATCGATGACGACGCTACCGGGTGGGTCCGACACTTTCCGCCGCGGCGCCGCGCCGGGTCGCCGCGGTGCCGCGAACGCGTTCCGGGTCGCTGCGAGGCGGGCGGGTCGGTTCAGGCGAATCCGGGTGGGTAGCGGTCGGCCCAGGGGCGGGCCCGTTCCAGCTGGCCGGCCAGCGACAGCAGGGTGCACTCGTCGTGCGGCCGGCCGACGAGTTGCACGGCCAGCGGCGCTCCTTCGGGGGTGTGCCCGGCCGGGACCGCGGCCGCGGGGTTGCCGGCGATGTTCCACAGCGGCAGGAACGCGACGTAGCGGTTGGCGGCGAGCAGCACGCGCAGCGCGCTGTGGCCCTCCCATTCGCCGGCGCGCAGCGGCGGCCGGGTCAGCGCCGGGGTGAGCAGCACATCGACGTCGTCGAAGACCCGGTTGGCCTGCTCGGCGAGCCGGGCTCCGAACCGGATCGAGCGGTCCACCAGCGCGGACGGGATCAGCCGGCCCAGGGCGGCGACCCGCCGGGTACGGGTTTCCAGCAGGTCGGGCCGGTCCACCGCGGCCGCGCCCTCCGCGGCGCTGCGCAGGTAGCGCGGCGCCAACCCGTACAGGCTGGTGGGGTCGAGGTAGTCGGGGTCGCGGCGGTCCACCTGGTGGCCGAGGTCGGCGAGCAGCGCCGCGGTGTCCAATACGGCGTTGCGGACCTCGGGGTCGATGGGCACCCCCACGCCCCACGGGCGCAGCGACAGGCCGATCCGCAGTGGCGCCGGGTCGGTGGCGGCGGCCTCGGTGAAGCTGGTGGCCGGCGGCGCGGCGTGCGCGGCGTCGGTGGGCAGCGAGCCGTGCGTGTGGTCGGCGACCAGGGCCCAGTCCCGCACGTGGCGGGTGATCGGCCCGGCCACCACCAGCCCGGTCCACTGCTCGCCGGCGGGGTGCAGGGAGAACCGGCCGCGCTGCGGTTTGAGCCCGAAGACTCCGGTGCAGGCGGACGGGATGCGGATGGACCCGGCGCCGTCGGTGCCGATCGCCGCGCCGACCAGGCCGGCGGCGACGGCGGCCGCGGAGCCGCCGCTGGATCCGCCGGAGCTGTGCTCGGGCGCCCAGGGGCTGCGGGTGACGCCGGCGTGCGCGGTCTCGGTGAACGGCCACAGGCCCAGTTCGGGTTCGCGGGTGCGGCCGACGACGATGGCGCCCGCGGCACGCAGCCGGCGCACGAGTTCCCCGTCGGCGGGTTGGGATTGGCGCACGGCGGTGGTGCCGAGCGTGGTGGGCCGGCCGGCGATCGGCTGGTCCTCCTTGACCGCCACCGGCACGCCCAGCAGCGGGGCGTCCTCGCCGCGGGCGCGCCGCTCGTCGGCCTCGGCCGCCGCCGCGCGGGCCGCCTCGGCGAAGACCTCGCGGAAGGCGTTGAGCGTGCGGTCGTGGGTTTCGATGCGCCGCAGGCACGCCTCGATGAGTTCGCGGGCCGAGAGCTCGCCGGAGCGCAGCAGGTGGGCCTGCTCGGCCGCGCCCGCGAAGCACACGTCGGTGATGTCCATGCGCCCGCAGCCTAGGGGCATTCCGGCCGGCGGGGTGCCGCCACGCGGATCAGACCGCCGCGGTCACGAGTCCTCAGCGCGGGCCTTCGCGGCGACCAGCAGCGCCTCCCGCTCGGTGATCTTCACCCGGTTCCGGCCAGCGGCGGCGCCGAGTGCTCGTTCCGCCGCCTCGATCGCCTGCCAGCCTTCCCAGGTGACCACCCGGGCGCCGCGACGTTCCAGCAGGTCGACGATCCCATCGGGGTCGCGGTGCGGCGCGCGGGGCAGCGCGTCGAGGTCGCCGAGCAGGGTGGCCACGGTTTCCTTGGCGTCGCTCTTGTTGGTGCCGATCACGCCGGTGGGTCCGCGCTTGATCCAGCCGACCACGTACTCGCCCACGGCCGGCGTGCCGTCGCGGAGGACCCGCCCGCCGTCGTGCGGGATCACGCCGGCCCGCTCGTCGAACGGCACCCCGGGCAGCGGCACGCCCCGATAGCCGACCGACCGCACGATGAGTTGTGCGGGCAGCGTCTCGGTCTCCCCGGTGCCCACCACCCGGCCGGACGGGTCGAGGGTGTTGCGTTCCAGCACCACACCCTCGACCCGTCCGGTGCCCAGCACGGCCACGGGAGAGCGGAGGAACCGCAGGTAGATGCGTCGCGGCCGGCCGGAGAGCGGGCGCTGTGCCCACTCGCGCAGCACGTCGAGGTTGCGGCGGACCACCTTGTCGGCGTCGACGGCGGCCTGCGCGGCCTCGTCGAGGACGAGTTCGTCGGGGTCGACGATGACGTCGGCGTTGGCCAGTTCGCCGAGTTCCCGCAGTTCCTTGGTGGTGAACTTGGCCTGGGCGGGGCCACGGCGGCCCACCATGTGGATGTCGGTGATCGTGCTGGCCGCGAGCACGTCCAGCACGTGGTCGGGAATGTCGGTCTTCTCGCGCAGCTCGTCGGCGGTCTTGGCGAGGATGCGGGTGACGTCGACGGCGACGTTGCCGACACCGACCACCACCGCGGTGCGCACGTCCAGCCTGATTCGGTCGACCGCGGCGTCGGGATGGCCGCAGTACCAGGCGACGAACTCGGTCGCGGGCAGGCTGCCCTCCAGGTCCTCACCGGGAATGTTCAGCCGGCGGTCGGCGGCGGATCCGGTGGCGTAGACGATGGCGTCGTAGAACTGGGTCAGGTCGGCCACGCCGAGCTCGCCGCCGAGTTCGACGCCGCCGAGGAAACGCACCTCGGGACGTTCGAACACCTTCCGCAGGGTGAGTTCCATCGACTTCATCTTCAGGTGGTCGGGTGCCACCCCGTAGCGGAGCAGCCCGTACGGGCAGGGCAGCCGGTCGAGGATGTCCACCGTCACGCCGCCGTGTTTGCACAGCTCGTCGGCGGCGTACAGCCCCGCTGGGCCGGACCCGATCACCGCTACCCGTACCGACTCGGACACCGTTCACCCACTTCCGGTGTGGACCTGGTTCTCGCGAGCCTAGACTCCCCGACCTTACGTCGATCACGTTACGGATGCAGGTACCCGGGCGCGGTGTTCGCCGAGGTGGACGCCCGGAATGGTGGTCCGCCGACGCCGCGCTGACCGGTACCGGGCAAGATCGCCCCCCGGGCGGCGTGGGCAAGCGGGCCGCGGCTAGGGTCGGCCAACTGTGGTCAGCGCCGGGAACGATCGCCGTGCTCGTGGTGTGCCGGGTGGCATGCCCGGGGTGTCGCGGCGGGTGGCGCTGGCGGACGCGGCGATCGCCGTGCTGGCCCGCGAGGGCGGGCGGGGACTGACGCATCGGTCGGTGGACCGGGAGGCCGGGGTGCCCGAGGGCACCGCGAAGAACTACTTCCCGACCCGGGAGGCGTTGCTGGAGGCGGCGGCGGGACGGATGGCCGACCAGCATCGGGCGGCGGTGCGCAGGCTGCGGGAGACCACCCCGAAGACGGTGGCCGCCGAGGATGTGGCGGCGCTGTATCCGGCGTTGTTGCGTCGCGCGGTGGAGACGGATCCGACGCAGATTCTCGCGATGTTCGAGCTGTATTTGGAGGCGGTCCGGCGGCCGGGTGTGCGCGCGGCGCTGGGTGAGATGGCCGCGGCCAATGCCCGGGCGGCGGCGGAATTGCACCGGAGCGCCGGGCTGCCCACGGGGGAGCGCGACGCGGGGCTGCTCGACGCGTACTTCCTGGGCGCCGCGATTTCGATGCTGGCGCTGCCCACCGAGGCTCGCCGTCTGGTCGGTCTGGAGGATCCGGAATCGGTGGGCCGGGAACTGTTCGCGGCTGCGGTGCCGCAGCGAAACGACTATCCCCAGTGCCGGGACATCGCCTCCGGCGAGGGCTTCTGAACAGCGATTTCGCGTAACGCGGGTGCCGCGATCCGAGGCGCGCACCGGCCGGCACCGGGATACCGCGCGGCCGCGCCGCCCCGAGGTGATTGCCCCGCGCATTTCGACACGAATGTTTTCACTCACTCGGTGCACGGTGGTTTGGCCGGGCCTGTGCGATCCTCGCAGCATGCGCGAGGAGGACACACCGAGCACCTCCGTGCTGGTTGATGTCGTCACGGTACTCGGGGGCGACGTCATCACCAACAGCGCCTGTATGGCCGGTGAACCGGAGATGGTGGAAAGGCTCGTCGCCGCGGCCGCACTGTTCGACATCGCCACGCGAATCCTTCGGGAAGTGGCGGACGAGGCGGCGCGCAGCGGGATGGATGTCCGGAAGTTTGGCGGGATCGCGGTGGACGCGGCGAACTCCGCCGGGGTGCCGGAATCGCTGCCCAGGATCCGTCCGTTCGTCGTGGAGTGACGCGGGGTCACCGGCGGCGGCCCGAGTGGACGCCGGGGCGCCCGCGGTGCCGGCGGCGGGGCATGCGGGCGGAAAGGGCGGCCGGGCGGAGCTCAGCCTTCCGGGTAGGGGGCCACCAGTGACGCGGGGTTGATACTGACCGGATACGGTTGGTCCACCTTGACGAATTCGGTGTCCTGGGCGGACGCCACCTCCGCGTAGCCCGATCCGACCAGCGCCAGGCAGCGCATCGCCGGCACGCCGGGGTCGACCAGCCAGTAGTGCGGGCAGCCCGCCTCCTGCAGCCGGGCCCGCTTGAGTTCGGCGTCGATCAGCCGGGTGCTCGGCGAGAACACCTCGACGGCCAGCACGGGCGGCCCCATCAGGCCGCGCTCGGTGAACTCCGCGCGGCGGCCCACCACGATGTCGGGGATGAGCACCGTGTCGTCGGCCAGCACCACATCCACCGGCGCGGGCAGCACCTCGAGGTCGCGGGGGCAGCCGGCGGTGAGCGCCGCGAGCAGCCTGGCGACGACGCGCTGGTGCAGCGGGCGGGGCGACGGGCTCATCAGCAGCACCCCGTCCACCAGCTCGAAACGGTGCCCGTCATCAGGCATCGACTCCAGGTCCGCCCACGTCAGTGGTCTACCGGAGGGAAACGTGGGGACTGTTCCCATCGTGCGACTCACTCCTTGGACGATCCAGCGACGCCCGATGCCCGACCGACCGACTATCACGTGAAGTCCTCTTGAACCAACAGAGTCTAGCGACCCGACCGGCACAGTGGACGCCGCCGCAGCGAACCCTGATCACCGCGGGCGGGTACGCTGCGTATCATCGTTCCCCATCCTGATTGAGCTAATCGGGTCAGCAACGTCCATATGGCTGATTTTTTGGGCTTTCCGTTGCGCTGGTGCTTTCGAGTTGCCCTGGCTTCACCAGGGGTTCCCACCCCGGCCGGGCGCCACCGTCGCCGCCCGCGAGAAAGACCCGCGTCAAAGGATATCGAGCGGAATCCCGGCGCGGTGAGCTTCTTACCAGTGGACCCGGTCCCTGGCGGCCGATGCGGGGCGGTCGGAGGCCGGAGCCGGCGTGGTGTCCCGGTGCCGCCGCCGACCCGGCCCGCGGTCGGCCGGGTCCACCCGGCGGCGCAGCGGCGGTCGCAGCAGCAACCCGAGGCCGGCGCCGGCGGCCGCGCCGGTGAGGTTCTGCACCACGTCCCGCACCTGGCAGCTGCGACCCAACTCGGTGGAGCCGAGGAACTGGCAGGCCTCGATGAGCACCGGGAGCGCGGCAAGCGTGACCAGCGCCCAGGCGCGCACGCGGCGGCGGCGCAGCAGTGCCACGGCGAGACCGGCGGGCACGAACAGGGCCACGTTCAGCGTGCGCTCGTCCGCGTGTGGCAGCAGCGTCGGCGGGTCGGCGTGCAGGATGCAGAACGCTGGCGCGCTGCCGGCGTACCCGGTGACCAGGCTGCCGGTGCCGCTGGGCGTCAGGGTGACCAGCGCGATGCCGGCCAGGGCGAGCAGCAGCAGTCCGGCGTGCCACGCCCGGGCGCCCAGCACCCGGCCGGCGGGGCGGGCCAGCAGCGCGACGGCCGGCACGGTGACCGCGACACCCGGCCACAGCCAGGGTGTCGCCTCCCCGAGCGCACGCGCGTACTCTAGGACGTCCATCGGCCCCCTTCAGCGCCGCCTCCGGCGCCGCGCTCGGCGGAGGCGATTCCCGGGCCATCTCCACCGGTTCCCGCGGGCCGGCGTGGTCAACACACGATCCGGGTGCTGAACGTGTCACTGCCGGAGATCAACACGCCCCGGGTGCACGGCGCGTTACCCGAGGGGGACTGGTTGCCCGGGGACGCGTAGCGCCACTGGAAGGTGCGGGTCTGCCCGCCGCCGATGCTGAACGACCCGTTGTCGTACTGCCGCCCGGTCGGGTTGGCGCCGCGGGTGTCTACCCACTCCCAGGCGAACTGCACGGTGAGCGCGGCACCGCGGGTCTTGTGGTACTGGATGTTGACCGTGCCGACGCCGCCGGCCGGGTAGCGGCAGAACCCGGCGGTCAGGGTGCCGTTGCTGAGGTGGTTGTCGCCGGAGCCGCGGAAGGAACCGCCCCCGTCGCAGTTGTTGGCGCTCAACGCTCTGGCCTGTGGCGAGACGTCGCCGCTCTCGGGTGCCGCCGCCCACGCCGCCATCGGCGCCACGCACAGCGTCAATACCAGCGCGGCGACCCGTATCACGACGCGCCGGAACACTGATCTGCCTGACATCGGCAATCCCCCCGTGTTCCCCCATGCGCCCCGCGCGGTTGGGCGGAGCGTGACCGACGCTGGCGCGCCGCCGCCCCGATGCAACAGCACGGCCTCTTCGGTTGTAGCGGCCCGCCGGGAAACCGCTCGATTTCCTACCCGACCGGTCACCTGTTCGGGACCGGACGTCCGCCCGAACGGTGCACGGCCGCCTCAGACGTCGCCGCTCGGCACCGGTGCGTTGCGGTGGGCCATCGCGGCGCCGACCGCGGCCAGCGCGGCGCGCAGCGTGACCGGGGCGAGCACCTCGACCTCCGCGCCCAGCCCGGTGAGCTGGGAGAGCGCCACCTCCTCGCTTTCCACGGCCAGCTCCAGCTCCCGCCATCCCGCGGTGTCCGGCCGACCGGCGGCGGCGATCGCCTCCAGCGCGGCGGCCGTGCCGGTGAGGTGGGGCAGCAGCCGCAGGCCGAGCGGGCCCAGCCGCAGGCGCACCCGGTCCCGCAGGATGGACCGGTCGAACTCGGTGGACGCCCGCGCCCACCACGCGGCCAGGTCGAAGTTCTCCGGCCGGGTGAAGCGCTCGTCGCGGGCGGCCGCGGCGGAGATCCGGGACACACGAAAGGTGCGCACGGCCGACCCGTCCGGCTGCACCGCGCCGGCCACCACGTACCACACCCCGGCCTTCAGCACGAGGCCGAGCGGTTCCAGCAGCCGCGT
This sequence comes from Gandjariella thermophila, assembly GCF_005405885.1. Lineage (GTDB taxonomy): Bacteria > Actinomycetota > Actinomycetes > Mycobacteriales > Pseudonocardiaceae > Gandjariella > Gandjariella thermophila. Next base: position 153,799 of record NZ_BJFL01000001.1, read on the forward strand.
CACCTCACCGCCGCCGCGCCGGTACCGCACGTCCAGCCGCCGCTGCTGCCACACCGCGTCGGCCACGGTCGCCAGGTGCGGCAGGTCCTCGGGGCGGTGAAACCAGCCGGGCGCGTCCAGGTGGAACCGCTCCCGGATGCGCACCGCCCAGCCGCGCAGCTCCGGCGGCAGGGTGGCCAGCACCTTCGCCTGCGCGGCCGCCAGCACCGTGCCCAACCCCAACTCGGCCAACGCCTCCGGCGCACCGCCCAGGAACAGCGCGGCAGCTTCCTGGCCGGTCAACCCGTCCAACCGGGTCCGCCAACCCTCGACCAACCGGAACCCGCCCGAGGGTCCCGGCTCCGCCCACAGCGGCACGCCAGCCGCCTGCAACGCCGCCACGTCCCGGTAGATGGTGCGCTCCGACACCTCCAGCGCCGCGGCCAACTCCGCGGCGGTGGTACGGCGCCGCTGCTGGAGGGTCAGCAGCAGCGCCACCAGTCGTCCCGCCCGCACCCGCGTCACGCTAGCCGCAATCCCTGACCGGAACTGTCAGGGACAGGCGTCGACACTGGCCGCATGTCTTCCTGGAGCGACTTCCACACCGCGGCACCCGAACTGGCCACGGCCGTGCACCACCGGTTCGCCGCCACCGGCCTGGCGTTTCGGGCCACCCTCCGCCGTGACGGTTTCCCCCAGATCAGCGGCATCGAGGTCGAGTTCCTCGGCGGCGAGGTGTGGCTGGGCATGATGCCCGGCTCCCGCAAGGCCGCGGACCTGGCCCGCGACCCCCGGCTCGCGTTGCACGCGGCCACGGCGGATCCGAAGGTCAGCGATGTCCGGGCGGGCACCAGGCTGATCACCGTTGCCGCGGCCAGGAAACCGAACACGACCATGTGGTTCACGGTGACCACTCTCGCCGTGTCGGCCGCGCCCGGCTAACCGTTTTCCGCCGGCCGAACCGGTTCGTCCAGCGCCCGGCCCCGGGTCTCCCGCCCGAACAGGTAGCCCACCCCGGCCAGCAGGAGCAGCCCGGCGAGGATGAGGAAGGTGGGGGTGACCGCCGCCTGGGTCAACCGGGGAGTGACGTAGTTGCCGCCGCCGGAGACCAGCCCGAGCAGCAACGGGCCGACGATCTTGCCGAGGCTGCCGAACCCGTAGCACAGCCCCAGCCCGCCGGCACGGGAGCCGGTCCGGAACATCTCCGCGGTGTAGGTGTTGATCACGCCGAACACGCCGTCGAGGAAGAAGTACGCCACCGCGAACCCGAGCAGGAACACCGACACTGGGCCCAGGAACGCGCCCGTGCGCACCGCGGTCGCGGCGACCAGGCCGGCGCCGGCGAAGCCGCACAGCGACACCACCGCCCGCCGGCCCAGCACCTCGGCCAGCCGGCTCCACGCCAGCCGCCCGGCCACCGACACCAGGCCCAGCCAGGCGAACAGTGCCGCCGCGCTCGCCGGGCTGACCCCAAGCACCTGGGACAGCAGCGTCGGCCCCCAGGACTGCACCGAACTGGCCGCGGTGAGGAAGCAGAACGTGCCCACCCCGGCCACGGCCAGTGCCCGAGGATGCCGCAGCAGGGCTCGCCACCCGACCGGCGACCGGGTCAGCCAGCCGTCCGGCAACCGCACCCGCGCCACCGGCACCTGCAGCGCCCACGCCAGGGAGCGGCGCGCTTCCTCGGCCCGGCCCCGCTGCGCCAGCCACCGCGGCGACTCGGGAATCACCGGGCCGATCAGCAGCGCGGGCAGCGCCGGCGCCAGACCGATCAGCAGCAGGCCCCGCCAGCCGATCACGGGTCCCAGCCACGCGGACAGCACCGCGCCCAGCAGCAGACCGACCGGGATGAACACCACCGTCAGCCCGGTCACCACAGCCCGCCGCCGGGCCGGCACGAACTCCTGCACCAGCGGAATGTTGACCACCGGCAGTCCGCCCACGCCGAATCCGACCACCACCCGCAGCGCCGCCAGCAGCGCCCAGGCCCGCTCCGGAACGGCCGCCATCGCGCCGGTGGCCAGCGAGAACGTGAGCATGGTGACCACCACGCACGCCCGGCGACCGATCCGGTCCGCGACATGCCCCCACACCGCGGCGCCCAGCACCACACCGATACCGCTGGCGAGCAGCACCACGCTGGTCTGCCCGAAGGTCAGCCGCCACGGCGTGACGATGAGGGTGACCACGAACCCGATGACGAAGTAGTCGTAGAACTCGATCGTGTTGCCCACCAGCGCGGCTGCCACCAGTAGTCGCTGGTTGCGGGTGAGCCGGTCCTCGCCGTGCGCGGCCAGCGCGTCGCTTGACCGAAGGACCGCCCTTGTCACGGCAGCCTCCGCGGCGGCGCCTGGTCCACCTCGGCCACCCAGGCCGCGACCTGCGCCCGCGAAGCGAACCCGAGCTTGCTGAGAATGTGCTCGACGTGGGCCTCCGCGGTCCGCCGCGCCACCACCAGCAGTTCCGCGATCTGCCGGTTGCTGCGCCCCTGCGCGATCAGCCGGGCCACCTGCCACTCCCGCTCGGTCAACGGCACGCCCGACCCGCCGGGGGCGGCCGGTTCGCCACCCGCCTCGACACGGTCCGGGAGTTCACCCAGCGCCTCCCGCACGCCGTTCTCCTCGCTAAGCTCGCCGCCCCGGCGGAACGCGGCGACGAACGCCGGCTCGCCGAGTTCCTCGCGGACGGCCGCGTCGCACGCCGCGTGCCCACCGCGGAGGTGGCCGAGCCGGGACAGCGCCACGCCGAGCGACCGCCACAGCGAGGCGGCCGCGCCGAGCAACGACGCGGCCCGCTCCGGGATGCCCTCGGCGGCGGCGATCCAGGCCAGCGTCTCCACGCACTGCGCCACGCCCCACCGGTTGTCGCAGTCCACGTGCAGCCGCAGCGCCTCCCGCACCAGCGAACCCGCCCGGTCGGTCGCCCCCAGCCGCTGCTGTTCCAGGCCCAGCGCCCACAACGCGGCCGCGTGACACGGCGAGGCCCCGGTGGCCTCGGCCCGCCGCAGGCACTCCGCGCCGTAGCGGGCGGCCCGCTCGCCGTCGCCAAGCACCGACGCCGCCTGGGTGAGCTGGTACAGCGCGAACCACTCGCCGTTGCCGTCCGCCGCGGCCCGCAACCGTCGCAGCGCATCCTCCAGCAGCGTCAACGACCGCCGGAACTCGCCGTGGAGGAGGGCGTCGACGCCGCGGATCTGCACCACCCGCGCCGCCGCCGTGGCATCGCCCACCCGGCGGGCCGCGGTGTCCGCCTCGTCCAGCAGCCGCACCGCCGCCTCGTCGTCGCCCTGCAACACCGCCAGCCACGCGGCCACCCACAGCGCCTTCGCCCGCGCCGGGCTCGACCGGGCCGCGAGCGCCAGGCCGCGTTCCAGCCAGCGGCGGCCCTCGCCCAGCGACACCCAGTTCAGCCGGTGGCTCCACAGCGCGGCCGCCATCGCCAGCCCGGTGTCCGCCTCACCCGGTTCGCTCAGGCAGAACTCCAGGGCCGCCCGCAGGTTGGGCAGCGCGCCCCGGATCGGGTCCGCGCCGCGCGGCGGGGCGGCGGCGAGCATCTCCGCCTCCGCGCGGGCGCACAGCCGCTGGAAGTGGTCGCGGTGCCGGCGGCGCACCGCGTCCTCCTCGCCCGCGTCGACCAACCGGCCCCGGCCGTACTGGCGGATGGTCTCCAGCAGCCGGAACCAGGCGCGGCCGTCGCAGTCCTCGCGCACCACGATCGACTTCTCCACCAGCCCGGACACCAGCGGGAACACCTCGTCGTCGGGGATGCCCGGGCCCGAGCAGACCTGCTCGGCGTCCTCCAGGGAGAACCCGCCGGCGAACACCGACAGCCGCGCCCACAGCGTGCGCTCCGGCGGCGAGCACAGCTCGAAGCTCCAGTCCATGGTGGCCCGCAGGGTCTGCTGCCTCGGCAGCTGGGTACCGCCCAGGGCCAGCACCCGGAACCGGTCGTCCAGCCGCCGGGTGATCTGCTCCACCGACAGCGCCCGTATCCGCACCGCGGCCAGTTCGATGGCCAGGGGCAGCCCGTCCAGCCGCTGGCAGAGCACCGTCACGTCCCGGCAGTTGCCCTCGTCGAGCCCGAAGCCCGGTACCGCGGCGGCGGCCCGCCGCTCGAACAGTTCCACCGCCTCGTACTGGCGCAGCTCGTCGGTGGGCAGCGCCTGGCGCGGCACCGTCAACGGCGGCACGGCCAGCACATGCTCGCCGGCGATGTCCAACGGTGCCCGGCTCGTCGCCAGCACCCGCAGTCCCGGCGACTCCGCCAGCAGGGTGGACACCAGCGCCGCGCACCCGTCCACCAGGTGCTCGCAGTTGTCCATCACGAGCAGCATCCGCCGGTCGGCCAGGTACTCGCGCAACCACTGCTCGGGCGGCTGCGTGGAGCGGTCCACCATGCCCACCGCGGTGGCCACCGCCCGGCACAGCAGGCCCGGGTCCGCGACGGCGGAGAGGTCGACCAGCCACACCCCGTCCGGGAACGCGCGCCGCACCTCGTCGGCCACCCGCAGCGCCAGCCGGGTCTTACCCACCCCGCCCACGCCGGTCAACGTGACCAGCCGGGACCTCGACAGCAGCCGCCGCGCCTGCGTGGTCTGCTGCCGGCGACCCACGAAGCTGGTCAGATCGGCGGGCAGGTTGCCGCGCCGTTGGGCGGTTGCCACAGTCATCGCGCTCGTCCGAGGTGGGTTCGCCGCCCGGCGCCGCATCGACAACAGAACATCGACAAGAGAACGAGGTGTACCGGAACCCGGCGCGGGCGTCACCCACTGCGGTCACCGCCAGTATCCGGGGCGCCGCCCACCCCGCAACCCGGGCGCCGGGAGTGGGCGCGGTGCCGAGGCCCGGTCATCCTCCGGCGCCCAGGCCGGCGAGGACCAGCCAGCACACCGCGTCGAAGGACGCGTCGATGCCCGGCCGCGACCACTCGGCCGCGTGCACCGGGTCGTGGAAGCGGGCGGTCGCGTCGAACACCGCCCGCGCCGCCACCGCGGCATCCGCCACGGTGAACTCACCGGCCGCCGCCCCGTCGGCGACGATCCGGGCCACCTGGTCGACCAGGCCCTGGATGTGCTCGGCGATCACCGTGCTGGTCTCCGCGACCAGCACCGAGTACGTCGCGAACAGCTCCGGATCGTCCAGCGCCTTGCGCCGCTTGGCCGCGAACAACGCGGCCAACCACCGGCGCAGCCGCTCCGGGGCCGGACCGGGCTCCGCGGCGATCTCGGCGAGCCCGATATGTGCCCGGAACAGCCACCGCTGGGTGACGGCCTCCCGCAACGCGGCCTTGGAGGGGAAGTGGCGGTAGACACTGCCGTGGCTGACGCCCAGCGCCCTGGCCACGTCCACCACAGTCGCCTTCGCTGGCCCGTACCGGCGCAGCACGTCCTCGGTGGCCTGCAGAATCCGCTCCGCGGTCAGCGGACCCTCGGCCGTCCCGCCGGCGTTCACCGCTCGCTGTCGAGCTGGGCCATCTGCGGCTCCGGGTAGCGGTCGCCGGCGGCCGCCCCGGCGGGTACCGCGTCCTGGATGCGCGCCAGGTCCTCGGCGGTGAGTTCCAGGTTCGCCGCGCCGAGCGCCTCGGCCAGTTGCTCGCGGCGGCGGGCGCCGATCAGCGGCACGATGTCCTCGCCCTGGTGGGCCACCCACGCGATGGCCAGCTGTGTCACCGTCACGCCCCTGGCCTCGGCGACCTGCCGCAACGCCTGCACCAGCCGCAGGTTGTGCACCAGGTTGTCGCCCTGGAAGCGGGGGAAGTGGGCGCGGAAGTCGCCGCGCGCCGCCGCGTCCTCGCCCGACCAGCGCCCGGACAGCAGGCCGCGGCTGAGCACGCCGTACGCGGTCACCGCGATGCCCAACTCCCGGCAGGCCGGCAGGATGTCGTCCTCGATCTCGCGGGTCAGCAGCGAGTACTCGATCTGCAGGTCGACGATCGGGTGCACGGCGTGCGCCCGCCGGATCGTCTCCGCACCCACCTCGGAGAGCCCGATGTGCCGCACGTATCCGGCCTGCACCAGCTCGGCGATCGCGCCAATGGTGTCCTCGATCGGCACCGCCGGGTCCAGCCGGGCCGGCCGGTAGACGTCCACGTGGTCGGTGCCCAGGCGGCGCAACGTGTAGGCGAGGGAGTTCCGCACGGCGGCCGGCCGGCAGTCGTTGCCCCACCAGCCGCCGTCCGGGTCGCGCAGCGCGCCGAACTTGACGCTGATCGTCACCTGGTCGCGGTCGCGGTCCCGGAGCGCCTCGCGGATCAGCATCTCGTTGTGGCCGGAGCCGTAGAAGTCGCCGGTGTCCAGCAGGGTCACGCCGGCGTCCAGCGCGGCGTGGATGGTGGCGATGCTCTCCGCCTCGTCGGCCGGCCCGTACATCCGCGACATGCTCATGCAGCCGAGGCCCAGGGCGGACACCCCCGGCCCGGTGGCTCCGAGCCGGCGCGAGGGGATCGACGTGGATCCCTGGTTCGACATGCCACCAGTGTCATGGATTGGCTGACAGATTTCAATACCTGTCACTACAGCCGTCGTCCTCGGTGACGTGTCCGCCGGGTTCTCCACCACGGCCGGGCGTCACCGGCCGCGGTAGGAGGTGCCGGCCGGGTCGGGGTGCTCGGCCAGGTACTGCTCGAACGTCCGCCTGCCGACCGCATGGTCGGGCGCCAGGTGCCCGCCCCGCCGGTAGGCGCGGAAGGTTCGCCCCGGCAGCCGCACCGGCACCACCGGCCGGCGCCGGCCGGTCGCCGCCAGGTACGCCCGCGCCAATTCGACGGCGTCCCGAACCTCGGGCCCGCCCATGTCCGGCACCCGGCCGGCCGGTTCACCGGCGGCCAACTCGACCAGCCTGGCGGCCACCTCGCCGGCGTCCACCGGCTGGAAGGGCAGGTCCGGCACGGGCATCACGGGCAGCCTGGCCGCCATCGCGAACAGCACCCGGAGCAGGTCGTGGAACTGGGTCGCGCGCAACACGGTGGACGGCACCCCGCAGCCGTCGAGGATCCCCTCGGCGGCGAGCTTGCCCCGGTAGTAGGCCAGCGGAACGCGGTCCACGCCGACGATCGAGACGTACACCAGGTGCGCACAGCCCGCGCCTCGCGCCGCGTCCACCAGCGTCCGCATGGCCCGGATCTCCTTCGGTCCGCTGGCCGAGGTCGCGCAGTGCACCACCACGCCCACACCCCGCAGCGCGGCGTCCACGCCGGCACCGGTCAGGAGGTCCGCGGTGGCCCAACCGCGTCCGGGCGGCTGCTCCGCCGGCGCCGCGCCCCGGCTCATCACCCGCACCTCGTGCCCGCCGCCGAGCAGCCGGTCGACCACGACGCGGCCCAGCGCTCCGGTACCCCCGGTCACCAGAATCGGTTGGTCCACGGTTCCTCTCTCGGCCGCGAGTCCGCGCGCCCACGATCCCGGGAATGCTGAGGGCCGGGAAACGTGACGGCGTGGCGCGCCGCCAGGCTACGCCGGCGGCAGTATCGGACCAGGCGGCCGGGGGAGCGCAGGCCACCCCCTGACATAGGTACGACCGAACTAGTACCTTCGGCGGCGAAGTCCATCGCACCAGGGGAGTGGCCATGCTCTGGGTTTTCGACATCAACGAGACACTGCTCGACCTCGCGGCGCTGGACGCCGTATTCGCCGAGCACGTCGGCACCGCGACCGCCCGCACCGAATGGTTCGACCTGATGATCCGCGACGCCCTGGTCGTCGCCGCCACCGGCGACTACCGCGACTTCGCCAAGCTCGGCGCGGCATGCGCCGCCGCCGTGGCCGACGCCCACGGGCACACGTTCACCGACACGGCCGCGGCAGCCCTCGCCGACACGATGCGCTCGCTGCCGGCACACCCAGACGTGCCCGAAGGGCTGGCAACCCTCCGCGAACGCGGACACCGGCTGGTAGCACTGGGCAACTCGCCCGAGGCGGTGGTCCGCGCCCAACTCGAGAACGCCGGCCTGACCCCGCTGCTGGACGGCAGCTACTCCGCCGAACAGGCCGGGGCGCTCAAACCGGCCGCCGCGCCGTACCGCATGGTGCTCTCCGCGGAACGGACCGAACCCGACCAGGCCGTGATGGTGGCCGCGCACGACTGGGACATCGCCGGCGCCCACGCGGTGGGCATGCGCACCGTCTTCGTCACCCGCGACGGCCGCCGGCCACTGCCGGCGTGGCCCGACCCCGACCTGACCGTCACCGCGCTCACCGACACCGGCGACGCCGACCTGACCGCCGGCGGTCCACGGCCCGCGCACCGGGGCTGAGCAGCCCATCCGCGAGCGTGGCGAGGCGCCCCGGTGGCGGGTGGCGCCCGCCCCGTCCTACCGTGAGGTGTGGCCCCACGGCGCCCGTCCCACCCGACGGACGGACTCCCCGCCCCACCCGCCACCGCCGGCCGGGGCGGCCCGCCTCATGCTCTTCCCAGGCCGCGTGACCGGTCGACCCGCGCCGGCCCCACCCGAGCCGCGGAGTAACCAGCGACATGTCCACCGGCCATGGTGTTCCCGCCCTGATGACGAGCTTCATCGGCCGTCACCGCGAACTCCGGCAGGCCCGCCGCCTGCTCCGCACCGCCCGCCTGGTCACCCTCACCGGCCCCGGCGGAGTCGGCAAGACCCGGCTGGCGATGCGGCTGGCCACCCAGCCCGGCCGCCAGTTCGACGACGGCGTGCGCACCCGCGACCTCGCCTCGGTCACCACCCGACAGCACCTCGAACGCGCCCTCATCGAGGCCGTGGGCATCTACGACCAGCCCGGCCGCCCGGCCCGCGACGTCCTCATCGAGCACGTCATCGACCGAGACCTCCTACTCGTCCTGGACAACTGCGACGGCATCGCCGAGGAACTCGGCGAGCTGCTGGAGGAGTTGCTGCGCGCCGCACCCCACCTCGTCGTGCTGGCCACCAGCCGCAGGAGGCTGGAATGCACCGGCGAGCACGTCCTGGTGGTCCCGCCGCTGACCGTGCCCGATCCGACCATCCCACTGGCACGCCTCGCGGCGTCACGCCGCGAGGCGGTCACCCTCTTCGTCGAGCGCGCCCGCGCGGTCCAACCCCGCTTCCGGCTGACCGCCGGCAACCGCGCCGCCGTGGCGGAACTGTGCGCCCGGCTCGACGGCCTGCCACTGGCGATCGAGCTGGCCGCGGCGCGGGTGGCGACCCTGCCGGTGCAGCAGATCCTGGCCTCCCTGCCACGACACCGATTCGACCTGCTCGCCGGCGGCGCCACCGACTACCACGCCACCCTGCAGGGCGTCCTCGAGTTCAGCTACCGGCTGTGCTCCCCAGCGGAACGGCTGCTCTGGTGCCGGCTGTCGGTGTTCGTCGGCAGCTTCGACCTGGACGCCGCCGAACACGTCTGCACGGGGCCCGGGCTGGCACGCGACGAAATCCTGGAGGTACTCACCGGGCTGATCAACCAGTCGGTCGTGTCCACCTCCCGCGACCCGCGCAGCGACCGCATGCGGTACTACCTCCTCGAGAGCCTGCGCGACTTCGGCGCCGCACACCTGCCCGACCACCGCGAGAGCCTCACGGCGCTGCGCCGGCGGCACCGCGACTACTACACCCGCCTCGTGTCCGAGGCCCGCGCCTCCTGGTGCGGACCGCAGGAGGTGCGGTGGATGCGCCACCTCCAGGACGACCGCGGCAACCTGCAGGCCGCCATCGACGACGCCCTGCGCGCCGGCCACGCCGGCACCGCGCTGCACATGGCCACCGATCTCGCCCGCACCCGCGTCTGCTTCTTCGAGGGCAGCTGGCGGGAGACCCTCGGCATGCTCGGCGACGTCATCGACGCGAACCCCCGCCCGAGCCCGCTGCGAGACCAGGCAGTGGCCCTGCATGCGTGGATCGCCCTCTGCCAGGGCCACCCCGGACCGGCCAGGACACGGCTGAGCCGGTACCGGACCCTGGCCCGCCATCCGCGCGCCCACGGCCTGGCCGTGGCCGACGCCGCCTTCGTCGCCGGCGTCTACGCCCTGCTCGCCGAGGGCGACACCGACGCCATCACGCTGCTCGGCCGGGCACGCGACGAGTACGCCCACGCCGGCGAGAACGGCTGGGAGCACATGGCGCTGCTCTTCGGCGCCTTCGCCGCCGCCTTCTTCGGCGACGAGCCCCTCGCCAGGCAGGCCACGGACGAATGCCGCCGGCACGCCGAGCTACGCCAGACCTCCTGGGGCCGGTGGTGGGCGCTGCTGCCCGCCGGGATCACCGAGTTGCGCTGGGCCGCGGACCCCCGGGTAGCCGCCCGCCTGTTCGAGTCCGCGTTGACCGCACTGGCCGCCGAGGGGGACCAGTGGGGCAGCCTGTGGGCCGCGCTGACCGTCGCCTGGGCCTACGCCCAGACCGGCAACTACAAGATCGCCGGCGACCTGCTCTGCGGCACCCACAACGCGCAGGAAGCCACCGGAGTGGTCATGGAGGGCCTGGGACCGTTCGCCGAGACCACCGCACGCACCGTGGACATCGTGGTCGACGGGCTGCGCCAGCGCCGCGCCGACCCCGGTGACATCGACCTCGCCGACCGCCTCGCCCGCCTCCGGCACGGCACCAACCTGCGCCCGCCGCACGCGCGCATGCCCGCACTGCCCGGCGCCCGCCGGGCGGACCGGCCCGCCACGCGGGGACGGTTAATGCCGCACGCGACGACTCCCGGTCGGCTCCGCGCCAGGCAGGCCACGACCGCCGGAACCGCACGGCCATCGCCGGGGCCACACCGCACCGGCGGTCCCGTGTCCGGCCCAGGCCACCGCGCGGCTCACCGGAGCACCTCCTCCCGCCGGCGGCGCCGTCCCTCCTCCCGCTCCCGCCGCACCGACCGCAAGTAGCGCGCGACGTCAACATGGATCGAATCCCGGACAGCGGTCCCGTACCGGCGCGCCGCCCCGGCCAGGTAGCCATCGATCTCCCTCCACATCTCCGGCTCCGGCGGCAGTGCGGCCACGCCCTCGATGAGGTCGGCCACCCACTCGGCCTGCGCCTCGACCACCCGGGTGATCGCCCCCACCGGCCGGATGAGCCCCACCACATACACACCCGGGTACCGGGGCGGTACCACCCTCCGGTACAGCGCGAGGCGCCCGTCCGCGCCGACCACGCAGTCTCCGGGAAGGAACGGGAACGAGAAGTCGTAGCCGGTGCAGTAAATGACCGTGTCGAAATCCTCGCGGCTGCCGTCGACGAACTCCGCCTCGCTGCCGCGGAATCGTTCGATCATCGGTTTGACGCTGATCGCGCCGTGCGTGATCCGGGAGAGCAGGTCATCGGAGATGGTGATCGGCGCGGAAAAGATCCGGTGGTTGGGCCGGGGGAGACCGTATGACGTGATCGAACCACGGATGAGCCACAGGAGGCATTCGACGAACCGGCGCTGAACCCGGAACGGCAGCCACGACCACCACCGCGACGCGGCGATCTCGTCGATCGGAATCCCCATCAACTGCTTCGGCACGACATGCGCGCCATGCCGGATCGCCAGCACGGTCCGGTCGGCGACGTGGGACGTCTCCACCGCGATGTCGCAGGCCGAGTTCCCGAATCCCAGAACCAGAACGCGATGTCCGGCCAGATCACGCGGGTCAACGTATTCGATCGAATGGAGTTGTCGCCCGGGGAACGACGCGGCGCCCGGGATCGCCGGTAACTGGGGCGTATGGTGATAGCCTGCGGCAACAATGACCTGCCGGAAACGCCGGCGGCGATCAGTACCCGTGGCACGGTCCCGTGTGATCACATTCCAGGACCGGTCGGGCGCCGGTTCGATCGCGATCACATCGGTGTTGAGTTCGAGATCGTCACGGATGCCGATGTGATCGGCGAACCCTTCCAGGTACGCGGCAACCTGCCGGAGATCAGGATAACGCGGGTAGCTGTCCGGCATCGGGAACCCAGTGTACCCTGTCACCGCTCGCGAAGTGTTCAAATGCAGCCCTCGATAGCTCGGAGAGGAGATCGACTCGCCGCCGTCCGAGTAACGCCAAATACCTCCCACGCCTGCCGCCGACTCCACGCAGGTGAAGGCCACGTCACGACGTCTTAAGGCGCTGGCCGCGGCGAGGCCGGAGAATCCGGCGCCCACGATACAAACATCACGATCAGCAGAAAGATCCCCAACCTGTTCACGTTGTGAGGCGATCAATTCGGACATCGTGTCACCACCTTCCAGTCATATGTCGGGGGAGGCTGGCCGCGTGTGACGCTCTCGAAGCCCACCACCGCCAGCGGTGATGAGATCGACACGGAGGGAAGTTCGCATTGGGCACCACACTCGACAAGATCCGTCCGGCCATCAGATTCGGCGTCTTCCGGGTCGCCGACCAGTCCTACACCGATTTTCTGCTGCGGCAGTGGGCGGCGGCCTGCCGCGGCTTAGGAGTGGCCGGCCCCGACGTCGAGCGGGTCGCCGTCGACATCCGGGACGTGCTGTCCCCGTGGGGATCGCGGCCCATCGGCACGACCGCCGGTCCCGCCCCGTCGTTTGTGTCCGCGGACGGCTTTCCCGCGGAAATGTCACTGAGCTGGCGAGGGATCAACCCCGAAATTCGGCTGCTGTGGGAGTCACTGGGCTCTGAACCAACCGCGCGGAGCAACCAAGAGGCCGGCCAGGCGCTGACCCGCCGCCTCGCCGACAAACCCGGGGTGTCCATCAGCCGTTACCTCCGCGTTGAAGATCTTTTCGTGACACCGAATCCGGCCACCTACCGGCCGACGGTGTGGCACGCTCTCGCGTGGCGGCCAGGAAACCACCCCCAACGCCTCGAATACAAGGTTTACCTCAACCCCCAGGTGCACGGCGTCGAGCACGCGCCGGAAGTGATCGGCGAAGCCATGCGAAGACTCGATCTTTCGGTCCCGTGGCGATCGGTCGGCCGCCGCGTTCGCGAACTCGCCGAACGCGGACACGAAATCGAATTCTTCGCGTTAGATCTGGCCGACGCCACCAGCAAGCCGCGCGTCAAGGTCTACTTCCGGCATGACGAGATGCCCGCGGCGGAACTGGACACGGTGGCCGCGCTGGCACGGCGGCACGACAGCGGCCGCGCCGAACGCGCCCGCCGCATCGTCTACGGCGACACCCGCACGATCACCAACGAACCCATGACCTGCCTCGCGTTCCGGCACGGCACCCCGGCACCCGAGGAGGCCAACCTGTACCTCCGCCTGCCGGACAACACGCGCAGCGACGCCGAGGCCCGGGACCGGGTCACCCGGCTCATGCGTGTCGAAGGCATCGATCCGGGCCCGTACCAGCGGTGTCTCGACCTGCTGGCACCGGCACCGCTGGCGAACACCACCGGCCTGCAGGAACTCCTCAGCTACCGCACGATCGACCGTGGTCCCGCCGACCTCGGGCTGTACTTACGGTTCAGCACCTACGACCACGAGGCCACGGTTGGGGAGGCCCGCGGTGACGACGTGACAGAGCAGCACCATCGGTGACCGCGGACGGCTCCAGTTAACATAATGTCCATTATCGGCGTTAGAGCCGAAGCTGGTGAGACCGCTTGTCTGACGGTGTTCGCGAGCGCCTCGGTCAGGTGCCGACGTAGGCCGCGAGGTGCTCGCCGGTGAGGGTGCAGCGGGCGGCGACGAGGTCGGCGGGTGTGCCTTCGAAGACCACCCGGCCGCCGTCGTGGCCGGCGCCGGGACCGAGGTCGATGATCCAGTCGGCGTGCGCCATGACCGCCTGGTGGTGCTCGATGACGATGACCGACTTGCCGGAGTCGACGAGCCGGTCGAGCAGACCGAGCAACTGCGCCACGTCGGCGAGGTGGAGGCCGGTGGTCGGCTCGTCGAGGACGTAGACGCCGCCCTTCTCGGCCATGTACGTGGCCAACTTGAGCCGCTGCCGCTCACCGCCGGACAGCGTGGTGAGCGGCTGGCCGAGGATGAGGTAGCCGAGCCCGACGTCGGCGAGCCGGTCGAGGATGGCGTGCGCGGCCGGCGTGCGCGCCTCGCCGGCGCCGAAGAACTCCGCGGCCTCGGTCACCGACATGGCGAGCACCTCGCTGATGTCGCGGCCGCCGAGGTGATATTCCAGCACCGACGCCTGGAACCGCTTGCCCTCGCACTCCTCGCAGGTGGTGGCGACGCCGGCCATCATCGCCAGGTCGGTGTAGACGACGCCGGCGCCGTTGCAGGTGGGGCAGGCACCCTCGGAGTTGGCGCTGAACAGCGCCGGTTTCACACCGTTGGCCTTCGCGAAAGCCTTGCGGATCGGGTCGAGCAGCCCGGTGTACGTCGCCGGATTGCTCCGTCGCGAGCCGCGGATGGCGCCCTGGTCGACCGACACCACGCCGGCGCCGGCGGGGACCGACCCGCGCACCAGCGAGCTCTTCCCCGACCCGGCGACACCCGTGACGACGCACAGGACGCCCAGCGGGATGTCGACGTCGACGTCCTGGAGGTTGTGGATGTTGGCGCCGCGGATCGGAAGCCGCCCGGTGGGCGTCCGCACGGTCTCCTTGAGCGCGGCCCGGTCGTCGAGATGGCGGCCGGTGATGGTGCCGCTGGCCCGCAGCCCCTCGACAGTGCCCTCGAAGCAGACCGAGCCGCCCGCCGTACCAGCGCCCGGCCCGAGGTCGACGACGTGGTCGGCGATCGCGATCGTCTCCGGCTCGTGCTCCACGACGAGCACCGTGTTGCCCTTGTCCCGCAGCCGCAGCAGCAGGTCGTTCATCCGCTGGATGTCATGGGGATGCAGGCCCGTGGTGGGCTCGTCGAAGACGTAGGTGACGTCGGTGAGCGAGGAGCCGAGGTGGCCGATCATCTTGACGCGCTGCGCCTCGCCGCCGGACAGCGTGCCCGACGGCCGGTCCAGCGAGAGGTAGCCCAGCCCGATCTCCACGAACGACTCGACGGTATGCCGCAGCGCGCCGACCAGCGGCGCCACTGACGGCTCGTCGAGGCCGCGAACCCATTCGGCCAGGTCGCTGATCTGCATCGCGCAGGCGTCAGCAATGTTGATCCCCTTGATCTTCGACGACCGGGCCGCCTCGGACAGCCGGGTGCCGCCGCACTCCGGACAGGCGGTGAAGGTGACAGCCCGGTCGACGAACTCCCGGATGTGCGGCTGCATCGCCTCGCGGTCCTTGGCGAGCATCGACTTCCTGAGCCTCGGGATCAGCCCCTCGTAGGTCATGTTGATGCCCGCGATCTTCATCCTGGTCGGCTCGCGGTGGAGGAGGTCGTGCAGCTCCTTCTTGGTGTACTCGCGGATCGGCTTGTTCGGGTCGAAGAAGCCGGACTCGATGTAGAGCCGATAGTTCCAGCCGCCCGCCTTGTAGCCGGGGATCGTGAGTGCGCCCTCGGCGAGCGACTTCGAGTCGTCGTAGAGCTGGGTGAGGTCGAGATCGGTGACCGTGCCCCGGCCTTCGCAGCGCGGACACATGCCGCCGGCACGGGTGAAGGTCACCTTCTCGGCCTTGCGGTCACCGCGCTCGACCGTGATCGCACCGCTCGCCCGAACCGAGGGGACGTTGAACGAGAACGCGTTGGGCGGGCCGATGTGCGGCCGCCCCAGCCGGCTGAAGAGGATGCGCAGCATCGCGTTGGCGTCGGTGGCGGTGCCGACCGTGGAGCGGGGATCCGCACCCATCCGCTGCTGGTCAACGATGATCGCGGTCGTCAGCCCTTCGAGCACGTCGACCTCGGGCCGCGCCAGCGTTGGCATGAAGCCCTGCACGAAGGCGCTGTACGTCTCGTTGATCAGCCGCTGCGACTCCGCGGCGATCGTGCCGAACACCAGCGAGCTCTTGCCCGATCCGGAGACGCCGGTGAACACCGTCAGCCGGCGCTTCGGGATCTCGACGCTGACGTCCTTGAGGTTGTTCTCGCGCGCGCCATGCACGCGGATCACATCGTGACTGTCGGCGACGTGCGGTGCAGGCGACTGCGTGTCCGTCCTGGTGGCCATGCTCATCGTGCCTCCATCCGTTGGGCGGGGCCGGCCTTCGCGGGTCTCCGCCGGCGTCGCCTCGCTCGATCTGACCGGCTTCTCAGGCGGGTGCAGGGGTTCGGCACTCACCGATCCTGGAGCAGTCCGAGGACGTTGCCATCGGGGTCGGTGACGGTGGCCACCAGACGGCCGCCACCGACGTCGTGCGCGGGCTCCTTCACGGTGGCACCCGCGGCGGTCACCTCGGCGAGCTTCGCCTCGATGTCCGGCACATGCCAGTAGGCCACCGGTGAGGTCATGCCCTGCGGCCCACCGCCCGGCACCAGCCCGATGTGCTGACCCGCGGCCTCGAAGCCGACGTAGTAGGACTCGTCGGCCTGCGGCGGTACGCCGAGCAGCGCGGCGTACACCGCCTTGGCCGTCGCCAGGTCGGACACGGGATGCAGCACGGTCTTGATTCCCTGGGTGGAAGCGCCGGTCATGATCGCTCCTGATGTCGTGGTGGTGATATCCATGGCGGTCACGCTAGCGGCGGCTCGGTGACCGGCGCTTCTCGATTCCTGCTCGGTCTGGGCACCTGCTTCGCCACGCACGACGGCCGGGGGCGGGCCCCGTCCCACTGCCATTTTTCGTCACGGTGACGTTTTGTGGGTGGGAGGACGCGGCGCTCGCGATCACCGCGAGCCGAACCGCGGAGACTTGAGCAGATGTCGATCATGATGCGGTGGCGTTCGCGGAGCCCGCCGCTGAGCGGTCCACGCGTGCGACATGACGGATGCGGAACTCGACCGGCGGCCGGGACGACGTTGGCCGCCGTCGTCGGGACCGAGCGAGCGATCCCCGCTGCCGACCGCCGAGCACCCGGCCAGCACCATGTTTCATGGATAATTTTCATTATCCAGCAAATATCGGTTTCCAGCCGACATCAGCGGCGCTCCGCCCCCACCGCGCGGCCGGGTGCTCACCACGTGGACCGCCGGCGGCCACGTCCCCGCTGTCCGCCGCCGCCGTCGGCCTCGCCAGGTGCGGATCGCCGCGCACCACACCTGTCCCCTCCCCCCGGCGTACCGACCACTGGGCACCGATGGTGCCGATGACGGGCGGGTGACGAGAACGGTCGTATAGGTGGTGCGTTGGCGCCCGGCAGCCAGGCCGTCCCGATACGTGCGGAGGCATCACATGACTCGCCGCCTGGCCGTTGTTCTGGTTCACGGTGTGGAAATCAACGACAAGCACTTCGGCGACACCGCCATCGCTCGGCTCAAGCACACGTTCCAGCGCGCCACGGGGGTGGACGCCGACGACGCCCTGGTCGTCGAGCCGGCCTTCTGGGCTCCGGTGATACAGCCGTACGAGGACAACCTGTTCCGCCGGGTCCTCGGCTCCCCCGACGGCGGGTACTTCCGGTGGCTGAACAGCCAGGGCACCCGGGCGGACCGGGGCTCCGCCACGGCCGTGCTCCTCGCCGCCGCCAGCGGACTCCTGCGCTGGGTGCCCGGCGCCGCCAAACTCGACTTCCCCACCCTGCGATGGCTGACCGTCCAGTACATCGGCGACGCGATCGCCTATCAGATCACCAGCGGCGATCGCACCATCTACGACCAGGTGCACCTCGTCCTCGCCCGCACGCTGCGTGAGCTTGCCAGAAGGGCCGGTGCGGACGCGCCCCTGTGCGTGCTGGCGCACAGCCTGGGCAGCGTCATCGCGACCAACTACCTGTACGACCTGCAGGTCGAAGCCGGCCGCAAGGATGGCCGCAAGGATGTGCGGCGAATAAGCGACCGGGTGCGGAAGACCAGCCAGAAAACGCCCCTGGAACGCGGAGAGACGCTCAGTTTCCTGTACACCCTGGGCAGCCCGATCGCGCTGTGGGCGCTGCGCTACCGGAACTTCGGCAGGCCCGTGCACGTGCCCCCGCCGCAACTCGCGGACCATCATCCCGAGCTTCGCGGACGATCGGAGTGGATAAACTTCTACCACAAGGACGACCTGGTCTCCTCCCCGCTCAAACCGTTGAACGACGAATACGCCGAGCACGTCAGCGAGGACCGCGAGGTTTCCGTCGGGCCGCCCTGGTTGTCGTGGACCCCGTTGTCCCATCCATGGTACTGGAACGACCGGCGAGTCATCGATCCCGTGGGTAAGACGCTCGCCAACGCGTGGCGGACACTCAATCATCACTGACCGGGGAAAGCGAATGTTGCGGCGGTACGATGCCATTGTTGTCGGCACCGGTTTCGGGGGCGCGGTTTCCGCCTGTCGACTCGCCCAGGCGGGCCTTCGCGTCGGCGTTCTGGAACGCGGCAGACGCTACCCCATGGGAACGTTCCCGCGGAACTGGGAGAACCCGTTCGACGGCTGGTTGTGGCGGCACGACCAAGGATTGTTCGACGTCCGGGAGTTCGGCCGGGAGATGACGGTGGTGCAGAGCGCCGCCTACGGGGGCGGATCGCATGTCTACGCCAACGTACAGCTGCGCATGCCACCCGAATCGTTCCGTCGGGGTTGGCCGGGCGGCTACACCCGGGAAGCCCTCGACCCCTACTACGACCTCGTCGCCTACATGCTGGACATCACCCCCGTCTCCGCCGACCAGCCCTATGGCCTGCCGCCCAAGACCCGACTCATGCGGGAGGTGGCTTCCCGGCTTGGCCGCTCCGACCAGTTCTGCTACCCCAACCTGGCGGTCAACTTCGGCGATCCGACCACGGCACGGCCCAACAAGTTCGGCGTGAAGCAGTACGGGTGCCGGCACTGCGGCGAATGCGATATCGGATGCAACATCCAGGCCAAGAACACCCTCGACCTCAACTATCTGGCCGTGGCCGAGCAGCACGGCGCCGACGTCGGCACACGCTGCGAGGTCACCACCATCACCCCGGTCCGAGATGGATACCGGGTCGACTACCGCGACCACGCCTCGGGAACCCGCCGCGACGTGCGGGCGCGCGCGGTTTTCCTCTGCGCGGGCGCGGTCAACTCCACCGAACTGCTGTTGCGCTGCCGCGACCAGTACCGCACCCTGCCGGCGCTGTCGGAGCGGCTGGGATGCGACTATTCCGCGAACGGGGATTTCCTCGGGTTCGCCTTCCATGCCGACGAATCGTTCGATCCGTGGGTCGGGCCGACGATCACGACCGGGATCGTCTACGACCGTTCCTCCGGTGCCGACCGGCACTGGTTCATCTTCGAGGAGGGCGGTTTCCCTCGCCAGATCGCGGCGCTGCTGCAGGTGCTCAGCCCCGAGCACCGGCGCAGGCAGGGGCCGCTGCGCCATCCCGAGCAGGTCACCGGTCTGGTCCGCCGCGGCGCCCGGGACCGCGTGCGCGCGCCGGGCGACGTCGGTCACGACACCGCCGTCTTCCTCGCCATGGGGCGGGACAAGGCCAACGGCAGGATGGCGCTGCATCCCCACACCCACGAGTTGTGCATCGACTGGGACCTAGCCGGCAACGAGGCGCTCTACGATGTCGAGGAGCGGCTCTGCGCGGACATCGCGGACACCCTCGGCGCGGCCATGGCCGACAACCCGCTGTGGCAGTACCTCCGTGTCCCGGTGGCCGTGCACAACCTCGGTGGCTGCGTGATGGCCGATGATCCGGGCCGGGGCGTCACGGACGGCAACGGCGAGGTGTACGGCTACCCGGGCCTGTACGTGCTCGACGGCGCCTGCCTACCGGCCGCCACGGGCGTCAACCCGTCGCACACGATCGCCGCGGTGGCGGAGCGCAACATCGAGACCGCGATCGCCGGTATGACCGGCCGGCGGCACCGTGCGCCCGAGTGGAAGCACGTCCACCGGGTGACCGACCCGCTGTCCACGCTGGTGATCCCGGAGAAGGGCACCAGGCCGCCGCGCACCTCGCCGATCGGCCTGGCCTTCACCCAGCCGATGCGCGGCTACCTCCAGACCGACGGCGATGCCCCAGCCGGCGACGGCACCGGGCGGCGTCGCCTCGCCGTGTCCGCCACGCTCACGGTCGCGGCCCCGTTCCTTGACGAGTTCCTGGAGAACCGGGGCCATCCCATGACCGCCGTGGGCACCGTGCGCGCGGAAACGCTCACCACGGCCGAGGGCGCACCGGTGCGCCACGGCGTGGTGAACCTGCTGGCCGACACCGGCGACCCGGGGGTGCGCCGCACGCTGTACACGCTGCCGTTCCTGGGGATGGACGGTCGGCCGTACCTGATGGAGGGATGCCTGGATCTGCGCGCAGACCGGCCGCTGTCGGTCGGGCCGGCCACCAGCCCGCTGCGGGTCCAGGTCCGCGCGGGGCATTCCGGAAAGGGCCCCGTGGTGGCAACCGGCGAGCTGCATATCCCGGTCGACCAGATCCCCCGGCAACTGGCCAGCGTGCGGATCACGGGCACGACCAGCCCGCTGCGCTGGGCGGAGAGCCTGGCCCGGTTCGGCCAGGTGTATGCCGAGGCGTTCTGGGATGCCTTCGTCAACCCGCGCCTGCCCTGGAGGAACCGATGACCAGCGCCAGAAAACGGAGGAAACGCTCACTGATTCTCGCCGGCGGCGGCCTGAAGGTTGCCTTTCAGGCCGGTGTGCTGCAGGTCTGGCTGGACGAGTGCGGAGTCACCTTCGACCATGTGGACGGCGCCAGCGGCGGATGCCTGAACATGGCGATGCTGTGCCAGGGTATGAGCGGCACGCGGATCGCGGACAACTGGCGCGACACGTCGGCGCTGGCCATGGCCACCCCCAATCTGCGGGAGTACCCGAAGCTGTTCTATGCCGAGTCGCTGTTCACGCTGGACGGCTTCCGCCGGAACGTGTTGCCGCGCTGGGGCCTGGACTGGAAAACCATCCGCGCCTCCCGGCTGGCCGCGACGTTCAACGTCTACAACGTGACCCGGCAGGAACTGGAGGTGGTGACGCCGCGGCGGATGTCCGAGGACTACCTCATCGCGTGTGTCTCGCTGCCCATGTGGTTCCCGCCGGTCCGCACCAACGGCAACACCTACATCGACGCCGTCTATGTCACCGATGCCAACGTCGAGGAGGCCATTCGTCGCGGTGCGGACGAGATCTGGGCGATCTGGACGGTGAGCGAGCGCGGCGAATGGCACACCGGGTTCGTCGCGGACTACTTCCAGATCATCGAGTCCTCCGCGAACGGCCACTTCAAGCGCATCGCGCGGCGTATCGAGCAGAGCAACGCCGCGATCGCCGCCGGCCGGGACGGCGAGTTCGGTCGGCGCATCGACCTGAAGGTGCTCCGCGCCGAGGTGCCCATCAACTACCTGACCAACATCGGATCCGACCGGTTGCACGAGGTCGTCAACCGTGGGGTCGAGGCGGCTCGCCGGTGGTGCGCGGAGCGCGGCATCCGCACCGCGGTGCCCGCGGCGCGGCCGGCCCGGTCCGGGTCGGCCGCGCTGCGGTTCGGTGAGGAGATGACCGGCTCGGTCGCGCTCGTCGACGGTCGGCGGCGCCGCGGCGCCGATGCCGGGGCGGAGGAGCCGCTGGCTGTCCGCCTCACCATCGACACCGAGGACATCGACCGGTTCGTCACCGACCCCCATCACCATGCCCGGGTCTCCGGCGAGGTGGTCTGCCCGGCGCTCGGCGGGTCGCTGCCCATCGACGACGGCGCGTTCAACCTGCTGGTGGACGACGGCGATCCCACCCGCAAGGAGATGCGGTACCGGCTGCATTTCCATGACGGCGAGGGCCGCCCGCTCACGCTGGCCGGGGTGAAGACCGTCCGCGGCGAGAGCCTGCGGCACCTCTGGCGGGAGACCACCACCCTGCACACCAGTGTGGTGCGGGGGCACCGGGAAGCCGGTACCGACGGTGTGGTGGCCACGGGTGTTCTGCGGCTTCACCCGCTGGCGTTCGCGCGCGAGCTCGCGACGTTCCGCACCACGGGTTCCTCGGTGCGGGACCACGCGGAGGCGGTGGTCCGCTTCGGCACCCTGTTCGTCGGGAAATTGTGGGACGTGTATGCGCGCGGGTTGCTCAGCTACGGCCCGTTCTGACGCGGTGTCATCGAGTCGCGCGCTGACCGTCTTCCGGCCCGGGGTGCGCGTCCTTGACAGCTGACCTTGGCGGTCCCATGCTGCGTTCGGCCGCGATGTCTGGTTGCGCAGGGTTGATCGCTTCCGGCGCCGCCGCGCTCACCTGGGTGGCGGTGTTGCCGGTGCGGTTTCGTATCCGCGAGCGCGTGTGGCCGATGGCCGAGCCGCTCGACGTGCTCGGCTGCCCTCCCGGTGCCGACCCGAGGAGCGTGTGATGGCGAGTCTGCTCGGCCGGCCGGCTCGGGCGGCCAGGGAACGGATGTCCTCGCTGGTGGCCGCGCCCGCGCCGGGCCGGGTGGACGATATGCTGCGGGCGTTGAGCCGGCGGTGGCCGGTTCGGGAACTGTGTGCCGCGCCGCCGGGCAGTGGTCTGCGGCCGGTGCTGGGCGACTACGGCCCTCCCCTGGTCGGGCACGTCCTGCACTCCAGCCGGTTCGGCACGGACTTCGCCCGGGAGCGGCACGACCGGATCGGGCCGGTGTCGTGGATCGGCGCGTTCGGCACGCGCATCGTCAACGTGTCCGGGCCGGAGGCCACCCAGGTGGTCTTCATCAACCGGGACAAGGCGTTCTCCCAGGAGGGCTGGGCGTTCCTGATCGACCGGTTCTTCCACCGGGGGCTGATGCTGCTGGACTTCGACGAGCACCACACCCACCGGCTGATCATGCAGCAGGCCTTCACCCGGGACCGGCTCGCCGGCTACGTCCGGCAGTTCGGCCCCACGGTGCGCTCGGCCGTGCCCACCTGGCGGGTGGACGGGCCGGTGCGGCTGTACTGGGCGCTCAAGGGTCTCACCCTGGACGTGGCCACCAAGGTGTTCATGGCCCTGGACCGTGCCCCGGAGGCGGACCGGATCAACCGGGCCTTCGTGGCGACCGTGCGGGCGGCCACCGCGCTGGTCCGCCACCCGTTACCGGGCACCCGCTGGCGTGCTGGGGTGCGGGGCCGCCGGCTGCTTGAGTCGTACTTCGCCGGCGGCCTGGCCGGCAGGCAGGCCGGGCACGGGGATGACCTGTTCACCGCGCTGTGCCACGCCAGTACCCCGGAGGGCGAGCGGTTCACCGGTCGGGACGTGGTCAACCACATGATCTTTTTGATGATGGCCGCGCACGACACCTCGACCATCGCCAGCACCGCCGCCGCCTACTACCTGGCCAGGTACCCGGAGTGGCAGGAACGCGCCCGGGAGGAGTCCCTCGCGCTGGGCGAGGACGTGCCGGACATCGCCGCGCTGGACCGGCTGCGCACGCTGGACCTGGTGATCAGGGAGTCGCTGCGGCTGGTGGCGCCGGTTCCTTCGGTGATGCGCAAGACGGTGAAGGCGACCGACGTGCTCGGGTACTACCTTCCGGCGGGCACGCTGGTCGCCGCGCAGCCCTCGGTCAACCATTTCGATCCCGGCTGCTGGACCCGGCCGGACGCGTTCGACCCGGAGCGGTTCGCCGACCATCGCCGGGAGGACCGCAACCACCGCTACGCCTGGGTGCCGTTCGGCGGTGGCGCGCACAAATGCATCGGCATGCACTTCGGCGTGCTGGAGGTCAAGGCGATCCTGCACGAGATGCTGCGGTGTTACCGGTGGAGCGTGGCGGAGCGTTACCGCGTGCGGTGGGACCACACGTCGCTGCCGGTGCCGGTGGACGGGCTGCCGGTGCGGTTGGTGCCGCGCTGAGCGGTGCCGGGTCGCGGGGAGACGGCGCGACCACCGGAACTCGTTGCCGCTGTGCATGTTCACTGAATGGCCACCGACGACCGGAGGGTGCCCGGCGCCTGGGGGCCGCCGCACCGTAGGGCTACCGGCCGGGGCCGCAGGGCCACGGCCGTACCCTGCGATGGAGGTACCCCATGCGGACACAACGAGCCGCGTTAGCGGCTGTCGTTCTGGGCGTCACCGGTCTCCTCACCTTCCCCGCCACGGCCACGGCCTCGGCACCCACCCGTTCCTTCGCCCCGCAGCACGTCGCCGCCGGCAACCACCCGCACCGCCTCGGGTTCAACCAGGACGGCGGGAACTGGTCCGGGTACGTGGCCACCGGCAGCGGGTTCTCCTCGGTCAGCGCCACGTGGACCGAGCCGGCGGTGACCTGCAACTCCACCGACGACCTGTTCGCCCCGTGGGTCGGCATCGACGGCTACGGCAGTTCCACGGTCGAGCAGACCGGCGTGGCCACCGACTGCTCCAGCGGGCGTCCGGTGTACCAGGCGTGGTACGAGATGTACCCGGCCAGCCCGGTGTACTACAGCAACCCGGTTAGCGCGGGTGACGTGATCCACGCGTCGGTGACCCGCAGCGGCAGCACCTACACCCTCACCCTCAGCGACACCTCCAAGGGTTGGACCCGCACGGTCAACAGGTCGATGCGGGCCGCCAACGTGTCCGCGGAAGTGATCATGGAGTCGCCGACGGCCGCGTACCCGAACTTCGGGAAGGTGACGTTCACGGGCGCCACGGTCAACGGCAGTCCGCTCGGCAACTACGGCCCGGTGGCGCTGGACGCCAGCAACAGTTCCGGGTTCGAGGACCACACCGGTCCGCTCTCCGGTGGTGGTTTCTCCATCACCTACCTCCAGGAATGAGCTGATCCCCGCTCGGTGCGGTGTGACGTCGCCGGTGATCTCCCGCGGCGTCGCACCGCACCGTCGGTGCGGTGCGGTATCAAGATCGGCATGCGCGTGTTGGAGGCCCAGGAGGCGTTCTTCCTCGCCCGCCGTCCCCGCAAGGACTCGCCGCACACCACCGCCGCGTACCGGCGCGACCTGCACGGCATCAACCGGCTGCTGGCCGAGGACGCCGGTGTGGAACCGGAGGCGTTGGTGGTCGACCGGCTGACCGCGGGTGCGTTGCGGTCGGCGTTCGGCCGGTTCGCCGACACCCACGCGAAGAGTTCGGTGCTGCGCGCCTGGTCGACGTGGAACCAGTTCCTCACCTTCTGCGTGTCCGAGGCGCTGTTGCCGGGCAACCCGATGGCCGCGGTGGCGCGGCCGAAGACCCCGCCGCTGTCGCCGAAGCCGCTGCGCGGCGAGGACACCCCGGAGCGGTTGCTGTCCGCGGTGGCCGCCGGGGCGCGGCGAGCCCGCGATCCGTGGCCGGAGCGGGACCTGCTGGTCGTGGCGCTGGGCCTGGTGGTGGGCCTGCGGTCGGCGGAGATGCGGGCGCTGCGGGTCGGGTCGATCGTGGGCCGGCCGGGTGAGCGTCGGGTGCACGTGCGGGGCAAGGGCAGCCGGGAGCGGTCGGTGCCGATCGAGACCGCGATGGAGCGGGTGGTCGACGACTACCTGGCCTCCTGCCGGCGGCGGTTTCCGCTGTTGCGGCTGTCTGACGACGCTGCCCTGCTGCTGGACCGGCGCGGCCGGCCGATCGGCCGGGGCGGCCTGGAGTACCTGATGCGCTGCTGCTACCGGTGGGCCGGGCTGCACGACCGGGTGCCGGCCGGGGCGAACCTGCACGCGTTGCGGCACACCTTCGCCACCCGGTTGGCCGAGGACGGCGCGAGCGCCTCGGAGATCATGGCGCTGCTCGGCCACGCCAGCCTGGCCACCACGCAGAACTACATTCAAGTCACGGCGCGTGAGCAGCGGGCGGCGGTGGCCAGCAACCGCACCTACCGCGCGTTCCCCGACCGCTCCCCGGCCGGGTAGCGACCGGGCGGGTCACGGGTTGTGCCGTGCCCGTTTTGCGGGTACTCAGGGTGACATGAGGTCCGTATGGCGGGGCGCGATTTCGTTCGGCCTGGTCACGATCGGCGTCCGCCTGTACAGCGCCACCGAGGAGCACGACTTCCGGTTCCACCAGGTACACCGGAAGGACAGCGGCCGGGTGCGCTACAAGCGGGTGTGCGAGGTGTGCGGCCAGGAGGTGCCCTACGAGGACATCGTCAAGGGCTACGAGCTCGACGACGGGCGGATGGTCGTGCTCGACGCCGAGGACTTCCAGAAGCTGCCGGTGGCCACCGACCACGCGATCCAGGTGCTGGAGTTCGTGCCGATCGAGGATGTCGACCCGATCTACTACCAGCGCAGCTACTACCTGGAGCCGGAGAAGAACGCTGCCCGGCCGTACGCGCTGCTGCGGGAGGCGTTGCAGGACACCGGGCAGCTCGCGGTGGTGAAGATCGCCATCCGGCAGCGGGAGTCGCTGGCGCTGCTGCGCGCCCGGGAGGACCTGCTGGTGCTGCACACCATGCTGTGGCCGGACGAGATCCGCCAGCCGGACTTCGAGTTTCTCACCCAGGACGTGGAGGTGCGCCCGCAGGAGCTGAAGATGGCCACCTCCCTGGTGGACAGCATGGCGGCGTCGTTCAAGCCGGACGAGTTCAGCGACGACTACCAGGAGGCCATGGCTCAGCTGATCGAGGCGAAGGCGGAGGGCGCGGAGGTGCCGGAGCGGCCTGAGGAGAAGGGGCCCGGTGAGGTCGTGGACCTGATGACCGCGCTGGAACGCAGCGTCGAGCAGGCCCGCGCCAGCCGGGGCGGCACGTCCACCTCGCGGCGTTCCGCCGGCGGCCGCGGCTCGTCCCGGTCCAAGGGCAAGACCGCGGAACAGGAAGGCGCCGACGGCAAGCGGCGCAAGACACGCGGCCGCTCGCGCAGCGCCTGACCTCCTGACCAGCTGGCCGGAAACCCATGCCGGACCTGGGCGAGTACCGCCGTCGCCGGGATCGGCGGCGCACCCCGGAACCGGTGCCCGAGGGGCCGCCCCCGCCGGTGGGCGACGACGACCGGTTCGTGGTGCACGAGCACCACGCCCGCCGGCTGCACTGGGACGTGCGGTTGGAGCGCGGCGGCGTGCTCGTGTCGTGGGCGGTGCCCAAGGGGTTGCCCACCCAGCCGGGCATGGTGCGGCTGGCCGTGCACACCGAGGACCACCCGCTGGAGTACGCCACCTTCGAGGGGGAGATCCCGCGCGGCGAGTACGGCGCCGGGTTGATGCGGATCTGGGACGCCGGCCGCTACGAGACCAAGCTGTGGACTGACGACAAGGTGGAGATCACCCTGCACGGCCAGCGGGTGCAGGGCCGGTACGTGTTCCTGCGCCGGCAGGAGAACTGGCTGGTGCGCCGGCTCGACCCGGCGCCCCGCCCGGACTGGCAGCCGATGCCGGAGGAGTTGGCGCCGATGCTGGCCACCGCTGGCACGCTGCCCCCGGTGGCCGAGGACGAGCAGTGGGGGTACGAGTTCAAGTGGGACGGGGTGCGCACCCTGCTGTGGTCCTCCGGCGGGCGGATCCGGCTGGCCAGCCGCACCGGGGCGGACGTCACCGCGAGCTACCCGGAGCTGCGCGGGGTGGGCGAGCAGTTGGGCGGCACGGAGGCGTTGCTAGACGGCGAGATCGTCGCGCTGGCCGGTGGCCGGCCCAGTTTCACCGCGTTGCAGCGCCGGATGCACGTGGCGGACGCCGCGCAGGCGCGCCGGCTGTCCGCCCGCACCCCGGTCACCTACCTGGCGTTCGACCTGCTGCACCTGGACGGCCGGTCCCTGCTGCGGTTGCCCTACCGGCAGCGGCGGCGGCTGCTGGAGGAATTGGAGCTGCGCGGCCGGTACTGGCAGACGCCGCGGCACTACGCCGGCGGCGGCGCGGAGGTGCTCGCGGCCAGCCGGGAGCAGGGTTTGGAGGGCGTGGTGGCCAAGCGGCTGGACTCGACCTACCAGCCGGGCCGCCGCTCCCGGGACTGGCTCAAGGTGGCCCAGGTGACCACCCAGGAGGTGGTGATCGGCGGGTGGCGGCCGGGCACCGGCCGGCGGGAGGGTGTGCTGGGCTCGCTGCTGCTGGGCGTGCCGGGCGGTGACGGTGGGCTGCGGTACGTGGGGTCGGTGGGAACCGGGTTCTCCGACACCGACCTGGAGGTGCTGACCCGCCAGCTGTCCGGGCTGGCCCGGCGCACCTCCCCGTTCGCCACCCCGGTGCCCGCGGACCGCGCCCGGGGTGCCCGCTGGGTGCGGCCGGCGCTGGTCGGCGAGGTGGTGTTCCGCGAGTGGACCGGGGACGGGCGGCTGCGCATGCCGTCCTGGCGCGGGTTGCGGGTGGACAAGCGTCCCGAGGATGTGGCTGGCGATGGCGGATGACGTGCTGGTGGACGTGGACGGGCACCGGTTGAAACTGTCCAATCTGGACAAGGTGCTCTACCCGGAGACCGGGTTCACCAAGGGCGAGGTGATCGACTACTACGTGCGGGTCTCCCCCGTGCTGCTGCCGCACCTGGCCGGCCGGCCGGTCACGCTGCGCCGGTTCCCGGACGGCGTGGAGGGCGAGTCGTTCTACGAGAAGAACGTGCCCCGGCACGCCCCGAACTGGGTGCGCACCGCACGGTTGCCCACGCCGGGCAGCCGGAGGAACGCGGCCTACGCGGATTTCGTGGTGGTGGACGGCCGCGCGTCGCTGGTGTGGCTGGCCAACCTGGCCGCGCTGGAGCTGCACGTGCCGCAGTGGACGGTGCGGCCGCGCGGCGGGCAGGGCGTGCCGGACCTGCTGGTGTTCGACCTCGACCCGGGCGAGCCGGCGACGGTGGTGGACTGTTGCCGGGTGGCCGAGCGGATCCGCGAGGTGCTCGCCGAGGACGGTCTGCCGGCGTGGGTCAAGACCAGCGGGTCCAAGGGGCTGCAGGTGTACGTGCCGGTGCGGGTGTCCGCGCCGGGGCGCACCTCGGAGTACGCCAGGGCGGTGGCGGAGCGGTTGGCCGGCGAGACGCCGGAGCGGGTGGTGGCGACCATGACCAAGGCCCGCCGCACCGGGAAGGTGCTGATCGACTGGAGCCAGAACAACCCGGCGAAGACCACGGTGGCGCCGTACTCGCTGCGGGCGCGGCCGCGGCCGACGGTGTCCACGCCGCTGCGCTGGTCGGAGGTCCAACGCTGCCGGCACCCGCAGGATCTGCTGTTCACCGCCGACAACGTGCTGGCGCGGGTGGACACCGACGGTGACCTGATGGCCGGGCTGCGCGAGGAGCGCCACCGGCTGCCGGTGCGGCGACGGGCCGGTGCCCGCTGAGACTCTGTACCCGTTCTGCGAACGCGCGCCGCGATCGCGTCGCCGGGGCGCGACGAGGACATGGCACTCTGGTTGTGCGTGATAGGCGCCCCGCCCTCGCGATCGCGGGGGCTCCGCCTGGCGCGTTCCCATATTCGTCATCGCAAGCCGGCCCAGTTCCCGGAACAGGCTGTCAGATCGACCAGTTGCCGCCCCACCCGGTGGGGTCCTGCAGCAGCGCGTACCGCCCGCCCAGCGGGTCGGTCACCGTGGCGACCAGCCCCGCAGGCAGCTCGGCCGGTCCGAACGCGACGGTGCCGCCGAGTTCGGTGGCCAGCTTGGCCGCGGCGGCGACGTCGGCGACGGCGAAGTAGCAGATCCACGCCGCGCCCGCGGGGTCGGCCTCGCGCATCCGGCCGGCGACCGGCCGGTGCACGTCCTCCCCGGTGGGGTCGGCGCCGAACAGCGCGAACCGCTGCTCCCCGGGCACCTCCGGGTGGTGCACCCGCCAGCCGAGCTGGCCGGTCCAGTACTGGTCGTGGTCGTCGCTGCCGGTGCTCAGCTCGACCCAGCAGGGTTCGCCGTGCCGGGGGCGGGGCGCCCACGGGCCGTGCTGGGGGCGCCCGGTGTCGACGGACGCGGTGACGCCGTCCGGACCGGTGAGCGTGCGGGACTCCGAGCCGCCGAACACGACGTGCCACCCGGTGGGTTGGTCGCCGGCGGGGCGGAGCACGGTGGCTAGCCGGTCACCGACCCAGCCGCCGACGCTGCCGTCTCCGGAGAACAGCAGGCTCCAGCCGAGCAGGTCCTCGTAGTGTTCGGCGGCCGCGGTGGGGTTGGTGGTGCGCAGTTCGATCCGGCGTACCCCGCGCACGGCGGCGTTGTCGGGCTCCTCGGTCTGGGACACGGGACGGGCTTCTCCTCGCGCAGGGCTGGCGGGTCAGGAGTGTGCCCCATCCTCTGCGCGAGCCAGGCCAGTGGACAATGCTCCGTTCGGCCGTATCAGTACCTCCGCCAGGGGGCGGGGGCGGCCGAGGTGGAAGCCCTGGGCGACGCGGACCCCCAGCCGGGCCAGGGCGTCGACCTGGGTGGGGCGTTCCACCCATTCGGCCACGGCGGACAGGCCGAGCCCGCGGGTGATGTCCACGATGCCGGCGATGAGCACGGCGTCCCTGCTCGAGTAGTCGATGCTGCGGACGAACTCACCGTCGATCTTCAGACCGGTGATCGGCAGGTGTTTGAGGTGGACGAACGAGCCGAACCCGGAGCCGAAGTCGTCCAGGGTGATCCGGCAGCCGTTGGCGCGCAGCCGGTTGGCGAGGCTGCGGGCGGCGTCGAGGTTGGTGACCGCCGCGGTTTCGGTGATCTCGAACCCGAGCCGGCCGGGGGCGACACCGGCGGCGGCGAGCCGGTCCTGCACGAAGTCGCCGAAGTCCTCGTCCTCCAGGGTGCGTCCGGAGACGTTGACGTTGAACCGCAGCCGGGGGTCGGGGTGGGCGACCAGCGCGTCGATGGCCTGGCCGAGCACCCAGCGGTCGATGTCCAGCACGAGGTCGCCGCGTTCGGCGGCGGGCAGGAACTCGGCCGGGCCGAGCGCGGGTTCGCGGCCGTCCTCCAGGCGCAGCAGCAGTTCGTGGCCGACGGTGCGGCCGCTGCCGAGGCGGACCATGGGCATGGCGTAGAGGGCGAGCCCGCCGTGTTCGATGGCCATGCGCAGCCGGTCCAGCACCGAGACCCGCTTGGCGGTGTCGGCGTAGTGGCCGGGGTCGTAGACGGTGACCCGGTTGCGGCCGGCGGCCTTGGACGCGTACAGCGCGAGGTCGGCGTTGGCGAGCACCGACTGCCAGGTGTCGCCGGCGCCGAACTCGGCGACCCCGGTGCTGACCGTGATCCGGGTGGATGCCCCGGCGGTGACCAGCGGCAGGGTGGCGACGGCGTTGCGCAGCCGGTCGGCGACCTCGGTGGCGCTCTTCTGGTCGCAGCGGGGCAGCACCACGGCGAACTCGTCGCCGCCGAGCCGGCCGATGACCTGGCCCTCGTCGAGCCGTTCCCGCAGCACGCCGGCAACGGTGCGCATGACCCGGTCGCCGACGGCGTGCCCGCGCAGGTCGTTGACGTCCTTGAAGTTGTCCAGGTCGAGCAGCAGCAGGGACCCGGAGGAGGCGGTGGCGAGTTGGCGTTCCAGTTCGCGGGTGAGCGCGCGGCGGTTGTGCAGCCCGGTGAGCGGGTCCTCCTCGGCCATCCGCCGCAGTTCCTGGTGCATGCGGCTGGCCTGGGTGATGTCGTGGGCGGTGCCGTGCACGCGGACGACCTTGCCGTCCCCGTCCATGATCACTTCGCCGAAGCACTCGAACACCCGCTCCCCGGACCGGTCGGCGCGCATGATCCGGTGCGTATAGGTGAACGGCTCACCGGTGGTCATCGACCGGTTCAGGGTGTTCTCGATCATCGGCACGTCGTCCGGGTGGACCAGGCCGATGTAGGTGGCGTAGTCGAGTTCGGTGCCCAGCGGGAAGCCGACCATCTCCAGCAGCGCGTCCGACCACACCACGCGGTCCTCGGTGACGTGCCACTCCCAGTTGCCCATCCGGCTGAGCACCTGGGCGCGGCGCAGCCCCTGGGCCTCGTGGGTAGCCTCCAGTTCCCGGTCGCGCCACTCGGTGACGTCGACCACCTGGTAGACGAGTTGGTCGGGGCGTAGTTCCTCGCAGCTGACCTCCAGCCAGCGGTGGCCGTGCTGGTCGCCGGAGGGGGTGAGCAGCGTCTGGCCGCTGCGCGGCCGGTCCGGCACGCCCGGCAGCAGCGCCAGCAGGGACCGCCCGACAACCTGGTTCACCGGCACGCCGAGCAACTCCGCCAGCGCCGGGTTGGCCCAGCACAGCGTGCCGTGCGGGTCGGTCACCCCGTAGCCGACGCTGGCGCGCTGCAGTATCTGGCGGTCCGCCGGGTCGCCGTCTGTCACCGCGTCCTCCCTCGCCACCGCCGCCATGGTGGTCCGATCGCGATCCGTGGGCAACCCTTCACCCTCAGCGCAATCGTTCGAGCCCCCTGGCGGCCTCCGCGATCCCCACCGCGAGACGCCGGAGCTCGCCGGCTTCCGCCCCGTCGTTGACGGCGGTGACCACGTCCTCGGCCGCGCACCGCAACTGGAACAACCGGTCCTGCAGGTCCGCGATCTCGGCCGTGGACAGCAGGACGGCGTCGTCCGGCAGCCCTCCGCGCTGTACCGCCGCGCGCCGCTCGTAGGCGCGTTGCCGGCACGGCTGCCCACAATAGCGGCGTGGCCGGCCGACCTTGCCGCCGTCCGGCAGTCTGGCCCCGCACCACGCGCAGTGCCGGGGTTCCTGGCGGCGCGGGGCATGTGGCGCCGGTTGGGTCCCCACCTCCATGGCCGCCGACCGTATCCGGCTACCGCCCGGTCACCTGCTCGCCACGCCGCCGGGGCAGACTCGACGGTTCGGGCGCCGCGACCGGCGTGGGCGCCCGCGGCGACAACGTCACGTCTGGAGGCTGGCCGCGATGATCGTCGACCACCCGTACCTGAGCGGACCCCATCCCCGTGCGTTCGCGCACCGCGGGTGGCACGTCGGTGAACTGGCCGGCATGGAGAACTCGCTGGCGGCGTTCCGCCGCGCCGTGGCCGAGGGCTACCGGTACCTGGAGACCGACGTGCATGCCACGGCGGACGGCGTGGTGGTGGTGCACCACGACGCGGTGCTGGACCGCACCACCGACGGGCGGGGCGCGGTGGCCGCGCTGCCGTGGTCGCAGGTGCGGCGGGCGCGGGTGGCCGGCCGGGAACCAGTGTGCCGGTTGGAGGACCTGCTGGAGGAACTGCCGGAGGCGTTACTCAACGTGGACGTCAAGGCGGACTCGGCGGTCGGCCCGGTACTGGAGGTGCTGCGCCGGACGAACTCCTGGGACCGGGTGTGCCTGGCGTCGTTCTCCGACCGGCGGTTGGCGCGGCTGCGGCGGCTGGCCGGGGCACGGTTGATCACGTCGATGGGTCCCCGGTCGGTGGGCGCGCTGTGGGCGGTGGGCCGGTTCCCGCTGCTGCCGTTCGGCGCCGCGGTGCGCGGGGTGATGGCCCAGGTGCCGGTGCGGCAGGGCCGGTTGACGGTGGTGGACCATCGGCTGGTGCGGGTGGCCCGGCGGCGCGGTTTCGAGGTGCACGTGTGGACGGTGGACGAGGAGCCGGACATGCGGGCGTTGCTGGAACTCGGGGTCGACGGCCTGGTCACCGACCGGCCGGACGTGTTGCGGGAGGTGCTGCGGTCGCGGGGTGCGTGGCCGGAGGTGAACTGACCCCGCCGCCGCCCGCTTCCGTGGCGGTACGGCGACGACCCGGTATCGGTCCGACCCGGGACGCCGCCGTCGGCCGCCCGGCCCAGTACAGTCCGCGTGCCTGGTCGTGGACGACGGTGATGCGGCCGGGTGTGCCGAGGGAGGGCGGTCGGTCGTGATGGCTGGGGTGTCGGTGGAGTCGGCGCCGGGTCCGGCGCTGCGCCGGCAGCGGTTCGGTTGGTACACCTACGGTTGGGCGAGCCACACCTTCGAGGCCACGGTGATCACCGTGTTCATGAGCCGCTACCTGCCGGCGGTGGCGGAGAACGCGGTGGGCCGCAGCGGCACGCTGAACGTGCTGGGGATTCCGGTGGCGGCCGGTTCGCTGTTCGCCTACACGGTGTCGGTGTGCAGCGTGCTGCTGTTCGTGGTGCTGCCGGTGGTGGGCGCGGTGGCCGACCGGACCGGGCGCAAGCGGGGCATGCTGCTGGGTTTCGGCTACACCGGCGCGGCCGCGTGCACGGCGATGGTGCTGGTCGGGCCGACCGACTGGCAGTTGGGGACGGCGCTGTTCGCGGTCGCGTTCCTCGCCTACAGCAGCGCCAAGGTGGTGTACAACTCGCTGCTGCCGGACCTGGCCGGCCCGGACGAGCGGGACCGGGTGTCCTCGGTGGGATGGGCGGCCGGCTATGTGGGCGGCGGCATCCTGCTGGCGGTCAACTTCGTCTGGTCGTTCTTCATCCACGACTCGGCGTGGCTGGCGCGGCTGTCGCTGGGCAGCGCTGGGGTGTGGTGGGCGGTGTTCGCGCTGGTGCCGCTGCGGGTGTTGCGGCACCTGCCGCGGGCGGCGACGGAGCGGGCCGCGGTGCGCGGTTCGGTGCTCACCTCCGGGTTCCGGGAACTGGGGGACACGCTGCGGCACCTGCGGGCGTTCCCGTTGACGCTGCTGTTCCTGGTGGCCTACCTGGTGTACTACGACGGCATCTCCACGGTGACCACGCTGTCCGCCGACTACGGCCAGCAGGAACTGCGGTTGTCCGACTCGACGCTGCTGTCGGCGATCCTCATCGTGCAGTTCACCGCGTTCGGTGGGGCGTTGCTGCTGGGCCGGCTGGCCGGCCGGTGGGGGGCGAAGCGGGTGGTGGCCGCCAGCCTGGTGCTGTGGGTCGGTGTGGTGGTGGCCGCGTACTTCCTGCAGGTCGGCAGCGTGGTGCAGTTCTACGCGCTGGCGCTGGTGCTGTCGATCGTGCTCGGCGGTACGCAGGCGCTGTCCCGGTCGCTGTTCTCGAGCATGATCCCGAGGGGCAAGGAGGCCGAGTACTTCAGCCTGTACGAGATCTCCAGTTCGGGCACGAGCGCGCTGGGCCCGCTGCTGTTCGGCCTGACGCTGCAGAACACCGGCAGCTACCGGGCGGCGATCGTGTCGCTGGTGGTGTTCTTCGTGGTCGGGCTGGCGTTGCTGCTGGTGGTGAACGTGGGTCGGGCGATCCGCGCGGCCGGCAACGTTCCGCCGGCGAACCTGGACCCGGCGGGCCGCGGCGTCGGTGGCTAGCCGGCGGGTGCGGCCGCCACGTAGCGTACCGGGCCACCCCCACGGGGGTGCACACGCTCGGTAACCGCTCGGCGTCGTGTGCTGCCCTGGTGTGACCAACACCTCGCCGCCGGGGGCCGTCTTTCGGACACATCGCATTGGCCCGACCGGCGACACGTCCGGTAGGTTCACCCATTCGGATGCTGGTCGTCCCCGGCCGGAGGATAACGCGTCACGAAGGCCGTCCGATTGCATCCTTATGAACGGAAGCCTTCGTTGACACGTGAAGAAGGTCACCGACGGCGACCAGACCCCCAAACCCGGGAACGATTGGCCTAGTTCCATCGTTGCACTCGGTAAGCACTACCCTGGGGCCCTTGCCCTGAGCCGAGCGAAAGGACACCGCCATGGCCGACCGCGTTTTGCGTGGTAGCCGGCTCGGAGCGATCAGCTACGAGACTGACCGCAACCATGACCTCGCACCGCGCCGGCAGGTGCGATACGCCTGCCCCAAGGGGCACGACTTCGAGGTTCCGTTCTCCGACGACGCCGAGGTCCCCTCGGTCTGGGAGTGTCGCCTGCACGGCGCGACATCGAAGATGATCGACGGGAGCGAGCCCGAGCCGAAAAAGGCCAAGCCACCACGGACGCACTGGGACATGCTGCTCGAACGCCGCTCCATCCCCGAGCTAGAGGAACTGCTCAACGAGCGGCTGGAGGAGCTGCGCGGCCGCCGCTCCCGCTCGGCCTGATACCCTCGCTGACATGAAACGGCCGCCCGCGTATCCCGCGGGCGGCCCTTCTGCGTCCGCCGACCGTCACCCCCGGCCGCGGATCAGGTCACGCAACTGGGTGCCACGCCGCCGCAGACCCCACTTGGTCACCCGCACCAATGCCTCCCGCACCACGTCACCGCTCATCTTCGACACGCCGTGCTGCCGCTCCGTGAACGTGATCGGCACCTCGGCCACCCGGAAACCCGCCTCCAGCGCGCGCCACGCCAGGTCGATCTGGAAGCAGTACCCCTGCGAGGCCACCGTGCCGAGATTGACCTTCTCCAGCACCTCCCTGCGGTAGGCGCGGAACCCTCCGGTGATGTCCCGGATGCCCGCGCCCAGCGCGATCTGCGTGTAGAGGTTGGCGCCGCGGGAGAGGAACTCCCGCCGCCTGGGCCAGTTCACCACCCGCCCGCCCGGCACGTACCGGGAGCCCAGGACCAGCTCCGAGTCCCGCAGCGCGTCCAGCAGTCTGGGCAGGTCCTCGGGCGCGTGCGAGCCGTCCGCGTCCATCTCCACGATCACCGCGTAGTCGCGGTCCAACGCCCACCGGAAGCCGGCGAGGTACGCGGCGCCAAGCCCGGCCTTCTCGCTGCGGTGCAGCACGTGCACCCGGGACTCCGCGGCGGCCATCTCGTCGGCGAGCTGCCCGGTGCCGTCCGGGCTGCCGTCGTCGATCACCAGCACGTGCGCCTCGGGAAGCGCAGCGTGCAGCCGCTCCACGATCGGCCCCAGGTTGTCCCGCTCGTTGTAGGTCGGGATCGCCACCAGCACCGGGCCGAGCTCGCCGTGGCTGTCGCGCTGGTCCGCCATGCGTGTCCTCCTCGCCGGTGCGCGCCTGCCGCGCAGCCGGCCATGATCGTTCGAATGGTCAGTGGTCACCCCGGCCGTCCGGCGGCCTCCCCGACCCCTCGCCACCGGTGGTAGCCGGCGACGGGCGGGCGCGCCGGCGCCGCACCGAGGCGACCAGGGTCCAGCCCAGTGCGGCCAGGCCGAGCAGGGTCATCACCCACTCCGGTCCGGCGCCGAGCCGAGTGGCCAGCG
Organism: Gandjariella thermophila; assembly: GCF_005405885.1. Taxonomy (GTDB): domain Bacteria; phylum Actinomycetota; class Actinomycetes; order Mycobacteriales; family Pseudonocardiaceae; genus Gandjariella; species Gandjariella thermophila. The sequence goes on from NZ_BJFL01000001.1 coordinate 190,293, forward strand.
TAGTCGTCGCCCGCAGCGGCACCCGCGCGACCAGTGCGTCCGGGGTGAACAACTCCGTCTGCTGGGTGACGGTGCCGTCCGGTGCGACGATCGCGCTGACCCCGCTGGTGGCCGCCACCAGCACGCTACGGCCGTGCTCGACCGCCCGCACCCGGGACATCGCCAGCTGCTGGTAGGTCATCTCGGTACGGCCGAAGGTGGCGTTGTTGGTGGGAATGGCCAGCAGCGTGGCACCCGAGCGAACCGAGTCACGGACGGCGCCGTCGAAGGCCACCTCGTAACAGGTGGCGATGCCCACCCGGGCCGGGCCCATGGTGAACACCTTCGCCGCCGTGCCCGGGGAGAACTGCCAGGTCACCCGATCCACCTCGGGGCTGAACACGCGGACGAACGACCGCAGCGGCATGGTCTCGCCGAACGGCTGCAGCTTGCGCTTGTCGTACTCGTCGACCGGGCCGCGCCGCGGATCCCACAGCACCGCGGCGTTGCGCAGCGTGCCGTCCGGCGGGGACACCACGGCGCCGACCGAGACCGGCGCCCCCACGTCCGCCACGGCCCGGTCGATCTCGGTGTAGGCGTCGAGGTTGCGGTACGGGTCGATGTCCGAGGAGTTCTCCGGCCAGATCACCAGATCCGGGCGGGGTACCCGGCCGGAGCGGATGTCCGCGGCAAGCTGCTCGGTGCGCCGCACGTGGTTGTCCAGCACCGCGCGGCGCTGCGCGTTGAAGTCCAGGCCCAGCCGGGGCACGTTGCCCTGGATCACCGCCACCGTCGCGATGCCCGCGTTCGCGTCGGTGCCCACCACCGGGACGGCCGCCACCCCGGCCAGCACCGGCACCAGCACCGCCAGCGCCGCGCCGACCACGGCCCGCGGCCGCCATCCGGTGCGCCACCGCAGCACCAGCGCCGCCACCCCGAACCCGGTCAACGCCACCGCGAAGCTCACCAGCGGCGTGCCACCCACCGCGGCCAGGTGCAGGTAAGCGCCCTCGGCCTGACCGAACGCCACCTTGCCCCACGGAAACCCGCCGAACGGCAGCCGCGCGCGCAACGCCTCCCCGGCCACCCACAGCAGCGCCGCCCACAGCGGCGCGCCCCCGACCGTGGACACCACCGCGATCGCCGCGCCCGCCGCCCCGGCGAACACCGCCTCCGCCGCGGCCAGCGGCAACCACGCCACCGCGCCCACGTACTCGCCGGTCCAGTGCAGCAGGGGCAGGAAGAACCCCAGTCCCATGACGAACCCGTAGCCGAATCCGGCACGCGCCCGCCGGCCGTGCAGCACCACCCCGAGCCCGGTGAACGCCAGCGGCGCCAGCCACCACAGCGGCCGCGGCGGGAAACTCAGGTAGAGCACGGCGCCGGACGCCGCCGCGAGCGCCACGCGCGCGAGCACGCCGCGCCAGCGGCGGCGCGGCGTGCCGAGGGTTTCGACCGGCGACGCCTCATCCGGCGTCGTCACCACGGGGGCAGCCACCCGGTTAGGGTACGGCCTGCGGAGTCAGCCGCCGGTCAGCCAGGCGGCCGAACAGCGCACCGGGCCCGGGATCACTCCTGGTCGAGCGGCTCGATCGGGTCGAACGCCGCCGGGACGGCTGCGCCGAGCTTCCCGTGCCGGCCGGCACGTCACCCCACGTGCTCGGGGACAGCACGGACTCCATGGCAGCAGGGAGGGTCACTCGATCGGGTCGGGGCGGGTGGGGACCACGACCGTGCCCCGGGCTCGGGTGACCACCAGCGGCGGGTCGAGCACGTCCGCCGCGGACGGGCCCCGCTCGGCCGCCGCCCGGCACACCACCCGCGCCTCGAAGTCGATCTCCCGGGACCGGTTGCCGATGCGCACCAGGGTCGCGGTCGCCTCGATCACGTCACCGGCCCGGATCGGCGCCAGGAAATCCACCGACGAGTACCCGGCGAACAGGCCCTCGTCGCCGTCTGTGCGGATACACAGCTCCGTGGCCACGTCCCCGAACAGGCCCAGCCCGTAGGCGCCCTCCACCAGGCCGCCGCCGTAGTGGGCGTGCGCGTGCGGCACGTACCGGCGGTGGGTCACCGAGAACCCCTCGACCAGCGCGGAACTCACCAGCCCTCCCCTTCCGCGAGTTTCCCCAGCGCCGTGGCCACGGTGGCTGCCGCGGCTTGACGCACGCATCAGCAAACCTCCCCGCGTCGCGCGAGCGCGTGCACCAGGTAGCTGGCCACCTCGCCCGGGGTGGTGCCCCGGCCGAAGACCCGGTCCACGCCCAGTTCCTCGGCCATCCGCGGGTCGAACCGGGGCCCGCCGGCCACCAGCAGCGGCCGCCGCTCCCCCATCGCCTCCCGGAACGCCGCCGCCATCTCCCGAGTGTTCAACAGGTGCGCGTCCCGCTGGGTAACCACCTGTGACACCAGCACCGCGTCCGCCTTCTCCGCCCGGGCCCGCCGGACCAGCTCCGGCACCGTCACCTGGGCGCCGAGGTTGATCACCCGCAGCTCGCGGTAGTACTCCAGGCCCTTCTCCCCGGCAAAACCCTTGATGTTGAGGATCGCGTCGATGCCGACGGTGTGCGCGTCGGTGCCGATGCACGCGCCCACCACCACCAGCTTGCGTCGCAGCAACCGCTTCACCTCGGCGTTCACCTCGGCGGGGCTGAGCAGCGGGAACTCCCGCTCCACCACCTCGACCTCGGCCAGGTCGACCAGGTGCGTCACCGACCCGTACACCACGAAGAAGGTGAACTCACCGCCGATCGGATGGGAGTGCACCACCATGGCCGGGTCCAGGCCCATCTTCGCGGCCAACCGCAGGGCGGCACCGTCGGCGCGGGGGCCGTGCGGCACCGGCAGGGTGAACGACATCTGCACCATGCCGTCCCCGGTGGTGTCACCGTAGGGGCGCACGTACCGCGCCGCGGCCTCGGTCATGATTCCGCCTCCAGCAGGTCGATGGCCGGGTTGCAGTAGCCGTCGGCCTTGGCCACCACACCGTCCGCGCCCTTGCCGCCGTCCTCCGGCCGCCTCATCAACCCGAAGGTGCCCTCCGCGATCGCCCGCAGCAGCCCCCGGTCGACGATCCGTTCCAGCAGGTCCACCGCCTCGCCGAGTACCTGGTGGGCGCGCTTGACGATCAACCCGTCCGGGGCCGGCCGGAAGTCCTCGCGCAGGTTGCCCGCCGCGCCGAGCACGTAGCGCACGTTCTCCAGGGCGAGGTCGCGGTCGGACAGGAACGGGGTGACCACCGCCTCGGTCATCATGCCGACCAGCAGGATGCCCTGCCCGGTCAGCGCGCCGGCCAGGTTGAAGAACCCGTCCAGCAGGTAGCCGCGGAACACATTGCCGGTCATGTGCTTCGTCGGCGGCATCCACTTCAGCGGCGCGTCCGGGAACAGCTCGCGGGCCAGCAGCGCGTGCGCCAGCTCCAGCCGGAACGAGTCCGGGATGTCCGGGTTGATCTCGAACGCATGGCCCAGCCCGAGTTGCCAGTCGGCCAGCCCGGCCTCGTGGGCGAAATGCTCGTTGAGCAGTTGCGACACGGTGACCGTGTGCGCGGCCTCCACCGCGTCCGCGGTGGTGAGGTAGTTGTCCTCACCGGTGTTGATGATGATCCCGGCGCGGGCGTGGACCTGCCGGGAGAACCGCTGGTCGACGAACGTGCGCACCGGGTTGATGTCGCGGAACAGGATCCCGTACATCGAGTCGTTGAGCATCATGTCCAGCCGCTGCAGGCCGGCCAGCACCGCGATCTCCGGCATGCACAGCCCGGACGCGTAGTTGGTCAGCCGCACGTACCGGCCGACCTCCCGGCTCACCTCGTCCAGCGCCGCCCGCATGATCCGGAAGTTCTCCTGGGTGGCGTAGGTACCGGCGAAACCGTGGTGGGTGGCGCCCTCCGGCACGTAGTCCAGCAGGGACTGGCCGGTGGAGCGGATCACCGCGATCACGTCGGCGCCGGCGCGGGCGGCGTTGCCGGCCTGCACCACGTCCTCGTCGATGTCGCCGGTAGCCACGATGAGGTAGATCCACGGCCGCTGCGGCGGATCACCCAGCTTGGCGATCAACCGGTCGCGCTGGGTCCGGTTGCGGTCCAGGGTGCGGATGCCGCGCGCGATCGCGGTGCGGGCGGTGCGGGCAGCCCTGGTCCGGTCCCTTCCGGTGGGCAGCCGGTAGCGGACTTGGCCGGCGGCGGTGGCCTCGGCCAACTCGGTCAGCGAGCCGAGGTTGTGCTCGGCCAGCGCGTGGAACACCGGCAGCGCCGCGCCGTGCTCCAGGCCGCAGTGCTCGCGCACCGTGTCCACCACCCGGTTCACCCACGGCACGTCCCCGGCGCGGTGTGCGGTGTCCGCGCCGGTGATCCCGGCCAGCCGCAGCGTGGCCCGCTCCACCGACACCGTGGTGTGCGCCCTGGCCAGGTCGATCACCGGCGCCGCCGCCCGCGCCGCCAACCGCCTGGCCTTGGCCACCAACTCCGGGTCCAGGCCCAGCAGGCTCATGTCCGCATCTACCTTTCGTCGTCCGTTTCCCGAGTCGCCCGGGACAGGATGTCGTGCCGGCGCCGCCGATAGTCATCGGCGGAAATGCGGCCCTCGGTCCGTTCACCGTCCAGCGCGCGCAGCTCGTCCTGCCAACGGACCCGCGGCTGCGGGTGCTCCACCCCGGCCGGCGGCACCGGGGCGAACGAACCCCGCCGGGGCACTGCGTGCGCCGGCCGGTCGGCGAGGCGGTCCGCCGCGAGGTTCTGCCGGGTGAGCACGACGATGCCGAACTCGGTCTGCTCCAGCTCCCGTCCCAGCTCCACCATGTTGCGGGTGCCCTTGGCGATGTCCTCGTCCGGCATGAACGGCTTCACCGCCTGGACCACCTGGCGCAGCCAGGTTCGCAGGAACAGCGCGAAGGTCCGCGCCTCGGCGCCGGGCCAGGAGATGAAGACCTTCACGCCGACTCCTCCGCGACGTCGAAGATCACCCGGCCGCGCAGCACGGTGCGCCGGCAACGTGGCAGTTCCATCCCCGGGTCCACCGGGGGCAGCCCAGGCACCCGGGAGCGGGGATCGGTGGACCATCGCTGCGCCCTGCTGTCCGGGGCCGCCGTGACCAGTTCGGCCGCATCCCACACCGCGTAGGTGGCCGGTGCGCCGGGGACGAGCGTGCCGGTCAGCCCGTCGTCCACCCCGCCGGCCCGCCAACCGCCCCGGGTGTGCGCGGTGAACGCCGCCCGCGGCGACACGCCGAAACCGTCGGTGCGGTGGTGCACCGCGGCCCGGACCGCGGCCCACGGATCCACCGGGGTCACCGGCGCGTCCGACCCGAAAGCCAGCGGCACCCCTGCCGCGGCAAGCGCGGCGAACGGGTTCAGCGACGCGCCGCGCTGGGCGCCCAACCGCCGCGCGTACATGCCGTCCCGGCCGCCCCACGCCGCGTCGAACAGCGGCTGCACCGAGGCCACCACGCCGAACCGGCCCAGCTCGGCGACCATCTCGGCGTCCACCATCTCGGCGTGCTCGACGCGGTGCCGGCAGGACGCCAGCGCGGACCCGCCGACCTGCCGCTCCGCCCGGCGCAGGCCGTCCAGCACGGCCGCCAGCGCGGCGTCGCCGATCGCGTGGAAACCGGCCTGCACCCGGGCCCGGGTGCAGGCGACGAGATGCTCGGCGATCGTGTCCGCGTCCAGGTAGAGCGCGCCGTGGTTACCGGGGTCGTCGGCGTATGGCTCGCGCAGCGCCGCGGTGCGCGAGCCCAGCGCCCCGTCAACGAACAGGTCACCGCCCACGCCGTGCGCGCCGAGTTCGCGGGCGGTGTCGACGCCGCCCAGCTCACCCCAGTACGCGATCACCTCGGGGTGGTCGCCGGCGGTGGACAGGGCGAGCAGGTCGGCGAGGTCGTCGGTGCCGGCGATCTCCGGGCCGCCGCATTCGTGCACGCAGGCCACGCCGGCGGCGGCGGCGTGCCGCAGGAACGCGAGCTGGGCGGCGCGCCGCTGGGACGGGCTGACGGCCGCCCGCGCTGACGCGCGCACCCGGTGGTGGGCGTCCCGGGTGAGCGGCCCCTCGGCGGACCACCCTTCCGCACCGGCAAGGCCCGGCGTCCGTTGCCGCAACGCCGAGGACGCCAGCGCCGAGTGCACGTCGATGCGGGAAAGATAGACGGGTACGTCGCCCGCGGCGGCGTCCAGTTCCGCCAGCGTCGGCGGCCGGCCCTCCGGCCACCATGTCTCGTCCCAGCCGTGCCCCCACAGCACCGTCGCCGGGTAGCGGGCCGCGTACCCGGCTACGGCATCCAGGCAGTCGGTCAGCGAGCGGCAACCGGTGAGGTCGAGACCGTCCAGCAGCAACCCGGCGGCGGTGGCGTGCACGTGTGCGTCGACGAAGGCTGGGGCGACGAAGGCGCCGTCCAGGTCGATCACGGTGTCCGCGTCGCCGTACAGCGCGCGCGCCGGGGTGTCCTGGCCGATCCAGGTCACCACGTCGCCGGTCACCGCCATGGCCGTCGCGTCCGCGGCGGCCGGCGAGTGGATCCGGCCGTTCACAAGCAGCGTGGTGGTGGGCATGTCCGTCACGGTTGCGGAGTCTGCCCGTGCCTGGCCTCGAACAGCGCACGAACCCCCGGCTCGGCGCGCAGCAGGTCCAGCGCGAACTCCGCATGCCCCGGCACGTAGCCGTTGCCGATCAGCATGTCCACGTCCGCGGCCAGTCCCTCGGCACCCAGCGCGGCGGCGGAGAACGAGGTGGCCATCGAGAAGAAGACCACCGTGCCGCCGTCCGCGGTGGCCAGCACCGCGCCGTGCTCGCAGCCGGGCACGTCCACGCAGACCACGGTGACGTCCACCGGGTCGCCGACGGCCTCCGCAACCGCCACCGGGTCCCGGGCGTCGGCGACCACCACCTCGTCGGTCAGGCCGGCCACGCGCACCGCGTCCGCCTCCGCGCGGCTGGGCACCAGGGCGACCAGCCGGCCGGCCCCGGCGCGGCGGGCGGCGGCCAGCGACAGCGACCCCGACTTGCCCCCGCCACCCAGCACGCACACCGCCGGTGTCGGGGCGTGGCGGCGCACCACGCGGTGGGTGAGCGCGGGCGCTCCGCACACGTCGAGCGCGGACAGCGCCAGCGGTTCCGGCAGGTCGTCGGGAAGCACCGCGGCGATCGACCGGCCGAACAGCACCGCGGTGCCCTGGCACGGCACCTGCTCGCTCGCGCCGTCCCAGCCGGCCAAGCCGTCGGTGATGGCCAGTGGGGTCAGGGTGAGGGAGACCAGGGTGGCGATCCGGTCGCCGGGGCACAGGCCGAGCGGCGACTTCGGGCCGACCTCGCGGACGGTGCCGAGCAGCATGCCGCCGGACCCGGTGACCGGATTCTGCATCTTGCCGCGCCGCCGGACGATCTCCAGCACCGCGTCACGCACGGCGGGGCCGCCCGGGTGCTGCTGCCGGAGCTGGCGGAACGACGCGGCGTCCAGGTTGAGCCGCTCCACGTCCACCAGCACCTCGTCCGGGCCGCAGACGGGCGTGGCGTCCAGGCGCGCGGCCTGCTGGGGCAGCACGCCGCGCGGCTCCAGCACCCGGTGGAGGCCGTACGGGGAACACTCCGACCGCGACGTCACACCCAACCTCCGGAATATTTACGTCATACTATGGCTCTGACAGCATATCTTTGCGCCAACGCGAGGGCGAGGAGTAGGGATGACCGTGATCGGCGAATCCGCCCCCAGCAAGCCCACCGGATCCGGCCGCCACACCACCGACCACCAGGCCCCCCAGCCGTACGCCTACCGCCGGCGGGAGCTTGTCGAACCGGACTGGCGCCGGCTTCCCGGCTGGCGCGACGTCACCGAGGCCCAGTGGCGCGACGCCCAGTGGCAGCGCGCGCACTGCGTGAAGAACGCCGGCCAGCTCCGCGCCGTGCTCGGCGACCTGCTCACCGACCGGTTCTACGCCGACCTCAACGCCGACCAGCAACACCTGGCCACAATGTCCATGCTGGTCACCCCCCAGATGCTGAACACCATGGCAGCGGAGGACAGCGTCCCCCCGGCGGCGTTCACCGACGCCTTCTACGCCAACCCGGTCCGCCGCTACATGATCCCGGTGCGTTCCGACCGCGATCCCGAATGGCCCAGCCACCCGCACGCCACCCGGGACTCGCTGCACGAGGCGGAGATGTGGGTGGTCGAGGGCCTCACCCACCGCTACCCCACCAAGGTCCTCGCCGAACTGCTGTCCACCTGCCCGCAGTACTGCGGCCACTGCACCCGCATGGACCTGGTCGGCAACTCCACCCCGCAGGTCGACAAGCTCCGGCTCGGCCTCAAACCCGTCGACCGCCAGGACCGAATGATCGACTACCTGCGGCGTACCCCCACCGTGCGGGACGTCGTCGTCTCCGGCGGCGACGTCGCCAACGTGCCCTGGCACCAACTCGAGTCGTTCCTCATGCGGCTACTGGACATCGACACCGTGCGGGACGTGCGGCTGGCCACCAAGGCGCTCGCCGGCCTCCCCCAGCACTGGCTGCAACCCCGCGTCGTCGAGGGCCTGGAACGCGTCGCCCGCACCGCCGCACGCCGCGGCGTCAACCTGGCCATCCACACCCACATCAACCACGCCCGCTCAGTCACCCCGCTGGTCGCCGAGGCCGCCCGCACCGCACTCGAGGTCGGCGTCCGCGACGTGCGCAACCAGGGCGTGCTGCTGCGCGGCGTCAACGCCACCCCGACCGACCTGCTCGACCTGTGCTTCGCCCTGCAGGGCGAGGCGAACATCCTGCCCTACTACTTCTACCTCTGCGACATGATCCCCAACGCCGAGCACTGGCGGGTCGCCGTCTGGGAAGCCCAGGACCTGCAGCACGCGATCATGGGCTACCTGCCCGGCTACGCCACCCCGCGCATCGTCTGCGACGTCCCCTACGTCGGCAAGCGCTGGGTGCACCAGGTCGCCGAGTACGACCAGGAACGCGGAATCTCCTACTGGACCAAGAACTACCGCACCGGCATCGAACTGGACGACCCGGACGCGCTCACCCGCCGCTACCCCTACTACGACCCCATCGCCACCCTCCCGGCATCCGGCCAACGCTGGTGGGCCGAGCGGCGCGGCTGACCTCCCGCCCCACCTTCGGGTCGGCCGGACCACACCGGCCGGCCGACATCCAGCCACGCCCCGGGACCGGCCATACACTCGATCTCGATGCGGGCACCCCGACCACGAACCCTGATCCTCCTCGCGGCACTGCCTCTGCTCATCCTGTTCCTGGTCACGACGGACCACCCCTTTCCGCCGCAACCGGGACCGGCACCGGAGGCACCGCGAGTGATCGTCGCGCTCGGTGACAGCACGATGTCCGGCGAGGGCGCCGGCAACTACGAACCCGGCACCCGCGGGGAGAACGGGGACTGGTGCCACCGGTCCATGGTGGCCGAGATCCACGAGACCGCGCTGCCCGGCATCACCAGAACCATCAACCTCGCCTGCTCCGGGGCCACCGCGGAGGACGTCGCCCTCGGCAGCAGGCTGCACAACACCGAGGGATCCCAGTCCCGCCAACTCGCCGCCGTCGCCAAGCAGTACCACGTCAGCGCCGTGGTGGTGGCCGTGGGCGCCAACGACGATCCGCGCTTCGCCGACACCCTGAACCAGTGCCTCCAGGCGTCCCTGCACAGCAACGCCCCCGACTGCAGCACCCAACTGGTCGCCGACTGGCCGCAGCGCGTCAGCCGGATGATCCCCAAGGTCGTCCATGCCCTCCGCGACGTGCGCACCACCATGGACAAGGCCGGCTACCCGGACGGCAGCTACTCCCTGGTCCTGCAGGGCTACGCAACCCCCGTCGGGCCCGACGTGTACCCGGGACTGCAGAGCCTGGCCGGCTGCCCGTTCCGCACCCCCGACCTGGTCTGGATGCGCAACACCGCCGTCGTGCAACTCAACGCCGGCCTGCGGCAGGCAGCCGAGCAGGCCGGCGCCCGCTTCCTGGACCTCTCCCGCGCCGGCATCGGGCACGAAGCCTGCTCCGGCGGCAACAACTTCGCCGCCGAATGGTTCACCCGGCTGACCATCGACTGGTTGCTGTTCCAGGACAACCAGAACTACGGCCACTCCACCCAGGAATCCTTCCACCCCAACGACCGCGGCCACGCCCAGATCGGCCACTGCCTCAGCGAGTTCCTCGCCGCCAGGGACACCGTCGGAGCCTGCCTCCCCGGTGCCGACGGCACCCTGCACCTGGTCAGCCCAGCCTCCTGAGCCCGCCACCGACACGGCCGCCGCCTACTCTCGACCGCGTGGAGACCGTCCACTCGCCGACGTCGCCGCGGTAGTCGCCGAACCGAGCCGCGCCACGATGTGCCTCGCCCTCATCGACGGCCGCGCCTGGACCGTCGGCGAACTCGCCCGCACCGCCGGCATCGCACCGTCGACCGCCAGCGAGCACGTCGCCCGACTCCGCGACGCCGGATTGGTCGAACTCGTCCGGCAGGGACGCCACCACTACGCCCGCATCGCCGACCACACCGTCGCCGAACTGGTGGAGCGGCTCGCCGCGCACGCGAAGAAGAGCACGCCCCGCAGCTGCGCGCATCCATCCGCGCCCGCCGGCTCGCCTACGCCCGAACCTGCTACGACCACCTCGCCGGAGCACTCGGCGTGGCCATCCGTGACGGCATGATCGCCACCGGCCTGTTCGACACCAGCGGTGGCCTCGCACTCACCGACGCCGGCGGCCACGCCCTCGCCGGCCTCGGCGTCGACCTGGACGCCATCACGCCGCGCGTCCCGCCTGCCTGAGCGGAGCCTCCTCTCGTGGCGTATGTGTGCTGCTTGTGCGTTGGCGAGTTGGCCTTTGGTTTGCTTGTTTTCAGTCTAAACTGAAATAATCGAAAATATAAAGAAGTCTTCGCGAGCGTGCGGACCTTCAGCCGGCGGGTCCGAGCGGAGACCGGGCTCACCCCCGGCGCCTGGCTGATCCAGCAGCGGCTCACCCACGCCAGGCACCTGCTGGAAACCACCGACCTGCCGGTCGACCAGGTCGCCCGGAGCGCCGGGCTGGGCAGTGCCGCGTCCCTGCGCCAGCACCTGCGGGCCACCCTGGGCGTGGCACCGCTCGCCTACCGCCGGACCTTCCGCGCAAGCTCAACGGCCCCGCAGCCGTCCGCGCGGCGTCACACGGCGGGCGGGCGATCCTCGAACGGCGTGGACAGCACCACCGTGGTCCGGGTGGACACGTTCGCCGCCTCGCGCACCTGGCGCAACAGTTCCTCCAGCGCGGCCGGAGACGCCACCCGGACCCGCAGGATGTACGACTCGTCGCCGGCCACCGAGTAACACGCCTCGATCTGCGGGATGTGCTCCAACCGCCGGGGGTAGTCGTCCGGAGCGGCCGGGTCGATCGGCGTCAGCGAGATGAACGCGGTGAGCGGCAGCCCGATCTGGTCGCCGTCCAGGCGTGCCGCGTACCCGCGGACCACGCCGCGCTGCTCCAGCCGCCGCACCCGCTGGTGCACCGCGGAGACGCTCAGCCCCACCCGCTCGGCCAGATCGGTGAAGCTCAGGCGGCCGTCCCCGGCCAACTCCCGCACGATCGCGCGGTCGATCGGTTCCAGATCGCTCACCCTGCCACCTTGTTCCCGCCCCAGGTCCGGCGTCTCACGCCGGCAGTACCGCCAGCTCGTGCGGGCGGTTGTTCAGCCGCCGCACCCCGTCCTCGGTGACCACCACGATGTCCTCGATCCGTGCCCCCCACCGGCCCGGCAGGTAGATCCCCGGCTCCACGCTGAACGCCATACCCGGCCGCAGCTCGAGGTCGCTGCCGCCGCCGATGTAGGGCTCCTCGTGCACGTCCAAGCCGATGCCGTGCCCGGTGCGGTGGATGAAGTAATCGCCGAAGCCGGCCGCGGTGATCCGATCCCGGGCAGCCGCGTCCACCTCCCCCGCGGTCACCCCGGGGCGAACCGCTTCCACCGCGGCGCGCTGCGCCTCCTGCAGCACCGCGTATGTGTCGGCCACGTCCGGCTGCGCCGGCTGACCCAGCACGTAGGTGCGGGTGCAGTCGGAGTTGTAGCCCTCCGCGACCGGGCCGCCGATGTCCACCACCACCACGTCGCCGGGCTCGATCACCCGGTCGCCCAGCGCGTGGTGCGGGCTCGCCCCGTTCGGGCCCGAGCCGACGATCACGAACGCCGCCTCGGTGTGGCCCTCCGCCACGATGGCCGCCGCGATGTCCGCGCCGACCTCGGCCTCGGTGCGGCCGACCCGCAGCCACTCCCCCATCCGCGCGTGCACGCGGTCGATGGCCGCGCCCGCCCTGGCCAGCGCGTCGATCTCGGTGGCGTCCTTGAGCATGCGCAGCTCGCGCAGCACCGGCCCGGCGAGCACCTGCTCCACCTCCGGCCGCGCGTCCCGCAGCCGCAGCGCGTGCAACGCGGGCATCACGTCCGCCACCGCGACCCGCCTGCGTGCGTTCCCCAGCAGGTTGGTGACCAGCCGATACGGGTCCTCCCCGTCGACCCACGCGGCCACCTCCACGCCGAGGTCGGCGGTGGGCACGGCGGCGTAGCCGGGCTGCTCCAGCTTGGGTACCACCAGCACCGGCGTGCCTTCGGCGGGCAGCACCAGGCAGGTCAACCGCTCGAACGACTCGCCGGGCACGCCCAGCAGGTAGCGCAGGTCCGAGCCAGGCGTGACCAGCAACGCGTCCACCTCGGCCGCCGTGGCGGCGGAGGCGGCCCGCGCCAGCCGGGCACGGAGGGCAGGCACGTCCCATGCGGTGGTCGTCGACATGCCGCCGAGCCTAGTCGGCGGCCCGCGCCGGCCGCGCCGCCCGGCCCACCGAGCCGGCCCCGGCTCGCCGCCCGGGGCGCCCTCCTGACAGGCTGAGCCGGTGCGTGCGCCTCTCGTCCTGCTCGACGCGGCCAGCCTGTGGTTCCGCGCCTTCTACGCCGTGCCCGAATCGCTCACCTCCCGGGACGGCGTGCCGGTCAACGCGGTACGCGGGTTCGCCGACACGTTGGCCCGGGTGCTCACCGAGCGACGCCCCGGCCGGCTGGTCGCCTGCCTGGACGCCGACTGGCGGCCGGCCTTCCGGGTGGCCGCGCTGCCCTCCTACAAGGCGCACCGGGTGGCCGACGAGGTCGAGGGCGCCGAGGAGGTGCCCGACACGCTCACCCCGCAGCTCCCGGTCATCCTGGACCTGCTGGACGCGGTCGGCCTGGCCACCGCCGAGGCACCGGGCTACGAGGCCGACGACGTGATCGGCGCGCTGGTCGCCCGCGAGAGCACCGACCCAGTGGAGGTGGTCACCGGCGACCGCGACCTATTCCAGGTGGTCCGGGACGAACCCACCCCGGTACGGGTGGTGTACGTGGGGCGGGGCTGGGCCAAGGCCGAGGTGGTCGGGCCGGCCGAGGTCGCCGCCCGCTACGCGCTGCCGCCGGAGGGCGCCGGCCCCGCCTACGCCGACATGGCCGTGCTGCGCGGTGACCCGTCCGACGGCCTGCCGGGCGTGCCCGGCATCGGCGAGAAGACCGCGGCGAAACTGATCACCGAGTTCGGGTCGCTGACCGCGCTGCTCGCCGCGGCCACCAACCCGGAGGACACTCGGCTGCCCGCCCGGGTTCGTGCCCGGCTGACCGCGGCAGCGGACTACCTGGCGGCGGCGCCGGCCGTGGTCCGCGTGGTCACCGACGCGCCGGTCAGCGTGGACCGCGCCGACGCGGTGCCGGCCGTGCCCACCGACCCGGAGCGGGTCGCCGGGCTACGCGACCGGTGGGCCCTCGGCGGGCCGGTGGACCGGCTGCTCGCCGCGCTGGCGAGCGCCGAGCGGCCGGCCCAGGCGTAGCGGCCGCCGCAGCACCACCGCGGCGGGACCGAGCGAACGTGACGGCGGCGGATCAGCCCTGTGGCCGGCCGACCTCGTACTCGCCGGCGTCGGTTTTCACCGTGATGGTGACCTTCTGCGGCTTGCCGTTGACCTCCACGGTGCAGGTGAACGTGGCGCCCTGCTTCACCTCCTGGTCGGACGGGCAGGTCACCGCGCCGACACCGGTGATCCCGTAGCCGTTCGTCCCGCTGGTCAGGATGCGCTTGACACCATCCTGCACGGCCACGTTGTCGAACACCCGCTTGAGGAAGAAACCCGGGGTCACGAAGCCGAGCACGCCGACCACCGCGAGCACGACGACGAGCACGCCCAGCAGGATCCACGGCAGCGGCGAGCGCTTCCGGTCGGCCTGCGGCGGCGTCCCCGGATAACCCGGCTGCTGGCCGTAGCCGGGGTACGGCTGGCCGGCCGGCGGGTAGCCCGGCTGCTGGCCATACCCGTATGGGACCTGCTGGCCGGGATAGCCGCCGTAACCCTGGGACGGGTCCGGCTGGCCGTAGCCCTGCCCGTAGCCGGGTTGGCCGGGCTGCGGGTAGCCGGGTTGCCCGTAACCGGGCTGCCCCGTGCCATCCTGCGCCGGGAAACCGCCGGACGGAGTACCGGGATACCCGGAGCCGTAGGGCTGCTGACCCCACTGCTGCGGGTCGTTCCCTCCGTACGGGCTGGTCATCGTCTTCCTCCGGGGCCGGTCGAGATCCACTCCGCGCGGTGGACACCCGCACGCATCAACCATCCGGCGCGATCAAACCACAGGCGGCCGCAGGAAACCCAATCCGCCGGGAACTCTTTGCCAGAACGTGTTCCGGCGCCGATGTGCGGTTCGGCGGTCATGCGGTGCCCATCGCCACCACGCCGCGGCGCAGCGACCGGGCGGCCCGCCGTGCCGTCTCCCCCACCGGGTCGGCGCCGCCGACCACGTCGTGCAACTGGTCGAGCAGGTCGATCACCTGGCGGCACCAGCGGACGAAGTCGCCGGCGGACAGCTCCTGGCCGGCCGCCTCAGCGGCGGTGAGCACCTGCTCCAGCGACTCGCCCCGCGCCCAGCGATACACCGGCCAGGCGAACCCGGGGTCCGGCTCGCGGGTGCGGTCCAGGCGGTGCCGCCGCTCGTCGTCCTCCAGCTCCGCCCACAGTTGGGCCATGGTCATCAGCGCCTCGCTGATCGGGCCGGACGGGATGCGGGTGTCCCCCGGCGTGTCCCGCCGTGACTCGTACACCAGCGCGGACACCACCGCGGCCAGCTCGGCCGGCCCGAGGCCGCGCCACACGTCGCGGCGCAGGCACTCCGCGGCCAGCAGGTCGGACTCGCTGTACAGCCGCGCCAGCCGGCGGCCGTGCGCGGTGACCCGCTCCTCCCCCGCCGCGTCCGCCTCCAGGTAGCCGCGTTCCCGCAGCAGCCAGCGGATCCGGTCGAAGGCGCGGGCCAGCGAGTGCGTCGTGCCCGCGACCCGCCGCTCCAGCTGCTCGTTCTCCGCCTCCAGCCGGTAGTACCGCTCCGCCCAGCGGGCGTGCACCTCGCGGTCGGAGCAGCCGTGGCAGGGGTGGGCACGGAGCGCACGGCGCAGCGACGCCAGTTCGGTGTCCTCCTCCGGGGCGGACCGGCGCCGGCCGCGCGGCGGGGCGCTGATGCCGGTGTTGCGCAGGCTGGACGCCAGGTCACGGCGCACCCGGGGCGAGCGGTGGTCGACGTGCTTGGGCAGCCGCATCCGGCCCAGCGTCTCCACCGGCGTGGGAAAGTCGGTCACCGACAGCGACCCGGCCCAGCGGTCCTCGGTGAGCACGAACGGCCGGGGCTCCCCCAGCGAGTCCAGCCCGGGGTCGAGCACCACGGCCAGCCCGGACCGGCGGCCGGCGGGCACGGCGATCACGTCGCCGCGGCGCAGCCGCTCCAGAGAGGCCGCCGCCCGCGCCCGCCGCGCGGCGGTGTTCTGCCTGGCCAGCGCCTTCTCCCGGTCGTTGATCCTGCGGCGCAGGGCCGCGTACTCGGCGAAGTTCCCGAGGTGGCAGGTCATCGACTCGGCGTAGCCGGCGAGGGCCTCCCGGTTGCGTTCGATCCGCCGGGCCAGGCCGACCACCGAGCGGTCGGCCTGGAACTGGGCGAAGGACTGTTCCAGCAGTTCCCTGGCGTCCGCCGCGCCGAGCCGCTGCACGAGGTTGACGGCCATGTTGTAGCCGGGCCGGAACGAGGAGCGCAGCGGGTAGGTGCGGGTGGACGCCAGGCCGGCGACCTGCTTCGGGTCGACGCCCGGCTGCCAGAGCACCACCGCGTGCCCCTCGACATCGATGCCCCGCCGGCCGGCGCGCCCGGTGAGCTGCGTGTACTCCCCCGGCGTCAGGTCGACGTGGGCCTCGCCGTTGAACTTGACCAGGCGCTCCAGTACCACCGTGCGGGCCGGCATGTTGATGCCCAGGGCCAGGGTCTCGGTGGCGAACACCACCTTCACCAGGCCGCGCACGAACAACTCCTCCACGGTCTCCTTGAACGCCGGCAGCAGGCCGGCGTGGTGGCTGGCCACGCCCCGCTCCAGGGCGTCCCGCCACTCCCAGTAACCGAGCACGGCGAGGTCCGCCTCGGGCAGGTCGGCGGTGCGCAGGTCGATGATCCGCCGCGCCTCGTCGATCTCCGCAGGGCCGTTCAGCCGCAGCCCGGCCCGCATGCACTGGTCAACCGCGGCGTCACAGCCTGCCCGGCTGAACACGAACACGATGCCGGGCAGCAGCCCGGACCGGTCCAGCCGCTCCACCACGTCGGGCCGCGACGGCGGCCGGAACCGCACGCCGCGCGGCACGCCCGGTGACCTGCGGCCTCCGGTGCGGGCCCGGCCGAACGGCACGTGGTGCCGGCTCAGCTCCTCGGTGCGGCGCAGAAGCTGCGGGTTGATGCGGAGTTGCCCGTCCTTCGCCTCACCGGCGAACAGGTCCATCAGCCGGCGGTCGACCATCATGTGTTGCCACAGCGGCACTGGCCGGTGCTCGTCTACGACGACCGTGGTGTCCCCGCGCACCTCGACCAGCCAGTCGCCGAACTCCTCGGCGTTGCTGACCGTCGCGGACAGCCCGATCAACCGGACGTCGTCGGGCAGGTGGAGGATCACCTCCTCCCACACCGCCCCGCGGAACCGGTCGGCCAGGTAGTGGATCTCGTCCATCACCACGTAGCCGAGACCGTCCAGAGTGGACGATCCGGCGTACAGCATGTTGCGCAGCACCTCGGTGGTCATCACCACGACGGGTGCGTCCCCGTTCACCGAGGTGTCCCCGGTCAGCAGGCCGACGGTGTCCTCGTCGTAGCGGGCGACGAGATCCGCGTACTTCTGGTTGGACAGCGCCTTGATCGGCGTCGTGTAGAAGCACTTCTGCCCCTCGGCGAGGGCCAGGTGCACGGCGAACTCCCCGACCACCGTCTTGCCGGCCCCGGTCGGCGCGCACACCAGCACCCCGTGACCATCCTCCACCGCCTCGCACGCGGTGCGCTGGAACGGGTCGAGTTCGAAGGAGAGCATCGAGGTGAACCCGGCCAGTTTCGGCCACGAGGCGCGCCTGCGCGCAGCGGCGTACGCCTCGGCAGGGGACCGCGAAGGGCTGGCAGCCACGCGTCCAGGTTTTCACATCACCGGCGATCGTGTGGCGGAGACCGGCGTGATCTTCGTGGCCCTGGTTTCTTTCCCGGTGGTGCCAGGTGGGTCGTGGGTCGAGGAATTTTCAATTTACACTGAAACTATAGAAAATTTCGGGAAGGAGGATGGCGGCGGGCCGCGGCGAGTGGCGCGCTCGAACTAGGCGGGGGTGACCACGGTCAACGCGGCGGGCACGCACTCCACGGTGATCGGCAGCACCGTCTGCCGCTCCCCGTCGGCGTAGGCGATCCAGTCGTTGTCGCCGCCCAGCAGCACCCGCCGGGCGCGCAGCGTGGTCACCGCGGGGTGCTCCACATGCCGGCCGGTGCGCAGCGTGGGCAGCATGCGCACCAGCTCCCGGCGGCTCATCTCCCGCACCACGGTCACGTCCAGGTACCCGTCGGCGGTCTCGGCGTCCGGGCAGATTGGGATGCCCCCGCCGTAGCTGGTCGTGTTGCCCACCGCGACCAGGGTGGCCTCCAGCTCTGCCTTCCCCTCGTCGGTGCCGAGCACCAGCGGCTGCGGCCGCAGCCGGGCAAGCTCGCGCACGATCGCGATGTCGTAGCGGCGCGGCCCGCGCGGCCAGGACATCGCGTTCGCCCGCTCGTTGACCGCCGAGTCGAAGCCCGCGCACAGCACCGTGCCGAACCAGGTCGCCCGGGAGATCCTGCCGAGGTCCACGCGGCGGCGCCGGCCGTCGCGCAGCGCGCCGACCACGCTGGACAGGGCGGCCATCGGGTCGGCGGGCAGGCCGAGCGCGGCGGCGAAGTCGTTGCCGGTGCCGGCGGGCACCACGGCGAGGGCGGTGTCGCTGCCCGCGCACGCCTGCAGGGCGTGGTGCACGCCGCCGTCACCGCCGAGCACGACCAGCACGTCCACGCCGTCCCGCACCGCGGCCGCGGCCAGTTCCGCGGTGCCCTTCGCACTGTCCGCCACCAGCGGATCGAGCTTGCCGACCGCGCCACGCAACGCCTCGGCGGCGGTGCCGGCCATACGAGCGGCCCGGCCGAGCCCCGAGGCCGGGCACACCAGCAGCGCGGCGCGTGCGCAGGACGTGGTCACGTGGCGTCGTCGTAACGGACCTGGGACGGCTCGTCCGGCGAACCGGGCGCGACCGGTTCCGGACGCAGATCAAGGGGGGAGGCCTCGTCGTCGCTGATGCCGTCCCAGCCCTCCTCGACCCGCCGCCGAGCCACCCTGCGGTCGTGCAGCCGGGTGATCTGGACAGCGATCTCGAACAGCAGGGTCAACGCGCCGGCCAGGGCCAGCATGGAGATCGGGTCCTGGCCGGGAGTGGCGATGGCGGCGAACACGAACAGCCCGAAGATCAGGCCCCGGCGCCACCGGCGCAGCTTGTCGTAGGACAGCACGCCGGCCAGGTTGAGCATGACCACCAGCAGGGGCAGCTCGAAGCTCACCCCGAAGATGATCAGCATGGCCAGCACGAAGGAGATGTACTTGTCCGCGGCCAGCGCGGTGATGAACTGGTTGCCGCCGAAGCTGACCAGCACCCGCAGGCCCTCCGGCACCACGAAGAACGCAAGCACCGCGCCGGCGGCGAACAGCACCACCGCGCAGCTGACGAAGGACAGCGCGTACTTGCGCTCCCTCGCGTACAGGCCGGGGGTGATGAACGCCCAGATCTGGTACAGCCATGCCGGACTGGTGAACACCGCTCCCACCGCGGCGCCCACCTTGAGCTGGGTCAGGAACGCCTCGAACGGCTGGGTCTGCAGCAACCGGCAGCCGTGCCCGGTATCCAGCCTGACACTGGCCGGCAGCCGGCAGTACGGGCCGGTGACGATGTCGCCGAGCGACGGGATCGGACCGACGCCCCTGCCGAACCACAGGAAGCCGAGCAGCGCACCGACGCCGAGCGCGACGAGTGCCATGGCCAGCCGGTGGCGCAGCTCGTAGATGTGCTCGATGAGCGTCATGGTGCCGTCGGGATTGTTCCGGCGGTCCCAACGGCGCCAGCGGCGACGGCGGCCCCGACGGCCGTTCGCCTCGCCGCGGAACTGTTCTTCCGCCACCGCGCGAACCGCCCTTCTCAGTGCTCGGCCTGGTGGGCGAGCCCGCCCACCGGGGAATGGACGACGGGAACCGGCAGCCCGGTTGCGGCGCTACTGGCCACGACGCTCCTCCGCCCTGTCCTGCTCCGTGATGGTACGCGGGAGGAGGGCACGGTGGGCACCGCCGGGCCACCGCTCGCGGACGGCCACTCGCAGCGCGGCACGGCGGGCCCGCAGCAACCCCACTCCGTGATCGAGGTGGCCGCGGAACCGCTTCCTGGCCGCGGCGAACCGCCGCGCCGCCCGGGACACCCGGAGGGCGAGCAGGCCCGACACGACCACCGCGAGAACGGCCAGCAGCAGGCTCGGCAGGTACGGCACGCCGGACACGGTAACCCGATCACCGGGCGGCCAGATGATCCGCCCGGCGCAGCGCCTCCACCGCCTGGGCGTGCACCTGCTCCGCCAGCTCGGCGGGTTCCTCGACGACCACCTCACCGCCCAGGCCGAGCAGCAGCCGCACCATCCAGGAGCTGTCCGCGTAGCGCATGCGGATCCGCAGCCGGCCGCCGGGTAGCTCGGTGGCCTCCTCGACCGGGTAGTACTCGGCGACCCACCGCACGTCCGGGGCGAGCACCAGTTGGGCGGTCCGCTGGCCGGGCGCGGGTCGGAACAGGCCCTCGGAGACGTCGGTGGGCTCCGCCCCCGGCGGTGGCGCGGCGGGCTCGTCGAGCACCCGCACGTCGTCCACCCGGTCCAGGCGGAACAGCCGCACA
Organism: Gandjariella thermophila; assembly: GCF_005405885.1. Classification (GTDB taxonomy): domain Bacteria; phylum Actinomycetota; class Actinomycetes; order Mycobacteriales; family Pseudonocardiaceae; genus Gandjariella; species Gandjariella thermophila. The sequence continues at coordinate 210,541 of NZ_BJFL01000001.1, forward strand.
CCCTCGGCGCTGCGGCACCACGCCTCGAGGTAGCTGCGGCCCTCGACCAGCAGCAGCCGCATCGGGTCGACGGTGCGGTCGGTGATCTCGTCCCGGGAGGCGGTGTAGTAGCGGATGTGCAGCGCCCGGCCGTGGGCCAGCGCGTCCCGTGCGGCCTCCCGGACCCGCGCGGTGGCCTCGCTGTCCCGCACGGACAGGCCGACCACGACGCCGGCGGGCTGAGCCTGCCCGACGGCGGCCTCCACCTTGGCCAGCGCCCGCTGCACCGCGGCGGTGTCGGTCACGCCCGGGGTGTCCGCCAGTGCGCGCAGCGCGACCAGCAGGGCGGTCGCCTCGGCGGCGGTCAGCCGCAGCGGGCGGCGCATGCCGGCGTCAAAGGTGACGGTGACCGTGTCGCCCTCGAAGGAAAGGTCGATCAGGTCGCCCGGCCCGTACCCCGGCAGGCCGCACATCCACAGCAGTTCCAGGTCCTTGCGCAGCTGCGCGGGGCTGACACCGAAGTCGGCCGCCGCCTCCTCGATCGGGATGCCCGGGCGGGCCAGCAGGTACGGCACCAGCGCCAGCAGCCGGGGCAACCGGTCCGTGGGCCGGCTCATCGCCGCTCTCCCTGTCCGCGAGTCTGCGCGACCACGATCACCGAGCCTCCCTTTCCGCGAGTTCGCGCGCGACCACGATCGCGTCGCCAGGCCGCACCAGATGCGCCCGGGTCACGTCCCGCACGGGCTGGCCGCATGACGCGGGCGCCTGCGGAAACAGGGCGCCCCCGTGGTCGAGTTGGCTCACGCGGCTTGACGCACGCATCAGGGAGCCTCCCCGCCCCGATCGTCCGCCGGGCCGTCGGCGGGTGCCGGCCGGCCGAGCCGTTCGGCGGCGGTGACCGCGCCCAGCAGCCGCTCGCGCACCATCTTGGCGAGCACGTCCGGTTCCAGGACCAGCACGTCCGGACCGAACCCGGCGATCCAGCTGGCCGCCGAGTCCGGGTAGCGCAGTTCGATCTCCACGACGTCCCCCGGCTCGCCGGCCATCGCCTGCCGGCTGACCACCCGGGCCCGCCGCCGCAGGCCCTGGGCGCGGCCGTCCGCGACCCACAGCCGTGCCCTGGCCGGCGGCGGTGGCTCGTCGCCGGTGCGGGTGACGATCTCCAGCAGGTCGACGTCCCTGGGCCGCTGCACGGCCCCGTCCTGGCTGGCGGCGCGGACCTCGCCGACGATCCGGGACAGCCGGAAGCACCGCGTGCCGCGCCGGTCCCGGTCATGGCCGACCAGGTACCAGCGGCCCTGCCAGGACACCACGCCCCACGGCTCCACGGTGCGGGTGCGCAACTCGGCCGGGCTGGGCCGGCGGTAGTCGAAGGTCACCACCCGGCCACGCTGCACCGCGGCCAGCAGCGGGCCGAACGCCGGCTCCGGGGTGCGCACCTTGGGCTCCACGGCCGCCGGGGCGGTCTGGTCGACGTCCACACCGGCGGCGCGCAGCTTCAGCAGCGCACCGTGCGCCGCCCCGGTCAGTTCGGGTGACTCCCACAGCCGCACCGCGAGGGCGACCGCGGCGGCCTCGTCCGGTTCCAGGTCGATCTCGCCGAGCTCGTAGTCGCGGCGCGCGATCCGGTAGCCCTCGACCGGGTCGAACACCGAGTTCCGCCCGGTTTCCAGCGGGATGCCCAGATCACGCAGTTCGGCCTTATCCCGCTCGAACATCCGGAAGAACGCGTCATCGCTGGGCGCGTCGGCGTAGCCGGGCACGATCGACCGGATGCGCTCCGCGGTCAGGTACTGGCGCGTGGACAGCAGGCACAGCACCAGGTTGACGAGGCGCTCGGCGCGTGCGGTGGACACGCGGGCACCCTAACTCCGCAGCCCCGTCGCCCGTTCGGGAAACCCGGGATGACACGGAGCGAACGGCACATTCGGTGGCGCTGCCGGGGTGAATGGTCCCTTTCGCTCGCCCGCCGGGCACGGCGCGCCGGCCCGGGGTGACAGTCGGGCTGGCACACTTCCCGGCGTGTCCCCGTCGCGGTTCGCCCCCGTCGCGGGCCTGGCCCGGGCGTGGCACCCGGAACCCGGGATCGCGGTGACGCTGGTCGCCACGGCACTGGCGGTGGCCACCGGTCGGCCCGCCGCCGGGGTGGCCGCCGTCTCCGCCGCGGTGCTGTCCGGGCAGCTCGCGGTGGGTTGGCTCAACGACTTCCTGGATGCCGAGCGGGACATCGCGGTGGGGCGGGCGGACAAGCCGGTGGCCGCGGGCACGGTGCCCCGCCGGGTGGTGCGGGATGCCGCGGTGCTGGCCGGGCTCGCCTGCGTGCCGCTATCGCTGCTCTCCGGGGTGACGGCCGGCCTGGTGCATCTGGTCGGTGTGGCGGCCGCACTGGCCTACGACGTGGGTGTGAAGGCCACGGCGGCATCCGCGCTGCCGTACGCGGTCGCGTTCGGGGCGCTACCGGCGTTCGTGGTGCTCGGGTTGCCCGGGCATCCGGCGCCGCCGTGGTGGCTGGTGGTCGGCGGCGCGCTGCTCGGCTGTGCGGCCCACTTCGCCAACGTGCTGCCCGACCTCGGCGACGACCTGGCCGCCGGGGTGCGCGGGCTGCCGCACCGGCTGGGGCCGGCGGGCAGCCGGGTCGCCGCGTCCGGGCTGCTGCTCGCGGCCTCGCTGGTGCTGGCGCTCGGACCCGGCGGCGGCCCGACGCCGTTCGCGGTGGCCGCCCTGCCGGTGGCGGTGGCGGCGCTGGCGGTGGGGCAGGTGCTCGGTCGCGGTCCGGGGTCCCGGGCGGCGTTCCGCGCGGTCATGGTCGCGGCCGGGGTCGACGTGCTGCTGCTGCTCGCCGCCGGCCCCACCCTGGTGCGGCGGTAGCTCGGCCGGGTCGAGCTACCGAGATCGGCTGCCGCGCGGCCCGGGCTACAGCGAGGCGATGAGGCGTTCCACCCGCTCGTCCACCGCGCGGAACGGGTCCTTGCACAGCACCGTGCGCTGCGCCTGGTCGTTCAGCTTGAGGTGGACCCAGTCGACGGTGAAGTCCCGCCCGGCGGCCTGGGCGGCGGCGATGAAGTCGCCGCGCAGCTTGGCCCGGGTGGTCTGCGGCGGGGTGTCCTTGGCCGCCTCGATCTCGCCGTCGTCGGTGACCCGCTCCACCATGCCCTTGCGCTGCAGCAGGTCGAAGACGCCCCGACCGCGTCGGATGTCGTGGTAGGAGAGGTCGAGCTGGGCGATGCGCGGGCTGGACAGCTCCAGGCCGGCCTTGGCCCGGTACCGCTCGACCAGCCGGTACTTGATCGCCCAGTCGATCTCGCGGTCGATCTTGGACAGGTCCTCCTGCTCGATGGCCTCCAGCGTGCGGCCCCACAACTCGACCACTCGCTGGGTGAGCGGGTCCGGCGAGCGGCGCGCGACGTGCTCGACGGCGCGCGCGTAGTACTCGCGCTGGATGTCCAGGGCGGAGGCCTCCCGGCCACCGGCCAGCCGCACCGGCCGCCGCCCGGTCAGGTCGTGGCTGATCTCCCGGATCGCCCGGATCGGGTTGTCCAGGCTGAAGTCGCGGAACTGCACGCCCTGCTCGATCATCTCCAGGACCAGGTTGGCGCTGCCCACCTTGAGCAGCGTGGTCACCTCGGACATGTTCGAGTCGCCGACGATGACGTGCAGCCGGCGGTACCGCTCGGCATCGGCGTGCGGCTCGTCCCGGGTGTTGATAATCGGCCGCGACCGGGTGGTCGCGCTGGACACGCCCTCCCAGATGTGCTCGGCGCGCTGGGACAGGCAGTAGACGGCACCGCGCGGGGTCTGCAGCACCTTGCCGGCGCCGCAGATGAGTTGCCGGGTCACCAGGAACGGCAGGAGCACGTCGGCGATGCGGGCGAACTCCCCCGCCCGCGCGACGAGGTAGTTCTCGTGGCAGCCGTAGGAGTTGCCCGCCGAGTCGGTGTTGTTCTTGAACAGGAAGATGTCGCCGCCGATGCCCTCGTCGGCCAGCCGACGCTCGGCGTCGACGAGCAGGTCCTCGAGGATGCGCTCGCCGGCCTTGTCGTGCGTCACCAGTTGGGTCAGGTCGTCGCACTCCGCGGTGGCGTACTCCGGGTGCGAACCGACGTCCAGGTACAGCCTCGAGCCGTTGCGCAGGAACACGTTGGACGACCGCCCCCAGGAGACGACACGGCGAAACAGGTACCGCGCCACCTCATCGGGCGACAGGCGACGCTGCCCGTGGAAGGTGCATGTCACCCCGAACTCGGTCTCGATGCCGAAGATCCGCCGCTGCATTCCTCCACAGTAGGCCGTGCGGCGAGTTTCGCTGGTGACCCGTTCGGGGGTTCACCGGTCCGGCGTTAACGTCTCGTGACATCCGGCCCGCGTTGCGAGGGCCGGGCGAACCGACACACCGGCGGCACACGTCCCGGCGCCGACCACGGCGGAGCGCCCGGCCACCACTCGCTGTGACAACGGCAACAGGCACCCGCGACCGGGCGTCGGGAACCTCAACTCTCCCCGGAGCCGCTGCCGTTCCCCGATTCGCCGTCGTCGCCGGAGGACTCGCCGCCCGAGGCCGGTGGTTTGCCCGCGGCGCCGGAGCCGTCCGAGGGCAGCAGTGCCCGCAGCGCCGCCCCGGAGATCCGCCGGAAGGCCCGGTGTGGGCGGTGCCGCTCCAGCACCGCCACCTCGAGGTTGTCGACCCCCAGCGTGCGCGCGCCGCCGTTGCCCGCTCCTGCGGACGCGGGGGCGCTGCTCAGCGTGTGCACCGCGACGCCGATCGCGTCGGCCAACTCCATGCCCTCGCGGTAGCTGTCCTTCAGCGCGGTGGCGATGGAGTCCACCTGCCCGCCCATCACCACGTAGTGAGGCTCGTCGAAGATGGAGCCGTCGAAGGTGAGCCGGTACATCTGGTCCTGGCCGGGCGCGTCGCCGACCTCCGCCACGCAGATCTCCACCTCGAACGGCTTAAGCTGCTCCGTGAAGATCGTGCCCAAAGTCTGCGCGTAGGTATTGACCAGGGTGCGGCCGGTGACGTCGCGCCGGTCGAAGGAATAGCCGCGCAGGTCGGCGAACCGGATCCCGGCGCGCCGCAGCGTCTCGAACTCGCTGTAGCGGCCGACGGCGGCGAAGGCGATGCGGTCGTAGATCTCGGAGACCTTGTGCAGCGAGGTCGACGGGTTCTCGGCCACGAACAGCACGCCCCCCGCGTACGCCAGCACGACAACGCTGCGACCGCGGGCGATGCCCTTTCTCGCGTACTCCGAGCGGTCGCGCATCACCTGCTCGGCGGACGCATACAGCGGCATGGTCAAGGCTGGGCTCCTGAGAAGGTCGGGAGTGGATGCGGGGCGTGCGGGAGTCAGCCCGCCGGGCGTTGGCTGCGGTCGGTGACGACCGCCTGCGCCACCTCGGCGGCCCGCTCCTCGGGCAGCTTCACGGCGCCCTCGGCCGCGGTCACGGTGGCGATCGTCGGGTAGATGCGGCGCACCATGTCGGGACCTCCGGTGGCCGAGTCGTCGTCGGCCGCGTCGTAGAGGGCCTCCACGAGCGCGCGCACCGCGGTCTCCTGGTCCGCGTCGGGGTCGTAGAGCTTCTTCAGGGAGGACTTGGCGAACAGAGAGCCCGAACCGACGGCGTGGTAGCCCAGCTTCTCGTCGTAGCGGCCACCGGTGACGTCGTAGGAGACGATCCGGCCGGCGCGGTCCGGGTCGGCCGCCTCCGTGTCGAATCCGACGAACAGCGGGAGCACGGCCAGGCCGGTCATGGCGACGTCGAGGTTGCCGCGGATCATCTGCGCCAGCCGGTTGGCCTTGCCGTCCAGCGACAACGGCATGCCCTCGATCTTCTCGTAGTGCTGCAGTTCCACCGTGTAGAGCCGGACCAGTTCGATGGCGATGCCGGCGGTACCCGCGATCCCCACCGCGGAGTAGTCATCGGTGATGAACACCTTGTCCATGTCACGCTGGGCGATGAGGTTGCCCATCGTGGCCCTGCGGTCGCCGCCGATCGCCACGCCGCCGCGGAAGGCCACCGCCACGACCGTGGTGCCGTGCGGGGCCTCCACGACACCCTCGGGCAGCCGCCGGTGGCCCGGCAGCAACTCGGGTGCGTGGTCGCGGAGGAAGTCGACGAACGACGACGACCCGGGCGTCAGGTAAGCAGGGGGCAGGGCCGCACCCGGGATGCCCCGGGACGACATGTGGTCCATGCGCAGCATCGTCTCCTGTCGCGGTGGCTGGTCGGCAGCGGGGGACCGGCGGCGCGGGCGCGCCGACCCCCTACTCGCCGCCCTTCTGCACGTAGGCGCGGACGAAGTCCTCGGCGTTCTCCTCGAGCACGTCGTCGATCTCGTCGAGGATCGCGTCCACGTCCTCGTTCATCTTCTCCCGGCGTTCCTGACCGGCCGCGGCGGTGGCCTCGACCTCGTCGTCGCCGTCGCCGCCACCGTGCCGCTGAACCTGCTCCTGGGACATCTCGCCTCCCCTGTGGTTAGGCCTATACGAACATTACCCAGCGGGACCGACATCCGTCGCCGGTTGCGGCGCGATTGATCACAACCCGAGATCAGCCACGGGTGAGGGCATCGACCAGTTCCTCGGCCGTGTCCGCCGCCTCCAGCAGCGCCCCGACGTGCGCCTTGGTGCCGCGCAGCGGTTCCAGGGTGGGGATCCGGACCAGCGACTCCCGCCCCAGGTCGAAGATCACCGAGTCCCACGAGGCGGCGGCCACCGACATCGGGTACTTCTCCAGGCAGCGACCGCGGAAGTAGGCTCGGGTGTCCTCCGGCGGGGAGATGATCGCCGTGCGCACCTCCTCCTCGCTGACCAGGCGTTTCATCGAGCCGCGGGCGACCAGCCGGTTGTACAGGCCCTTCCCCAGGCGGACGTCGGAGTACTGCAGATCGACCAGGTGCAGCCGAGGCGAGCCCCAGGACAGCCCGTCCCGGGACCGGTACCCCTCCAGCAGCCGCAGCTTGGCCGGCCAGTCCAACCGGTCGGCGCACTCCAGCGGGTCACGGGCCAGCGCGTCCAGCACCTCACCCCAGGTGTTCAGCACGTTCAGCGACATCCGGTCGGTGCCGTACCGGTCGGCGTGCTCCGCGGCCCGCTCATGGTAGGCGAACTGCAGGTCCAACCCGGTGAACTTGCGCCCGTTGGCCAGCTCCACGGTGGCCTTGAGACTCGGGTCGTGGCTGATGGTGTGCACCGCGCGGACCGGGTCAGCCAGCCGCAGGTCGTCGAACCGGCGGCCGGCCTCGATCATGTCCAGCACCAGGGCGGTGCTACCCAGCTTGAGGTAGGTGGACGTCTCGGCGAGGTTGGCGTCGCCGATGATCACGTGCAGCCGGCGATATTTGTCCGCGTCGGCGTGCGGCTCGTCCCGGGTGTTGATGATGCCGCGCTTGAGCGTGGTCTCCAGGCCGACCTCGACCTCGATGTAGTCGGCGCGCTGGGAGAGCTGGAAGCCCGGCTCCTCCCCGGTGGCGCCCAGCCCCACCCGGCCGGAGCCGCAGACCACCTGGCGGGAGACGAAGAACGGGGTCAACCCGGCGATCACCGCGGTGAACGGCGTGCTGCGGGCCATCAGGTAGTTCTCGTGCGTTCCGTAGCTGGCGCCCTTGCCGTCCACGTTGTTCTTGTAGAGCTGCAGTTGCGGCTGGCCGGGCACGGTGGCGGCCTTCAGCGCGGCCTCCTCCATCACGCGCTCGCCGGCCTTGTCCCAGATCACCGCGTCCCGGGCGTTGGTCACCTCCGGGCCGGAGTACTCCGGATGGGCGTGGTCGACGTAGAGCCGGGCGCCGTTGGTGAGGATCACGTTGGCCGCGCCGAGATCCTCGACCTCGGGGTCGGACGAGGGCGCGCCCGGGGTGCCCAGGTCGAAGCCGCGCGCGTCCCGCAGCGGCGACTCGACCTCGTAGTCCCAGCGCGCCCGCCGGGCACGCGGGATGTCGGCCGCCGCGGCATAGGCGAGGACGACCTGGGTGGACGTCAGCACCGGGTTGGCCGTGGGGTCGCCGGGCACGGCGATCCCATACTCGACCTCGGTTCCCATGATCCGCCGCATACTGGCAGCCTACGGCCTCTGCCTAGGGAAGGTGTGCGACCCGGGCCACTGGAGTCCCGGTTCGCTCACCGGTCCGCCGCACGACGGTGCGGCGGCTGCGCCGTTCTCGCCACCTCCGTCGCCTGCGCGGCCGCCATCCGCAGCCAAACTCACACGATGGTGTGAGTCCCCTGTTTCCGCCTCGGGGGAAGAAAGTGCCTCGGCGGTGCCCGATGCCGCCTCGGCGGGCGTGCGAGCATCAGCCGGTGAGCGATGCCGATGAGCTGGTCGCGGTCTACGACCGGGACGGTGCCGTGCGGGGCAGTGCGCCGCGGTCCGTGATGCGCGCCGAGGGACTGTGGCATGCGAGCACCGCCGTGCTGGTGCGCTCGACCGCCGGCGACCGGGTGTACGTGCACCGGCGCAGCCCGGACAAGGACATCTTCGCCGGCATGCACGACTGCTGGGCCGGTGGCGTGGTCGCAGCCGGCGAGGACCCCGTGGACGCGGCCACCCGGGAGCTGGGCGAGGAACTCGGCATCGCCGGCGTGCCGCTGCGGCCGCTGTTCACGCTGCGCTACGACGCGCCGCCGGTGCGCTGCCACGTGCACACCTACGAGGCGCGCTGGGACGGCCCGGTGGTCCACCAGCCCGAGGAGATCGCCGACGGCGGGTGGATGCCGCTGGACGAGCTGCGGGACCGGTTGGCCAATCCCGCATGGCCGTTCGTGCCGGACGGCCGGCGGTGCATCGAGGAGTGGTTCCGCCGCCGGCCGCGTTGACCTGGCCGGTCCGCTCAGCCGCGTCGCAGCGCGGCGGCCGCGACCGGAGCGACCCGGATGATCGCGGCGCGGGCCCTGGCCTCCACGGTGGCGTCGATGGTGACCACGGTCAGCAGCGGGCCGCGGGCCAGCAGCAGGGTGCAGCTCCCGGACTGCGCCGCGCCGTGCTCGCACCAGGCCAGCTGGGCGTCGACACCGGTCTGGGGCGGCAGTTCCACTGGCCCGGCGAGCCGGTGCACGCCGTCCGGCGCGGGATAGCTGGGGCAGCTGACCGCCCTGCGCACCGCGTCCACCACACCGGCCGCCCTGGCGCCCGGATAGCCCGCCAGGTACTGCTGCAGCGACGACCCGCTGGCGTACAGCCAACGCGCCTGGTAGCCGGCCGCGGCGGGGCGCCCGGCGAGGTCCAGCGGGGCGTGGCAGGTGGCCAGCGCGGGCAGCACGGCGGGCGCCGGCGGGCCGGCCGGGTGCACCCCCTCGGCCGCCAGGTCGGCCTGGTTGAGCAGACCGCGCTGCAGCGTGGTGGCCAGCGCCTGGCTGCCGGTCAGCGGTACCGGCGCCACGGTGCCGGGTGCCCCGGTGCCGGTGGTCGTCGTCGCGACCGGGTGGCTCGGACCGGTGGTGGGGCTGAGGTCGGCGCGCTGACCGTAGTGCCGCAGGTCGTTCGGCTTGCCGGAGCAGCCGGTGATCACCACGGCGACGCCGAGGGCGGCCACGATGTGCGCGCGACGCAACGCGTTTCCTCCGGTGTCGGGTGTGATGGGTTCCGCGAGGCGCGGGAGCAGCACTCGCAACCTAATGCACGGCCGTCCGGGTGATCGAAGGGCGTCCCCGTCACCGACGGCGCCGACCCTGCGGACGCGGGTCAGGCCCAGGTCAGCGCCCCGCGGTCGGCCCAGTACCGCGCCGGGTACACGGCCAGGCCGGCCAACTCGTCCGCGGCGAGAGGCACCCGCACGGCGGCGAGGTTGGCGCGTAGCTGCGGCACACTGGCCGGGCCGAGCAGCACGGTGTCCGCCCACGGCTGGGCGAGCGCGGCGGCCAGCGCCACCGCATCCGGCCCGGCCTCCCACCGCCGGCCGAGCGCGACCACCTCGGCCGGCGGGTCGACCGCCAGGCGGCCGTTGGCCAGGGCCTCCTTGACCAGCACGTGCAGCCCTTCCCGGTGCGCCTCGGCCAGGGCCGGGCCGACCGAGGGCTCCAGCACGTTCCAGGTGGACTGGACGGCGGCGAACAGTCGCCGGCCCGACACCGACACCTCCAGCGCCCTGCGCACCGTGTCGGCCTGGTGGGGGCCGGAGGTGGAGAAGCCGAGCCGCACGCCGCGGTCGGCCAGCGTGGCGAGGGCGTCCAGCAGGGCACGGTCGGTGAACAGCGGGCTGTCCGCGGTGAGAGAGTGCACCTGGTAGACGGCCACCCGGTCGCCCAGCAGCGCCCGGGTCTCCGCCCACTGCGCGCGGAACCGGGCCAGCGAGTGTTCCTTGACCTCGTGCACCGGGGCGTCCAGCCGCCAGCCGCCGACGTAGGCGTAGCCCCACTTGCTGGACACGGTGACGTCGCGGTGGCCGCGGTCGGCCAGCCATCCGGCGAGGAACTCCTCGGCGCGGCCGTAGGAGCGGGCCGCGTCCACCCACCGGATTCCGGCCTCGTGGGCGGCGTCGAGCACCCGCCAGGTGGCCTCGCGCATGGCGGCCACGCTGCGGTCTGCCGGCAAGGCGTCCTGCCGGCCGAGGTTGATGTACGCGGGCCGGCCCAGGGCGGCCAGGCCGAGCCCGAGGCGGGCGGCGGTCGGCGGTGGCATGACCGCACGCTAACCGCGGCGGCCGCTGGCGCCTACGCGGCCACCCCGCCTGGCCCGGCCACCGGGCATCCGAGCCACGGCGCGCCGCCGCTCTCGCGGCTGGACGCGCCATCAGGGCACGCCTGGGCAGGGCATGGTTCGGGGCCGCCACCCCGGCAGGGATGACAGCCCCGAACTCGTCGCGTCGCCGACCGCCGCCTACAGGTACTGGCCCGTGTTGGTGGCGGTGTCGATCGCCCGGCCGGACTCCTGGTTCTTCCCGGTGACCAGGGTGCGGATGTAGACGATCCGCTCGCCCTTCTTGCCCGAGATGCGTGCCCAGTCGTCCGGGTTGGTGGTGTTGGGCAGGTCCTCGTTCTCGGCGAACTCGTCCACGATCGCATCCAGCAGGTGCTGCACCCGCAGCCCCGGCTGGCCGGTCTCGAGCACGGACTTGATCGCGGCCTTCTTCGCCCGGTCCACGATGTTCTGGATCATCGCGCCGGAGTTGAAGTCCTTGAAGTACAGGACCTCCTTGTCGCCGTTGGCGTAGGTGACCTCGAGGAAGCGGTTCTCCTCCGTCTCGGCGTACATCCGCTCGACGGTGTGCTGGATCATCGCCTCCACGCAGAGCGCCCGGTCGCCGCCGAACTCGGCGAGGTCGTCGGCGTGGATGGGCAGATCCGCGGTGAGGTACTTGGAGAAGATGTCCTTGGCCGCCTCCGCGTCCGGCCGCTCAATCTTGATCTTCACGTCCAGCCGGCCCGGCCGCAGGATGGCCGGGTCGATCATGTCCTCCCGGTTGGACGCGCCGATCACGATCACGTTCTCCAGCCCCTCGACGCCGTCGATCTCGCTGAGGAGCTGCGGCACGATCGTGGTCTCCACGTCGGAGGACACGCCGCTGCCTCGGGTCCGGAAGATCGAGTCCATCTCGTCGAAGAACACGATCACCGGGGTGCCCTCGGACGCCTTCTCCCGCGCCCGTTGGAAGATCAGCCGGATGTGTCGCTCGGTCTCACCGACGAACTTGTTGAGCAGCTCCGGACCCTTGATGTTGAGGAAGTACGACTTGGCCTGACCGTCGTCGTCCCCGCGCGCCGCGGCGACCTGCTTGGCCAGCGAGTTGGCCACCGCCTTGGCGATCAGGGTCTTGCCGCAGCCGGGTGGACCGTACAGCAGCACGCCCTTGGGCGGCCGAAGCTGGTACTCCCGGAACAACTCCGCGTGCAGGAACGGCAGCTCCACGGCGTCGCGGATCTGCTCGATCTGCCGGAACAGGCCACCGATGTCGGAGTAGTCGACGTCCGGGACCTCCTCCAGGACCAAGTCCTCGACCTCGGCCTTGGGCACCCGGTCGTAGGCGTACCCGGCCTTGTTGTCGACAAGCAGGGAGTCGCCCGGCTTCAGCGGCGACGGGTCGAGCGAGTCGGCCAGCCAGACCACCCGCTCCTCGTCCGCATGCCCGACGACGAGGGCACGCGTCGGCTTCCCGTCACCATCGGAGGCGAGCAGTTCGCGCAGCGTGCACACTTCGCCGGTCTGCTCGAAACCGCCGGCCTCCACCACGGTGAGCGCCTCGTTCAGCCGCACCGACTGGCCGAGACGCAGCTCGTCCACCTCGACGGCGGGAGACACGGTGACCCGCATCCGACGCCCCGCGGTGAACACGTCGACCGTGTTGTCCTCGTGGCGTGCCAGGAACACGCCGTATCCGCTTGGCGGCTGAGCCAGGCGGTCCACCTCTTCCCGCAGCGCGAGCAGTTGGCTACGCGCCTCGCGAAGGGTCTCGATCAGTTTGGCATTGCGTTCGCTGAGTTGGTTGACACGTTCGGACGCCTCGGCAAGGCGCTGCTCCAGCAGACGAACGTGCCGGGGTGAATCCGTCAGCTTCCGGCGTAGCAACGTGATCTCGTCTTCGAGTGCCTGGACGTGAGCTGCCCACTCCTCGGCACTCGCACCGCTGTTCCGCTCGCCGCCCTCCGAGGGCTGGCTGCCGGGACGGTCGTGCTGCATGTCGGCACCCTCCTCCCGTGCTTCGTACCTCCACGGTACCGGCGATCACCGACAAAAGAGGCCATCGGCGTGGCCGTCGAGACGGAGGTGTAAGAACGGGAACCCACCTCGGCGGGACGCGATGCTCCATTTCGGTGTCTAGTGGAACCTCCTACCCACTACCGTGCGTCCAGTACCTCGTCATCGTTGTCCGTTCCGCGGAGTGTCCCTCTCTGGCCTGGGAAGTTCTAGGAGTACGTGATGTCCGTCCCGCCGCAACAGCCCGGTTACGGCAACCAGCCGGGTGGGTGGCCACAACAGCCTGGTCAGCCGGGCCAGCCACCGGGTGCGGGCTATGCCCAGTCCCCCGGCGGATTCCCCCAGAGCGGTGATGAATCCGCACAGCGGGCCGGTCTCCCACATGCTGGACAGCAGCCGCCGCAGTACGGCCAGTTCGGCCAGCCGAGCGGTTTCCCGCAGCAACCGGGTCACTACGGCGGTTTCGCCGGGCAACCGGCCGCGCCCGCTGGCTGGGCCCAGCAGCCGGGCCAGTTAGGGCAGTTCGGGCAGCCCGGCCCGGTCCCGCCGTACGGCACGCCCGGGCAGCCGCCCGGCCAGTTCGCGCCGTATCCCAACCAGTTCGGCGAGGCGCCGAAGAAGCGGCGCGCGCTGCCCTGGGTGCTGGCCGGGGGCGGTGTGGTGGTCGTAGCGGCGGTCGTGCTGCTGGTGGTGTGGCTGGCCGGCGGGAGCGGCAGCACGCCTCAGGCGACGGCGCAGGCCGTCATCGACAAGCTCAACGCCAAGGACGTGTCCGGACTGAAGGCGTTGAGCTGCAAGGCCGAGCAGAGCAGCATGGCGTCCTCCAGCGACATCGACCCGATGAAGGACGCCCCCGCCGAGTACCGGAGCATGCAGGCGCAGTGGACGCTGCGCGGCGTGCAGCAGAAGGACGACAGCCACGCCGACGCCGCGATCAACCTGCGGTTCACGAACATTCCGGCGAACCTGCCCGCGACGGTCCGGGATCGGATGTCCCAGGGCGTGGACGGAACACTGGTCCTGGTCAAGGAAGACGGTGACTGGAAGGCCTGCGACCTCAAGAAGGCCGGCAGCCCGAGCTAGCGTCTCCCCGACCGCCCCGGTGATCGCACCGGGGCGGTCGGCGGTGCGCACGGGCCGTGCCCATGGCGGGGACCGCCGGTGCTCAGCCGCGACTGGGGCGGCGCTGCGGCTTGGGCGGCACCACGCCCTCGGCCAGCCGGCGGGCGGTGAGCAGGAACGCGGTGTGCGCGACCATCCGGTGCTCCGGGCGCACCGCGAGGCCCACCACGTGCCACGGCCGCAGCAGCGTCTCCCACGCCTGTGGCTCGGTCCAGCACTGCTGCTCCCGCAGTGCCTCGGTCACCCGGGAGAGCTGGGTGGTGGTGGCCACGTAGACGACCAGCACCCCGCCCGGTACCAGGTTGGCCGCCACCGTGGGCAGCACCTCCCACGGCGAGAGCATGTCCAGCACCACCCGGTCCACCTCGCCGGCGTGCTCGGTGACGTCGGCCACGTGCAGGGTCCAGTTCTCCGGCCGTGTTCCGAAGAACTGCTCCACGTTGCGCACCGCATGGTCCGCGTGGTCCTGGCGCAGCTCGTAGGAGGTCACCGTGCCCTCGGGGCCCACGGCGCGGAGCAGCGAGCAGGTCAGCGCGCCCGAGCCGGCGCCGGCCTCGAGCACCCGCGCGCCGGGGAACACGTCGCCCCACATGAGGATCTGCGCGGCGTCCTTGGGATAGATGACCTGCGCGCCGCGCGGCATGGCGAGCACGTAGTCCGGCAGCAGCGGGCGCAGCGCCAGGAACGAGGTGCCGCCGGCCGAGGTCACCACGGAGCCCTCCGGCTTGCCGATGAGCTGGTCGTGGTCCAGCGCGCCGCGGTGGGTGTGGTACTGCCGGCCGGGTTCGAGCACGAGCGAGTACCGCCGCCCCTTGGGGTCGGTCAACTGCACCCGGTCACCCGGGCGGAACGCGCCTCGTGCCGTGCTCACCGTGTGGATCCTCCTCCGCGGAACGCCGAAACCGCCGGCCGCCCCTGGCGGGCGCGGGGCCGGCGCAGAATCGTCGCAGAGCCGGTGAACGGCCCGATCGGGTGGTCAGCCGTGCCGGTGGGCGGCAAGTGCGGCCCGCAGGTCCTCGCGGTGCAGCACCCCGGCCGGTCGCCCGTCGGCGTCGACCACGAGGAACTGCCAGGCGGCCGCGGCGCGCACCCGCTCGGCGATCTCCTCCCCCGGCTCGCTGTCCAGCAGCACGGTCTCCGCGCGGATCGGCTCGGCGGCCTGCTCGGCCGGCGCGTACGGGGCGGCCGCCGCCAGCCGTTCCGCGGCGAGCTGGTTGAGCAGCCCGGCGGCCACCCCGTCGGCGCGGACCAGCACCACGCCCCGGCCGGCCGAGGCGGCGAGCGCGTCGGCGACCGGGCTCTCCGCCGGCAGTTGCAGCACCGGGCGTACCAGGTCGGCCAGCCGCAGCCCGTCCGGCCAGCTCCGGCGTTGCTCGGCGGCCAGTTCGCCGCTGGCGCCCATCACCACGAACCACGCGGTGAGCAGACACACCCCGAGCCGTAGCCACTGGTCCTCGCTGCCCTCGGCCACGCCGACGAGCGCCCACAGCACCAGGGCCACCGCGACCACGCCGCCGCCGACCACGGCCGCCTTGGTAGCGAACCGGCGCCGCCCGGTGACCGCCCACACCGCGGCCCGCAGCATCCGGCCGCCGTCCAGCGGGAGCCCGGGCAGCAGGTTGAACACCGCGACCGCGGCGTTCGCCACCGCGGTCTGCACCACCAGCAGCCACAGCGCCGTCCCGCCGGGCACCATCAGCACGATCGCCCCGAACACGGCGGCCAGCAGCACGGAGACCGCGGGACCGGCCGCGGCGACCAGGCCCTCCTGGCGTGGCCGCGGCGGCGTCTTCGCCACCTCGGAGATGCCGCCGAGCAGGAACAGCCGCAGCCGGCGGACCGGCAGCCCGAAGCGCAACGCCACCACGCAGTGCCCGAGTTCGTGGGCCAGCACGGACAGCCCGAGCAGCGCGGCGAACGCGGCGGCCAGCAGCACCGCGACCAGCGGGCTGGTGTCCGGCAGCAGCCGGCCCACCAGCGGCGCGTAGAGCAGCGTCACCACCAGCGAGCCCAGCCACCACGACGGGGCGAGCAGCACGGGCACGCCGAAAACCCGGAACAGCACGAGGCCGCCGTCCCGGTCCGGCTGTCCCGCCCAGCTCCTCATCGCGGCCACAGTGCAAGAGCGTAGGCCGGTCGTTGTGGGGCCCCGGTGACGCGGCGGTGCCGTCGCCCGCTCCGCCACGTCGGACCGACGGCGGAGCTGGACGGTGACGCGCCGCGATGAGCTGCGGCAACATCAACGTGTCGGTGCCCTGCCCTAAGGTGCGGGCCATGGCGGACAAGGTCGACGCGGAAACCGTGGTGGCGGACGCGGCGCCGGAGGCTTCGGCGGGCGGGCGGGTGGTGCCCGCGCAGGGCGTGGTGCGGCGGCCCGCGCTGTCGCCATCGCGGGCCAGCGACTTCAAGCAGTGCCCGCTGCTGTACCGGTTCCGGGTGGTCGACCGGCTGCCGGAGCGGCCGACCCGCGCCCAGGTGCGGGGCACGGTGGTGCACGCCGTGCTCGAGGAGCTGTTCACCCTGCCGGCGGCCGAGCGGCTACCGGCGCGGGCGCGCGAGCTGCTGCTGCCGGCCTGGCAACGGTTAGCCGGCGAGCGGGAGGAGTTCGCCGGCCTGTTCGCCGGCGAGGACGACCCCGAGTTCACCGCGTGGCTGGATTCCGCGCACCGGCTGCTGGAGGGCTACTTCGGGTTGGAGGACCCGGCCCGCCTGGAGCCGGAGGCCTGCGAGCTGCTGGTCGAGGCCGAGCTGCCGTCCGGGGTGTTGCTGCGCGGCTACATCGACCGGCTGGACGTGGCGCCGACCGGGGAGATCCGGGTGGTCGACTACAAGACTGGCGCGGCGCCCCGGGAGATCGGCGAGGCCAAGGCGCTGTTCCAGATGAAGTTCTACGCGCTGGTGCTGTGGCGGCTGCGCGGGGTGGTGCCGCGGCAGCTCCGGCTGATGTACCTGGCCGACCGCCAGGCCCTCGCCTACACCCCGGACGAGGCCGAGCTGAGCCGTTTCGAGCGCACTCTGGACGCGATCTGGACGGCGATCCTGCGGGCCGGGCGTACCGGCGACTTCCGGCCCAACCCGAGCCGCCTGTGCGACTACTGCGACCACAAGGCGTACTGCCCGGAGTTCGGCGGGACACCGCCGCCCTATCCGGGCTGGCCGGAGCCTGACCCGGGTGAGGAGACCCCGCTGGACCGGGCCGACTGATCTCGGGTGCCCGGACGCGCACGATCGTCCCGCCGGGTTGGGGCTGACGCCGGAGTTACCGGCGAGTAACCTCGCGGTAGGCGGCGATCGGAGGCAACGTCATGGGTGGCGCGTTCTACCAGCCGGTCGGCGTGGACCGGTTTCGGGCGACCGGGCACACCGCAGGGCCGTGGTCGGCGGCGTCCCAGCACCTCGGGCCGCCGTCGGCGCTGCTGGTACGCGCGCTGGAGGGCTGCGCGCCGCGCGACGGCATCGCCCTCGCGCGGGTCACCGTGGAGATTCTCGGACCGGTTCCGGTGGCCGAGTTGACGGTGACCGCCGAGGTGGAGCGCGCCGGGCGGTCGGTGGAGTTGCTCGCCGCCGAGCTTCGGCACGACGGCCGGCCGGTGCTGCGCGCGCGGGCGTGGCGGATCGCCCGCACGGATACCACAGCGGTGGCCGGTGGCGCACCGCCACCGCTGGTCGGCCCGGACGGCGCCACACCGATGACCGTGCCGGACGGCTGGGGCCGCGGCTACCTCGACGCGGTGGAGTGGCGGGTACTGCGCGGCGGCATGTTCAGCTCCGGACCGTCCGTGGTGTGGGCGCGGCCGCTCGTCGACCTGGTGGACGGCGAGTCCCTGACCGACCTGCAGCGGGTGTTCGTGATCGCCGACTCGGCCAGCGGGGTGTCCAGCCGGCTGGACATCCGCCGGTGGCTGTTCATCAACACCGAACTCTCCGTGCACCTGTACCGGGTGCCGTCCGGGGAGTGGGTCGGCATGGACGCGGCCACCTGGCTCGGCCCGGGCGGCGTGGGGCTGGCGGCCAGCACGCTGCACGACCTCACCGGTCCGGTCGGGCGCTCCACGCAGGCCCTGCTGGTTCGTCCCCGGGACGCGGCGGCGAGCCCGGGGACGGCCGAGGCGTAGCGGCCCGGTGACGCAGCCCGGTCGGCGTCAGAGGCGGCAGGAGCGGATGTCCGAGGCGAGCACCGCCTTGGCGCCGAGCGCGGCCAGCTCGTCCATGATCGAGTTGGCGTCCTTGCGGCGCACCATGGCGCGCACCGCCACCCAGTTCTCGTCGGCCAGCGGCGCGATGGTCGGCGACTCCAGGCCCGGGGTGAGATCGACCGCCTTCTCCAGCAGTTGCTTGGGACAGTCGTAGTCCAGCATGACGTACTGCTGGGCGAACACCACACCGCGCAGCCGGGCGGCGAGCTGGGCCTTGGCCGGGGTGTCCGGCCCACCGGCCTGCTGCACCAGCACCGCCTCGGACACGCAGATCGGCTCGCCGAACGCGACCAGGCCGTGCTGCCGCAGCGTGCGACCGGATCCCACCACGTCGGCGATCACGTCGGCGACGCCGAGCTGCACCGAGATCTCCACCGCACCGTCGAGCTCGATCACCTCGGCGGTGATGCCGCGCTCGGCGAGATCCTGGCCGACCAGCCGCGGGTAGGCGGTGGCCAGCCGCTTGCCCTGCAGGTCCCCGACGGTCCACTCGCGCCCGGCCGGGGCGGCGTAGCGGAACGTGGAGTTGCCGAAGCCCAGCTCCAGCCGCTCGCTGACCGGCGCGCCGGACTCCCTGGCCAGGTCCCGGCCGGTGATGCCCAGGTCCAGCTCGCCGGAGCCGACGTAGATCGGGATGTCCTTGGGCCGCAGGAAGAAGAACTCGACGTTGTTGGTGGGGTCGAGCACGGTGAGGTCCCGCTGCTCGTGGCGTTGCCGGTACCCCGCCTCGGCAAGCATCTCCGACGCCGGCTGGGCCAGCGCTCCCTTGTTGGGTACGGCGACGCGCAGCATCTTGGGCCTCCCCTGGCGCGTGGTCACGGTGTCTTGTCCGATGTTCGCGCTGTTCCGGCCGGCCGGCTGCGGTCGACGGCCCCGTCACCGCACGGGCCGCTCCCGCCAGCCCCCGGCCCGCGGTCGCTGGGCCGGTTCGGAACGGCGCTCACAGGTATCGGTACACGTCGTCGAGGGCCAGCCCGCGCCCGAGCATGAGCACCTGAACGCGGTAGAGGAGCTGGGAGATCTCCTCGGCCAGCCGGTCGTCCGACTCGTGCTCGGCGGCGATCCACACCTCGCCGGCCTCCTCAAGCACCTTCTTGCCCTGCGCGTGCACTCCCGCGTCCAGGGCGGCCACGGTGCCCGAACCGGACGGTCGGGTGCGGGCGCGCTCGCTGAGCTCGGCGAACAACTCGTCGAACGTCTTCACGGAGCAGGATCCTTTCATCCTGGTCACGGCGGCGGGGACCTGCCCCGGGCGCACAGCCCGACCGGGGTCCCGCCGGGCGGGCCCCGCGCCGGTCGTCAGGCGGCGGCCGGGCGCAGCAGCCGGCCCAGCTCGTCGACGTCCAGGCCGAGCAGCGAGTCGCGGAACACCCGCCGCTCCCCCGGGGGCACGGACACGTCGCAGGGCACGACGAGCACCGTGCAGCCGGCGGCCACCGCCGCGCTCACCCCGGTGGGCGAGTCCTCCACGGCCACGCAGTCGGTGGTCGGCACGCCGAGCAGCCGCGCGGCCCGCAGGTAGGGCTCCGGGTGCGGCTTGTTGTTCCCGTCCACCTCGTCGCCGCACACCACGACGTCGAAGAACTCGCGCCCGATGGTGTCCAGCGCCAGCTCGGTCAGCTCCCGTACCGTGGAGGTGACCAGGGCGGTGGGCAGGCCCGCGTCCCGGATCGCGCGCAGCGCCTCGCCCGCGCCGGGCCGCCAGGGTAGCCCGGCGCGGAACAGCTCCGCGGTCCGCGCGGCAAGCCACCCGCCGGCCTCGGCCAGCGCCTCGGCCTCGGGTGGCTTGCCGATCTCCGCGAACAGCAGCCGCAGCGTGCGGTCGGAGTTGGAGCCGACCATCGCCTCCCTGGTGTGCCGGGACAGCCGACCGCCGAGGTGCTCGGCGAGCTCGTGCAGGGAGATGTCCCACACCTTTTCCGAGTCGACCAGCGTGCCGTCCATGTCCCACAGCACGGCGGCCGGCAGCCGGTCGCGGCCGCGCGGCCCGGAGCGTTGGTCCACCCCGGTTTCCCCTTTCCGGTTCGGGTCCCGATCAGGTGTTGAAGTACTTGGCCTCCGGATGGTGCGCGATCAGCGCGTCGGTGGACTGCTCCGGGTGGAGCTGGAACTCCTCGGAGAGCTTCACGCCGATGCGCTGCGGGTCGAGCAGGTCGACGATCTTGGCGCGGTCCTCGAGGGCGGGGCAGGCCCCGTAGCCCAGGGAGAAGCGGGCGCCCCGGTAGCCGAGCTTGAAGAACTCCTCGATGTCCTCCGGGTCCTCCTCGGCCACCGACGCGCCGCCGGACCAGCGCAGCTCCTCGCGCACCCTGCGGTGCCAGTACTCGGCCAGCGCCTCGGTGAGCTGCACACCCAGGCCGTGCACCTCCAGGTAGTCCCGGTAGGCGTCCTTGACGAACAGCTCCTGGGCGTAGTCGGCGATCGGCTGGCCCATGGTGACCAGGTGGAAGGCGATCACGTCGACCCTGCCCTCACGCAGCGCCAGATCCCAGGGCCGGAAGAAGTCGGCCAGGCATAGCCGCCGGTCCCGCCGCTGCCGCGGGAAGGTGAACCGGCAGCGCTCCCTCGCGTCCGGGGCGTCGCCGTCCAGGATGATCACCGAGTCGCCCTCGGACACGCACGGGAAGTAGCCGTAGACCACCGCGGCGTGCTGCAGCACCCCCTCGGTGGCCAGCCGGTCCAGCCAGTAGCGCAGCCGGGGCCGGCCCTCGGTCTCGACCAGTTCCTCGTACGTGGGCCCGGCGCCGCCCCGGGCCCCGCGCAGTCCCCACTGGCCCATGAAGGTGGCCCGCTCGTCCAGCATCGCGGAGTAGTCGGCCACCGGGATGCCCTTGACCACCCGGCTACCCCAGAACGGCGGGGTGGGGATGGGCACGTCGGTGGCCACGTCGGAGCGGGCCGGCTGCGGCTCGCCCTCGGCCTCCTCCCGGGCCCGGCGTTCCGCGGCGATGCGCAGCGAGCGCTCCCGGCGGGCCTTCCGCTCCGCCGCCTTGGCCTCCTCCTCGGGGTCGCGGGCCGGCTGCTCGCCGCGCTTGACGGCCATCAGCTTGTCCATCAGCCGCAGGCCCTCGAAGGCGTCCTTGGCGTAGCGGACGTCGCCCTGGTACATCTCGGCCAGGTCGTTCTCCACGTAGGTGCGGGTCAGCGCGGCGCCGCCGAGCAGCACCGGCCACTTCCGCGCCAGGCCGCGGGAGTTCAGCTCCTCCAGGTTCTCCTTCATCACCACGGTGGACTTCACCAGCAGCCCGGACATGCCGATCGCGTCCGCGTTGTTCTCCTCGGCGGCCTCGATGATCGAGGTGATCGGCTGCTTGATGCCGATGTTGACCACGTCGTAGCCGTTGTTGGACAGGATGATGTCCACCAGGTTCTTGCCGATGTCGTGCACGTCGCCCTTGACCGTGGCGAGCACGATCCTGCCCTTGCCCGAGTTGTCCGTCTTCTCCATGTGCGGCTCGAGCAGGGCCACGGCCTCCTTCATCACCTCGGCCGACTGCAGCACGAACGGCAGCTGCATCTGCCCGGAGCCGAACAGGTCGCCGACGGTCTTCATGCCGGCGAGCAGGGTGTCGTTGATGATCTCCAGGGCGGGCCGCTGGGTGAGCGCCTCGTCGAGGTCGTCGGCCAGGCCGTTGCGCTCGCCGTCGACGATCCGCCGCTCCAGCCGCTCGAACAGCGGCAGCGCCTTGAGTTCCGCGGCGCGGCTCTGCCTGTTCGAGGACGCGGTGACGCCCTCGAACAGCGACATGAAGTGCTGCAGCGGGTCGTGGCCCTCGCGGCGCCGGTCGTAGATCAGGTCCAGCGCGGCGTGCCGCTGCTCCTCCGGGATCCGCGCGATGGGCAGGATCTTGGAGGCGTGCACGATCGCGGTGGACAGCCCGGCCTGCACGCACTCGTGCAGGAACACCGAGTTGAGCACCTGGCGGGCGGCGGCGTTGAGTCCGAAGGAGACGTTGGACACGCCCAGCGTGGTCTGCACGTCGGGGTGCCGGCGCTTGAGCTCGCGGATCGCGTCGATGGTCTCCATCGCGTCCTTGCGGCTCTCCTCCTGGCCGGTGGCGATGGTGAAGGTGAGGCAGTCGACGATGATGTCGGAGACGCGCATGCCCCACCGCCCGGTGAGGTCCCGGATCAGCCGGTCGGCCACGGCGACCTTGTGCTCGGCGGTGCGCGCCTGGCCCTGCTCGTCGATGCACAGCGCGACCACGGCGGCGCCGTACTCGGAGACCAGCTCCATGATCTTGTGGTAGCGGGACTCCGGGCCGTCGCCGTCCTCGAAGTTGACCGAGTTGACCGCGCAGCGCCCGCCGAGCCGTTCCAGCCCGGCGGCGAGCACCGGCGGCTCGGTGGAGTCGAGCATGATCGGCAGGGTGGACGCGGTGGCCAGCCGCTCGGCCAGCTCCGTCATGTCCACCACGCCGTCCCGGCCGACGTAGTCGACGCACAGGTCGAGCAGGTGGGCACCGTCCCGGGTCTGCTCCCGGGCGATCTCCACGCAGTCCTCGTACCGGCCGGCGGTCATGGCCTCGCGGAAGGCCTTGGAGCCGTTGGCGTTGGTCCGCTCACCGATCATCAGCACGCTGGCGTCCTGCTGGAACGGCATGGCCTGGTACAGCGAGGAGACCCCGGGCTCGGGGCGCGGCCGGCGGTTGGCGGGGGTGACCTCGCGGACCGCCTCGGCGACCGCGCGCACGTGCTCGTCGGTGGTGCCGCAACAGCCGCCGACCAGCCGCACGCCGAACTCGCGGACGAACCCGGCCAGCGCCTCGGCCAGCTCGTCCGGCTGCAGCGGGTAGACCGCGCCGTCCGGGCCGAGTTCGGGCAGGCCGGCGTTGGGCATCACGGACACGTCGACGCGGGCGTGCTTGGACAGGTGGCGGAGGTGTTCGCTCATCTCCGCGGGGCCGGTGGCGCAGTTGAGCCCGATCAGGTCGATGCCCAGCGGTTCCAGGGCGACCAGCGCGGCGCCGATCTCGGTGCCCAGTAGCATGGTGCCCGTGGTCTCCACGGTCACCTGGGTGATCAGCGGCACGGTGCGGCCCTCGGCGGTCATCGCCCGCTTCGCGGCGATGACCGCGGCCTTGGCCTGCAGCACGTCCTGGCAGGTCTCCACGAGCACCGCGTCGATGCCGCCGGCCAGCATGCCGCGCACCTGTTCGAGGTAGGCGTCGCGGAGCGCGGTGAACGGGGCGTGTCCCAGCGTCGGGAGCTTGGTGCCCGGTCCGACGGAGCCCAGCACGAACCGCGGCCGGTCGGGCTCGGTGTACTCGTCGGCGGTCTCGCGGGCCAGCCGGGCGCCCGCCTCGGCCAGTTCCCGGATGCGGTCGGCGATGCCGTACTCACCGAGGTTGGCGAGGTTGGCACCGAAGGTGTTGGTCTCGATCGCGTCGGCGCCCGCGTCCAGGTAGCCGCGGTGAACCGCACGAACGACGTCCGGCCGGGTGACGTTGAGGATCTCGTTGCACCCTTCCAGGCCCCCGAAGTCATCCAGCGTCAGCGACTGGGACTGCAATGCCGTCCCCATGGCACCATCGGCGACAACGACGCGGTCGGAGAGCATGTCTAGCAGCGGTGAGACAACGCGATCAGACATGCCCACTAGCCTAGGGTCATGCGGCTGGAAAATTGGTCGTAGGCTGACCCGGTGACCGATCCGGACCTGCAGTCAGAGGCCATCGCGGCCGACCCGCCCGAGCTTGTCGAGCCCGTCATGGTGGCGGCGTTCGAGGGCTGGAACGACGCTGGCGACGCCGCAAGTACCGCGATCGAACACCTCCAGCTCACCTGGGACGCGGACCCGCTCGCGGAGATCGATCCCGACGATTACTACGACTTCCAAGTGACACGCCCCACAGTCCGTATGGTGGACGGTATTACTCGGCGTATCGAGTGGCCCACGACGCGTCTGTCGGTGTGCCGGCCGCCGGGCTCGGCCTTCGACGTGGTGCTGGTGCACGGCATCGAGCCGAACATGCGGTGGCGGAAGTTCTGCAGCGAGTTGCTGGAGCACGTCGAGCGGCTGGGCATCACCACGGTGGTGACGCTGGGCGCCTTGCTGGCGGACACTCCGCACACCCGGCCGGTCCCGGTCACCGGAACGGCCTACGACGCCGAGTCGGCGGCCAAGTTCGGGCTGGAGCGGTCCCGCTACGAGGGCCCGACCGGGATCGTCGGCGTGTTGCAGGACGCGTGCGTACGGGCCGGCGTGCCGGCGATCTCGTTCTGGGCGGCCGTGCCGCACTACGTCTCCCAGCCGCCGGCGCCGAAGGCCACCCTCGCACTGCTGCACCGCGTGGAGGAGGTGCTCGACGTGGAGGTGCCGCTGGGCACCCTCCCGGAGCAGGCCGAGGAGTGGGAGCAGACGGTCAGCGAGATGGCCGACGAGGACGAGGACGTGCGCAACTACGTGCGCGCGCTGGAGGAGCGCGGGGACGCGGAAATCCGGCTGGCGGAGGCCAGCGGCGACGCGATCGCCGCCGAGTTCGAGCGCTACCTGCGCCGCCGCGGCCGGGGCCCCGGTCGGGGGTCCGGCCCCGGGCCGACCGGGGCGTAGCCCGGCGCGGCGAGCGCGTGCCGGCCCCGGGCTGCGGTCCGCCGCCGACCGGGGGGGCAACTCGTTCAGAGGGCGACGCCGAGCAGCGCGTCCACCGCGTCGCGGACCAGTCGGGGGGCGTCCGGGTCGTCGCCGCCTCGGGTGAGCGCGTCGTCGACCCAGGCGTCCACCACGGCCAGCGCGCCGGGCGTGTCGAGGTCGTCGGCGAGGCGGTCGCGCAGCCGGGCGACCGTCTGCTCGGCGGGCGGCGCGGTGGCCAGCGCGGTGGCGTCCTGCCACCGGGCGAGCCGGGCCTGGCCCCGGGTGAGCAGGTCGCCGGTCCACTCGCGGTCGCTGCGGTAGTGCCCGGCGAGCAGGGCCAGCCGGACGGCCATCATCGCCACGCGGTCGGCGCGCAGCCGGGACACGAACACCAGGTTGCCGCGCGACTTGGACATCTTCTCGCCGTCCAGGCCGATCATGCCGGCGTGGCAGTAGTGCCGGGCGAACGGGTACTCGCCGGTGAGCGACTCGGCGTGCGCGGCGCTGAACTCGTGGTGCGGAAACGCCAGGTCGGAGCCGCCGCCCTGAACGTCGAAGGGCATGCCGAGCTTGTCCAGCGCTATGACGCTGCACTCGATGTGCCAGCCGGGCCGGCCGGGCCCCAGGTCGGACTCCCAGTACGGCTCGCCGTCCCGGGCGGCCCGCCACAGCAGGGCGTCCAGCGGGTGCCGCTTGCCCGGCCGGTCCGGGTCGCCGCCGCGGTCCGGGAACACCGCCCGCATGGTGGCCTCGTCGTAGTGGGACTCGTAGCCGAACCGGCCGGTGGCGGTATGGTCGAAGTAGATGTCCGGGTGGTCCGGGTCGTCTACCCGGTAGGCGGAGCTGTTGGCCAGCAGCTTGCCGATCACCTCGACGATGCCCGGGATGGACTCGACGGCGCCGACGAAGTCCCGCGGCGGCAGCACCCGCAGCGCCTCCATGTCCTCGCGGAACAGCGCGGTCTCCCGCATGCCGAGCACCACCCAGTCGTCCTGGTCCCGCTGGGCGCGCTCCAGCAGCGGGTCGTCGACATCGGTGACGTTCTGCACGTAGTGCACCTCGTGGCCGTTGTCCAGCCACTGCCGGTGGACCAGGTCGAAGGCGAGGTAGGTGGCGGCGTGGCCGAGGTGGGTGGCGTCGTACGGCGTGATGCCGCACACGTACATCTTGGCCGTCCTCCCCGGTGCCGTCGGGCGGACCTCACCGGTCGCGGTGTCGTACAACCGCAGCGGGCGGGGAGTGCCGGGAACCCTCGGGACGGGGAGCGATGACCAACTTTGCATGGCACCGACGATAGCCGTGCGGTCTCACCCGGTCAGCCGCGCCCGGATTCCGGACCGTGGCGAGGTCAGGAACGCTCCGGCCGGCTCAGGGACCGGTGCGGGACAGTGTCCATGTGCCGTCGACCTGGGAGCCCGGCGGTGGGGTGATAGTCAGGGAGGTCTTCGAGCAGGTGAAGCCGCCCGGCCCGAGCAGCGGGCTGCTGTCGATACCGCCCAGCCCCTGGGTGAGTCCCTGCGCCAGGCCAAGGATGTCGCTGAGCGGCTTGTGGTCGAGCACCGTTGCCTGGATCGGGCTGCTGATCGCCACCGTCACCACGATGTTGTCGAAGTCGCCGTGCGCGTCGCCGAACGTTCCGGTCGTGACCGTCGGGGGCGGCAGGGTCATCCGGCCGGACCCGGTCCCGTCGTAGCGAAGGGTGCCCGCGGCGTCCTTGGCGTTGAACACGATCGGCTGCATAGGGCTGAAGTCGACGGTCGCGGCTCCGGTCGCCGCGATGCGGAGCACCACTCCGGCGCCACCGTGCTCGGTGATGGCTCCACCGCCGGAGGAGATGTCGAACCCGACGCTGGTCCAGGTGCCAACCAGGCAACTCTGCCTGGGCTTCGTGCAGAAGTCGTCCAGGCTGGTGCCCACCACGCCGACCCGAACCGACCTGAGGCCGCCGCTGATCCCGAGGTAGCCCAGCCCCCTGGCCAGCGCGGGCAACTCGGTGCCGTCGCCGGCGCTGCCCTTCGGGCAGGTGCAGCCGCCGGGCCGGGTGCACAGGTCGCTGCCGATCAGCGCGGTGATGGGGCGCTCGCTGCCGTCGGCGGCGCCGAACAGGCCCTGCGTCCCCGGGTCCGCGGCGAAGGTGACCACGTCGGAGGAAAGGTTCAGCTCCACCAGGTCGACACCGGCCACGGGTGCGGCGGCCTCGGCGGTGGTCGCGTTGAGCAGGTCGAAGTGCACGGCGCTCGGCTTCGTGCCCGGCACCCCGTACCCGGTGATATCCCAGTGCCTGCCCGGATGGCGGCCCCGCGCGTAGCCCGGTCCCCAGGAGTTGACGAAGTCGTCCCCCGCCCCGGTGGCCTGCCAGGCCGCGTTGTTGCCACCGTGCAGGAAGGCGTCCGTCATCGGGTCCACCCGGTGCCACACGTCGACCCCGGAGTTGGCCAGTTGGGCGAAGTATCCGACGGCGTCGTAGGTCCGCTGGAACAGCGACGTCTTGTCCAACTGGAGGTACGCGTCCCAGTGGCTGGTAACCACCGGGTCGGCGCCATTGAGCGCGGTCTGCGCCCAGGTCGGGATGCCCTCGGCCAGCCACGGGGCCACGCTGTCGTAGGCAATGCCGAACCTGTCGTACAGGAAGCAGTGCATGGCCTCGTGGATCAGGAAGGACCTGCGGGCGTGGTCGTCGAAGGCGGCATCCGCCGCGTAGGGGTTGACGTGGATGGTGCAGCCCGTCGGGTTGCGGGTGTCGGCGGTCTTCGTGCCCCGGCAGGGCCAGGTGTACATCACGCTGGGCTTGCCGTTGGGCTGGTTCTCCAACTGCTTGGTGTTGACCTGCAGGAACACCGTCAGCCTGAGGCTGCGGCCGAGGTGGCCGGCGATATCGCCGAGGACCGAGTCGAGCACCTGGCGGTAGGGGCCGGCGTCCGGTGAGTCCGAGGTGGCGCAGGCCATGTTCGGGTCCGGCTGCGCGGACGGCGCGGCGAACGCGGTCGGGGCCACGCCGCTTTCCAGCGCCTGCCTGGCGGCCTGCTGCTGGGCCGGGGTGAGCTGCGACCAAATGGCCAACAGCCAGGCGACCGCGGCGCTGCCGGACGGGATCAGCCGCTTCGGCCCGGGCGGCGTGGGCACGTCCGGAAGCGCGGCAACCGCCAGAGAGAACGCGGCGAGTGCGGTGGCCTTGTCCACCGTGCCGTCCGGGTGTACCTGCCGCAGCACGAGGTCGTAGGCGGAGGGTGGTTGCGGTTTTGACTGCCCACCCGGCTGGGTGCTGCCGGTCGAGCAGGCCGTCACCAGCGCGACCAGTCCGACCAGGACGACCGCGACCGGACGTGCTCGCATGGCCCTGCTCCTCCTGCTGCGTACTCGATAGGACCGCGCCGGGCAGGGCCCGGCGCGGCTGCTCAGCCTGCTGCTCCGGCCCCGCGGCTAACATCCGGGATTTCCCGACGGATGTGCCCGTCGAGAAGCGTGCCGGGCGACGGGCGGGGCACGGCGGGCGGACGGGAGCAACACGGCGTGGCAAACCGCGTGGTGGGACGGGTCGCCGAACTCGCGGAGGTGGACGCGGCGCTCGCCGAGGTGCAGGCAGGCTCTCAGCGGGTCGTCGAGTTCGTCGGCGAGCCGGGGATGGGCAAGACCGCACTGCTCGACGCCCTGCGGGCCCGCGCCGAGCGGCGAGGGTTCGTGGTGCTGGACGGCCAGGCGATGGAGTTCGAGCGGCTGCCCTTCGCGGTGTTCGTGGACGCGCTGGACGATTATCTCGGCACCGTGGACCCGGGCAAGCTGGCCGCGCTGGGCGAGCACCGGTTGGGGCTGCTGTCCACCGTGTTTCCCGCGTTGGGCGGCGGCACCGACCGGCCCGACCTGGCCGCGGCCGAGCGCCACCTGCTGTACCGAGCGGTGCGCGCGCTGCTGGAGAGCATCCACGATGGTGCGACCCTGCTGCTGGTCCTCGACGATCTGCACTGGGTGGACGAGGGCAGCGCGGAGTTGCTCGACCACCTGCTGCGTCATCCACCCACGGTCCCGCTGCTGGTGGCCCTGGCCTACCGGCCGCGGCAACTTCCCGACCGGCTGGCGACCACCCTGGCCCGCTGCAGTGGGGACGGATGGTGGCGGCGGATCGAGGTCGGTCCGCTCTCCCCCGCGGAAGTCGACGAAGTGTGCGCCGCGGAGGTTCCCCCGGGCCGGCGCAGGCAGCTCTACGAGGCCAGCGGGGGCAACCCCTTCTACCTGGACGCGTTGCTGCGGACGGGGCCTGCCCGGCAGCCGGACGCGTTCGGCGACCGCGACGTCCGGGACCACGAGCTGCCACAGGCCGTGCGGGCGGCCCTGCTCGGTGAACTGTCCGGCCTGTCCGACTCGGTTCGGCTGGTGGCGCGGGCGGCGGCGGTGCTCGGTGAGGTGTTCGACGCCGGGCTGGTGGCCCCGGTCGCCCAGACCGACGAGACGGACGTGCTGGTGGCATTGGACGAGCTGCTCGCCCGCGATCTCGTCCGCCCGACCGCCTCGACCCAGCGTTTCCGGTTCCGCCACCCGTTGCTGCGCTCGGTGGTGTACGGGTCCGCAGGTGCGGGCTGGCGGTTGGGGGCGCACGCCCGGGCGTCGGCCTTGCTGGCCGAGCGCGGTGCCTCGCTGCCGGTGCAGGCCATCCACGTGGAGCGGGCCGCGGGCATCGGCGACGAGGGCGCCGTTGACGTGCTCGTGCGGGCCGCGTGGCAGGTGTGTGCGCTGGCTCCCGCCCGGGCGGCGCACTGGTTGCGCCAGGCGCTGCGGCTGCTGGGCGACCGGGCGAACGCGCGGCCCGAGCTGTGGATGCGCTTGGCCCACACCCTCGCCGTGGCCGGCCAGCTGCAGGAAAGCCACGACATCCTGCACCAGGTGCTTGACCTGTTGCCGCCCGGCCCGGACGGCCAGCGCCTGGAGGCGGTGACGTCGCTGGCGATGGTGCAGCGGTTGCTCGGCCGGCACGGTTCGGCCAAGGTGTTGCTGCTCGCGGAGCTCGACGCCCTCGGGCCGCGGCGAACCTCGGCGACGGCCGGACTGGAGCTGGAACTGGCCGCGGGAGCCCTGCGCGGCAGCGACTTCCCCGCGGCCGTCCGCTGGGGCGCCCGGGCACTCGCTTCGGCCGCCTCGGACACCCAGCCACGGCTGGTCGCCACTGCCACCGCGCTGCTCGCGCTCGCCGGCGTCTTCGCCGGATCCACCGCGGAGGCGGTGGCGAAGCTGGACGAGGCGGTGCGCATGGTCGACGACGCGCCGGACCGCCTGCTGGCCACCCATCTGGACGCCATCCTGCGGGTGGGCTGGACCGAGGTGTTCCTGGAGCGCCTGGACGAGGCGCGGCGCCATCTCGGCCGGGCACTCGATCTCGCCCGCAGTACCGGCCAGAGCTACGTGCTCGCCGACGTGCTGGTGGGACTTGCCTACGCGTACCTCTGGTCCGGTCGGCTCGCGGAGGCGGCCTGCCACGCGGATGACGCGATCGAGGCGGCGTTACTGGTCGGCAGCGACGAGCTGCGCACCATGGCGGGGGCCGTCGGGGTCGCCGTCGCGCTGAGCGGCGGCGACCTGCCCAGCGCCCTGCGCGCGGCGGAGAAAACCGTCGCCGAAGCGGGTACGGCCGCCGGCCGGGGTCCGACGATCGCCGCGGGCATGCTGGCCCAGGCACGACTGCTCAACGGGGACGCCGACGCGGCCCGGGAGACGTTGCTCCACGCCGGCGGGGGTGACGATCTGCCGCGGTTCGAGTTTCCCACGCGCGCCTCGTGGTTCCGCACCCTCACTCAGGCCGAGCTGGCGCGCGGCGAGATGATCGGCGCCGCGCGGTGGGTGCGGCGCGCCGAGGCGGCCGCGGCGGTAACCGGGCTGTCCGGCCAGCAGGGGCATGCGCTGCTGGCACGAGCCGCGTTCCTGCTCGCCAACAAGGAAGCGGCTGGTGCGGCCACCGCCGCCGGGGAGGCAGCGGCCGCCTTCGCCGCAGTCGGCATGCGCCTGTACCAGGCGCATGCGCACATGGCCGCGGCAGACGCGCTGGTCACCACGGGCGACCGGGCCGGCGCACTGTCGCGGTTCGGGCAGGCCAAGGCGCTGTTCGCGGCGGCCGGGGCGGACACCATGCGCCGCCACGCGGACACCCGCCTGCGGGCCCTCGGCGGCCGTGCCGGGCGCTCGTCGCTGCAGGGTCGGGCGGCACTCAGCGACCGGGAGCGACAGATCGCCGAACTGGTCGCCCAGGGTCGCACCAACCGCCAGATCGCCGATCAGTTGTTCGTCAGCCCGAAAACGGTCGAGGCGCATCTGTCGCGGACTTTCACCAAGCTCGGCGTGTCCTCCCGGGCCGCCCTGGCCAGCGCCATCGCCGCCGAGCGGTCACCCGCCCCCGAAGAGAGCCGCGACAGCCATCACGACTAGGGACTTCCCGGATGTTGCTTGGCCACCCGCGGCGGTGAGGATCACCCGGACGCCACGGGCGGGTGACCTCACCGCCGGGCCATTGGGGAAGGAACGGGAACGCATGCGGCGCTTCAGCGCGGCACTGGGCTGGCTTGCCCTGCTGCCGACCGCGGCCACCGGCTGTGGCGCGGCGGCCACCGATGTGCGGCCGCGCAGCGAACCCACGGGCGGCAGCTCGTCCACGGCCACCGCCACCGCCGACAGGACCACCGCGGAGAACCTGACCTTCACCGGCGCGGTCAGCGGCACGATGCGGAAGGCCACGGCAGGTTCCGTCTACACCTGCCTGATCACGCCAGGCAAGGCGCTGCTGGTCGGACCGATCACCGGCGACGTGGACGGCCGGAACTACGACGTGCAGTTCAAGATGGTCTTCGGATACCACGGGGCGGGCAGCTACCTGCTGGCGCCTGATCCCCACTCCGGCGGTGCGGTGAACAACATCATCCTGCAGGTGTCGCCCACCGGTCAGGACGACCTGTATTCGGTTGCCTCGGCGGGAACGCTCACCGTGGACGGCGAGCGCACCGGGACGATGGACGTCACGCTGGCCGGCAAGCTCGGCCAGATTCACCTGTCCGGCAGCTGGACCTGCCCACCCGACTCGTGATGATCCGGGTGGGAGCGCGGCGCGGCCGAGTCGCTGCGGGTCGAGGGGGCTCGCAGCGACTCGGCTGGGCACGCTGGTCCTCCGGCCCGCGTGGGGTTAACCGCGGCGGCGCCTGGTGCGCAGGTAGTCGGCGACGACGGCGGCGCCCAGCCCGTCGGTACCGGGTTCGACGACCCGGCCGCCGCTGCGCCGGGCGACGAGGTCGACGAACGCCCGCAGCCGCGGGTCCTCGCCGAGCATGAACACGGTGATCGACGCGCCGAGCCGGGTCAGCGCGTCCACCTCGGCCATGGTGCGGGCGAGGGTGCGCGGCATGGGCGGGTAGTTGAACACCGGCTCGCCGTCCGGTTCCAGGTGCGCGGTGGGCTCACCGTCGGTGACCACCAGCACCACGGGTTGGGCGTCCGGGTGGCGGCGCACGTGCCCGCCGGCCAGCAGCAGCGCGTGGTGCAGGTTGGTGCCCTGCTCCCAGGCGCCCTCCAGGGCGGTCAGCTCGCCCACGTCGACGGTGCCGGCGGAGCGGCCGAACGTGATCAGTTGCAGGGCGTCGTTGCGGTATCGGGTGCGCACCAGGTGGTGCAGGGCAAGTGCGGTGCGTTTCATCGGCACCCAGCGGCCGTCCTGCACCATTGACCACGAGGTGTCCACGCACAGCGCGACGGCGGCGCGGGAACGCTGCTCGGTCTCCACCACCTCGACGTCGGCGACGTCGATGCGGACCCGGCCGCCGCGGCGGCCTGGGTGCTCGCCGGCCTCTCGGAGCACGGCGTTGCGCACGGTGCGCGGGGTGTCCCAGGGCTCGGTGTCGCCGAACTGCCAGGGCCGCGAGCCGCCGGTGGGTTCGCCCGCCGCGCCGGCCCGCTCGCTGTCCCGGTCGCCGCGCCGGGTGCGCAGCCGGTCGATCACCTGCCGCAGCGCGGTCTCGCCGAGCCGGCGCAGCGCCTTCGGGGTGAGCCGCAGGCTGCCGTCCGGCGCGCGTTCCAGCAGGTTCTGCTCGCGGAACTGGCGTTCCAGCTCGGCCAGCCGGCGGGCGTCCACCGCGGCGTCCCCGCCGAGCTGGCGGGCCAGCGCCTCCAGGTCGATGTCCTCCAGCCGGGCACCCGGGTAGGACTGGGAGAGCTGCTCGGCGAGCGCGTCCAGCTCGGCGAGGTCGGCCATGGCCTGCGCGCCCTCACCCAGGCCCATCGGCTGCTGCCCGCGGAACCGCGCCGAGCCCGTCCAGTCCTCGCCTGGGCGCAGCCCGCGGAGCTGGGCGTCGAGCTGGGCGAGCTGCTCGGCGAGGCCGGCGTCGCCGAACGCCTGCTGGGCGAGCTGGGCCAGCTCGGCGCGCTGCTCGTCAGTCATCGAGTTGAGCAGCCGCTGCGCGGCGGCGGCGCGGGCGGCGAGCAGGTCGACGAGTTCCGCCACGGACTGCGGCTGCTCGGGGAAGAACTCGCCGTGCCGGCGCATGAACTCCTCGAACCGCCGCGGCACGTCGGCGTCGCCGCGGGCGTGCGCGGCGAGCAGCGCGTTGAGGTCGGTGAGCATTTCCCGGATCCGGGCCACGTCCTGCGGCCCGGTGTTCCGCATGGCCTCCTTGATGCCCTGGAACCGGCTTTCCAGCATCTCCCGGCCGAGCAGGTCCTGGATCCGCTGGTACGCCTGCCGCGCCTCGGACGACCGCCAGTCGTAGTCGGCCAGCTCGGTGACGGCGGCGGCGGTGCCGGCGGGCAGCGCGTCGAGCTGGGCCTCGCGGAACCGGGCGTCGTCGGACGGGTCCGGGAACAGCGCCCGCCGCTCCGCGTCCAGCGCCGCCTCCAGCAGCTTGCGCACCTCCTGGAGGGTGCCGTCCAG
The DNA here is from genome assembly GCF_005405885.1 of Gandjariella thermophila. Lineage (GTDB taxonomy): Bacteria > Actinomycetota > Actinomycetes > Mycobacteriales > Pseudonocardiaceae > Gandjariella > Gandjariella thermophila. The sequence continues at coordinate 243,926 of NZ_BJFL01000001.1, forward strand.
CCGATGCCGGCGCTGGATCTCGGAGCGGCGCTGCCACAGCCGGCGGGTCAGCTCGTCCAGGCCGGGGGTGCCGCGCACGCCGCGGCGGAGCAGTTCCTCCAGGGCGGAGCGGGGCGAGCGGCCCTCCATCACCTCCCGGCCCAGCTCGTCGATGGCGGCGCGCAGGTCGGGTGGCGCGGCGAGCGGGTCGTCGCCGCCGTGCCAGGGGCCGTAGCGGTAGCGCGGTGCGGGCGACGCCACGGGCGCTCCTCTCGAAAGGCTCTTCTCAGGAGCCGTAGACGGTGCGGTCGTCCTCGGTGTCCTTGGCGAGCTTCCGGGTCAGGTAGAGCATTTCGAGGGCGAGTTCCACGGCGGAGGCGATCCGGCCGGGCGCGTCGCCGGGCTCGGCGCCGAGCCGGCCGGCCACCTCGTGCAGGACGGGCAGTTCGGGCAGCGCGGTGAGCAGGTCCTGGGCCGGCACCCGCTCGCCGGTGACCACCGGATGGCCGTCGGTGACGGCGGCGGCCAGCGAGCGCAGGTCCACCCCGGCCAGCCGACCCCGGGCGGTCTCCGCGACGGAGCGGCGCAGCAGGTGGGTGAGCACCTCGCCGGCGCCGTCCTGGTCGGCGTCGTCGTCGTAGCCGGCCTCGAACTCCAGCTTGCCGCGCAGCACGCCGGGCACCGACTCCAGGTCCACCGGGCGGGCCACGGCGGGTGACTCGCCGGTGAGCGCGGCGCGGCGCAGCGCCGCGGCGGCCACCGTCTCGGCGGCGGCGACCGCGAACCGGGCGGACACCCCGGAGCGCTGGTCCACCGCCGGGGACTCGCGCAGGTGCCGGACGAACCGGGCGATCACCTCGAACAGATGGTCGCCGACCTCGGCGACCAGGTCGGCCTCCTGGCGGATGAGGTCGACCTCGTCGGGGATCTCCAGCGGGTAGTGGGTGCGCACCTCGGCGCCGAAGCGGTCCTTGAGCGGGGTGATGATCCGGCCGCGGTTGGTGTAGTCCTCCGGGTTGGCGGTGGCGACCAGCAGCACGTCCAGCGGCAGCCGCAGGGTGTAGCCGCGGATCTGGATGTCCCGCTCCTCCATCACGTTCAGCAGCGCCACCTGGATCCGCTCGGCCAGGTCGGGTAGCTCGTTGATGGCCACGATGCCGCGGTGCGAACGCGGGACGAGTCCGAAGTGGATGGTCTCCGGGTCGCCGAGGCTGCGGCCCTCGGCCACCTTCACCGGGTCGACGTCGCCGATGAGATCGCCGACGGAGGTGTCCGGGGTGGCCAGCTTCTCGGCGTACCGCTCGGTGCGGTGCCGCCAGGCGACCGGCAGCGCGTCGCCGAGTTCGGCGGCGCGGCGGCGGGACTCCGGGGTGATCGGGTCGAGAGGATGCTCGCCGATCTCGGCGCCCTCGATCACCGGGGTCCACTCGTCGAGCAGGCCGCCGAGCGTGCGCAGCAGCCGCGTCTTGCCCTGGCCGCGCTCGCCGAGCAGCACGATGTCGTGGCCGGCCAGGATGGCGCGTTCCAGTTGCGGCAGCACGGTGCGGTCGAAGCCGACGATACCGGGCCACGGGTCGGTTCCGGCACGCAGCGCCGTCAGCAGGTTCTCCCGCAGTTCGGCCTTGACGCCGCGCGGGGCGTAACCGGCGGCCCGCAGCTCACCGGCGGTGCGGGGCAGGTCGGACGGTGCGTTGGGAACGATGCTCACTCACCCGACGCTACGCAGATCATGGCCGCCGGTCGACGTGAAGTTACTCCAGGCCGCCTGCGTGGGTGTCCGGGTTCCGGTCCGCGGGCGGTGGCGGGCGTTCCCACCCGGCGGTGCGGCGCCGGCGGCAGAATGGGGCGGACTTCGTCCAGGAAAGGGGGCCGGCCCGTGCGGGGCGCGATCGAGTTCCAGTGGTCACCACGACCGTCCGACTGGCGGGACGCGTTGCGCGCGGCGGTGCCGCTGTACCGGTGGGCGCCGTGGTTCGCCGGCGCGCTGGCCGCCTGCTCGGTGCTGCTGCTCGTGCTCGGCGACGTGGCCGCCGGCTGCTACGGGTTGGTCGCCGCCGCGGTGGTGGCGGCGCTGGTGCCGCTGGCGGCGCACCGGTCGTTCCGGGCCGCTCCGCTGGCCGGCCGCACGGTCACCGGGCACGCCGACGACCAGGCGATCCGGTTGACCATCGGTGACGAGGCGCGCAGTGTGGTGCGGTGGTCGGCGCTGCCGGCCTGGTCGGAGACCTCGCGGAACATCGTGCTGCGCACCGGCCCGGGCGCGGCGAGTCCCGTCTACGCCGTGCCGCACCGCGCGTTCGCCGACCCCGCGGACGCCCGCCGGTTCCGGGAACTGCTCGCCAGGCACATCGGTCCGGCCGGTCGTTGAGCCCGTCCGCGCAGTTCGATCGCGGTGTCCACCACGGGTGTGGTAGCCGGGTCCACCACAGGTGTGGTGGCACGTGATCGGCGACACCGGAGCCGCTCGCGCCCGGCCACCGGAATCCACGTAATCTCGGTCAACGTGACCAGTCCGAGCGCGACGTTGGTGGTGTGGACCTCCGCCTGGCTACACGGCGTGGTGGGCGCCGACGACGTTCTCGACGCGCTCCGCACCTGGGCGGAGCAGCACGAGGTCGTCGCGAACGATCACGGCACGGCCACCGCCCTGGACCTGCCCGGCCCGGAGGAGACGCCGTCCGGCCCGGCGATGCTGCTGGCCGCGTTGCGGCGGGCCGGCGCCGCCGAGGCACGGCTGGTCCTCCCGGTGCCCGGCGACGTGCGCGGACTCGGCGGCGGTGGGCCGTTCACCGACGCGGCGCTGCGGGCGGGCAACGCCGTGGTGCTCCAGGACATCGGCGTCGGCGTGGTGCCGCACCCGGTGGCCGAGGGCATCCTCCGGTGGACCCTGTTCGACCTGCCCGCCGGGCCGCCGCCCGAGTACGTTCCGCTCGGCGAGGCCGAGCACGGCCTGGCCGGCGCGATGCGCGACGCGGCCGCCACGCTGCACGCGCTGGACGTGGCCAGCAACCGGCCCGGGGCCCGTGCGGAGATCAACGCCCTGGTGCGGTCGGCGCCGCGTCCGCCGTGGCCGCAGGGCATGCCGGGCCGGTCCCTGCGGGTGCTGCAGCGCGCGGCCGAGGTGGCGGCCATCCTTGAGGTGGCGATGGGTGACGAGCCGGGAGGCGCGCTGTCCGCCTCCGCGGCGACGGCTCGCTCGGAGGCGTTGCGGCCGCTCGGGGACGCCGTGCGCCGCGCCCGGTGTGCCGCGGTGGACGAGGCCGTCCGGGTCCTCTCCGACCGCGCCGGCCAGCACTGAGCGCATCGGCGTCAGACAGCGGCGAGGACTGCCCCGGTCGCCCGGAGACAGTCCTCGCGTTCAGGGCGTCAGGTGGACGCCAGCCGTGGTGGCGGGGGTGTCAGCTGCAGCCCCAGCCCCACCAGGAACGCCAACCCCACCAGCCGGGGTTCCAGCCCCAGTTCCAGAAGCCGCCGTGCCAGCCCCAGCCCCAGAAGCCCTGGTTCCAGCCCCACGTGCGGTGCCAGCCGGTCCAGCACTGCTGCGGAACGGCGGCCGTGGTCTGCTGGGCCACGGGGGCGCTTTCCGGCTGCGCGGCGGGCGCCGCGGTGGCCGTCGCGCCCGCGCCGAGCGCGACACCACCGGCCAGGGCGAAACTCGCCAGCAGCGTCGTCATCCCCTTACGGAATTGCATCGCAATCCCCTCTCTCCGCATAGGGCGTGATCGGAACCGCCGTTTCGGCGGGTACTAGCTGCAGCCCCAGCCCCAGTAACCGGGGTTCCAGCCCCAGTTCCAGGTGCGGTGCCAGCCCCAGCCCCAGTAGCCCGGGTTCCAGCCCCAGTTCCAGCTACCGAAGTGCCAGCCCCAGCCCCAGTAGCCCGGGTTCCAGCCCCAGTTCCAGCCCCAGTGCCAGCCCCAGCCCCAGTGAGCGGGGTGCCAACCCCACCAGCACTGCTGCGGAACGGCACCCTTGGCCTGCGGCGCCTGAACCTCGGGGGCCGATGTGGTGTGCACGACCGGCGCGGCCGCGACGGTCGGCGCGGGCGTGGCCGCCGCGCTGGCGGCACTCTGCGAGGCGAGGGCCATACCCCCGGCCAGACCGGCGGTCATGGCCAGCGCCGCGACGATCCGGACGGCGCGCCCGGCGAAACCGGACCTCTGGCTGCGTGTTTTTTCCATCGTTGCTTCCCTTCCGTAGATCCCGGGAGTACGACGTCACGTCGATCGGTGACCGACCAACGACAAACACAAATGTTCCCGTCGCCACAGTTCTGCGTTTGGGGAACACTCATTCGTGACGCTCGCCCGTTTCATTCAGCGGGCAAGCAGCAACCGCTGATCGATGTGAACTAACAGCATCCCCTCCTCCCCACGTGTTCGACGTTTCTCGGGGGCGGAGGATGCCTGTAGGGCCGAAGGTCAGCCGCGGCCCCGGGACCATAGTCCCGGACGCGCGGAATCGCGTCTTCCTTTTCGGTCGGCGTGCGTTTTTGAACTCGTCAAGAAATTGACCGGGATCCCCATTCCGGCGTGTTCGAGGGGGCGCCCTGGGGGGCGATCGGGGCGCGGCGCGTACGCTCGGCACCGTGGCGGCCAAGGCGGAGGACCCGTACCACGTGCAGGTGCCGACGGCGGAGCTGCGGCGCCTGGCGTTGGCGCTCGACGTGGTCGACCGGCACGCCGACCTCAACCACCGCTACCGCAGGATGATCGCGGACTCGCGGGCGGTCCTGTCCGCCGATCATGTCCGGCTGACCCAGGCACGCGGCCTGGCGAAGCGGCTCATGGTGCTGGCGAAGGCGGCCGGTCCCGCGCTGCGCGAAGACGTGCCGAAGCCCGACCGGGACGCGTTGGAGGCCGGTCTCCGACAGGCGGACGAACTCGTCTTCGGCCGCTGACGCCCTGCCTACCGTTCCAGTTGTCCGGCCCTGGCGGCGGCGATCAGCCCGTGCCAGGCACCGACCGGGAAGACCAGCGCCGGCCCCTCCGGGTTCTTCGAGTCGCGGACGGCGGCCGCCGGTCCAGCGAAGGCCACCTCGACGCAGCTCGTGTTGTTGCCCCCGCCGCTGTGGCTCTCTTGCGCCACCGAGGTCCAGACCAGTCCGCAGTGGACATCGCACCGCCTCTTCAGTCCGGGCTCACAGCTCACGGATGACCTGCCTCAGCAACGCGACCGACTCCGCCGGACCGAGCGCCCGAGAACACAGGTGATCAAAGGTCAGCATACATGCGGTGACCTGCGCCTCCTTCTCCAAGTGTAAGCCGCCCGCCGGGTGGTCGATGAACACGACATCGGGGTCCTTGGGGTCTGCGAATCGCAGGACGATGAAACTGCCCTCCAAGCCCTCGTGCGGGCTCGTCGAGGACGCCAGCACCCGGAGGGTGACATTGCTCAGCTCGGACATCTCCACCAGGTGAGCCAGTTGCGTTCGCATCAGGGTCGTTCCGCCTATGGGACGGTGAAGGACGCTTTCGTCGATCAGGGCTTGTAACTCCAGCGGCGGGTTGTCGCGGAGTCGCGCCTGGCGGCGCATCCGCACGGCTATCTGGTTGTCGACGTCCTGCCGAGACCGGCGTTGCAGCCGATACGAAGCGATAACAGCTCTTGCGTATTCCTCGGTCTGCAAAAGCCCCGGCACGTACCCGAGCTGGTACTCGTATACCGCACTCGCCTCGGCCTCCATACTGACGTAGCCCTTGTCGTTGAGGCCGTAGGCGTGCCGCCATCCGCGTTCGCGGGCGCGGACGGCCATGTCGATGATCTCCGGCCACTGGTCGCCGGGGACGCCGTAGAGGTCCAACATGGACTTAACCGCGTGCACGTCCACGCCGTTGACCGCGCGCTCGATGCGGCTGAGCTTGGCGGTGGAGAAGTGCAGCAGCGGCGCGGCCTCCTCAATGGACAGTCGCGCCTGCTCGCGGAGCCGGCGCAGCAGCCGGGCGAGCTGGCGGCGCTTGAAGGTGGGCCTGGATTCGGTCACCGGCATCCTCCCCGTGTCGGTGAGGAGAATGATCACCCGGTAAGGCCGGAATGTGTACCTTACACTTCCGCGACGATCAGCGCGGTCCTTACCCGCTGACGCTGCGGCACATGTCACGTTGGGACTACTGGCATCACATCGACTACCACCGCAAACTGCCTCGTGGCGAGCGGGTTCTGGAGTACACCGAGATCGTGCAGGACCACGGCTGGTGCCTGCGCCGGACCGGAATGACCCGGGAACAGTGGCTAACCGTTTACACCCGATCGTGTGCGGAGGGTTTCCTCGGTCGGGTCAGCGCGGCGCCCGGTGTGTGGGTCGTCATCGTGTGGCGGACACCCCGCGACGCCCGGCGTCACGTGGTGTGCTCCATCGAGCTGCCGTGGCGAACGCACCGCTCCGACGCGGAACGCACCAAGCCGTGAATCCGCATTCAGCGGGCTCGACGGGCATTCGGGCGCACCACGAAACGCCATTGAGCCCGCTGAATGCGAGGTAAAGGGACGGGTTACGCGCGGTCAGGGCCTGGTCAGGGCCGCACTGGGCGGCGGGCCGGTTCGCAGCAGCCGGGGGCGCAGGGTTCGCCGTTGGCGGTGCAACCGGCGGCGGGGAACTCGGACAGCTTGCGCGGTGCCAGCCCGTCAACATGTTCCCGGACCAGTTCCACCACCATCCGCGCGAACCTCGGGTCCGGGCCGGGGGTGGCGGCGCGGGCGAAACCCATGCCCAGCTTCTCGGCGTGCTCCCGCGCCTCGGTGTCCAGGTCCCACACCACCTCGAGGTGGTCGGAGACGAACCCGACCGGGCTGACCACGACCCGCGACACCCCGGCGGCGTGCAGCGCGTCCAGGTGGTCCACGATGTCCGGCTCCAGCCACGGGATGTGCGGCGGGCCGGACCGGGACTGCCACACCACGTCGTGGTCGGGCACGCCGACGGCCTCGGCGACCAGCCGGGCCGCCTCGGCGATCTGCCGGGAGTACCGGTTGCCGCCCTCCTCCGGCGGCCCCGAGGCGTTGTCCGCGGACACCGGCACCGAGTGCGCGGTGAACACCAGCCGCGCCGGGCCGTCCAGCCCGGCGAGCGCCGTGCGCACCGCGTCCGCGTTGGCCTCGACGAACAGCGGGTGGTCGAAGAACTGGCGCAGCTTCACCAGTTCCGGCGCGGTCTCTCCGACCGCGGTCCTGGCCCGGGCGATGTCCTCGTCGTACTGCCGGCAGGCCGAGTACCCGCCGTAGGCGCTGGTCGGGAACACCAGGGCGCGGCGGACGCCGGCCTCGGCCATCTCCCCGACGGTGTCCTCGATCATGGGGTGCCAGTTGCGGTTTCCGAAGTACACCGGGAGATCCGCCATGCCGGCCGCGCCCAGTTCCCGGCGGATCGCCGCGATCAGGTCCCGGTTGAGCCGGTTGATCGGGGACACCCCGCCGAAGTGCAGGTAGTGCTCGGCCACCTCATCCAGCCGCTGCGGCGGCACTCCCCTCCCCCGGGTGACGTTCTCCAGGAAGGGCCGGACGTCCTGCGGCCCCTCCGGGCCGCCGAAGGACAGCAGCAGCAACGCGTCAACGGTCACCGGCTCATCCTCGCCCGCGCCCGCGCGGCGGAGCGACCCGGGTCCGTGGTCATGCGCAGCCCTCGGCGAACGCCTCCTCCACCACGTCGAACCCCTCGGCGAGCACGGGTTCCGAGATCACCAGCGGCGGCAGGAAGCGGAGCACGTTGCCGTAGGTGCCGGCGGTGAGCACGAGCACGCCGCGGGCGTGGCAGGCCGCGGCGATGCGGCGGGTCAGCTCGGCGTCGGGCTCGGTGGTGCCCGGCCGGACCAGTTCGACGGCCAGCATGGCTCCGCGCCCGCGTACGTCGCCGACCTGCGGGTGGCGCTCCAGCAGGCCGGTCAGCCGGGGCCGGACCAGCCGCTCGATCCGCCGGGCCGCGCCGGCCAGGTCGCGCTCGCGCATGATCCCGATGCTGGCCAGGGCGGCGGCGCAGGCAATCGGGTTGCCGCCGTAGGTGCCGCCGAGACCGCCCGGGTGCACCGCGTCCATGATCTCCGCGCGGCCGGTGACCGCGGACAGCGGCAGGCCACCGGCGATGCCCTTGGCGGTGGCCACCAGGTCCGGCGCCACGCCCTCGTGCTCGCAGGCGAACCAGGAGCCGGTGCGGCAGAACCCGGTCTGCACCTCGTCGGCGACCAGCAGCGCGCCGTGCTCGGCGCACCAGCGGGCCAGTTCGGGCAGGAACCCGGGGGCCGGGACGACGAACCCGCCCTCGCCCTGGATGGGCTCGACCAGCACCGCGGCCACGTTGCCCGCGCCGACCTGCGCCTCGACGTGATCCAGCGCGCGGCGGGCGGCCTGCCCGCCGGTCAGCCCGGCCGGGTCGCGGAACGGGTAGGACATCGGCGCCCGGTACACCTCTGGGGCGAACGGTCCGAAGCCCTGCTTGTACGGCATGTTCTTCGCGGTCAGCGCCATGGTCAGGTTGCTGCGGCCGTGGTAGGCGTGGTCGAAGGCGACGACGGCGGTGCGGCCGGTGGCGTGCCGGGCGATCTTGACGGCGTTCTCCACCGCCTCCGCGCCCGAGTTGAACAGCGCGGAGCGCTTCTCGTAGTCGCCGGGCGTCAGCGCGGCCAACTCCTCGCACACCGCCACGTACGGCTCGTACGGGCTGACCATGAAGCAGCTGTGGGTGAACCGGCCGGCCTGCTCGCGCACCGCGCCGGTGACGGCGGGCGCGGCGGCGCCGACGTTGGTCACCGCGATACCGGAGCCGAGGTCGATCAGGGTGTTGCCGTCGACGTCGTGCAGCAGGCCGTCTGCGGCGTGGTCGACGTAGGCGGGCAGCACACTGCTCACCCCGCGGGCGACGGCACGGTCCCGGCGGGCGTGCAGTTCCTTCGACCGCGGCCCGGGCAGCTCGGTCACCAGTCGACGGGCGGTGCCAACGGTGGTCACGCGGACTCCTTCGCGCTCGTGTCGGCGGTGACCAGGGCGGCGCCGCTCGCCCGTTGCCTGATCATCGCCACGGCCAGCACGATCACCGCGACCAGCACGCTGAGCAGCAGCTGGGGGCGGCTGTCGCCGTCGAAGAGCATGCCGACCAGCAGTCCCGCCATGGCCACGATGGAAAGCCACGTCAGGTACGGGTAGGCCCACATCCGCAGGGTCAGCCGATCCGGCGTGGCCCGTTCCAGCTCGCGGCGCATGCGGAGCTGGGAGACGGCGATGACCAGCCAGACGAACAGGGCCACCGCGCCGGAGGAGTTGACCAGGAACAGGAACACCCCGTCCGGCGAGACATAGTTGAAGATCACCGTGACGAAGCCGACCACGGTGGAGGCGAGCACCGGCACGGTGGGCACGCCCCGACCGGACAGCCGTCGCCAGGCCGACGGCGCGTCGCCCCGGGTGGCCAGCGAGAACAGCATCCGGGATGCGGTGTACAGGCCGGAGTTGAGGCAGGACAGCACCGAGGTGAGCACGATGGCGTCCATCACGGTGGCCGCCGCGGGCAGGCCGATGTGGTCGAGCACGGCCACGTACGGGCTCTTCGCCACGCTCGCGTCGTTCCACGGCAGCAGGGTCACCACCACGGCGATCGAGCCGAGGTAGAAGACCAGGATGCGCCACACCACGGAGCGGACCGCGGCGCGCACGGCGTGCACCGGGTCGGCGGACTCGCCGGCCGCGACGGTGGCGATCTCCGCACCGAAGAAGGAGAACACCACGACGAGCATGGCCTGCAGCACCGGTCCGGCGCCGTTCGGCAGGAAACCGCCGTGGCCGGTGAGGTTGGCGGCACCGGGGGCGGTGAAGCCGGGCAGCAGGCCGAGCACCGCGACCACGCCGACGATGAGGAACACGGTGATCGCGGCGACCTTGATGGAGGCGAACCAGAACTCGAACTCGCCGTAGGAGCGGACGGAGAACAGGTTGGTCGCGGTGAGGATGACCATCAGCACCAGCGCCCACGTCCACTGCGGCACCACGGGTAGCCAGCGGTGCGCGATCGCCGCGCCGGCGGTGGCCTCGACGCCGATCACCACGACCCAGAACCACCAGTACAGCCAGCCGATGGTGAACCCGGCCCAGCGGCCGATGGCGCGCTCGGCGTAGGCGGAGAACGAGCCGGTGTCCGGGTTGGCCGCGGCCATCTCGCCGAGCATGCGCATCACCAGCACGACCAGCGCGCCGGCGACCGCGTAGGAGATCAGCACGCCCGGACCGGCCTGGCCGATCGCCGCGCCGCTGCCGACGAACAGGCCGGCGCCGATCACGCCGGCGATGGCGATCATGCTGAGGTGGCGCTTGCCGAGGGTGCTGGCCAACCGTGGGGCGCTGTCGGTGTGCCTGCTCATGGTCGTCTCCTGAGTTCCAGCGTGGGTGCGGGTCGTCGCGGCGCCGTGGTTTCCGCAAAGAGTGGGTGCCGCAGCTCACGTCGCCAAGTAGCCTTTCTGGCCAACTCGGCATCGGTGTCTCGCCGATCTGGCAAACCCGATTCCTGCTACACCGAGGTGTCGTGATGGGACCGACGCTGGCGACGCTGGTCGACACACCAGGGCTTGACCTGCGGGTCTGCGCGGCGGCCGGGGCGTTGCGCCGCCGGGTCCACTGGGTGCACGTCAGCGAGCTGGCCGACCCGACCCCGTTCCTGGAGGGCGGGGAGCTGCTGCTGACCACCGGCATCGGCCCCGGTGACGACCCGGCCGGGCAGGCGGAGTACGTGCGGCGGCTGTGCGCGGCCGGGGTGAGCGCCCTCGGCTACGGCACCGGGCTGCCCGCGCCGGTGGTGCCGGCCGGGTTGCTGGCAGCCGCCGAGGAGCACGGCCTGCCGGTCGTCGAGGTGCCCAAGCGGACCCCGTTTATCGCCATCAGCAAGGCGGTGGCCAGGGCGGTGGCCAGCGAGGAGTTCGCCGCGGTGACCGCCGCCTACCGGGCCCAGCAGTCGCTGACCGCGGCGGCGTTGCGGCCGGACGCGCCCGCGGCGGTGGTGCACCGGCTGGCCGCCGCGCTGCGGGTGTGGGCGGTGCTGCTGGACGCGGCGGGCGGCGTCCGGTGCGCCGAGCCGCGCGACGGGGTGGACCGGGTGGGCGGGCTGCGCGCGGAGATCGCCCGGCTGCGCGGCCACCGCGCCCCGGCGAGCGCGTCGTTCGCGGTGGCCGGCGACGAGGTGGTGCTGCAGTCGCTGGGCGCCGAGGGCCGGGTGCGCGGGTTCCTCGCGGTCGGCCGGCCGGATCGGCTGTCCCCCACCGACCGGCACGTGCTGAACACCGCGGTGTCCCTGCTGACCGTCGCGGCCGAGCGGTCCCGGGCACTCGACGCGGCGCACCGCGAGCTGCGGCGCGGCGTGCTGCGGCTGGCGCTGGCCGGGGAGGTGGCCGCCGCCCGCGCCACCGCGGCCGGCGAGCTACCGGCGGAGCCGCTGGTGGTAGCGCACGTGGCCGGGACGAGGGAGGCGCTGGCGGACGCGGCGGACGCGCTGGACACCCACGCGGCGCGGGCGGGGGAGCCAGTGTTCCACGCCCCGCTGGACGCCGACGCACCGCTGGTGGTGCTGGTCGCCGCCGAGGGCGCGCTGCGGCCGTGGCTGGCCGAGCTGCCGGAGCAGGTGCGCGGTCTCCGGGTCGGCTGCGCGGAACCCGCGGCGCTGACCGAACTGGCCCGCGCGCACCGGCAGGCCGGGCAGGCGCTGGCCGCGGCCCACCGGTGCGGGCGCGCCGCGCTGGGTTTCGCGGAGATCGCGGCGGGCGGGGTGCTGCCCCTGGTGGACGAGACGGCCGGCCGGGCGTTCGCCGCGGCGCTGCTCGACCCGCTGCTGCGGCACGACGGGTCCGGCCGGGGCGAGCTGGTCGACTCGCTGCGGGCCTGGCTGGCCCACCACGGCCAGTGGGACCCGGCCGCCGCCGCGCTGGGCGTGCACCGGCACACGCTGCGCAACCGGATCACCCGGGCGGCGGCCCTGCTCGACCGCGACCTCGGCTCGGCCGACGTGCGCGCCGAGCTGTGGTTCGCGCTGCGCCTGCTGGGCGCCGGCGAGCCGCCGTAGCGTTACATGCCCAGGGCGTGCACGCCGCCGTCGACCCAGACCATGGAGCCGGTGGTGGCGGGGAACCAGTCGGACAGCAGCGCGCAGCACGACCTGGCTACCGGGGTGGCGTCGTCCACGTCCCAGCCCAACGGCGCCTTCTTGCCCCACTGGCTTTCCAGCTCGGCGAACCCGGGGATGGACCTGGCGGCCATGGTGCGCACCGGTCCCGCGGCGACCAGGTTGACCCGGATGCCCTGCGGACCCAACTCGCGGGCAAGGTAGCGGGAGGTGGACTCCAGCGCGGCCTTGGCCACGCCCATCCAGTTGTAGGCGGGCCAGGCGATCCGCGCGTCGAAGTCCAAGCCCACGATCGATCCGCCGCTGCCCATCAGCGGCAGGCATGCGGTGGCCAGCGACTTCAGCGAGTAGGCCGAGACGTGCACTGCGGTGGCCACGTCCTCCCACGGTGCGTCCAGGAAGTCCTCGCCCAGGCAGGACGGCGGCGCGAAGCCGATCGAGTGCAGCACACCGTCCAGCCCGTCAACGTGCTCGCGGACCCGGTCGGCCAGCGAGGCGAGGTGGTCGTTGTTGGTGACGTCCAGTTCCACCACCGGGGCTGGTTCGGGCAGCCGCTGCGCGATCCGCTCCACCAGCGACAGCCGGCCGAACCCGGTGAGCACCAGCTTCGCGCCCTGCTCCTGCGCGGTCCTGGCGACGTGGAAGGCGATCGACCTGTCGGTGATCACACCGGTCACGAGCAGCCGCTTGCCCTGCAGCAGTCCGGTCACTGTTCTGTTCCCTCCGAAGTGGACGGTGGCGGTCTGGTTCAGTGGCCCATGCCGAGGCCACCGTCGACCGGGACCACGGCGCCGGTGATGTAGGCGGCGGCGTCCGAGGCCAGGAAGGCGACCACGCCGGCGATCTCCTCCGGTTCGGCATACCGCTCCAGCGGCACCTGGCGAAGGATGTCCTGCTTGCGTTCCTCGGGCAGCGACTCGGTCATGTCGGTGGCCACGAAGCCGGGGGCGACCACGTTCGCAGTGATCTTGCGCGAGCCCAGTTCCCGGGCGATCGACCGGGCCAGCCCGACCAGGCCCGCCTTGCTCGCCGCGTAGTTGACCTGGCCGGCCGACCCGGAGAGCCCGACCACCGAGGAGATGAAGATCATGCGGCCCCAGCGTTGCCGAAGCATGCCACGAGCGGCGCGGTAGGCGACCCGGTACGCGCCGGAGAGGTTCGCGTCGAGGACCCGGGTGAACTGGTCCTCCTTCATCCGCATCAGCAGGGTGTCGTCGGTGATCCCGGCGTTGGACACCAGCACCTCGACCGGCCCGTGCGCGGCCTCGACCTCCTTGAACGCCGTGTCCACCTGCTCGGCGTCGGTGACGTCGCACTTCACGCCGAGCAGGCCCGCCGGCGCGCCGGAGCCGCGGTGGGTCACCGCGACCTTGTCGTCCTGCGCGGCGAACGCCCTGGCGATGGCCAGGCCAATCCCCCGGTTGCCTCCGGTGACCAGAACGGACCGTCCCACTCGCTGCTCCCTCGTGACTGTTCAGCACGTCGATCGAGCGCGAGGCTATCCGCTACCGGCCGGTACCCAAGCACCGCATCGCCGCACGCCACACCGCCGCGTGCACATCTTCCTCGGTGCTGGAACCGCCGCGTTGTCGGGGTGTTGCCGCCGTCCTAAGCGACGGTAAGGAACGCGCCCGCCGCCTTGTCCCGACCCCGGCCGCTGCGCACGGTGATGAACACCACCAAGGGAGGTCGGTATGGCGGTGCAGCAAGCCGTGACGACGGCGGGGCGACAACGCGTCGTCGGCAACATTCTCCGCGGATCCGTCGGCAATCTCATCGAGTGGTACGACTGGTACGCCTACACGGCGTTCGCCGTGTACTTCGCGCACGTGTTCTTCCCGAGCGGGAGCCAGACCGCGCAGTTGCTGAACACGGCCGGGGTCTTCGCGGTCGGTTTCTTCATGCGCCCGCTGGGCGGGTGGCTGCTCGGTCGGTACGCGGACCGGCATGGCCGCCGGGCCGCGCTGACGCTGTCGGTGACGTTGATGGCGGCCGGCTCGATGGTGATCACGATGACCCCGTCGTACCGCACCATCGGTGTCGCGGCTCCGCTGCTGCTGGTGGCCGCGCGGCTGCTGCAGGGCATCTCGGTGGGTGGCGAGTACTCGACGTCGGCGACCTACCTGTCCGAGGCGGCGTCCCCGACCCGCCGCGGGTACTACTCCAGCTTCCAGTACGTCACCCTGACCTCGGGTCAACTGCTCGCCCTCGCGGTGCAGATCGTGCTGCAGCACACCCTGGCCCCGGCGGAGCTGGCCGACTGGGGGTGGCGGGTCGCGTTCGCGCTGGGTGCGCTGTTCGCGCTCGTGGTGATGTACCTGCGGGCCACCATGGACGAGTCGGAGAGCTTCGAGAGGGAGGCGGCGCGCCGGCAGCACGCTTCGTCCCGCGGCACCCTGCGTGCGCTGCTGCGACACCCCCGGGAGTGCCTGCTGGTCGTCGGGTTGACCCTGGGCGGCACGGTGGCGTTCTACACCTACACCACGTACCTGCAGAAATACATGATCAATACCAGTGGGATCGGCAAGAACACCGCGGCCTGGATCAACTTCTTCGCGTTGCTGGTGTTCGTGCTGCTGCAACCGCTGGCGGGCGCGGTGTCCGACCGGATCGGTCGGCGACCGCTGCTGCTCGGCTTCGGCATCGTCGGCGCGGTGGTCACGGTTCCGCTGCTGACCGCGCTGGGCGCCACCCGGGACGCGTTCGTCGCGTTCGGACTCATGCTCGCCGCGCTGGTCGTGGTCACCGGCTACACCTCGATCAACGCGGTGGTGAAGGCCGAGCTGTTCCCCACCCGGATCCGCGCGCTCGGCGTCGGCCTGCCGTACGCGATCACCGTGGCCCTCTTTGGCGGCACCGCCGAGTACGTGGCGCTGTGGCTGAAGCAGGCCGGCCACGAGTCCTTGTTCTTCTGGTACGTGACCGGCTGCATCCTCGTCTCGCTGCTCGTCTACGTGGCCATGCGGGAAACCTCGAAGGGTTCTCCGCTGGCCGAGGACACCACTACGGTGGACTGACTGCCCGGAACCGGACGACCACGCGTTGACCAGCGCGGGAACGTGCCGCGGCGGCGTCGGTGAGACGGTCGGTGCCCGCCGCGGCCGGCGGGAGCGACGCGCGGTCCGGAGCCGGGTGCGGAGGAGTGAGTGCCGTGCGTGTGCTGGTGGTCGAGGACGACGACGGGGTCGCCGGGGCCGTGGTCGAGGGTCTGCGGGCGTACGGCCACGCCTCGGTGCGGGCCCGGCGCGGCACCGACCTGTTCACCCGGCATCACGAGGTGGACGCGGTGCTGCTCGACCTGGGCCTGCCGGACATCGACGGGTTGGACGCGCTGCGCAAGCTGCGCCGGGTGGCCGCGGTGCCGGTGTTGGTGCTCACCGCGCGCGGCGACGAGCGGTCCGTGGTGCGGGGACTGCGCCTGGGCGCCGACGACTACCTGGTCAAGCCGGTGCGGCTGGCCGAGTTGCTGGCCCGCCTGGAGGCGGTGAGCCGGCGCGCGGCCGGTCACGCAGCGCCGCCGCCGAACGTGGTCCGGGTGTCCGGGGTGGAGATCGACCTGGCCGCCCGGCGGGTCACCGTGGATGGCCGGGAGGTCGTGCTCACCACCAAGGAGTTCGACGTGCTCGCCGCGCTGGCCCGCCGGTCGGGGACCGCGGTGAGTCGCCAGCAGTTGCTCGACGAGGTGTGGGGCGACGCCTACCTGGCCGTGTCCCGATCGCTCGACGTGCACATGGCCCAGCTCCGCGGCAAGCTCGGCCGACCGGGCGTGGTGACGACCATCCGCGGCTTCGGCTACCGGCTCGGCGACTGACCGCCCGGCCATGGACGCATCCCCGGTGACGGGCCGAGCGACCGGCCGCAACGAAGCCCCGCGCGGGGGCGGGCGCTGAGGGCGTGCCGTGCGGACTCGCCTGCTCCTGGTGCTGCTGGGGTTCGCCACCGCGGCGGTGGCCGGGTTCGTCTGGCCGCTGCTCATGGTGACCGCCGAAAAGCGCACCCAGCAGCTGGTCATCTCCCGCACCGCGGACCTGGACCGGTTCGCCGTGCTCGCCCAGCAGGCCGCCACCAGCGGGGACGCCGGCCAGCTCCGGGACGAGGTGACCCGGTACGCCGAGCTGTACGGCGAGCCGGTGGTCGTGGTGGACGCCCGCCGCCATCCGGTGGTGGAGTCCGGCGGGATGCGCGCCGACGATCCCGCGCTGGCCCCGCTGGTGGACGGGGCGCTGCGCAACCAGCCCGCTCGGCCGATCTCCGCGGTGCGCCCGTGGTCGACCGGCGACGTGCTGCTCGCCCGGCCGGCGGGCACCGGGACCCGGGTGGACGGCGCGGTGGTGCTGCGCGCCTCGGTGCGGGCGGCCGCCGCGGACGTGGCGCGCGGCTGGGCCGAGGTGCTGGCCGGCGCGGTCGTCGCGGCCGCCGTGTTCGCGGGTCTGGCGGTGGCGCTGGCGAGGTGGGTGCTGCGCCCGCTGGCCGAGCTGGGCCGTGCGGTGCACGCGGTGGCCGCCGGCCAGCGCGGCACGCACGTCACCGGCCGCGGCGGTCCCCGCGAGCTGCGCGTGCTGGCCAGCTCGTTCAACCGCATGTCGGACGCGGTCGCGGCGGCCGCGGACCAGCAGCGGCGCCTCGTGGCCGACGCCTCCCACCAGCTGCGCAACCCGATGGCCGCGCTGCGGCTGCGGGTGGACACGCTGGCCGGCCGGATCGACCCGGCCGGTCGGGACGCCTACGCGTCCACGGTGGCCGAGGTGGAACGCCTGGAGTCGCTGCTGGACGGCCTGCTGGCGCTGGCCTCCGCGGAGACCACGGCGACCGCGCTGGCCGCGGGCGGCGAGCCCGGTGCGGCACCGCGCTGCGACGCCCGCGCCGTGGTCCGGGAGCGGGTGGACGCGTGGCGGGCGGCCGCCGAGCGGGCCGGGTTGCGGATCGACGGGCCGCCGGCGGACCCGGACGCGGTGCCGGTCGGCTGCCCGGACGCGGAGCTGGCGCAGGTCCTCGACGTGCTGCTGGACAACGCGGTCAAGTACGCCGAGGGCGGCACCGGCGTGCTCGTCCGGTGCGCGGCCGCGGAGGGCCGGGCCACCATCTCGGTCACCGACGACGGACCGGGCTTGCCCGCCGAGGAGCTGCCGCTGGCCACCCGGCGGTTCTGGCGGTCGGGCCGGCACCGTGGCGCCCGCGGCACCGGCCTCGGCCTGGCCATCGCCGAGCAACTGGTCACCGCCCGCGGCGGCACCCTGTCGGTGGCCAGCGTCGACCCGCACGGGCTGGTCGTGCGGGTCGGTCTACCGCTGGTCACGAACCCGGAGGTGGCTGGCTGATGCGAACACCGCGATCGGCGCGGCGCGCCTGGGCGGCCACGGGAACGCGGGCAACGGGTGCCACCCGGCGTGCCGTGCTGCGCGCCGCGCTGGCCGGGGCCACCGCCTCCGCGTTCGGAACCGCGGCCGGCTGCGCGGCCGGCAGCTACCGCGGTCCCGATCGCCCGCTGATGGTGGCGGCCGGTGAACCGGGCGGCTTCTACCTGGCCTTCGCCGAGCAGTTGGCCACGGCGGTGTCCGTGGCCGAGCCGCGGCTGCACGCGCAGGCCGCGGCCACCGAGGGCAGCCAGGACAACATCGCCATGCTCCGCGACGGCCGCGCCGATCTGGCGCTGGTGCTGGCGGACAGCGCGGTCGCCGCCTTCCACGGTCAGGCGCCGTTCGGTGCTCCGACACGGCTGCGCGCGCTGGGCCGGGTGTACGAGAACTACCTTCAGCTCGTGGTGCGCGCGGACGGGCAGCTGCGCACCGTGGCGGACCTCGCCGGGCACACCGCCGCGCTGGGCGCGGCCGGGTCGGGTGCGGCGGTGTGCGGTGACCGGATGGTCGCCGTGCTGGGTCTGCGTCCCGGGGTGGACCTGAGCGTGGTCCACCTCCCGCTGGCCGACGCGGTCGGCGGGTTGGTCGCCGGGCGGATCGACGCGCTGCTGTGGTCCGGCGGTGTGCCCACGCCGGCGCTGGCCGAGCTGGACGAGCGGGTCGGCATCCACCTGCTGCCGCTGAACACCGTGCTGCCCGAGCTGCGTGCCCGGTACGGCCGGGTCTACGAGCAGGTGCCGGTGCCGTCCGGGGCGTACCGGCTGGTGCGTGAGCTGCCCACGGTCGGCGTGGCGAACCTGCTGCTCTGCCGGCCCGAGCTGGCCGACGACCTCGCCGCCGCGGTGGTCCGGGTGCTGGTCCGGGACGCGGGGCGGCTGGTCCCGCAGCAGGCCCTGGGCACCCAGTTCCTGGACGCGCGGACGCTGATCGGCACCGGAGACATCCCGCTGCATCCGGGCGCGGCCGCCGCCTACCGGGAGCTGCACGGCTGACCGACATGAGATCGGTCGGTCGACAACCACTCGTTCAGGCGACGCCGCCGCCGGACCAGCGCCGCTTGCGAGCCACCACGAACCGCACCATGTCGGCGATCCAGTCCGAGTCGGTGCGCAGCGTCAGGTGGGCGCTGCCGGTGCGGCGCAGCGCGGTGGCCACCTGGGCGCGGTGCTCGGCGGCGGCCGCGGCGAACTCCCGGCGCAGCAGCGGGGAGGCGTGCACCTCGCGTTGCCGCCCGGTCTCCGGGTCGGCGAGTATCAGCGTGCCCACTTCGGGCAGATCCACGTCGCGCGGGTCGAGCACCTCGACGGCGAGCAGGTCGTGCCGGGCGGACAGCGCGCGCAGCGGGCGCTGCCAGTCCATCGGGCCGAGGAAGTCGGAGACCACCACGGCCAGCCCGCGGCGCCGCGGGGGCCGGCGCAACTGCTCCAGGGCGGCGCCCAGGTCGCCCCGGGTGCCCTCGGGAGCGCGCGGGGTTTCGGCGATCCGGCGGATCAGGCCGCGGGCGTGTGCCAGCCCGCCCCGGGCGGGGATACGCACCACACGCTCACCGGTGGAGACCAGGGCACCGATCCGGTTGCCGCCGCCGCGGGTGAGGTGGGCGACGGCGGCGACGGCGGCCACCGCGAGGTCCCGCTTCTCGCAGGCGGCGGTGCCGAAGTCCAGGCTGGGCGACAGGTCGGCGACCACCCACGTCTCCAGCTCGCGGTCGGCCACCGTCTCCCGGATGTGTGGCACCGTGGTGCGCGCGGTGACCGCCCAGTCCATCCGGCGCACGTCGTCGCCGGGCTGGTAGGTGCGGGCCTCGCCGGGTTCCGAGCCGGGGCCGGGAACCAGGCCGAGGTGGTTGCCTTGCAGCAGGCCGTCCAGCCGGCGGCGCACCTCCAGTTCCAGGGTGCGCAGCGCGGCCGCCATCCGCGGCCCGCGCAGCGTCGGCGGCGCCCAGGACGGGCGCTGCGGCGCGCCGTCCGGAGTCACTGGCCGGTCGCCCCCGCGGGCGCCGGCGCGCCGACCGGGTGGCCGCCCATCGACGGCCGGGCGGACACCTGCGGCAGCGGCACGGTCTGCAGCACCCGGGTGATGATGTGGTCCACCGGCACGCCGTCGGCGAGCGCGTCATAGGACAGCACGATCCGGTGCCGCAGCACGTCCGGCACCACGTCGACCACGTCCTGCGGCAGCACGTAGTCCCGGCCGCGGACCAGGGCCAGCGCCCGCGCCGAGGCGACCACGCCGAGGCTGGCGCGGGGCGAGGCGCCGTAGGCGACCCAGCTCGATACGTCGGACAGCCCGTGGTCGGCGGGCGAGCGGGTGGCCAGCACCAGCCGGACCACGTAGTCCACCAGGGCGTGGTGCACGAACACCCGGGAGGCGACGCCCTGTAGCCGGGTCAGCTCCTCCGGGGTGAGCACCTGCTGCGGTTCCGGCGGCTGCACGCCCATCCGGTAGATGATCTCCCGCTCCTCCTCGGCGGTCGGGTACTCCACGATGATCTTGAAGAGGAAGCGGTCGCGCTGCGCCTCGGGCAGCGGGTAGACGCCCTCGTTCTCGATCGGGTTCTGGGTGGCGAGCACGAGGAACGGGCTGGGCATCGCGAAGGTCTGGCCGCCGATGGACACGTGCCGCTCGGCCATCACCTCCAGCATGGCCGACTGCACCTTGGCCGGGGCGCGGTTGATCTCGTCGGCGAGCACGAAGTTGGCCACCACCGGGCCCAGTTCGACGTCGAAGGTCTCGCTGCCCTGCCGGTAGATGCGGGTGCCGAGAATGTCCGCGGGCACCAGGTCCGGGGTGAACTGCACCCGCGAGAACGAGCCGCCGACCACCCGGGCGAAGGTCTCCACCGCGAGGGTCTTGGCCACGCCGGGCACGCCCTCCAGCAGCAGGTGGCCCTTGGCGAGCAGGCCCACCAGCATGCGTTCGACCAGCCGGTCCTGGCCCACGATCACCCGTTTGACCTCGAACACGGTGCGCTCCAGAAGCTGGGCGTCGTGAGCGGGCGTGGTGGGCGCCGCGGTGTTTCCCGTGCTGCTCGCCGAGGCCTCGGCGTGCCCGGGCTCGGTCACTGGCGAACCTCCTCCGACGGCCGCGGCCGCCGCCGGTGCGGCGGGCGGCGCGGTGCTCTTGGACGATCAAGGGCACACGGGCCCCGTGGCCCCAGCGAACCTCGCCCCGGGTGTAACCCCTGTGAAGCTCAGCCGGCCGAACCCTGCCGGGCGTGCTCGTGTCGGGCACGGGCCGCGGCCAGGTCGTCCGGGGTGTCCACGTCCTCGGTCTCGTCCGGTCGGGCGGGCACCTCGACGCCGGGCAGCGGGCCGAGCACAGCGCGCAGCGCCGCCCCGGCCGGGTCGGCCCGCAGGGCCGCCCGCAACGCGGCCGCCCGCCACACGCCGGTCAGCCACTGCCGGCGGCTGGAGGCGTCCACCAGCAGCGCCCCGGCCGCGTCCGGCGCGTCGGCCAGGGCCGCACGCAGCCGCCACACGGTCGCCGCGGTCACCCCCGGCTGGTCGGCGGCCAGCAGCACGACCGACGGGCATGCCCCCGGCACGGCGGCCAGACCGGCGGCGAGTGCGGCCACCGGCCCACCGCCGGGGGGATCCTCCCGGGTCCAGCGCGGCTCGACGCCGTCGACCGGTTGCCTCGGGCCGACCGCCACTACCGGATCGGCGCCGGCCACCGCGGCCAGGGCGTGGTCCAGCAGGGCGCGGCCGCCCACACGCAGCCGGGTCTTGTCCCCGCCGCCGAGCCGGCTGGACCGCCCGCCGGCGAGCACCACGGCCGCCCACCGCTCCGGCATCGCCCACCCCATCCCGTGGTCGTGCTCGATCGTGGGCGCCGGCCGGGCCCGCTACAGCAGGCGGGTGACGAACGGCATGATGCCGCGGTAGCGGACCGAGGTCACCCGGACCACGGAACCGGACTCCGGCGCCTCCACCATCTTGCCGTCCCCGAGGTAGAGGGCGACGTGGTGGATGCCCGCGTCGCCGCCCCAGAACAGCATGTCGCCGGGCTCGGCGTCGGCCAGCGGCACGTGCGGACCCGCCGCGTACTGGTACCCGCTGTAGTGCGGCAGCATGATTCCGACGCCGGCGAACGCGTAGACCATCAGCCCGGAGCAGTCGAAACCGACCTTGGCGAAGTCGCCGAAGGAGTCGGCCACCCCACCGTCGTGGATGCCCAGGGTGGGGCCGTTGGCATTGCCACCGCCCCAGGCGTAGGGCACGCCGAGCTGGGAGAGGGCGCGGTCGATCACGACGCGCACCGCCCCCTCCGTCGGCACGGGCAGCGCCGGCAGCCGGCGCAGCGCGGCCCGCTCGGCGCGGCGGGCCGCCACCCACTGCTGGTACTGCCGGCGCTGCGCCTGCAGGCCGGCGACCCTGGCCTGCGCGTCGTCCAGCCGGCGGGCCAGCTCGGCGCGGCGGGCGGCCAGCCCGGCGGCGCGGGCGCGGGCGGCGAGCTGGGCCTGTACCGCGGCGTCCCGGGCGGCGGCCGCGTCCCGCGCGGCGCGTTCCGCGGCCTCCGCGGCGGTGCGCGCCTGCTGGGCCGCCTGGCGGGCCGCGGAGTCCTTGTTGGCCTTGTCCACCTGGGCGCGGCGCAACGCGTCCATGCCGTCGAGCGCGTCGGCGCCGACCGCGCCCAGTAGCTGTTCCCGGGCCAGCAGGTCCTCCGGGCCACGCGCGCCGAGGTACGCGGTGATCGAGCCGATGGTGCTGCCCTGCCGGTAGCTGCCGGCGATGAACTCGTCCACCCGGCCGCGGGCCCGGTCGATCGCCCGGCCGGCGGCGTCCGCGTCCGCCCGGGCCGCGGCCTCCGCCTCGGCGGCCCGCCCGGCGGCCTGCTCCGCGGCGTACTGGTCGACCAGGGCCTTGTTGGCGTTCTCCCTGGCCGCCTCGGCCCGGTCGTCGGTGTCCGCGAGCGCGGCGTCGGCCTCGGCGAGCTGGCTGGTCAGGTCACCGACCCGCGCGGCCGCGGCCCGTGCCTCGGCTCGGCTGGCGTCGAGCTGCGCATCGCTGGGGTTGTGCGGGGGTGGTGGTGCCGCCGGGGCGGTTCCGGCCGCGCCGAGCACCATGGCCATCGCGGCCACTCCCACCGTCAGGCACCGAGCCAGGCATCGTCGCGCCGACACGGTCCACCTCCCACCGGGACACACCGACGACTGCGCCGTTCGGCCCAGCGATAGCCACCGAACGGAGTCAGTCGGATACGGTGCGAAGCGTGCCAGCGGGGTGCGGATGCCGCCACTCGTGGCCGCGCGCGGTCAGCCGCTCGGGTCACACGCCGCGGCGGCGGGCCGCCGCCCGCCGCCGCGGCGCATCGACGGGGTCAGTGGACCTTGCGCTCGTGGCCGGCCCAGTACGGTTCGCGCAGCTTGAACTTCTGGATCTTGCCGGTGGCGGTGCGCGGGATGGAGTCGCGGAACTCCACCGAGGTGGGCGCCTTGTACCCGGCCAGCCGCTGCTTGCAGTGCGCGATGATCTCCTGCTCGGTGACCTCCGCGCCCTCCGCCTTGACCACCAGCGCCTTGATCGTCTCGCCCCACTTCTCGTCGGGCACGCCGATCACCGCGACCTCGCCCACCGCGGGATGGCTGAACACACAGTCCTCCACCTCGATCGAGGACACGTTCTCCCCGCCTGTGATAATCACGTCCTTCTTCCGGTCGGTGATGTTGAGGTAGCCCTCGTCGTCGATCCAGCCGCCGTCCCCGGTGTGGAACCAGCCGCCCTCCAGCACCTCCTCGGTGGCCTCCGGGTTGTTCCAGTAGCCGGCCAGCACGACGTTCGCCCGGGCCAGCACCTCCCCCGAGTCGGAGACGTCCAACCGGACCCCGAGCGCGGGGCTGCCGGCGCGGGAGAGCTTGCGGGCGCGTTCCTCGGCGGGCAGGTCGACGTCCTCCGGCCGGGTGCGGTTGAAGGTGAGCAGCGGCGCGGTCTCGGTGAGCCCGTAGATCTGCTGGAACTCCCAGCCGAGTTCCTCCTCGACCCTGGCGATGGTGCGGGTGGGCGGCGGAGCGCCCGCGCACACCACGCGCACCTGGTCCCGGCCGGGTACCGCGCCGTCCAGGTTGGCCGCCGCGTCGACCACCGCGTTCCACACCGCGGGCGCGCCGCACATCAGCGTCACGCCGTGCGCGTCCACCCGGCGCAGGATCTCCGCGCCGTCCACCTTGCGCAGCACCACCTGTGGCACGCCGAGCCCGGCCAGACCGTACGGCATGCCCCAGCCGTTGCAGTGGAACATCGGCAGCGTGTGCAGGTAGACGTCGCGTTCCCAGACGCGGGTGTGCATCGCGAAGGTCACCGCGTTCACCCAGATGTTGCGGTGGGTCATCTGCACGCCCTTGGGCCGGGCGGTGGTGCCCGAGGTGTAGTTGATCGTGGCGGTGGCGTCCTCGTCCGGCTCCGACCAGGGCCGTGGCTCCACGTCAAAACGCATCAGGTCGTTCTCGGTCTGCTCGCCGAGCACGAACCGGTGCTTGGCGCCCACCTCGCGCAGCGGCTCGTCCAGTTCCGGGTCGACCAGCACCACCGAGGCGCCGCTGTGCCCGACGATGTAGGAGACCTCGTCCGGCTTGAGCCGGAAGTTGATCGGCACGCATACCCGGCCGCTGGCCGGCGCGGCGTAGAGCAGTTCGAGCAGCCGGGTCGAGTTGTGGCTGATCACCGCGACCCGCTCGCCCTCTCCGACGCCGAGCGCGTCGAACCCGGCCTGCCAGGCGCGCACCCGCCGGCCGAGTTCGCGGTAGGTGGTGGTGGGCACCGGTTGGGCTGGCTGGTCGGGCTCGTCGATGACGGCCGTGCGGTCCGCGAACACGGTCTCGGCACGGTGCAGGAAGTCGGCAACGGTGAGTGGTACGCGCATGCCGGTCACCTCCGAAAACGGCTTGGTGGTTGGCGGGGAAGCTAGTGCTGGGCGATCAGGTCCACGTCGCGGGGTCACCCCAGGTGTGCAGCGGGGCACGGTCCGGTGGCTGCTCCCGGGCGGGCGCGCGGACCAGCGCCGGTAGCACCTCGACCAGTGCGCCGCGGACCACCTCGGCGGCCATGTCGTCGTATGGTGTCGGTTCGGCGTTGCAGATGACCACCTGAGCGCCGGCGCGCGCGGCCAGGCCGACCAGCCCGGCGGCCGGGTACACCGACAGCGAGGTGCCCGCGGCGAGGAACAGCTCGCAGTCCAGCGTCGCGGTGCGCGCCCTGCGCAGCACCTCGTCGTCCAGCGGCTGTCCGAACGAGACGGTGGTGGAGCGGAGAACTCCGCCGCACACCGGGCATTCGGGGTCTTCCTCGCCGGCCGCGACCCGCTCCAGCGCGTCCCGCATCGACCCGGGCGACCCGCAGTCCGCGCACACCGTGCCGTACATGTTGCCGTGCAGCTCGATCACCAGGTCCGGGTCAGACCCGGCGCGCTGGTGCAGCCGGTCGATGTTCTGCGTGAGCAGCGCCCGCAGCCGGCCGGAGCGTTCCAGGTCGACCAGGGCGCGGTGCGCCTCGTTGGGCTCGGCCCGCCACACCGGGTGTGCCGCCCTGCGCCGCCAGGCGTCCCGCCGCACCTCCGGGTCGTTCAGGTAAGCGTCCAGCGTGAACTGCTGTGCCGCCGCCGGCTCGCGGGTCCAGATCCCGTTCGGCCCGCGGAAGTCGGGGATGCCAGAGTCGGTGGATATCCCGGCCCCGGTCAGCACGGTGATCCGGCGCGCCGCCCCGACCAGTTCCGCCGCCCGGTCCAACTCCACTGCACCACCTCGTGCCATTCCCCTACGCTGCCACGCGAATCACCGCCAGGCGACCCCCGCCGCCGACAAAGCACCTTCCCCGCGGCGGGTTCCGCGGCGTGTTCGGCGAGCACCCACACTCTCCCTGCGGCACGGCGCCCGGCCGGCGCCGGCGAGGGCGGCACGGGCGCGGGCCACGGCGCCGGTTCGACGGTTCCCGGTAGGCGGACACCTCCCTTGAACCGAATTACAGGACAAGCGTACTGTTAACCCGAAAGGGGTCGACCCACCTACCCGAACGGGGTGCGCGAGACTCGACCCTGTTCCGGACTGACTTGCGCTGTCGCGAGATGGAGTTGGACGTGACTGCACCGACGAGCAAGGACAGCTTCGGCGCCCGGGGCACGCTCTCGGTCGGAGACAACTCGTACGAGGTGTTCCGGCTGAGTGCGGTCGAGGGCGCGGAGCGCCTGCCGTACAGCCTGAAGATCCTGCTGGAGAACCTGCTGCGCACCGAGGACGGGGTGAACATCACCGCCGACCACGTTCGCGCGCTGGCCGGCTGGGACCCGACCGCGGCGCCGGCCACGGAGATCCAGTTCACCCCGGGCCGGGTGATCATGCAGGACTTCACCGGGGTTCCCTGCGTCGTCGACCTGGCGACCATGCGCGAGGCGGTGGCGGAACTGGGCGGGGACCCGGCCAAGGTCAACCCGCTGGCCCCGGCCGAACTGGTCATCGACCACTCGGTGATCGCGGACGTCTTCGGCCGGCCGGACGCCTTCGAGCGCAACGTCGACCTGGAGTACGAGCGGAACAAGGAGCGCTACCAGTTCCTGCGCTGGGGGCAGACCGCGTTCGACGAGTTCAAGGTCGTGCCCCCGGGTACCGGCATCGTGCACCAGGTGAACATCGAGCACCTGGCCCGCGTGGTGATGACCCGGAACGGGCAGGCCTACCCGGACACCCTGGTCGGCACGGACAGCCACACCACCATGGTCAACGGCCTGGGCGTGCTGGGCTGGGGCGTCGGCGGCATCGAGGCCGAGGCCGCCATGCTCGGCCAGCCGGTGTCCATGCTCATCCCGCGGGTGGTCGGGTTCAAGCTGCACGGCGAGCTGCCCGCCGGGGCGACCGCCACCGACCTGGTGCTGACCATCACCGAGATGCTGCGCAAGCACGGCGTGGTCGGCAAGTTCGTCGAGTTCTACGGCTCGGGTGTGGGGTCGGTGCCGCTGGCCAACCGGGCCACCATCGGCAACATGAGCCCCGAGTTCGGCTCGACCTGCGCGATCTTCCCGGTCGACGCGGAGACCGTGGAGTACCTGAAGTTCACCGGCCGCTCCGCGGAGCAGGTGGCGCTGGTCGAGGCGTACGCCAAGGAGCAGGGCCTGTGGCACGACCCGGCCCGCGAGCCGGTGTACTCGGAAACCCTGGAGCTGGACCTGGCGACCGTGGTGCCGTCCATCGCCGGCCCGAAGCGCCCGCAGGACCGGATCGCGCTGGCCGACGCCAAGCAGAGCTTCCGCAACGTCATCCGGGACTACGTGCCGGGCGAGGACGGAGTGGACGAGGAGGGCGAGGAGAGCTTCCCGGCCAGCGACGCGCCCGCGCACAACGCCCGGCCCAACGGCGCGCGGCCGCACAAGACCGTGCCGGTCACCCTGGCCGACGGCACCCAGACCACGCTCGACCACGGGCACGTGGCCATCGCCGCGATCACCTCCTGCACCAACACGTCCAACCCCTCGGTGATGATCGGCGCGGCGCTGCTGGCCAAGAAGGCGGTGGAGAAGGGCCTGCAGCGCAAGCCGTGGGTGAAGACCACGCTGGCCCCCGGGTCCAAGGTGGTCATGGACTACTACCAGCGCGCCGGCCTGCTGCCCTACCTGGAGAAGCTGGGCTTCCACCTGGTCGGCTACGGCTGCACCACCTGCATCGGCAACTCCGGCCCGCTGCCCGAGGAGATCTCGAAGGCGGTGCAGGACAACGACCTCGCCGTGGTCTCCGTGCTGTCCGGCAACCGCAACTTCGAGGGCCGGATCAACCCGGACGTGAAGATGAACTACCTGGCCAGCCCGCCGCTGGTGGTGGCGTACGCGCTGGCCGGCACGATGGACCTGGACCTCACCTCGGAGCCGCTGGGCACCGACCCCGACGGCAACCCGGTCCGGCTGTCCGACATCTGGCCGACCCCGCAGGAGATCCAGGACGTGATCTCCTCGGCGATCTCCTCGGAGATGTTCACCTCGGACTACTCCGACGTGTTCGCCGGGGACGAGCGGTGGCGCTCGCTGCCCACCCCGACCGGCAACACCTTCGAGTGGGACCCGAACTCCACGTACGTGCGCAAGGCGCCGTACTTCGACGGCATGAAGCTGGAGCCGGAGCCGGTCACGGACATCTCCGGGGCGCGGGTGCTGGCGCTGCTGGGTGATTCGGTGACCACCGACCACATCTCCCCGGCGGGTGCGATCAAGGCGGACTCGCCGGCCGGGAAGTACCTGCGCGAGCACGGCGTGGAGCGCAAGGACTTCAACTCCTACGGCTCTCGCCGGGGCAACCACGAGGTGATGATCCGCGGCACGTTCGCCAACATCCGGCTGCGCAACCAGTTGGTGCCGGGCGTGGAGGGCGGCTTCACCCGCAACTTCCTCGCCGGTGGCGAGCAGACCACGATCTACGACGCGGCGATGGCCTACGCCGACGCCGGCGTGCCGCTGGTGGTGCTGGCCGGCAAGGAGTACGGCTCCGGCTCCTCCCGGGACTGGGCGGCCAAGGGCACCCGGCTGCTGGGGGTGCGTGCGGTGATCGCCGAGTCCTTCGAGCGGATCCACCGGTCCAACCTGATCGGTATGGGCGTGCTGCCGCTGCAGTTCCCCGAGGGCCAGAGCGCGGCGTCGCTGGGACTGGACGGCACGGAGACCTTCGACATCACCGGGGTCACCGCGCTGGGCGGTGGCGAGATCCCGCGCACCGTGAAGGTGGTCGCCCGCAGGGACGGCGGCGGGACCGTCGAGTTCGACGCCGTGGTACGCATCGACACGCCGGGCGAGGCGGACTACTACCGCAACGGCGGCATCATGCAGTACGTGCTGCGCAAGATGATCCGCGGCTGACGAACCGGGAGAGCAACGGGGGCCGTCCGATCGGTCGGGCGGCCCCCGGTTCGTGTCACACCGGGTCGACCGGTTCCAGCAGGAAGACGCGCAGCCGGCGGCCGCCGGCCCGGACCACGTACTCGTCGTACGCCGGCCAGGCCCGGGTGAGCAGTGGCCACAGGTCCTCGCGCTCGGTGTCGGTGAGCAGCCGGGCCCGCACCGCGAGGTCCCGGCCGTCCACGGTGACCGTGGCCGCCGGGTTGGCGAGCAGGTTGGCCGACCAGCCGGGATGCTCGGCGCCACCCCAGTTCGACCCGACCACCAGGTAGCCGCCCGCGTGCCGCACGTACAGCACCGGGGTGGTGCGCGGCTGCCCGCTGCGCCGCCCCACGGTGTGCAGCAGCAGGGTGCGCACCCCGGCGAGGGCACCCAGCCCCAGCCGGCCGCGGGTGGCCCGGTGCAGCACCGTGTCCACCGGCACCATCGCCCGACCTACCAGGGAAAACACCGGGTGTCCGCCGAGCGTGTCGGCAAGCCTCCGCATCGGGTTCACCGCGCCACCGTAAAGAAGCAGCCGATGTCCCGGCGCACCCACCCCGAGTAGTACGGCTCGATCCGCAGGCGACCTGGCTCAGTCCTCCGCTCGGGCCAGCGACACGGCGAACCGGCCGGCCGGGTCGGTCCACCACCGGGTCAGCGCGAACCCGGCCTCGGCCAGTTCGGTGTCCACCCGTTCCCGGCGAAACTTCGCGGACACCTCGGTGCGCATCTCCTCACCCTCGGCGAAGCGCAGGTCCAGGTCCAGGGCGGCCAGCCGGACCCGCGTCTCCCCGCGGGCCCGCAGCCGCATCTCGATCCACTCGTCCTCGGCATTCCACCGCGCCACGTGGTCGAAGTCGTCCACCGGGAAGTCGCCGTCCAGTTCCCGGTTGAGCACGTGCAGCACGTTCCGGTTGAACTCCGCGGTGACGCCACGGGCGTCGTCGTAGGCGGCCACCAGCACCCCCGGGTCCTTGACCAGGTCGGTGCCCAGCAGCAGCCACTCCCCCGCGTCCAGCACGTCGCGCACCGCGCCGAGGAACTTGGCGCGCTCGGTGGGCAGCAGGTTGCCGATGGTGCCACCGAGGAAGGCCACCAGCCGGGGCTGGGCGGCCGGCAGCAGCTCGAGGTGCTGGGTGAAGTCGCCGACCACGCCGTGCACGGTCAGCCCGGGGTAGTCGGCGGCGATCAGCCCGGCCGCCTCACGCAGCGCGGAGGCGGACACATCCAGCGGCACGAACGTCTCCAGGCTGCCATGCCCGCGCAGCGCGTCCAGCAGTAGCCGGGTCTTCTCCGAGGAGCCCGAGCCGAGCTCGACCAGGGTGCGCGCGCCGGTCAGCGCGGCGATCTCGGCCGCGTACGCCTCCAGCACCGCCCGCTCCGCCCGGGTCGGGTAGTACTCGGGCAGTTCGGTGATCCGCTCGAACAGCTCGCTGCCGCGCGCGTCGTAGAACCAGCGCGGCGGCAGCCACTTCGGGTCGGCGGTCAGCCCGACCAGGGCGTCGCCGCGCAGTGCGCGCCGCGCGTCCTCCTCGGTGAGGTGCACGTCCACCACGGGTTCGGTCACGGTCATGGTTCCCCAGTCCTCGTCGGTGTCGCTCGGCCCGCCCCAGCCGATGTGGTCGCCACGCACGGGCAGCGCGGTGATGCTCGGTTCGCCGGACACGCCGGCCACCACCAGGTGACCGTCGGGCACGGCGCGCCATCTCGGGTCGTCGTCGCAGGGTTCCGAGCTGACCAGCACCGCGTCCGCGGTGCGCAGCACGGACAGCGCGTGCCCCGCCGCGGTACCGACCAGCACGCGCCCGTTGGTGAGCAGCAGGTTCAGCCGGGAGCCGGGCGCCGCGTCGGCGACCTCGGCCACCAGGCCGGCCACCGCCCGCGCTGGGTCCTCGCCGGCGCGCAGCCGGCGCCGCAGCAGCGCCCACAGCACCGCCGAGTCGGTCGGTGCGTCCAGCGTGAGCAGGTCGGTGACCGGCAGCGCGGTGGCCGGGCCGGCCAGCGCGTCCGGCCAGCCGGCCACCTTGCCGTTGTGGCTGAACAGCCACTCGCCGTCGGTGAACGGCGCGCAGGCGGTCTCCACCACCGGCATGCCCACGGTGGCCGAGCGCACCGCGCCGACCACGCCGGTGGCCCGCGCCGAGCGGGCCAGCCCGGGCAGGTTGGTGTCCGTCCACATCGGAACGGCACGGCGATAGCGCAGCGGGATGTCCTGGCCCTGCGGGTACCAGCCGACGCCGAACCCGTCGGCGTTGACCGTGCCACCGCCGCGCATGTCGACCGGCGCCCACGACTGGCGCAGCAGCGAGTGCGGCGGGTCCAGCAGCAGTTCGGCCACGGACACCGGCGGGCCGAGGTAGCCGAGGTGGCGGCACATCGCGGTGGCCCCGGCTCAGCCCAGCTCGTCCGGCCGCGCGTCGCGGGCGGTGCGGAACCCGGCGAAGATCTGCCGCCGGATCGGGTAGTCCCAGTTGCGGAACGTGCCCCGGCACGCCGCCGCGTCGGTACCGAAGGACCCGCCGCGCAGCACCCGGTACTCGTCGCCGAAGAACACCTCGGAGTACTCCCGGTACGGGAATGCGACGAAGCCCGGGTAGCCGTGGAACTCGCTGCTGGTCCACTCCCACACGTCGCCGATGAGCTGGTGCACGCCCAGCGGCGAGGCGCCGGAAGGGTAGGCGCCGACCGGGGCCGGCTGCAGGTGCCGCTGGCCCAGGTTGGCGTGCTCCGGGGTGGGGTCGGCGTCGCCCCACGGGTAGCGGCGGGACCGCCCGGTGGCCGGGTCGAACCGGGCCGCCTTCTCCCACTCGGCCTCGGTGGGCAGCCGCCGGCCGGCCCACGCGGCGTACGCCTCGGCCTCGTAGCAGCACACGTGCACCACGGGCTCGTCCGGCGGCACCGGCTCGGTCATCCCGAACCGCCGGCGCAGCCACCGCTCCCCCTCGCGGGTCCAGAACCGGGGCGCGGTCAGGTCGGCGCGCTGCCGGTACGCCCAGCCTGCCTCGCTCCACCACCGCGGGTGGTCGTAGCCGCCGTCGGCGATGAACCGCTGGTACTGCCGGTTGGTGACCGGGACGGTGTCGATGAAGAACGGGTCCACGTGCACGGTGTGCGCCGGGCGCTCGTTGTCCAGCGCCCACGGCTCGGTCGAGGTGCCCATGGTGAACGCCCCGCCGGGCACCAGCACCTCGGCGGGCAGCGGGCCGGCCGATGCGGCGGGCGGCGGTGGCGCCTCCAGGACGGGCGCTCCGGCGCGGAGCTGGTGGGTGGCCAGCATGGTCTCGTCGTGCTGCTGCTCATGCTGGACGATCATGCCGAACGCGAAGGCGTGCTCGGTCAGCCGGCGGCCTTCCAGCGGCACCCGCTCAAGCACGTCGAGCACCTTGTCGCGGACCTGGCCGACGTAGCCACGGGCCTCGGTGGGGCCGAGCAGCGGCAGTTGCGGCCGCTGCGCCCTGGGATGCTGGAAGGCGTCGTAGAGCTCGTCGATGTCGGTGCGCAGCGGCTCCCGGCCGCCGACGTCCCGCACCAGCCAGATCTCCTCCTGGTTGCCGATGTGCGCCAGGTCCCACACCAGCGGCGACATCAGTCTGGAGTGCTGGCGGACCAGGTCGTCGTCGTCCACCGAGTCGGTGAGCAGGGCGCTGCGCTGCCGGGTGCGGCGCAGTTGCTGGGCCACGTGCTCGCGCAACTGCTCGGTGCCCAGCTGCTCGAACGGATGGTTGGCGGTCACCGCGCTGTCTCCCTTCCCCCGGGTTCGCATGCGGCGGCTGGGTTCGATGTCGTGGTGCGACGGACGCATCCGGGAGCTACCTCCTCTCCGAAAGCCGGCGCGGCGGCGTCCCCGGCGGCGCGGGCCGGCTCGGCGGGTGCCGGCCGTCGCCGGCGAGCCGCCGCTGCAGTGCCTCGGCCACCACGGCCCGCAGGTCGCCGGGCAGGTCGGTGCCGTCCAGCACGCCGCAGCCGAGGTCGACCACGTCGCGTGCGGCCCGGGCCAGGCACGGGTCGGTCAGGCCCAGCCGGGCGGCCTCCAACCAGCGGCCGAGCACCGGTTCGGTCACCTCGCGGACCCGGCCCACCGCGTGGACCGAGCCGAGCAGCGACACCAGCAGCACCACCGGCGCCACCCACTCCCCGGGCGGTTGCGCGTCCAGGTAGCGGACCTCCAGGTAGCCCCGCGGCCGGACCGGCGTGAACATCGTGCTGACGTGGTAGTCCAGGTCATCGGTGGTCGGTGGCCGGGGCAGCGCGCCGGCGATCCAGTCGGCGAAGGTCACCCCGGGCGGCGCGTTCCAGCAGCCACCCGGGCGGCGCACGCAGACCAGCGGGGTGTCCAGCACGCGGCGCGCCCAGCTCCCCGCGGGGTCGTCGGTGACCTCGCTGGGCAGCGTGCGCGGCGGATCGGTGCCGAGCAGCACCCGGGTCCGCGCCGAGGCCCACGCGGTGCCGTTGCCGTACTGCTCGGCCGAGTTGGCGAACAGTGCGATGAGCACCGGGCCCAGGGCGTGCAGCGCGGCCCACCGGTCGGCCAGCCGCGCGCGTTCCCCCACGTCCAGGCAGACCTGCAGGCCGGCGGTGCTGCACATCATGGCGATGCCGTCCGGGCCGATCCGCTGGAACGCCGACTCCATCGCGTCGTAGCGGGGGATGCGCAGCAGCCGCCGGGGCGGCCGGTAGGGATCGCACCCGCGAATGCCCATCACCAGGCCGTGGGCGGCCAGCAACTCGGTGAGCGCGGCGATGTCAGCCGACGTGGCGGCCAGCAGTTCGGTGAGGGAGGAGTGCGGCGGGGTGGAAATCTCGACCTGGCCACCGGGTTCGACGGTGACCAGGGAGCCGTGTGCCAGCGGAAGATGCCGGCTGTCCGGAGCGAGTGAGGGAGGTGCGTGATGGCCAAGTGCTCGGGTCAGGGTCTCGGCGTCGAGGGGCCGTGCCGGGTCGTCCGCGTGGTGCACGGTCCACTCCAGCTCGACGCCGACCAGTCTGGGCGGGCCGTGCTTGAAGCACACCGAAGCCACGTACGCCTCGGCGGCGGCCCGGTCACGCAGGTTCGCCGGACACGGACCGGCGTCACCCGCCTCACTCAGAGTAGTCAAACTCGCCACCCCCTGTGATCGGGTTTTCGACGCTACACGCGAAAGCGGCACGCCGCACGCCCCGGACGGCATGAATCGCGGACGCAAACAGCACTCCGTGCGCGTAGCGGATCACCAAAGCAGTCGGGTGGGTGAGGGGTCCCCGGTGATCAGCCTGGCCACCGGCCCGGTGCTCGGCCTCCGACCGGAACTTAATTTCAGCTTACACTGAAGTAATCAATATAATTGGTCATACTGATGGCCGGCGACCGCAGCTGGAGTACGTACGTACGGATTGCACGGCACCGTGGGCTGCTGTCACGATCGACTGGTGCCCAGGGTCAGCCAGGACCATCTCGCCGCCCGCCGACGCCAGATCCTCGACGGCTCGCGCGCCTGCTTCGCGCGCTTCGGCTACGAGGGCGCCACGGTACGGCGGCTGGAAGAGGCTACCGGACTCTCCCGCGGCGCCATCTTCCACCACTTCCGGGACAAGGAGTCGCTGTTCCTGGCGCTCGCCGAGGACGACGCGCACCGGATGGCCGAGGTGGTCGCCGAGCAGGGCCTGGTGCAGGTGATGCGCGACCTGATCTCCGCTCCCCCGGGCCGGGAGGGCGGCGAGCACCCGGCCGACTGGCTGGGCACCCGGCTCGAGGTGTCCCGCCGGCTGCGCACCGACCCGGACTTCCGCGCCCGCTGGGCGGAGCGCTCGGAGCAGTTGACCAACGCCACGCGGGAACGGCTGAAGCGGCAGCGCGACGCCGGCAACCTGCGCGACGACGTGGACGTCGAGGTGCTCACCTCGTTCCTCGAACTCGTGCTTGAGGGACTGGTATCACACCTGGCCATGGGCCTGCCCGCGGACGACCTGGAACCCGTGCTCGACCTGGTCGAGGAGAGCGTCCGGCGGCACCGGCGGCACGGCTGATACCAACACCGGCCACCCGGGGGCTACCGATTGGTAACCGGGTTGGCGCAGGATGGGCGTCCCCTCGCCGGGGTCACACGAGAGGAGCCCTTCCGTGCGCCTGCGCCCCCCGCTCGCCCTTGGCGCCGCCCTGCTCGCACTGGTCACCACGGTGACCGGCAGCGCGATCGCGGCGGCGCCCGCCGCGTCGCTGCCCCCGGTGCGGCACGTCTTCGTGATCAACCTCGAGAACAAGGACTACGACACTACGTGGGGACCGAACTCCCCCGCGCCGTATCTCAGCCGCACGCTGCGCGCCCAGGGTCAGTTACTCACCCAGTACTACGGCGTGGCGCACGAGAGCCTCGGCAACTACCTCGCACAGATCAGCGGCCAGGGGCCGAACCTGGCCACCCAGTCGGACTGCCAGATCTACGCCAACTTCGGGCAGGCCGGCACCGCCGCTGACGGCCAGGCCGTGGGCCAGGGTTGCGTCTACCCGGCGTCGGTGCGCACGCTGGCCGACCAGTTCGCCGCGCGCGGGCTGCGGCTTCGGGCCTACCTGGAAGACATGGGCACGCCGTGCCGGCACCCCGCGATCGGCGCGGTGGACGGCACGCAGAAGGCCAAGGTCGGCGACCAGTACGCGGCGCGGCACAACCCGTTCGTCTACTTCCACTCGATGATCGACTCGCCGGCGTGCGCGGCGAACGACGTGCCGCTCACCGCGCTGCCCGGTGACCTGGCCAGCGAGTCGAGCACGCCGAACCTGGCCTACATCACGCCGAACCTCTGCCACGACGCGCACGACGCGCCCTGCGTGGACGGCGAGCCGGGCGGGCTGGCGTCCGCGGACGCCTGGTTGCGCACCTGGGTGCCGCGGATCACCTCCTCCCCCGCGTTCCGGCACGACGGCCTACTGGTGATCACCTTCGACGAGTCCGACGGACCGCAGAGCGACTCGTCGGCCTGCTGCGGCGAGGGCCCCGGCCCGAACACGCCGCTGCCGGGCATCACCGGACTCGGCGGTGGCCGCATCGGCGCCCTGGTGATCTCCCCGTTCGTGGCGCCGAACAGCTGGAACGACACCGCCTACAACCACTACGGCCTGCTGCGCACCATCGAGGACCTCTACGGCCTTGACCACCTCGGTTACGCCGGTTCGCCCTCGGTGCGCTCGTTCGGCCTGGACGTCTTCGCCGCCCACTGACCCCGAGGTAAGCGACGTGGAACTCAACCGCAGACAGTTCGTGGCCGGAGCGGCCGGCGTGGCCGCCGGGGCGCTCGCCGGCGTACCGGGGGCCGCCGAGGCCGACACGGCGTTGCCCGCGCCGGCGAAGTCGGGCATCGACCACATCGTCGTGGTGATGATGGAGAACCGGTCCTTCGACCACTACCTGGGCTGGCTGCCCGGGGCCGACGGTCGCCAGGCCGGCCTGAGCTACCTGGACCGGGACGGCGTCCGGCACGCCACGCACCACCTGACCACCTACACCGGATGCAGCTTCGCCGACCCGGACCACTCCTACGAGGGCGGCCGGGTGGAACTCAACGGCGGCCGCTGCGACGGCTGGCTGTGGGCGGGCAGCAACGACGAGTTCTGCATCGGCTACTACACCGACGCCGACCTCGCCTTCTACGGCCGCGCGGCGCGGGACTGGACGGTGTGCGACCGGTACTTCTCCGCGGTCATGGCGGAGACCTACCCGAACCGGTTCTTCCAGCACTCGGCGCAGACCGATCGGCTGCACAACTCCTACGACATCGCCACCATGCCGACCATCTGGGACCGGCTGGCCGCGCACGGGGTGAGCCGCCGCTACTACTTCACGGATGTGCCGTTCACCGCGCTGTGGGGCACCAGGCACCTCGACGTCACCGGCACCTTCGCCGAGTTCCTCGCCGCGGCGGCCACCGGGACGCTGCCCGCGGTGTCCTTTGTGGACCCTCGGTTCCTAGCCGAGGATCAGGGGCTGTCCGGCGACGACCATCCGCACGCGGACATCCGGGTCGGTCAGTACTTCCTGAACACCGTCTACCAGGCGGTGGTGACCAGCCCGAACTGGCCGCGTACCGTGCTGGTGATCAACTACGACGAGTGGGGCGGGTTCTTCGACCACGTGGCCCCGGCCACGGCGCCGGACCCCCGGCCGGACCTGGACACCGGGCTGCGCGGTTTCCGCACCCCGTGCCTGGTGATCTCGCCGCTGGCCCGGCGCGGCCACGTCGCGCACAACACCTACGACCACACCTCGGTGCTGAAGATGATCGAGTGGCGGTACGGGTTGGAACCGCTGACCGTGCGCGACGCGGCCGCCCGCAACCTGGCCGAGGTGCTGGACTTCTCCTCGGCGGGCGACCTCACCGCGCCGCGCTACACCGTGCCCGCCGTGGTGTCCGGCGGCTGCGTGGTGCCGGAGCACACCCACGGCGGCGAGGGCTGGGACGAACTGCGCGGCCTCGCCACCTCGCTGGGTTTCCCGAAGGGCTGAGCCGCGGCGGCGGGTGGTGGTTTCCATCGGGCCGCCGGCACCCCGAACGGGCGGCTTCGGGCCACTGAACCCGGTGATAACCGCCACCCGGTCGTGGGACGCCCGGCCACCGCGGCGCGGTGATGGGGCACCCTGGTTGCGGGGAGGTGGCCGCCGCACCGCCGCCGCGGCGGACACCTCCCCACCCTCATTCCCGGGCGGTTCAGTCGACGCCCTGCATCTTCCGGTGGATAGCCGGCGCGATCAGGTACAGCGCCACGCCGAGCACCAGCACGACGCCACCGACCACGCCGAAGTACCCGGCCTCGGTCGCCGGCGTGTAGAGCTTCACCACCTGCGCGGACAGCCCCTGCGCCGCGGCGTCCGAGGTGAACCACAGGCCCATGGTCTGCGCGGCGAACGCCGCGGGCGCGAGCTTGGTGGTCGCCGAGAGGCCGACCGGGGACAGGCACAGCTCGCCCAGGGTGACCAGGACGAAACTCACCGTCAGCCACAGC
Source organism: Gandjariella thermophila (assembly GCF_005405885.1). Lineage (GTDB taxonomy): Bacteria > Actinomycetota > Actinomycetes > Mycobacteriales > Pseudonocardiaceae > Gandjariella > Gandjariella thermophila. The sequence continues at coordinate 281,163 of NZ_BJFL01000001.1, forward strand.
GGGTTGGCCTTCACCCCGGTACCGGCCACCACCGCGGGGACGACCAGCACCAGGTAGGACAGCCCGGCGAGCAGCAGGCCGTAGGCGAACTTCCGCGGCGTGGTCGGCTGCCGGGTGCCCAGCTTCATCCACAGCGCGGCGAACGCCGGGGCCAGCACGATGATCACCACCGGGTTGACCGACTGGAACCAGGACGACGGGATCGCGAAGCCGAACGCGTTGAGGTCGGTGCGCTGGTCCGCGTACTGGGCCAGCACGCTGGCGCCCTGCTCCTGGATGAACCAGAAGGCCACCGAGGCGACGAACAGCGGGATGTAGGCGACCACCCGGGACCGCTCCACCGCGGTGGTGCGCCCGCTGCGCAGCATCACCGCGAAGTAGCCGAGCGGGACCAGCACGGACAGCGCGGTGATGACGTTGATCACCAGGTCGGCGGTGAGCACGCCGGTCACGGCCAGCACCACGACCAGGACCACCAGCGCGGCCACCCCGGCACCGGCGATCAGCGAGAAGCGGCCGCGCTCCGCGGGCGTGAGCGGGTTGGTCGGCAGCCGCCCGGCGTCGCCGAGGTGACGCTGGCCCAGCACGTACTGGATCAGGCCGATCGCCATGCCCACCGCGGCCACGCTGAAGCCCGCGTGGTAGTTGACCTTCTGGCCGAGCGTGCCGACGATGAACGGGGCGAGGAACGCCCCGGTGTTCACCCCCATGTAGAAGATGCTGAATCCGGCGTCCCTGCGGGTGTCCTGCTTGTCGTACAGGCCGCCGACGGTGTTCGAGATGTTCGTCTTGAGCAGCCCGGTGCCCAGCACCAGCAGCACCATCGACGCATACAGCGCGCCCCGGCCGGCCGGCACCGCCAGGCAGATGTGCGCGAACATGATCAGAATTCCGCCGTACAGGATGGACCGGCGGGAGCCGAGCAGCCGGTCGGCGACCCAGCCGCCGACGATCCCGCTCATGTACAGCGCCGCTCCGTACACCGCGACCAGGGCCTTGGCCGTGCCGGACGGAATACCCAGGCCGCCCTTCACCACCTGGTCGTACATGTAGTACAGCAGGATCGACTTCATGCCGTAGTACGACAGGCGTTCCCACATCTCGGTGAAGAACAGCGTGGACAGTCCTCGTGGGTGTCCGAAGAAGCCCTTCTGCGGCGCCGTCGGGGTGCTCGCGGTCGCGGTCACCGTCCGTCCTCCCATGCGTCGTTGCGTGTCGCGGCGGCCGGTACGGCGGACCGGCCAGATCACCCCGGGTTGCCGGGGATGGTCCATACCATGCCAGTCGCCGGTGCGGCGGATTCAGCCCGTCCCCACCGTGCGGCGGCGCGTGGAAAGCCGCTGACCGGGCGGGGACGGGCTCCCCTGGGCGGAGCCGGGCGCCGGTGGCGACGGTCGGTCCGGGGTGGTGGACTGGGCGCGTGGACCTGCTCAGCGCACACGAACGCGCCATGACCGAGTTCGATCGGCGGGTGCGGGCCGTGCCGCCCGACGGTTGGGACGCGCCCACACCCTGTTCCGACTGGTCGGTCCGGGACCTGGTCAACCATCTGGTGTCCGAGCAGCGGTGGGCGCCGTGGCTGCTGTACGGCGCGACCCTCGAGGAGGTCGGCGGGCGCTTCGACGGTGACGTGCTCGGCGACGACCCGACGGCGGCGTGGGCCGAGGCGGCCACGGCCGCGCGGGAGGCCTTCACCAAGCCCGGGGCGCTGTCCCGCCGGGTGCACACCTCCGGCGGCGTGATCCCCGCCGAGGAGTACGGGTGGCAGATGACCGTCGACCTCGCCGTGCACGCCTGGGACCTGGCCAAGGGAATCCGCGGCGACGACCGGATCGACCCGGAGCTGGCCGCGGCGGCGCTGGACGTGGTGCGGCCGCAGGTCGCCCAGTGGCAGGGCCTCGGCATCTTCGACCCGCCGGTGAACGTGCCCGAGCACGCCGACGCGCAGACCCGGCTGCTCGGCCTGCTGGGCCGCCGCCGCTGAGCACGACGTCGAAGCCCGTGGCCGGCCCCGGCCCGGGTCCGGTCAGCCGCCAAGCGACGGCCGCACCAGCATGACGTGCCGGCGAACCACCTCGCGGAGCACGTCGTCCGGGTCGGCGGCCCACACGTCCGCGTTGAACACCTCGACCTCGACGTCGCCGGCGTAACCGGCCGCGGTCACCAGCCGGCCCAACCGGGCCAGGTCGACGTGCCCGTCCCCGGGTAGCCCACGGCCGAGCAGCACGTCCGCGGGCAGCGGTGTGATCCAGTCACACACCTGGTAACTGGCAATCCGGCCGGCGGCCCTGGCGACCTGCTCGTCCAGCCGCGGATCCCACCACACGTGCAGCGCGTCCACCACCACCCCGACCACCCCGGCATCGAACGGCTCGGCCCAGTCCAGCGCTTGCTCCACAGTGGACAGCACGCCGCGGTCCGCGCAGAACACCGGGTGCATGGGCTCCAACGCCAGCCGCACGCCGCGCTCGGCCGCGTAGCCGGCCAGTTCGGCCAGCGCGTCCACCACCCTGGCACGGGCACCGGCAAGGTCACGGTCCCCGGCCGGCAGCCCGCCGACGACCAGCACCAGGCAGGCGGCGGCCAGCTCGGCGGCCTCGTCGACGGCGCGGCGGTTGTCCCGCAGCGCGGCCCGGCGGCCGGCCGGATCGGCCACGGTGAGAAAGCCACCCCGGCACAGTGAGGACACTCGCAGGCCGGCGTCGGCGACCAGCTTCCTGGTCCGGGCCAGACCGTGCTCGGCGACCGGTTCCCGCCACAGCCCGATCGCCGGGATGCCGTGCCGGGCGCAGCCGTCCACCGCGCGGGCCACATCGCAGCGCTTGATGGTGGCCTGGTTCAGCGACAGTCGCGACAGCTCCGCGTTCATGCGCTCACCGTCCTTCCCGGTGGCGAACGCTGATCGGCGGTGTCATCCGGTCACCCCGAACGGCGCGAGCAGCGCCCGCCACCGGTGCGCGGCCAGGTCCGGGTCCGGCAGCAGCCCGGCGGCGTCGGCCAGCCGCAGCGTCTCGGCCAGGTGCGGCAGGCCGCGGGCCGACTGCATGCCGCCCACCATGGCGAAGGCCTGCTGGTGGCCGGCGAGCCAGGCGAGGAACACCACCCCGGTCTTGTAGTGGAAGGTGGGCGTGGCGAAGACGTGCCGGGACAGCGGCACGGTCGGCGCCAGCAGCTCGGCGAACCGGGCGCCGTCCCCCGTGTCGAGGGCGGCGAGCGCGGCGGACGCCGCCGGGGCGATCGGGTCGAAGATGCCGAGCAGCGCGTCGCTGTGCCCGGCCTCGTCGCCGGCGATCAGCTCCGGGTAGTGGAAGTCGTCGCCGGTGTAGCAGCGCACCCCCGGGGGCAGCGCGCGGCGTAGGCCGATTTCGTGCGCGGCGTCCAGCAGGGACACCTTGACCCCGTCGACCTGCCCGGCGTGCTCGGCGATCAGGGCGAGGAACTGCTCGGTGGCCGCCGCCACGTCGGCGCTGCCCCAGTAGCCGGTGAGCAGCGGGTCGAATGCGGCGCCCAGCCAGTGCAGGATCACCGGCCGGTCCGCCTCCCGTAGCAGCTCGCCGTAGACGTGGTGGTAGTCCTCCGCCCCCCGGGCCACGGCGGCGAGGTGGCGGCTGCACATGAGGATCGGCTGGGCCCCGGCCTCCTGTACCACGGCCAACTGCTCGCGGTAGGCGGCGAGCACCTCATCGAGCGTGCGGGCGGTGGTGGGCGCCTGGTCGGTGCCGACGCCGGCGGCGATCCGGCCGCCGCAGGCATCGGCCTCCGTGGCGCTGCGCCGGATCAGCTCGGCCGCGGCCGACCAGTCCAGGCCCATGCCGCGCTGCGCGGTGTCCATCGCCTCGGCCACGCCCAGCCCGTAGGACCACAGGTGCCGGCGGAAGGCGAGGGTGGCCTCCCAGTCGAGCACGGCGGGCGCACCGGGCGTGTTGTCCGCGAACGGGTCGGCGACCACGTGCGCGGCGGCGAACGCCACCCGGGACCCGGGCGGCCCCACCGGTCGCGGCCATTCCCGCGGCGCGCCAAGCGTGTGCCGGACCAGCTTCCCGTCCGGCTGCGGCAGCAGCACCGCCGTCATGCGCCCAGCTCCGGGATCTCCACCCGGCGACCCTCCGCAGAGGAGGTCAGCGCCAGCCGGGCCAGGCGCACGCCGCGGGCGCCGGCGAGCAGGTCGTGCCGCAGCGGCGGCCGTTCCTCGCCTTCGGTCGCGATGTGCCGGAGGAACTCCTCCCACTGGACCTTGAAACCGTTGTCGAAGGCGGTGTTGTCCGGCACCGGCTGCCACTGGTCGCGGAAGTTCTCTCCGGTCGGCGCGTCGGGGTTCCACACCGGCATCGGGGTCGCGGAGCGGTGTTGCGCCACGCAGTGGTGCAGGCCGGCCACCGCGCTGCCGGACACTCCGTCCACCTGGAACTCCACCAGTTCGTCCCGATGCACCCGCACGCACCAGGACGAGTTGAACTGGGCGATCACCCCGCCGTCCAGCTCGAAGATGGCGTACGCGGCGTCGTCCGCGGTGGCGACGTACGGCCGCCCCTGTTCGTCCCAGCGTCGCGGGATGTGCGTCACCGCCTTCGCGGTGACCGCGCGTACCGGTCCGATCAGCCCCTCCAGCAGGTAGTTCCAGTGGGCGAACATGTCCAGCACGATGCCCCCGCCGTCCTCGGCGCGGTAGTTCCAGCTCGGCCGCTGCGCCGGCTGCCAGTCACCCTCGAACACCCAGTAGCCGAACTCGCCGCGCACGCTGAGCACGCGGCCGAAGAAGTCGCCGTCCAGGAGCCGGCGCAGCTTGCGCACCCCCGGCAGGTAGAGCTTGTCTGCCACCACCCCGGCGGCGACACCGGCCTCGCGTGCCAGCCGGGCCAGCTCGACGGCCTCGTCAACGCTCTCCGCGACCGGCTTCTCGGTGTAGACCTGCCTGCCGGCGGCGATCGCCCGGCGCAGCGCGTCCGCCCGCGCCGAGGTGACCTGCGCGTCGAAGTAGACGTGGACGTCCGGGTCGGACAGTGCGGCGTCCAGGTCCGTGGTCCACCGGGCCAGCCCGTGCCGCTCGGCAATGTCCTTCAGCTTGCCGACGCTGCGGCCGACCAGTAGCGGCTCGGGCACCAGCACGCTGCCGTCCGGGCAGACCACCCCGCCCTGGTCGCGGATCGCGAGCACCGAACGAACGAGGTGCTGCCGGTATCCCATGCGCCCGGTCACCCCGTTCATCGCGATCCCGACCGTCCGCACGGCCATACCGAACCTCCTTCGCCCGAACCGGAAAGGCGGCCCGGAAAATGTGGGAAAGCGCTTTCCACGCTAACGGGCGCGCGTCGCAACCGTCAACCCGCCGAATCGCTACCCTCTGGAAGGGAAGAGGGGAGGGCTCGTGGGCGCACGGCAGGTCACGCTGGCCGAGGTCGCCGACGCCGCCGGCGTCTCGCTGGCCACGGCGTCCCGGGTGCTCAACGGCAGCAGCCGGCAGGTCAGTGATGCGCTGCGGGACCGCGTGGTGGCCACCGCCCGGGAGCTGGGCTACCTGCCCAACGCCAGCGCGCAGGCATTGGCCCGCAACTCGAGCGTGCTCGTCGGCCTGGTGGTGCACGACATCGCCGACCCGTACTTCTCCTCCATCGCCGCCGGGGTGACCCGGGTGGCCGAGGCGGCCGGCCTGGTCGTGGTGCTGGGCACCACCAGCCGGGCCGCCGACCGGGAGCTGGAGCTGCTGAGCACGCTGCGCGGGCACCGCGCCCGTGCCGTGGTGCTGGCCGGCAGCCGCACCACCGACCGCGCCGCCACCGCGCGGCTGGCCCGGGAGATCCAGACGTTCACCGGCCAGGGCGGCCGGGTGGCCTGCATCTCCCAGGCCAGGCTGCCGGCGGATACCGTGGTGCCGGGCAACCGGGCCGGCGCGCGGGCGCTGGCCCGCGAGCTGGCCGGGCTGGGCCACCGGAGGTTCGCCGTGCTGGCCGGCCCTACCGAGCTGATCACCGCCCGCGACCGGGTCGCCGGCTTCCGCGCCGGGCTCGCCGAGGCCGGCATCGAACTGCCCGACTCGGCGGTCTTCCCGGGCGCGTTCACCCGGGACGGCGGCTACCGGGCCGCACTCGACATGCTCGCCGCGCACACCGGCGCCACCTGCGTGTTCGCCGTCAACGACGTGATGGCGATGGGCGCCGTGGCCGCGCTGCGCGGCCACGGCGTGCGGGTACCGGAGGACGTGTCGGTGGCCGGCTTCGACGACATCCCCACGCTGCGTGACCTTGCGCCGGCGCTCTCCACCGTCCGGTTGCCCCTGGAGGAGCTGGGCGAGCGGGCGGCGCGGCTCGCACTGGGCGACCTGCCGCCGCGCCAGCCCCGCACCGTCCGGGTCGCCGGCGAGGTGGTGCTGCGGGAGAGCACCGCCCCGCCGAGCGGGGCGGGGCTGTGATAACCCGCAAGACCGCGGGCGAAACGTGATTCTTCCGGGCGACCGAGTGACGTTGCCGTGCGCAAACGGTTCTCCCGGCGGTCCGTCCACCCCGTACACTGGGCGGCGGAACAGCTCATTGCCTTGTCGAGGAGTGACGCTTCCAGTGCCCGATGCGCAGCCGGCTGGCTGTAGTACCGAGCCGGGTGAGAGTCCCGGCTGCCATACCGACCCGGATGCCGGCACCGAGCGGGGTGCGTGGTGACGGGCACTCTGCTGGATTTGCTCGGCCTCCTCGCGGTGGCGATCCTCACCTTCGGCACCGCGGTGTTCGTCGCGGCCGAGTTCGCCCTGACCACGCTGGACCGCAGCCAAGTCGAGCAACACCTGCGGCAGGCCGGTGACCGGAGGGCCCGGCGCGTCCTGCACGCCCACCGCACACTGTCCTTCCAGCTTTCCGGCGCCCAGCTGGGAATCACCATCACCACGCTGGTCACCGGTTTCATCGCCGAGCCGGCCATCGCCGGGCTGCTCCGCCCCGTGCTGGCCGCGGTCCGCCTGCCCACCGCCGTCGCCGACCCGATCGCGGTGGCGCTGGCCATGCTGGTGGCCACCACCGTGTCCATGGTGTTCGGCGAGCTGGTGGCCAAGAACCTGGCCATCGCCCGGCCGCTGCGCACCGCCCGGGCCGTGGTCGGCTTCCAGTGCGCGTTCTCCTCGACGTTCCGCTGGCTCACCCGCGGGCTGAACGGCTCGGCGAACTGGCTGGTGCGCCGGCTGGGCGTGGAGCCGGCCGAGGAGCTGCGCTCCGCCCGGTCGCCGCAGGAGCTGGGGTCGCTGGTCCGGTCCAGCGCCGCGCAGGGCACCCTGGACCCGGGCACGGCCACCCTGCTGGACCGGTCGCTGCGCTTCGGCGACCGCACCGCCGGCGAGCTGATGACGCCGCGGGTGCAGACGGTCTCGTTGCGTGCCGACGCCACCGTGCTCGACCTGCTGGACGTGGCGCGGCGCACCGGCTTCTCCCGGTTCCCCGTGCACGACGGGGACCTCGACGACGTGCGCGGCGTGGTGCACGTCAAGCAGGCGTTCGGCGTGCCCGCCGCGCAGCGGGCGACCACCCGGGTGGCCTCGCTGACCCGGCCGGTGCCCACGGTGCCGGAGACGCTGGAGGGTGACGCGCTGCTGGACCGGCTACGCGGCTCCGGTCTGCAGTTCGCCCTGGTCGTCGACGAGTACGGCGGTACGGCCGGCGTGGTCACCCTGGAGGACCTGGTCGAGGAGATCGTCGGCGACGTGCGGGACGAACACGACCGCCGCGAGGTCGCCCCGGTGCGCCCGCTGGGCTGGCAGAGCTGGCTGGTGTCCGGGCTGCTGCGGGGTGACGAGGTGGCCGAGGCCACCGGGTTCCGGATGCCCGAGGGAGGGTACGAGACCCTGGCCGGCCTGGTGCTGGAGGAGCTGGGCCGCATCCCCGACGTGGGCGACGAGGTCCGGGTCGACGGGTGGCGGATCACCGTGATGCGGATGGACCGGCACCGCGTCGCCGAGCTACGGCTGGCCCGGGTGCCGGACACGCCGTCGCCCACCGACACGACACCGCCGCCCCGGCCGGCCGAGCCGGTCGGGGCGGGGCGCGCGGAGGTGTCCCGATGAGCACCGGCGTCGCGCTGCTGCTGTCCGTGCTGCTGCTCGCCGGCAACGCGTTCTTCGTGGGCGCCGAGTTCGCGCTGATCAGCGCCCGGCGGGACCGGCTGGAGGCGATGGCCGACCGGGGTGTGGTGCGGGCCAGGGCGGTGCTGCGGGCCGGCAGCCGCATCTCGCTGATGCTGGCCGGCGCCCAGTTCGGCATCACGCTGTGCTCGCTGGGACTCGGCGCGCTGGCCGAGCCGGCCGTGGCACACGCGCTGGAGTCGCTGTTCGGGCCGCTGGCCGTGCCCCGTGCCGCGCTGCACGCGGTGGCCTTCCCGATCGCGCTGGCCATCGTGGTGGTGCTGCACATCGTGCTGGGCGAGATGGTGCCGAAGAACCTCGCGATCGCCGGGCCGGAACGCACCGCCGTGCTGCTGGTCCCGCTCCACCGGGAGTTCGTCCGGCTGGTGCGGCCGCTGATCGGGCTGTTCAACCTGATGGCCAACGGCACCCTGCGGCTGGTAGGCGTGCGCCCGAAGGACGAGCTGGACGCCGCCTACACCCCGGACGAGTTGGCCTCGCTGATCGCCGAGTCCCGCCGGGAGGGCCTGCTGGACGACTCGGAGCACCGGCGGCTCACCCAGACCCTGTCCTCGGCCGAGCGGACCGTGGCTGACGTGCTGGTCCCCTTGGACCGGGTGACCATGGTGCCGCCCACGCCCACGCTGGGCGACGTGGAGGCGGCGGTCGCGGCGACCGGGTTCTCCCGGTTCCCGGTCCGTTCGGCGGACGGCCGGCTGGCCGGGTACCTGCACATCAAGGATGTGCTGGACCTGGCGGGCGAGGACCCGGCGACGCCGGTGCCACGCGGCCGCATCCGCGGGCTCCCGGAGCTGCCGGTGGACGCCAGGCTGGACGACGCCCTGGCCGCGCTCCGCCGCGCCCGCAGCCACCTGGCCAGGGCCGTTTCCGCGGACGGCGCGGTGCGCGGCGTGGTGGCCCTGGAGGACCTGGTCGAGGAGTACGTGGGCACCGTCCGGGACGGCACCCACGTGGCCAACCCGGTCTGACCGACCTCCCGCACTCTCATCCGATCCGGGCATGTCGTGACAACGGAGCGTGATCGGTATATCGGATTGTCACCGAATCCGTACCGTTTGTTGCTTAACTTGAACTTGATCGTCGGCCTGTTAGCGTGGCACACCAACCGGGCTACTCGTGTCGGGGTGAGGCAGGCCCGGCGCCGACTACGGTGAGTAACCAGTGGCCGTAACCGGGCGCTGAAGGGAATGTCGATGGCTCGACACCGCACGCGCGAGACGCGGGTGCAGCGCGGCATCGCGCGCTGGCCGCTGCTCGTGCTCGGGATGGTCGTCCTGATCGTGCTGGGATGGCTGGGCTACACCTGGATCGGCGGCGTGCTGCAGCGCCGCGCCGCCGCCCAGGCGGAGAGTTGCCCGGCCGGCGAGGAAGCGGTGCACGTGGCCGCCGCACCGGGCATCGCCGAGGCCATCCAGCAGGCCGGCAACGCGTGGAACCGGCAGCGCCCGGTGGTCCTGGACCACTGCATGCACGTCGAGGTGCAGTCCATCGATCCGCAGACCACGTTCGCCGGGCTGACCCAGACCTGGGACGACGCCAGGCTCGGGCCGAAGCCGCAGGCGTGGGTGCCGGACTCCACGGTGTGGGTCAACCGGCTCATCGCGCAGAACGCCGGGCTGGTCGGCGCCCCGGCGCGCGGGCTGGCCACCAGCCCGGTGCTGCTGGCCGTGCCGCAACCCGGCGAGCAGGCGCTGCTGGGTGGCAACGGGTTCGGCTGGAGCGACCTGCCCGCGCTCACCTCGGCACCGGACGGGTGGGCCCGCTACGGCAGGCCAGAATGGGGCCGGTTCGTGGTGGCCGTGCCCGACCCGGCGGGCAACGCCGCCAGCGCGCTGGCGCTGCAGTCCACGGTGGCCGGCACGACGGCGCAGAGCACCGGCCCGGTCACCGCGCAGGTGCTGGACCAGCAGCCCGCCAGGGACCTGCTGGCCAGGCTCAGCGGCGCGCAGCCGGCCAGGGTGCCGGCCACCACCGTGGGCGCGCTCGGCGCGCTGGACCGGGTGGACATGCCCTCGGGCGCCTTCACCGCCGTGCCGGTCTTCGAGGTCGACCTGTATCGGCACAACCTCAGCAAGGACGGCACCTCGCCCACCCGGCCGCTGTCCGGCGTCAGCCCCGGCGGCGCGACCCCGGCGGCCGACTTCCCGCTGCTTCCGCTGGCCGCGCCCTGGGCGGACGATGCCCAGCAACGGGCGGCCCAGCAGTTCCGCGACTTCCTCACGGAGCCCGCCCAGCAACGCCTGTTCGCCCGGGCCGGGCTGCGCGTCCCGGCATCGGCGGAGCATCCGGATCCCTCCCCTGGCATCCGCTGGGCGCCCACCGCGCAGCCGCTGGCGCCCGCCGACGCCGCCACCACCCAGCAGCTCACCGCCGCCTGGACCGCCGGCCTGCGCGCTGCCGTTCAGGGCCGGTAGGACCATCACCGGGCCGGGGGATCCTGCCGCCCTGGGGTGTGCGGGCATCGTTACGGCCCGCGGCCCGGCCACCGCCGGCCGTTAACGTGCCGACGTGGTAGGAGCGGATCCGGATGACGGCGGCCGGCTGGGTCGGCTTGCCCGGCGGGGCGCGATGCTCCTGGCCGGCACCGCGGCGACGCTGGCCGGACTCGTCGCCGGCGCCACGCCGGTGCGCGCCGAGGTGCCGACCTGCCAGCTCGGCGCCTACCTCGCCGACCTGTACGGCGTCGACACGCGCAACCAGACCATCAACGCCGACGTGTGGTTCTGGAGCGTGTGTGCCCGACCTGAGCTCGAACCGATCGAACATTTCGAGTTCATCAACGCCACCGAACATCGGCAGGTCTACCGGGCGAGTGTGCCGCGAGGCTCGCAGTACTGGACGTACGTCAAGTTCGTCGGCACCTTCCGGCAGAACTTCGACCTGCGGGACTATCCGTTCGACCAGCAGACCGTGAACATCATTGTCGAGGACACGCGCGACGAGAACGAGTTCGTCTACACACCGGATGTCGCCAACTCGACGTACAACCACGACATCAAACTCTCCGATTTCGGCATCACCGGATTCCGGGTGGCCACCCGCGACCACCGGTACCAGACAACCTTCGGCGACCCGCGGCTGGCGCACGGAACCGGAAGCAGCTACACCCAGTTCGTCCTCGACGTAGCGCTCAGCAGGACGGACGTCAGCATCTTCGTCAGGCAGACCTGGCCGGTGTTTGTCTCCTTCCTGGTCGCCATGGTCAGCTATCTGCTGTGGTCCGCGGAGGCCACCCCGGTGCTCACCGCGCGGGTGGGCCTGCTCGGTGCCGCCCTGTTCGCCGTCGTGCTGAACCTGGTGAATCTGCGCGCCGCGGGGGATCTGATCGGCACGTTCGCCGGAACGACCCTTGTCGACCAGGTGCACCTGATCACCCTGGGGTACGTGCTGGTCGGGGTGGCGACCACCGCGCTGACCTGGTGGCTGGCCAACCGCCCGGACGGAGCGCGGCCCCGCGGCCGGGCGCGGCGCACCAACGACCTGATCGGCATCGTCGCCAGCGTGGTCTACGTGGCCCTGGTCGCCGGCGCCGTCGCGTACGCCGTCGTCACGTGAGCCGGCCGCGCGGGGGCGCAGCGGCGATGACTTCCCGCCGCGGCGGTGATCTTATCTCCGAGCACACACCCGGAGAAGCGGCCGTACCGCCCAGCATGCCGCGCGGAAACACCATGCCGCCGGCTATCGGTGACCCAGCGATCAACCTCGCCGAGGAGCTCATCGCCGCGCGTGAAGAGGAGCGCTGGTGATCTACTCGACCCCACCGCGATGATCAAACTGGTCCGGGAGGAGGAGCACAGCCGCGAACTCGCCGAATGGCTCGATGCTCGCCCGCAGGCGGAACTGGTGTCTTCGGCGCTCGTCGAGGTGGAAGTGTCCCGCGCTCTGCACCGGTCGATGCCACAGGCGCTACCACGGGTGCCGACCACGCTCGCCAAGCTGTACCGGCTCTCGATCGGCCCGGTCGTCCGAGCCACCGCGGCGGCCTATCCGGACCAGCGCCTGCGCTCGCTGGACGCCATTCACGTCGCCACGGCGCAGATTCTGGCCGATGACCAAGCCGCGAACCTGGAGGCCTTCGTCAGCTATGACAAGCGCCTGCTGGCCAGCGCTGCCGCCGCAGGTCTCCCCACGGCCAGCCCGGGCGCCGACTGACTCCCGCCGGCGGGTGGCACGCCGCAGAGAAGGGGACAGACCGTGCCACCCACCCGGCCGCGGTACGGTCAGCTCTGGTAGGCGCTGATCGGGGGGCAGGAGCAAACCAGGTTGCGGTCGCCGCGGGCCCCGTCAATGCGGCGGACGGGGGGCCACACCTTCGGGCCGTGGCTGCCGGCCGGGAAGGCGGCCTGCTCCCGGGTGTACGGGTGGTGCCACTCGCCGGCCAGGCAGGCCGCGGTGTGCGGGGCGCCGCGCAGCGGGTTGTCCTCCACCGGCCACTCGCCGGAGGCGACCCGCTCGATCTCCCGGCGGATGGCGATCATGGCGTCGCAGAAGCGGTCCAGCTCGGCGAGGTCCTCGCTCTCGGTAGGCTCGACCATGAGGGTGCCGGCCACCGGGAAGGACATGGTCGGCGCGTGCAGACCGTAGTCGGCCAGCCGCTTGGCCACGTCGTCGACGGTGACACCGGTGCGCTTGGTGATCGGCCGCAGGTCGAGGATGCACTCGTGGGCGACGAACCCGCGCGCGAGACCCGCTTGCGGGGTCGAGCCATGGTCATGGCCGGTGTAGAGCACCGGGTAGTGCTCGTCCAGCCGGCGGGCCACGTAGTTGGCGGCGGCCACCGCGGTCAGCGTGGCGCGGCGCAGCCCGTCGGGGCCCATCATCCGCACGTACGCCCAGGAGATCGGCAGGATCGACGCGCTGCCCCACGGTGCTGCGGCGACCGGGCCCACCCCGGTCTTCGGGCCGGCCTCCGGCTGCAGCGGGTGGTTCGGCAGGAACGCGGCGAGGTGGCCGCGCACGCCGATCGGGCCGATGCCGGGGCCACCGCCGCCGTGCGGGATGCAGAACGTCTTGTGCAGGTTCAGGTGGGACACGTCGGCGCCGAACTCGCCGAACCGGGCCAGGCCGATCAGCGCGTTGAGGTTGGCGCCGTCCACGTACACCTGGCCGCCCGCCTCGTGCACCAGCCGGCACACCTCCACCACGGTGTCCTCGTACACGCCGTGCGTGGACGGGTAGGTGATCATGATCGCCGACAGGTCGTCGGCGTGCCGCGTGACCAGCTCCCGCAGGTGGTCGAGTTCGATGTTGCCCGAGGAGTCGCAGCGGACCACGACCACCCGCATGCCGGCCATCACCGCGCTGGCCGCGTTGGTGCCGTGCGCACTGGCCGGGATCAGGCACACGTCCCGCTCAGCCTGGCCGCGGTCGCGGTGGTAGGCGCGGATCGCCAGCAGGCCGGCCAGCTCGCCCTGGCTGCCCGCGTTGGGTTGCAGGCTCACCGCGTCGTAGCCGGTGATCTCGGCCAGCCACCGCTCCAGGTCGGCGACCACCCGCAGCAGCCCCTCGGCGTCCTCGGCCGGCGCGAACGGGTGCAGTTCGGCGAACTCCGGCCAGGTGATCGGCTCCATCTCGGCGGTGGCGTTGAGCTTCATGGTGCACGAGCCGAGCGGGATCATGCTGCGGTCCAGCGCCACATCCTTGTCGGCCAGCGCGCGCAGGTAGCGCAGCAGCGCGGTTTCCGAGCGGTGGCGGTGGAACACCGGATGGGTGAGGTAGTCGGAGGTGCGGCGCAGGCCCTCGGGCAGCGCGTCCGGCACGCCCGGGTCCAGGTGGTCCGGGTCGGCGTCCACCCCGAAGGCCCGCCACACCAGCCGCAGGTGCTCCCGGGTGGTGGTCTCGTCGCAGGCCACGCCGACGTGGTCGGCGTCCACCCGGCGCAGGTTCACCCCGAGGTCTCGGGCGGCGGCGACCACGTCGTGTGCCCGGCCGGGCACGCGGGCGAGCACGGTGTCGAAGAACGCGTCGTGCACCACCTCGACGCCGCCGGAGCGAAGCCCCGCGGCGAGCACCGCGGCCATCCGGTGCACCCTGGTGGCGATGCCGCGCAGCCCGTCCGGGCCGTGGTAGACGGCGTACATGGCGGCGATCACCGCGAGCAGCACCTGCGCGGTGCAGATGTTGCTGGTCGCCTTCTCCCGCCGGATGTGCTGCTCGCGGGTCTGCAGGGCGAGCCGGTACGCGAGGTTGCCGTCGGCGTCCACCGACACCCCGACCAGCCGGCCGGGCAACTGCCGCTCCAGACCGGTGCGTACCGCGAGGTAGCCGGCGTGCGGGCCGCCGAAGCCCATAGGCACACCGAACCGCTGGGTGGTGCCGACGGCGACGTCCGCACCGAACTCGCCGGGGGCGCGCAGCAGGGTGAGCGCCAGCAGGTCGGCGGCGACGATCGCCATCGCACCGCGCTCGTGCGCCGCCGCGACCAGCGCGGCGTGGTCGCGGACCGTGCCGCTGGCGCCCGGGTAGGACAGCAGCACGCCGAAGAACTCGCCGTCCGGCAGGCCGCCGGTCAGGTCGGTCACCACGATCTCGATGCCCAGCGGCTCGGCTCGGGTCTCGAGCACCGCGATGGTCTGCGGCAGGGTGTCCGCGTCGACCACGAACCGCGGGGTCTTCGCCCGGCCGGCGCGGCGCACCAGCGTCATCGCCTCGGCCGCCGCGGTGGCCTCATCCAGCATCGACGCGTTGGCCAGTGGCAGCGCGGTGAGATCGGCGACCATGGTCTGGAAGTTGAGCAGCGCCTCCAGCCGACCCTGGGAGATCTCCGGCTGGTACGGGGTGTACGCGGTGTACCAGGCCGGGTTCTCCAGCACGTTGCGGCGGATCACCGGCGGGGTGACCGTGCCGTAGTAGCCGAGCCCGATCATCTGGGTCATCGGCCGGTTCCGCCCAGCCAGCGCGCGCAGCTCGGCCAGCACCTCCGCCTCGGTGGCCGGCGCCGGAAGGTCCATGGCCGGGTCGCCGTCCCGGATCGCGGCGGGCACGGCCCGCTGGGCGAGTTCCTCCAGCGAGCCCACCCCGATCACGTCCAGCATCCTGGCCAGCTCGGGCGGGCGCGGGCCGACGTGGCGATCCGCGAACGGGACACCATGCTCGAGGGCGGCGAGGGGAATCCGGTCCGTGGTCATCGGGACACCTCCGGCGTGTCGGGGACGGGCCTGGCGGACACGCGGGTCCGCGCCTGTCCTCCCCCTCTGTCGGTGCCCGCAGGCGCCTGAGAGCTTCACCCGGCCGCGACAACGTGGCCACCGCCGGGCTTGCACCGTCGGCGGGGTCGTTGCGCCGATGTCGCCCATGAGCGCACCCTGCGCGTGACCCTCTTTCCAGAGGCGTCTCGCCCGCGCGGTCCTTGCCGCCTGAGAGGTTCCGGGGAGGGTTTGCTCCTTCGGCGCCGCGCGGACCGGGGGTCCGCCCGAACTCTCCCGCACGGGGTCAGCGACTGCAGCCGAAGCCTACCCCGAAAGGGGCAGCCCACGGGACCGGCGTGGAACGATCAACCGGTGCGGCGGGTGCGGCGCCGCCGGGACAGCTCGTCCTCCACCGGGGTCAGCTCGGCGCCGTCCGCCCGTTCCGCGGGGAACTCGTGGATCGTGCCGCTGATCTCCCGCATCGCACCGCTGACCGCGATGCCGAACACACCCTGGCCGCCCTGCAGCAGGTCGACGACCTCCTCCGGCGAGGTGCACTCGTACACGGTGGTGCCGTCGCTGAACAACGTGATCTTGGCGAGGTCCTGGACGCCACGGCGGCGCAGGTGGTCCACCGCGATCCGGATGTTGTGCAGCGACACCCCGGTGTCCAGCAGCCGCTTGACCACCTTGAGCACCAGGATGTCCTTGAACGAGTACAGCCGCTGGCTGCCGGACCCGCTCGCGCTGCGGATGGACGGCGCGACCAGCCCGGTGCGCGCCCAGTAGTCCAGTTGCCGGTAGGTGATTCCGGCGATCTGGCAGGCAGCCGGGCCGCGGTAACCGACGAGTTCGTCCGGCAGCGACGCGTCCGGGAACAGCGCACCCTGTTCACCAGCGCCGGCCGGAACAGATGCCTCCTCGACCACGCCTGCCTCCCCTCGTCCGGCTGCTGACCGGCGACAGTGGCCGGTGGTCCCGGACCTGCCGAACCGTCGGCCACAAAGCACACGCCAGGTGGGGAATCACACCGGCGCGATTCACTCAACACCGACGGTAGGACCGCCGACGTGGCGGGTCAACGCGACGCGCGGGCCGTGGCCCGGCCGGTACCTCGCAACACGCTCCCGGCGCAAGCATCATCACCCGATGGCGCCGTGTCGCGGGCCGGACGCAACCGCTGCCCGAGTCCGGCGCGTGGCGTCAGGTGTCGGCGCCGCGGAAGTCCTCCGGGGAGACCTGCTCCAGGAACTCCCGGAACTTCTCCACCTCGTCCTCCTGCTCGTCCGGGATGACCAGGCCGGCCTCGGCGAGCACCGCCTCCTCGGCGTGGATGGGCACGCCGGTGCGGAGGGCGAGGGCGACGGAGTCGCTGGGCCGGGCGGACACCCGGACGCCCCCATCGAAGATCAGCTCGGCGAAGAAGGTGCCCTCCTGCAGGTCGATGATCCGTACCTGGCGCAGTTCTCGCCCGAGCGCGGATATCACGTCCTTGAGCAGGTCGTGGGTGAGCGGCCGGGCGGGCCGCACGCCCTGCTGCTCGAGGGCGATGGCGGTCGCCTCCACCGAGCCGATCCAGATCGGTAGGTAGCGGTCACCATCGGTCTCGCGCAGCAACAGGATCGGCTGGTTTGCGGGCAGTTCCACCCGCACACCGACGACGCGCATCTCGCTCATCGGGTATCGCCTCCTCAGCGCGCTGAACCGTGGCGTCCCCGTGGCAACGAGGATCCCCCACCGACGTCCTCGACGCTACCCGCCATGTGGGCTGGACGCCGCCCACTTGCCGCCTGGTCGGGCCGGGTACGTCGAGGCGGCGGAGGGAGCTTCGGCCAACCGGCCGCGCGCGCCCCGTCCGGCGGCCCGGTCACGCCGGCCCCGCGGCACACCGGGGCCGGCCGGCGGCAAGCCTCCGCGCTACCGGGGCGGAGGCTCGCGCCGTGACCGTCGTGGAGTTGGGGCGGAGCCGGCCGGGCGCCGAACCGCTGCGGGAGAAGCCCCGCCGTTGCCACTAGGCCCCCTGGCCCCTGGAAACCGGGCCGGTCAGGAACACCAGACGGAACTTGCCGATCTGCACCTCGTCGCCGTTGGCCAGCACCGAGGTGTCGACCGGCTCACGGTTGACGTAGGTGCCGTTGAGGCTGCCCACGTCGATCACCACGAACTCGCCGCCCTCCCGGCGGAACTCCGCGTGCCGGCGGGAAACCGTGACGTCGTCGAGGAAGATGTCGCTGTCCGGATGGCGCCCCGCGGTGGTGGTGTCGCGGTCGAGAAGGAATCGGGAACCGGCGTTCGGGCCGCGCTTCACCACGAGCAGAGCGGACCCAGCGGGAAGCGCCTCCACACCGGCGACGGTCGGCTCGGCCGTCTCGGTGCCCTCCGCGTCGGCCAACATGTCCGGCCGGAACACGGAGGTGCTCTCCACGGCCCGCTCCGGCGGAACACCGGGCCCGTCGTTCGTGCTCACCTGGGCTCCCCTCCTGGTGGTGGATCCTTCGGGACCGTCCAAACCTACCCTGCTGGAAACGCTGCGTGACGAGCGGCTCCCCCACCTGCCGAACAGCCGTCGAAAGATCGACATCACGGCTGCTCCGTCTGCTCCTGGTAGGCGTTCGCGCCCATGAGCGTGTCCACCGCGGCCGGGTCGGCGAGCCGCAGCTCGACCATCCAGCCCTCGCCGTACGGGTCGGAGTTGACCAGTTCCGGGGCCTGTTCCAGGGCGTCGTTGCGGGCGACCACCTCGCCGGTGAGCGGCGCGTAGACGTCGGAGACGCTCTTGGTGGACTCGACCTCGCCCATCGAGTCGCCGGCGGTGACCTGCTGGCCCACCTCGGGCAGCTGGACGAAGACGACGTCACCGAGCTGGCTCTGGGCGTAGTCGGTGATGCCGATGCGCACGGAGTCCGCGCCGGTGCGCTGCACCCATTCGTGGTCCTGGGTGTACTTGAGGTTCTCGGGAACCACCTACGAGCTCTCCTTCTCCCTGGTCACCTGCATGAACAGCCAGCCGGCTGAGCGTACGAACGCCTTCGGTCCGCTGGCAAGGCAATGATCCGTGGCACCGCGCGCGCCCGTTCAGGCGCGTCCCACCTCCGCCGGCCGTCGTCGACGGCCGCCGCGCACCGCGATGACCACCTGGTACAGGTACAGCACGCCGGACCACACGTAGAGGGCGCCTCCCCAGACGGCGAAGCCGTAGCCGACCGGCCGGGCGATCGCGGCCGCGGTGGAGCCGCCCTGGGCGAGCAGCAGCAGGGGGAAGGCGTACAGCAGGGTGAAGGTGGCGGCCTTGCCGAGGTAGTGCACCTCGGGCGGGGCGTACCCGGCGCGGCGCAGCAGCGGCAGGCACAGCAGCAGTACCAGGTCCCTGCCGACCAGGATGGCGGCGAACCACCAGGGCACGATGTGCCGGACCACGAAGGCGACCAGGGTGCAGAAGGTGTAGAGGCGGTCGGCGGCCGGGTCGAGCAGTTCCCCGAACCGGCTCACCTGGTCGAAGGCGCGGGCGAGCTTGCCGTCCAGCCAGTCGGTGACGCCGCTGGCGACCAACAGCAGCAGAGCCCAGCCGTCGGCGCGGGGACCGAGCAGCAACCACAGGAAAACCGGCACGCCGGC
Source organism: Gandjariella thermophila (assembly GCF_005405885.1). Classification (GTDB taxonomy): domain Bacteria; phylum Actinomycetota; class Actinomycetes; order Mycobacteriales; family Pseudonocardiaceae; genus Gandjariella; species Gandjariella thermophila. Next base: position 300,021 of record NZ_BJFL01000001.1, read on the forward strand.
CAGCCGCAGCAGGCTGAGCGCGTTGGGCACGGTGAGAAGCCGCCCGGCCCGGTCGCGCGGACCGGGCGTTCGGGCACTGCCCGCCTGCGCCACCTGGCCTCCTCGCCGCTGCTGCACCACCGCGGTGGTGGTGTGGTGCGGATGAGCAGCGGGCGGGTGCCGCGTCCCCCTCCCGCGCAGGACCAGCGTGCCACACCCGGTCAGCGGGCCTGCGGGTCGCTCCGGCGTTGACCGGGCGGGCTTCGTCACACGGGGCTGCGGTGCCCCGGCGGAGTCCACGCCCGGGGGTGGCTCAGCGGGACCGGGTGGAGGTCCAGCCGCGGCGTTGCAGGTCCGCCCCGGTCAACCGCTGCGGGCGGCCCCGGTCGTCCACGCCGACCCACCGGGCACGGCCGTGTGTGCCCTCCAGCACGAACGGATGTCCCTTGCTCCACACCACGCTGCACGGAGCCGTCGGGAGGGGGGTCGACGACCGCGGCGCGCCGCTCGCCGTCCGCCCCTCGGACTGCTCCGCCTCCGACTCGCTCGGTGCTTCTGCGCTCATCTCCTGCGGTACCTCCATGAGGACTGTCGTTCCCGGATTCCGCGCCGTTAACCGGTGTCCAGATTGTGGCCGGGGCGTGGGCGATGACCGCTCCGAACGGGGTCGCGTCGCGCCTACCGGACGGATCGGTTCGGTGAGCTGCCACCGGGGTGCCGTGCGGCCGGAGGGTGCGACCGTCCGCCGCATGCCACTCACCGCCTGTCACCGGCCGAACGGCGCGGTCTCATGATCGGTAGCGCCGATCATGGGGTGGGCACGAGCTGTGCGCGCCCAGGAACGCCGACGCCGACCCGCCGTGCCCCGTGGCGGGCGTGGTGGGCCGGCGTCGGCACGCGGAGGCATTGCGGGTCAGGCCCTCGCTCCGGCGGAGCGCCGCTGCCCGGCGTGCACACCCTCGGCGATCTCCTCGACCATCTTGGCGCAGAACGCGTCGAGGTCGTCCGGCTTGCGGCTGGAGACCAGACCCTTGTCCGTGACGACCTCCTGGTCCACCCAGTTGGCGCCCGCGTTGCGCAGGTCGGTCCGCAGGGTCGGCCAGGAGGTGAGGGTCCGGCCGCGCACGACGTCGGCATCGGTCAGCACCCAGCCGCCGTGGCAGATCACCGAAACGGGCTTGCCGGCGTCGAAGAACCGCCTGACGAACCGGACGGCGTTGGCGTCACCTCGGACGAAGTCGCCGTTCGCCACCCCGCCGGGCAGGACCAGCGCGTCATAGTCGTCCGGGTTGGCCGCGTCGACGGTGGTGTCCACCCGCTTCTCGTCGCCCTTGTCCAGGTGGTTGAACGCACGGATGGTGCCCCCCGACAGGGAGACCAGCTCGGGCCGGCCACCCGCTTGCCGCACGGCCTCCCACGGCCGGTCCAGCTCGACTTGCTCGACGCCGTCGGTGGCCACGAAGGCGACTCGCTTGCCTTCGATCCGCTGTGCCATCGGCTGTCTCCTCGAACGTTAGAACCTGCACGCCGCGCGGGAGGTGTTGCCCGCGCGGGAGGTGGGCCCCGCGGCAGCCGCCACGGGACTCGGGACGGACCGTCCCGACGGGCCGGGGGTTGCCCCGCGCGGCGCCGCTCAAACGGGCGCGGCGGGCCACGCGCGCCCGGGTTCATGCGGATCCGCGGCCAGATCAGGTGCATATCCGGGGGGCGGCGCGGGTATGAGGGGAGCCGACACCGGGTAATCGGAGATCACGGACCGGTCGCTGGGGGCGCGTCGGGCGTCCCGGAGGAGCCAACCGACCGCGATACGGTCGGGCCGACGGGAGTGAGTACATGCGGTTCCACGAGGTAGAGAGGCGACCGTGAGCGAGGCGGAGTCAACGATCAACGAGCCCATCTCCGACGACGTGTCCTTCGACGTCGAGGTTCGGGTGGCGGCCACGCCGCAGCACCTCTCGGCGATCCGGGCGGTGGCCGCGGATCTGGCCATGCGGGCCGACTTCGACCTCGACGCGATCGCCGACCTCAAGCTCGCCGTGGACGAGGCATGCTCGACGCTGGTCATGCACGCCGCCTCGGGGACGGAGCTGAGCTGCGCCTTCCGGTGCACGCCGGACGAGATCGCGGTCCGTGCCGTGGTGCCGTCGGCGGACGGCACTCCGCCGCGCCGGGACACGTTCAGCTGGCGGGTGCTGAGCACCCTCGCCGACTTCGTGACCGCTTCGGTGTCCCGGGACGGGACACCGACCAGGGTTCGCATCGATCTGGTCAAGAAGCGCACCACGGTGGTGAATGCGTGACGGGATCGGAGGAGCGACTTCGGGACGGCGCCACCGGCCAGGAGGGTGACGACCAGTCGGCGGAACTGTTCGCCGAGCTGCGCGCGCTGGAGCCGGACAGCGCCCGCTACGGCGAGCTGCGGGATGAGCTGGTCACCCGGTTCCTGCCGGTGGCGCACCGGCTGGCCCGGCGGTTCCGCAACCGGGGCGAGTCGATGGAGGACCTGGAGCAGGTCGCCACGCTCGGCCTGATCAACGCGGTGGACCGGTTCGACCCGGAGCGGGGCACGGACTTCCTGTCCTTCGCCGTTCCGACCGTTCTCGGCGAGCTGCGCCGGCACTTCCGGGACGCCACCTGGTCGATGCGGGTGCCTCGGCGGTTGAAGGAGCTGCACCTGGCGATCAGCGGGGCGGTCGGCGAGCTGTCCCAGCGGCTGGGCAGGGCGCCGACGCCGAGCGAGATCGCCGCGCATCTCGATCTGCCCAGGGAGGACGTGTTCGCCGGCCTGGAGGTCAGCCTGGCCCAGCGAAGCGCGTCGCTGGACGAGGCGCTGCAGCAGGGCGAGCAGGAGGGCCTGTCGCTGGGCGACACGATCGGCTCGGACGATCCGCACCTGGCCGCGGTGGACGAGCGGGAGTCGCTGCATCCGCTGCTGGAGTGCCTGCCGGAGCGGGAGCGGAAGATCCTGGTGCTGCGGTTCGTGCACAACCTCACCCAGACGCAGATCGCCGAGCAGGTGGGCGTCTCCCAGATGCACGTGTCCCGGCTGCTGAGCAAGACCCTGGAAAGGCTGCGCCAGGGTCTCGGCCGGGAACGGTAAGCCCCGGCAGGAGTTCGCACCGCGCCCGCGGTGTGGGACCTCACTAGGGTTAGGAATGTGACCGGTGACGATGACGGAGTGCGACCAGTCGGTCCACCGGTCGTGCCGTAGCCGGGAGGTGTCCCGGCCAGACTGGCGGAGGGGTGGGCAGGCTGATGATCAGCTTCTCCACAGAACACCAGGAGCAGGGCGTCGTCGTGCTCTCCGTGATCGGCGAGGTCGACCTGCACACCGGGCCGGAGCTGCGCTCCGCGGTGCGCGCGGCGCTCACCGACCCCCAAACCAGGCAGGTCAGGGTGGACCTCGCCGGGGTGTCGTTCATGGACTCCACCGGGGTCAGCGCGCTGGTCGGCGGCCACGGCGAGGCCCAGGAGCGGGGCATCACGCTGGTGGTGGCCAACCCGCAGCCGCACGTGTCCAAGGTGCTGCGGATCGTGGGGCTGGACAAGGTGCTCGGGGTCACCTCGGACAGCGCGGGCGGTGGCTGACCGGCGCGGCGGCTCACCCGCCGTTCTTGCCGAGCCAGTCCAGGCAGACCACGGCGGCGTCGTCGTCGAGACCACCACCGCCATAGAACACCAGCAGGTCGCTGATCATGCCGCGGACCACCTCGGCGGGCGGCAGCAGGCGGGTGGACCGGATCACTCGGGGCACGCCCTGCTCGGCGTAGCGCCGCCCGTTCCGGTTGGCGTCGACCACGCCGTCGCTGAGCAGCACCAGCCGGTCCCCCGGCTCGAGTCCGAACCGCTCCGCTGTGTAGACGGTGCCGTCGAACATGCCCAGCGGCAGTTGCTGGTCGAGGCGCAGCCGCCGCAGCTCGGTGCCGCGCAGCAGCCACACCGCGGGCGAGCCCGCGTCCACCGCGGACACCCGGCCGGAGCTCAGGTCCAGTTCGAGCAGCAACGTGGACACGTGCTGGGCGCCGTTGTCGTACGCCCACACCGCCTGGTCGGCCATGGCCATCTGCTCCGCCGGCGGCAGCCCGGCGCGGCGGGCGTTGCGCAGCGCCGAGACGGCCAGCGAGGTGAGCAGTGCGGCCGCCACCCCCTCGCCGAACCCGTTGGTGACGGACAGCGTGAGCCGCCCATCCTCGACGGCCCAGTCGAAGCTGTCGCCGCGCACCGAGTACGCCGGCTCGAGCTGGCCGGCGAGCCGGAACTCGGGGCCGTCCAGCCCGCGGCCGGGCAGCAGCTGCCACTCCATCTCGGCAGCCAGCGTGAGCCGCTGCCGCCGGCGGGCCCGGTGGAACCGGTCGGTGGCGGTCTCCGCGGCGGCGAACGCGTGACCCAGCGCGGTGGCCAACCCCGCCAGCTCGTCGATCTCGGCGGCGGGCAGCGGCACGGCGGTGTGCACGGTGAGCACGCCGATGCGGTTGCCCCGGACGCTCACCGGCAGGTACAAGACCGGGTGACCATCATCAGCGCGGCGCAGGATCTCCTGCCGGGTGAACGACTCTCCCGCGGCCGTGGCCACCACCGGCAACGCGGGCCCGGACTCGTCGAGCGCGGGCTCCAGCGTGTTCTGGTGGTAATCGGCGAGGTGCAGCTCAACCGAGGTGGCGCCGTACTGGGCGCGGATTTGCTCGGCCAGCGCTTCGCCAAGATTATGCGGGGCCGCGTCGAGCATGGCACGCTCGACGGCGACACGGCGATCGATGGGGTGCAACGGTCCTCCTCGCGTCACGCCTGGCGAATGCGGGATACGGCTGGACCGGCCGCCGCATCGGTTGGTACGGCTCAGGCGACGCCGAACGGGCACAGGCGGAGTGATGTATGACGCTGGTACGGGACTCCAACCAGCAGCCGGCCGAGGTGGCCGTCTCCGTCGAGGCGGCAGCCGAGTCTCTGGTGATCATCTGGGACCGCTGCCTGGACCGCGTCCGGCCCCGGGTGTCCGCCTCGCAACTGCGCGCCCTGCTGGTCGTCGACCGGCACCAGTCGATCAATTTGGGTGGGTTGGCGGACGAGTTGGGCGCGATCCCGTCGTCCGCCAGCCGGCTGTGTGACCGGCTGGAGGCCGCCGGCCTGATGGCCCGGCGGACCAGTCCCGACGACCGGCGGGAGGTCGCGCTCAGCCTGACCGCGGCGGGCAGCCGGCTGCTGGCGGACCTGCGCGAGGCGCGCCGCTCGGAATTGGCGCAGGTCCTGGCCGCGATGCCGCCGGCGGCCCGGTCCGCGCTGGTCACCGGTCTGCGGGGGTTCCACGACGCGGCGGCCGGCCGGTTCGCGGAGGAGGAGCGGCCGGCATGACGGCCTGCCCCGCGTGCAGCGGCCGCGTCGGGTGCGGTGGCTTGCGTCGAGGCAACTGCTCCCGCCGGGCGGCAGGCGACGCGGCACGGCGGACAGCTCCGCAGGTGCTCCCGCCGCGGCGGCGGGCAGGGGCGTCGCATGGTCGCCGCCCGCGGGCCCGCGTCAGCCGGCCGCCAGCCTAACCCGCTGGCGGTGCCGCCGCGCCGCGATCAAGGCGCGCCGCTCGCCTTCGCCCATGCCGCCCCAGATTCCGTACGGCTCCTGCACGGCCAGCGCGTGCTCCCGGCATTTCTCGAGCACGGGGCAGGAGAAGCAGATGGCCTTCGCCCTGGCCTCGCGCCGTTCCCGAGCGGGGCCCCGCTCGCCGTCGGGGTGGAAGAACAACGTGCTGTCGAAGCCGCGGCAGGCCCCGTAGAGTTGCCAGTCCCACCGTTCCGCCACGGGCTGCGGCAGGCGGGTCACGTCAGACATGTCGGCGCTCCAAACCGGTTGTCCACGCTGGGGTTCTCCCGCTTGCTACCCGGCGCCGCCACCGGCAAAACGTGAACGCCGGGCACCTTCGACGCCGTGCCATTCCGCCCGCGACCGGCGGCGTTTACCGGGGGACCGTCCGGGAAACATCTGGGAGATACGGCGGGAGGGTGCTGCCAGGAAGTACCGTGCCAGCGGCACGGAAGGACAACACGATCGCGGGGTGGGGAACGCGCGAATGGTGGCCGCGGAACAATGCGGGCCGGTCGGCCGTGCGACGATCGCTGGCGGGCAGCCGAGGTGGCCCTTCCTACCGTGGAAAGGCAGCCGTGCCGGTGGCCACGCGGTGTGGCCACGTTACTGCCGGTGAGGACGATGGACGAGCCCGTGGCGGAGAGCAGCACCACGCTGGCCGTTGACCCACGCTCGTGCGCCCGGGCGCGCCGGTTCGTCGAGCAGGTCCTCGGCGAGTGGGACGCGCCGGACGGGATCATCGGCGATGCCTGCCTGGTGGCGACCGAACTCGTGTCGAACGCGATCGGGCACGCCGTGGGGCCGATCAACCTGCGGCTGGCCTGCTCGCCGCGGAGCTTCACGGTGGAGGTCTTCGACGGCAGCCCGGTGCTGCCGGTCGTGCGCGCGCAGGACGTGCGCAGCGAGCGCGGCCGTGGCCTGCTCCTGGTGTCCCGGGTCTCCAGCGAGTGGGGCACCCGCCAGGTGGGGCGGTCTAAGGCCGTGTGGGCTCGGCTGGATCTGCCCGCGCGGCCCGACTCCCCTGGCCGTTAGCGCTGGCCGTGCCCGGCGGGGTTTCGGTGTGCCGGCACAGCAGCACGCAGACGTCGTCCTCGTGCCGCCGGGTGTTCACCATCTCGTCCACCAGCCGCTCCGCGGTGGTGGTCACGTCCCCGTCGCCGAGCGCGCCGAGGGCGCGGGCCAGCCGGTCGAGGCCGGCGTCGATGTCGCTGTCCCTGCGTTCCACCAGGCCGTCGGTGAACAGCAGCAGCGTGCTGCCCGCCGGCAGTTCGGTCTCGTGCTGCACCGGGGCGAACTCCACCGGCAGGCCCAGCATGGCGGCCTGCGGCTGGTCCAGGAACGTCACCGTGCCCTCGCTCCGGCGCAGCGCGGGCGGCAGGTGACCGGCGCCGGCCCAGCGCAGCCGGCGGCTGGGGATGTCCAACTCGGCGACCACCGCGGTGGCGAACAGCCCCTGCGCCTGGGTGCTCAGCATGCGGTCGAGCAGGGCGAGCGTGGTGGCCGGGTCGTGCCCCTCCATGACGTAGGCGCGCAGCGCGTTCTGCAACTGGCCCATCAGCACGGTCGCCTCGATGCCGTGCCCGGTGACGTCGCCGACGGCCATCACGAGCCGGTCCTCGGAGCGGCGGAACGCGTCGTACCAGTCACCGCCGACGTTGGCGCCCTGGGTGGCCGGCCGGTAGTGCGCGGCAAGAGCGAGGCCGTCGGATGCGGGCAGCCGGGGCAGCAGCGCCTGCTGCAGCGCCTCGGCGAGGTCCCGTTCCTGCTCGTACTCCCAGGCGTTGCGTAAGGTGACCGCCACCCGGGCGGCCACGTGCTTGGCCAGTTCGGTGTCCTCGGCGGTGAACGGTTCCCGCTCCCGGGCCAGCTCCAGCACGCCCAGCGGGACGCGGCCGATGGTCAGCGGGACGAACAGCCGCAGCGTCCCCTCGCCGACGACGTCCCGGTTGCGCAGCGCGGTGGTCGCCGCCCCGGCCGGCCGGTCCCGCGGATCGACCGCGCCCACGCCGAGGCGCAGCCGCCCGTCGTCGCCCATCACCCAGGCCGACACCGATGTGGCCACGCCGCGCTCGATGAGCAGTTCGGACAGCCCGACGAGGATCCGGTCACCGTCCAGTGAGGCGGAGGTGGCCCGGTTGACCTCGTCGAGGAACGCGAGCTGGCCGCGCTGCGCCTCCAGCTCGGCGTGCAGCGCCAGCAGCCCCACGTTGGTCTGGGCCAGTTCGGTCTGGTGCCAGGCCAGCGCGTCCCGCTGCTCGCGGACCACGTCCAGCAGCGGCTCCAGGACCAGGTCGTCGTCGGGTGCGGCGGCCTCGGCGGATTCGCCGGCGGTGATGCTCGGTGGCTCGTCGGCGTCCTCGATCCGCACCCGGATGGACCCGCCGCCGGCGGCGACGATGCGGCGCAGTTCCCGGGCGACGCCGGCGATCAGCGCCGCCCGGGCCTCCGGCTCCAGCGGCAGCTCGGTCACGAGCCGCACGAGGGCGCCGCGGACCCGGAGCGCATCCTGCCGGGTCATCACCCGGTCACTGAGGATCACCATGTGCCGGTACTCCTCGCCGTCGACGCCACCAGCACACAGGCGTCGTCCCGTTTCCGGTAGCCCTGCCACAGCAGCCACCCGGCGACCGCGCCGACGTGCCGGCCGACCAGTTCCGGCCACGCGCGCAGGGACCATCGGTCCGTGAGGCCGTCGGTGTGCAGCACGAGGAGGCTGCCCTTCCGCCAAGGATGCACCGCCTCGGTGGGGAACCGGGAGCCGGCCGGGCCACCGACGATGCCGGGACGGCTCACCAGTCGCTGCTCACCAGCCTCGGTCACCAGCCGGGCGCTCACGTTGCCGATGCCGGCGAAGCGCAGCACCCCCTCGTCCGGGGTGAGCTGGGCGACCGCCACGGCGGCGCCCCGGGTGCCGGCGAGGGCCCGGTGCATCGCGCCCAGCAGCCCGGCCGGCGGCAGTCGCCGGCGGTGGACCGCCACGTCCAGGGCGGTCCTGCTGGCGTGCGCGGCGGGGCGCCCGTGGCCGAGACCGTCACAGACCACCAGGGTGGTGTGCGCGCGGTCGCGCAGCACCAGCCAGGCGTCGCCGGTGTCCCGCTCGCCGGGGCTGGCGGCGGTCAGCGCGGCGACGTCCCCGGGGCGGGGCGTGGGCGCGGCCGCCGGCCACCACCGGGCCAGCACCGCGGTGCCCTGGCCGACGCGCGAGTAGAGGTCGAACTCGTCGGCGGCGCGGCGCACCGCGCCCAGCCCGGCGCCCAACCCGCCCCGGGTGGAGTAGCCGTCGCGCAGGCAGTCCTCCGGGCGGCGCATCCCCGGACCCCGGTCCACGGCGACCATGTCCAGGCAGCCTCCGGCCGCGTCGCCGAGCAGCGCGCCGTCCTCGGCGTGCGCGATGAGGTTGGTGGCCAGTTCGGTGGCGGCCAGGGCGACCCGGTCCACCTGCGCATCGTCCAACCCGGCCGCCCGGCCCGCGCGGGCGGCCAGCAGCCGCGCGTGCACCACGTGCGCCCGCTGCCGAATGCCGAGATCGAACCGCCTCATCGAACGGCCCCTCACCGACCCCGCCGGTTCGGCGCGTGGAAGCCGATCCGCACGGTGGTGCCTCGGCCGGGCTCGGTGTCGATGTGGAACTCGTGCACCAGCCGCCGAGCGCCACCCAGACCGAGCCCGAGCGCGGAGTTGGTGGTGAAACCGTCGGTGAGCGCCTTGTCCACGTCGTCGATGCCGGGACCGCGGTCGGCGAAGACCAACCGGATGGTGGTGCCGCGCTCGTCGCCCTCGGTGGACACGGTCACCTCGCCGCCGCCGCCGTGCACCAGCGTGTTGCGCGCCAGCTCGCTGGCCGCGGTGACCAGTTTGGTCTGGTCCACAAGGGACAGTCCGGCGGCCACCGCGTGCTCGCGGACCACCTTCCGGATCCGGACGATGTCCAGATCCGAGCCGACGTGGATGGCCTGTGCCGACACCGGGCCGCTCATCGCAGCCACCCCGCCGATTCCCGCCGCAGGACGGCGTCCCGGCGACCACGGTCGCCGCGGTTGGACCCCGGCCCGCTCATGGTCGCTCCCGATCACGCACCTCGTCGCGAGCCCGGAGTTCGCGCAGGCCGGCGTCGACCGTCAGGGCGGTGCACAGCCCGCCGAGGTCGAGGCCGAGCTCGGCCATGGTGATGGCGACCGCGGGGCGGATGCCGACCACGACGGTGACCGCGTCCATGGTCGCCGTGACGGCGGCCATGTCGTGCACCACGCGCGCCAGGAAGGAGTCGATGATCTCAACCGCGGAGAGATCCAGCAGCACCCCGCGCGGCGCCACGCTGGCGACCCGGTCCGCGATGTCGTCCTGGAGCCGGATCGCGTCCTCGTCGCCCATGTCGCTGTGCAGGCTGACGAGGAGCACATCGTCGAGCCGGATCACGGGTTGGGTGGTCACGACCGCCTCCCTTGCCGCGACGTCGCGCGCCCCGCTCCCGGGTCGGCAGGGCTGCGCCCCGCCACCCCTGGGGTGGGCCTGACGGCAGGGCGCGCGCCGTGATCACCTCGGGCATCGCGGCTTGACACACGCATCAGGGAGCCACCTAGTGGTTGTCCGCCGCCGCGACGACCAGCCCGATCTGCCGCAGCCCATAGGCCAACGCGTCGGCGAGCGTGGCCCGGGTGGTGACGTCACCGAGGTCGATGCCCAGCTGCACCATGGTCTGCGCGATCTGTGGCCGGATTCCGCTGATCACACACTTCGCGCCCATCAGCCGGGCGGCCATCACGGTGCGCAGCAGGTGCTGGGCGACTGCGGTGTCCACCGTGGACACGCCGGTGATGTCCAGGATGGCCACCCTGGCCTGCTGGTCCACGATCGCCTGCAGCAGCCCCTCCATGGTGGCCTGGGTGCGCGCGCTGTCCAGCGTGCCGATCAGCGGCACCGCCAGGATGCCGTCCCACATCCGGATCACCGGCGTGGACAGCTCCAGCAACTGCTGCCTTTCCTCGACGAGGTCGGCGCTCTCCCCACCGACCAACTCCATGGCCACCAGGCGCAGCGTGTCCAGCGCGGTGGACAGCCGCAGCGCCCCGGGCAGCGCGTCGTCGCCGTCCCGGCTGCTGGTCCACAGCTCCACCACCGGCGGCTTGAGGTCGTGCAGGGTGACCGCGGTCTGGGCGGCCGTCTCGCCCCGGCGGATGCGGTCCATGGCGATCTCGCCGAGCAGGTCCCGTATCGCGTCGAACCCGGCAGCCGTGGGATCCTCGGGCCTGCCGGCGAGGACGACCTCGGCCACGCCGTTCAGCACCGCCCGGCAGTCCCCGCCGGTCCGCCCGGCGAAGAACGTCCGCCGTTGCCAGGCGTCGACGATCTCGTCCCCATGGTGATCGAGGAACTCGGCCACGCTGACGTTGATGTCCTGCACACCGCACCTCTCCGCCGCTTCGGCTGGTCGCGACAGCCCTCCCCGCCGACCGGGACGGCTTCGGCGGCACCGGCACACGCGGCGCCCGTAGATCATTGCCCTGGAACAAACTAATGCCGTCGCGGCGGCCATCTCAAGCCATGCGGACGGCTGTTGAGGAGTCAAGCGGCACGCCGCCGGTGACGACGAAACGGCCCCGCGGTCTCTAGGCTTGGCCCACGGGCCCGTGGCGCCGGGCAGCACCACGGGACACCATACGTGTGTGGGGAGACCGCCGATGACGTCCGACGACCGCCCGGCGGAGGCGACGTCGCAACCCTCCGCCGTTCACTGGCGCACCGAGGGTGACCGGGGGCTGATCACGCTCGCCGGTGAGATCGACTACAGCAACGCCGGGCAGCTGGACACCGCCGTGCGCGAGGTGCTCGCCGCCGGGATCCACCGGCTGACCGTCGACTTCAGCGCGGTGTCCTTCGTGGACTCCGCCTGCCTGAGCGCGTTGGTGCGCGCCCGGGAGGCGACCCAGGAGGCCGGTGTGGAGCTGGTGCTCGCCGCGGTGGGCCGGCCGACCCGGCGGGTGCTCGACATGACCGGGCTGACGTCCCTGTTCCGCATCGAGGAGCGCGCCGGCGGCGGGGGCTGACCCCGCGCCGGCCACGGTCACCGGGGGTGCGCCGGGGCCAGCGGCAGCCGGTCCAGGTCGGCGCCGATGTCCGGCAGCGCCTCGTACACCGCGTCGGCGCCGGCGCCGACGAGTTCGTCGGCGGAGAACCCGCCGGTGCGTACCGCGAGCGCGGGCAGGCCGAGCCGCCGCGCTGCCAGGCAGTCCCACACCGAGTCGCCCACCACGACGGCCCGCCCGCCGTCCACCCGCTCCAGCGCCGCGGCCACCAGGTCGGGCGCCGGCTTGGTGCGCTCCGCGTCCTCGGCGGTGGTCCACGCGTCCGCCAGGCTCCGGCCGTCCAGCAGGTCCAGGTAGCGGTCGACGTGTTCGGGTTTGCCGGAGCTGGCCAGCACCAGCCGGTACCCGCGCGCCCTGGTTTCGGTGAGCAGTTCCCGGGCGCCGGCGAAGGCCGGTACCTCGTCGAGCATGGGGGCGAACTCCTCGGCCCAGGCGGCCCGCACCACGTCGCCGTGCACCTCCTCCACCTCCCGGCCGGCCACGGCGCCGACGAGTTGGTCCCCGCCCATGCCGATGGCCCGGTGGATCCGCCACACCGGCGGCGTCACGCCCACCCGGCGGAACGCGCGGAACCAGGCCAGCGCGTGGTGGTAGTTGGTGTCCACCAGGGTGCCGTCCACATCGAACACCACGGTGTCCCGCTCGCCGCGTGCCCCGCGGTCGGCACGGGTGCCGTGGCTCGACACAGGGGTGCTCATGCCCCTCGAGGTGCCCGCCGGGGGGCGGCGGCAAACCGGCGAGCCCGCGGCCGCGGGACCGGGCGCGGCGGCGCACGCGTCAGACGTCGACCAGCTTGTCCGCCGCGGGCGCGGCCGCGTCGATGTCCTCGATCCGCGCCACGTACCGGCGCAGCAGCTCGTCGAAGATCGGTGTACCCACGGCGTCCTGCTCGCCGGTGGGCTGCTGCCAACCGGCGATCTGGCCGACGAAGTCGACACCGTCCACCCGGCACCTCCTTGCGCGCACCCCGTGGTTCCGCCTTGCTCGGGGAGCCCAGGGGAAAGTCTGACCCCTGGAAGGAGATCAACTTTCCGGTGCCGGGCCCGGCTCACCCCACCGTGCCGGGGGCCTCACCCGGCCGGGTGGCCCGCAGCGCCGCGGCCACCCGGTGGACCCGCGGGTCCGCCATCAGCTCCTCCAGGGTCACCGGCAGCGGGATGCGCCAGTTCGGGTACTCGTGCACGGTGCCGGGCAGGTTCGGCTGCCGCACCTCGCCGATGGCGTCCGCCGGCGCGGCCAGCAGCAGCCGGCACGGGGTGCGCGCCAGCAGGCGGTGCATGGCCAGCACGACGTCCTGCTCGTCGGCCCGCTCCGGCTGCGGTCCGAGCAGGCCGTGCGTGCGCAGCAGGTCAAGCAGTTCGTGCCGCTCCTCCGCGGCGGCGCGGCGTTCCCGTTCCGGGTCACGGGCCAGCACGCCGAGTTCGGCGCGCACCTCGACGTGCTCGCCGCGCAGGAAGCCGGTCGCGGTGGGCAGGTCGTGGGTGGAGACGCTGGCCGCCGCGCGCTCCGGCCACGCCTCGGGCGGCAGCAGCCGGCCGTCCGGGCCGCGGGTGAACCACAGCACGGCGCTGCCCAGCGCGCCCATCTCGCGCAGTGCGGTGCGGACCCGTTCCTCCACGGTGCCCAGGTCCTCGCCGATCACCACGGCGCCCGCCCGGTACGCCTCCAGGGCCAGCACGCCGAGCAGCGCGTCCGCGTCGTAGCGGACGTAGCTGCCGTGCTCCGGCGACCCGCCGCGCGGGATCCACCACAGCCGCCACAGCCCGGCCACGTGGTCCACCCGCAGGCCGCCCCCGTGTGCGAGGCCGGCGCGCAGCACGTCCCGGAACGGGCGGTAACCGGCCTCGGCCAGCCGCACCGGATGCCACGGTGGCAGGCCCCAGTCCTGACCCCGCTGGTTGAACGCGTCCGGGGGCGCGCCCACGGTGACCCCGCCGGCCAGCACGTCCTGCAGCGCCCAGGCGTCCGCGCCGTGCGGGTCGACGCCCACCGCGAGGTCATGCAGCACGCCGATGGGCATGCCGGCGTCGCGGGCGGCGCGCTGGGCGGCGTCCAGCTGTGCCGCGCACAGCCGCTGTACCCAGGCGTGGAACGCGACCCGATCGGCGAGTTGGGCGCGGGCCTCGGCGACCGCCGGGGAGCCGGGATGGCGCAGCGGTGGCGGCCAGTCCCGCCAGCGGGGCCCGTACCGCTCGGCGAGCGCGCAGAACGTGGCGAAGTCCAGCAGGTCCGCACGGTCCGGGAGGTCGATGCCGGCCGGCCGCAGCAGTTCCAGCGCCCGCCGCTTGGCCCACCACACCCGGTCGTACTCGACGCGGTCGGCCAGCCGGTGCGGCCGCAGCGCGTCCACGGCGCGGCGGGTGTCCGGGTCGGCGGCGGCGTACTCGGCGGTGTCCTCGATCCGCAGGTACAGCGGGTTGGCGAAGCGGCGGCTGGACGGCGAGTAGGGGGACGGCTCGACCGGCAGGACCGGGGTGACCGCGTGCAGCGGGTTGACCAGTAGCGCGCCGGCGCCGAGCCGCCGCCCGGACCAGCGCGCCAGCTCGCGCAGGTCGGCCAGGTCGCCGATGCCCCAGGAGCCGGCCGAGTGCACGGCGTAGAGCTGCAGCATCCACCCCCAGGCCGGCGGCGGTGGCGGCAGCGCGCGCGGTGCGACGACCAGGGTCACCTCCTGCTCGGCCACGGCCAGCCGGTGCCAGCCCAGCGGCAGGTCCCGGGGCAGCCGCCCGTCCACCGGCCGGCTGCAGCCGCTCTCGAGCCGCACCACGCCCCGGCCGGGCAGCCACCGCGCCTCGCCCTGGCGCACCACCACGGCGGGCGGCAGTCGGCCGCGCCGCCGGCGGTCGCGCAGCGCGGCCAGGGCGTCCCGCACCGCCGCCGGGCCGCCGGCGTCCACCCCCAGCTCCGCCAGCACGGCCACCACCACGGCGGGGTCCACCCGGACCCGGCGACCCTCGTGGTTCTCGTAGGACGTGGCCACACCCATGGCCTCGGCCAGTTCCGCGAGGTCCTCGTCCATCGCCGCGTCGCCCTCCCCGGTTCGCCCCGTGGCCTTCTGCCTGCCCGCGGACCCCGCCCCAAGCCTGGCCGGTGCTCCCGCGTCCGGCACAGCCGGTCTCGCCCGGGCAGACGCGCGGTTGTGCCCGTTCGGCCCAGCCCGCTGAGCGCTACGTGGTCGGCGTGGCCGGAGCACCGACCCGGCCGGTCCAGTCGGCGACCACGTCGGCGAGCACGGCCAGCGGCAGCGGACCGCCGCCCAGCACCACGTCGTGAAACGCCCGGATGTCGAAGCGCTCCCCCAGCGCCCGCTCCGCCTCGGCGCGGATCCGCTGGATCTCCAGCCGGCCCACCATGTACGCCAGGGCCTGGCCCGGCCAGGCGATGTAGCGGTCCACCTCGGCGACGATCTCCACCTGGGCCATCGGGGTGTTCTCCGCCAGGTATCGCACCGCCCGGTCGCGGCTCCAGCCGAACGCGTGCACCCCGGTGTCCACCACCAGCCGGCCGGCCCGCATCGAGTCCAGGGTCAGCATGCCCAGCCGGGACAGGTCGTCCGAGTACAGGCCCATCTCGTCGGCCAGCCGCTCGGTGTACAGGCCCCAACCCTCCAGGTACGCGGTGACCGGCGCCACCCGGCGCAGCAGCGGCAGGTCGGTGAGTTCCTGGGCGAGGGAGAGTTGGAAGTGGTGCCCGGGCACCGCCTCGTGGAAGGCGGTGGCCTCGGCGGCGTGCCGGTACCGCTCCTCGGCCCGGTGGGTGTTGGCGAAGTAGGTGCCCGGTCGGGAGCCGTCCATGGCCGGCGGGACGTAGTAGGCGGCTGGAGCGCCCGGTGCCTCGCCCGCCGGCACCGGCCGCACCTCGCACCGCTGCGCGGGCAACCGGCCGAACCAGCGGGGCGCGGCCTCCTCGGCGCGGGCGATCGCCCGCCGGGCCGTCTCGAGCATCTCCTCGGCGCCGCCCCAGCGCAGCGCCGGGTCGGAACGCAGCCGCTCGAGCACCTCGGCGACGTCGGCGGTGCCGAAGGCGCGGGCACCGATCTCGGCGTACTCATCGGCCAGCCGCGCCATGATCTCCCGGCCGGTGCGGTGCAGCTCCTCGGGGGTGCGGTCGGTGGTGGTGAACGACCGGGCGGCGCCGGCGTAGGCGCGCTCGCCGTCCGGCAGCCAGCACAGACCGGGACGGTCGTCGCCCCGCCCGTGCGGCACCACCTCGGTGGCCAGCGCCTCCTGGTACCGGGCGAACGCCGGGCGCACCACCTCCGCGAGCAGGCGGTCCCGCTCGGCGGTGAACGAGTCGTCCCCGTCCACCGGCTGGGGCCGGGCCAGCGGGTCCGCCTCCGGCGCGCCGAGGTAGCCGTCCAGGTGCCGCACGGCCGCCTCGGCGAGGTAGCGGACCGGCAGCCGGCCGGCGGCGATCCCGGCCCGGTGCCGCGCGGCCGCGGCGTCCAGGTACTCCGGCACCGCAGCCAGCCGACGCAGGTAGGCGCGCGCATGCTCGGGCCCGGGTAGCGAGATCAGCGGCAGGAAGTAGAGCAGTGCTGAGGCGGGCGCCACCAACAGGTCGGTGACGGTGAACTCGACGGTGTGCGCGTCGATCCGGTCCAGCAGCGACCGGGCCTGCTGCCCGACCACGTCCCGGGTGACCCGCTCGGTGGCGTCGCGCGGCTCGGCAGCCTCGGCCCGCCGGGCCAGGTCCGCCGCGCGGGTGCGCAGCGCGGACTCTCCGGTCTGGCTGAGGTCCGGCAGCCGCTCGTCCCGGTCCCGGATGCCGTACAGCGTCGCGGACAGCGGGTCCTCGTCGAAGAGCAGTTCCGTCATCTGGTCGGCGAGCCGCGCGACCTCGCCCGGTGCCTCGGTCATGGTCCAGCCTCCGCGGAAGGGAACACGTCCGGCGGCGTGCGCCACCGGCAAGCAGAGTCTCCTATCCGGCGTCGGGTTGCCGGCGCCACTCCCTCCGCTCCGCCATGACCGCCACCACACGAGCTCGCCGGCCGAGCGGCTGCTTCGCAGCGCGGTCGGTCGACTCCGGATGGTCACCCCGAGCCACCGCGGCAGCCGCCGCCGGGTCAGCCAGCGCACCGCCGGGTCCAGCCCGATCGCCATCGTCTGGCTGCAGATCTTCCGGGTGCCTTACCCGGTGCTCCTTGCCCTGTTCGTCGCGTTGATGGACCTCATCCCGGTGGTCGGCTCCACCCTGGCCGGGATCGTGGTCTGCCTGGTGGCGCTCACCGTCTCACTGCCGATCGCGCTGGCCACCGCCGGATACCTCGTCGCCTACCGGCTCGCCGAGGACTACCTGCTGGTACCGAAGATCATCGGCAGGACGGTGCGGGTGCCCCCGCTGGTGACCGTGGTCGCGGTGCTGGTCGGCGGGGTGATGCTGGGCATCATCGGCGCGCTGGTGGCCATCCCGGTGGCGGCCGCCATCGGGCTGCTGCTCGACGAAGTTGTCTTCCCTCGGCTGGACCGAAGCTGAGCCGTAACCATACGGACCCACGGGATTACTCCATTCGTGTTGTAGTTGAGCACGAAGGCTACGAACGCGCGATCATGTCCAGGTGCGGTCCGATGCCGGTGGGGAGGGAGTGACCATGAGCGACGACCGACCGGTAGCGCGGCCGCTCACCACCCCGGCGACGGCCCGGGGCGTCACTCTCGGTACGGCCAGGCCGAACCATCCGGAGCCGCGGTCGCCACCCGCGCCGGAAGCCTGACCGACGCCGGTGGCGGGCGGCGACACCGCGGCCACCGACACCCGTGGGAGCGGCCGGACGCACGACGCACGGGCCCGCGTCGCCGGCGAGACCCCACCGGCACAAAAACCTCCGACTTTCCCGGCCGGCGCCGATACAGTGACGGGCCGGTGACGGGTTCGGTGCGACGACGCACCACGGGGTCCGACCGGCACCGTTTCGCCGGTCGAATCCGAGAGATCACGGTCACGCCGCCCTCCGGTTGCGAAGCACCGTCCAGGCCAGCACGGTAAGGAGGCCGGCCAAGGGCGACCGCAAGCCGCCCGCGGACGGGAACCGTACAGCGCCGGTGGCGTGACCAACGTCCACAAAGGAGCTCCCGCGACCACGATCCGGTTCCCCGGCCCGCGTCGGCTCACGACACCGCACACCAACGACGGCGCCGCGGGTGAGTTCGGCCCCTGGGCGGTAGCGCTCCGGTCGTGCTGCCGGGTGGCACCGGTGTGGACACCGGTCGCCGCCGAGTCCGGTCCTCGACGGTCCGGTCCCCGGTTATGCGGCACAACTCAACACACAGCGAACTCCGACGTCACGGCCATCCAGGCGAAGGGGCCCCCGGTCGCGCGCGGCGGGGACCGTAGCGGTAGTGGCTGCAGTGACCCACCGGAAGACGTCTGCAGAGCGGATCTCGGAGGACTCTACGTGGTCGACACACCCGCCCGCCCCAGCCGGGCCTCCTCCCCTGCGCGGTCCTTCCTGTCCTCGTTCACACCGTCCCGTCTCGGCCCGCCGCCGACCGCGGAACCCGACACCGCGGCACTGCACCGGCGCGCCCGGGGCGAGAACTTCACCGTCGCGAGCTACCTGCTGCCGTCCCGCATCCGCCGTCGGCTGATGTCCATCTACGCGTTCGCCCGGCTGGTCGACGACATCGGCGACGAGGTGCCCGGCAACCGGATGGTGCTGTTCGACAAGATCTCCCGGGACCTCGACCGGCTCTACGCCGGTTTCCCGCCGCCGTACCAGCTGTACCGCGACCTGGCCGCGACCATCAACGAGTGCCGCATCCCCCGTGACCCGTTCGACCGCCTCGTCGCGGCGAACCGGCAGGACCAGGTGGTGCGCCGCTACGACACCTTCGACGACCTGCTCGGCTACTGCACGCTCGCCGCGAATCCGATCGGCCACCTGGTGCTGTACGTGTTCGACGTGATGTCCGAGCGGCGCAAGGTGCTCTCCGACAAGGTGTGCTCCGCGCTGCAGGTGCTGGAGCACTGCCAGGACGTGCCGGAGGACTACGGCCGGGGCCGCATCTACCTGCCGACCGAGGACCTCAAGCGGTTCGGCGTCGCGGAGTCCGACCTGGCCGCGCCGAGGGCGAGCCGCGAGGTGCGGGCGCTGCTGGCCTTCGAGACCCAGCGGGCGCTGCGGCTGCTGGACGAGGGCAGCCCGGTGGTGGAGACGCTGACCGGCGCGGCCCGGCTGGCCGTCGCCGGCTACGTGGCCGGCGGCCGGGCCACCGCGGCCGCGCTCGCCGAGGCCCGGTTCGACGTGCTGACCGGCACACCACGCCCGCGCCGCAGCCGGACCGTGGCCGAGTGGGTCCGGCTGCTCGCGGTCGGGGGTGCCCGGTGAACGTCGACGAGGCTTACCAGCACTGCGAACGGATCACCCGGCGGGAGGCTCGCAACTTCTCCTACGGCATCCGGCTGCTGCCACCGCCGAAGCGGCGGGCGCTTTCCGCCGTGTACGCGTTCGCCCGCCGGGTGGACGACATCGGCGACGGTTGCGCGCCCACCGAGCAGCGCCTCGCCGCCCTGGACGAGGTCCGCGACCAGTTGCACACCCTGCCGGAGCGGCGCGACGACCCGGTGCTGGTCGCGCTGAACGACGCGGCGCAGCGGATGGACCTGCCGCTGACCGCGTTCGACGAACTCATCGACGGTTGCCGCGCGGACGTCCTGGGCCGCAGCTACCGCACCTTCGACGAGCTGCGCTGGTACTGCGGCTGCGTGGCCGGCTCGATCGGCCGGCTGTCGCTGGGCGTGTTCGGCAGCGACAGCCCCGCGCGGGACACCAGGCTGGCCGACGCGCTCGGGGTGGCGCTGCAGCTCACCAACATCCTGCGGGACGTGCTGGAGGACCGCCGCAACGGCCGCATCTACCTGCCGACCGAGGAGTTGGAGCGGTTCGACTGCACGCTCGAGATGGACGAGCAGGGCCGGCTGGTGGACGACGAGGACGCGCTCATCGCGTTGCTGCAGTACCAGGGCATGCGCGCGGAGGAGTGGTACGACGTGGGGTTGGGGCTGCTGTCCCATCTGGACTCCCGAAGCCGGGCCTGCTGCGCGGCGATGGCCGGGATCTACCACCGGCTGCTGCTGCGGATGATGAGTCGCCCGTGGACGGTGCTGCGTACCCGGACCTCGTTGCCGGACTGGGAGAAGGCCGTGGTCGCCGCCCGCTCGCTGGCGGGGGCGGCTCCCTGATGCGTGTGTCACATCTGGTGCGCCCCGGCGACGCGATCGCGGTCGCGCGCGGACTCGCGGAGAAGGAGGCCCCGTGACGGCGCGAATATCCTGCCTCGCAACGGTTTCCGACCCCGGGACGGAGGCGCCGGCGGTGCGCGCCGGCCATGGCGACCGGCGAGCGTACTCCGGGCCGTGCCAACCCGCGGAAGGAACGACATGACCGAGCACGTCGTGGTGGTGGGTGGCGGGTTGGCCGGCCTGGCCGCGGCATGCCGGCTGGCCGACGCGGGCGCGCGGGTGACCGTGCTGGAGGCGCGTGCCCGGCTCGGCGGGGCGACGTTCTCCTTCCGCCGCGACGGTCTCGTCGTGGACAACGGCCAGCACGTTCTCCTTCGTTGCTACACGGAGTATCTCGACTTTCTGCGCCGCCTCGGTGTCGCCGACCGGGTCCACATGCAGGAACGGTTCCACGTTGCGGTGCTCGGCGCGGACGGCCGGCGGGGCGAGCTGCGCCGCACCGGCCTGCCCGCGCCGCTGCACCTGGCGGCCACGCTCGCCGGCTACCGCATGCTGCCGGTGGCCGACCGGTTGCGGGTGCTGCGGGCGGCGCAGGCGATGCGCCGGCTCGACCCGGCGGACCCGGTACTGGACGAGCGGAGCTTCGGCGACTGGCTGGCCGCACACGGGCAGAACGCCGCGACGGTGGCCGCGCTGTGGAACCTGATCACGGTCGCGGCGCTGAACACCGACGCGGCGCACGCCTCGCTGGCCCTGGCCGCGATGGTGTTCCGCACCGCCCTGCTGGACCGGGCGGACGCCAGCGACATCGGCGTGCCGTCGGTTCCGCTGGACGCGCTGCACGCCGAGCCGGCCGCGGCCTACCTGCGCGAGCGGGGCGCCGAGGTGCGCACCCGGGACGCGGTGCGGGCCGTGCGGCCGGCCGGGTCCGGCTTCGAGGTGGTGCTGGACGACCGGACGGTGCGCGCGGACGCCGTGGTGCTGGCGGTCCCGCCGGAGCCGGCGAGCCGGATCTGCCCCAGCGATGCGGTCGGCGAGCCGGGAGGTTGGGAGCGCCTCGGTTCCGCGCCGATCGTCAACGTGCACGTCGTCTACGAACGTCGGGTGACCGACGAGCCGTTCGTCGCGGTGGTCGACTCGCCCGTGCAGTGGGTGTTCGACCGCACCTCGATCGCAGGCACCAGCCAGGGCCAGTACCTGGCCGTGTCGGTGTCCGCGGCCCACCGGTGGGTGGACACGCCCACCGCGGAGCTGCGCGAGTTGTTCCTGGGTGAACTCGGGCGGCTGTTGCCGGCCGCCCGGGGCACGCGCAGCACGGAGTTCTTCGTCACCCGCGAGCGAAGAGCCACGTTCCGCCAGGCACCGGGCACCGCCCGGCTGCGCCCCGCGGCGGTGACCGGGCTGCCCGGCCTGCTGCTGGCCGGAGCGTGGACCGCGACCGGGTGGCCCGACACGATGGAGGGAGCTGTGCGGAGCGGGCACGAAGCGGCCAGACTCGCGATCAACCACCTGTCCGGTCGCCGGGTCGGGAGCGTTGCCTGATGTCGATGTCAAGCCGCGGCACCCGAAATAGCCAGCTCGCGGGCTGGCGCGGTCCCCTCGACCTCGCGGAGGGCGCGGCATGAGCGCGACGGGCCCGTGCCATGCCCGCACCACCGGCACGTGGCCGACGCCGCCCGGCGGCGCGACCCGGCCACGGCCCTGCACGTCCACAGTGGACGTCTGGGCGAAAGCGCGTCTTTCCGTTACGGCGGTCAAGGATACCGGCGAGCAACCGACCACACGTCAGGGGGGATCATGACGGCTACGCTGCCCAAACCGGTCACGATCGCGGGGGACCTGGTCCAGCCGGCGCTGCGGCACGCGGTCGCCGGCCTGGACGGCTCGGTGCGCCACGTCGTGAGCTACCACCTCGGTTGGGTCGACGAGCACGGCAACCCGACCACCGGGGGCGGCGGCAAGGCGCTGCGCCCGGCGTTGACCCTGCTGGCCGCGCAGGCCGCCGGCGCGGAACCGGACCGCGCCGTGCCCGGCGCGGCGGCCGTGGAACTGGTGCACAACTTCTCCCTGCTGCACGACGACGTGATGGACGGGGACGTGGAGCGCCGGCACCGCCCGACCGCGTGGCGGCTGTTCGGCGTCGGCGCGGCGATCCTGGCCGGGGACGCGCTGCTCACGCTCGCCGTGGACGTGCTGCAGCGGGAGGCGGACTTGCCGACCGCCCGGGCGGCGACCGCCTGCCTGACCGACACCGTGCAGCGGCTGATCGCCGGGCAGAGCGCGGACGTGGAGTTCGAGCGGCGCGCCGACGTCACGCTGGGCGAGTGCCTGGCCATGGCCGCCGGCAAGACCGGCGCCCTGATGCGCTGCGCCACGTCCATCGGCGCGATCCTGGTCGGCGCGCCACCCGACGTGGTGGACACGCTCGGCCAGTACGGCGCACACCTCGGGCTGGCGTTCCAACTCGTCGACGACATGCTGGGGATCTGGGGCAGGCCCGGGGTCACCGGCAAGCCGGTGCTCGCCGATCTGCGGGTGCGCAAGCGCTCCGTGCCGGTGGTGGCCGCGCTGTCCTCCGGAACGCCGGCCGGCGAGCGGCTCCGCGAGTTCTACCGCCGCCCCGAACCTCCCCGAGAGGAGGAGCTGGCCGAGATGGCCGACCTCGTGGAACGCGCCGGTGGTCTGACGTGGACGGAGACCGAGGCGCGGCGGCACGTGCAGGCCGCCGGCGACTGCCTGGCCACGCTGGACGCGCCGGCCGAGGCGCGGGACGCCCTGTGGCAGATCGCCCTGTTCGTGACGGAGCGTGACCGGTGAGCGAGGTGGTCAGCATCAGCACCGGAACGGACGTCGAGTCGCTGGCCGAGCGCGCCCGGTCGGCCACCCAACTCGCCGCCAAGCACCTGCTGTCCCTGCAGTCGGACGCGGGCTGGTGGAAGGGTGAGCTGGAGACCAACGTGACCATGGACGCCGAGGACCTGATGCTGCGGCGGTTCCTCGGCATCCTGGACGCGGACACGCTGGCCGACGCCGCCCGCTGGATCCGTTCCCAGCAGCGGGACGACGGCACCTGGACGAACTTCCTCGGCGGGCCGGCGGACCTGTCCACCACCGTGGAGGCCTACACCGCGCTGCGCATGGCCGGCGATGCGGCCGACACCGAGCACATGCGCCGGGCCCGGGAGTACATCCTGGACAGTGGCGGACTGGAGGCGACCCGGGTGTTCACCCGGATCTGGTTGGCGCTGTTCGGCGAGTGGTCCTGGGACGACCTGCCGGTGCTGCCCCCGGAAATGATCTTCCTGCCGTCCTGGTTCCCGCTGAACGTCTACGACTGGGCGTGCTGGGCCCGGCAGACCGTGGTACCGCTGACCATTGTCAGCGCACTGCGGCCCCGCCGGGAGCTGGGCGTGTCCGTGGCCGAGCTGCGCACCGGCCGGCCCGCTCCACCGATGGCCTCCCCGCTCACCTGGGACGGCGCCTTCCAGCGGCTGGACCGGGTGCTGCACCGCTACGAGCGGGCCCCGGTGCGCGGGCTGCGGCGGCTGGCGGTGCGCCGCGCCGAGCGGTGGATCGTCGAGCGGCAGGAGGCGGACGGCTGCTGGGGTGGGATCCAGCCGCCGTGGGTGTACTCGATCCTCGCGCTGCACCTGCTCGGCTACTCGCTGGACCACCCGGTGCTGGCCAAGGCGGTGTCCGGACTGGACGGTTTCACCATCCGGGAGCAGACCGAGGATGGCGTCGTGCGCCGGCTGGAGGCGTGCCAGTCCCCGGTGTGGGACACCGGGCTGGCGCTCACCGCGCTGCTGGACGCGGGCGTGCCCGCGGACGATCCGGCGCTGCTGCGGGCCGGGGACTGGTTGCTCGGCGAGGAGATCACCATTCGCGGCGACTGGGCGGTGCGCCGGCCGAAGCTGGCCCCGTCCGGATGGGCGTTCGAGTTCGCCAACGACTGGTACCCGGACACCGACGACACCGCGGAGATCGTGCTGGCGCTGCGCCAGCTCGCGCATCCGGACCCGGGCCGGGTGCGGGGCGCGGTGGACCGTGCGGTGGCCTGGGTGACCGGGATGCAGTCCCGGGACGGCGGCTGGGGCGCGTTCGACGCGGACAACACCAGGACGCTGTGCGAGAAGCTGCCGTTCTGCGACTTCGGCGCGGTGATCGACCCGCCGTCCGCGGACGTCACCGCGCACGTGGTGGAGATGCTCGCCGCGGAGGGCAGGGCGGGCAGCGAGGCGGCCCGGCGCGGTGTGCGGTGGCTGCTGGACCACCAGGAGCGGGACGGCTCCTGGTTCGGCCGGTGGGGCGCCAACCACGTGTACGGCACCGGCGCGGTGGTACCCGCCCTGGTGGCCGCCGGGCTGCCCCGCTCCCACGCCGCGATCCGCGGCGCGGTGGGTTGGCTGGTGGCGCACCAGAACCGCGACGGCGGCTGGGGCGAGGACCTGCGCTCGTACGACGATCCGCAGTGGATCGGCCAGGGCGAGTCGACGGCGTCCCAGACGGCGTGGGCGCTGCTGGCGCTGCTGGCCGCCGGGGAGCGCGGCGACGCGGTCCGCCGTGGCGTGGCGTGGCTGGTGGACACCCAGAACGCGGACGGTTCCTGGGACGAGCCGCAGTTCACCGGCACCGGTTTTCCCGGCGACTTCTACATCAACTACCACCTGTACCGCCTGGTGTTCCCGGTGACCGCGCTCGGGCGGTTCGTGGGAGCGGCAGATGACTGATGTCCCGCTGGTGGTCGCCGCGCCGCTCGGCATCGAGGCGCGCGCGGTCCGCCGGGGGCTGCCCGGCGCGGTGGTGGTGCGCGCCGGGATGCGGGGCCGCCACGCCGGCCGGGTGGCCCACGCGCTGCGTGACCGTGACCCCGCCGCGCTCACCGTGGCCGGGGTGGCCGGCGCACTGGTTCCCGGACCGGCGCCGGGCGATCTGGTGGTGCCCACCGAGATCCGCTCGGCGGCCGGGACGGTGCCGTGCCCGTCCGCGGCGGCGCTGGCCGAGGCGCTGCGCCGGCACGGGCTGACCGTCCACACCGGACCGGTGGTCAGCGTCGACCACGTGGTGCACGGCGCGGAGCGGGCACGGCTGGCCGCGACCGGTGCGGTCGCGGTGGACATGGAGTCCGCGGCACTGGTGGCCGCGGCGGAAGGGCGGCCGAGCGTCGTGGTCCGCGCCGTGGTGGACACCCCGCGGCGACCGCTGCTGCACCCGGCCACGCTGCCGGGCGGGGTGGCCGCGCTGCGGTCGCTCGCCAGCCTCGGTCCCGCGTTGCTGGAATGGGCGCGGGCGGTGACCGGTGAGCGTCCGGCCGGGCCGGAACACGACAGCACCCCAACCGGAGTCGTGAGCCACACCCCGTCCAGGGAGGTAGGCACCAAATGAACATGCCCTTGCACCAGAGCCTGCGCATCGGCTCGTACCTGCTGAAGCAGAAGCTCCGTGGCCGGAAGAAGTTCCCGCTGCTGGTGGAGCTGGAGCCGCTGTTCGCGTGCAATCTGGCGTGCGCGGGCTGCGGCAAGATCCAGCACCCGGCGAACGTGCTCAAGCAGCGCATGCCGGTGCAGCAGGCGCTGGACGCGATCGAGGAGTGCGGCGCGCCGATGGTGTCCATCGCCGGTGGCGAGCCGCTGATGCACCCCGAGATCGACGTCATGGTCAACGAGCTGGTCAAGCGCAAGAAGTACGTGTTCCTGTGCACCAACGCGGTGCTGCTGCGCAAGCGGATCGACCGGTTCGACTTCAAGCCGTCGAAGTACTTCGCGTTCGCCATCCACATCGACGGGCTGAAGGAGCGGCACGACGCGTCGGTCTGCCAGGAGGGCGTGTTCGACGAGGCGGTGGAGGCCGTCCGCGAGCTGAAGCGGCGCGGCTTCCGGGTCACCACGAACACGACCTTCTTCAACACCGACACCCCGCAGAGCGTCATCGAGGTGCTCGACTACCTCAACGACGACCTCGGCGTCGACCACATGATGATCTCCCCGGCGTACGCCTACGAGAAGGCGCCGGACCAGGAGCACTTCCTCGGCGTGCAGGAGACCCGCGAGCTGTTCCGCAAAGCCTTCGCAAACGGTAACCGCAAGCGCTGGCGGCTCAACCACTCCCCGCTGTTCCTGGACTTCCTCGAGGGCAGGGTGGACTTCGAGTGCACCGCATGGGGCATTCCGTCGTACTCGCTGTTCGGCTGGCAGCGGCCGTGCTACCTGATGTCCGACGGATACGCCAAGACCTACCGGGAACTGGTGGAGACCACCGACTGGTCGAAGTACGGCCGGGGCAAGGACCCGCGCTGCGCCAACTGCATGGCGCACTGCGGGTACGAGCCGACCGCGGTGCTCGCCACGCTCGGCTCGCTACGCGAGTCAGTGCGGGCCGCCGTCGGCAGCTGACCGGCCGGCCACCCGTGAGCGGGCTGACCCCCGCTCACGGGTGGCGGTAGGCCGAGACGCGTCGACAGCACCGACGCCGGCGGCTAACCGCTGATGCCCATGCGGTAGGCGATGCCACGCAATTCGCGCCCCTCCGCGCTGTCTCGACGCACGCGGGGCAACAGGTCGGTCACCGCCTCCCGCGCGTAGACGTTGGACCGCAGCCTCAGCGCGGCCAACGCCTCACTGCGGCGGAACGCGGCGACCGCGTCACCTTCCCGTCCCCGAAGAGCGCTCAGCACACGACCGCTGTCCAGCCAGTACTTCGCACGCCGCTCCGCACTGGCGATGCGGTCGGGGTCGACGCCATCCGCGAGTACGGCCGCCCTGTCAAGTTCCCCACGTTCCAGGGCCGAGTTCATCCGGTAGATGGCCACATTCGTGGGGCCGAAGAACGCGACGTCCGGGCCCGCTTCGCCAGTGCGCTGCGCCACCGCTTCGGCTTCCGCCAGACGGCTTTCCGACTCATCGATCTTCCCGGTCACCGCGGCCATCAGCGCGGAGACCATGCACAGCGCACCATAGGCGGCAAGCGCCGGGTCGCCGTTCGCCTCACCCGTCGCGGAGCGGGCCTGGTCGGCGGCTCGGCTGGCGAGAACGTAGGCCGAGGTGTGCCCGCCGATCGGTAGCAGGGCGTGCGTGCGGGAGAACGCCGCGATGGCAGACCAGGCTGGGGAGCGCAACTCCTCGGCGACGTGGACCCCGCGCTCGGTCACGAGATAGGCGAGGTCCGTGTAACCGAAGGCGTGGGCGAGGGTCATCGCGGAGTTGAGCGTGCGAATCAGCAGTTGCAGTACCTGCTGGCGGTCGTCTCCCCGCGCGGCCGCCGCCGTCGCGTACAGATCGACCAGAAGATCGGGAAGCAACCGCCCCATGGCGGCGAAATCACAGGCGCTGCGCAGCGAGACACAGCGGTCGACCTCCGCGCGGAGATCGGCCACGGGACGAGTGTGGCCGTGTCCGGTGTCTCCGAGTTCCGTGCCGACCACGGCAAGGCGTAGCGCCGGGATGGTGACCTGCGCTTCGGCCATCGCCGGGTCCTGCCATCGGAGGGGCTGGCCGATCAGCTCGCTGGGCGCGACGTCCAGCGCAGCCGCGAGCGCGACGATGGTGGAACGCTTGTCGAGCCTGCGTTGCCCTGTCTCCAGCCGGGAGAGGTGGCCCTGGCTCAATCCGGCCAGTTCGGCGACGACCTTGAGCGACTTGCGCCGCCAGTGCCGTATCTCGCGCAGCCGTCGACCGATGTCGTGCGTCTGGTCGTCCATGATGTAGCCCCTCCGCCGAGTGACGACTGATGGCCACGATAACGCTCACCACCGAGAACACGAAAGTGTCACGGTGGTGATGAAGTTACTTGCGCATGACCTCCCAGGACACATTGCTCCGAACGAGTCAACTGTGACTATCTTGCCACCATGGCAAGCGCCGCAGAGGTCACCGGCCCTAACCTCTCGACTGCCGCAGCACCTGCGAGAATAGCACGAAATCGATCTTTACTTGAAGGATCCGTCGTAATGCAAGAATACTCGACCGACAACCCGTTGTCATCTCACTCGATTCGATCGGCACAGGAAGAGCCAGTGCGGCCAGAGCCGAGGCGTCGACCCTTTGGGCTTCGGTGGCTGCACTATATTCCGGTGCGACCAGTGCCGCAGTATTCGTATTGCCCCGAAAGGCAACTGGCCATGGGGAGCGACGGACGCCCGCTTGTCCCGCAACTGAAGAAGGAATGGACGACCAGTCCGTACAGCACTGACGGCGAGGACCCGCCATCCGGCGAACAATTGGGCTGGGAAGAGGTCTGATACCGTGGCGGTACTCATCCTTGCGCGCCCGCTGGACTCGACCGTAGACGCGGTGGTCCAAGAACTTGACCACTGGGGTGTCCATGTTGTCCGAGCGGACGTGGCCGATTTTCCGGAGCGAGTACACCTCGACGCACGACTCAGCGCCGGGCGGTGGTCCGGTCGGCTTGGTACGGCGCAGCATGAACTCGCGCTGGAAGAACTTCGCTCCGTCTGGTACCGCAACCTTCTTCGTTCCGGTTCCCCGGTTTGAGCGCGGCAGAACGAGACTATGCGTTTCGTGAGGCGAAACTCGGGCTGGGTGGTGTTCTTGCGGCGTTGCCCGGAGTTTTGTGGGCCAACTCGCCGAACCGATGCGCGGACGCGCTCTACAAGCCGTACCAGTGGGCCATCGCCGCGCAATGTGGACTGTCCGTGGCCGACACCGTGATCAGCAACATGCCAGAGGCCGTTCGGGAATTCGTGGGAGTCGCACCGCACGCGACTGTCGCAAAGTCGCTGGGCGGAGCAGGAATCTCAGAGGGCGGCCACGTGCACGTGGCATACACCCATCGGCTCTCCGCAGAAGACCTTGCCGACCTCAGTGGTGTTCAAGCTACCGCCACAACCGTGCAGCGGTGGGTTCCGAAGGCCCACGAGGTACGGCTGACCGTGATCGGTGCTGTCTCGTTCGCGGTCGCCATCCATGCCGGCAGTCGCGCTGCCTACGTGGATTGGCGTTCCGACCTGGACAGTCTGCGGTACGAGTTGGTGACCGCCCCCAGCGACGTGCTCAGCGCGGCTCATGAGTTCATGCGCCGCATGCGCCTGAGCTACGCCGGTTTCGACTTCGTGATCACGCCCGATGGTCGATGGGTCATGCTGGAGGCGAACACCGGTCCTCAGTTCGGATGGTTGGAGTCCGCGACCGGTGCGCCGATGGTGTCAGCGATGGCGGATCTGCTCGCGAAGGGGGTCTCGTGACCACGGTAGGGGACTGGCGCCGGCTTGCCGATGCGCTGGCGCGCGAACTGGTGGCGACCGGCAAGCTGTGGTCGCCGAAGTGGCAGGACGCCGTGCGCGCAGTACCGCGACACGAGTTCGTGCCCATGTTCTACGAGCGGGTCGGGTCCTCCTGGCACGCGGTCAGCCGGGAGAACGAGCCGCAACGCTGGCTGCAGCGGGTCTACGGCAACACATCGCTGGTTACCCTGCTCGGCGATGTGGCGCAGGGCAGCAGCCGGGTGATCGCGCCCCTGTCATCGTCGTCGGCGCCGGGCCTCATGACCAGAATGCTTGAAGCACTCGACGTGCGCACCGGCGACCGAGTGCTCGAGATCGGCACCGGCACGGGGGTACAACGCCGCCTTGTTGTCCCACCGGGTCGGAGACCACAACGTTTTCAGCATCGACATCGAACCCGACTTGGTCCGCAAGGCCGGTGCCACGCTCGGGAACTGCGGATACCGGCCGGTGTTGGCGCATGGGGACGGTGCGTTGGGATGGCCCGGCGGCGCGCCGTACGACCGCGTCATCGGCACGTGCGCCGTGCATCGCGTGCCGTGGGAATGGGTGCGACAGTTGCGTCAGGACGGCATCGTCGTGGTCGACGTCAAGATCGGCACCGCCATGGGTAACCTGGTGGCTCTGCGACGCCAGGGTGATTGCGCCGAGGGGCGGTTCCTGCCGGGCTGGTCGGATTTCATGTCCCTCCGCGGGCCCACCACCGGCGACCGCGTCGGCCCCCACCCAGAGAGGAAGCGGGACAGCGCCGACCGCCGTACCACCGCGCTGCTCACGGAACGACCATGGGAGGAGCCGACACTGTGGTTTCTCGCCGGCTTCTGGTTCCCTCCGGGTGTGCGGTTCGGATACACGATCGACGAGGACACCAACCGACCCGATGCGATATTCCTCTCCGCGCCGGACGGATCATGGTGCGAGGTATCCGTACGGATCAACGACAACGGGACGCGCACAGTGTGGGAAACCGGTCCGCAACGGCTGTGGCACACCGTCGAAGCGGCCGAAAGCCTGTGGCGCCAGGAAGGTCGTCCGGATTGGACCCGGTTCGGCATGACCGTCCAAGCGGACCGGCAGACACTGTGGCTCGACACCCCCACCGGGCTGACCAATCACGGCATCCCGCCGCCCTCATCCTGAGGCGGTGCCCGAAAGGGTGGTCAGCCGAAGTGGCGTTGCAGGGTGCGCACCAGGCCCGGCACGGCGCCGTGCAACCGCGCCGGCAGCCGCAGCCAGCGCGGCACGAACACCTCCGCGCGGTCCCGTTCCACCGCGTCGACCAGGGCCCGCGCCACCTCCTCCGGCGGCACGGGGCGGGGCCGCCGCCGCGGGTACGGGGTGCCTCGCCGGTCGAAGAACGCGGTGTCCACCACGCCGGGCACCACCACCGACACGCCCACCCCGGAACCGGCGACCTCGTAGCGCACGCTGTCCGCGAAGGTTCGCAGCGCGGCCTTGGTCGCCGCGTACACGGCCTCCTCACCGACGCCCATGCAGCCTGCGATGGAGGACACCAGCACCAGGTGGCCGCGGCGGCGGGCGACCATGCCCGGCAGCACCGCCCTGGCCAGCCGCAGCGGGGCGAGCACGTTCACCGTGACCAGCCGGTCCAGGTCGGCGGTGGGCATGTCGACCAGCGGGCCGGCCCAGCCCACGCCGGCGTTGCACACCAGCACGTCCACCGCGCCCGCCCAGCCGGCCACCCGCGCGGCGGCGTCGTCGTCGCCGAGGTCGGCGGCCAGGTGGTTGCCGCCGGTGGCGTCGGCCACCCGCCGCAGCGCCGCCTCGTCCCGGCCGGTCAGCAGCACCCGCGTGCCCCGCCGGGCGAGCAGTGTCGCGGTCGCCGCGCCTATCCCGGACGACGCGCCGGTGACCAGTGCCGTCGACCCGGCGAGCGAGGTCATCGCGCCTCCCTTCGCTGCGCCGCGGCCACCTGCGGCGCGCGGTGGCTGAGGATCACCACGCCCACCGAGAGCACCACCAGGGCGAGCACCTGGCCCAGCACCGCGGGCCAGCCGTCCCGCAACCGCTCCCCCAGCCACAGGATGCCGATACCGATGCCGACCAGTGGGTCCAGCACGATGATCACGGCGAGCGCCGGGGCGAGCGCGATGCCCGCCTGGAACGCGTTCTGGTTGAGCAGGAAGCCCAGCGGCCCGCACACCGCGACCACGTAGATCGGCCAGGTGGTGAACATGGCGGCCACCCCGGACTCCAGGGTCTGCAGGGTCACCTTGACCATGCCCGCGGTGACGCCGTAGAGCACTCCGGCGGCCACCGCGAGGGCCAGGGTGCGGACCGGGCCTGGCCGGTGCGCGGCCAGGTTCAGGCACACCGCCAGCAACCCGGCCAGCCCGGCGGCCAGTGGCAGCACGGAACCCAGGGTCAGCGTGGGCGGCCGGGTCGCGGTGGGCTCGGCGATCAGGATGAACGCGGCCAGCCCGGCGGCGCACAGCGCGGCGCCGAAGAGCACGACGCGGTCCGGCGGCTGCCGGCGCATCAGCGAGGTGAACGACACCGCGAACAGCAGCCCGGTGACCAGCAGCGGCTGCACCAGCACCAGCGGCGCGGTCACCAGCGCCACCCACTGCAGCACGATGCCCGCGGCGTTGGCGACCAGCGAGGCAAGCCACAGCGGCTGGTGGGCGAGGTCGACCAGCAGCGCGGGGCGCAGCGCCCTGCGCTCGCGGACCCGCCACGTCG
This sequence comes from Gandjariella thermophila, assembly GCF_005405885.1. Classification (GTDB taxonomy): domain Bacteria; phylum Actinomycetota; class Actinomycetes; order Mycobacteriales; family Pseudonocardiaceae; genus Gandjariella; species Gandjariella thermophila. Next base: position 331,779 of record NZ_BJFL01000001.1, read on the forward strand.
CCTCGTGCTGCATCGCCCCGGTCAACCCGAAGGACGCGGCCGCGCCCAGCGCGGCGGGCACCGCCACGGCGAGGTCGGACAGGTCGGCCAGCACGTGGCTCAGACCTTCCTCGCCGCCGGTTCGCGCGCCACCCCGATCACGTCGCCAGGGCGCGGGACACCGTTCGTGTCGGCCGGTCCGCGCGCCACCGCGATCGTGCCGCCCGGGCGTGTCATGCCGCCTCGGCGAGAGCGACGTAGTCGCGCAGCGCCGTCTCGGTCTCCTCGGCCAGCCGGTCCACCTGGCCGGCAAGTCCCGGACCGCCGGTGAAGCCCACGATCACTCGATCACCCCAGATCATCGCCCCCCAGGACAGGCCGACGCCGGGGGCGAGCGGAAGCACCGGAAGTGCCTCGCAGACCCGGGCGCCGGCGAACCGGACCTCCCAGCGCGGTCCGGGCAGTACCGACGCGATCGCGTTGAACCAGGTGGACCGGTACATCCACCGCGCGACCGCGGCGTGCAGCGGTGGTGGCAGCAGCCCGATCGCCCGCACCACCGCGTTGGCCGCCTCGGGCACGCCCGCGTCCACCCTGGCGCGCATCGCGTCCCGCACCAGGTCGAGCCGGCGGCGCAGCGGCAGCGTTCCGACTGGCAGGTCGACGGCGACCGCGCCGGTCCGGTTGCCGGTGCTGTGCAGGGTCCCCGTGGTACGCAGCGACCACGGCAGCATCACCCGCAGCGACTCCGTGGCCGGGCCCTCGCCGGTGTTCAGGGTGCGGTGCAACGCCTCCGCGAACACGGCGACCAGCAGGTCATTGGCCGTGACGCCGAGCCGGCGTGCGGCGGTGCGCAGCGGCCGGCCGGGCAGCCGGGCGAAGCCGTGGTGCCGGGCCGGGGTGCCCAGTGCGCCGTTGAGCGGGCTGGCCGGGGCGCGGCCGGCGCGGGCCAGCGTCCACAGGCCCCGCGCGGTGCGGCGCAGCCCGAGCCCGCGGGGCAGGCCGCGGCTGACCGAGGGCGCGGGCGGGGTGGCCCAGGAGCGGCCCGCGCCGGTGGCTGACAGCAGCGCGCGCAGCACGGTGATGCCGTCACCGAGCGCGTGGTGCAGCTTGACCAGCAGCGCGGACCGGCCGTCCGGCAGGCCGGTGACGTACAGCCCCTCCCCGGCGGAGCGGTGGCCGTCGAACCCGCGGGAGTAGAAGGCGTCGATGATCTCACCGAGCTCCCTGCCCGGATCGTCGCGGGCCACGTCGTAGCGGTCCACCAGGTCGGCGACGTTCACTCGGGTGTCCTGGCGCCAGCGCGGCCGCCGCAGCGGCGATCCCCGGTCCAGCCGGCTCCGGATGCCGGGGACGGCGCCCAGCATCGCCGCGGCGTCGGCGTGCGTGGGCAGCTCGCCCTCCGGCCCGGGTTCGAACACGACCACCGCGCCGACCTGCTGCGGCACCTGCGCGGTGTCGATGTGCACGAACAGCGCGTCCTCGGCGGCGATCGGGCGGCTGGGCGCGCCCCGCCCGCTGGCGGCCACCGCACGCAACCCGTCGGCCAGTTCGTGCGCGGCGCAGTGCTCAGCGGCGGCCCGCTGCATGGCGGCCAGCCGGTCGGGCTCGCGCCGCAACCGGGCCACCGCGCGGGCCAGGTCGCCCTCGGCCGGGCACACCTCGGCCAGCGACGCCTCGGCCATCAGCTCGGCGTTGGCCCTGCCGTGCCCGGCGATCGGCTGGTGCATCAGCAGTGGCCGGCCGCAGGCCAGCGCCTCCAGCGAGGTGGCCCCGCCGGCGTTGGTGACCACCACGTCCGCGGCTACCATCAGCCCGGCCATGTCGTCCACCCAGCCGAACACCCGCACCCGGTCGTCGCCGGCGAAGTCCCGGTCGATCCGCTCGCGCAGCCGCTCGTTGCGGCCGCAGACCACCAGCACGCACCCGTCCGGGTCACCGTCGAGCAGTTCCCGGACGGCCTCCTCGGAGCGGCCGAAGCCGAGCGAGCCGCAGGAGACGAGCGCGGTGAACGCCCGCTCGGGCAGGCCCAGCCGGCGCCGGGCGGCGCGCTGGTCCCCCGGTCGGAAGGCGTCGGTGACCGTGGGCGCGGACACCGCCACCGGCGCGCCCGGCTCGCTCCGCTCGGCCACCGGCACCGCGACGGGGTGCATCACCAGGTTGAGGTCGAGGTCGCGGTACACCCAGAACGGGTGCGGCGCGAAGTCGGACACCCAGGCGCCGACCGGGACGTCCAGCCCGCGGTGGCGGCGCAGCCAGGCCAGGCCCGCGCTGCCAAGCGGGTAGGTGGAGATGATCAGGTCGGGGCGCACCCGGTCGATGTGCGGCGCGAGCCGGCGGCCGCTCCACTCGCCGACGAACCGCTTGGACGAGTTGGCGAACCATCGGTAGCGCCACACCGAGCGGTAGAAGAACTCGTACAGCCAGGGCGTGCGCTCCACGTTGGACGTGTAGATCCGGCGGAACAGCGGGCCCACGCCGCGGCCCATCGCGTCCAGGGTGTCCACCCACTCGACCGTGCACTGTGGCCAGATGCGGTCGACCACCGCCTGCAGCGCGCGACCGGTGGCGTTGTGTCCCTCGCCCATGTCCGCGGACACAACGAGAACCCGCCGCGGCTGCCGTGCCGCGGCGGACCGGCTCGCCGCCTCCGCGCCGGACGCGGCGGCTCGCCGGCGCTTCGCCGTCACCCCGCCCGCTTGCTCAGGCATCGCGCTCCCTTTTCTCCGCGAGTCCGCGCCCCCGCGAGTTCGCGTGCCGTCATTATCGATCACGCGCGGCTCCGGCACATGCCGGCCTCGGCAGCACCGACATCACCGTGACCACCCTCGCGCGGTCCCGGCCGGTCCGCGACCGCACGAGGTTCGGGCAGCGCGCGGCCACGGGAGCGGATCGCACCGGAGGGGGTGGGCACCGCCCGGCCGGGCACGGTCGGCGCGTGGAGCGGGGTCGCGGTGGGCGGATCGGGGACCGGGCGGGCTCGCGGCGGGACGGCGGCACGGCTCGGTCGGGGTGCGCACGGCAGCATCCTGCCACCGATGCGGGCCGCTCCGTGCGTTTTCCGGCGCGGCGGCGATGTGATTCCGGTGGCGACCCGGCGGGCCGGTCCCACCGCGGTGGTGCCGCGCCCTCTCGGTCGCGGCACCACCGTGCCCGGTGCGGGTTCTCCGGGTCGTTCGGCGGCGGGCCTCCGGTGCGTCTCATCGCACCGGACGCCCGCCGGCGTCGGCGGACCCGGTCGCCGGGACGGTGCCGGGCGGACCCGCACCGGGCGGCGGTTGGTCAGGAGTTGCTCAGGACGGCCCGGGCCGAGTAGTTCCCGGCGTCGATGTCGCCGTTGAGCACCTGCCTGCCGAACGCGGCGTTGAACAGCACCTGCGCCTCCGGGGTGAACCGCAGGCCGACCCCGTCGATGCTGACCACCGGCGCGCTGAAGCTCACCTGGTCGGCGTTGACGCGGAAGGTGAACACCGGGAACGACGAGGAGTGCTCGCCGTTGACGACCGCGCGGATCTCACCGCGGGTCAGGTCGGCGTCGAACCGGCTGAACTCGATGCGCCGGTCACCCATGCGGAACCCGAGGCCGCCGCGGTCGAAGTGCAGCCAGCCACCGGCGAAGTTGCCGCTGTACGGGTTGCGCTGCAACTCCCCGCCGCGCAGCGGGATCCGGAACACCGGCACGTCCCAGTTGGTCATCGCCGTGGTGGGAACGACCGCGTACGGGGTGATGCCGGCGCCGCGCAGCGCGCTGGCCAGCTCGCTGGTCAGGAACAGGTCGACGTGACCCTCCTTGACCAGTGCCGCCCTCGGGGTGGCGGCGGAGGCCGTGGACATGTCGGTCGCGGCCGGGACCGCAAGGGCCGCGGCCACCAGCGCGAGCAGGCCGAGGACACCGCGACGGACACCACGTCTGGCACCGTTTCGACGAAACATGGTTGCCCTTTCTTCGGTCAGGTATGGGGGCGAGACCAAATGTCGGGCGACCACGATCGACCGGCAAACGCTGATCCGCGAACGGGGTGCGAGACCACCCGTTGGTGGCGGGAGCGTCGATGGCGAGGGGCGCAGGCGGTGCCGCTACCAGCGCCAGCACCAGTCACGGACCTCCGGAGGGTCCTCGCCGTGCCGGCGCACCCACTGCCCGTGCCGGATGCGCCGGTCACGCATCCGCTGCCGCAGCCGCGCGGTGCGGGCGCCCAGGCCGGGCACCCGGTCCAGCACGTCGATCACCAGCCGGAAGCGGTCCATGTCGTTGCGCACCAGCATGTCGAACGGCGTGGTGGTGGTGCCTTCCTCGGTGTAGCCGCGCACGTGCAGGTTGCCGTGGTTGGTGCGCCGGTAGGTCAGCCGGTGGACGGTCCACGGGTAGCCGTGGTAGGCGAAGATGATCGGGCGGTCGGTGGTGAAGATCGCGTCGAACTCGCGGTCGGCCAGCCCGTGGGGGTGCGCGGTGTCCGGCTGCAGCCGCATCAGGTCGACCACGTTGACCACCCGCACCTTCAGTTCGGGCAGGTGCTCGCGCAGCAGCGAGGCGGCCGCCAGCACCTCCAGGGTGGGCGCGTCGCCAGCGCAGGCCAGCACCACGTCGGGGTGCCCGTCGTCGTTGCTGGCCCACTCCCAGATGCCCAGGCCGCGGGTGCAGTGCAGCACCGCGTCCTCGATGCCCAGCCAGTCGGGGCCGTGGTTCTTCCCGGCGACGATGACGTTGACGTAGTCCCGGCTGCGCAGGCAGTGGTCGGCCACGGAGAGCAGGGTGTTCGCGTCCGGCGGCAGGTAGACCCGGATCACCTCGGGTTTCTTGTTCATCACCAGGTCGACGAAGCCGGGGTCCTGGTGCGAGAAGCCGTTGTGGTCCTGCCGCCACACGTGTGAGGTGAGCAGGTAGTTCAGCGAAGGGACGGGCCGGCGCCAGCCCAACCGCCGGGCGGTCTCCAGCCACTTGGCGTGCTGGTTGAACATCGAGTCCACGACGTGGATGAACGCCTCGTAGCAGTCGAACAGCCCGTGCCGGCCGGTCAGCAGGTAGCCCTCCAGGAGGCCCTGGCACAGGTGTTCGGAGAGCACCTCGACGACCCGGCCGGAGCGGCCCAGGTGCTCGTCCACCGCGTGGATCTCACCCTGCCACTGCTTGTCGGTCACCCGGTACACCGGGTCCAGCCGGTTCGACGCCGTCTCGTCCGGGCCGAACAGCCGGAAGTCGCGGTTGTCCGCGTTGCTTTCGATCACCGCGGCCAGCCACCGGCCGAGCGTGCGGGTGGGTTCGGAGAGGCAGCAGCCCGGTTTGTCCACCACGACGGCGTGCCCCCGGAAGTCGGGCAGCCGCAGGTCCCGCACCAGCAGCCCGCCGTTGGCGTGCGGGTTGGCGCCCATCCGCCGGTCGCCCTCGGGGACGAGCGCGAGCACCTCGGGGCGGGGCCGGCCGGCCGGGTCGAACAGTTCCTCGGGTCGGTAGGAGCGCATCCACTCGCCGAGCAGCCGCAGGTGCTCCGGGTCCTCCCGGACCCGGGCGAGCGGCACCTGATGGGCGCGCCAGGTGCCCTCCACCGGCACGCCGTCCACGGTGTGCGGCCCGGTCCAGCCCTTCGGCGTGTCCAGCACCAGCATCGGCCACCGCGGGCGTACCCCGTCGGCGCGGCCGGTGCGCGCCGCGTGCTGGATGCGGCGGATCTCGGCGAGGATCTCCTCCAGGGTGGCCGCCATCCGCCGGTGCACGGTCGGCGGGTCGTCGCCGACGACGTAGTGCGGGGCGTAGCCGTAGCCGCGGAGCAGGGCGTCCAGTTCCTCGCGCGGGATCCGGGCGAGCACCGCAGGGTTGGCGATCTTGTACCCGTTCAGGTGCAGGATCGGCAGCACCGCGCCGTCGCCCACCGGGTCGAGGAACTTGTTGGCGTGCCAACTGGTGGCCAGCGGCCCGGTCTCCGCCTCGCCGTCGCCGACCACGCACGCGACCACCAGGTCGGGGTTGTCGAACGCGGCGCCGTAGGCGTGCGCGAGCGAGTAACCCAGTTCGCCGCCCTCGTGGATGGAGCCGGGCACCTGCGGCGCCACGTGGCTGGGCACCCCGCCAGGGAAGGAGAACTGGCGGAACAGCGTGCGCATCCCCTCGGCGTCCCGGGGCACCTCCGGATAGTTCTCCGAGTAGCTGCCCTCCAGCCAGGTGTTGGCGAACAGCGCCGGCCCGCCGTGCCCCGGGCCGATCACGTACATCATGTTGACGTCGTGCGCCACGATCAGCCGGTTCAGATGGGCGTAGACCAGGTTCAGCCCCGGGGTGGTGCCCCAGTGGCCGAGCAGCCGCGGCTTGATCTGCCTGGCCGACAGCGGCTCGGTGAGCAACGGGTTGTCCATCAGGTAGAGCTGGCCGACGGAGAGGTAGTTGGCGGCCCGCCACAGCGCGTCCACGCACCGCAGCTCCTCCTTGGCGAAGGTGCGCGCCACCGCGGCGGGTTCGGCGGTCGTCCGGGTACCCGACGTCATGTGTTCCTCAACTCCCCGCGGTCGGTGCCGGTTGCGTTCATGGTCGGCGGCGGTCCGCGGCGGGCATGAGGGGCGAAAGGCCCGCGCCGCCGGGCGGAACGGCACCGGCCGGCGCGCACCGGATCGAGCCATCGGGGACCTCCGGCCCTGCCGGACGGCCACCGGCCGCGGCTACCGTCGAATCGATCTGACAGCCCGTTCCGCACCGTGACTGACCTGCGATGACGAGCATGGGAACGCGCCGGGGCGGGTTCGCGGAACAGGCACTGAGCGGAGGTGGTCGCCGTGACCATGTCCGGCCGGCCGGACGAGGACACGCTGGCCTCGGCCGTCGCGCTGGCCACCCGGGCGCCGTCGCTGCACAACACCCAGCCGTGGCGGTGGCGGCTCGGCCGGGGGACGCTGTCGCTGTACGCCGACCGCGGCCGGCGGCTGCCCGCTACCGACCCCTACGGTCACGAGCTCCTGCTGAGTTGCGGCGCGGCCCTGCACCACCTGCGGCTGGCGCTCGCCGCCGCGGGATGGGCCCCGGTGGTGCACCGGATCCCGGACCGGAGCGATCCGGAACTGCTGGCGACCGTGCGCTGCCAGCCGCGCGAACCCACGGACCGGGACGTGGCGCTCGCCGCGGCGATCCGGGCCCGGCGCACCGACCGCCGGCGCTACGGCGCCTGGCAGGTGCCGCCGCGGATGCTCGCCCGGCTGGCCGAGGCGGCCGCCGAGCAGGGCGTGGTGCTGCGCGCCGTGCTGGACGCCCGCGCCCGCTACCGCCTGGTGTGCGCGATGGCCGAGGCCGCGGCGCTGCAGCGGGCCAACCCTGCGTACACCGCGGAGCTGGACGCGTGGACCGGTCGCCGCCATGGCTCGCCCGACGGCGTGCCCTCGGCCAGCGTCCCGCCGGTTACCGGCCGCTACGGCGACCTGCCGGTGCGGGTCCTTCCCCGCCCGGCACTGCCCCAGCCGCCGGACACCACCGACGCCGACGACGCGAGCGTGCCGATGGTGCTGGGCACCGCCGCGGAGGACCGGCTGTCGCTGCTGCGGGCCGGCGAGGCGCTGAGCGCGGTGCTGCTGGCCGCCACCCGGATGGGGCTCGCGACCTGCCCGCTCGGCCAGGTGATGGAGGTGGAATGCACCCGGGACGTGGTGCGTACCCGGGTACTCGACGCCGCCACCTACCCGCAGGCCGTGCTCCGGGTGGGCCGCACGCCGGCCACGGCCGGACCGCTGCCCTCGACCCCGCGGCGACCGCTGGACGAGGTCATCGAGCACGCCGAGCGCGTGCCGCACTGACCGCCCAGCGCGCGGCGCCGCTCGCCGGCGCCGGTCAGTTCGCGCCGGCCAGCGCGTACCGCGGCCGCAGCACCACCCCGGTCACCCCGGGAGCGGTGCGGACCAGCGCGGTCACCATGCCCTGCTCCGCCTCGTCGGCGAACTCGCCGCTGACCACGGCCAGGCCCGAGGTGACGTGCACGGTCCAGTCCCGCTGGCCGGCGGTGTAGTCGGCCAGCAGGCGGCGCACCTTGGCCGCGGTCATCTCGTCCTCCCGCAGCAGGGTGCGCAGCACGTCGCCCCGGCTGACCACACCGAGCGGCGTGCCGGCCTCGTCCACCACCGGAAGGCACCGCCTGCCGTGCGCGGACATCGCCTCCCGCACCTCGGGGAGCGTCGCACCGGCCGGCACGGTGGCCACCGGACTGCTCATCACCTCGGCCACCGGCGTCCCCCGCGCCGTGCCGGCCGCCGCAAGGCGGGCGTCCCGGACGGTGCCGCGCAGCAGGTCCGCCTCGGTCACGATGCCGACCAGCCGGCCGTCCGGCTCCACCACCGGCAGCGCGGTGAACGCGTTGTCGACCAGCAGTGCCGTGGCGACCCGAACCGTGGTGCCCGGATGTGCGCACACCACCGGGCACCGCATGATGTCCGTGACCCTCATCCCCGGTCCTCCCCGCTTTCCCACCCGTGTTCGACGCGACGCTATGCGCGCGCCGCATCGCCCAGCAGTGCCGGTATACCCACATCGCGCGGACCGAAGTCCCGGCGCGGCGGAGGGCGGCGGTCGGCGGCCCCGGGGCCGTCCGGCTTCGGCGGCGGGGACCTTCGCCCCTGCTCGGCCGGTGCCCGCGGGGCCAACCTGGGCACGGCGTCGCGGCGCCGGCGCGGGGCGCCACGCGGCGTCCCCGGGGGCGGTGCGGTGCGTGAACTCGCTGAAGGACGGTGGGCGTGAACCGGCCGGGTGGACAGGGGTCACCGGTGATCGTGGTCGGGGTTGACGGGTCGCCGGCGGCCGATGCGGCGCTGCGCTGGGCGATCCGCCAGGCCGCCCGGGAGCGCGGCACGGTGCAGGCCGTCGCCGTGCGCGAGCACCCGGCTTCGGCACCGCCGGCCGGTCCGCCCCGGCGCACCGGGACGGTGGCGGCGCACGCCGCGCCGCTGGAGCGGCTGCGCGCGGAGGTGGACGCGGCCCGCGCCGCGCTGCCAGCCGCGCCTTCGGTGGTCGAGGTGACCCCGACCGGCGATCCGGCCGAGGAACTGGTGCGCAGCGCGGACGACGCGGACCTGCTGGTGCTGGGCGCGCACGGCCCCGGTGGCCGGCGGGAACGGGTGGGCGGCGTCACCCTCGCCTGCCTGCGGCGGGCACGATGCCCGGTGGTGGTGATCACCTCGGGTGCGGCCGAACGCCTCGGCGCGCCGCCCAGGCCGGCACCCGGTCAGCGGCCGCCGCCGGGTTAGCCGGAGCGCTTGGCGGAGACGTCGGCCCGCCCGGTCGACGTCATCCCGGACGGGTCGAGCTCCTCGGAGCGCGCGAACAGTTCGGCGGCCAGTTCCCTGGCCTCAGCCGCGGTCATGCTGACCCACATCGGGTCGGCGTCGGCCGGTGTGGTGGCCACGTCGAGCACCACCCGGGCGGTCGGGTCCCCGGCGACGGGATCGGGGCCGGCCCGGAACGTCCGCACTCGGAGCCATCGGCCACCGACCGTGTGGACCATCCATCGCGGGGCTACCGCGGGCGCCCGTCGCTCCCTTGTCACCTTGACCATCCTCCCGTTCGCGTGTTCGCCGAAACGTCCGGTGTGAGGCCTCCCGGCCGCCTCCAGGTGCACCACACAGGATGCGCTCCCCGGACCCGGCGCGCACGGCACGCGCCGGGGAACCGGTAAGCAGGTCAGCGACCGGGTCAACGGTTCGTCGGCGGCCCGGGATCCACCGCCCCGATCCCCGGTACCGGGCGCCACGTTTCCGCCGCGCGGCGTCGGCCGCGCCACATCCCGGGGCGTCCGGCTCAGGGCACCAGCACCGCGGCGCCGTACACCCGGTCGCCGGCCAGGTCGGCCAGCGCCGCGTCGGCCCGGTCCAGCGGGTACGGCGTGGTGGTCACCCGGATCCGGTGCTGCCCGGCGAACCGCAGGAACTCCCGGCCGTCCTCGCGGGTGTTCGCGGTGACGCTGCGGACCTGGCGCTCCTGGAACAGGTGCCGCTGATACCGCAGCTGCGGGATGTCGGTAAGGTGGATTCCGGCGATCGACAGGGTGCCGCCGCGGTCGAGCGCGGCGAGCGCGGGTGGCACGAGGTCCCCGGCCGGGGCGAACAAGATCGCCGAGTCCAGTGGCTCCGGCGGTTCGTCGGCGGCCCCACCCACCCAGGCGGCGCCCAGCTCCGTGGCGAGTTCCCTGGCCGCCGGGCTCCGGGTCATCACGTACACCACCGCGCCCCGCGCCAGGGCCACCTGGGCGGCCAGGTGCGCGCTGGCGCCGAACCCGTAGATGCCGAGCCGGCCGCCGGGCGGCAGTTCGGCCCGCCGCAGCGCCCGGTAGCCGATGATCCCCGCGCACAGCAGCGGCGCCAGTTCCGCGTCGGAGTACCCGTCGGGCAGGTGATAGGCGTAGCCGGCGGGCACCGTGGTGTACTCCGCGTACCCACCGTCCGCGTCCCAACCGGTGTACCGGGACTCCGGGCAGAGGTTCTCCGCGCCGCGCAGGCAGTAGCGGCACTGCCCACAGGTGTGCCGCAGCCAGGCCACGCCGACCCGCTGCCCGACGGCGAAGTCCCCGACTGCGCCGTCACCCACCGCGACCACCTCGCCGACCACCTCGTGGCCGGGCACCACGCCGGGCCGGTGCACCGGCAGGTCTCCCTCGGCCACGTGCAGGTCGGTCCGGCACACACCGCAGACCAGCACCCGCAGCAGCAGTTCCCCCTCGGCGGCGGTCGGCAGCGGGCCGTTCCGCCGGCGCAGGGGGCGGGCAGCCACCGGCCCCGGTCGTTCCACGTGCCAGGACAGCATGCGGTCAATGATCACAGGCGCGGCGACCACCGTCAGCCCCCGCGCACCGGGCGGGCCACGGTCACCGGGCACGGCGCGTGGTGCAGCAGGGCCTGGCTGGTGGAGCCGAGCACCATGCCGGCGAACCCGCCCCTGCCCCGGCTGCCCACCACGATGAGCCGGGCCCCCTCCCCCTGGGCGAGCAGGCTGCGCACCGGCCGGTCCCGGGTGACCATCCGCCGCACCCGCACGTCCGGGTGCTTCTCCTGCCACCCGGCCATCCGCTCGGCCAGCAACCGCTGCTCGTCCGCGGCCACCCGCTCCCAGTCGATGTCGATCCCGGGCATGTCGAACGCGCCGCGCACGGTGACGTCGCTCCAGGTGTGCACGGCGAGCAGGTCGGCCCCGCTGAACGAGGCCTCGTCGAAGGCCACCTCGATGGCCGCCTCGCTTGCCGGTGATCCGTCCACCCCGACCACCACCGGTCCGCCCGCCGGCGGCGGTTCGCCCGTCGCGCGGCCCCGCACCACGGTGACCGGGCAGTCGGCGTGCGCGGCCAGGGCCACCGCGGTGGAGCCGACCAGCAGCCCGGTGAACCCGCCGAGGCCCCGGGAGCCGAGCACCACCATGCGCGCCGTCCTGGACTGCTCCAGCAGCGTGGCCACCGCGGGGGACTCGTGCCGTTCGGTGTCCACGGCCAGTTCCGGGGCCACCTCCAGCGCCGCGTCCCTGGCCTGGATCAGCCACCGCTCGGCTTGCTCGGTCATGGCGTCGTAGACACCCTGCGGGACGGCGGAGGCACCGGGATAGGCGGTGCCCGTCACCGCCTGCGCGTGCACCAGCCTCAGCCGCAGGTGCCGCCGGGCCGCGCCGGCGGCCGCCCAGCGCACCGCCTGCAGCGCGCGTCCGGAACCGTCCACACCGGCCACCATCACCGGCGCGCGCGCATCACCCGCCATCGGCCCTCCCCCGGTCGAACTCACCGCCGACGCTAGGGCGGAGGACCCGCGGCGGGACGCTGGCATTGGTCCCGATGTCCGGGGACCTCCGGCGGAACGGGCATCGCCGGAGAACGCGATCGGTCGAAGAGATCTAGGCCGTTGGTCCCTTGCCCGTAGACCGGTCAGCAGTGAATGGTGGAGCGCACCGGACGAGCCTGTCCACATGCGACCGCCGACGAACCGAGGTGCGATGTTCGACTCCGCTGGCCTGGAGGTCCTTGACCGGGCGGAGTGCCTTCGCCTGCTCCAGTCAGTACCCGTGGGACGCATCGTCTTCACCGACCAGGCACTGCCCGCCGTGCAGCCGATCAACTTCGCGATTCTGGACGAATCCGTGCTCTTCCGCACCTCGCACGGCAGCAAGCTGTCCGCGGCGACGCGCAACGCGATCGTCGCCTTCGAGGCCGACGATTTCGACAACGGCCTGCGCAACGGCTGGAGTGTGGTCATCGTCGGCCACGCCACCGAGGTGCTCAACCGCGACGAGCTGCGCCGGATCAACACGCTCCCGCTGCGCAGCTGGATGCCCGCCGGCCCGGAGCACGTGATCAGGATTTCCATCGAGCGGATCGCCGGTCGCCGGGTCCGGCACACGCCCGCGGTCAACCCGGCCTCGCAGCGGGCCACCGGCTGACCCGTGCCGGGCCGCACCCACCGCGATACGGGCGCCAAGGTGTGGCTTCGACACCGACAGGGTCCGGAAGCCGGACGGTAGTCTGCTTGTTGGGTGTTTGACCAGGTCGGGATGGAGATCACGGTGGCTGACGAGCACCAGGTGGAGGTGCGCTCTCCGGCAGAGGAGGAGAGGCGCTTCCCCGACCTGCGCCGGTTGCGGCTGGACACGTTGCTGCGCGAGCTGGTGGACCGCGCGGACGAGGTGATCGACCACGAGAGCCGCGTCCACCGGTTGCTCGATGCCGTGGTCAACGTGACCAGCAACCTCAGCCTGCCCGACGTGCTGTACCGGTTCGTGCAGTCGGCGTGCGAGCTGGTCGGCGCCCGGTACGGGGTGCTCGGCGTGCTCGGCCAGGACCAGAAGCCGGCCGAGTTCATCGACGCGGGCGTCGACCAGCGGCTGCGGGCGCGGATCGGCGAGCTGATCTCCGAAGGGGGCGTGCTGGCCGAGCTGGCCGCGAACCCCAAGCCACTCCGCCTGCACGACGTGCGCCCGCTGTTCGAGGCCTGCGTCATCCCGCCGGACGACCCGCTGATGCGGTCCTTCCTGGGCATCCCGGTCCGGGTGCGGGGCGAGGTGTTCGGCACCCTGTACCTCACCGAGAAGGTGGGCGGTGGCGACTTCAGTGAGGAGGACCAGGAGGTCGTCATCGCGCTGACCGCCGCCGGCGGCATCGCGATCGAGAACGCCCGCCTCTACGAGCAGACCCACCAGCGGGAGCTGTGGCTGCAGGCGTCCAACGAGATCACCGGTGCGCTGCTGTCCGGGCAGAGCACCTCGAGCGTGCTTGAGCTGATCGCCCATCGGGCGCGGGTGGTGGCTGGCGCCGCGGTCGCCGCCATCGCGCTCACCGGGGACGGCGCCGAGGACCTGGCCCTCGAGGTGGTGGACGGGCCGAGCGCCAAGGCGCTGGAGGGTCGCACCGTGCCGGTGACCGGCGCGATGGGTGAGGTGCTCCGCTCCTCCCGCCCGGTGGTGCTGGAGGGGCCGACCGAACCGGCCACCTGGCTGGGGGACGTCAGCATGGAGCGGCTGGCCGACGTCAAGGACCTCACCTCGGTGCTGCTCGTCCCGCTGGCGGCCGGGGAACACGTGCTCGGCGTGCTGCTGGTGGCCAAGGAGCAGGGCAGGCCGCCGTTCACCGACGCGGACGGCCAGATGGTGCAGACCTTCGCCGCGCAGGCCGCGCTGACCCTGGAGTTCGCCAGGGCACAGGAGGACCGGCAGCGGCTGGCGGTGTTCCAGGACCGCGACCGCATCGCCCGTGACCTGCACGACCTGGTGATCCAGCGGCTGTTCGCCACCGGGCTGGGCCTGGCCGGGATGGCCCGGCTGGTGGTGCGGCCGGAGGTGGCGGAGCGGCTGCAGGGTTTCGTCAACGACCTCGACCAGACCATCCGGGACATCCGGCGGAGCATTTTCTCGCTGCAGGAGGTGCCCGAGGACCTGGGCCAGGTGAGCCTGCGCGGGCAACTGCTGCGCACCGCCCAGGAGGCGGCCGGCCCGCTCGGCTTCGAGCCCCGGCTGAGCTTCGACGGCCCGCTGGACACCACGGTGCCCGAGACGGTGCGCGCGGACCTGCTGGCCACGCTGCGCGAGGCGCTGTCCAACGCCGCCCGGCACGCACATGCCCGCACGGTGCGGGTGGAGGTCAGCGTGGACAGCCACGGCGAGCAGCTGAACCTGCGGGTCCGGGACGACGGCCGCGGGGTCGACCCGGACGCCGCCCGCGGCAGCGGGCTGGTGAACATGACGGAGCGGGCCGCCCGGTGGGGCGGAAGCTGCACGCTGCGTTCGGTCGCCGGTTCCGGGGCAGAGCTGTGCTGGTCGGTGCCGCTGGGCGCGCCGAGGGCGGCGCAGCGCTAGCGCCCTGGCCGCCCATGGCCGAAGGTCCCCGCGCCGGGCGCTGTCCGCCCCTGTCGCCCGGGCATCCAGCCGCCAAGAGTGTCATCGTGGCCACGCGGAGCGAACCGGTCGTCGTCGGGATCGACGGCGCCGTGCGCAGCCTGCCCGCGGTGCGCTGGGCGGCGCACGAGGCGGCGGCCACCGGGCGGGAGTTGCGGCTGGTGCATGCCGCCGCGCCGGCCGTGGTGCTGGCGTCCGGGCGCCCGGTGGACCCGTGCCCACCGGGCCGTCCGGACGTGGCGCGGATCGCCACCCGGGCGATGTTCGACGAGGCCGCGGCGGTGGCGCGGGCGACGGCCCCCGAGGTGCGGATCGACGAGCGTGCCACTGCGGGCATGCCGGTCCCGGTGTTGCTGGACGCCGCCCGGCGGGCCTACCTGGTGGTGCTCGGTCCGCACGCGGCGAGCCTGTCCAGCGATCTCACTCTGGGCTCGGTGAGCGCGGAACTGCTCGCCCGCGCGCCCTGCCCGGTCGCGGTGGTCCGCGCCGGCCAGCGCGGCCACGCATTGGTGGAGCCGCCCGGGCCGGTGGTCGTCGGAGTGGACGGGTCGGCGGACTCGGCGGCGGCCGCCGACTTCGCCGCCGAACTGGCCGAGCGGCACGCGGTGCCGCTGCGGCTGGTGACCGCGTGGCGGATGTCCCGCATTCCCGGCAGCGGCACCCGCACCCAGCAGCGCGAGCCGCAGGAGCACATCCTGGCGGCGATTCGCACCGACGTGCTGCGGCGGCATCCCCGGCTGGACGCGCAGGCGGAACTGGCCGAGGGCAGCCCGGCCGACGTGCTGGTCCGGCAGTCGCTGCGGGCACGCCTGCTGGTGGTCGGCTGCCGGGGGCACGGGGCCGCCGTCGGCCTGCTGCTCGGATCGGTCAGCCAGACCATCGCGCGCACCGCGTACTGCCCGGTGGCGGTCCATCATCGCCCGGCCGCGCCACCGGCCCCCGCGGGCGCGGCGAACCCGGTGTGATCCCGCGCCTCCGCCGGACGGGTCTGATCGTCGCCCAGGTGTGCGAGTCGCGGGCAAGATCCAGCCGGACCGCCCGGTTGTCACAGTATGCTGACCGCGCGTGTACAACGCGTGACAACTGGATCGGTACGAGAGGGGTGGCGACGTGGCCCTGCCGCTCGACGACCACCGGAACGCGCGCCGGCGGAGCCTCGCGATCGCGGAGGCGGGGCGACCCGGCAGCAAGAACGGGCACGCCATGCCCAGTCCGAGCCCCGGCAACGCGATCGCGACGCGCGTTCGGGATTCAGCACCGAAACGAGGCTAGGCGTGGGAATTCTCTTGGACGAGGCGATCAACCACTTCCCTGAGCTGGCCACCCTGCCCGGTCGACATGCCTGGCGGTGGTACACGGTGCCGGACGACCGCGGTGGGATCGCGGCACTGGTCGGCGAGCACGTCGCCGGCCACGGCTACGTGGAGGCCATGTACATCTACAGCTACGGCCTGGCCGCCGTGGTGCGGGTCCGCACCGATCCGGAGGGCGCGCACGCCGTGTGGAACCACTGCGGTTCGCTGGCCGAGGTGATCGCCCAACTGGTTGCGCTGGGTGAGGCGGTCGAGATCGCGGACCGGGTGCCCAGGCCCACCACCGAGCCGGTCGGGCCGTTCGCCGACCGGGTGGTCCGCCGAGCCACCCCGGCCTGACTGCTTCGTCGACAGGACGCGCCGCGGCGGGTCCGCCCCGCGCTCGGCATGCCCGCTCAGCGCACCGTGCCGAGCCGCAGCACCACCTGGAGGTATCCGGGCAGCGCCAACCGGTCGATCAGCTCGGCACGCACCTCGGGCAGGTGCAGCAGCCTGGTCAGCGGCACCATCCCGACTCCGCCCCGCGCCGCGGCGATCCGCGCCGACTGCACCGCGGCGCCGGCGAACACCTGGTCATGCCGGCCGTCGTCGGCGGCGAGCGCGAGCAGCACCGGCGCCTCGGCGATCCGCGCGGCCATCGCCCGGCACAGCACGGCGCGTGGTTCGGTGACCGTGGTCGGCGCTGACGCGTCCGGCCGGACCTGCCGGGCCGGGCGGCTGCGCGGTTCGATCCACGGGGCCAGTTCCCGGTTGAGCCGGTGGTCACCGTCCAGCCGGCGGTACGCGTGCAGCGCCAGTTCGGCGAGCGTGGCGGCCTCCTCGGCCCCCGCCAGCGGCCGCAGGCTCGTTCCCGGCCACCGGGTGGCCGAGACGATCCTGGCCAGCGGCACCGACGCCACCGGCCCCGGTTCGACGCGCTCGCCCAGGCAGGACACCGCCTCGATGGCGGCGTGGTCGGCGAGGTCCGCGACGCTGGGCGCCGCGCCCACCTCGCCGCGCACGGTGGCCACGTGGTCCGGCCGGTCGGCGCGGACCCCCAGCTCGACGACGGGGGCGCGGCCCAGCGCGCGCACCGCCAGCCAGAGGTTGGTCAGCGCCGCGCCGCAGGCCAGCAGCCGGTCCCGGCTGGCGGGGTCGTGGCCGGTGCCGCCGGGGTGCTCGAGCAGCATCGCGGTGCGGCCGTGCAACTCGAGCGTCCACGGCTCGGTCGCGTCGCCCACCCGCGGTGCCAGCCGGGCCGCCCGCACCAGCGTGTCGGCCTCCACCGGGGTCCACGTCGCCGGCGTGGCACACCGCGGCCGCCTGGTCACGGCGGCCCGCCGACCGCGGGGCGGTGCAGCGCCGGGCTGCGGTGGGATCGCCGGCCCAGCACCAGTTCCGCCTGCCTGGCGATTTCCAGGTCCTCCTGCGCGGTGAGCGCCAGGACGCGGACGCCGTCCCGGTCCGGGCTGATCACCCGGTCGCCCGGCCGGTGCAGCCGTGCCGCGTCCACCCGGACGCCGAGTGGCGCCAGACCGTCGGCCAGCTCGGCGAGCAGGTCCGGTTGGTGTTCGGCCACGCCTCCGGTGAACGCCACCGCGTCCAGCCGGTCCAGCGAGACGGTCGCGGCGGCCAACTCCCGGCGCAGCCGGTGCAGGTACACCTCGATCGCGACCCGCGCCTCGCGGTCGCCGCTCGCCCGGGCGGCCAGCACGTCACGCACGTCGCCGCCGGTACCGGTCATCCCGGCGAGCCCGCTGCGGTGCTCCAGCGCCCGGCCCAGTTCCGCCGGATCGGCCGCGCCGAGGTCGAGCAGGCGCACCAGCAGCCCGGGGTCGACCGTGCCCGACCTGGTGGCCATCACCGCGCCCTCCAGCGGCGTGAACCCCATCGAGGTGTCCACGCTGCGGCCGCCGTCGACCGCGGTGACCGAGACGCCGGCACCCATGTGGCAGCAGAGCATGCGCAGCGTGCCGGGCTCGGCGGCGAGCAGCTCCGCGGTGCGGCGCACGGCGTGCGCGCAGGACAGGCCGTGGAACCCGTAGCGGCGCAGCCGGTAGGTGCGCACCCACTCCGCGGGCAGCGCGTAGCGGCGGGCCCGCTCGGGCAGGCCGGCGTGGAAGGAGGTGTCGAAGCAGCCGACCGTGGGCAGGCCGGGCAGCGCCGCGCGGGCGCGCCGGGCCAGCGCCAGCGAGCGGGGCTGGTGCAGCGGCGCCAGCGGCACCAGCCGGTCCAGGTCGGCCAGCTCCGCGTCGGTCAGCCGCACGGCGTGCGCCCGGTCGCCGCCGTGCACGAACCGCACCCCGATCGCGTCCAGCGGTGCCCATCGCGCACCGAGTTCGGCGAGCAGCCCGTGGTGCAGGGCGCCGTCCCAGCCGGACAGCACGCGCTCGTCCAGCCGGCGACCGCTGGCCACCAGCGCCAGCTTGAGGCTGGACGAACCCGGGTTCGCGGTCAGCACGCGCACGGTCGGCACCACCAGCCACACCGGCCCATCGGGTACCTCCTCGGTCGGTGCGCCGCGACCGGGCTCGGATCCGCACCGCGGGCGGCACACGCCCGGCCCCGCCGTCGGGGGCGACCTGCCACCACGGTGGCGCGGCCCGGTCGGCGCCGTCAGCGGCGTGCGGCCCCGCCGCGCGGGACCTTCGTCCCGCGGCGCGCCGCGTGCCTGCCCGGCAGGCGCCGCCCCCGCCGCGCGGGATGGTCCACCCGGCGGCGCGACGGCGGGCTACGCTGCGCATGGTGCGTGGCCACCCGCGGCAACGACCGTTGCCGCGCGACGGCGGCGAGCCGGGCGGAGTGGGCACCCGAACTCCAGCCGCGGCGGCCCCGCACCACGCGCCCGTCCCCGGCGCCCCGGCCCGTCGCGGCCTCCCGGAAAACGCGCTACCGTCCAGGTACGGGTCGGGATGGGTCCGGGTCCTCGAACCGGCGAGGAGGATCGCCCCAATGATCTCGGTGTTCCTACTGGACGACCACGAGGTGGTCCGCAGGGGACTCAGCCAACTGCTCGATGCCGAACCCGACATCGAGGTGGTCGGCGAGGCGAGTAACGCCGCGCAGGCCCTGGCTCGCATCCCGGCGCTGCGGCCGGAGGTGGCGATCCTGGACGTCCGGCTCCCCGACGGCGAGGGTGTCTCGGTGTGCCGGGAGATCCGGTCGATGGTGCAGCCGCCGCCGGCGTGCCTGATGCTCACCTCGTACTCCGACGACGAGGCGCTGTTCGGCGCGATCATGGCCGGCGCGTCGGGCTACCTGCTCAAGCAGATCGGCGGCACCGACCTGGTCAGCGCGGTGCGCACGGTGGCGGGTGGCGGATCGCTGCTGGATGCGAAGGTCACCGCGGCGGTGCTGGACCGGCTGCGGCACGGCGACGAGCGCAACGACCCCCGCTACGCGTCGCTGAGCCCGCAGGAGCAGCGCATCCTGGATCTCATCGCCGAGGGGCTGACCAACCGGCAGATCGGGCAGCAACTGCACCTCGCCGAAAAGACGATCAAGAACTACGTGTCCTCGCTGCTGCACAAGCTCGGCTTCGAGCGCCGCACCGAGGCCGCGGTGTACGCGACCCAGCGGTTGCGGCACCAACCACCGGCCCGCTGATCCGCCCGGGTCACCGCGGCCCGGCGGGCGGCACCGGGACCGCCGGACGCGAGGGAGGCAGCCATGGCGGAAACGAAGCACTGGAAGATCGACGTCCGCATCGACGAGCAGGGCGACCGGACGCGTGCGGAGGCACGGCTGGAGACGCGGCACAAGGCCCACCTGGTCGGCGTCGGGTTGGCCCGGCGTAACCCGCGTGATCCCAGCGTGCCGGAGATCGGTGACGAGCTTGCCGTGTCCCGGGCCCTGGCCGACCTGGCGCACCTTCTGCTGGACGCCACGGCCTCCGACATCGAGTCGATCACGCACCAACCCGCCCACCTGAGCGGGTAGGCGTCCTGGCCTCGACCGCGACGTCCACCTGCGGCGGCTGACGCAGCGTGTTCCGCACGGTGCAGCGGTCGACCGCGGCCAGCAGGCCGGCGTGGTGCTCCGGGCGAAGCCGCGCCGGGGGCACCACAAGCAACTCGACCCGATGGACCCGGGCCGGCTCCCCGGACAGCCACCAGTGGCAGTCCACCTCCAGGCCCACCCAGGGCAGGCCGCGCTCGCGCAGGTACTCCACCGCGCCCTGGGCGGCGCCACTGGCCGCCGCCATCACGGTCAGTTCCAGCGGTGTCGGTCCCAGCTCGGCGGCGTCGCGGCGGGGCTGGTCCAGCAGCAGCGCGTGGCCGCGGGTCTCGGCACGGAACCGGTCGGCGCAAAGGTGTGTCACCGTGATCGTCGCCATCGCGTCCCCCGTTTCGCCGTGGTTGTCGGGAAACGCGGCGCCACAGCCACTCCTGCGGAGGCACGCCCTCCCGCGGGCGCGCCCCACCGGAGCCGCCCATGCGGCACACGGCGCAGCCAAGCATCCCCGACCTGTGCAGATGAGCGTGTGCGGCGGAGCGGGAGGGGGTGCAGTGCCGAAGGTCCCGTGCCGTGCCGGCCGGGCGGCCCGGCAGCGGGACTTTGGTCTCCCACCGCCGACCGGGCCGGTCTCGGTGGGCGGGTCAGCCGTGCCGGGCGCCCTGCGGAGTGCGCAGCGCGGCGGCCAGATCGCCGCGGCTGACCACGCCGAGCAGCGCGCCGCCGGCGCCGACGACGACCAGCCGGTGCAGGCCGGTGCGGCGCATCACCTCGGCGGCGCCGGCCACCGTCAACTCTGGCGAGCAGGTGGCGGCGGGCATGGTCATCACCTCCGCGACCACCGGCCCGGCGGACGCCGCCCGGGTCTCCTCGCCCGCCGGTTCGGGCGCGGACCGCTGCTCGGGCAGCAGGTCGCTGTCCGCGATCACGCCGACCACCCGACCGAGGCCGTCGACGACGGGCAGCCCGCTCACCCCGCACTCGGCCATCCGCGCCGCCGCCTCGCGGACCGGCATGCTCGGCCACGCCACGACCGGATCCCTGGTCATGATCTGCGAAACGGTGGTCGCTCGCACGGTGCCCTCCCCTGTCGCCGTGGCTCCTGTGCACCGCAGCATGCGGCGGGTGGGCCGCGCGCGACAGGGGAGGAAGTCCCGTCCTCAGCCGAGCGGCCGGAGCACCAGCAGCCGCCCACCGACCACCAGCGCGATGATCGCCACCAGCGCGAACAGCACCACCCACGCGGTGCCGTTGATGCCGGTGAGACGGGCGAGCTGGTCGGCGTCGGAGTCCGGCGCGCGGCCCCGGCGCCGCTTGCCCTGCAGCTCACCGATCGGCCGAATCCCGGCGAACAGCAGGAACCAGGCGAACAGGTGCGCGAACACGGCCTGCACCGCCACCGAGGCGAACCAGGACACGCAGAAGATCAGCCCGCCGGTGGCCACCACGGACAGCAGGCCGTAGGGATTGCGGATCAGCACCAGCACGCCCGCGAGCAGGGCGATGCTGACCCACAGCAGGATCCTGATCCACCCGTGCGAGACCAGCAGCGCGCCGCCCAGGCCGAGCAGTGACGGCGCGACGTAGCCGGCCATCGTGGTGAGCACCATGCCGGGTCCGGTGGTGCGGCCGGAGGACACGGTGACCCCGGAGGTGTCCGAGTGCAGCCGGATACCGGACAGCCGCCGCCCGGTGAGCAGTGCCACCAGCGCGTGGCCGCCCTCGTGCGCGATGGTCACCGCGCCCCGCGACCACCGCCAGATGGGCCGGTGCGCGACGGCGACCAGGGCGATCGCGGCGGTGCCGAACACCAGCGCCGAGCGGCTGTCGAGCCAGGTTTCGAGCACGTCTTGCGAGAGCACGTTCCGTGTCGACCCTTCCCGGTTTGGCCCACGTGCGCCGCCGTATGACCAACACCGGATGACATCTGACGCGGTGTCAGATCCCGGTATGGCGGCGCGTCGGCCCGACATCCTGCCTGCCGCCGCGCGGTCGACCGAAGCCAGGGTCCGCCCGGGCTCGTCCGGTCGACCGGGCCGGTGCCTGCCACACTGGCTGTCGTGCGGAAGCTGTCACTGGACGCCCTGGCTCGCGAGCACCTGGAGACCGCGGCGCGATCGGCGAGCGGGCGCAGCGGGACCACCGTGTACGGCGGGCACGAGCAGGTCCTCCGGCAGACCCTGGTGGCGATGCGGGCCGGCACGTCGATGGCCGAGCACGAGAACCCCGGCGAGGCCACCCTGACCGTGCTGCGCGGCCGGGTCCGGCTGGCCACCGCGGACGCCACCTGGGAGGGGCGCTCGGGGGATCTCCTAGTGCTGCCACCGGCCCGGCACAGCCTGGAGGCGATCGAGGACTCCGTGGTCGTGCTCACCGTGGCCAAGTTGCGCTGACCGCGCCGGCCGACCCGAGTTCCCCTCCGGGGCTACGCTCCCCCACTCGGCTCGGTCTGCCGCGCCCGCGCCAGGTCGTCCGGCATCCGCGGGTCGGGTGCGCCGCTCCGCGAGATGGCACCGACCACCGCGTGCTCGGGGAGCACCGGCTCGGTGTCACGGTTGGCCGAGCCCAGCAGTTCGGCGCCGTCCTCGGGAACGACCAGCGGCACCGCATGCTGCAGGATCACGGACACGGACCGCAGTTGCACGATCATCCGCTGCCGCAGTTCGTTGAGCGACCGCACCTCGCGCGCGGCCCGGTCGACGAGGTCGTCGGCGTGCTCGGTGGCCTCGGCGACCAGCCGCTCGGCCCGCTCGGCGGCGACCCGCTCGCGTTCGGCGGCCGCCTCGTTCGCTTCCCGGACCAGGCGGTCGGCCTCCTCGGCGGCCGCCCGCTCGCGTTCCTCGGCCCGCTCGGTGGCCTCGGCGAGGCGCCGCTCCGCCTCCTCGGCCGCCTCGCGCACCCGCCGCTCCGCCTGCTCGCTCGACTCCCGAGTGACCCGCGCGGCGTGCTCGTCGGCGTCGTGGACCACACCTTCGGCGTGCTGGTCGGCCTCCCGGGTGACCCGCTCGGCGTACTGGTCGGCCTCGCGGGTGACCCGCTCGGCCTGCGCCACGGCAGCCCGTTCGCGTTCCTCGGCCCGCTCGGTGGCCTCGGCGAGGCGCCGCTCCGCCTCCTCGGCCGCCTCCCGGACCAGCCGTTCCGCCTCGTCGGTCGCCTCGCGGACCATGCGCTCCGCCTCCTGCGCCGCGGCGGCCTCGCGGCGTTCGGCGTAGTCGGTGGCCACCTGCTCGCGCTCCTCGGCGCGCCGGTTGGCCTCGCGGACCAGCCGTTCCGCCTCGTCGCTGGCCTCCCGGACCAGGCGTTCCGCCTCGTCGGTGGCCTGCAGGACCAGGTGCTCCGCCTGCTGCGCCGCGGCGGCCTCGCGGCGTTCCGCGTACTCCGTGGCCTCGCGGACCAGCCGCTCCGCTTCCTCGGTGCCTTCCCGCACCCGCTCCTCGGCCTGCTCGGCGGCCTCGGCGAGGCGCCGCTCCGCCTCCTCGGTCGCCTCGCGCACCCGCCGCTCGGCCTCGGCACGGCTGGCGTTGTCCCGCTCGGCCATTTCCCGCAGCGCCTCGGAACGGCGGGCGGCCATGGCGATCTCGAAGTCCTTCTGGATCTCCTGCCGGCGCCGCTCGGCCTCGGCGTCCAACCGGTGACGCTCGCGCTCGGCCTGCTTGGTCATCGCGTCGACCTCGGTGCGGGTGCGCTCCATGGCGGCGCGGTGCTCGTTGGTGGCCTCCTGGTGGCGCCGCTCCGCCTCGGCGATCAGCCGCTCGTACTGCGACCGCAGCCGCGCCGCGGCCTCCTCGGCGGTGGCCCAGCTGTACTCGGCCGCGGCCTGGGCACGCTCGGTGATCTCCGCGGCCTCGGCCTCGGCCAGTTCCAGCCGCCGGCGTAGCCGCTCGTCGAGTGTCTCCGCGGTGATGGGCTCGGTGCACAGGCGGTCGACCTTCGCCTTGAGCTGGTGGATCTCGGAGCGGGCCGCCTCCAGCTGCGCGCTGACATCGCGCACCTGGGAGACCGCCTCGTCCCGATCCGCGATCACCAGCCGCAGCTCGGACTCCACCCGGCCGAGGAACTCCTCGACCTGGCCACGGTGAAACCCGCGCCAGACCGAGTCGAACCCGGCGCGCAGCGGAAGCAGGTCGCCGTCGTCACTGAAAGCCATCTCGCATCCCCGCCTCACACCCGAAATGCGTAGCCAGATCTACGGAGCACTACCGGTTTCCGTTCTACACCAGCTAACGACGGACCGCTCCATGATGAAACGGTCATTTGGACGATCACTCTGCGCAGTCATAGCGCACGATTACCGCCCGTTCCTCACTCGTCGGCCACGAACGGATGAACTCCTGGTCACGACGCCCCGCCGGGACAGGACCGCGTCGCCCCAGGGTTGTATCCGCACCAATGACCGGGGGATGAGGTGTCACCCAACCGCCCGGTCCGTCCACTTTCCGGCCATTTTCCGACAAGAATGCAGTAACCCAGCGTGTTCAATTACCCGATCGGGTGATCGTTGGCGTGTCGCCGATCGACACGCCGGGCCCCGGCCGCCCACCCCCTACCACGGGGGTCCGGTGTGGACGGTCGTGGCGGCCCCGCGACCGAGAGCGGGTGGTCCGGCCGATGCGGTGGCCGAGTGGCCGGGGACACGGAAAGCGGCTCCGGCCGCTGGGCCGGCCGGCCACGGCTTCTAGGGTTGACCCGCCTTCCGCGCGGGCGCGGCGGGGAGGACAAGTACCCGAGGAAGCACTTCGAGGAGGGCCGCCGTGCGCACGGTGCCCGGTCCGACCGACCATGTGGTCGTCGTGGGTGCGGGCCTCGCCGGCCTGTCCGCCACGCTGCACCTGCTCGGCGCCGGGCGGCGGGTGACCGTGCTGGAGCGCGCCGCCGAGCCGGGCGGCCGATGCGGGCGGCTGACGCTGGGCGGCTACCGGATCGACACCGGGCCGACCGTGCTGACCATGCCCGAGCTGGTCGAGGATGCCCTGGCCGCGGTCGGCGCCACCCTGGGCGAGCACCTCGACCTCGTCCCGCTGCACCCCGCGTACCGGGCCCGGTTCGCCGACGGCAGCACGCTAGACGTGCACACCGACCCGGAGGCGATGGCGGCGGAGGTGCGCCGGCTGGCCGGGCCGCGCGAGGAGGACGGCTACCGCCGGCTGCGCGCCTGGCTCACCCGGCTGTACCGGGTGCAGGCGGACACCTTCATCGGCGCCAACTTCGACTCGCCGCTGGACCTGCTCACCCCGCGGCTGGCCCGGCTCGTCGCGCTCGGCGGCTTCGGCCGGCTGGACGCCGCGGTCGGCCGGTTCCTGCGGGATCCCCGGCTGCGCCGGGTGTTCACCTTCCAGTCCCTCTACGCCGGCCTCGCGCCGCACCGCGCACTGGCCGCGTACGCCGTGATCGCCTACATGGACACCGTGGCCGGGGTGTACTTCCCGCGCGGCGGCATGCACGCGCTGCCCCGGGCACTGGCCGCAGCGGCGACCGGCGCCGGCGCCGAGATCCGCTACGGCCGCACGGCGACGGCGCTGGAACGCCGCGGCGACCGGATCATCGCGGTGCGCACCGCGGACGGGGACCGGCTGCCCTGCGACGCGGTGGTGCTCACCCCGGACCTGCCGGCCGCGTACCGGCTGCTGGGCGGGCGGCCTCGGCGGCCGTTTCCGGTGCGCTGGTCGCCCTCCGCGGTGGTGCTGCACACCGGGAGCACCGGGTCCTGGCCGGACCTGGCCCACCACACCATCTCCTTCGGCACGGCGTGGCGGCGCACCTTCGCCGAGATCACCCGGCACGGGCGGTTGATGTCCGATCCTTCGCTGCTGGTCAGCACGCCCACACTGACCGAACCGGGGCTCGCCCCGGTGGGTAGGCAACTGCACTACGTGCTGGCCCCTGCGCCGAACCTGGCCACCGGCCCGATCGACTGGTCCCGGCTCGGCCCCGCCTACCGCGACGAGCTGGTACGCACGCTGGAACGCCGCAGCCTGCCCGGCCTCGGTGCCGCCATCGACGCCGAGTACCTGGTCACCCCGGCGGACTGGGCCGCGGCCGGGCACCCGGCCGGCACCCCGTTCTCCGCCGCGCACACCTTCGCGCAGACCGGGCCGTTCCGGCCGGCCAACCTGGTCGCCGGGACAAGCAACGCGGTGCTCGCCGGCTGCGGCACCACGCCCGGCGTGGGCATCCCACCGGTGCTGATCTCCGGCCGGCTGGCCGCCCAGCGGATCACCGGGCCGGTGGCCGCGCGAGCGAACGCCGGAGCGATCCGGTGAGCGCGGCCGAACTGGACGCCGCCGGCATCCGGGAGCCCTGGCTGCGCGCCGCCTACCGGCACTGCCGGCGGCTGCACGCCGCGTACGGGCGCACCTATTTCCTGGCCACCCGGCTGCTCACCCCGGCGCGGCGACCGGCGGTGCACGCACTGTACGGGTTCGCCCGGTGGGCGGACGAGATCGTGGACGCCGTGCAGCCCGGCGCCGACACCGCCGGCCGCGCCGCCGAGCTGGACCACCTGGACCGGCTGCTGCGGGCCGGCCTCGCCCGGGGCAGCAGCACGCACCCGGTGGTCGCCGCCGTGGTGGACACCGCCGCCCGGTACCGCATCCCGCACCGGCACTTCGCCGCGTTCCTGCGCTCGATGCGGATGGACCTGGACACCACGGCGTACCCGGACTATGCGGCGCTGTCCGAGTACGTGCACGGCTCCGCCGAGGTGATCGGGCTGCAGGTGCTGCCGGTGCTGGGCACGGTGGTGCCGAGAGAGCACGCGGAGCCGCACGCCGCCGCGCTGGGCGAGGCGTTCCAGCTCACCAACTTCGTCCGCGACGTCGGCGAGGACCTGGACCGCGGCCGGCTGTACCTGCCCGCCGACGAGCTGGCCGCGTTCGGCGTGGACCGGGACCTGCTGCTCTGGTGCCGCCGCACCGGGCGCACCGACGCCAGGGTGCGCAGGGCGCTGGCCCACCTGGTGGCCCGCACCCGTGCGGTGTACCGGCGCGCGCGGCCCGGGATCGGCATGCTCGACCCGGCGTCCCGGCCGTGCGTGGCCACCGCGTACACGCTCTACGGCGGCATCCTGGACGCCATCGTGGCCGCGGACTACGACGTGCTCGGCCGCCGGGCCGTGGTGGCCCGGCGGCGCCGGCTCGCCGTGGCTGGCCCGGCGGTGGCCCGCACCGCGCTCACCCGGGCATGTCGGTTGCTGCGCCGGTGAGGCATGGGGGGCATCATCGGCCCATGGATCTGGACGCGGCGCGGGAGGTCATCCGCACCCAGCACCGAGCGGTGCTGGCCACCATGCGAGCCGACGGCACCCCGCAGATGTCCCCCGTGCTGGCCACGGTCGACGATGCCGGGGACATCCTGGTCAGCACCCGGGAGACCGCGTACAAGGTGCGCAACGTGCGGCGGGACCCCCGGGTGTGGCTGTGCGTGCTGCCGGACGGCTTCTTCGGCCGGTGGCTGCAGGTGGACGGCGAGGCGGAGATCGTGCCGTTGCCCGAGGCGATGGACGGGCTGGTGGACTACTACCGGCGGATCTCCGGCGAGCACCGCGACTGGGCGGAGTACCGGGACGCGATGGAGAGCGAGCGGCGCGTACTGCTGCGGGTGCGGCCGCGCCGCGCCGGACCTGACCGCAGCGGATGACCGCCGACCAGCGCGTTCCTCCCGCCGCGGCGGGATGGCCGACCCCCCTCCGGCACGGTCGTCCGGGCGCGTAGGATCGCGCCCGGCTCGCTCGGCGCGGCACCCCACCACCAACCGCGGGCGTCGACCGAGCGCACCCCGACAATCGAGTTACCCTCGACGACCAAATCGGTAGTGGCGGCATTCCTCATCTACTCAGGGTGGCGATGCATTCGCCATTCCGGTGTGCCGACACCATCGAGCGGGTGACCACACGCTAGATTGACACGACCCCGGATAGCGTATTGTGACGAGCGTTACCAATCCCTGCCGGCCCGACGCGAAAGGGATCTCCAGGCGCATGGCCCAGCCGTTGATGGTCCACCTTCCGGCACCCCGCGTGCTGATCCGCCAGGCCGGCAAGCACCTGCTCGAGGCGACCCTCGTCCCGCTGGTGCTGTTCTACGCGGTGCTGACCACGGCCGGGCTGGACGGCGCGCTGTTCGCCGCGCTGGGCTGGTCGTTCGCCGCACTGGGATTCCGCGTCGTGCTGCGCAAGCCGGTGCCCGCGGTGCTGCTGCTGACCACGCTGCTGCTGGTCGCACGCACCCTGGTCAGTCTCTACACCGGTAGCGTCTTCCTCTACTTCCTGCAGCCGACGCTGCAGAATTTTCTGATCGCCTTCGTGTTGCTGGCCACCGCCGCGTTCGAGCGGCCGTTCATCGCCAAGCTGGCCGACGACTTCTGCGCATTTCCGACATCGTTCAGCGGGCATCCGCACGTGCAGCGGTTCTTCCGCCGCGTGTCGCTGCTGTGGGCGCTGGTGTTCACCACGAACGGCGCCGCCACGCTGTGGATGCTGGCCCGGGAAACGCTGGGGAACTTCCTGGTGGTCAGCACGGCAGGCTCGTGGACGGTGGTGGCCGTCGCGGCGTTCGGCTCGCTGTGGTGGTTCCGGCGCGCGCTGCGCGACCACAACATCCACCTGCGTCTCGGTCCGCCGCCCGCGATCGCCACGGCCGGAACCTGAAACGGCGAGGCGGGCCATGAACGCTTCGCGGTCTCCCGTCGCGTACGCCTCCGGCGGCCGAGCGGACCAACGACCAGACGACCACCTGCGCCCGCACGAAGTGCTCGAAACGGCGTAGGTTAACGCCGTTCGGCCCTGCGGCGGCGGAGAAGGGCCGACGGGAGGTGGACCTTGAGCACCATGCGGATCCACAACGCCGTGGGTCATCTCATCCGGCGCGCGATGCAGGCGCATACCGCCGTATGGACCGAGGAGGTCGGCACCGAGCTAACCTCGTTGCAGTTCAGCGTGCTCAACGAGGTACGCGCGCAGCCCGGCATCGATCAGCGCACGCTCGGCGAGCGCATCGCGCTGGACAAGTCGACCACCGCGGACCTGGTGGCCCGGCTGGTTCGCCGCGGGCTGCTGGAACGCACCCGCGACGAGTTCGACGCGCGGCGCAACGTGTTGCGGCTGACCGACGCCGGGGTGCAGGCGCATGCGGCGACCCTGCCGTTCGCGCAGCGCACCCAGCGCCGGCTGCTTGCCGCGCTGTCCGCCGAGGAACGCGCGATGTTCAAGCGGCTGCTCGCGGTGGTCATCGAGGCATCCCCGGACGGCACCTGACAGTCCATTCCGGACCGGACGTGCCGCGCCGCCTCCGAGCCGCGGCGACACGACCGCGGTCTGGAACCCGCACGGGCGGCGCATGGTCAGCGCAGCAGATGCTCGAATGGTGCGATCAGGCCCTGCATCTGTGCTGACGGCTCGATACCGAGCTCCTCGGACATCAGTTGCCGGCACCGTTCGAAGGCGCGGAGCGCCTCGCTGACGTTGCCCTCGGCGAGATGCACCTCGACCACGGTGCGGTGCGCGCTCTCCCGGAGCGGGTCGGCCGCGACCGCGGCCAGCGCCGCCTCGACCGCCTCGGCGTGCTGCCCCTGGCTGGCCATGTGGCCGGCGAGCTTCTCCAGCGAGTGCAACCGCATCTGCCGCAGCCGCTCCCGCTCGAACAGCACCCAGTCGTCGTACCAGCCGGGCAGCAGGTCGCCGGTGTGCGCCAGCTCGCTGATGTCGTGCGACCAGTGCAGGTGGCCGTTCTCGCTGCCGTCCGCCTTGAGCAGGTCCTCCATGATCGAGACCATGTGGTGCACGTCGACGGTGACGCCCTCGCGCAGTGCCAGCTGGCCGCGGGTGTCGTCGAGCAGCAGCGAGGCGTCGTCGCCCCACCGCCAGAGCAGCGAGCGCAGGGATCCCAGCGCGTGGCTGTCCGACGTCTCCGGCCACAGCGTGCTGGCCACCAGGCGGCGCAACTGCCGGCCGCGCAGGGCCAGCAGCGCGAGCAGCCGCTGGCAGCCGGGCGGCACCTCGATGCTGCGCCCGTTTTGGCGCAGGTCCCATCGGCCCAGCAACACCAGGTGCGTTCCGTCGGAATTGACCTTCGAGCGATCCGGTTCTGCTTTCCGTCGGCTCGACGTCGCCTCCATGCCGGTCCCCTTCCCCCCGGGGCGTCAGCGGGCATTTCCCCCTCGTTGGCTTCGCCGCCTGTGCCCACGTAGGCAGCATAAGCGGAGCTGGCAAACACGCAGATGAAACACCGCATTGAGTGAAGATCACATCAATGGGCGGCGCTGTCTTCCGCGCGCATTGACGCTCGGTGAAAAATCCGCGGCGTATCGTCACCGCGCTGATCACCTTATCGGTCGGGCCGGCAACACTCGTGGCCGGTGCTCCACGCGCGCTGACGGCCATTGTGATCATTGCGGCTCAGTGCCTGGGTGAGCCGCGGTCGCGGGGCGAGATCGTATTCCGCGCTTCTGGGACGGAGCGGAAACGGCGTGGCGATGCGCCACACCTCGCCGATCATCGGGTAAAGCATCCGGCCGGGTGGCCACCGGACCGGCGAATCGCGTCGTCGACCGCGATCGATCCGTGAAAAGCCTTCCGACCTGCCGTGTTCCGCTCGCGACGCACCCGAGCGGTGACGCTGTGGCCAGCCGAAAGAGGGAGGGAACGTGCGCGGGTCGTGACGTGCTGGTGACGCGACCACTGCTGTATTTCCGCAGGTCCGGATCACCGGACAGATACGAAGAACGGAACAACGGGAGGTTCCCATGGATCGCACCTTCGCCGTGCTGGAGGCGCAGGAGATCGAGCTGCTGCCGCGCCGGGTGGCGCTGGCCACGATCAGCGGCACCGGCAGCAACAACTCCGTCAGCCAGACGTTCGCTCCGGCCCTGAGCCCGGCGCAGACGATCACCCTGGGTGGTTCCGACACCGGCGCGGGCGCCGAGCACGTCACCGCCGTCCAGCTGCAGACCCTGACCATCCACGGCTGACCCGGCGTGATGTGGCCGCTCGCGGGCCGATCGCCCGCGGGCGGCCACCGCCCCCTCCGCACGACCGTTCCCCTCCGCACGACCGTTCCCCAACCGCACCGCCCGTCCTCCGGCGATGCCTCCGGCAACGCGCCGATACCGGGAGATCCGGTACATTCTTCTCTGGCGCCTTCGCCCGAAATAGCCCGCGACCTGCACACTTCCGCGCATAAGTCACTCGACCGGGCGTAGCTGCAATCACTCGAATGGCGCACGTCACCTCTCTATCGTGTGACGAGCCAGTGACGAACCTGTTGGTCGTATGTCCGCCGTCCGGGTCAAGAGATCCGGAAGAAGGAACGAGACATACGGAGGTTCCCTATGGAGCTCACATTCGCGGACCTGGAGGTCCAGAACGTTGAGCTGCTGCCGAACCGTGAGGCTCTCGGCGGCTGGGGCGGCTGGGGCGGATTCAGGTTCACCGACATCGACACCGTGGTCGCGTCGAACCGGGCGACCGCCCTGTTCGGTTCGGTGGCCACCGCCGTCCAGATCATCACCGTCCGCTAACAAAAGCCATCACGGCAGTGCCCGTGGTCATCCGTGGGCGGCGGCCGTCGCCCACGGATGACCACCACCCAATGACATGGAAAGGATCCCGAAGTCATGGTCGAAGACATGACGGTGCTCGAGCGGGAGCACGTGGAGTTTCTGCCGTCCCGCGAGGCGCTCGGCGGGCTGGTCAACGTCAACATTGTGGTGCCGGTCAACCTCGCCATCGCGGTGCTCGGTTCCGCCGCGCTGGCCTGCCAGAACGCCGTGGGAATCATTCGCTGAAAAGCGGAGTCTCGTGGGGACGGCCGTTTCGTCCCCACGAGACTCCCTGCTGTTCCGGCCGTCATCGAACGAGGAGATCGCCATGACCAGCGGCATCCGACCGAAGCGCGACGAGGAAACCGTTATCGCCGGTTCCTGCGATTCGGAAAACCCCCGCCGGGTGGACGGCCTGCAGCTGCTGGGCGAATACCGGGGGGCGGCCTACGAGGAGCCGCGCTTCCTCGTCTACCGCCCTGACGGGCAGGCCGTGCTGCTCACCCCGCTGCTGTACCGGGTTCTCACCCACCTGGACGGCCGGCACAGCCTCGCGTCGGTCGCCGAGCGGGTCAGCGCGGACCACGACCGGGCGATCGGCCCGGACGGGGTCCGCTACCTCGTCGAGCAGAAGCTGGAACCGCTCGGCCTGGCCGTACTCGGCGCGCCGGTCGAGCAGGTGCCGACCGCCGACCCGTTGCTGTCGCTGTCCGCCCGCGGAGTCCTGTTCCCGGCCCGGATGGTCCGAACCATCGCCCGGCTGTTCGCACCGCTGCACCTGCCGGCCGTGGTCGCCGCCACGCTGGGGACGTTGCTCGCCCTGGACCTGTGGATGTTCACCTCCGGCCAGGCGGACGCCGCGATCCGGACAACCGTCGGCGATCCGGCGGCCATGCTGGTCGGCGTCGGTCTGCTGCTGGTGTCCACCCTGTTCCACGAGTGCGGGCACGCGGCCGGCTGCCACTACGGCGGCGCCCGACCCGGCGCCATCGGCGTCGGGCTCTACGTGGTGTTCCCGGTGTTCTACACCAACGTCACCGACGCGTACCGGCTGAACCGCGCCGGCCGGCTGCGCACCGACCTCGGTGGGATCTACTTCAACGCCGTCTTCATCGTGGTGCTCGGCTGCGCCTACCTGACCAGCGGCTACGCGCCGCTGCTCGCCGCGGCCGTGCTCGTGCACGGCCAGATCATCCAGCAGCTCATGCCGACGCTGCGCATGGACGGCTACTACATCGTCGCCGACCTGGTCGGCGTGCCGAACCTGTTCGGCCTCATCGGTCCCATCGTGGCCGGCCTGGCCCGGCGAGGCCGCCGAGGCGGGCGGCACGCGTGGCGCGCGGAGATCAACCTTCGACCGTTCGCGCGGCGGGTGGTCATCGCCTGGGTGCTGCTGGTGATCCCGTTTCTCGCCGGCGGTCTCGCCGTCATGCTCCTCCGCGCCCCCACCTACATCGGCATCGCCTGGCGGTCCACCGCCGAGCGGTGGACCGCCGTCGAGCAGGCGTTCACCCATGGCCAGGTCGCCACGATTTTGATCGACACGTTCGCCACGCTCATGCTGTGGCTGCCGTGGGTGGGCCTCGGCTTCCTGCTGGCCCGGGTGCTGCAGCGAGCGGTGCGGGCGGGCATCCGCGCCGTCAACCGTCGCCGCTGACGTCCCGGTCATCCGCGACGCGGCCGCGTCGCACGTTCCCGGCCAGCCGTCTCCGAGGCCGAGGCCGCCGGTCGGGTGGCCACCGGACCGGCGAAATCGCCATGGGTGGCGCTCGATCCATCAACAGCCCCGCGACCTGCCGCGTTCCGGTCGCTACGCACCCGAACGGTGACGCCGCGACCAGCCGAAAGGGAGCCGAACGTACGCGCCCCGTGACGCGCCTGTCACGAGGGCACTGATGTATTTCCGCGGTCCGGATCACCGGGCACCCCGCAACAAACGGAAACAACGGGAGGTTCCCATGGATCGCACGTTCTCCGTGCTGGAGGCGCAGGAGATTGAGCTGCTCCCGCACCGGGTGGCGCTGGCGACGATCAGCGGCAGCGGCAGCAGCAACACCGTCACCCAGGACGTCAGCCCGACCATCAGCCCGATGCAGAGCATCACCACCGGCGGTAGCGACACCGGCGCCAGCGCCGAGCACGTCACCGCCGTGCAGATGGTCACCCTCAACGTCCACCTCTGATCCGGCCGTCGGCCGGAGAAAGGAGTCGTGTGATGGTCGACCACCTGACGGCGCTCGCGAACGAGCACGGCGAAGCACTTCCTGCCCGGGAAGCCCCAGGCATCTCCATCCCGGTCAACGTGCACGTGGACACGATCCTCGCCTTGCCGATCCAGTTCGTGCTTGCCCTGCTGGACGGCGTCGTCAACGCCGTCCAAGGCACGACTATGCACATGTGATCAACCGGGGTCTCGTGGGGAGGCGGCGCTCTCTCCCCACGAGACCCCGCTCCCCTGTACGCCCCCTTTTCGCAAGGAGATCCCCCATGGCAGCCGGCGTCCCGTCACCGAAGCACGCGGCAATCCCCCTCGATCGTTCCGGCAGCGACGTACCCCGGCTTGTCGACGGGGTGCAACTCCTCGGCGAGTACCAGGGCTCCGCCTACCGGGAGCCACGCTTCCTCGCGTACCGACCCGACGAACAGGCCGTGCTGCTCACCCCGCTGCTGTACGACCTGCTCTCCCGGATCGACGGTCGGCGCGACCTCACCGAAATCGCCGAGCTGGTCAGCGCCCGGCACGGCGAGCCGGTCACCGCCGACGGCGTGCGCTATCTCATCGAGGAGAAGCTGGAACCGCTCGGGCTGGCCGCGCTGCACGCGACGATCGACAAGGTGCCGGTCGCCGATCCGCTGCTGTCCCTGGCCGCCCGGGGCGTGCTGCTGCCGGCGCGGCTCGTCCGGGTGATCGCGCGGATCTTCGCCCCGCTGCACCTCCCACCGATCGTGATCGCCGTGCTCGCGGCGCTGCTGACCCTGGACTGCTGGATGTTCACCTCGGGGCATGCCGACGGCGCGATCCGGCAGACCGTGGCCGACCCGGGGTACATGCTGCTGACCATCGGGCTCATGCTGGTCGGAACTCTCTTCCACGAGTGGGGGCACGCCTCGGGTTGCCACTACGGCGGTGCGCGGCCCGGCGCCATCGGCTTCGGGATCTACGTCGTGTATCCGTGCTTCTACACCAACGTCACGGACGCGTACCGGCTGAACCGCGCCGGCCGGCTGCGCACCGACCTCGGCGGGATCTACTTCAACGCCGTCTTCATCGTCGGCCTCGGCTGCGGCTACCTCGCCAGCGGCTACGCGCCGCTGCTCGCGGGGGCCATCCTCGTGCACGGCCAGATCATCCAGCAGCTCATGCCCACGCTGCGCATGGACGGCTACTACATCGTCGCCGACCTGGTCGGCGTGCCGAACCTGTTCGCCCTCATCGGCCCCATCGTGCAGGGTCTCCTGCCGCGCGGCCGGCGGACCCATCCCCGGCCCCAGGTCAACCTCCGGCCGTTCGCGCGGCGGGTGGTCACCGCCTGGGTGCTGCTGGTGATCCCCTTCCTCGCCGGCGGCCTCACCCTCATGGTGCTGCGCGCGCCCACCTACATCGGCATCGCCTGGCAGGCCACCGCCACGCGATGGGCCGTCATCGAGCAGGCGTTCACCCACGGCCACATCGCCACCGTCCTGCTCTACACCTTCGCCACGACCATGCTGTGGCTGCCCTGGATCGGCCTCGGCCTCCTCCTCGCCCGCATCCTCAAGCGGGCCACCAGGGCCGTCACCCGGCGTCGCGGTCAGGTCACCGAGCCGGCGACCGCCTGACGGCCGCCCGCGCCAGCTCCCCGCCCCACCGGTGCGCCGTGATCATCTGGACGCGACCGTAAGGAGCGCACCGTGCCCACCTCCAGCACGCCCCGGCCCTTCCCGACGCGTATCCGCCGGCGTGGCAGCGCCGGACCGTCCCGTCCCCGGTGGATGTACCGGGCCGCCGCGATCCTCGCCATTCCCGCCGCCGTCCTGGTCGGTTTCGCCCCGCCCGCCCTGGCCGACGAGCCCAGCAACATCGTGGTGGCGGTCAACGCCACCGTCGCCGGGCAGTCGATGAGCCGGTTCGGCTGGGACATCGAGTCCGTCACCGGGGCGGAGGCCGTGGCACGCAACGCCGCCGTCGCGATCTCCGTCGGCCGCGGCGCCAGGACCATCGCGATGGCCTGGCAGATCCTGCTGGCCAGCGACATCCGCGACCGGGTGGCTCCGGAAGAGGTTGCCCGGACCGACAGCCGCAACTGCGTGTCCTGCGACACGACCGCGATCGCCTACCAGTTCACCGTGGCCAGCAACGGCCCGGTCCAGCTCGCCCCGCGCAGCCGTGCCCGGCTGGCCCAGCTGCGGGACCGGGCGGCCGCGCTGAGCAGGTCGACCGAGCCGACCCCGGTGATCATCGCGCGGGCCGACGCGATCGCCCGGGAGCTGAGCGACGTGCTGTCGCCGGGCGTCGAGTGGCCACGCAGCGCCGCCCGGAGCGGCGGGTCGGCGC
Organism: Gandjariella thermophila; assembly: GCF_005405885.1. GTDB lineage: Bacteria > Actinomycetota > Actinomycetes > Mycobacteriales > Pseudonocardiaceae > Gandjariella > Gandjariella thermophila. The sequence goes on from NZ_BJFL01000001.1 coordinate 367,393, forward strand.
CGGGCGTGGTGGTGCGCCGGGTGGTGGACCACCGCTGACAGCCTGTTCGGGAACCGGAGGACCTGTCTTGACGAGCCTCGGAACGCGCCCGAGGCGAAGCCCCCACGAGGTGCCCTCCACCGCCGACCCCGGCGACGCGATCGCGGCGCGCGTTCGCAGAACAGGCACTGAGCCTGCCGGGAACGCCGGCGTGCCCATCGAAGGGCACGCCGGCGATTCCGGCGACCGAACCGGCACCGGTTATCTACCCGGCTCACGCAGCTATGTGCGGATTGACGGCAGCGTGATGGCTCAGTTGGAAGTCTTCGGTCCGACCAGGCGCAAGCCATGAGGACGGGGAAAGGAAAGATCATGAATCTGAAGCGTACGGTGAAGCGGACCGGCCTTGTCGTGTTGGCGGCCACCGCGCTGCCGGTGCTGGGTGCGACGGTCGCCGAGGCGTCGCCAGCGGTTCCGAACCTGGTTCCTGCCGTGACACTGCCGACCGCCCCGGCACCCGCGTTCTCGGTTAAGCTTCCCGCGGCGCCCGCGCTGGGCGTTCCCGCTCTTTCTCTGAAGTTTCGCGCACCGGCCGCCTCGCCGGCCGCGGGCGCACCGGCGTGTTTCGCCGGCTTCTGCCTCGGCTGACCATCCGGAATGGTCGGCGTCCCTGAGCGCCGACGTTTCGTGCGCACCGAATGAGTAGTTCTTCTGTGCGCGGGGATACGCCAGCCCCGCTGGTAACGATGCCCTGAAGCAGTGGCGCGGCCCCTACCGGTCAGCATCACGGAACCGACGTGGCGAACCGCGTCCGACACATGTGCCGCCTTCTTCGCCCGGGAAGTGCTTCCCTTTTTCCTGCCGCCGGCGGGCCTCTGCCGGGTCCCTTTGCGGCTGGAGGGAAGCACTTCCCTTTTTTTCGGTGCGGCCGCTCGGCATGGTATGACGTCGGTATGGCGCCCGACCGAACGGCTGCGGAGTCCGGCGCAGCGGCTCAGCGTTCCGGCCGGTCCACGCCAGCCGCGCGTGCCGCCTCGTGGAAGGCGCGGTAGGCGGGCTCGTCGTAGAGCACGAACCGGATCTCCCGCACCTCGGTCGGGCAGTCCCGCACGGTGGTCACCGCGATTCGCGCGGCATCGGCCATCGGCCACCGGTAGACGCCGGTGGAAATCGCCGGGAAGGCCACGGTCTTGGCGCCCAGTTCGTCCGCCACCCGCAGGGACTCACGGAAGCAGGAGGCCAGTTGGTGTGACCGGTCCCGCGTCTTCGCGTACACCGGGCCGACGGTGTGGATGACCCAGCGTGCCGGCAGGTCACCGGCGGTGGTGGCCACCGCCTGGCCGGTGGGCAGTCCGGAGCCGTAGCGGGAGGCGCGCAGCTCACGGCATTCCCGCAGGATCGCGGGGCCGCCGCGGTGGTGGATGGCACCGTCCACGCCACCGCCGCCCATCAGCGAGGAGTTCGCCGCGTTCACCACGGCGTCCACGTGTTGCGCCGTGATGTCTCCCTGCACAATGGTGATCATCGCGCTCCCCTCGACGCTCGGCGCGACCTCGCGGGCGCGGCGCCATCCGAATACCGGAAAAGATCCAAGCCCATCCGCGTCGCCGTCAACACCACCCCCGATCGGGTACTCCGAGCTCCTTCCGCCGAATCGTCGTGGCGCGGTCGGGGCAATATCAGACCACCCGGCTGATACCACTTCAGGAAACCCTACACGGTGATTCGATCTTCGCGCCCGCGACCTGCTCTGTACGGCGACGGTGACGATATGCCTCTTCCGGGGCGCCCCAATCGTGCGCCTGGCACCGATCGAGTGGTCCACAGTGACGTACAGCTAAGGAGACGAACGGGTGACGCGAGACCTGGTCGGATAGCGCACGTTCGAGCAAAACGCTCGAACGAAACCAGATTCCCAACAGTTCCGAATCATGGAGGTTCGTACCATGGACGTCACTTTCGCTGACCTGCACGCCATGGAGATCGAGCTGCTGCCGAGCCGTGAGGCCCTGGTGGGCTTTATCAACATCCCGATCGGTGTTCAGGTGAACGTTTCGCCGGCCATCGCGGTTGGCGTGCTGGCCGCCGGGACGACCGCGGCTACCAACAACGTTCAGGCTCTGGTGCAGAACTGACGTAATCGCCAAGGGAACTCCCGTATCCTCGCCTGCGGACGGCGCCTCGCCGTCCGCAGGCGGGTGGCCGCGAGCAGGCGAAGCACCCTCATTGTTTTCGACGTCCGCTGCCCAGCGAGTAACGACAAGACATCCAGCGGCACGACAGGCCGGTGCATGGGAACCCGCGCAAGTCGCGGCGCGAAAAGAATCCGGACCGTGCCTCGTCGAGGAGAGAATCATGGCGCTTGACGTTCCGTCCGTGAACATCGCCGATCGGCTCGCCGCCCCGGAACGATCCGAACGGGAGCGACCCCGCCTGGCCGAGGGCGTCGAATTGCTGGGCGAATACCAGGGCTCCGGCTACCAGGATGCCCGGTACCTCGTCAGCCGGTCGGACCAGCAGACCCTGCTTCTCCCCGCGATCCCCTACCTGGTGCTCCGGCATGTCGACGGGCACCGTGACCTGCGCCAGGTGGCCGAGTTGGTCAGCGCCGAGTCCGGAATGCGGCTCGGCGCGGACGGGGTGCGGTTCCTGGTCGAGGAGAAGCTGGCACCGCTTGGCCTGGCCATGCTCGGCGACACCGCCAGCGCACCACCGAAGGCGAACCCGCTGCTGGCACTGCACGTGCGGCACTGGGTCATCCCGGCGAAGGTCGTCCGGGTGATCGGTCGCACGCTCGCGCCGCTGCACATGCCCGCCGTGGTCGTGGCCTTCCTCGCCGCACTGGTCACCCTGGACTGCTGGATGTTCACCTCCGGGCACGCCGACGCCGCGATCCGGCAGACCCTGGTCGACCCCGCCTTCCTGCTGGCGATGACCGGTCTCGCGCTCGCCTCGGTGTTCTTCCACGAGTTCGGGCATGCCTCCGCCTGCCACTACGGCGGCGCGCGTCCCGGTGCCATCGGAGCGGGGTTGTACCTGTTCTTCCCGTGCTTCTACACCAACGTCACCGACGCCTACCGGCTGAACCGGGCCGGCCGGCTCCGCACCGACCTCGGCGGGGTCTACTTCAACGCGGTGTTTATCGTCGTCCTCGGCGTCGCCTACCTCGCCACCGGATACCCGCCGCTGCTGGTCGCGGCTGTGCTCGGGCACGCCGAAATCATCCAGCAGCTGCCCCCGCTGGTGCGGATGGACGGCTACTACATCCTGGCCGACCTGGTCGGCGTGCCGAACCTGTTCGGCCACGTGCGACCCATCCTGCGCAGCATCCTGCCGGGGCGACGCCGGCCGCGCTCCGGGCGCCACGCGATCGACCTGCGTCCCGGCGCCCGCCGGGTCGTGACGGCCTGGGTGCTGGTGGTGGTTCCGCTGCTGTTCGGCGGACTCGTCCTGATGGTGGTGCAACTGCCCAGCTACGCGGCGACCGCGTGGAACGGCGCCCTGCGGTACGCCGACATGGCGGCGCAGGCGTTCCTGCACCGGGAGATCGCCGAGACCGTGCTCGCCGTGTTCTCGCTGGCCCTGCTGGTCGTGCCCTGGGTGGGCATGGGGGCACTGCTCGTCCAGTCCCTCTGGCGGGCCATCCCCGCACTGGCGCGGCGCACCCGGCGCCGCCGGAGCGCGCCCGGTCGTTCCGGCGTGGTGGGGTCGCAGGCCGGTGTGCCCGCCGAACCGGCCCGGGCCGGTGTCCCGGCCGAGCGGTCGCGCCACGCGCGGTCGCCGGGCTGACCACCGGTGCGATGTGCGCGGCCGGCTGCGATACGCCCCGGTTCAGCCGGACGGCAGGACCACCATCGCGGAGCCGCCGCCGCGGCGGGTGGGTTCGGCGGCCGCCTCGATCCGTCCGCCGCCGTTGAACTCCAGGCCGGCGGCGGCGCCGATCTCCGGGGACGGGGTGAACGTCGACGGGGCGAGCACGAACCGCTGGCCGAGTCGCTCCAGCGCGGGCCGCTCCGGCGAGTTGAGGAACGCCGGCTCGGCCTCGGTGACCGCGCTGTTGCGTTGCGAGGCGCGCGGCGCGGCGATCGCGTCCGGCAGGCTCATGCCCAGGTCGAGCCGGTTGACCAGGGTCTGCACCACGGTGGTGATGATGGTCGCGCCGCCAGGCGAGCCGACGGCCAGGAACGGCCGGCCGTCGCGGAGGACGATGGTCGGCGAGATGCTGCTGCGCGGCCGCTTGCCGCCGGCCGGCAGGTTCGGGTCCGGCGCGCCCGATGCGGGCGGGGCGAAGTCGAAGTCGGTCAGCTCGTTGTTGAGCAGGAAGCCGCGGTGCGGGACGGTGATCGCGGATCCGCCGGTCTGCTCGATGGTGAGCGTGTACGACGCGACATTGCCCCAGCGATCGGTGGCGACCAGGTGGGTGGTGGAGGTGCCCTCGTGGGGCTGCGGGGCGCCCTGCCCGGCGGCGCAGCCGGGGTCGGGGTGGTTCGGGTCGCCCGGGGCGACCGGGCTGGTCAGCGTGGCGGTGGGGCTGATCAGGCAGGCGCGGTCCTTGCCGAACTCGGGCGCGAGCAACCCGGCGGTGGGCACGTCGGCGTAGGCCGGGTCGCCCACCCAGCGGTTGCGGTCGGCGAAGGCGATCCGAGTGGCCTCCAGGTAGTGGTGCAGCGCCTGGACCCGGTCGCCCGCGGACAGGTGGAAGTTGTCCAGGATGTTCAGCGCCTCGCCCACCGTAGTGCCGCCGGAGGACGACGGCGCCATGCCGTAGACGTCCAGGCCGTGGTAGGTGCTGCGGGTGGGCTGCCGGTCGATGGTCGTGTAACGGGCCAGGTCGGCGGGCTGCATCAGGCCGGGGCGGAACACCCGGTCGGAGTTCGGCGCGACCGGGGGGTGCTGCACGGTCCGCGCGATGTCCCGGCCCAGGTCACCGTGGTAGAGGGCGTCCACGCCGTCATGGGCGAGCTGCCGGTAGGTGGCGGCGAGGTCCGGGTTGCGGAACCGGGAGCCGACCACCGGCAGTCGCCCGCCGGGCAGGAACAGTTCGGCGGTGGACGTGACGTCCCGGAACCGCTTCTCGTTCATCGCGGTCTGGGCGCGGAAGTTGTCGTTGACGACGAAGCCCTCTTCGGCGATCCGGGTTGCCGGGCGCAGCGCCTCCCCCAGCGGCAGCGTGCCCCAGCGGCGCAGCGCCTCCGCCCAGGTCGCCGGGGTGCCGGGCACACCGACGGACAGCCCGGAGTTGACCGCGTCGGCGAAGGCCAACGGCCTGCCGGTGGCCGGGTTGACGAAGGAGTCGGCGCGCATGGCCGCGGGCGCGGTCTCCCGGCCGTCGATGGTCTGCACCCGGCGGGTGCGCGCGTCGTAGTAGACGAAGTACCCGCCGCCACCGATGCCCGCCGAGTAGGGCTCCACCACGCCCAGCGCGGCGGCCGTGGCGACCGCCGCGTCGGCGGCGGTGCCGCCGCGGCGCAGCACGTCGATGCCGGCCTGGGTGGCGTACGGGTTCACGCTGGACACCGCTCCCCCGTAGCCGACCGCGACCGGGCTCTTCGCCGGCGGGTTCGGCGCGGCCGGCGCGGTCACCGCCGAGGAGGGCAGCAGCGCGACGGTGCACGCCGCGCACACCGAGGCGATCAGGGCCCTCCGCACACCCATCGAACCTCCACTCCGTGTCGTCGGACGCGCACTCCGCGCGGCCACCCCCGCCGAACCGGGCCGCACCTCGGCACTCCACCCGAGGCTGGTTCGAGGTTCCCGGCCGAGGTTACCGATCATTCGGTAGCCGCGCCCGGTGTCACCGCCTCGTCCTCGGACCACCGGCTCGACCAGCGCACCAGGGCGAGCGCGGCGACCAGCACGAAGATGATCGCCACGTTCGTGCCCACGTCCAGCAACTGGTGCTGGCTCTCCACCTCGCTGCCCGGTCCGAGGGCGACCTGCACGCCGATCGAGAGGATGTGCCGCAGCGCGGCGACGATCCCGATGATGAGGAACGGTTCGACGCTGAACCGGCCACGGGTGATGGCGATCAGCACGCTGGAGTAGATCTCCAGGATGATCACGCCGAGCAGTAGGCCCTCGAACAGGTCGGCCAGCCGCACCCACCACGGGCCCTGCGCCCGCACCACGTCGACCAGGGTGGTGGCCAGCACGCCGAGCGCCGCGACGAGGAACAGCACCGCCACCAGGTAGAGCGCCAGCCGCTCCAGTCCGGCGAGTACCCGCAGCGCCCGGCCGCCGCCCCGGCCGACCGGGCGCGGGACCGACTCCGGCGTGGACGTGCCCATCCCACCTCCCGGCGCGAACGTACCAACGTCCACATGCGACAGCGCGGCATGCCGCCGACCCGATCGGATGGATCCGGCCCCGTCCCGGAGGTCGGCGTGCGGTCCGCGCGGTGAAAACGCCTCGCATCCATTTCGCCAGCAAATCGTTGTGTCCCCCGGCACCGGGTTCATCATCGAGGCGAGGGCGCGGCAATCTCAGCGGGGCGACCGACGGTCCCGACCGAAACAATTCCTCGGCAGACCCGCCACCACGGTTACCAGGCACCATCGGGATCGCCCAGACCGACCGGTCGGTGAGGCGTACGGCATCCGCCGTTACCCCGACGGCCTGGCCGCATCCGCCGCGCGCCCGGCGCGGCCGGTGCCCGGGCACAAGCCGGTCACCTGTCGGCCGCTGACCGCCGCCCAACCCGTGACATGCCCGTGACGTGGCGGTACGGCCCGCGCCGGGGCTGGCGCGCGAGCAAGATCAGTCACTAGTCTGCCGGCAGCGTGGCGTCGCTCACACCGGGCATGTGGGCAGCAGGACGGAGGCTCGCCGATGAGGTGGCACCGGGCAGAGGTCCGAGAAGCCGGCCGAGCCGGTTCGGATGCGGCCCCGCGCCGGGCGGTTTCGCAATCCGGCCGGCGGGGATTCCAGAACCGATTCAGCCATCCTTGTTTCTACTGTGAACTTCCGGTACTTCTGACAGTCGAGCCGGACCATCCCGGCTACGGGGTCGTCGAATATGTGATCGGCGTCACGAGCGCCCGCAGGGGAGGCATACCCGAACTCCAAATACTGCACCGGTTCTGCCGGGAAGCGCTGGGGTCACAGACCAATCGCTGTCCGATGCGACACGGGCTCGCCGTCCGGCGGGCGCATCTCGGATGGGCGACCGAACAGTACGAGGCGGGGATGCGTCCACAGACCTACGACCGGCTGGGGCTGCGCACCAGGCGGCCACGAACTGCCGGGTTGTACCGAAGGTACCGGCAGATACTGAAGATGCGGTACGCGTCGGCGGCGTGCCGGTACTACACAGGCTCACCCGAATCCTGGCAGCCGAGCCGGCCGGAGGGTACGCCGTCACACCACGTGGAGGGCTCGTGCTAGTTCGTTTGGTCCTGGGTCTGCTGTTCACCGCCGCCGGGTTCGGCATCGCCGGCCGGCGGGCCTGGTGGCTGTTCCGGTTGATCCGCTCGGGTCAGCCGGCGAGCGGCAGGCTCGACGCGCTGGGCTCGCGGGTGGCCGCGCAGCTACGCGAGGTGTTCGGCCAGCGCCGGCTGCTGCGCTGGTCGGTGCCCGGCCTGGCGCACTTCTTCACCTTCTGGGGCTTCGTGATCCTGATGTTCACGGTCGTCGAGGCGTGGGGTGCGCTCTTCGACCGGGACTTCGCGTTCTGGTGGTTCGGGCACGCCCGCTGGCTGGGCTTCCTCGAGGACCTGTTGACCGTGGCGGTGCTGGTCTCGCTGGTCGCGTTCAGCATCATCCGGGTGCGCAACGCGCCGGAACGCCGGCAGCGGGACTCCCGGTTCTACGGCTCGCACACCGGGCCGGCGTGGCTGGTGTTGGCGCTGATCGCCAGCGTGATGATCACACTGCTGCTCTACCGGGGCGCGCAGTTCAACACCGGGCACTTCCCGTTCGGCCACAGCGCGTGGCCGTTCGCGTCCTGGCTGGTGGCGCACGCGCTGGCGCCGCTGGGCATGACCGCCAACTCGATGATCGAGACGGTGTTCGTGCTGGCCAACGTCGGCGTGATCATGGGCTTCCTGGTGTTCGTGGTGCACTCCAAGCACCTGCACATCTTCGTGGCGCCGCTGAACGTGGCGACCAAGCGGCTGCCGGACGGACTCGGACCGTTGCTGCCGATGGAGTCACACGGCAAGCCGATCGACTTCGAGGACCCGAGCGAGGACGACGTCTTCGGGCGCGGCAAGATCGAGGACTTCACCTGGAAGGGCTACCTCGACTTCGCCACCTGCACCGAGTGCGGCCGCTGCCAGAGCCAGTGCCCGGCGTGGAACACCGGCAAGCCGCTGTCGCCGAAGCTGGTGATCATGGACCTGCGGGACCACCTGTTCGCCAAGGCGCCGTACCTCATCGGCGGCCAGGAAGTCCCGGCGAACGGTTCGGCGGAGAACGTGCCGCACGGCGAGCGGCACGGGGTGCCGGAGTCCGGGTTCGGCCGGATCACCGGGTCCGGCCCGGAGCAGGCGACCCGCCCGCTGGTCGGCACCGCCGAGGAGGGTGGGGTGATCGACCCGGACGTGCTGTGGTCCTGCACCACCTGCGGCGCGTGCGTCGAGCAGTGCCCGGTGGACATCGAGCACGTGGACCACATCGTCGACATGCGCCGCTACCAGGTGATGATCGAGTCGGCGTTCCCCACCGAGCTGGGCACCCTGTTCCGCAACCTGGAGAACAAGGGCAACCCGTGGGGGCAGAACCAGTCCAACCGACTGGACTGGACCAAGGACCTGGACTTCGAGGTGCCCGTCTTCGAGGGCGAACTGCCCGAGGACGTGGAGTACCTGTACTGGGTCGGGTGCGCCGGCGCGTTCGACGACAACGCGAAGAAGACCGTGCAGGCCACGGCGGAGCTGCTGCACATCGCCGGGGTCAAGTACCTGGTGCTGGGCACCGAGGAGACCTGCACCGGCGACCCGGCCCGCCGCTCCGGTAACGAGTTCCTGTTCCAGATGATGGCCCAGCAGACCGCCGAGCTGCTGAACAGCGTCTTCGAGGGCCGGGAGCCGATGCGGCGGAAGATCGTCACCACCTGCCCGCACTGCATGAACACCCTCGGACGGGAGTACCCCCAGCTCGGCGGCGAGTACGAGGTGGTGCACCACACCCAGTTGCTGAACCGGCTGGTGCGCGAGGGCCGGCTGACCCCGGTGAAGCCGGCGGACGGCGGTGGGCCGTCGGTGACCTACCACGACCCGTGCTACCTGGGCCGGCACAACAAGGTCTACGAGCCGCCGCGGGAGCTGGTCGGCGCGGCCGGCGCCACCCTCACCGAGATGCCCCGGCATGCGGACCGCTCGCTGTGCTGCGGCGCCGGCGGCGCCCGGATGTGGATGGAGGAGCAGATCGGCAAGCGGATCAACCTGGAGCGGGTGGACGAGGCGATCGCCACCGAGGCGAGCACCGTCGCCACGGGTTGCCCGTTCTGCCGGGTGATGATCAGCGACGGGTTGGTGCAGCGGCAGAGCGAGCAGCAGGGTACGAACGTCACGGTCCGCGACGTGTCGCAGTTGCTGCTGGAGTCGGTGAAGCGGGGCGGTGCGGTGAACGGTTCGCGGAACGGCGCCGCGGCGTCGGCCGGTGAGTCCGTTCCCGAGCCGGAGCACCGGCCCGCCGGCTGACTCTCGGCTCGTCCCCCGTGTTCGGCGGGTGCGCCGGGATTCCGGGGCACCCGCCGAACACGTGTTCAGGACCGCACCGGGTGCGCGCCCAGGTGGGTCGCGATGAGCCGGAGCAGGTGGTCGACGTCCACCGGCTTGGTGACGTAGTCGGTGGCGCCCGCGGCGAGGCTCTTCTCCCGGTCGCCCTTCATCGCCTTCGCGGTCACCGCGATGATCGGGAGATCGGCGTGGTCGGGCATGGTGCGGATCTCCGCCGTGGTGGCGTGACCGTCCATTCCGGGCAGCATCACGTCCATCAGCACCAGGGCGATCTCCGGGTCCCGGCGCAGCGCCTCGATCCCCGCCGGTCCGCTCTCCGCGTGCACCACGGTCAGCCCGTGCCGCTCCAGCAGGATGGACACGGCGAACACGTTGCGCTGGTCGTCGTCGACGATGAGCACCTTCTCGCCGTCGAACCGCAGCTGCCGGGTCTCCGAGGACTCCGATGCGTCCGTCACCTCGACGAACGGGGTGTCGCCGGCCGCCTCCAGGGCCAGCGGTTCGGCGTCAGCGGAGGTGAGCCCCGCCATCTCCGGCTGCTGCAGCGGTAGGTAGAGGGTGAAGGTGCTGCCCACTCCCGGCTCGCTGCTGACGTGGAGTTCCCCACCGAGCACCCGGGTCAGCTCCCGGCTGATGGTGAGGCCCAGCCCGGTGCCGCCGTAGCGGCGGTTGGTGGTGCCGTCGGCCTGCTGGAACGCCTCGAAGATCACCGAGAGCTTGTCGGCGGGGATGCCGATGCCGGTGTCCCGCACGGCGAACGCGATCCAGCCGGCCGCGGCGGGCCCGGCGCCGTCGGCGAGACTGATCTCCATCCGGACGCCGCCCTCGCTGGTGAACTTGACCGCGTTGGAGAGCAGGTTGCGCAGGACCTGCTGGAGCCGGTGGCCGTCGGTCTCCAGGCTCGGCGGCACGTCCGGCGCGACGCACACCGCGAAGTCGAGTCCCTTCTCTGCGACCAGCGGCCGGCACAGCGTCTCGACGTAGCTGACCAGTTCCTCCAGCCGGACGCAGGTCGGCTGCAGCTCCATGTGCCCGGCCTCCACCTTGGCCAGGTCGAGGATGTCGTTGATGAGCTGCAGCAGGTCGCTACCGGCGGAGTAGATGGTTTTGGCGTACTCGATCTGCTTCGCGCTGAGGTTGCCCTCCAGGTTGTCGGCGAGCAGCTTGGCCAGGATGAGCGCGCTGTTCAGCGGGGTGCGCAGCTCGTGCGACATGTTCGCCATGAACTGCGACTTGTACATCGAGGCGGCGGAGAGCTGCCGGGCCCGCTCCTCCAGCTCCGCCCTGGCCTGCTCGATCTCCGTGTTCTTGATCTCGATGTCCCGGTTCTGCCTGGCCAGCAGCGCTGCCTTCTCGGCCAGCTCGGTGTTGGAGCGTTGCAGCTCGTCCTGCTGGGCCTGCAACTGCTCGGAGCGGGCGCGCAGCTCGTGCGCCAGCCGCTGGGACTCGGCGAGCAGCGCCTCGGTGCGGGCGTTCGCCATGATCGTGTTGAGGTTGACGCCGATGTTGCGTTTCAGTTGCTCCAGCAGGTCCAGGTGCACGCCGGTGAACCTGTTCATCGACGCCAGTTCGAGCACGCCGAGCGCCTCGCTCTCGAACAGCACCGGCAGCACGATCACGTTCACCGGCGCGGCCGAGCCCAGCCCGGAGGACACCGTGAGGTAGCCGGGCGGCGCGTCGGTGACCACGATCGTCTTCTTGTCCAGGGCGGCCTGGCCGACCAGGGACTCGCCGCGGCGGAACCGCACCGGCTCCTCGGTCGGGCGGCAGCCGTACCCGGCGACCCGTTCCAGCACCACCTCGCCGTCCGCCTCGGCCTGCGCCAGGAAGAACGCGCCCTGCTGGGCGGAGACCAGCGGCACCAGTTCGCTGAGGATCAGCGAGGCCACGGCGGCCAGATCGCGGTGGCCCTGCATGAGCGCGGAGATGCGCGCCAGGTTGGTCTTCAGCCAGTCCTGTTCCAGGTTGGAGCGGGTGGTCTCCTCCAGGTTGGCGATCATCTGGTTGATGTTGTTCTTCAGTTCCAGGATCTCGCCGCGGGCGTCCACGCCGATCTTCTGCGTCAGGTCGCCCCGGGCCACCGCGGTGGCCACCGCGGCGATCGCGCGGACCTGGGTGGTCAGGTTCCCGGCGAGCCGGTTGACGCTCTCGGTGAGCCGCTGCCAGGTGCCGGAGACGCCCTCCACCTCGGCCTGCCCGCCGAGCTTGCCCTCGGTGCCCACCTCGCGGGCCACGCGGGTGACCTCGGAGGCGAACGCGGAGAGCCGGTCGACGGTGGTGTTGATGGTGGTCTTCAGCTCCAGGATCTCGCCCCGGGCGTCCACGTCGATCTTCTTGGACAGGTCGCCCTGGGCGATCGCCGAGGCGACCAGCGCGATGTTGCGGACCTGACTGGTGAGGTTGCCGGCCATGGAGTTCACCGAGTCGGTCAGATCCCGCCAGGTACCGGCCACGTTGCCGACCCGGGCCTGGCCGCCGAGGATGCCCTCGGTGCCCACCTCGCGCGCCACTCGCGTCACCTCGTCGGCGAACGCGCGCAGCGTGTCCACCATGCTGTTGATGGACTGGGCGAGCGCGGCGACCTCGCCCTTGGCCTCGACGGTGATCTTCTTGGACAGGTCGCCACCGGCGACCGCGGTGGCCACCGTGGCGATGCTGCGCACCTGGCTGGTCAGGTTCTCCGCCATCACGTTGACGTTGACGGTGAGGTCCTTCCAGGTGCCGCCGATGCCGCGGACCTGGGCCTGGCCGCCCAGCCGGCCCTCGGTACCCACCTCGCGCGCGACGCGGGTGACCTCGTCGGCGAACGCCGAGAGCTGATCCACCATCGTGTTCAGCGTCGTCTTCAGCTCCAGGATCTCCCCGCGAGCATCGACGCTGATCTTCTGGCTCAGATCCCCCCGCGCCACCGCCGTGGCCACCGTCGCGATGCTGCGCACCTGGCTGGTCAGGTTGCCGGCCATGAAGTTGACCGAGTCGGTCAGATCCCGCCAGGTACCGGCCACGCCGGGCACCTTGGCCTGGCCGCCGAGGATGCCCTCGGTGCCCACCTCGCGCGCGACGCGGGTCACCTCGTCGGCGAACCCTGAGAGCTGATCCACCATCGTGTTCAGCGTCGTCTTCAGCTCCAGGATCTCCCCGCGAGCATCGACCTTGATCTTCTGGCTCAGATCCCCCCGCGCCACCGCCGTGGCCACCGTCGCGATGCTGCGCACCTGGTTGGTGAGGTTATTCGCCATGAAGTTGACGGAGTCGGTCAGATCCCGCCACGTCCCCGCGACGCCCGGCACCTCGGCCTGACCACCCAACCGACCCTCGGTACCCACCTCGCGCGCCACCCGGGTCACCTCGTCGGCGAACCCCGACAGCTGATCCACCATCGTGTTCAGGGTGTTCTTCAACTCCAGGATCTCGCCCCGGGCGTCCACGTCGATCTTCTGCGTCAGGTCGCCCCGGGCGACCGCGGTGGCCACCGCGGCGATGCTGCGCACCTGGCTGGTCAGGTTGCCGGCCATCGAGTTCACCGAATCGGTCAGATCCCGCCACGTCCCCGCGACGCCCGGCACCTCGGCCTGACCACCCAACCGACCCTCGGTACCCACCTCGCGCGCCACCCGGGTCACCTCGTCGGCGAACACCGACAGCCGGTCCAGCAGCGAGTTGACCGTGGTGCTGAGGCCGGCGAACTTGCTGTCCGGCCGGACCCCGCTGGGCGGGCCGGGCATGCGCCGGGACAGGTCACCCTCGGCGACCGCAGCGAGCACCCGGCTCAGCTCGGTGGTGGGCCGGACCAGGTCCTCGATCAGCCCGTTCATCGCGGCCGCGGCGGTGGACCAGCCGTCCCCGGCACCGTCGAGTTCAACCCGCTCGTCAAGCTGCTCGTTGCGGCCGACCGCGGTGCGCACCCGGTCCATCTCGCTGACCAGCCGCTGGTTCCGGTCGGCCAGCTCGTTGAACACGGTGGCCAGCTCGGCGGACAGACCACCGCCGGCGACCACGAGCCGCCGGCGGAAGTTGCCGTCGCGCAGGTCGCGCATGCCGGCCAGCAATCGCCTCAGTACCTCCGCGTCGACGGCCGATTCGTCCCTCGGAGTTTCCGCTCGCGTGGTCAACGGGACTGCTCCTCCGATGAGTCACGGTGCAGTCGCAGCTCGGTCGCGAACACGGCGGCCTGGATACGGCTGCGCATGCTCAGCTTGCTGAGCAGGAAGGACACGTAGTTCTTCACCGTCTTCTCGGACAGGTGCAGCCGGGTGGCGATCTCCCGGTTGGTCATCCCCTCGGTGATCAGCTCGAGGATCTGCCGTTCCTGCTCGCTGAGCCTGCCCAGCGGGTCCGCCCGTTCCTGCTGCCGGCGCAGCCGGTTGAGCAGCAGCGACACCATGCCGCGGTCCAGCAGCGACTCGCCGGCGCCCACCGCGCGGATCGAGGCCACCAACTCGGAACCGACCACCTGCTTGAGCACGAAGCCGGAGGCGCCGGCCATGATCGCGTCGAACAGCGCCTCGTCGTCGTCGAACGAGGTCAGGATGAGGCAGCGCAGGTCGGGGATCTGGGAGCGCAGGTCACGGCACAGTTCCACGCCGTTGCCGTCGGGCAGCCGGACGTCGATCACGGCCACGTCCGCCTCCGCGGTCGGTACCTTGTCCAGCGCTTCCGCGACGGTGGACGCCCCGCCCACCACGCGCAGATCGGGTTCGGTGTCCACCAGGTCGGTGATACCCAGCCGAACCACCTCGTGGTCGTCGATCAGGAAGACCCTGGTCGCCATAGATATGCTCACCTTCGTCGGTGTGGCCAGCGGCTCGGAACTCACAATGCGCCGCCGAACGGCCGAAGCGTCGCGTTGCGGTCACCGAACATGGCAGGAAGTCCTCCGGCCTAGGGCCGAAGGTCCTTTGCCCTGGGTGTCGAGGTTCCTGTTTGCCCGCCGTTGGCTGGTGTTCAGCTACCGGTAACCGAGTGGTCGGCGGCGAGCAGGTCGGCGAGTTGCTGAGCGTTGGTCTGCGCGTAGTCCCGGTAGCAGTTGTTGAGCAGGGCGTGCGTGGTGGCCGCCCGGCCGGACAGCTCGCGCAGCTTCTCCGCCCATCCGGCCATTTCCTCCCCGGAGTACAGGTAGCCGAACCGCTCGTAGATGTTCTTGCTCTGCCATTTCTCCGAGTGCCCGTGGAAGCGCACCACGGCCGGCTCGCCGGTGGCCGCCAGGGTCGGCGGGATCGAACTCGGGTAGCCCTGCGGCATGTCCACGCACACGTAGGGCACCTCGTGGCGGGTGAGGAAGTCCAGGGTCTCCGACTCGTTGCCGTCGCGCATCCAGGTGTGGTTGCGGAACTCCACGCAGATCGGGATGGGCGCGCACCGGTCCCGGCAGTCCAGGATGTAGCGCTTGTTCGCGGCGCTGATCGGGAACCACTGCGGGAACTGGAACAGCACCGCGCCGAGCTTGCCCGCCTCGTGCAGCGGTCGCAGTGCGGCCACGAACCGCTCCCACACCGCGTCCACCACGGCGCGGTCGAGGTCGCGGAGGTAGACGTTCTTCCTGCCGCGCGCCGCCTCCTCGACGGCCGGGCGCAGGTCCCGGTACATGCTGGCCGGCCGGGTGGGGTGCTGGGTGAGCAGCGAGAACGCCTTGATGTTGAAGGTGAACTCGGCGGGGGTGCGGTCGCGCCAGGCGAGCACGGCCTGCTCGGCGGGCGGCGAGTAGTACGTCGAGTCCACCTCGACCAGCGGGAACCGCGACGCGTAGTAGGCCAGCCGCTGCTCGGCGGTGTTCACCTCGCGCGGGTACCAGCCCGAGGCCAGCAGCGTCCTGTCCGTCCACGACGCGGTGCCCACCAGAATCCGGCCCACGCCACCCACGGTAGGAGCGGGCCGGTGGCGCGGCGACCCGGCGGCACGGCCGGGTCGCCGCGCCGCGCTCAGCCCTTGGGTGCGGCGGCCAGCCCGGCCTCGTCCGGCACCCCGCCGGCCGGGCCGAACTGCCCTGCCCGGCCGCGCTGGAACAGCAGGTAGTACGCGCCGCCGAGGACGCCGAACGCGCCACAGAACACGAAGGCGCCACACTGGTAGTACCAGTGGTCGCCGCCGTACACGTCCGGCCGCGGCCACGCCAGGTTCACCAGCGCCACCACCTGGTAGGCCACCGCGAGCAGGTTGACCGGCAGCCCCCAGCGGCCCAGCGAGAAGTGCGGCCCGTGGTCCGGCCGCGGCCACCGCCCGGTCAGCCGGGCGAGCAGCAGCGGCCCGGTGACGCACAGGTAAGCGAGGTAGAACAGGATGATCGCGACCGAGGTGAGCACGAAGAACACCCGCTGGTTGCCGATGTTGACCAGCAGCAGGCCGATCCCGATCACGCCGATGATCACCGCGGGCACCACCGGGGTCTTGGACTTCTCCGACACCCTGGCCAGCGCCGGCCCGAAGGGCAGCCGGTTGTCCCGGCCCATGGCGAACATCATCCGGATGCCGCCGGTGTGGCAGGCCAGGCAGCACACCGTGATGGCGATCGCCGAGCAGGTCAGGAACGCGTCACCGAGCCCGTCGCCCAGGGTGGACTTGACGATGTAGGGCAGCCCGGACGTGGCGATCTCCTGGGCGTGCACGTTCGGCACGGCCATCAGCGCGAACAGCAGCACCAGGCCACCGGCCAACCCGGCGGCCAGCAGCGCGCGGATGATCGCCGGCGGCGCGTGCCGGCGCGGCTCGTGGGTCTCCTCGGCCAGCGACCCGGCGGTGTCGAAGCCGTACAGGACGTAGGCGCTCATCAGCCCGGCCACCAGGAACGCGCCCAGGTATCCGGCGGGGTGGGTGTCACCGGTGCCGAAGGTCTGCGTCACGATGCCGGGGCCGCGCACCGAGTGCACCGCGAGCAGCACGATCAGCAGGGTCACGCCGACCAGTTCGATGGCGACGCCGAAGTTGTTGATGTAGGCCATCAGCCGCACGCCGATCATGTTCACCACGGTGGTGAACACCAGCAGGCCGAGGGCGAGGATCACCGCGTTCTTCGCGCCGTCCGGGGTGCTGACCACGCCGACGTCGGAGGGGCCGCCGACGATCTGGAACTTCTCCGAGATCTGCGGAAGGATCACCTGGTAGGCCACGGCGACCGCGGCGATGGTGACCACCGAGCCGACCAGCATGATCCAGCCGGCCATCCAGGACGTGAACGGGCGGGCGATCTGCTTGGACCACTGGTACACGGAGCCGGCGAGCGGGAACTGCCCGGCGAGTTCGGCGAAGCACAGCGCCACCAGTAACTGGCCGACCAGCACGGTGGGCCAGGTCCAGAAGAACGCCGGACCGCCCGACGAGAAGCCGAAGAAGAAGAGCTGGAAGACGCCGGTCAGGATGGAGATGTAGCTGAACCCGGCGGCGAAGGAGGAGAACCTGCCGAGCGAGCGGTCGAGTTCCTGCCGGTAACCGAACCTCGCGAGCTCGCGGCTGTCGGTTGCCTGTTCCGCCATCGTTCCTCCTGGCGTGCAAGACGAGAACGTGCACCCGGCCGCCCCCGGTCGGCTCGTGACCGACGGCCGGGACGGGCGACCCCGGGGACTTGTTCGTCCTCTGTGGACAGTGGTCGCTGCGTGGGAGTTTTGGCCTGGTCGAGGTCGGGACTCCTCCTCCGGTAGCGAGTGGACGGTCGCGAGGGCCGTAACAGAGTCCCCGGCGGAAACGATGCAGTCAAGCTGCCCCCGGTTCCGCGGTGATTCACACCGCATTCACCGGCCCGATGTTCGTGGTTCTTCTCGCACTCCGGCTCCCCGAGGCGACCGCCGGCGCCGCGGATCAATGCGGCTGATCACTCCAGACGCGGACCGGCGGCCGGTCGGCGCGGGTTCGGCGATCAGGAGCGCCGAACTTGACACGGCGGTCCCGGCCCGGCCAGCGTGTTGCTTCCGAAACGAGAAAGTGGGCCGGGCAGGCGATGCCGGCGAGGTGACGAGGAGGCGACCGGGGCGTTGACGCGGCTGTTCATCGACGGATCCTGGTGCGAGGCGGCGACCGGCGCGAAGCGCTCGATCATCAACCCGTTCGACCAGAGCACGGTCGCGGAGGTCGCCGAGGGCGCGGAGGAGGACGTCGACCGGGCGGTGCGGGCCGCGCGGGCCGCGTTCACCGGCGGCCGGTGGTCACGCAGCACGCTCGCCGAGCGGGCCGCGCTGCTGAACCGGGTCGCTGACCTGCTGCAGCGGGACAAGGAGGAGATCGCCCGCACGGAGACCCTGGACACCGGCAAGACGCTGGTGGAGAGCCGGGTCGACGTGGACGACGTGACCGCGGTGTTCCGCTACTACGCCGGCACCATCGATGCGTTGCGGCCGAGGCGGGTGGACACCGGCCAGCCCGGCGTGGTCAGCCGGATCGACCACGAACCGGTCGGGGTGTGCGCGATGATCGCGCCCTGGAACTACCCGCTGCTGCAGATCTGCTGGAAGGTCGCGCCGGCGCTGGCCGCCGGCAACAGCCTGGTCGCCAAGCCCAGCGAGATCACCCCGCTGACCACGATCAAGCTGTTCGAGCTGCTGGCGGAGGCCGGCCTGCCGGCGGGCGTGGCCAACCTGGTGCTGGGCACCGGCAAGGCGGTGGGCGCGCCGCTGGTCGAGCACCCCGACGTCGACCTGGTGTCGTTCACCGGCAGCCTGGCCACCGGCCGGTGGATCGCCCGCACCGCCGGCGAGGCGGTCAAGAAGGTCGCCCTGGAACTGGGCGGGAAGAACCCGAACATCGTCTTCGCGGACGCGGACCTGGAGACCGCGATCGACTACGCGCTGATCGCGGCCTTCCTGCACGGCGGCCAGGTCTGCTCGGCGGGCACCCGGCTGATCGTCGAGGACCGGATCTACGACGACTTCGTCACCGAGATCGCCCGGCGCGCCGACGCGGTGCGGCTGGGCAACGGCCTCGACGAGGACACCGAGAGCGGCCCGCTGGTCTCCGCCGAGCACCTGGCCAAGGTGCAGCGGTACGCCGAGATCGGGCAGCGGGAGGGCGCCCGGCTGCTCGCCGGCGGGCACCGCCCGGACGAGAAGGAGTTGCGCGACGGGTTCTTCTTCCGCCCCACGGTGTTCGCCGACTGCACCCGGGAGATGACCGTGGTGCGGGACGAGACCTTCGGCCCGATCATCACCGCGGAGCGGTTCCGCTCCGAGGACGAGGCGGTGGAGCTGGGCAACGACACCGACTACGGGCTGGCCGGCGCGGTGTGGAGCGGCGAAGGGGACAAGGCCGAGCGGGTCGCCGCCCGGCTGCGCCACGGCACGGTGTGGATCAACGACTTCGGCCCCTACCTGCCGCAGGCGGAGTGGGGCGGGTTCAAGCGCTCCGGCATCGGCCGCGAGCTGGGGCCGACCGGGTTGCACGAGTACTGCGAGCCGCGGCACGTCTACCGGAACCTCGCCCCCAGGCCGCAGCACTGGTTCGCCCGCGACCTCACCGGTAGGTGACCGATGGCGCGTGACATCGCGGATGTAGGGAGCAGCATGTCCGAGCAGGCATACGACTACGTGATCGTCGGTGGCGGCACCGCGGGAGCGGTGCTCGCCGCCCGGCTGTCCGAGGACCCGGACTGCCGGGTCTGCGTGATCGAGGGCGGGCCCAGCGACGTCGGCGACCGGCGCGTGCTGGAGCTGCGGAACTGGATCAACCTGCTCGGCTCGGAGCTGGACTACGACTACCCCACCGTCGAGCAGCCCCGGGGCAACTCGTTCATCCGGCACTCCCGGGCGCGGGTGCTCGGCGGCTGCTCCTCGCACAACACGCTGATCAGCTTCGCGCCGCTGCCCGGTGACCTGGACGCCTGGGCGGCGGCCGGCTGCACCGGCTGGGACGCCGCGACCATCCTGCCGTACTTCGACCGGCTGCAGAACAACATCGTCCCGGTGGCGGCGAAGGACCGGAACCCGATCGCCCGGGACTTCGTCACCGCCGCCACCGCCGCGCTGGGCGTGCCGGAGATCAGCGACTTCAACGCCAAGCCGTTCACCGACGGCGCCGGGTTCTTCTCCGTCGCCTACGACCCGGAGACCGGCTACCGGTCGTCGTCCTCGGTGGCCTACCTGCACCCCATCCTGGACCGGCCGAACCTGGAACTGATGCTGGAGACCTGGGTCGGCCAGATCATCATCGGCGCCGGCCCGCGCGCCCGCGGCGTCCGCGTCCGCCGCCCGGACGGCACCACCGGCGAGGTGTACGCCGAGCGCGAGGTGCTGGTGTGCGCGGGCGCGGTGGACAGCCCCCGGCTGCTGCTGCTCTCCGGCGTCGGCGGCGCCGACGACCTGCGCCGGCTCGGCATCGACGTGGTGGCCGATCTGCCCGGCGTCGGGGAGAACCTGATCGACCACCCCGAGTCCGTGATCATCTGGGAGACGGACGGGCCGATCCCGAAGAACTCGGTGATGGACTCGGACGCCGGGCTGTTCGTCCGCCGCGACACGTCCGACCCCCGACCCGACCTGATGTTCCACTTCTACCAGGTGCCGTTCTCCTGGAACACCGAGCGGCTGGGCTACCCGGCGATCGAGCACGGCGTGTGCATGACGCCGAACATCCCCCACTCGCGCAGCCGCGGCCGGCTGTGGCTGCGCAGCGCCGACCCGGCGGAGAAGCCCGCGCTGGACTTCCGCTACTTCACCGACCCGGACGGCTACGACGAACAGACCATTGTGGACGGTCTGCGGATCGCCCGCCAGGTGGCCGCGCAGGAGCCGCTGAAGTCGTGGCTGGTCCGCGAGGTGGCGCCGGGGCTGGACGTGACCAGCGACGAGGCGCTGTCCGAGTACGGCCGGCGGGCCGCGCACACCGTCTACCACCCGCTGGGCACCTGCAAGATGGGCGCGGCCGACGACCCGACCGCCGTGGTCGACCCGGAGTTGCGGGTGCGCGGCGTCGACGGGCTGCGCGTGGTCGACGGGTCGATCTTCCCGAGCATCACCACGGTGAACCCGATGGTCACCGTCCTGATGATCGGCGAGCGCGCTGCTGACCTCATCCGCGGCTGAGGCCTTCGGGCCTCAGCCCGGCGGGACCGACAACGCGAAGGTGGCCGCGCGATGACAACCGTCTCCGCCGCGCTGACCGACTCGGCGACGATGCTGCGCCGCACCCTGCGGCACATGCTGCGCTACCCGTCGATGACGTTGCTGCTCGTCGGCATGCCGGTGGTCTTCCTGCTGCTGTTCGTCTACGTCTTCGGCGGCACGCTGGGCAACGGGCTCGGCGGGCCGGCGGGCGGCCGAGCCGCGTACGTCAACTACGTCGTCCCGGGGATCATCCTGATGACGGTGGCCACCGCGACGCAGGGCACGGCGATCTCGGTGGCGATGGACATGACCGAGGGCATCATCGCCCGGTTCCGCACCATGGCCATCGCCCGGGCGTCGGTGCTCACCGGGCACGTGCTCGGCAGCATGATCCAGACGCTGCTCGGTATGGCCATCGTCACCGGGGTCGCGCTGCTGGTCGGGTTCCGGCCCACCGCGGGGCCGGTCGGCTGGCTCGCCGCCATCGGCGTGCTCGCGATGATCACGTTCGCGCCGGCGCCGGCGTGCCGGGCGGTGGCCGAGGCGTGCAGCACCGCGGCGCACGCGTCGACCTGGTGCTCAGCCAGGGCGAGGCGGTAGCCGGTCGCGGTGCGCACGATGAGGTCCGAGCCGAGTTGCGCGCGGGCGCGGGAGACGAGGATCTGCAGCGCCTTCGTCGGGTTCTCGGGCTGCTCGTCCGGCCACAGCTCGTCCACCAGCCGAGCGGTGCCGCACCCGGCGCGCAGGTCGCGGGCGAGCAGCGCGAGCAGGCCACGCAACCGGGGTCCGGCGATCTCCCGACCGCGGTAGGCCACCCGCGGCAGCAGGATCAGCTCGGTGGTCACCGGAGCAGGTTATCCAGCTACCTGGCCAGCGGTGCCGTGTCATGGTGTGCGGGCCTGCTGCCCCGGTGGCGGGAAACTCGTTCGGGTGCGCCGGCTCAAGGAGGCGGCCGCCGAGCACCGACACCTCGGGCATGACGCGACTCGGCATGCCGAGGCAGCGGCGGCCCGGCCGGGACACCGACGGGTGGCGATGAGCCGGCTGCCGAGGTCAACCGCCGTGCTGCGGGCCGCCGGCCTGCCGGCGCGGCTGTGGCTGTCGGCCGCCGCACCGGAACTGTTCACGCTGCTGCGCCGGCTGGACGCCGAGGAGGCCTCCTACCGCAGGGTGAGCGGGATCCTGGCGGAGCATCTGTGCGCCTGCCTGGTCCCGGCGCCGCGGCTGACCTCCGCCGACCGCCGGCTGGCCGTGGAGGTGAGCCGGCGGCTCAAGGCGGGCGCGCTGGTCGGCGTCACGGACTGCCTGCGGTTGGCCGCGGCCGCCGAGGTCGACGCCTGCGACCGGGACCTGGCCAGGGAACTGCGCCGGCTCGGCGCGGCCGCGGACGCGCTGGCCCGGGTGCACCGGCGCGCCGGCGAGGCGGTGGCCAGCGAGAAGCGACGGCTGCTGCGCGCGCCGTGGGCGTTGCTGCGCGGCTTCGCGGCCGGCCGCCGGGTGCTCGCCGAGGCGGGGCTGCCGCCCGTGCACGCCACGGGCGCCGACCGCGCGAGCGGGGCGACCGGCCGGCGGCTGTGGCAGCGCAGCGACCGGCTATGGCGGGCGATCGCGGCCGAGGCGACCGCACCGGCGTCCGGGCAGGCCGCGCTGGTGTCGCTGGGCCGGCCCGCGTCGGGTCCCCTGGCGTTGACCGGGGAGATCGCCGTGGAGTGGGTGGCCAACGCCCGGGCACCCCGGTCCGTCCGGGACGCCGGGGTGGTGGTGGCGCTGGCCCCGCTGCACCGGGTGGACGGCGACCACCTGCGGGTGTGGGCGGCCGATCCGGCCGACCCGCAGCGGCTGACCGAGCGGCGGGTGCGGCTGACGCCCGTGGTGGCCGCCGTGGTGGACGCGTTGCGCGGCGGGGCGCTCCGGCTGGCCGACGTGGAACGCTCCGTGCTGGCCACCGCGGCGGGCCGGGCCATGCTGCGGGAGTGTGTGGCGCACCTGGCCGACACGGGGGTGCTGCGGGTGTCCGCCGCGCCCCGGCCGGTGTGGATCGGCTGGCAGCGGCTCGGTGGGCCGGGCCGCACGCCGCGTCCCGCGCTGGACGGCCGGCATGGTGGCCGCCGCCGGGTGTTCCGCCGGGCCTCCGGGGGGATCGACCCGCCCGAGGTGCGGCGGCTGGAGCACGCCGTGGCGCAGGTGCTGCGGCTGGCCGAGCTGATCGGCGAGGACCGTGGCGCCGTCGCCGACGACCTCGGCGACGAGCCGCGCCCGGTGCTGGACGTGCTGGCCGCCCCGCGCGCCCGTCGCGGGCGGCACGCCGCGGCCGCGCCCGGCTGGCCGGCGCCGTGCACGCCCGGGTCGGGTTACGCCCGGCTGCTGCGCACCATGGCGGACCGCGCGGACTCGGCCGCCGTGCTGGACATCGGCGCCGACCTGCTCGACGCCTGCGGCGCCGCGCCCGCCGGCTTTCGCTGGCCGGTGGACTGCGCGGTCCGCCCGCTGGGCCGGGACGGCGGCTGGGCGCTGGCGGCGGTGTCACCCGCCGGCTCGCTGGACGCGCCGGTGGCGGGTGGGCTGCTCCGGCTGTCCGGCGAGGTGGCGCATATCGCCTGGTACCGCGCCTTCCTCGGCCGGCTGGAACGGCGCACCGGCATGCCGGTGGTGGAGTTGCGCGTGCCGGGCTGCGCGGGCCCGCTGCACGCTCGGGCCTGGACCGGCGACCCCGACCTCGGGGTGCACCGTGCGGACGCGGCCGCGCCCCGGTACGTGCCGCTGGACGACCTCGTGGTGCGCCGCGCCGAGGGTCGGGTGGTGGTGGTGGAGGCGCCGGAGGGACCGGTGTGGATCGTCTACCACGGTCCCCGCACCCCACCGCCGCCGTGGGACGCGCTGGTCGCGGTGCTGCGGCACACCGGTGCGCCCGCGGTGTGGCCGCCGGACCTGCGGCAGTCGGTGCACGCCCTGCCCGGGCGCAGTTTCGTGCCGAGGATCGCGGTCGCCGGGGACCTGGTGGTCTCCCCCGCGCAGTGGCGACTTCCGCGCGCCGCGCTCTGCGACCCGCACGCCGACGACCTGGCCAAGGCCCGCGCGCTGGCCCGGCTGCGTGACGCCCACGGCCTGCCCCGCTGGGTGCGGGTGTCCACCGTGGACGATCCACGGTCGCTGGCCTGCGACCTGGAGAGCCTGCTCGCGGTGCGGGTGTTCGACGAGGTGGCCGTGGGCGGCCGCGGCGACGTGCTGATCGAGGAGATGGTGCCGCATCCCGGGCAGTACAGCGTGACCGACCCGGCCGACGACCCCGCCGACGTGGTGGCCGCCGAGGTGCTGTTCCGCTTCCCGTTCGCCGAGAATCCCGCCGCCCTCGCGGCCGTGATCCCGGCGCCCGCCGGCTACGCCGTCCCGCGCTCCCGAAGCACCGCATAACGGCGCACCAGGACGAAACGATAATCGTGCGCATCCCGCATAGGTAACATTCTTTTCCGCATGCCGCGCGAATATCACCGAGCCGGCGTGCTTGACCGGCGTATCGGCGGATGGGACGCTCAACGGTAACGGGAAAGCGACCGTGCGCCGGGATTCCGGGGTGGTCATTTCGGCGTGCGCCGCTGGGGGTTGTTGGGGGGTGGTGCGCCGGTGGCCACCTACGCATACCGTTGTCCGCGATGCGGGTCCTTTGATCTACACCTGCCGATCGGCAGCGCGCCGAGCACTGTGCCGTGCGCACGATGCGGCGCCGAGTGCCGGCGGCTGTTCACACCGCCCGCGCTGGCCAGGACGCCACACGAGGTGGCGGCGTTGCGGGACCGCGAGGAGGCGAGCCGGTCGGCTCCGCAGGTGGTTTCCGCGCCCGCGCCGGGTCGACCGCTGCCACCGCTTCCGCATCGCCGGCCGCGGCGCCGCGGCTAGCCGAGCTCGCCGCGCGGAAGGCGCGCCGAACACCGCGGAGATTGTCACCATGGAAAACGTTGGACTGCTCTACGTCGGCGCCGTTCTGTTCCTGAACGGGATGATGTTGCTCGGCAAGGTCGACTCCAAGGCCGCCGCCGTGTTCAACCTGTTCGTGGGGGGCCTTCAGGTCATCACTCCCACCTATCTCATCATCAGTTCCCAGGGACCCAGCGCCGCGGCGTCGAATACCATTCTACTGGCGTCCGGCCTGTATCTGTTCGGGTTCACCTACCTGTACGTCGGAATCGGCATCCTGGCTGGCCTCGACACGACGGGGGTCGGCTACTTCTCGCTGTTCGTGGCGATCGCCGCGGTGGGGTACTCGGTCGCCAGCTTCAAGATTCTCAGCAACAGCCCGTTCGGGGTGATCTGGCTGTACTGGGCGTTCCTGTGGGCGCTGTACTTCGTGGTCTTCGGGCTCAAGGAGGAGAGCCTGACCCGGTACACGGGCTGGGTCACCGCCATCGAGGGCTGGGTGACCGGTGCGATCCCGGCGTTTCTGCTGCTGACCGGCGCCTGGCGGAACGTCTACGTCAGCGCCATCGCCCTGGCCGCCTTCGGCGTGGTGGTGTTCGCCGCGCTCTACCCGCTGACCGGTCCGCCGGCCAGCCGGTGGCGTCTGACCCGCACGAGCCCGTCCCCGGGGAGTTGAGCGTGGACACGACGTCATGATCGGAAAACCGTGGGGAGGAAGAAAAGCGATGACGAACGTGGTTTTCGAGGTCGACCAGCAGCGGTCGATGACCGACCAGAGCGTTCCCGGACACAACCGCTGGCACCCGGACGTTCCGGTGGCCGCGATGGTGCGGCCGGACGAGGAGTTCCGCGTGGAGTGCCGGGACTGGACGGACGCGCAGATCCACAACGACAACTCCGCCAACGACGTCCGCGACATCGACCTGACCCGCTGTCACATGCTGAGCGGGCCGATCGGCGTGGAGCGCGCCGAACCCGGCGACCTGCTGGTGGTGGACATCCTGGAACTGGGGCCGGTGCAGGGCCGGCAGGCGACCGGCGACGCCCCCGGCCAGGGCTGGGGCTACACCGGGGTGTTCGCGCGGAACAACGGCGGTGGCTTCCTGACCGACTACTTCCCCGACTCCTACAAGGCGATCTGGGACTTCCACGGGCAGATGGCGACCTCCCGGCACCTGCCCGGCGTGCGGTACACCGGCATCACCCACCCCGGCCTGATCGGCACCGCGCCGTCGGCCGAGCTGCTGGACCGCTGGAACCGCCGGGAGCGGGCGCTCATCGACACCGAGCCGGACCGGGTGCCGCCACTGGGCCTGCCTCCGGACGAGCAGAACGCCCTGGCCGGCACCGCCGAGGGTGACGTGGCCCGGGACATCAGGGCGCGCGGCGCGCGCACCGTGCCCGCCCGGGAGAACGGCGGCAACCAGGACATCAAGAACCTCACCCGGGGCTCCCGGGTGTACTTCCCGGTGCAGGTCAAGGACGCCAAGCTGTCCATGGGCGACCTGCACTTCAGCCAGGGCGACGGGGAGATCACCTTCTGCGGCGCCATCGAGATGGGCGGCTACATCGACCTCCACGTCGACCTCATCAAGGGCGGCATGGAGCGGTACGGGATCACCACCAACCCGGTCTTCATGCCGGGCAACGTGGCACCGCAGTACACGGAGTACCTCACGTTCATCGGTGTCTCGGTGGACCACGACACGGACACCAACTACTACATGGACGCCACCCTGGCGTACCGGCGGGCCTGCCTGAACGCGGTCGAGTACCTGACCAGGTTCGGGTTCTCCGCGGAGCAGGCGTACCTGCTGCTCGGGTCGGCGCCGCTGGAGGGCCGGATCAGCGGCATCGTGGACATTCCCAACGCGTGCTGCTCGCTGTACCTGCCCACGGCGATCTTCGACTTCGACGTGAAGCCTACCGCGGAGGGCCCGCGCCGGGCCAACCGCGGCGCGTGCGCGGTCACCTCCTGAGCGAGTCGCCGGCCGGGAAACGCGCGGCGTCCGGGCGCGTCCGCCGCCCGGGCGCCGCGTCACGTTCCGGCTGGCCCGTTCGTCCTCTTCGCGAACCGCACGAATGGAGGACGAACGATGAACGTGACGCTGTGGATCCTGCAGGCACTGCTGGCCGCGATCTTCGCCGTTTCCGGGGCGTGCAAGTCGGTGCTGCCCAAGGAGCGGCTGGTGGCGATGGGCCAGACCGGGGTGGCGCCGTTCCCGCTGCCGCTGGTCCGGTTCACCGCCGTCTGCGAACTGTTCGGCGTGGTCGGGATCATCCTGCCGTGGCTGACGCACACGGCGGCCGTGCTCACCCCGCTCGCCGCGACCGGGTTCGCGGTCGTCATGGTGGGAGCGATCGGCTCGCACGCGTACCTGAAGGAACCTCGCAGCGTCGTGGCCACCACGGTGATCCTGGCCATGGCGGTGACCGTGGCCATCGGCCGGTTCGCCGGCCTCGGTTGAGCGCCCTCCCAGCGTGGCGCGCTCAACCGAGCGCGCCGTGTTTGATGGCGGCGACGAACCGGTGCCACGCGGAGGCGGGCACGACGATCACCGGGCCTGTCGGGTTCTTGGAGTCACGCACCGCCGCCGCCGGCCCGGCAAACGTCACCTCAACGCAGTTGGCGTTCCCCATCCCGGCGGTGCGGCTGCTTTTCCGCCACCGGGCACCGGCGAGATCCACGGTCGGCATGTCGCCCCCTCGGTCACGGTCACCGCTGGTCGGCCACCCGCTCGATCAGCGCGACGGACTCCTCCGGGGAGAGCGCGAGCGCCGCGAGGCGGTCGAAGTCGAGCCTACACTTCGCGACCTCGGATTCCTTCTCCACGTGCAGCGCGCCGGCCACGTGTTCGAGGTAGACCACGTCCCGGTCCTGCCGGTCGGGGAAGCTGACGATGGTGAACGAGCTGACGAGGCCGTAGTGCAGTCCCACGTCGCTGGGGAGCACCTGCACGGTGACATTGGGCAGTCCGGCGGCCCGCGCGATGTGCCGAAGCTGCGCCCGGGTGGCCTCGACGTCCGGCAGCCGTCGGTGGAGCACCGTCTCGTCGAGGATCGCGTGGAACTCCAGCGGCGGGTCGGCGGTGAGTCGTTCCTGCCGCTTCCGCCGAATGGCGACTCCGACTTCCACCGCATCGGTCGACCACTGTGTTGGCGACACGGCGAAAACGGCCCGGATGTAGTCATCGGTTTGCAGCAAGCCGGGCACGAGCCCGAGTTGGAACTCCCGCACCCGGCACGCCTCGTCCTCCATGCCCACGTATCCGGCGTCGAGCAGGCCGTAGGCGTGCCACCAGCCCTTTTCCCGGGCGCGGTCGTAGAGGTCGAGGTACCAGTCCCACTGGTCGACGGTGACCCCGTAGAGGTCGAGCATGGCGCGCAGGCCGTGGTACGGCGGGAGCTGGCCGTTCTCGATCCGGCTGATCGTGCTGTCGGTGTACCGCAGCAGGGTGGCGGCCTTCTCCTGGGACAGCCCGGCCTGCTCGCGTAACCGGCGCAGTTCGCGGCCGAGCTGCCGCTGCCGGAACGTCGGTCTGCTCCGCTTCACCACGTTCCCGCACCTCCCGACGGTCCTGATCGAAAGCTAGCCGCGGGAGTTGACATGCGGGAGATCCCGCATGCGATCTCCCGCACGCACGCTTCGCCACGTCATTCCACAAAGGACGCGGAGGCGGACGTGCCGCTTTTCGACTACCGTCACCGGATCGAGTACCGCCGGGTCATGCCGGACGGCCCCCAGGTGCACGAGTACACCGAGGTGGTGGACGACCAGGGCTGGTGCCTGCGGCGGTCAGGATGTCCCGGCAGCAGTGGCGCGAGCACTACACCCGGGTCTGCGCCGAGGACTTCCTCCCCCGAGTCGGCGCCTTACCCGGCCGGTGGGTGGTCAGCGTCTACCGGCTGCCGAGCGGCGGCGAGCGCCAGTTCGTCACCGCCGTGGCCGTGGACTGGCCGCCGAAGAGTGCGGGTTCCCGGAAGCGTGACGGTTCGAGTGGCCGCGCTGGGGCGTCCACTTGAGACTGTGTGGGTGGAGTCGTGCGTCCGGGTGGAGGTGCGCGTCGAGGGCATCGTGCAGGGCGTCGGTTTCCGCCCGTTCGTGCACGCCCTGGCCACCCGGTACGGCCTGGCCGGCCGGGTTGGCAACGACGTGTCCGGCGTGTTCGTGGAGGCCGAGGGCGCCCGTTCCGCGGTGGCCGAGTTCCTGGCGGCGATGGAGCGTGACCGGCCGCCGCTGGCTGTGATCGAGCGGCTGGTGGTCACCGAGGCGGCGCCGACCGGGGCGGGCGAGTTCGTCATCGTGCCCAGTGAGGCGGGCGGGCCGCGCCGCACGCCGGTGTCCGCGGACGCGGCGACCTGCGCGGACTGCCTGCGCGAACTGGCCGACCCCACCGACCGGCGGTACCGCTACCCGTTCGTCAACTGCACGAACTGCGGCCCGCGGTTCACCATCGTGCGCGGCGTGCCGTACGACCGGCCGCTCACCACGATGGCCGGGTTCGCCATGTGCGCCGAGTGCGCGGCCGAGTACCACGACCCGGCGAACCGGCGGTTCCACGCCCAGCCGACCTGCTGCCCGGCGTGCGGACCGCGGCTGCGCCTGGTGGACGCCGGCGGGCAGGAAAGAGACGGCGATCCCGTCCGGGACGCCGCCGAAATGCTCCACAGTGGACACGTTCTGGCGGTGAAGGGGCTGGGCGGCTACCACCTCGCGGTGGACGCGACCAGCGAGGCGGCGGCGGCTGCCCTGCGGTCCCGGAAACGCCGCGAGGACAAGCCGTTCGCGGTGATGGTCGCCGACCTGGACGAGGCGAGCCGGGTGTGCCACGTGGACGAACTCGCCGAACGCCTGCTGACCGGCCGGCGGCGGCCGATCGTGCTGCTGGACCGGCGGGCCGGCACCGGCATCGCCGCGTCGGTCGCACCGGGCAACCGGCAACTCGGCATCATGCTGCCCTACACCCCGCTGCACCACCTGCTGCTCGGCGAAGTCGCCCGGCCGATCGTGCTGACCAGCGGCAACGTCTCCGACGAGCCGATCGCACACCGCGACGAGGACGCCCTCGCCCGGTTGGCCGGCATCGCCGACGCGTTCCTCACCCACGACCGGGCGATCCACGTGCGCACCGACGACTCGGTGACGCGGCCGTTCCGCGGCCGGGAGATGCTGGTGCGCCGTTCCCGCGGATACGTCCCGGAACCGCTGACCGTGCCGTGGCCGTTCCCCCGGCCGGTGCTGGCCTGCGGGGCCGAGTTGAAGAACACGTTCTGCGTGGCGAAGGAGTACCGGGCCTACGTCTCCCACCACGTCGGCGACCTGGAGAACGCGGCCACGCTCCGCTCCTACACCGAGGGGATCAGCCACTTTCTCAACCTGTTCGACGTGCGGCCCGAGGTGGTGACGCACGACCTGCATCCCGAGTACCTGTCCACCAAGTACGCGCTCGAACTGCCCGATGTGGACGTCGTCGGTGTGCAGCACCACCACGCGCACGTGGCGTCCTGCCTGGCCGACAACGGCGAGGCCGGGCCGGTGCTCGGGGTGGCCTTCGACGGCCTCGGCTACGGCACCGACGGCACGCTGTGGGGCGGCGAGTTCCTACTCGCCGACCTCGCCGGTTTCCGCCGGCTGGCGCACCTGGACCCGATGCCGATGCCGGGTGGGTCGGCGGCGATCCGGGCGCCGTGGCGGATGGCCGCCGCCTACCTGGACCACGGCTACGCCGGTCGGCCGCCGGCACGGCTGGCCGTGCGGCGGCGCAACGCCGACCAGTGGGACGCGGTCACGGGGCTGGCCCGGCAGCGGCTGCACGCCCCGCTCACCTCCAGCGCCGGCCGGCTGTTCGACGCGGTGGCCGCGCTGCTCGGCGTCCGCGACACGGTGACCTACGAGGGCCAGGCCGCCATCGAACTGGAGCAGCGGGCCGACCGCGACGAGCGCGGCGGCTACCCGATCGGCACGCTGCCCGGCTCGCCGCTGCGGCTGTCCGGAGTGGACGCCGTGCGGGCGGCGGCCGAGGACCTGTGCCGGGGCGTGGCCGTGCCGGTGATCGCGGCGCGGTTCCACAACGGCGTTGCCGCCGCGGTCGTACGCACCTGCGCCCGGCTCCGCGAGTCGACCGGCGTGGATGTGGTGGCCCTGTCCGGCGGCGTGTTCCAGAACCTGCTGCTGCTGCGCCGCACCGTCGACGGCCTCGCCGGCGCCGGCATGCGGGTGCTGGTGCACTCCCGGGTGCCACCCAACGACGGAGGCATCAGCCTCGGCCAGGCGGCGGTCGCGGCCGCCCGCGACCGGGACTGCCCGACCGTCGCGGCCACCGGCGAGGTCACACCTGGCTGACGAAGGCTGGCCCGGCTCGGATCGGACGACCGCGCGACCGTGTTGCCGGCGGACTGTATCAGCGCCCGGGGGCGGCGGGACGCAGCCCGTTCTGCTGCCCGGCCTCAGCCATCCGGTCGTCGTAGGTGATCAGGAGGTCCGCGTCGAGAAGCATCGCGGACGCGACATGGATGGCGTCGAGGGAACGCAGCCGGTTCGGATTCAGGCGCTGGCTGAGGCTGACGACCTCGTCCCCGATCGGGTATTCGGCAATGCCGGACATGGCGTCGTCGACGAAATCCGCCGCGGCCACGTAGCCGAGGTCGAACCGCGTGCGGATCGCACGACTGACCTCGATCGCCGCCAGCCGGGACGACAGCAGCACGGCACGCTCGTCGGCGTGACGGCGGAGGGCGGCCCGCAGATCCTCGGACTCGGACTCCGCGATGACCCGCTTGAGCAACGCACTGCTGTCCAGGTAGACGCGCATCAGACGCGATCGTCGCGCTCGAGCAGGTCCAGGCTGCTCTCGCCAGGCTCGAGGTGCAGGCGCGGTCGCACGTCGCGGAACGGCAGCCGCGGCGGCGCGACCTTGCCCTGGGCGATCAGAGGATCGGTGTCGCCGACCTGGCTCGGCAGCAGCCCGAGATATCTCCCGACCGCCTCGCGCAGGATGTCCTGCTGGGAGCGCCCGGTGCGCCGCGCCTCGGCCCGCAACGCTGCTTCCGCGTCAGGCCCCAGCCGCAGGTTCATCGCCACGGCACAGATGGTACCAAATCAATACCGCGAGCGGTACTGTCGCATCTGACCGTTCACAGGCGCACATCGTGGCCAGGGAGTAGACGGTGGCGTCGGCTCACGCATGGCTGAGTTCGGGTGCGTGCCGGTGTAGGTGGATGGGGCTGGTGTGGATCCATGTGGCGTAGATGCCCCATCCCAGCGCGGACAGGCCGAGCCAGGTGATGGCCCGGTAGGTGAGCACGCTGACCGCGGCGGGCGCGGCGGGGACGCCGGCGGCGAGCATGACGCCGAGCAGCCCGGTCTCGGCGAGTCCGGCGCCGCCCGGGAAGATCTGCAGCGCGATGCTGCCCTGCACGATGAGGAACCCCACCGCGAGTACCGGCCAGGGCACCGAGGCGCCCACCCCCGCGACGGTGGCGGTGAGCGCCAGGTAGTCCAGCAGCCAGCTGCCGACCGCGAGCAGGATCAGCAGCACCCACCGCGGGGCGTGCGGCCGCAGCAGCGCGATGCGGGTGGACAGCCGCCGCGCCGCCTGCTCGGTCCGCGTCCGCCAGGCGTCCCGACACGGCGGGCACAGGCCCGGCAGCAGGCTGCCCAGCGCCAGCACCTCGTGCAGGCCGCGCCGCAGCACCGCCGGGTGGGTCAGCAGCGCCCAGCCGGCGACCGCGAAGGCCACCACGAGCAGCGCGAACCCCACGCCCGCGCCGAAGCCGATCCGCCCGGACCAGCCCAGCACCAGCGCGCCGAGCGCCACCAGCGTCAGCGTGTCGATCAACCCGGCGACCAGCACAGACCAGGACGCCAGCGCCGCGTCGACGCCCCGGCGGCGCAACTGGTCGATCGCGTAGACCAGCGCCCCAGCGCCGCCGACCACGGGGATCGTGCTGGACACCGCGTTCTCCACGATGTTGATGCCCTGCACCGTGCGCACCGTCAGGCGCGCCCCGCCGACCAGCAGCAACTGCCGGTGCATCTCCCCGTACAGGCCGAGCGCGCCGAGGCTGCACACCGCCGCGACCGCCACCCAGTGCCAGCGCACGTTCTCCAGCGTTCGCCCCGAGTGGGTGATGTCGCCGACGAATCCGGGCACCTTCCAGGCGAGGTAGGCGACGGCCGCGACCACGATCACCCAGTGCGCGGCCTGCCGCCAGCGCGCCCGGACCACCCCCCGCCAGGCGCTCACCGCCGGTGACTCCGCTCGTGTACGGCCGCCGCGCCGGCACCGGCCGGCACGCCGACACGGTCCGTCACCAGTGCCCGCCAATCCGGCATGCACGAGCAGCCCCGAACGGGGCGTACGCGGAGGATCGTCCCCGGGAGGCTCACCGCACCCATGCTAGGCGCCACCCGGCATCGGACCAGGTGGATCATCAGCTCAGCGCGGACACCGGGGTCACGCCGCGGTCGGGACCGCGCGGCGCAGCCAGGCGTACCAGGAGTCGAGGCCGTCGCCGCGGGTGGCGGACACCGGCAGGACGTCCACCTCGGGGTTGACGTGGCGGGCGGCGTCCACGAACCGGGGCATGTCGAACGGCACGTAGGGCAGCAGGTCCACCTTGTTGACCAGGACGAGGGTGGCGGCCCGGAACATGTGCGGGTACTTGACCGGTTTGTCCTCGCCCTCGGTCACCGACATGATCACCACTCGGTGCCGCTCGCCGAGGTCGAACAGCGCCGGGCAGACCAGGTTGCCGACGTTCTCCACGAGCAGCACCGAACCGGGCGGCGGGTCGAGCACCGGCAGCGCGCCGGCCAGCATCTCGGCGTCCAGGTGGCAGCCGGTGCCGGTGTTGATCTGGACCACGTTGCCGCCGGCGGCGCGGATCCGGTCGGCGTCGATCCGGGTGGCCTGGTCGCCCTCGGCGACCGAGATGGCCAGCTCGCCGCCGAGGTCGGTGACCATCCGCTCCAGCAGCGTGGTCTTGCCCGCCCCCGGCGAGCTCATCAGGTTCACCGCGAGCACGCCGTGCTCGGCGAACCAGGCCCGGTTCCGGTCGGCCAGCCGGTCGTTCTTGGCCAGCACGTCCTGCTCCAGCAGCACCGTCCTGGTCTCCGCCGGGTCATCGCAGCCGCAGGTTCCGCACACGATCAGGCCACCTCCACACGTTTGACCAGCAGTTGCCGGCCGCTGGTGAGTTCCAGGTCCGCGCTGCCGCACGGGCAGACCGCCAGCGGGTCGACCAGTTCGGTTTCCCGCCCGCAGCGCCGGCAGCGTCCCCGCCCGGGCGGTTCGACGATGTCCAGCCGGGCACCGGCCAGCGGGGTGCCCTCGGCGACCAGCGGGAAGCAGAACCGCACCGACTCGACCGCCACCCCGGACAGCCGGCCGATCTCCAGCACCACCCGGCTCACCCGCGTGTCGCCCAGCCGCTCGGTCACCGCGTCCACCACGCCCTGCGTGATCGCCAACTCGTGCATATTGATCAGCAGATGCGCGGCAGCGGGTCGCCGACCAGCAGGTCCACCACCCTGGTGCCGCCGAAACCGGTGTTGAGCAGCACCATGCCCGGCTGGTCGTCAGTGACCCGGCCGACGATCGCCGCCGCCTCGCCGAGCGGGTGCTCGCGCAGCGCGGCGAGTGCGGTGTCCGCCTCCGCGCCGTCCACGACGACCACGATCCGGCCCTCGCAGGCCACGTACAGCGGATCGATGCCGAGCAACTCGCAGGCACCGCGGACCTCGGTGCGCACCGGGATGGCGTCCTCGTCCACCACCACGCCGACCCCGGCGGCGGTGGCGATCTCGTTGAGGATGGTGGCCACCCCGCCCCGGGTGGCGTCGCGCATCGCGCGCACCCCGGTGGTGCGGTCCAGCAGGTGCGCGACCAGGCCGTGCACCGGCGCGGTGTCCGAGGCGAGTTCGGCGTGGATGTCCAACTCGCCGCGGGCCAGCATGATGGTGACGCCGTGCTCGCCGATCGGCCCGGACACCAGGATCGCGTCGCCGGGCCGGGCATGGACGACACCGAGCCGCACCGGCCGGTCCAGCAGGCCGACCCCGGCGGTGGTGATGTAGCAGCCGTCCGCCTTGCCGCGCTGCACCACCTTGGTGTCCCCGGTGACGATCTGCACGCCGGCCGCATCGGCGGCGGCCCGCATGGACGCCGCGATCCGGGTGAGCGCTTCGACCTCGAACCCTTCCTCCAGGATGAAGCTGGCGGACAGGTGCAGCGGCCGGGCGCCGGTGACGGCGAGATCGTTGACGGTGCCGTTGACCGCGAGGTCGCCGATGTCCCCGCCGGGGAAGAACAGCGGGGAGACCACATAGGAGTCGGTGGTGAAGGCCAGCCTCGCACCGTCCACAGTGCACTCGGCACCGTCCTCCAGCGGCTCCAGCAGCGGGTTGCCGAACGCGGCCAGGAACACCGCCTCGACCAGCGTGCGGCTGGCCTTGCCGCCGGAGCCGTGCGCCAGGGTGATCCGGTCCTCCCGGATCCGGGCCGCGCGCTGCCGGGCGCGCTCGATGCGGTGCAGCACCTGCTGCTCCCGGTCCAGTTGTGGAAGCCGCGGGTTCATCGCGCGGTCGCCTCCTTGACCCGGCTCCGGGTGAACCGGCCGAAGTTGTAGTAGGCGGCGCAGGCGCCCTCCGGGGACACCATGCAGGTGCCGATCGGCGTCTCGGGCGTGCAGGCGGTGCCGAACACCTTGCACTCCCACGGTTTGAGCACGCCTTTGAGCACCTCGCCGCACTGGCAGGACTTCGGGTCGGCGACCCGCACGCCGGGCACGGTGAACCGGCGCTCGGCGTCGAACGCGGCGTAGGTGTCGCGGACGCGCAGCGCGGAGTGCGAGATGAAGCCGAGGCCGCGCCACTCGAAGTACGGCCGCAGTTCCATCACCTCGGCCACCGCGCGCAGCGCCACCGGGTTACCGTCCCACGGCACCACCCTGCGGTACTGGTTCTCCACCTCGGCCCGACCCTCGGAGAGTTGCTTGAGCAGCAGGTAGATGGACTGCAACAAATCCAGCGGCTCGAACCCGGCGACCACCAGCGGTTTGCCGTACTCGGCGGCGATGAACTCGTACGGCCGGGCGCCGATCACGGTGGACACGTGTCCCGGCCCGAGAAACCCGTCCAGCCGCAGGTCCGGCGAGTCCAGGATGGCCTTGATCGCCGGAATGATGGTCACGTGGTTGCAGAACACCGAGAAGTTCGTGATGCCCTCGGCGGCCGCGCGGAGCACGGTCATCGCGGTGGACGGTGCGGTGGTCTCGAAGCCGATGGCCATGAACACCACGTGCCGGTCGGGGTGCTGCCGGGCCAGCTTCAGCGCGTCCAGCGGTGAGTACACCATCCGGATGTCCGCGCCGTTCGCCTTGGCGTCGAAGAACGACCCTTCGCCGCCGGGCACCCGCATCATGTCGCCGAACGAGGTGAGGATGACCTCGGACTGGCGGGCGATGTGGACGGCGTCGTCCACCCGGCCCATCGGGATCACGCACACCGGGCAGCCCGGCCCGTGCACCAGGGTGACGGTCTCCGGCAGGTAGTCCTCCAGGCCGTGCTTGTAGATGGTGTGCGTGTGGCCGCCGCACACCTCCATGAACCGGTACTGCCGGCCCGGTTCGCACAGCGCGGCGATCCGGGCGGCCAGCGCCCTGGCCTTGTCCGCGTCGCGGTACTCGTCGACGAAACGCATGGTCGTCACCGCCTACTCGATCCGGGATTCACGCAGCGCCGCCAACTCGTCCGCATACGCCTGGCCGAGGCTTTCCAGGAACTCCAGCGCCGACCGGGCCTCCGCTTCGTCGATTTTGGACAGTGCGAAGCCGACGTGCACCAGCACCCACTCCCCCGCCTTCGGCGGGTCCTCGGTGAGCAGGCCGATGTTGATCGCCCGGCGGACGCCGCTGACGTCGACCATGGCCAGGTCCGGCCGGTCGCTGAGCACCTCGACCACCTCCCCGGGGATACCGAGG
This sequence comes from Gandjariella thermophila, assembly GCF_005405885.1. Taxonomy (GTDB): domain Bacteria; phylum Actinomycetota; class Actinomycetes; order Mycobacteriales; family Pseudonocardiaceae; genus Gandjariella; species Gandjariella thermophila. The sequence goes on from NZ_BJFL01000001.1 coordinate 403,967, forward strand.
CACATGGGATCACCTCATCCTTCGGTCGATTAGTTCGCGGACGATCCGGACGGCCTCGTCCACCGCGCCGGCCACCGGCGGGGACAGGCCGATGCCCTGGCTGGTGTCGGCGGGTTCGCAACCGACCACGAGGACCCGCCCGGCGTCCCCGCCGAGCAGCGCGAGCAGGTCCAGCACCGCGTCCGGCGTCATCCCGTGGGCGTCCACCGACGGCTTCGGCGCCGGCCCGGCCGGGCCCGCCCCGTGGACGGCGGCGGCGCAGGCCTTCGGCGCGGGCGCGCGGCGGTCCAGTTCGATCAGGTAGACGGTGCCCGGCTGGCCGCCACGGGCGGCGGCGTCCACCAGGATCGTGGTGTGGTAGCCGCCGAGCAGGTCGTAGGCCAGGCGCATGCCGCTGATGCCGTAGTCGGCGACCTGCACCCAGTCCGGCAGCGGCTGCTCGGCCAGCCGGCGGGCGACCTCCACGCCGAACCCGTCGTCGCCGAGGAAGATGTTGCCGATCCCGGCGACCAGCACCCGCGGGGTCACCGGGACACCTCCCCGTGCTCGCCGGCCGGTATCGGCTCCACCTCGTCGGGCGCGAAGTAGCGGAACCGGCCGTTCGCGCGGGCTATCTCGCCCGCCGGGTCGTCGTCCAGGGTGACCGCCAGGTAGTGCTCGTCGTCGCAGTCCAGGAACACCGCGTGCACCGTGGCGGTCCGGCCGGCCACGAACATGTCCTGCGCGTCGGAGCCGCCGGTGGGGCGCAACCGGACCCGGCTGCCCCGGCGCACCTCGACGCCGTCGACCAGCACGCTGTTCGCCTCCGGCCGCACCGCGGCGTCGGCCACCGGGTCCCACCAGGGCGGCGGCCCCGTGCCGGCCGCGCGCGGGTCCGGCACGGCCGGCCCGGTCGGTGAGCTCACCCGGGGCACCCGCCCCGTGCCGTGCAGCCGCCGCATCACCTCCGGCGGCATGCTCTCCACCCGGTCCAGGATCTCCGCGGCCCGCGCGTCCGTGGCCCGCGCCTGCCGCTTCTCCTCGTCGGTGAGGGTGAGCGTGCGCAGCACCAGCAACTCGTCGATCTCCGTGGCGTCGAACAGGTCGCCGGGGCTCTCGCTGGCCACCGTCGGGTGGTCGTAGAGCACGATCGGCGCGGACAGCACCACGTCCCGGCACCCGGGCGGCCCGCCGAGCACCGGCCAAGCGTTGCGGTTCACGCACGCCCTCGCGGCGTCCCCGGCCCATCCGGGCGGGTCGAGTAGGGACAGGAACCCGCCGCCGGTGGCGGCCAGCGCGGTGTGCGCGGCGATCAGCGAGTGGCGCAGCGCCTCGTCCCGACCCGCGCGCGAATCCCGCCACGGCGAGGTGTTGGCCACCTCGGCGCGGATCCGCAGCAGCTCGCGCGCCGCCGGCACGGGCTCGGCGGACAGCCGCAGCTCGCCGGACAGCGGGTGCCGCTGGCGGACGACGCGGCCGCGCAGCTCACCGGACAGCTCGCGCAGCTCCGCCACGTCCTGGCCGCCGGGAAGGGTGAACGGCACGGTGCGTGCCTCGGCCACCAGGTCGGCCACCCCGACCGCCGCGTCGACCTGCCGTTCCACCGCCTCGTCCCAGGTGACCGCATCGACCCCGGCCACCCGCAGCGCGTCCACCGAGACGAACCGGCCGCCCGGCTCGGCCCGCTGCACGATCCTGGCCTGGGCCTGCAGGAACCGGACCCGGACGTGCAGCGTGGCCCGCGCCGCCCGATCCGGGTCCGGCTCGAGCAGGCACTCGGTGCGCGCCGAGTCGTGCTCGCCGGTGCCGGCCTCGGCGTAGCCGGGCGGCACCAGCACACCGAACTGCCACCGCGCCCTGGCCTGGTTCTTCGCCGCCGTGCCCCGGTACGGGTAGAGCAGGTAGCCCTCGTACAGCACCGCGTCCGCGACCGCGGCCACTCGGTCCAGCGCCGCCGCCAGGTCCGGTGCGCCACGGTCCGGCACCGGGCCGCTCACGGGGTCGCGTCCTGCGGCAGCAGGCTGGCCAGCGCGGTGTCCCAGGTCGGCAGCGACTGGCCGGCCTTGTAGCGCAGCAGCGCGTCGAGGGTGTCCCGGTGCACCCGGATCCACGCCGCGTCCGGGAAGTACAGGTCCATCAGCTCCCGCCACACCCGCACCGGCATCCGGTGGGCGGTGCGGTGCCGCCACGGCACCTGCTCCACCCAGAACCCGGTGTCGCCGCGGCCGAACACGGTGCCGGAGAACATCAGCACCATCGGCACCGCGCCGTCCTCGAGCGCGTGCAGGTACTTGCCGGCGGCGACCTCGAGGTCGTAGGTGCACGGCACGGGCAGCTCGATCTCGGTGCTGCCGACGAAGCCGGGCACCATGATCGAGGTGTTGGCCAGTTCCAGCGACTGCGGCGGCTGCCCCCACCGGCCCGGCTCGTCGAACAGGTGGCCGAGCAGTTCGCCCTCCTCCGCCGAGTACTCCCGCTGCCGCGGCTCGATGTGGATCTGCACCCGCAGCGCGATCGCGTGGATCCGCAGCCCGCTCGGTGCGCCGATCCGCAACCGGAACAGCAGTGTCGGCGCGGCCGCGAGCCGCTGCGGTGCGACATCGACGCAGTCGAAAGACAGATCCGTCATGACACCCCCAGAGCTCAAGCGCGGCGCTCGTGGCCGAGTCGGTGAGCAGGCCCCCGCCCGGCCGCGTGGGGCGTGCCGGTGCTGCCGGAGCGGGATCCGGTTCGTCACTCCTCGGTGAGCGCCTCCCCGTTGTCGTTCCCGCCGCCGCCCATGCCGTCCTGTTCGCCGCTGCCGAGACCGTGCGCCCCGCCGCCGGGGGCGGTGCCGCCCAGCGCCGGATCGGACGGCAGCGCGGACACCGTCAGCTCCCACAGCACGTGGTAGACCGTGGTCTGCGCCTCCTGGATGCGGTGCACCGAGGTGGACGGCACGACGAACAGGTGGTCGATGCTCGCCGAGCTGGCCATCCGGCCGCCGTCCGCGCCGGCGATCCCGACGGTGAGCAGCCCCCTGCGGCGCGCCTCGTCGAAGCCGCGCAGCAGGTTCTCCGAGTTGCCGCTGGTGGACAGCCCCACCGCGATGTCGTTGCGGCGCGCGAACGCGGCGATCTGCCGCGCGTAGACGACGTCGAAGCCGACGTCGTTGGACAGCGCGGTGAGCACGGCGACGTCGCTGGTCAGCCCGAAGGCGGGCAGTGGCCGCGCGCCCCGGCCCGGGTGCAGGAACAGGCTGGCCAGATCCTGCGCGTCGGTGGCGCTGCCGCCGTTGCCGAACGCGAACAGCCGGCCGCCGCAGGCGAACGCCCGCGCCATGTCCGCGGCGCACGCGGCGAGCCGCTCCGCCTCGCGGGCCACCACGTGGCCGCGCAGCTCGGTGATCTCCCGAATCTTGTCTACTGTGGACCGTTGGACCTCGGTGAGCACGGCGTCCGTGTCACCCCGGTCCGCGTAGAGGAACGGGTACAGCGAGGCCATCGGGTCGGTGGCGCGTTGCCGGGTCACGACGACCGTCCCAGTACCGCGATGGCCTCCTTGGCGTGCACCAGGATCGTGTCGCCGACCCGGGCGTCCACCAGGGCCACGCTGACCACCTCCTCGCCCGCGCCGGTGTGCACCGCGGCGAGGTCGTCGTCGAGCAGGCGCGTCACCCGCACCGGCACGGCCTCGTCCGAGCACGTCACGCAGACCTCGTCGGCGCAGTCGGCGGTGCGGTCGGAACCGGCCACGTCAGACCACCTCCGGGGTCAGGGCACCGGGCTGCTCCAGGAACACGTGCACCAGCTCCCACAGCACGTGGTAGACGGTCACGTGGATCTCCTTGACGATCCGCGGGTCGGCGGACCGCGCGACGATCACGTGGTCCACGGCGGGTGCCGCCGCCACCGAGCCGCCGTCGCCGCCGCACAGCGCGACGGTGAGCAGCCCCATGTCGTGCGCGGTGGCCAGGCCGCGGAGCACCCCCCGGCAGCGGCCGTCCGCGGAGATGCCGAGCGCGATGTCCACCGGCTCGGCGAGGTGGCGGATCTGGTGGGCGAACACCTCGGCGACGCCGACCTCCTCGGCCACCCCGGTCACCGTGGCCGCGTCCGTGGTCAGCGAGATCGCCGGCAGCGCCCGCTTGCCCACGATCACCGGGTGGACGAACTCGACCGCCACGTGCTGGGCGTCGGTGGTCGGGCCGCCGCTGCCGAAGACGATCAGCTTGCCGCCGCGGTGGAACCGGGCGGCCATCGCATGGCAGGCCGCGGCGACCGCGTCGGCGTCCGCGGCGACGCCCTCCACCGGCGCGATCCGCCGGTCGAACAGCTCCCGCGCCTGGGCGGCGTGCACGGTCGACGGCTCCACGGACGGCTCCCCCCGAACGGCCTTGTCATGGCCGCCTCACCGTACGGTTGGGCCGGAGGCCGGACCAGCCGGACGCCGCAGAACCCTCCGGGCGAGCGACCGGTCGGCCGTGCCCGCCGCCGGGCGCCGGTGCGGCGGCACCGCCGGCCTCGCCCGCGCACCGCTCGCCCGTCCGGCCGCTCACGGCTCGTCCCGGCGGCTGCGGCGCGCCCGGGCGTCGCGCCGGCCGGCGGTTGATCGCGGAGAGACACCCGGTTCGGTGTGTGTAGCCATCCTTCGGATGGGCGATTCCGCGCAATGTTCATCCGGGTGGCGTAATCAGTTCACCGCAGAGTAACGGTACGCTCGCAGCTCTCGATGGGTGAAGCGCGGCGCCCCGGCGAAGGAGCGAGGGGTTCGGGGTCGCCGAGGGGCACCGCCGCACGGCCGGTCGACACCTCCGCGGGGAGGCGGACACCGGCGCGACGGTGCAGCCCTTCCTGGTGCCGCGGTGGGCAGCAGCCCCCCGACTGCCCACCGCGCACCTCCCCCGCCACCCCGCTCGGCCCCCGATGGCATGGTCGGGGTTACACCCATAGGGTGATGGCCGTTCGGTGCCGGCATCGGCGCCCGACCATCCTCAGCCAGGCCGCCAATCGACACCGCCGCCCTCACCAGGGTGTATGACAGATCGTTCCGAGAACGGTCACATGGCGTAGCCGCCATGGCGCCGAAGGGCCGCCGGGGATGCGCGGTCGGCGGGGTGTGGGTGCGGTAGGAGAGAATGCCCGCGAATGGCGGCCGGGAGGCGGCCGCCGGGCAGGAGTCGATCGATGCGGGGTCGGGGTTGCTGACCAGCGGTCAGGCCACCACGGACAGGGTGGCGGGGGCGAAGCCGCCGCGCCTGGGGCTGCGTGCTTCGGCCGCGGTGGGGTTGGGGCGTGCCGCGTCCTGGCTGTCCCGGGCGGCCGGGCGCGGGGACGGGGCCATCATCGGGGGCCGGGTCGCGCTGGCGGTGGACCCGGGCGTGCTGC
>NZ_BJFL01000002.1 GCF_005405885.1 Gandjariella thermophila
CAGCGGAAGTATGGATCGATAAACTCTCGATACGGTCGACTGGCTGACTCCGAACAGGTCGCCCACAGCCGCCTGGTTCAGATTCTGCCGGACGTATACCAAGGTGAGTACGACAGCGCGATACAGTCCCACCACCGGAGGCCAGACTTGCTTTTTATTACAGGAGACGATCTGCCAAATGCGAGCAACAAGCTCCTCGATCTGGTCGGCAGCAAGTCCTGTAGTAGACTGGTAACGCAACGGCCCCGCCTGTAAGTCGTGTTCTGTGGGAGGAAAACGATCTTACCTGATCGGGGCCGTTGCCCTACTTTGAGGTGATCAAGCCGGCCTGAATAACGCTCTCAAGTTGCCGGTTACGCTTACGTAGCTCGGCGAGTTCTTTTTTCTCCGTGGTGGAAAGCCTCGCCGCGCTTCCCTTCTCGTCGGCATCCGCCTGGGCCATCCAGTTGCGCAGGCAGCTCTCGCTGATGCCGAGTTCCTTGGCGATCTGGGCGACCGGTTTGTCGCCCTGCCGGGCCAGCTCCACGGCACGCTGCCGGAACTCGGCCGGGTGTGGTGCGGGCATGCCAGACATCCTTCCTCGTGACCAACGGTCACCTCAGGTCAGGTGTCCGGATCAGGGGGCCAAGCTCACGGCACGTCAAGGACTCCATCGATCGGGCACGCCTGGCAACGACAGCCTCAAACTTGACACAGATGTGAAGAAGCCCGCGACCAAAGATCGTTAGGAGATTTTCACGTCAGAGCCGCTCCCGGGCCACAGATGCCGACTAGTATGTGGTCAAGATCAACTGCTCCCGGTTTGCTCCCACCGACGGCGGACGGCCCGCCGGTGAGGATCGACGGGCCGTCTGACCAGCACATATGCCTGGTGGGCGATACTGGGATTGAACCAGTGACCTCTACCGTGTCAACGCGGTTACCAGGTCTCACGAAGTGTCGGCGCGGGGCGCTGATGTGGGCGTTCGTGTTGGCGCGTGTCGGCGCGTTCATGCTGCTGACAGCTGGTGTGCTGACTTTCTGCTGACTCGGTGGATGACCTTTGGTGATCAACACCAAGCGGGGAGCCTTGTGCCATCCCGTCGACCTGGCGCAGCCCTATCACGCCGGGTTCAGGGGCGCGACCTGCCGGCGGACTGCACGGACGGTGCCAAGCTCGCGCCCCTGGTTCCGGCGTGATAGCCCTTCCGGGAGGTCGGCGGGATGGCGCTCCGAGCTGCCCGCGTCCGCAGCGTTGCGCCGTTCGGGCTATCCCGGAGACCTGCCGGGGGTGCGGGGGCGGCGAGCGCCCCGCGTCCACCTGCGCCGGGTGACCGTTTCTCGCTTGCGGCCCCGGCGGTGGGTCGCCGGCCGGCCTGACCGTCCGGGCGCCGCCGGCCCTACCTCGTGCCGGGCCGGCGCGGGACCGGCCGCCAGGCCGCACGCCCGCTTGCCGGCCCGGCAGAGGGTCGGGGCCGAGCGGCTTGCCCGGACGGATCGAGAGCCGTCGGCCGAGCGGCCCCGCGCTAGCGGGGCCGCCTTGATGAAGAAAAGAAATTCTGAACGTGGGCACTACGGGCGCTGTCGGTGAGTGACGCGGCACGGCTTCCACACCGCGATCAGCTTGTCGTCGTGCACCTTGGCTCTGGGCAGCAGCGCGCCGGAGGGGTCGTTGCGGCTTTCCCACTCTTGGAGTTCTTGTAGTTGCTCGGCGAGTTGGTCGTCGGTCATCTCGGCGATCCGTTCCCAGGGGATTCCCAGGTGGTCGACTGGTCGTTGAGCACCATCGGTAGCGAGGATGCACCACTCTACGGTGTCAATCGGGAAGCTCTGGACGATGGCGTGTTCGGCTGCGGAGGGATCGGCCTCGGCAATCCAGTATCCACCGGGTGTGTTCCGCGCCGCTAGTTGTTCTTCTTGGAGGCTACGGAGCAATGCGCGGTGGGTGTTGTCGTAGCCGCTTCCCGTGCGTAGTCGGCTCCGGTACTTGTCGTGGTATTCGGGCGCTACTGCGGCTAGTCGGGTATCCGTGATGCGGTGTGGTTCGTCGTGGTACGTGGTTTTGACGAGCGCAGTGCTATCGCCTAGCAACAGAAGGTCGATGTTCTCCGAAGACTTGCGGAGGATCAGCACGGTAGATGACGGAGAATGGCCGGGTTTGAGTTGTAGTTTAGAAGCTACCGCGTTGATTGATCGGCCGAGGATTACGCACAGTGACTCCTGGTCGGCGGGAAGCCTTTGGGAGAGGTCGGCTATCAGCTCGTCAACGAAACGCTCAGCGTTGATTACCGCAGGGGTGAAACTTGACGCACCGTCCAGCACGATCAATCCGTTGGTGACGGCGGCCCAGCGGTCTTGTCCTCGTCCTTCATGGGCCGGTAGGGATGCTGTGTGGATGGTCATCATGTCCAGCCTCGGGGCGGTACGAGGACGTTCGTCTCAATGGGAGTCAGACCGTCGAACTTGGTTGTGACGGCCATGCTGAACTCGGCATCGCCGTAGTTGGCGAACAGGTCTGGCAGTGAAGTCATAAGGTAGTGTGCTGCTCCAACAGAGCCGAGGGCGTGTAGTCCTGCGATGTGCACGACCACTTGGTTTCCGTATTGGTGCCGAGCTATGTACGCATGGTCGGCTCGTGCAGGCTCGCGTTCGTCCATGGGGGACAGGAACCGCTCGCCGGTCGCCCGGTCCTCGATGTACCAGTGCACGTTGTCACCGAGGGTCATGCCCAGCAGCGGGTCTTGGGACATGAGCTTGTGACCGATGTGGGCGGAGGCCGGACCGCAGACGACGACGGCGTCGCCGGCGGGCTCCCACTCTTCGCGGGGGTCGATGATGAACCGGTTGGTCAGGAACACCAGCTTGCCCAGCTCGTCGATGAGGTGGGTGCCGGTGGCGTCGTCCTCGCCGGCGATGACGGGGTCTTGACGGCCAAGGATGATGCGTCCGGGTAGTGCCACTGTGAGCGGTCCGACACCGAAGAAGGCCCGGTATGCAGGGGGCGCGCTGGACCGGATCTGAGTGATGCGGCCCTTGGTGAGGCCGAAGGCCTTGGCGACTTCGGCATAGCTGCCTCCGAGGACGTCGCGTGCCTCTTCGATCGCTGCTCGGCGGATGCGAGCCAGTTCGGTGGAGCGTTGCTGGTAGACGGCGAGCAGCTCCGTGGCGCGTCGCCCCCGGCTGATGGGGTCGGGGTCGCGTCGTACTGCCTCGAAGTCCTCGTCCACGGGCGGCGAGTTTAGACCCCTTGACGCTCGCAGACACGCGGGCTACCCTGGTTTAGGCCCCTCAACCAGCAGTACGGCAAGATGGTTTAGGGGGATAAACGAAGGAGGCGAGATGCGGGACATCCCGGTCAACCTGGGCGGCTTCAAGCTGCGGATCACGGAGGAGCCGTCGATGAAGATGCGGGAGCGGGACGGGCAGAAGGAGCCGGTCACCGTGGACGGTGTGAGGCAGTTCACCGTGTCGCTGTTCGCCAAGCGTCCCGGGCAGAAGGGTGAGGAGATCCGGGTGACGCTGCCGGCGGACCCGGGGGAGGGGTTCGAGGAGGGGGACTTGGTCGAGCTGATCGACGCGACGGTGTCGCCGTACTCGTTCACCAACGGCAGGGGCGAGACGGTGTCGGGGATGGCGTTCAAGGCGGCCGGTCTGAAGCCGCTGGGCTGACCACCCGTTTGATTCCGCGTTCCGTTCTAATCGAGCGCACGACGTAAGCCGTTTTGGCGGCTGCCTGCTCTTTGAGAATTCCATAGTGGGCCGAACCATGCCTGAAAACGGCGCAATGTGTTCTTTGGTTGCGCACATTGGCCCCCGGGGGCCGGTGGTTTCCGGGGGTCTTTGTGGCTGACCGAGGAACGGAGTTTCGGCGACAGAGGTGGTGGGCGGTGATGGCGTGCGCGCACTGGTTCTTTTACGTGATCGGTGGTTTGGCGACGTGTTGCGACTGCGGCCATACGTGGCGGGTCGGATAGGAGGTCGGCATGGCAGGGGCAAGTGGCGAGCCGGTCAAGCGTCGGTATCCGGTCAAGCCGATGGAGGATGGCGACGATCCCCGGTTCACGTTCGGGCTGGTCTTGGAGGTGGCCGAGGTGCTGGCCAAGCACGGGTATCCCTCGCCGGCTGATCCGAGCTGCGCCATGGATTTCGTGGACCTGCGGCAGATGCTGTTCCGGTTCCTCTACGCGGAGGACCGGCGGGGGTTGTGGTGATCCGAGATGGGCTCACCGCAGGGGACGGTGTATCTGCTGCATTTTGATCGGCCGTATGAGCACGCGCGGCATTACACCGGGTGGACGACCGATCTGGACTCCCGGCTGGCCGAGCACGCGACCGGGCGGGGTGCCCGGCTGTTAGAGGTGGTCAGCGCGGCCGGGATCGGGTGGGAGCTGGCGCGCACGTGGCCGGGCACGCGGGCGCGGGAGCGGCAACTGAAACGGCAGGGCGGCGCATCGCGGCATTGCCCGATGTGCGGCGTGAAACCACGAAACGGAGGGTTATCGGTGCAAGTACAGGCGGTCAACCGGCAGGCACAACGCAAGTACGCGGAGTTCATCGGCGCGCTGGACTTCGTGCGCGAGGTGCTGACTGAGGCCGGGAAGCTGGTGAAGAAGCACAACGGCAAGCCGGGGGACGCGGCGTGGTCGATCCCGGATCGGGACGAGTTGGAGGCCGCGCACAAGAAGGCGGTGGACGATTTGCAGGCGCTGCGGTCCAGCGCGAAGAAGTACGAGAAGGAACTCGTGTCGCGGACGTGGAGGGTCTAGTCGTGAGCTACCAGGCGGACCGGGTGACCGAGAACATCGACAAGGCGATGAAGCAACTGCGGGAGGCGATGAAGGGTATTCCGATTCGCTGGGCGGGGTTCAAGAAGGAACACGACAACGCCGCCCGGTCGATGGCGAACCTGACCGTGCTGATCACCGACGCGCGGTCGTCATTCAAGCGGTGACCAACCAACCCAACGGAGGGGAGCGGGGCCGGCCCGGGGCACTCCTGCGCTTTGTCGCGCGGGTGGTTGTCGGGGTCGGCCCCGTTTCCTGTCGGGAGGTGTGAGATTCGATGCGTGAGCAGGCGAAGTCCAAGCGCCGCACTGGGATCGAGGTGCGGGCCGGGTTGTGGCTGGCCCGGCATCCGCACTTTGTGGCGGGTCCGGCGGCGGTCGCGGCGAGTGTGGCCGAACTCGGCCCGGTGGCCACCGGCAGCATCGTCGGCGGGCTGACGGCCGGCATGTTGGCCTGGTACCGGGCGCACCCGGACTCCTTCGACACCCTGGTCGCGCCCCGGCTGCGGGCGTTTCGCAGGCGGTGGTGCTCCCGCTACACCGGCCACCTGTGGCGGGACGTGGCGCTGTCCTGCGACCTGGCCCCGGTGCACCGCCGCACGGGGGAGCACCGGTTTCCTCGGGTGCTGCGGGTGCGCTCGTACTCGCCGACGATCGACTCGGTGCTGGTGCGGATGGTGCCGGGCCAGTCGGTGCGCGACTGGCAGGACCGCGCCGAGGCCATGGCCGATGCCCTGCGGGTGGAGCGGGTGGCGATTGAGCGGGTCCGGCCGCAGATTCTCGGCCTGGTGGTGCAACGTGCCGAGCCGTTCACCGAGGTCATCGACGCACCCGAGATCCCCGCCGATGTGGACGCGGTGGATGTGGGTCGGTTGTATCTCGGGGAGGACGAGTACGGCCACGACTGGTGCGAACGGCTGGCCGGTCGGCACTGGTTCGTCGTCTCGGCCACCGGTGGCGGGAAGAACAGCATCGGCTGGTCGGCGGCGCGCAGTCTGGTTCCGCTGATCGGCGAGGGCTCCTGCCGGTTGTGGATGCTGGACCCGAAGCGGGTGGAGCTGCAGGCCGGGGCGGGCATGGCCCATCGGTATGCGGCCGAGCCGGACGAGATGCACGCGGTGGTTGAGGAGTACGTGGAAGACCTGCGCGAGACGCAGCGCCGGTTGTCGGCGGCGGGGCTGCGCAAGGTCACCACACCCTCCCGGGAGTTCCCGCTCAACGTGCTGATGATGGACGAGCTGGGGATGCTGATGGCCTATGGCGATTCCCGGCTCGCGCGGGACTACCGCTCCTGGCTGGCTGAGATCGGTTCCCAGGGGCGGGCCACGCTGCACTCGATGATGGGTTTCGTTCAGGAACCCACCAAGGACGTGGTGCCGATCCGGGACCTGTTCACCACCCGGGTGTGTCTGCGGGTCACGGCGGCGTCGCATGTGGACATGGCGCTGGGGGATGGGGCCAGGTTGCGCGGCGCCCTGGCCGATGAGATCCCCGACGACCCGGCCACCGCCGGTATTGGCTACGTGGTCCGCCAGCGTTCCCGCGTCCCGATGCGCGTGCGCGCGGCCTATGTGGACGACCGGGAGATCACCGAGATGGTCGAGGCCGTCCAGCGCGGCCGGGACCTGCGCGTCGTCGCCTAGCCGGCGCGCGGCCCGGCCACCCCTCGGGCGATGCCCCTTTCCCTTTCCCATTTCCGCACCGGTATTTCCGGGAGGTCTTTGTCATGCCCCGAAGTGAACTCGGCAGCAGCTACCCGGGATACCGGGCGCTGATGCTGGCCCTGTTCGGCCGCTCTGGTCGGCCACCCGCGTGGCGTGCCCGCGCGGCCTGCCGGGATGAGGACCCGGCGGTTTTCGATGACCCGGACCGCACCGACGACGCCCTGGCCGTGTGCGCCGGCTGCCCCGTGGTCGAGGAATGCCGCACGGATCAACTCGCCTGGGAGCGGCAGTCCGGGGTCCGCCGCTTCCACCCCTCCGGCGTCGTTGGCGGCCTGACCGGCACCGAACGCCACCGCATCCACTACCCGCCCAAGAAGAAGGAGGTGGCCTGATGCGCCCCGTCCTGCTCGTGGACACCCGCACCGCCGGCCGCGCGGTGCGGCTGTTCGTCAAGGCCCTGTTGCTCGCCGCGCTGGCGGTGTTCGTGGTCTACGTCGTCTACGGCCTGGTCGCCGCCGTCACCGCCGGCCTGGTCGCCGGCCTGCTGCTCGCGTTCGCCGTGCGGGTGGCGCGCTGGTTACTGCGCGGGGGAGGGGACTGACGTGGACGGCTTCCAGCCGGCCCTGTTCGGCAGCGCCGCCATCCCGGCCAAGCCGGCCAAGCCAGCCGATCAACCGGCGCGGTCGCCGCGTGGCCAGCGGGGCGGATCACCCCAGGTGGCCGCCGAGGTGTTGGCCGAGGTCAACCAGGGCCGCTACGGGGTGGTGGATGCCACCGACCGGATCGTGGTCTTCGAAGACTGGGACCGGGTGCGCCACGCCGTCGAGGAAGACGTGATCGCCTCGCTGATGGCCGGCGGCTACGTCACGCAGAACGGCAAGGACACCGTGGTGTGCCATCACGGCGCGATCCTCCGACCGGTGACCCCGCTGCGGCTGACCCACCGGGGCCGGCAATTGCTCTCGCGCTGGTCCGCGCTCAAACCGCTCGGCTCGACCACGCGGTGCCTGTGGTGCGGCAAGCAACCCGTGGCCGGCATGTGGCTGGGCGATCCGCTGTGCGCGGACTGCCTGGCCGGCGCACGGGTCGAGTAACCACAGCCAGCGGACCGTCCACACCAAACCAACAGAAGGGAGGAATACCGCCGTGTCCGCACGCAACAAGGCCGCCGGGTTCGGCGGGTGGCTGGCCGGCGCGATCCCGGTGCTGGTGGCCACGGTGCTGGGTGGGATCGGCGCGGCGGCCGGCTTCACCCACACCCATGATTGGGCCGAGCACCACGGCCAGCACGGCTGGCTGGCGTGGGCGGACGCGGTGGTCATCGAGGGCATCGCCACCGTGGCCGGCTTCGAGATCCACCGCGACCACCGCGCCGGCCGGCACCCGTCGTGGCGCTCGTTCCCGGTCGTGGTCCTGGTGGTCGGCTTCGTCGTCCAGATGGCCGCCCAGGTCGCCGAAGCCGAACCCAGCCTGCCCGGCTGGCTCTTGGCCGCGATGCCCGCGCTCGGGTTCCTCACCGTGGTCAAGCTGCTCATCCGCCGGATCCCCGCCGACACGCCGGCACCGTCCACCCCGGACACCGACCACACCGACAAAGCCACCAACCGGGAAGCCCCGGCCCGGCCGGCACCTTCGGCCGCTACGGCGGCGGGCGCGTCGGCTCGGCCGGTACCTCGGACGCGGCTGCGGCTGCCGACGGAGATGCGCGAGGCGATCCACGCCACGGCCGACCAAGCCGCCCGCGACGGCCGGGAACTGACCGTCGACGACGTCCGCCAAGCCGTCCGCGTCCCGGCCGACCTGGCGGAACAGATCGTGCGAGAGATCAACCACGCCCGCAACGGGCACACCCTCACCGGCTCAACAACCCACACTCGACAACTCTCGGAAGGACAAACCCCGTGATCGCTGGGATGTACGACGGACAGATGTACGACGCGTACGGGTACGGCGAGTACCACGCCCGCCCGGACGGCAGCGTGTGGCTGCCCCGGATCAGCGACGAGGACTACACCAAGCACGAGACCCGCGTCGCCTACTACGAACCTCTCGGGGACCTGCTGCCCTGGCAACTGTGCCACCCCACCTGTGACCGGCCGGTCCGACGCAACGGCGCTCCGCTGGAGGGGCTGCGGTGGGCTGTCGCCGAGGATCTGCCACCTGATCAACCTTTCTCCGCCGCGTAACCGCACCACCGACGCATTCCACGGGGCATGGCCGGCATTGGCCGTGTCCCGTTCTCGCTTCCGGCCCGTGCCGGCCCTGACCCCGTCCCCTCGTCCATTTAGGAAGGAGGTCAGTGGTCGTGCTGACTCTGGAAGACCGCATCACCCGCCGGCTCCGCGCCAGCGACTACACCGGCTGGCGGGCCAAGGTGGAGGCCACCGGCGGCTGCCTACACCCGGTGCACCTCACCGGCCGCTACGAGCTGCAAGACCTCACCGGCGCGGCACTCACTGGCCGGTCCGGGCACATCTTCGCCCCGTGCGGCAACCGCCGCGCCAGCGTGTGCCCGGCCTGCTCGGACCGCTACGCCGCCGACGCCTTCCACCTCGTCCGCGCCGGCCTGGCCGGCGGCACCAAGGGCGTGCCCGGCTCGGTGGCGGAGCGGCCGCGGTTCTTCGTCACCCTCACCGCCCCCTCGTTCGGCCCGGTGCACAACCGGCGCGTCTCCCGGCGAGGTCGGGTCCAGCCGTGTGCCTGTGGCGGCTACCACCACGACGCGGACCCGCGCATCGGCACCCCGCTGGACCCGGCCGGCTACGACTACACCGCGGCGGTGCTGTGGCAGGCCCACGCCGGCGAACTGTGGCACCGGTTCACCATCGCCCTGCGCCGCCAGCTCGCCCACGCCGCCGGGCTGTCCGAACGGGCCTTCCGCGAGTCCGCCCGGCTGTCTTACGCCAAGGTCGCCGAATACCAACGCCGCGGGCTGATCCACTTCCACGCGGCCATCCGCATCGACGGCCCCACCGGACCCGACACCCCGGCCCCCGCGTGGGTCACCGCCGACCTCCTCGAGCACGCCATCCGCGCCGCCGCCCGCACGGTCACCCTCACCGCCGCCCGCCCGGACGGCGCCCCGGTCGAGCTGGTCTGGGGCGAACAGGTCGACATCCGCCGCATCCGCCCCGACCAGGCGCACCAGGTCGAGGACAAGCGCGGGGAGATCAGCGACCAACGGCTGGCCGGCTACGTCGCCAAGTACGCCACCAAGGGCACCGGCAAGACCGAAGCCGCCGACCGGCCGATCCGCTCGCAACGCGACATCGACCACCTGGCCGTCGCCGACCACCACCGGCGAATGATCCAAACCTGCTGGGACCTCGGCGCGCTGCCGCAATACCAGCGGCTGAACCTGCGCAAGTGGGCCCACATGCTCGGCTTCCGGGGCCACTTCCTGACCAAGTCCAAGCACTACTCGACCACCTTCAAGGCCATCCGCGAAGAACGCCGCACCTACCGGCTGCGGCAAACCCTGGACGAACTCGAAACCCAGGGCGTGGACCTCGACACCGTGGTGGTCGTCAACCACTGGCAATTCACCGGCATCGGCTACGCCGACCAGGCCGAACGCGAACTAGCTGAAGCCATCGGCGAACGCAAACGCCAACAACGCCAACGGAAGTACGAACAGGAGGAAGCAGCATGACGAGCCACCACGGCAGCTCGAATGCGTACGTGCAGCCGTACGTGCCGCAGGGCGGAGACAGCGTGGGGGAGGTGCTTCCGTTCCGCGCTCTCGCCGGCTCGCCCGGGAGGAATGGCCGGACTCAACAGGGTCGTGGCGTCGGGCCGAGGTCGAACATCTCAACGGAGCGCCTGGTCTACAAGGTGGACGAGGTGGCCCGGATGCTGGGTCTGTCGCGGGGGATGGCCTACCAGTACGTGCGGGAGGGCGTGATTCCTGCCGAACGCATCGGCCGGCGCTGGGTGATACCGCGCCGCCGGTTCCACGCCTGGCTCGATGGGCTCTCGGCGGAGGGAGGTGGTTTCTGATGGGCCACATCGTCCAGACCCCGGCCGGAAGCTGGCGGGCGAACTGGCGCGAACCTTCCGGCCGCCAACGGTCGAAGACGTTCAAGACCAAGCGGGAAGCGAGAGCCTTTCTCGCCCAGGTCGAGACAGCGAAGACCCGGGGTGAGTACGTCAGCCCCCACGGTGGGCGGACGCTGTTCCGGGATCACGCTGACCGGTGGATGAAGGCGCGGCGCACCGAGATCACCACGGCCGCGCGGGATGCCTCGGTGATGCGAACCCACGTGTTGCCGCAGTGGGGTGACTGGCCACTGGCCAAGATCGATGAACTGTCGGTGCAGACATGGATCACCGAGCTGGCCGGTCGGCGGTCGCAACCGGTCGTTGCGAAGTGCCTCCAGCTCACCTCGGCGGTGATGCGCTCGGCGGTCCGCAACAAGCTGATCGGCACCAACCCCTGCGAGGGCGTCACACTGCCGAAGCTGCGGAAGCGGGACACCGACGAGCGGATCATCAGTCGGGCGGACCTGCGGGCGCGGTTACTCCCCGCTGTGCCCGAGCGGTACCGCGCTGTGGTAGCTGCGGCGGCCGGCGCGGGCCTGCGTTGGGGCGAGGTCGTCGGCCTGTGCACCGACGCGGTGGACCTCGACGCGGGCTACCTGCGCGTGGTCCGGACCGTGGTTGAGGTCGCGGGCAACACGTCGATTAAGCCCTACCCGAAGTCCAGCGCGGGCCGGCGCACGGTCCCGCTGCCGTCCTGGGTGGTTGAGGTCATCTACGAGCACCTGACGCGGTTCCCGGTCACGGACGGCGCGCTGCTGTTCACGAACCTGGCCGGGGGAGCATTGCGGCGGACCCTCTTCCGCTCCCGGGTCTGGCGGCCGGCGCTCGTGCGAGCTGGTCTGCTCGGCCGGGTGACGGCGACCGAGGCCGACACCTGGCGAGGGGAGTGGACCGCCGAGGACGGCACCGCGGCGGCCAAGGACTTCACCAGCGAGACGGAGGCCATCAAGGTCGTTGCCCGCGAGGCGGCCGGCGGGCTGCGCTTCCATGATCTCCGCCACTCCTACGCCACCTGGCTGGTTGACGACGGTGTGCCGGTGAACATGGTCCAGCGGGTGCTCGGGCACGAACGCTCGTCCACCACGCTCGACCTCTACACCCGGCGCACCGATGACGGGGGCCGCATCCTGCGGGCACTCGGGGACGCTGACGAGGACGGCCCGGACGATGATCCCGATGAGTCAGCGGGCGGAGCGCTGACTTCTCGCTGATTCTCCACGGCCCCAGACACCACGAAGGCCAGGTCGCCGGCTCCTGATCAAGCCTGTGACCTGGCCCTTTCGTGGTGGGCGATACTGGGATTGAACCAGTGACCTCTACCGTGTCAAGGTAGCGCTCTCCCACTGAGCTAATCGCCCGAGGCGGAGGCGGGAATCGAACCCGCGTACAGGGCTTTGCAGGCCCTTGCCTAAACCACTCGGCCACTCCGCCGTTGCCCCAGGGGTGAGAAGTTACCCCAGGATTCCGGCCCGGGCAGAAGGGCCGCCCAGAGCGGACGACGGGACTCGAACCCGCGACCCTCACCTTGGCAAGGTGATGCGCTACCAACTGCGCTACGTCCGCGTGACCGTGGCTTCCGGCTTGGTCATCCGTTCACCCGGTGCGAGCAAGACTCTAACGGACGGCCGAAGTGGGGATCAAACCGGGGTCGCCTCACGGCATCGTGCCTGGCCAGAGGCGAGTGCGGGGTCAGGTGAGGTCGTTGGAGATGAGCTGGGTGAGCGCCTCGTCCACGTTGACCCACAGGTGCTCGTTGCCGGGCACGGCGACGTCGTAGGTGCGGTCCAGGAAGTCGGCGAGCTCCTGCGCGGACGCCTCGAACATGGCGTGACCCGACGGCGAGCTGAGCTCGATGATGACCACCTCGGGGTCGTCGGTGGCCGGACGGATGCGGACATCGCCCTCTCCGGCGTCGGAGATCAGTCCGTCGGCGAGCAGGTCGCGGGCGAACACCCACTCGACCCAACCGGCACGCCCGGTGCGGAACGCCGCCACGACCGCGTAGGGGTCGCGGGTGTCGTAGCGAAGCTCGACCTGAACCGGGACGGCTGGGGTCCGCGGTGCCAGCAGATCGAACACCGCGGTTGAGCGGAGTGTCACGTGATCATTGCGCATCGTCGCTACCCTTCTGCTCCCTTCCCGGCCAGGAAACGACCGAGCTCCTCACTTGTGACGCGGATGTGGCCGAGAACGCTCGCGTTCCAGGCGGAGATCACCCGTCTGGGCCAGAAGTACTTCGCTGGGCGACTGGCGGACTGCTCTCCGTGTCCGCCCTTTGGGGTTGCGGGGTTCTCTGGCCGGTGTCGCCGATTTGTCGTTGTCGGTGCGGCGCGTTGGCCGCGCCACTTCTTTGTTGGCTGACCGGCGTCTGATGGTCGGGGCTGACCGGCTGACGCTCTTCTTGTCAGCGGTGATGATGCCATGGTGAGGCCCATTCGTACGTAGCTCAAACTCGGGGTGGGGCTGGAACGGGTGGTTTTGCCGGAACGGTTCCCGGGCTCGTGTGCGAACCGTGACCGGCGATATACGCGTAGTTGTTCACGTGGCCGGGTCCGGGACCGCGCCGGCGCCGACCTCGTCGATCACGCCCGGCTCACCATCAAGATCGTTTCACAGAGATGTGGATGCCAGGTGGGCGAGCGCGGCTGGGTACCACCTCGCGGCCGGACGGCGTGGCGTGGCCGGCGGGCACGAGCCGGCGGTGCACCGGGTGGTGCGCCGAGGTGCGAGGCGTTTCCGCTGGTGGACGCGGTGCGAGCGGTTCAGCGTCCGGCAGGGTGGCCCCTGTTGTCGGGGTTGTGGAGGTGATCCTGTAAGGTATGCACAGCACCGCGGGGGACGGCCCCGCGAGAGCCGAGTGCGGGCGATTAGCTCAGCGGGAGAGCGCTTCGTTCACACCGAAGAGGTCACTGGTTCGATCCCAGTATCGCCCACTCACCGCATGGCCCCGGAGGAACGCTTCCGGGGCCATCGTTGTATGAACCTTCACCCGCAGCGTCTGGTGTGACTTTCGTCACATCCGCGTTTGAGCGGTCATCGATCGACGTGGCGGCGGCCGGCGGAGTCACCGTTGTGACATCTGAGGCTGGTGAGCCGTCCCGGTATCCGACTCTGCCGCGCCGGGTACGTCGCGGCAGCCGAAAGATCGGCCATTCTTCGCCGGCCGCGATCCGTTTTCGCTGCTCAACTCGGTCATTCCGCACATCGGCTTCGGTCAATTCGGGAGTTCCTCGACGCGCACACCGGACGATTCTTCGTGCGGCGCCCGGCGGAACGTACTCCGCTGTTCTGGTGCGTCATTGATCCGTGCCGCTGAGGAATGGGCCGCACCAGACCGTGGACTCATCGGTCGCACCGGCCCCGCATGCCTCAGATGTCACCCGAACGGGTGAGGATGTCGTGGGGCCGTCGCCGGCACGTGGCGGCGGGACAAGCAGTCGCCGAACCCGTGGGAGGAAGCCGATGAGGACCCGCACCGCGACCAGCGGAGCCGCCTGCCTGCTGATGGTGCTGTGCGCCGTCGCGGGATGCCGGACCGGCACGCTGGGCGGCAGCCAGCCACCCGACCAGAACACCGGTGCATCCGGCCTCCCGGTGGGCAACAGCCACACGCCGATGCCCGCGCCGGACAGCTGTCGGCTGGGCAACCGGGACGGCCAACCGCTACCCGATCCGAGGTGCACCCCGGGCGCGGTGAACCCGGCGGTGAGCCAGGCCAACATCGACGACACGATCTGCAGGTCCGGCTGGACCTCCACCGTCCGCCCGGCCACCTCGGTGACCAGCCGGATGAAGGCCCAGTCCGCCCGCTCCTACGGGCTGTCGCAGAGCGAGCACGGCGAGTACGACCATCTGGTGTCGCTGGAGCTGGGTGGCGCGCCCGACGATCCGCGCAACCTGTGGGTGGAGCCCGGTTCGATCCCCAACCCCAAGGACGCCGTGGAGAACAAGCTCAACGAGGCGGTGTGCTCGAACCTCATCCCGCTGGCCACCGCGCAGCGGGCGATCGCGGCGAACTGGGTGACCGCGTTCGACGCCGCCGGGCTGCGGGTAGCGGGCGGCAAGGTCTGCCTGCGCCAGGACCCCGGCCGCTGCGCCAGCGGCCGGCACGGCGACTCCGACTGACAGTGCGTTCCGGGCCGCCTGGACGGTCTGCGAGCCCGGAACACGCCCGGGCGAAGCTCGGCGAGCGCTCGCGGCAGCAACACGGGACAAGCGCGGAACAAGCAGGCGGCCGGGCGGCGGTCAGGCCGGGTCGGCCGCCGCCCGGCCCGCCCGCACCGCTGCGGCGGCCGCGGAGACCAGCAGCGCCACCGAGAGCAGCACGTAGGAGTCGCCGAACAGTTGCTGGCCCGGCGTCCAGTGCAGTTCCCTGCCGTCGCCCTCGGGCAGAAAGTTGTGCGCGCCGACGGAGAACACCACGGCGATGGCCAGCGCCGCGGCACCCCAGCCCACGCTTCGCCACCGCACCGCGTGGGCCAGCACCGCGAGCAGCGCGGGAGCCACCCACACCCAGTGGTGTGACCACGACGTCGGCGACACCAGCAGGGCGGCCGTCGCGTTCAGGCCGAGCGCGAGCACGACCTCGCCGTCCTGCACCGCGTGCCGCATCGCCATCCACGCGGCCAGCACCACCAGGGCGGCCAGTACCAGCCACAGCGCGCTCTGCTCCGCCCTGGGCAGGTCGAGCCTGGCCAGCGCGCCGCGCAGCGTCTGGTTGGTGGCGAACGGCGACCCGCTCACCCCGGACGCGCCGGCCAACCCGCCGAACCAGTACCGCACCGACGCGGACGGCGCGGCCAGGAAGCCGACCAGGCTGGCCGCCGCGCCGCCGATGACCGTCCACACGGCGGCTCTGACGTCCCGGCGCACCAGGAAGAACAGGAGGAAGGCGGCCGGGGTGAGCTTGATCGCCGCGGCGACGCCGACCAGCACGCCCCGCGGCCAGCGCGGTCGCTCGACCAGGCAGTCCAGCGCGACCAGGACCATCAGCAGGATGTTCACCTGGCCGAACCAGTACGTTTCGCGTACCGGCTCCAGCCAGGTCGCCACGGGGAGCGCCAGCGCGGCCAGCACCACCGCGCCCCACTGCCCACCGCCCGGCCAGATGCGTCGGCAGGCCAGGTAGAGCGTGACCGCCAAGCCTACGGTGGTCAGCGTGAAGGTGGCGATCGCGGACACCGTCCACGGCACCAGGGCGAGCGGGCTGAGTAGGACCGCGGCGAACGGGGGGTAGATGAACGGCAGCCGGGTGCCCAGCTGGGTCGGCGGCAGTTGCCCGTACGGGTCGGCGCCGTGCAGCCACGCCTGCACGCCGAGGCGGTACACGTCCAGGTCGATGAAGCCGTGCCGGCCGGAGGTCAGCAACCGGTAGACCGCCGCGAGTTCGCCCAGCGCGGCGACGGCGAGCAGCGGCAGCCGGTAGCGCCGCAGCCCGCTCCCGACGGCTCGGACCACCGCCGGCGACGGGCGGCTCCCGCGTACCTCGGCAAGCAAAGACAATGTCCCACCACTCCACAGCGTCCCGGGCCAGGTGGACACACAGTAGTAAGCACCGCGGCACCGGGATGGCCCGGCCGGCCCCATGGTGACCACTCCACCGGATGATCGTGGCGGCACACCCTTCCGTCACCGTGGCGTACCGGAATGCCGCATTGCTACTCGCGCGGCCGGTTGGCGCAGATTGCCGGCCTCAGGTTGGTCCAGTCGGGTGGTCCGGCTGCCGGTTCATGGGGTGCGATGTGTCAAGATCAGTACACTCAGCGCGACGAAGCCCGTGGCGGCGTCGTGTTCGGCGCCGCGGAGATCCACGGCCCGCTCGGCGGTATCCAGGTGCCGCCGCGTGGCGGGTCCTCCTCCCGCCGGCACGGGGACGGCGCGGCGGCCGGCCGCACGACACCACGAGAGCATGCCCGACGACACAGCCGCGCAGGACACCAGCCACAGAACCGGATCGGCCCGCTCCCGGGCTGCGGGTGCCGTCGCCTTCGCCAGGCGGTGGGCCGCCGAACTGGTCGAGACCAGCCACGTGCCGATGTCGCTCGGGCAGGTCGAGGAGTTCCTGCTACCGCTGACCGAGCTGATCGCGGCGGCACTGGAGAGCGACCCCTTCGACGCCGAGCCGGTCGTGGAGGTGGGGGACGACCTGGTCGCCATGCACTTCACCGGCGAGGGCGTGCTGCGGTCGACACTCGCCCTGGTCACCGGGGAACTGCCGGAGCTGCTCTGCCTGCCTGGCGGGCCGGACCTCGTCGCCCGCGCCGGCGCCGTGTGCGGGGTGCTCGCCGACGCCTACGCGCACGCACTGCGCCAGCGGACCCTGGACGAGCAGGAGACGATCAAGCGGGCGGTGCTCAAGGCACGGGACGCGATGGAGCAGCGGCTGCGCGCCAGCGAGGAACGCTTCCGCACCGTGTTCACCACCTCGGCGGTCGGTATCGGCATCGTCAGCACCGACTGGTACATCCTCGACGCGAACGAGTCGTTGCTGGACATCCTCGGTTACGAGCGCGACGAGCTGTCCCGCACCTTCGCCGGGGAACTGGTGCACCCGGACGACATCAGCGGGCTGGCCGACCTCTACGGCGAGCTGGTGCGCGGCCAGCGGAGGCACTTCACCACCGAGAAACGCCTGCTGCGCAGCAACGGCGACCAGGTGTGGGCGCACATGGTGGTCTCGCTGGTCCGGGACGAGCGGGGCGAGCCCGACTACCACGTGGTGATGGTCGAGGACGTCTCCGAGCTGCACCTGCTGCAGGAGTGGCTGCGCCACCAGGCCGTGCACGACCGGCTCACCGGGCTGCCCAACCGCGCCCAGTTCGTCTCCCGGGTGGAGAGCGCCGCCGGCCGCGCCGGGCCGACCACCAGGATCGCCCTGTGCCACCTGGGCATCGACGGCTTCAAGGTGCTCAACAACGGGCTCGGCCACGACGTCGGCGACGGCGTGCTGCGGGAGACCGCGCTGCGGCTGCGTTCGCTCGTGCCGGAGAGCCGCGGGCTGGTCGCCCGCACCGGCGGCGACGAGTTCGGCATCCTGCTGGAGCGGACCTCGGACACCGCCGAGGTGGTCGACCTGGTGGAACGGGCGCTGCGCGCGGTCGCGGAGCCGATCAGGACCGGCGGGCACGAGGTGTCGGTGTCCGCCAGCGCCGGGGTGGTGGAGCGCCGGGCGGCCGGCGCGGACCCGGCCGAGTTGCTCCGCGACGCGGCGCTGACGCTGCACTGGGCCAAGACGGACGGCCGGGCCCAGTGGACGCTGTTCGATGCCGAGCGCAGCCGCCGGGACCGGGACCGCCTGGAACTGGCCGCCACCATTCCCACCGCGCTGCGCAACGGCGAGTTCTTCGTGGCCTACCAGCCGCAGGTGCGGCTCGCCGACGGGGTGGTGGTCGGCGTCGACGCCCTGGCCCGGTGGGACCACCCCGTGCTCGGCGAGCTGGGCGCCGAGCGGTTTCTGGACCTGGCCGAGCAGACCGGCTCGGCGGTGCCGCTGGGCTGGCGGCTGCTCGGCGAGGCGTGTGCCCAGGCCACTGAGTGGCGCCGCACCCTGCCCGGCCCGGCGCTCGCCGTGAACGTCCGGCTGGGCCTGCGCCACTGGCGGGACCCGGAACTCATCGGCGGGATCCGGTCGGTGCTCGCGGACAGTGGCCTGGACGCCGAGCGGCTCCGGCTGGAGGTGCCGGCGGCCGCGGTGCTCGCCGAGGACGGTGACCTCCCGGAGACCCTGGAGGTGCTGGGCGCGATCGGGGTGCGGGTGGTGCTCACCGGGCTCCGGCCGGGCCACGTCGACCGGCCGGCCCTGGAGCTGCTTCCCGTGCACGGGTGGAAGGTGAGCCGCGTCCCCGCCGAGACGGCCGAGGAACGCGGGCTGGCCGAACTGGTCGCCCTGGCGCACAAGGCGGACCGGGTGGTCGTCGCGGACGGCGTGGCCACCGAGGAACATGCCACTCGGCTCCGCGACCTCGGCGTCGACGTCGCGCAGGGCCCCCACTACGGCGAGCCGGGCCACGCCGCCGACATCGAGGAACTACTCGCCGACCGGTGAACCCGCCGCCACGGCCGGGGTGTCCCCGGTCTCCGCGTTGACCTCTTCCAGCGCGCGGCCGGTGGTGTGCGGGCCGAACGCGCCGATGTCCACCGCGATCGCCACCATGGCCGCGGCCACCACGGCGAACAGCGCTGACGCCCCGGCGTGGTCGAGCAGCGGCACGAGCACGAACGGCATCGCCGCGGTGGACAGCCGGGACAGCGCGTAGGTGGAGCCGGCGGCGGTGGAGCGCAACGAGGTGGGGAAGATCTCCGCCTGATAGATGTGGAACGCGTTGGAGAACACGTTCGACACCGCGGTGTAGGCGAAGCCGAGCACCAGGACCGTCGCCGTCGACCCCGCATAGCCGAAGCCGACGCCGAGCGCGGCCATCGCCAGGCACGACCCGATCACCAGGTACTTCCGCTCGAACCGCTCCACCAGCGGCAGCGACAGCGCGGACCCGATCGGGTAGCCGAGGAAGGTGACCGCGGTGAACAGCAGCGACTGCACCACCGGGTAGCCCTTCGCCGCCAGCACCAGTGGGACCAGCGTGCCGAACCCGTAGTAGCCGAAGGTCTGCAGCAGGTGGAATCCGGTCATCATGCCGGCCCGTCGGCGGTGCGGCGGCCGGAGCAGGTCACGCAGCCGGCCGACCCGGGACGGCGGAACCGGGTCCGCGGCCGGCTCGGCCAGGGTGTGCCCGGCGGCGGTCGCCTCCGCCTCGAACCGGCTGGCGATCGCGTCGGCATCCGCGTTCCGGCCCACCGACTCCAGCCACCGTGGTGACTCGGGCAGGCCGCCGCGCAGCAGGGCCACCACCAGCGCGCCCAGCGAGCCGAGCACGAACATCCAGCGCCAGCCGGCGAACCCGAGCGGGGCCAGCGATACCAGGGCGTGCCCGAGGAACCCGACCGTGGGCACGCCGAGGAAGGACAGCGTGTACGCCCAGGCGATGTACCGGCCGCGCCGGCGCGCCGGCAGCAGGTCGCTGAGGTAGGCGTCCGCCAGCGCCGGCTCCGCGCCCAGCCCGACCCCGGCCAGGAACCGGCTGCCCAGCAGCATCCACGGCCCGCCGCTGAACGCGCCGAGCAGCGAGAACAGCGAGTAGGTGCCCAGCCCGGCGAGGAACGCGCCGCGCCGGCCGAACCGATCGGCCAGCCGGCCGAGCAGCACCGCGCCGAGGAACATGCCGACGAACGTGCTGGCCAGCACCGCCGGTAGCTGTGCCTTGTTCAGGTGGAACTCGCCGACCAGCACCGCGCTGAGCACGCTGGTGAGGAAGATCTCGTAGAAGTCGAAGAACAGTCCCAGGCCGACGGCCACGGTGGCCATCCGGTGCGTCCGGGTGATCGGCAGCCGGTTCATCCGGGCGGCGACGGTCGGCCCCGGCGTGCTCGGCTCGCTCCGCGGCGCGGACCGCGTCCCCATCGACCACTCCTCCTCGCCCGCATGCTCGAGGTGCGCCGACCTTGCCTTCCCACATAGTGGCAAGTAGCGTTTGTTATGTGGGCGGGACGGTAACCGGCGTCGGTGTGCTCGACAAGGGGGTCGCGATCCTCGACGTGGTCGAGCGGGCGCCCGCCGGAGCCAGCGAACTGGCCCGGGAGACCGGGCTTTCGGTGTCCACCGCCCACCGGCTGGCCAACGCGCTGGTGGCGCACGGGCTGCTGCGCCGCGACCCGGACGGCCGGTTCCGGCTCGGCCCGCGGTTCGCCACCTCGGTGCTCACCGAGGTGGCCCTGCCGGTGCTGGCCGAGCTTCGGGACCGCACCGGCGAGTCGGCCCAGCTCTGGGTGCGCCGCGGCGAGCACCGGCTGTGCGTGGCCGCCGTCGACTCCACCGCGGAGCTACGCGCCGCCGTACCCGTGGGCACCCTGCTGCCGCTCCCGCTGGGCTCGGCCGCCACCGTGCTGCTCGGCGAGACCGACCTCGGCCGGCGCGGCTGGATCGAGAGCATCGCGGAACGTGCCCCCGGCGTGGGCTCGGTCAGCGCCCCGGTGCGGCTGCACGGCGAGGTGGTCGCCGCGGTCTGCCTGTCCGGCCCGCTGCACCGGCTCGGCCGCCGCCCCGGCGAGCGCTACGGAAGCGTCGTGGTGACCGCCGCCCGCCAGGTCGAGGCGGCCGTGCACGTCTGACAGCCTGTTCCGGGAACCGGACGGACCCTGCGATAACGAGTATGGGAACGTGCCAGGGCGAAGCCCCGCGATCGCGGGGGCGGGGCGCCTGGTCAGGCGCGACCGGAGTGCCGGGTCCCGATCGCGCCCCGGCGACGCGATCGCGGCGCGCGTTCAGGAACAAGCACTGAACCCGCGGCCCGACCAAGTCCTGCCGGGCCACGCCGGAGTATCCGCCCGCCGCTCGCGGTCTGATCAGGATGTCGCCGGTCCACGGCACGGCGCTGGCGGGTGTCCGGAGTGGTCCAGCGCACGCGGCGGGTGCGGTCCGGCCCGACGAGCCGGTGCCCCGGCTGCTCGGCGACCGGCCGCTGCCGGCGTCCTGAGACGTGGGACGGGAGCACCGGCGGCAGCCGGGGATCCGGACCTCAGGACGGGGTGGCCGGCGCGGAGGGGGTCGGCGTGGAGGACGGCGACGGTGCGCCCGGTCGCGATCCGTGCCGGCCGCGGTGGGCGAAGCCGCGCCCGTCCCACTGCGGCGGCAGCTGCCGGCCGTGGTGGTAGCGGCCGTGGGCGGCCGGCCCGCCGCGGCCGTGACCGCCGTCGCCGTGCGTGCTGAACGCGACGATCCCGCCGCCGATCAGCAGGCCCAGCACCCCGGCGGCCACCAGTTGGGTGGCCCGGTGCCGGACGATCCGGCCCGCGGTCTGCCGGGCACGGGACGATCGGCCGCCCGCCGTGGGCGGCGGAGGGACAGCCGGGGTGGCCCCCACCGGCCGGGTGGCATCGCGGTCCGGAGCCTCCGCGGCGTGTGCGGACGCGCTCTGCCCGGACGCGGTCTGGTCGGACGCCGCCTGGCCGGCGGTTTCGTGGCCGGCGGTTGGCTGATCGGCGGTCGGCGGGGAGGTGGGCTGCTCGGGGGCCGGGTGCTCGGACGCCGGCCGCTCGCCGGACCGGTCGTCACGGGGTTCGGACATCGCCTGCTCCTGGTCGTGCGCTGGCGGCGGAGTGACCGCCGCGACAGCATCAGCATGCACCCGAATTGTTGAAGAAACGCTGAGAGCGACCTGTCGACTCCCGGAACCCTCGGTCCCGATCGGTTGAGCGAGCGCGCCGCCCCGGGTACCGGGGGCAGCGGGGTAGGTTGGGCGGGAGTGGCCCGCGCCCAGGAGCGCCTGGCGCAGGACGGCGCCGAGGCGGCCGACGGTCACCCGGCCGCGGCCGATCCGGTGGCGAAACCCGCAGGTGGTGCCCGGCGGCCGGCCGATAACATCGATGTCTGGTCATCAGGTTTCCGTGGCCTCGCGGCGGGACCGCGGGGGTCCGTCAGGAGGAGTCATCGTGTCCGAGCAGCACCCGGCCGCCGTGGTACCCGCTGTCCGCGTGGCGGTGCCGGCCGGCACGACCGCGGGCACCGCGGTGCGCGAGGCCGGGCTGCCCGGCAAGGGGGCCGACGCCGTCGTGGTGGTCCGCGACCCGGAGGGGCGGCTGCGGGACCTGTCCTGGGCGCCGGAGATCGACGTGGAGGTCGAGCCGGTGGCCGCGGGCACCGAGGAGGGCCGCAGCGTGATCCGGCACTCCTGCGCGCACGTGCTGGCCCAGGCCGTGCAGCAACTCTTCCCCGAGGCCAAGCTGGGCATCGGCCCGCCGGTGCGGGACGGCTTCTACTACGACTTCGACGTCGACCGCCCGTTCACCCCGGAGGACCTGCGGGCGCTGGAGAAGCGCATGAAGCAGATCGTCAAGGGGGCGCAGCGGTTCTCCCGGCGGGTGGTCGAGTCCGTCGACGCGGCCAGGCAGGAACTGGCCGCCGAGCCGTACAAGCTGGAACTGGTCGACCTGAAGTCCGATGTGGACACCTCCGAGGTGATGGAGGTCGGCGGCGGCGACCTGACCATCTACGACAACCTGGACCCGCGCAGCGGTGAGCGGGTCTGGTCCGACCTGTGCCGCGGCCCGCACGTGCCCACCACCAAGCACATTCCGGCGTTCAAGCTGATGCGGGTGGCCGCCGCGTACTGGCGGGGCAACGAGCACAACCCGCAGCTGCAGCGGATCTACGGCACCGCGTGGGAGTCGCAGGAGGCGCTGGACCACCACCTGGAGATGCTCGCCGAGGCGGAGCGGCGGGACCACCGCAGGCTGGGCGCGGAGCTGGACCTGTTCTCCTTCCCCGACGAGATCGGCTCGGGGCTGGCGGTGTTCCACCCCAGGGGCGGCGTGGTGCGCAAGGAGATGGAGGACTACTCGCGGCGCCGGCACGAGGAGGCCGGCTACGAGTTCGTCTACACCCCGCACATCACCAAGAGCGCGCTGTTCCAGACCTCCGGGCACCTGCAGTGGTACGAGGAGGGCATGTTCCCGGCGATGCACCTCGACGCCGAGTACGACGGCGAGGGCAAGGTCCGCAAGCCCGGGCAGGACTACTACCTCAAGCCGATGAACTGCCCGTTCCACAACCTGATCTACCGCTCCCGGGGCCGGTCCTACCGGGAACTGCCGCTGCGGCTGTTCGAGTTCGGCAGCGTGTACCGGTACGAGAAGTCCGGCGTGGTGCACGGCCTGACCCGCGCTCGCGGCTTCACCCAGGACGACGCGCACATCTACTGCACCCCCGAACAGTTGCAGGACGAGCTGAAGTCGCTGCTGACCTTCGTGCTCGACCTGCTCCGCGACTACGGCCTGGACGACTTCTACCTGGAGCTGTCCACCCGGGACGAGAACAAGTCCGTGGGCTCCCTGGAGAACTGGGACATCGCCACCGAGGCGCTGCGCGACGCGGCCCGGGCCAGCGGCCTGGAACTGGTGGACGACCCGGGCGGCGCCGCCTTCTACGGGCCGAAGATCTCGGTGCAGGCCAAGGACGCGCTCGGCCGCACCTGGCAGATGTCCACTATCCAGGTGGACTACAACATGCCGGATCGGTTCGGGTTGGAGTACACCGCCGCGGACGGGTCCCGGCAGCGGCCGGTCAAGATCCACCGGGCGCTGTTCGGCTCCATCGAGCGGTTCTTCGGCGTGCTCACCGAGCACTACGCCGGCGCGTTCCCGGCCTGGCTGGCGCCGGTGCAGGCGGTCGGCATCCCGATCGCCGACGAGCACGTGGAGCACCTGCTCCAGGTGGCGAAGGAACTGCGCGCCCGGGGCGTGCGGGTCGAGGTGGACACCTCGGACGACCGCATGCAGAAGAAGATCCGTACCCACACCACGCAGAAGGTGCCGTTCCTGCTGCTGGCCGGTGGCAAGGACGTCGAGGCGGGGGCGGTGTCGTTCCGGTTCCGGGACGGCACCCAGGTCAACGGCGTTCCGGTGGACCGGGCGGTCGCGGCGATCACGGAGTGGATCGCCCGCCGGGACAACACCTCGCCCACCGCGGAGAGCTTCCGGGCGGTGCTGTGACACCCTGGCCCGTCGACCGCGGAGGCGGCAGAGTGACCGGCCGGCCGGAGTTCGTGGCCCAGGACGGTGTGGGGGAGCACGACGCGCTGCAGCGGCTGTGGACCCCGCACCGGATGGCCTACATCCGCGGCGAGAACCGCCCGGACGACGAGAACGCGGTGACCGGCTGCCCGTTCTGCCGGGTGGTCGACCTGCCGGACGCCGACGGTCTGGTCATCGCCCGCGGTGAGCTGGTGTACGCGGTGCTCAACCTGTACCCGTACAACCCGGGGCACCTGATGGTGCTGCCGTACCGGCACGTGGCCGACTACACCGACCTCACCCCGGACGAGACGGTGGAGTTGGCCGAGTTCACCCAGCGCGCGATGCGGACGGTGCGATCGGTGTCGGCGCCGCACGGGTTCAACATCGGGATGAACCAGGGTGCGGTCGCCGGCGCCGGCATCGCCGCCCACCTGCACCAGCACGTGGTGCCCCGGTGGGGCGGGGACTCGAACTTCATGCCGGTGATCGGCCAGACGAAGGTGTTGCCGGAACTGCTCACCGAGACCCGGGAACTGCTCGCCGGCGCCTGGTCGCGCTCGCACTGAGTCGGGCGGATCCCGGGCCGCCCGCGGCCGCGCGGCTACGACGGTCGGCGGACAGGTGATCTCCGTGTGCCCGTTCCCGGCTACTGTGCCGGACATGACCGCACCCGAGCGTTCCCGCCTCGCGCGGGAGCGCCTGTCCCGCGAGCTGCGCCGGTTACGCGTGGCCGCCGGGCTGACCGGCACCGCGGCGGCGCGCGCCGCGGGGATGAGCCAGTCGAAGATCTCCAAGATCGAGAACGGCATGCTGCTGCCTTCCGTGGCCGACGTCGAGCGGCTGGTGGCCGTGCTCGGCGCGGAGCAGGCGGTGGCGGAGGAGCTGGTGGGCCTGGCCAGGACGCTGCACACCCGGGCGGAGAGCCGGCGGGTGGTGCTGCAGCGCAACGCGCACCGCAGGCAGTGGGAGATCGCCCAGCTCCAGGCGCGGGCCACGGTGCACCGCCAGTTCCTGGTCGGCGACGTGCCGGCGCTGCTGCAGACCGAGCGCTACATGCGTGCGGTGCTGGCGTCGCTGCCGCAGCAGGACCGCGACGCGGCGGCGCGGGACCGGCTGGCCGCCCAGCGCGTGCTGGACGATCCGGCGAAGCGGTTCCGGTTCGTCCTGGCCGAGGGTGCGCTGCGGTGGCGGGTCGGCGGTGCGGAGCTGATGGCCGAGCAGGTCGACCACCTGGGCGTGGTGGCCGGGCACGGCAACGTCCGGCTCGGGGTGATCCCGTGGACGGCGGAGACCGGGGTGGCGGCGCTGCACGGCTTCCACGCCTACGACGACCGGCTGGTCACGCTCACCGCGCTCACCGCGAACGCGGTGATCACCGATCCGGTGGATGTCGGCGAGTACCTGGCTCTGTTCGAGAAGCTGGAGCGGATCGCGGTGCACGGCGACGAACTGCGGCGGCTGCTGGACCGGGTGGCCGCCGAGTACCGCGGGCTTGGCTGATCTCCAGGCCCCGGCCGGCCCGCTGACCTGCGGTGACAACCGCGGCGCCGGCCGAGGCGCGACGTCGGCCGGCCAACCTCCCGCGGGGAGCGGGCCGCCGGTGGCGCGGCCGCGCCGGGCAGTACCCGGCCGGCGATCCCGAGGTGTCCCTGCGCGGCCGCCTGAACTGGACGGTTAGGCTGCCTGGGCCAGATCGCTCCTGCCGGTAGGTGTCCCCACAGCACGATGCTCAACATCTTCGCCCGCGCGTCGGTTTCCCGCGTCACCGATCCGATCGGGGCGTGGCTGGTCCGCCGTGGCCTCTCGCCGAACGCGGTGACCGTGGTGGGGACCACCGGCACCGTGGTGGGGGCGCTGTGGTTCTTCCCGCGCGGGCAGTTGTTCGTGGGGACCCTGGTGGTCACCCTGTTCGTGCTGTTCGACCTGCTGGACGGGGCGATGGCGCGGGCGCGGGGACGCGGCACCCCGTTCGGCGCCGTGCTCGACTCGACCTGTGACCGGATCGCCGACGGCGCGCTGTTCGGCGCGATCACCTGGTGGTGCTTCGTGCCGGCGGGTAACCGGTGGCTGGGCGTGGCGGCGCTGGTCAGCCTGGTCGCCGCGCAGGTGATCTCCTACGTCAAGGCGCGCGCAGAGGCCGGTGGGCTGGGGGCGAACGGGGGGCTGATGGAGCGGGCCGAGCGGACCCTCCTCGCCCTGGTCGGCACCGGCCTGCAGGGGCTGGGCGTGCCGCACGCGGTGGAGGTCGCCCTGTGGGCGTTGGCCGTGCTCACGGTGATCACCGTGGTGCAGCGGTTGGTCGCCGTCTACCACGCCGCGAGGGAGACTGGGGAATGATCCGATTCCGGGGCAGGGTGGCCGACCTGGGCTACGCGGCCGGCTGGCGGCTGACCGGCGCCGCGCCGCAGCGGCTGGCGGACGCCGTGTTCCGCTGGGGCGCGGACCTGGCCACCGAGCAGGGTGGCGAGGGGGTCACCCAGCTCCGCAGGAACCTGGCCCGGGTGGTGCCGCAGGCCGACGAGGCGGAGTTGGACGACCTGGTCCGGGACGGCATGCGTTCGTACGCCCGGTACTGGTGCGAGATGTTCCGGCTGCCCGTGATGGACCTGGCGGCGGTGCACCGCGCAGTGGACGAGACGATCACCGGGGTGGAGAACCTGGACGCCGCGCTCGCCGAGGGCAACGGGGCCGTGCTGGCCCTGCCGCATTCCGGCAACTGGGACGTGGCCGGGGTGTGGCTGGTCCACCACGCCGGCACGTTCACCACGGTGGCCGCCCGCCTGCAGCCGGAGTCGCTGTTCCGCCGCTTCGTGGCGTTCCGCGAGGCGCTCGGGTTCGAGGTGCTGCCCATCAATGGGGGACGGCGGCCGCCGTCCGTGGTGCTCGCCGAGCGGCTGCGGCAGAACCGGGTGGTGTGCCTGCTCGGCGACCGCGAACTGACCGCCGCCGGCGTGCCGGTGACGTTCTTCGGCGAGGAGACCCGCATGCCGGCCGGGCCGGCATACCTGGCCGCGCGCACCGGGGCCGCGCTGCTGCCGGTGGGTTCCTGGTTCACCGCGACCGGCTGGGGGTTCCGGGTGCACCCGCCGATCCGGGTGGCCGGGCCGGACGGGGTGAGCGCGGCGACCCAGGCGCTCGCCGACGTGTTCGCCGCGGACATCGCCTCCCGCCCCGCGGACTGGCACATGCTGCAGAAGCTGTGGGTGGCGGACCTGCCGCCGCGCCGGCGGGCCGCGCTGGCCCGCGCCTCGGCCGCGCAGCGGCCCACCGGACGGGGCGAACCGTGAGGGCGGGATCCGGCCGGCAGGGGCTACGCGCGGGCGGTGATGCCGGGTGAAGATCGGTGTCGTGTGCCCGTACTCCTTCGACGTTCCCGGCGGAGTGCAGGCGCACGTCGTCGACCTGGCCAGGGCGCTGCGCCGGCTCGGGCACGAGGTGCACGTGCTTGCCCCCGCCGAGGACGACACGCCGGTACCCGAGTTCGTCACCTCGGCCGGCCGGGCGATGGGCATCCCGTACAACGGGTCGGTGGCCCGGCTGGCGTTCGGACCGGTCTCCTACGCCCGGGTCCGCCGGTGGATCCGGGAGCACGAGTTCGACGTGCTGCACCTGCACGAGCCGGTCGCGCCCAGCCTGTCCATGCTGGCGTTGATGATCGCCGACGGCCCGATCGTGGCGACCTTCCACACCTCGACGGCCCGGTCCCGTGCGCTGCTGGCGTTCCAGGCGGTGCTGCAACCGTTCCTGGAGAAGATCACCGCGCGGATCGCGGTGTCCGCACTGGCCCGCCGGGTTCAGGTGGAACACCTCGGCGGGGACGCGGTGGAGATTCCCAACGGTGTCGACGTGTCGCTGTTCGCCGACGCCGAACCGCTGCCCGGCTACCCGCGCACCGGGGGCACCGTCGGGTTCGTCGGCCGGTTCACCGAGCCGCGCAAGGGCATGCGCACGCTGCTGGAGGCGCTGCGCCTGCTGCTGCCCGACCTGCCGGAGCTGCGCCTGCTGGTGGTCGGCCGCGGCGACGCGGGCGAGCTGCGCCGGGCCGCCGGGACGGAGCTGGCCGGGCGGCTGGTCATGCTCGGCCAGGTGGACGACGCGACCAAGGCCCGGATGCTGCGCAGCGTGGACGTGTACTGCGCGCCGAACGTGGCGGGGGAGAGCTTCGGTGTGATCCTCGCCGAGGCGATGGCCGCCGGCGCCGCGGTCGTGGCCAGCGACCTCGACGCGTTCCGCCGGGTGCTGGACGGCGGTCGGGCCGGGGTGTTGTTCCCGCGGGGCGACCCGGGCGCGCTGGCCGAGCGGCTTCGCGGGATGATCACCGACCCGGGGTGGCGCGCCGAACTGGTCGCGGCCGGCCGGGCGCGGGTGGCCGCGCTGGACTGGTCGGTGGTCGCCACCCAGGTGATCCGGGTGTACGAGACGGCGATCGCGGCGGACCCGCGGCGGGTCCGCGAGGCGGGCGAGGTGCCCATGCCGGGGGTTGAGTGGTGAGTGGCACCGGACTGGGCGCGCTGATCGCGCTGGTGGCGTTGATGTTCGTGGTGATCCCCTGGCTGCTGGGCATCGCGAACCGGCTGGACCGGCTGCACATCCGCACCGACGCGGCGTGGGCCGCGGTGGACGCCGCGCTGGCCCGGCGGGCCGTGGTGGCCAGGGCGGTCGCGGCGACCTCCGCTCTCGACCCGCGCGCCGCGGCCGCGCTGCGGGTGGCCGCGGACACCGCCGAGCGGGCGCCGCGGGCGGAGCGGGAGGCGGCCGAGAACCAGCTCAGCCGGCTGCTCGCCGATCTCGACCGGGACCGGCTGCCCGGCCCGCTGGCCGCCGAACTGGCCGACGCGGAGCAGCGCGTGGTGCTGGCCCGCCGGGTGCACAACGACGCGGTCCGGGACACGCTGGCGCTGCGCCGCCGCCGCACGGTGCGCTGGCTGCGGCTGGCCGGCACCGCCCCGCGGCCCGAGTACTTCGAGATCGCCGAGCCGGAGGCGCCCGCCGAGGTGGCCAGCCCGTGGCCGGACCGCACCCGGGACGCCGGCTGAGCCCACCGGGCGCGGTCCGTTGTGGACTGTGGAACGGCCGAGACCGGCTGGCTGTCAGTGGTCCATCTTGGCGGCCAGGTGGTCGGGCAGCGGGTCGTAGCGGGCGAACCGGCGGGTGAACGTGGCCGTTCCCGAGGTCATCGCGCGCAGGTCCACCGCGTAGCGGAGGAGTTCGGTGGCCGGCACCTCGGCGCGCACCACGGTGCGCCCCGTTTCGTCCGGCTCCGTGCCCAGCACCCGGCCGCGCCGGCTGGACAGGTCGCCGAGCACCGTGCCCAGGTGCTCGTCGGAGAGCCGGATCGCCACCTCGTCCACCGGCTCCAGCAGCTTCACCTGGGTCTTCGCCGCGGCGTCCTTGAGCGCGAGGGCACCGGCGGTCTGGAACGCCGCGTCCGACGAGTCGACGCTGTGCGCCTTGCCGTCCACCAGCGTCACCCGGAGGTCCACCACCGGGTGGCCGGCCGTCAGGCCGCGCTCCATCTGCGCCCGCACGCCCTTCTCCACGCTGGGAATGAACTGGTTGGGGATCGCCCCGCCGACGATGCGATCCACGAACTCGAACCCGGAGCCGCGCGGCAGCGGCTCCACGTCGATGTCGCACACCGCGTACTGGCCGTGCCCGCCGGACTGCTTGACGTGCCGGCCGTGCCCCTTGGCCGGGGCGGCGAAGGTCTCCCGCAGCGCCACCTTGACCGGTTCGACGTCCACCTCGGCGCCGCCCGCGCGCAGCCGCGACAGCACCACGTCCGCGTGCGCCTCGCCCATGCACCACAGCACCAGTTGGCGGGTCTCCGCGTTGCGCTCCAGCCGCAGGGTCGGGTCGCCGGCCACCAGCCGGCCCAGGTTGCGGGCCAGGGTGTCCTCGTCGCTGCGGCTGCGCGGCACCACCGCGACCGGCAGCAGCGGCTCCGGCATCTCCCACGGCGGCATCAGCAGCGGGTCGTCCGGCGCGGACACGGTGTCGCCGGTTTCGGCGGAGCCCAGCTTGGTCAGCGCGCACAGGTCGCCGGCGGTGCAGTAGGGCACCTCGCGCAGGGTGGCGCCGAGCGGCGAGTAGATGTGCGCGACCCGCTCGTCGGCGTCGTGGTCGGCGTGCCCCCGGTCGGCCAGGCCGTGCCCGGAGATGTGCACCGGGCCTTCCGGGCGCAGCGTGCCGGAGAACACCCGGACCAGCGAGACGCGGCCCACGTACGGGTCTACCGCGGTGCGCACCACCTCGGCGACCAGCGGACCGTCCGGGTCGGCGGACAGCCGGGGCCGGGGTATCCCATCGAGCGTGGTCACCTCCGGCGCGGCGTGCTCAAGCGGGGAGGGGAACGCGCGGGTCAGCGCCTCCAGCAGCTCGGCGACGCCGACGCCGGTGGCCGCGCACACCGGGAACACCGGGTGGAACGAGCCGCGCGCCACCGCGGTTTCCAGATCGTTGATCAGCGTCTGCTGGTCGATCTCCTCGCCGCCCAGGTAGCGGTCCATGAGGGTCTCGTCCTCGCTCTCGGAGATGATCCCCTCGATGAGCTCGTTGCGGGCCGCGGTGATCCGCTCGGCGTCGGCCGGGTCGGGTTCGGTGACCGTGGGCGGGTAGCCGTTCGAGTAGTCGAAGAAGCGCTGGGTGATCAGCCCGACCACGCCGGGCCGGGCGCCGGTCCCGGGCAGGTACAGCGGCAGCACGCCGGCGCCGAACGCCTTCTGGCAGGCGGTGATCTCGGCGTCCGGGTCGGCGCGGTGGTGGTCCAGCCGGGACACCACCACGGCCCGCGGCATGCCGACCGCGGCGCACTCCTCCCACAGCGCGACCGTGGTGGCGTCGACCCCTTCGGCCGCGCTGACCACGAACAGCGCCGCGTCCGCCGCGCGCAGCCCGGCGCGCAGCTCACCGACGAAGTCGGCGTACCCGGGCGTGTCGATGAGATTGACCTTGATGCCGTCGTGCATCAGCGGCGCCACGGCCAGCCCCACGGATCGCTGCTGGCGGACCGCGGCGGGATCGTGGTCGCAGACCGTGGTTCCCTCCGTAACGGAACCGGCCCTGCTCACCACGCCGGACGCGGCGAGCAGGGCCTCGGTGAGGGTGGTTTTCCCGGCGCCGGACGGTCCCACCAGGACCACGTTCCGCACCTGCGCCGGGCTTTCTACAGCGACCGCGCCTGCCGCGCTGCCGTTGTCCGCGTGCTTGGTGCCCATTGGTCTCCACCTCCAACCCGGACGGCGATGTCCGGTAGACCCGGTTAGGTAGACCTCTGTGCTCGATCTCACACCCATTTGGGCAGGTCGGACAACCCCACGGCGGGCGAGCCCAGCCGGCCGGGCTAACGTCCGGTCGCACGGTGGTCGGTGCCCGGCACCATGTGCTCACCGTCCGTGACGTGGCGCGGAACACCGAGTGGACTGCTGAAAACGGCCGGAATTGGCCTGCATCGGCGGTCCACGTGGCACGTACCATGACAGGCGTACGGCTCGCAGGCGGCCGTCCACTCCGATTCCCCGATCAGTCGAAGGGCCAACCGTGACCTCGTCCGAGACCACTCCCACCGCTGCTGACGGCACCCTCGCGCCACCGGCGACCGGCACCGCGCGGGTGAAGCGCGGCATGGCGGAGATGCTCAAGGGCGGCGTGATCATGGATGTGGTCACGCCCGAGCAGGCCAAGATCGCCGAGGACGCCGGTGCGGTCGCGGTGATGGCGCTGGAACGCGTGCCGGCCGACATCCGCGCCCAGGGCGGCGTGGCCAGGATGAGCGACCCGGACATGATCGAGGGGATCATGAACGCGGTGTCCATCCCGGTGATGGCCAAGGCGCGCATCGGCCACTTCGTCGAGGCCCAGGTGCTGCAGGCGATCGGCGTCGACTACGTGGACGAGTCCGAGGTGCTCACCCCGGCCGACGAGGCGCACCACATCGACAAGTTCGCCTTCACCGTGCCGTTCGTGTGTGGCGCCACCAACCTCGGCGAGGCGCTCCGGCGGATCTCCGAGGGCGCCGCGATGATCCGCTCCAAGGGCGAGGCCGGCACCGGCAACGTGGTCGAGGCCACCCGGCACATGCGCCAGATCCGCGCCGAGATCCGCCGGCTGACCGTGCTCGGCCCGGACGAGCTTTACGCGGCGGCCAAGGAACTGCGCGCCCCGTACGAGCTGGTCCGCGAGATCGCCGAGACCGGCAGGCTGCCGGTGGTGCTGTTCACCGCGGGCGGCATCGCCACCCCGGCCGACGCGGCGATGATGATGCAGCTCGGCGCCGAGGGCGTCTTCGTCGGCTCGGGCATCTTCAAGTCCGGTGACCCGGCCAAGCGCGCCGAGGCGATCGTGAAGGCCACCACCTTCTACGACGACCCCGACGTGGTGGCCAAGGTGTCCCGCGGCCTCGGCGAGGCCATGGTCGGCATCAACGTCGCCGACCTGCCCGAGTCCGAGCGCCTGGCCGTCCGCGGCTGGTAGTTCACGGGTTCCCGTCCCGGTGTCCGGCTGCGGGCACCGGGACGCCGTCACGAGATCGGGTACAGCTCGACCTCGGCCGTGTGCCCGTTGCTCTTCGCCAGCCTGGCGTCACAGGTCACCAGCGGCACGTCCAGCCGCTCGGCCAGCGCGACGAAGGCCGCATCGTACGGGCGGATGCTGTGCCGCAGCTCCCAGACACGGCGCAGCAGCGGACGGTGCGGCGCGCGCGTGACGGGCGGCGCGGGTGCACAGCACCGTGTACGTCCGGGTCGTCGACGTTCCGGATCTGGATCGTCTTCGCCATGCATGAAGTCTGCATACATCGGGTTTTGGTCCGCGGTGATCCGAGGCGTCACGCCCCTGTGACTCTCGTTACATCAAGCCTTGCCTAAGTTCTGATTCCCCGATGACGCCCGATGACTAGGGTCCCCCGGCACGGGGAGAGGTTGATCACCCCGGCTAACGCGCGGGGATCGCGGGAGGCCCGGCGCGTCCGATGAGGACGGAAGGACCTGATTTCGTGGACGCATCGCTCTCGACCGAGCGGACCACACCGCCAGCGGTCGACGCCGAGGGCTACACCAAGGCGCTCGGCAACCGGCAGGTGCAGATGATCGCCATCGGCGGCGCGATCGGCGTCGGCCTGTTCCTCGGCGCCGGTGGCAAGCTGGCCACCGCAGGGCCGTCGCTGGTGCTCTCCTACGCGCTGTGCGGGCTGGCCGCGTTCTTCGTCATGCGGGCGCTCGGCGAACTGGTGCTGCACCGGCCGACCGCGGGCAGCTTCGTGTCCTACGCCCGGGAGTTCATCGGGCCGTGGGCCGGCTTCGCCTCGGGCTGGATGTACTGGGTGAACTGGGCGATGACCGGCGTCGCGGAGATCACCGCGGTCGGCATCTACGTGCACCGCTGGCTGCCCACCGTGCCGCAGTGGCTGACCGCCCTGGCCGCGCTCGGCGTGCTGCTGGCGGTGAACCTGCTGTCCGTGCGGCTGTTCGGGGAGCTGGAGTTCTGGTTCTCGGTGGTCAAGGTGCTGGCCATCGTGGTGTTCCTGTTCGTCGGCGTGGCCATGGTGCTCGCCGGCGCGCACGTCGGCGGCAGCGCGGCCGGCGTGGCCAACCTGACCGGGCACGCGGGATTCTTCCCGCACGGCGTGGGCGTGACCCTGATGGCGCTGCAGGCCGTGGTGTTCGCCTACTCGGCGATCGAACTGGTCGGCATCGCGGCGGGGGAGACCCGGGACGCCCGCAAGGTGCTGCCCAGGGCGATCAACGGGGTGGTGTGGCGCATCGCGATCTTCTACGTCGGCTCGGTGCTGCTGCTGGCCATGCTGCTGCCGTGGACCGCGTACAGCGACACGGAGAGTCCCTTCGTCACGGTGTTCTCCCGGCTGGGCATCCCCGCGGTGGGCGACGTGATGAACGCGATCGTGCTCACCGCCGCGCTGTCCTCCTGCAACTCGGGGCTGTACTCGACCGGGCGGGTGCTGCGGGCGCTCGCCGACCGCGGCGAGGCGCCGGCGTTCGCCGGGCGGATGAGCGGCCGGCACGTGCCCTACGGCGGCATCCTGTTCACCTCGGGCGTGTACGTGCTCGGCGTGGTGCTCAACGGCGTGGTGCCCCACGACGCCTTCGACATCGCCACCTCGATCGCCTCGCTCGGCGTGGTGGCCACCTGGGCCACCCTGGTGGTCTGCCAGATGCGGCTGCGTGGTGCCGCGCTGCGGGGGGAGGTGGTCCGGCCCTCCTACCGGATGCCGGGCGCGCCCTACACCGCGTGGGCGACGCTGGGCTTCCTCGTCCTGGTCGTGGTGCTCATGGCGTTCGCGGGCGGCGCGGACCGGATCGCGTTCTACTCGCTGCCGGCGATCGTCGCGGTGATCGCCCTGGGCTGGCGGGCCGTGTCCGCGCGGCGTGCCGCCCGGGCCGTGCCGGCCGCCGCGGACCCCGCGACCGAGTAGGCCGGGGTGCGCGCACCGGGTGGCCAGCCCCGGCGTCCCACCCGGTGCGCGCGGTTGCCTACGCTGATCGGTACCAGCTTTTTCGGAGGTAGCCCACCGTGCCCGCACAGCCCGTGATCGGCGTGCTCGCCCTGCAGGGCGACGTTCGCGAGCATCTCGCCGCGCTCGCCGGCTGCGACGTGACCGCCGTGCCGGTGCGGCGACCGGAGGAGCTGGCGAGGGTGGACGGCCTGGTGCTGCCCGGCGGCGAGTCCACCACGATGAGCCGGCTGCTGGAGTCCTTCGAACTGCTCGAGCCGCTGCGCAAGCGACTCGCCGAGGGCATGCCGGCGTTCGGCTCGTGCGCCGGGATGATCCTGCTGGCCAGGGAGGTCCTGGACGGCCGTCCCGACCAGCGGCAACTCGGCGCGCTGGACATGGTGGTCCGGCGGAACGCCTTCGGCCGGCAGGTCGACTCGTTCGAGACCGACCTCGATTTCGCGCACCTGGACGACCGCCCGGTGCACGCCGTCTTCATCCGCGCGCCCTGGGTGGAGAGCGCCGCCGACGAGGTCGAGGTGCTCGCCAGGGTGCCCGACTCGCCGTCGGCCGGCGCGGCCGTCGGTAGGATCGTCGCAGTTCGGCAGGGTCCCGTGCTCGCCACCGCGTTCCATCCGGAGCTGACCGGTGACGGCCGGGTGCACCGCCTTTTCGTGCAGACGGTTCGCGCGTCCTGACCGCGATGCCCACCATGAGGGGGCGGAACGGGCGCCGGCTCGACAGTTGACGGAGGAGAGATGAGCGGCCACTCCAAGTGGGCCACGACGAAGCACAAGAAGGCCGCCGTCGACGCGAAGCGTGGCAAGCTGTTCGCTAAGTTGATCAAGAACATCGAGGTGGCCGCGCGGACCGGCGGGGGCGACCCGGACGCCAACCCCACGCTCTACGACGCGATCCAGAAGGCCCGGAAGAACTCGGTGCCGATGGACAACATCGAGCGTGCCCGCAAGCGCGGCAGCGGCGAGGAGGCCGGCGCGGCCGACTGGCAAACCATCATGTACGAGGGCTACGGGCCAGGCGGCGTGGCCGTGCTCATCGAGTGCCTCACCGACAACCGCAACCGCGCGGCCGGCGAGGTGCGCACCGCGATGACCCGCAACGGCGGCTCGATGGCCGACGCCGGCTCGG
The DNA here is from genome assembly GCF_005405885.1 of Gandjariella thermophila. Taxonomy (GTDB): domain Bacteria; phylum Actinomycetota; class Actinomycetes; order Mycobacteriales; family Pseudonocardiaceae; genus Gandjariella; species Gandjariella thermophila. The sequence goes on from NZ_BJFL01000002.1 coordinate 35,630, forward strand.
TGGCCTACCTGTTCAACCGCAAGGGCGTGGTGCTGCTGCCCAAGAACGGGCTGTCCGAGGACGACGTGCTGGCCGCGGTGCTGGAGGCGGGCGTCGAGGAGGTCAACGACCTCGGGGACACCTTCGAGGTGGTGTGCGAGCCCGGCGACCTCGTCGAGGTGCGCACGGCGCTGCAGACCGCCGGCATCGACTACGAGTCCGCCGAACTCAACTTCCTGCCCTCGGTGAACGTGCCGCTGGACGCCGACGCCGCGCGCCGGGTCTTCAAGCTCATCGACGCCCTCGAGGACTGTGACGACGTGCAGAACGTCTACGCTAACTTCGACGTTCCCGACTCGGTCCTGGAGGAGGCGAACGCCTAGCCGGCGCGACGTCCCCGCTCCGGCGGACCGACGGACGTCCTGCCGTCGCAGGCCGGCCGCGGGGACGGGTGATCGACCGACTTCGAGGGAAGAGTTTGGGACGCCGTGGCGACGACGCAGGGACTGAGCGCGGAGCACGAGCGGCTTCGGCGAGAGCTGTTGCGGGACATCGAGGAGCACGGCCACGCCGTCGTGCACGTCGCCGAGGACGACCAGGGTGCCCCGTACTCGTTCACCGTCGGCGCGTGGCGGCGGTTCGGCGTGGCCGAGGCGGTGGTGGTCGGCCTACCGGCGGAGATGGCTGGGGTACTGCTCGCCGCCTACGTCAGCCGGGCCCGAGGCGGTGAGCGTTTCCTGCCGGGCAAGCTCTACCACGGCATCTTCCAGGACGTGCCGATCACTGTGGAGCGCGTGGCCAAGGGGCACTACCTGGAGTTCTTCGGCGGCGCATTCCTGATCTACCGCAAGGGTGACTTTCCCGCGCTGCAGCTCATCGTGCCCACCCCGGACGGCCACTGGCCGTGGCACCCGGACGCCCCCGAGGGGTTCGCCGAGTGGCAGCCGGTGCTCACCCAGAGCGGCCTGCCGGAGAGTTGGGCGCCGGGCATCGGCGGTCCCTGATCCGTCCGGGCGAGCCGGCCGGCGGCGCCGGGGTGCCCCGGTCCACAACCGACGGTCACCCCGGCATGCGGTTCCGCGGACTCGCTCAGCCGGCGGGGCAGCGCCAGTCGTCGGCGGCTTCGACGGGGAGCGCGGCGCCAGGAGCGGGAAACGCGTCGCGGAATGTGAAGGCGTGCGGCGTCGGGCCGTGCCTCCGCAGATGCCCCAGCCGTTCCTCGGCCTCAGTGACGGTGGGGCGGTGGCCGGCCGGCACCCACCACAGCGCGGTGACCGCCTCCCGCAGCGGCGGGAACCACTCCCGGCGGCGGCGCAGCACGGCGAGGTGGCCCTGGTCGCGGTAGACGAAGTCGGCCAGCGCCTCCAGCGACCGCCACACCGACATGTTGACGATGATCCGGTCGTCGCCGAAGCCGCGCACGGCGGTGGCGTTGCCGTCCTCGGTGCGCAGCCGCCACACGAAGCCGGGGGCGGCGTCCGCCCGGGCGTTGACCGGGTCAAGCGCGGCGACGAAGTCCGCAAGGCGGGCCGACTCGAGAGGTTCGAGCGGGAGCGCGATGTTCACCTGGGCGAGGTGGTAGGTGGTCATGCCCGGAATTTATCGAGATCGGCTCCACGGGAGGGTCGGTTCCGCGCGTCGGTGCCGGAAGCGTCGGCGGCAGCCGGTAGCCTCGCGCTCGAACGGATGTTCGGCGTGCGGGAGGCATGTGGCGTGCGGGTGCTCGGCGTGGACCCGGGGCTGACCCGCTGCGGGCTCGGCGTGGTGGACGGCGGCTCGGGGCGAGCGGTCCACTGCGTCGCGGTCGACGTGGTCCGCACCCCGGCCGATCTCGACGTGGCCAGCCGCCTGCTCCGGCTGGCCGACGCGCTGGAGGAGTTCTGCGACCGGCACCGGCCGGACGTGGTCGCCGTGGAGCGGGTGTTCACCCAGCACAACGTGCGCACCGTGATGGGCACCGCGCAGGCCGGCGGGGTGGTGGCGCTGGGCGCGGCGCGGCGCGGGCTGCCCGTCGCGTTCCACACGCCGAGCGAGGTCAAGGCCGCGGTCACCGGGTCCGGCCGGGCGGACAAGACCCAGGTCGCCGTCATGGTCACCCGGTTACTGCGGCTGGCGGAGACACCCCGGCCGGCGGACGCGGCCGACGCGCTCGCCCTGGCCATTTGCCACCTCTGGCGGGCGCCGATGCGCGACCGGCTGGCCGAGGCGGAGGCCACCGCCGCCGCGCTGGCCCGCAACCACCGAGCCCGGCTGGCGTCGGCGCGGCGCGCCCGCACGGCCGGCGGCACCAGGGCACCGGTGCGGGGAGCGCGGCGGAGCGTGGAGGGAGGTGCGTCCGGGTGATCTCGTCGGTGCGTGGCCCGGTGCTGTCGGTGGGGCTGGACCACGCGGTGATCGAGGTCGGCGGGGTCGGCCTCGCCGTGTGCACCACCCCGGCCACGCTGGCCACGTTGCGCCGCGGCGAGGAGGCCCGGCTGCACACCGCCCTGGTGGTCCGGGAGGACTCGCTCACCCTCTACGGTTTCGCCGACGTCGACGCCCGCGAGTTGTTCGGGCTGCTGCAGACCGTGTCCGGGGTGGGGCCGAGGCTGGCCATCGCGATGCTCGCGGTGCTCGAGCCGGACAAGCTGCGCACCGCGCTCGCCGAGGGCAACACGTCGGTGCTCACCCAGGTGCCGGGCATCGGCAAGAAGGGCGCCGAGCGGCTGGTCATCGAGTTGCGGGACAAGGTGGGCGCGGTGGCCGCCGCGGACGCGGCCGGCGGGCCCGGCGGCGCGGTGCGCGAGTCGGTGGTCGAGGCGCTGGTCGGCCTCGGCTTCCCGGCCAAGCAGGCCGAGCCCGCGGTGGACCGGGTGCTCGCCGAGGACGGCGGCGGGGACACGTCGAGCGTGCTGCGGCGGGCGCTGGCCGCGCTCGGCCGCAAGCGGTAGAGGAGGCTCCCCGATGCGTGTGTCCGGCCGCGACGACCCAGGTGACCACGGCGCGCGCCGGGCCGCCATGGCGGGCGGGGTCTCGCGGCAGTAAGGAGGGTTCACTCGGTGCACGAGGCGGACGCCTGGACCGACGACGGCGATGGTGTGGTGCTGTCCCCGCACCCGGTGCCCACCGAGCGGGACGTGGAGGCCACGCTGCGGCCGAAGCGGCTGGCCGACTTCGTCGGCCAGGCAAGGGTGCGCGAGCAACTGGAGCTGGTGCTGGAGGGCGCCCGACGCCGCGGCGTGCCACCGGACCACGTGCTGCTGTCCGGGCCGCCCGGGCTGGGCAAGACCAGCCTCGCCATGATCATCGCCGCGGAGCTGGGCAGCGCGCTGCGGGTCACCTCCGGCCCCGCCCTGGAGCGGGCCGGCGACCTCGCGGCCATGCTGTCCAACCTGGTCGAGGGCGACGTGCTGTTTATCGACGAGATCCACCGCATCGCCCGGCCCGCGGAGGAGATGCTCTACCTGGCGATGGAGGACTTCCGGGTGGACGTGGTGGTCGGCAAGGGCCCAGGCGCCACCAGCATCCCGCTGGAGATCGCCCCGTTCACCCTGGTCGGCGCCACCACCCGGTCCGGGTCGCTGACCGGGCCGTTGCGCGACCGGTTCGGGTTCACCGCGCACATGGAGTTCTACTCAGCGGAGGAACTGGAGCAGGTGCTCCGCCGCTCCGCCGCCATCCTCGGAGTCGAACTGCGGCCGGACGGCGCCGCGGAGATCGCGGGCCGGTCCCGGGGCACCCCGAGGATCGCCAACCGCCTGCTCCGCCGGGTGCGGGACTACGCCGAGGTGCGCGCGGACGGCGCGGTCACCCTGCCGGTGGCACGGGCCGCGCTGGAGGTCTACGACGTGGACGAGTTGGGCCTGGACCGGCTGGACCGGGCGGTGCTCGGCGCACTGGTGCGGACCTTCGGCGGCGGCCCGGTCGGCATCTCCACCCTCGCCGTCGCGGTGGGCGAGGAACCGAGCACGGTGGAGGAGGTGTGCGAGCCGTACCTGGTGCGGGCCGGCATGCTGGCCCGCACCCCGCGCGGCCGGGTGGCCACCGCCGCGGCATGGCACCATCTGGGCCTGGAGCCGCCGGCGCAGACGCTCGGCGATCCGGCGCCAACCCTGTTCGACGCATGACGCCGGTGACCCGGACGTGACGGCTCGGCTGCGCAGCGTGCGCTGACCTCGGTGCTTTCCGCGCCACGTCGTAGGCTGCCGCGTCGGGAACCACACATACCTGGCACACTCAGGGATGAGGGTTCCCACCCATTGGACGATCGAGAGCGAAGTAACAAAGGCGGCGTCCCGCCGATCGGAGAACGATGAACTTTTCGTCCCTGCTCTTCCCGCTGCTGATCATCGCGCTTGCGCTGCCGCTGTTCCTCAGCGCCCGCAAGCAGAAGCGATCCATGCACGAGATGCAGCAACTGCAGAAGTCGCTGGAGCCCGGGGACCGGGTGATGACCACGTCCGGCCTGTACGCCACCGTGGTGGACACGTCGGACGATGACACCCTCGACCTCGAGATCGCTCCGGGCGTGACGACCACCTGGCTGCGCGCGGCCGTGCGGGAGCGGGTCCGGGACACCGGCGCGGACCAGGACACCGCCGTCGCCGAGGACGACGAGCAGGAGCCCGCCGCCGACGTGGCCGAGCAGCACACCACCGCCGACCGCGCCGACGAGCCGAAGGTCGCCGCCCCCCTGGAGCACGAGAAGCACCGCGGCTGAAGACCAGTGCGGTAACCCGGTCGCCTGATTGACCGGCGACTTGCTCAGGGAAGCGACACGCGCCTCACACGGTGCGGAGTACGCTGCGCCCCCGCCCACTCGATGTGCTCGGGTGGGGGCGTTCCGCTGCCATCGCGACCCGCCGGTGGCGGCGCCGAAGAGAACGAAGGTTTGAGGAGACCGACCGACCGTGGCACCACCGGCCGGGCAGATCCGCCCAGGACGCTACCTCGCGGTTTTTGCCCTGATCGTGGTCGTGCTGTACGCCCTGGTGTTCTTCACCGGAGGCGGGAAGCCGACCCCCAAGCTGGGCATCGACCTGCAGGGCGGCACCCAAGTCACCCTGACCGCGCGGTCTCCGGACGGCAAGCCGCCGCCGCAGCAGTCGCTGGACCAGGCCCGGCAGATCATCGAGGCGCGCGTCAACGGCCTCGGCGTGAGCGGGGCCGAGGTGGTGCTCAACGGCAACAACGTGGTCATCACCGTGCCCGGCGCCCGAGGCGACGAGGCGAGGAGCCTCGGGCAGACCGCGAAGCTGGGCTTCCGCAAGGTGATCGACGCCGAACCGGTGCAGCAGGCGCCGGCCACCCCACCGCCGGCCAAACCGTCCGCGCCGAACTCGCCCCCGCCCAGCGCGCCCCCGGCCGGCGGGCAGCAGCCCTCGGTGGCGCCGTCCCGGCCGCCCCAGGGCATGCCGGCACCCAGCGGGAACGGCGACCTCACCGTGCCGCAGGCGGCCGGGCAGGCCGCGCCGTCGCCCGCGCCGCCGACACCGACGCCCACCCCCACCCCGGGCGGCGACCAGTCGGTGGACCCGCGGGTCGCCCAGGAGATCCAGCAGGCCAAGGCGCTGCGGCAGAGCACCGACCAGCAGGTGCAGGCGCAGGCGCTGGCCCTGCTGAACTGCGGGCCGGGCCACCGGGATCCGCTGGCCGGCAACGACGACCCGAACCTGCCGCTGGTCACCTGCTCCCAGGACGGCAAGGAGAAGTACGTCCTGGACAAGGTGTTCCTCAAGGGTGAGGAGATCGGCAACGCCTCGGCCGGGCCGAACCCGCAGGGCGCGGGTTACGTGGTGAACCTCAACTTCAAGCCGGCCGGCACCAAGACCTGGGCCGACTTCACCTCGGCCAACGTCGGCCAGCGGGCCGCGTTCGTGCTGGACACGCAGGTCGTCTCGGCGCCGTCGATCAACGAGCCGATCCTCGGCGGCAACACGATGATCAGCGGCCAGTTCAACCAGACCCAGGCGCAGCAGTTGGCGAACGTGCTGAACTACGGGTCGCTGCCGCTGTCGTTCGACCAGTCCGACGCCCAGACCGTGTCGGCCACGCTGGGCTTGGCCTCGCTCAAGGCCGGCCTGCTCGCCGGCGCGATCGGCCTCGCCCTGGTGGTCGTGTACTGCCTGTTCTACTACCGGGCGCTGGGCGTGCTGACCGTGCTCTCGCTGGCGCTGTCCGGCATCACCGTCTACGCGGTGCTGGTGCTGCTCGGCCGGTGGATCGGGTTCACCCTGGATCTGGCCGGCATCGCCGGCTTCATCGTGGCCATCGGTATCACCGCGGACTCGTTCGTGGTGTTCTTCGAGCGGCTCAAGGACGAGGTGCGCGAGGGCCGCACGTTCCGCTCCGCGGTGCCGAGGGCCTGGGTGCGGGCGCGGCGCACGATCCTCTCCGCCGACGCGGTGAGCTTCCTGGCTTCGGCGGTGCTGTACGTGCTCGCCGTCGGCCAGGTGCGGGGCTTCGCGTTCACCCTCGGCATGTCCACCGTGCTGGACCTGCTGGTGGTGTTCCTGGTGACGCACCCGCTGGTGGTGTTCGCGTCGCGGAACAAGAAGCTGTCCAGCCCGAGGTTCTCCGGGCTCGGCGCCGTACAACGCCTCGCCGCCGCGAAACGCGCGGCGGGCAGGGCGACCGGCGCCGCCGCCGTGAAGGAGGTCTGACGTGTCGACCCCCGACACCCCCACCGCGCCCTCGGCCCGCGGCCAGCGCCCGGCGGGCCTGCTCACCCGCCTCTACACCGGCACCGGCGCGTTCGACATCGTCGGCAAGCGCCGGCGGCTCTACGTGTTCTTCGGGCTGCTGGTGGCGGTCTGCGTGCTGTCGATCGCGTTCCGCGGGTTCACCTTCGGCATCGACTTCTCCGGCGGCACCACCATCCAGATGCCGACCCAGGGCGCCAATGGCGCCATCAGCACCCAACAGGTGGAGTCCACCTTCACCAGGGCGCTGGGCAGCCCGCCGTCGTCGGTGCAGAGCGTGGGAACCGGCGGCACGGCGAGCATCCAGATCCGGTCCAAGACGCTGACCATCCAGCAGACCGCCACCGTCAAGGACGCGCTGTACAGGGACCTGCAGCCGAAGGACGCCAGCGGAAAGCCCAACCCGCAGGTGATCAGCGACAGCGCGGTGAGCGCGTCCTGGGGCGGGGAGATCACCCAGAAGGCGATCATCGCGCTGGCGGTGTTCCTGGTGCTGGTCACCGCGTTCATCGCGCTCTACTTCGAGAAGTGGATGGCGGTGGCCGCGCTGGTCGCGCTGGTGCACGACGTGCTGGTGACCGCGGGTGTCTACTCGATCGCCGGGTTCGAGGTCACCCCGGCCACCGTGATTGGTCTGCTGACCATCCTCGGGTTCTCCCTCTATGACACGGTCGTGGTGTTCGACAAGGTCCGGGAGAACACCCGCGGCCTGCTCGGCCTGACCAGGCGCACCTACGCGGAGGCGGCGAACCTGGCGCTCAACCAGACGCTGATGCGGTCGATCAACACCTCACTCATCGCGCTGCTGCCGGTGCTCGGCCTGCTCGTGGTCGGTGTCGGCCTGCTCGGCGTCGGCACCCTGCAGGACCTGGCCCTGGTGCAGCTCACCGGTCTGCTCGCGGGCACCCTGTCGTCGATCTTCCTGGCCACCCCACTGCTGGTGGACCTGAAGATGCGGGAGCCGGCGTACCAGCAGCAGGCCGAGCGGGTGCTGGCCCGCCGGGCGAACGCCGCCCGGCGCAGCGCCGCGCAGGCCGAGGGCGACGAGGACGTCGAGTCCACCGACGACGAGGCGCTCGCCGCCGAACTGCGCCGGGAGAGGGCACTCGCCGCGGCGGCCAGCGTGCCCGCGCGCACCGGCAAGTCGGGGCCGGCCCGCCGCGGCCGGCCGACCGGCAAGAGCGCCCGACCCAGCGGCAAGAGGCGGCGATGACCGGGCGGCAGGAGGCGGCGACCGGCACGTCGCGGCCCGCGTCCGCCGACCTGGCCGCCGCGTTCGCGCTGATCCGGGAGATCCCGGACTTTCCCGAACCGGGCGTGCTGTTCCGGGACATCGGCCCGCTGCTGGCCGACGCTGCCGCGTTCCGTACCGTGGTCGACGCGCTCGCCGGCACCGTGCCCGACCGGGTCGACCTGGTGGTCGCCCTGGAGGCGCGGGGCTTCCTGCTCGGCGCCGCGGTCGGCTACGCCCGCAACCTCGGCGTGGTCGCGGTGCGCAAGCCGGGCAAGCTGCCGATGGTCGCGCACCGGGTCGACTACGCGCTGGAGTACGGCTCGGCCACCTTCGAGTTGTCTGACCAGATCGTGGCGCCCGGCCAGCGGGTGGTCGTGGTGGACGACGTGCTGGCCACCGGCGGCACCGTGCGGGCCGCCTGCGAACTGGTCGAGCACGTCGGCGGCGAGGTGGCCGCGGTGTCCGTGGTCCTGGAACTCGCCGGGCTGGGCGGCCGCGACCGGCTGGCCGACCGGGACGTGCGCACCCTGCTCACCGTCTGACGGCACGTTCCGTGACCACGAGCGCGGGACCAGGCGCTGAACCGTTCCCAGTCGCCGGACCCCGTGATCGGGTGTACCGAACGGGGTGACGCTGTTCACCGCGGGAACCGGTACGTTCGTCCCCACCGGAAGGCGGGACACCCGTACGGCGTTATTCTCGGTATCCGGGTCGGATGACACGGCCCGGACCGAACGCGTAACGCAACAGTCCGGGAGCGTGGGTGAGCCAGGATGTCGAACCCGCGGCGGCCACACCGCCGCTGAGCCCGCGACCGCCATCGGCGACACGGCGGGTACGGGCACGCCTGGCGCGCCGGATCACCGCGCAGCGCGCGGCGCCGGTGAAGCAGGTGCTCGAACCGCTCGCCGCGGTGCACCGCGAGCTGCACCCCAAGGCCGACCTGGCGCTGCTGCAGCACGCCTACGACGTGGCCGAGGAGAAGCACCGCGACCAGCGGCGCAAGTCCGGCGACCCGTACATCACCCACCCGCTAGCGGTCGCCACCATCCTCGCCGAGCTGGGCATGGACACCACCACGCTGATGGCCGCCCTGCTGCACGACACGGTGGAGGACACCGACTACTCGCTGGAGCGGCTGCGCGAGGACTTCGGCGACGAGGTGGCGCACCTCGTGGACGGCGTCACCAAGCTGGACAAGGTCAAGCTGGGCGCCGCCGCGGAGGCGGAGACCATCCGCAAGATGGTCATCGCCATGGCCCGCGACCCCCGGGTGCTGGTGATCAAGCTCGCCGACCGGCTGCACAACATGCGCACCATGCGTTTCCTGCCGCCGGAGAAGCAGGCCCGCAAGGCGCGGGAGACGCTGGAGGTGCTCGCCCCGCTGGCGCACCGGCTGGGCATGGCCACGGTCAAGTGGGAGCTGGAGGACCTGGCGTTCGCCATCCTGCAGCCGAAGAAGTACGACGAGATCGTCCGGCTGGTCGCCAACCGCGCCCCGTCCCGGGACATCTACCTGCGCAAGGTCGTCGCCGAGCTGTCCGCGCAGCTCGAGGAGGCCCGGATCGTCGCCCGGGTCGAGGGCCGGCCCAAGCACTACTACTCGATCCACCAGAAGATGATCGTCCGCGGCCGGGACTTCGACGACATCCACGACCTGGTCGGGGTGCGCATCCTGGTGGACGAGGTGCGCGACTGCTACGCCGCCATGGGGGTGGTGCACGCGCTGTGGCAGCCGATGCCCGGCCGGTTCAAGGACTACATCGCCCAGCCCCGGTTCGGCGTCTACCAGTCGTTGCACACCACGGTGATCGGCCCGGACGGCAAGCCGCTCGAGGTGCAGATCCGCACGCACGAGATGCACCGCACCGCCGAGTACGGCATCGCCGCGCACTGGCGTTACAAGGAGACCCGGGGCACGCACAACGGCAAGGCCGTCGAGGTCGACGAGATGGCCTGGATGCGGCAGCTGCTGGACTGGCAGCGGGAGGCCGCCGACCCGGGCGAGTTCCTCGAGTCGCTGCGCTACGACCTGGCCACCCGGGAGATCTTCGTCTTCACCCCCAAGGGCGACGTGATCACCCTCCCGGCCGGGTCCACCCCGGTCGACTTCGCCTACGCGGTGCACACCGAGGTGGGGCACCGCTGCATCGGTGCGCGGGTCAACGGCCGGCTGGTCGCGCTGGAACGGAAGCTGGAGAACGGCGAGGTCGTCGAGATCTTCACGTCCAAGGCGGAGGGCGCCGGCCCGAGTCGGGACTGGCTGTCCTTCGTCGCCTCGCCGCGGGCCAAGACGAAGATCAAGCAGTGGTTCGCCAAGGAGCGGCGGGAGGAGGCGATCGAGGCCGGCAAGGAGGCCATCGCCAAGGAGGTCCGCCGGGTCGGCCTGCCGCTGCAGCGGCTGGTCTCCGCGGACTCGATGGCCGCGCTGTCCCGCGAGCTGCGCTACCCGGACGTCAGCGCGCTCTACGCCGCCGTCGGCGAGGCGCATGTGGGCGCGCGGCACGTGGTCCAGCGGCTGGTCGCGCTGCTCGGCGGGGTGGAGCACGCCGAGGACGAGCTGGCCGAGCGCGCCACCCCGTCCACCATCACCCGGCGGCGCGGCTCCGGTGACGTGGGCGTGGTCGTCAGGGACGCCGGCGACGTGTGGGTCAAGCTGGCCCGCTGCTGCACCCCGGTGCCCGGCGACGACATCCTCGGCTTCGTCACCCGCGGCGGCGGGGTCAGCGTGCACCGCACCGACTGCACCAACGCCGATGACCTGCGGGCCTCCCCCGAGCGGCTGGTGGACGTGGAGTGGGCGCCGTCGTCGTCCTCGGTGTTCCTGGTCGCCATCCAGGTGGAGGCGCTGGACCGGCACCGGCTGCTCTCCGATGTCACCAAGGTGCTCGCCGACGAGCGGGTGAACATCCTGTCCGCGTCGGTGACCACGTCCCGCGACCGGGTGGCGGTCAGCCGGTTCACCTTCGAGATGGGTGACCCGAAGCACCTGGGTCACGTGCTCAAGGCGGTGCGCAACGTCGAAGGCGTGTACGACGTCTACCGGGTGACCTCGGCGTCCTGACCCGCGTCAGGGGGCCGCCATGGCGGCCTGCTGGACGGTCACCGGCAGCTTGGGCTTGCCGTCACCCTGGCCGTTGGATCCGTCGTCACCCGCCGCGGCGATCCTGTCGAGCACCTGCAGGCCCTGCGGCGAGATGGTGCCGAAGACGGTGTAGTCGGGCGGCAGCGTGGAGTCCGCGTACACCATGAAGAACTGGCTGCCGCCGCTGTTCGGCTGGCCGGTGTTGGCCATGGCGAGCACGCCGCGCGGGTAGGTCGAGCCCTGGCCCTTCGGTGAGGCCTTGAGGGTGGTCGGCTTCTCGTCCTTGATCGTGTACCCGGGGCCGCCGGTGCCCTTGCCGGTCGGGTCGCCGCACTGCAGCACCTTCAGCGCGTCCGCCGTGGTCAGGCGGTGGCAGGGGCTGCCGTCGTAGAACTTCGCCTGCACCAGGTGCGCGAAGTTCTGCACCGTGCACGGGGCCTCGGCCCGGTCCAGCGTGATCGGGATGTCGCCCTGGTTGGTCTTCAGGGTGACCGCCACGGTGCCCTGGTTCGGTGTCGGGTTCGGGTCGTCCGGCAAGCCCACCGGCTTGGCGGCGGGCTCATCAGGCGTCGCGGTGTACTTGCACGGGCCGCCGGTGGTCTGCGCCGACGGGGCGGTGCTCGGGGAGGGCGTCGGCGTGGCCGCCGCGCTGCTGTCGCCGTGACCCTGCGTGGTCAGGAAGTAGATGCCGCCGACCGCCACGACCACCACCACGACCGTGCCGACCACGCCGATCAGCCGGCGCCGTCGGGCCCGTTCCGCCCGCCGGGCGAGCTGGCGTTCCAGCTTCCGCTTGGCCGCCTCGCGGCGCTGCTCGTTGCTCGGCACGTGATGACTCCCCGAGATCGCACACTCGTAGCTGGGCGAAGTTTAGAGGCGTGGGGTGTGACCGCGGTGAGGGTGCACCCCGCTACGCTGGAGCAAGGTCCTTCTGCCCACCAACCATTCCTGCGGGAGCGGAGGTTCGCGCGTGCTTGTCGTCGGGTTCCCCGTCGGGGCCCTGCAGGCCAACTGCTACCTGCTGGCCACGGGTGAGGGGGAGGCGTGCGTCATCGTCGACCCAGGCCAGGACGCCGTCGAGCCGATCACCGAGGCGCTGCGCAAGCACCGGCTGTCTCCGGTCGCCGTGCTGCTCACGCACGGTCATTTCGACCACGTGTTCTCCGTGGCGCCGGTGTGTGACGGCCACGACGTGCCCGCCTGGATTCACCCGGACGACCGCGACCTGCTGGCCGACCCGCTGAAGGGGATCAGCCCGGAGACCGCGGCGTTCTTCGGCGGCAGGCTGGCCATGCGGGAGCCGGCCGAGGTGCGCGAGCTCACCGACCGCGCCGACCTGGACCTGGCCGGGCTCACCCTGACCGTCGACCACACGCCGGGCCATACCGGCGGGTCGGTGTGCTTCAGCGCCGGCACCGAGGAGGGCGGACGGATCATGCTGTCCGGGGACACCCTCTTCGCCGGGTCGATCGGGCGCACCGACCTGCCGGGCGGCGACCACGCACGCATGCTGGTGACGCTGCGCGAGAAGGTGTTGCCGTTGGACGATGACACCGTCGTACTGCCCGGCCACGGACCGACCACGACCATCGGCCGGGAGCGCGCGAGCAACCCGTTCCTGCTGGAGCTGCAGCGCGGAACGGGCGCGCCGGCCGCCCCACACCGAGGACTGTGACGTAACCGGCGATGAGCACGTTCAACGCCCCCAAGGGCATCCCGGAGTACTACCCGCCGCGCTCGGCGGCGTTCCTGGCGGTCCGCGAGACGCTGGCCGAGGCGGTCCGCCGGGCCGGCTACGGCTACATCGAGCTGCCGATCTTCGAGGACACCACGCTGTTCGCCCGCGGCGTGGGCGAGTCCACCGACGTGGTGTCCAAGGAGATGTACACCTTCGCCGACCGCGGCGGCCGGTCGGTCACGCTGCGCCCGGAGGGCACCGCCGGCGTGGTCCGCTCGGTGATCGAGCACGGCCTGGACCGCGGCCAGCTCCCGGTGAAGCTGTGCTACGCCGGCCCGTTCTTCCGCTACGAGCGCCCGCAGGCCGGCCGCTACCGCCAGTTGCAGCAGCTCGGCGTGGAGGCCATCGGGGTGGACGACCCGGCGCTGGACGCCGAGGTGATCGCCATCGCGGACGCCGGCTTCCGGGCCCTCGGGCTGACCGGCTACCGGCTGGAGATCACCTCGCTGGGCGACGCCACCTGCCGGCCCGGCTACCGGGAGCGGCTGCAGGAGTTCCTGCGCGACCTGCCGCTGGACACCGAGACCCGGGCGCGCGCCGAGCTGAACCCGCTGCGGGTGCTGGACGACAAGCGGCCCGCGGTGCGGGAGATGCTCACCGACGCGCCGCTGATGGTGGACCACCTCTCGGCCGAGTGCCGGGAGAACTACGAGCAGGTCAAGGGGTTCCTCAACGACCTCGGGGTGAAGTTCACCGAGAACCCGCGGCTGGTGCGCGGGCTGGACTACTACACCAAGACCACGTTCGAGTTCGTGCACGACGGCCTGGGCGCGCAGTCCGGCATCGGCGGTGGCGGCCGCTACGACGGGCTGATGGCCGAGCTGGGTGGCCAGCCGCTGTCCGGGGTCGGGTTCGGGCTCGGCCTGGACCGCATCCTGCTCGCCTGTGAGGCCGAGGGCCTGATGGTCGGCGATGAGGCCCGGTGCCAGGTGTTCTGCGTGCCGCTCGGTGAGGTGGCCAAGGCGCGGCTGGTCGCGGTGGCCGGTGAGCTGCGCGCCGCCGGGGTACGGGTGGACCTCGCCTACGGCGGCAAGGGGCTCAAGGGCGCGATGAAGGCGGCCGACCGGTCCGGCGCCCGGTACGCGCTGGTGCTCGGCGACCGGGACCTGGACGCCGGGGCGGTGCAGCTCAAGGAGCTGGCCAGCGGGGAGCAGCGGACCGTCGCCCTGGAGGGCGTGGTCACCGCGGTGCGGGAAGCGCTCGGCCGGTGAGCGGCGCGGCGCCCGGCGAGCCCGACGACCGGGTACCACTGGACCTGCTCGACGCGGCCACGCTGCACCGGCGGGCCCGGTTGGTCGGCGCGGGCGGGCTGATCGTGGCCGCCGCGTTTGGCGGGCTGGTCGGGTTGCTCGGCGGCCGGGTCGCGGGCGTGCTGGCCGCCGCGGTGGTCGCGGTACCGCTGCTGCTGCTCGCCTGGGGCGAGGCACGGCGGCGGAGCTGGCTGGCCGGCAGTGTGGTCACGGTGCGCGCGTTCGGCAGCCGGGTGGTGGACCTGCACCAGGCCGACCGGCTCGACCTGCTGGTTACCGACATGCGCGGCAGCCGCACGGTCGGCCTGCTTGCCGGGGGGCCACCCAGGGGAAAGACGGTGAACGTGGCGCTGGCCATGTACGCCGGATCAGGCGGGCGGGCGCTGGGCATCCTGCCGCTGCGCCGGCTGGCCGACGCGTTGGCCGGCACCGGCGACGCCCGCGGCCTGGTGCTCTCCGAGCTGCTGGTGGCCGAGCTGCGGGCGGAGGCGCGCGGCGAGTCGCTGGGCGACCGCCCGCTGTACCGGCTGGCCTCCCTGGCGCCGGCCGGTCGCCTCGCTCAGCGGCTGCACCCGGACGCCGTGTCCCGGTTCGTCGCCACCCTCGACTGATCGGCGGCCCGCGGCGCCGGTGGCTCGGCCGAGGTCCGTCCCGGCGCTCCGCGTTCCGTGGGGCCGCGCCGTCCTACGGCTCGCGGTAGCGGTGCCGCCGCGGCGGGCCGGGCTCCGGCCGGTCCTCCGGCGGCTCCGGGGGCCAGTGGTGCGCCGCGATCTCCTCCGAGGGTTCCCGGGGCCAGCGCGGGGCGTCGAACTCGTCGGGCGCCAGGCGCCCTCGTAGGGTCCCGCCGGGTCGCCCGCCGGGGGTCGGCCGACCGTCACCCGGTTCACCGGGACCGGGGGCGGTGCGCCGGTCCCAGGACGGCGGAGTGGCCGGTCCGGTTTGGCGGGGCGGCGTCTCCGCGTGCCGGGGAGCCTCGTCCCCGGGTGACGGTGGCTCCGGCGGCCACACCCGGTGGTCCTGCGGTCCCGGGCGGGTGCCCTCGCCGGCGTGCCACGCGCTGGTGTCGCCCCCGACCCGCCGGGTGCGCGACACGGCCGGGTCGGCGTCAGGTCGGGGTGGGGCACCGGTGGGTGGCCCGGCCTCCGGCCGCGCTCGGGCAGGTCCGCCGACATCCGGCCGTGCTCGGGACCGTTCGCGGGCGTCCGGCCACTCCCAGGAGCCGGTGTCCCGGCGGGTCCAGGAGGTCGCGGCCGCTCCGATCCTCCGTTCGGTGCCCGCCGGCGCGCGCTCCGGCCGCTGGCCGCGCGCGGTCGGCGGGTTCGCCGGGGCGGTGCGGGCGACCGAGGCGGCCGGCTCGGCGGCGCCGTCCGGCTCCGCCGGGACGGGGTCGCCCTGATCGGCGGTGTCCTCGTCGGGTTCCTCGTCGGGTTCCTCGTCGGCGGGTTCGATGCGCTCGTGGCTGGCCACCAGCGCGGCCAGCACCGTGGTGATGGGCACCGAGGCGACCAGGCCGATGCTGCCGACCAGGGTGCGCATCACCTCCTGGGCCACCGCCTGCACGCTCACCACGTCGCCGAAGCCGCGGCCGGAGACCGAGTAGGCCAGCAGCACCGGCAGCGCCGCGCCGGCGTAGGCCATGACCAGCGTGTTCACCGCCGAGGCGACGTGGTCCCTGCCGATGCGCAGGCCCGCCGCGTAGAGCTGCCGCCAGCCCAGGGCGGGGTTGGCCCGGCGCAACTCCCACACCGCGCTGGTCTGGGTGACCGTGACGTCGTCCAGCACACCGAGCGCGCCGATCACCACGCCGGCGAGCAGCAGGCCGCGGCTGTCCACCCCGTGGCCGAGCACCGCGATGAGGTTCGCGGTGTCCTCGTCCAGCCCGGTCAGCTTGGCCACCGCCGAGAACGCCACGCCCAGCGCGCCGATCAGCGCGAGGCTGACCAGCGTGCCGAGCACCGCGGTGGAGGTTCGGGCGGACAACCCGTGGGTCAGGTAGAGCACCGCGAACATGATCAGTCCGGCACCGACCACGGCGACCAGCACCGGGTCGTGGCCGGCCAGGATGGCCGGCAGCACGAAGAACACCAGCACCAGGAAACTCAGCACCAGGGCCCCCAGCGCGGCCAGGCCCTGCCAGCGGCCGAGCACCAGCACGGCGAGCGCGAACAGCAGCGCCAGCGCCACCAGCGGAACGCCGCGCTGGAAGTCGACGATCTCGTAGGAGTCCGGGCTGCCGGGGTTGCTGCCGTTGTAGGCGAGCACCACGTGGTCGCCGACGGAGAAGCGCGGGGTGCTCGGCTCGATCGGCACCGGTTCGGTGACGCTCTGCCCGGCGGCCACGCCATCGGTCATCTGCACGGTCACCAGCAGGCACTGCTTGCCCTGCGGGTCGGCGTTGGCCGTGTCGGCCGGCGGGCCGGTCGGCGCGCCGACGTGCGAACTGGCCCCCGGTGTGCAGCCGCCGGTGACGACCGCGATGACGTCGCCCTTCACCGGCACCTGGTGGGCCAGGTCGGAATTGGCGGTCGGGCGCTTGCCCCACGGGTAGAGCAGCAGCGCGCCGGCCACGGCGGCCAGCGCGCACGGCAGCAGCAGCACGACGAGCAGCCGGCGCACCCGGCGGGATGCCGGTGGGGCCGGCGAGTGCCGGTGGCCGTGCCCGTGCTGCGGAGCGTTCCGCGGGCGGCTGGCGGGGTCGCTGTGCACCCGCACATCCTGACGGCTCACCGCCGCGGAGTCACACTTGACCAGACCTCGAACTGGTGTTCGAATGAGGGCGTGCGATGGGACGGTCAGCGGACGGACCGGGACGACGAGCCCGCCCTGCTCGGGCTGCCCGGGCTGGTGCGCACGGTGCGCACACCGGAGTTCGACGGGGTCACCTTCCACGAGGTGCGGGCCCGTTCCGTGCTCAACCGCGTCCCCGGCTCGTCCCCGATGCCCTTCCGCTGGACGGTCAACACTTTCCGCGGATGCGGTCATGGGTGCGTTTACTGCTTCGCCCGCAACAGCCACACGTACCTGGATTTCGACGCGGGTAGGGACTTCGACAGCCAGGTGGTGGTGAAGGTCAATGCGGTGGAGGTGCTCACCGCGCAGCTCCGCTCCCCGCGCTGGGCCCGGGAGCACGTCGCCATGGGCACCAACACCGGACCCGTACCAGCGGGCCGAGGGGCGGTACCGGCTGATGCCGGGGATCATCCGGGCGCTGGCCACCTCCGGCACCCCGTTCTCGATCCTCACCAAGGGCACCGTGGCAATGCGGGACGTGCCGCTGCTCGCCGAGGTCAGCAGGGACGTTTCGGTGGGCATGGGGGTGTCCATCGCGCTGCTGGACCGGGACCTGCAACGCAGCGTGGAGCCGGGCACGCCCAGCCCGCAGGCCCGGCTGGAGCTGGTGCGCCGGATCCGTGCGGCCGGCCTGGACTGCGGCGTGTTCATCGCGCCCGTGCTGCCCGGGTTGACCGACGGCGAGGAGGATCTCGACGCCCTGCTCGCCGCGGTGGCCGATGCTGGGGCCACCGGCGTGACGGTGCTGCCGCTGCACCTGCGGCCGGGCACCCGGGAGTGGTTCGCCGCCTGGCTGCGCCGGGAGCATCCCGCACTGGTGCCGCGCTACCGCGAGCTGTACGCCCGGGGCAGCTACGTCGACAAGGGCTACCGGCGCTGGCTGTCCGGTCGGGTGAGCCGGTTGCTGCGCCGGCACGGGCTGGACCGCGCCGACCGGGATACCGGGGACACCTGGCCGGACGGCAGCCTGCCCTCGGGCACACCCGGACCGGTGCGCGTCGACCAGGAGCAGCTCACCCTGCTGTGAGCCGGGCCCCGTCCTCAGGCGCCGCCGTTGGCGGGCACCACGGCGCCGGAGACGAAGCTGGCCAGGTCGCTGACCAGGAACAGCACCACGCCGGCGATCTCCTCGGGCTCACCCACCCGGCCGAGCGCGGCGCGCGCGGCATACATGCCCCGGCGTTCCTCGGTCAGCCCGGCCATGTCGGTGTCCACCAGGCCGCAGCTGATCGCGTTGACCCGGACGCGGCGCCGGCCGAGTTCGCGCGCCGCGGACCGGGTCAGCCCGATCAGGCCGGCCTTGGCGGCGGCGTAGTGCGCCTGCGCCGGCGCGCCGGTCTCGGCCAGCCCCGACCCGATGTTCACCACCGACGCGCCGTCGGCGAGCAGCGGCGCGCAGTGGTGCAGCACGAGGAAGGGCGCGGTGAGGTTGGTGTCCAGCAGCCGGCGCCACTCGTCGGTCGGCAGCCGCTCGATCGGCGCGCGGCCGGTCGCGCCCGCGTTGTTGACGATGATGTCCAGGCCGCCGAGCGCGGACCGGCACTGCTCGGCGAGCCGCGCCACCTCCTCCTCGCGGCGGAGGTCCGCCTGCGTCACCAGGTGCGCGACCCCGGTCTCCTTCAGCTCCCGCTCCAGGCTCGCCGCCGCGTCGCCGTCGCGGCGGTGGCAGGTCACGATGTCGACGCCCTGGCCGGCGAGCGCCAGGACGATCGCCCGGCCGATGCCCCGGGTGCCGCCGGTCACCAGGGCGCGGCGGCGGTCGAGATTCAGATCCACGCGGACCCCCTCACGTGCCGGATGCTCCCCGTGCCGCCCCACGCCTCACCGCTCGCCGACCGCCTCGGCCGCGCCGACCATCCGGATCACCGCGGCGCAGTCGTCGTCGCCGTAGCCACGGTCCACCGCGGCCTGGTGGGTCCGGCTGGCCGCCTCGGTCACCGGCAGGCGCAGCCCCGCGCCGGCCGCCTGCGCCACGGCCAGCGCCAGGTCCTTGGCCATCAGCCGGAGCCGGAAGTCGGGGTCACCGAACCGCGCGCTGGCCAGCCGGCTCGCCTTGAACGCCATCACCGGCGCGGCGAACCCGCTGTGCGCGATCGCGTCGAGCACCACCTGGCGATCCAGCCCCCCGGCCACGCCGAGTTCGGTGGCCTCGGCCATGGCCTGCAGTTCCACCCCCATCAGCAGGTTGAGCAGCAGCTTCAGCCGCATCCCGGTGCCCAGCGGACCGACGTGCACGACCTGCTTGCCGAGCAGGTCCAGCAGCGGCCGGGCGGCGGCGAGCACCGATGCGTCACCGCCCACGTAGAGCCGGAGTTGCCCGGCGCGGGCGTGCTCGCGGTTGCCCATCATGCCGACGTCCAGCACGCCGGACGCGCGCCGGGCCAGTTCCGGGACGTCATCCGGGGAGACCGTGCTCGCGCACAGCAGGATGCCCGGATAGCCGCCGTCGGCGAGCACCCCGTGCCGGCCGAGCAGCACCCCGTCCAGCGCCTCGCCGTCGGCCACCGCGACGATCGTCGCGCCGGTGCCGGCGGCCGCCTCCACCGGGGTGGCGGCGACCGCCGCGCCGCGCGCGCCAAGCGGTGCGGCACGCTCCGGCGACCGATTCCACACCCGCACGGACGTGCCCGAGTCGAGCAGCCGCTCGGCGAGCCCGGCCCCCATCACGCCCAGCCCGAGCATGGCCACCGGCCGGTCCCATACCGCGGTCATCCGCCGTCCCCCCGTGAGTCGCCTGCCGGCACGGACACCGCACCGGGCCCGCCGCCTCCGGGACGTGGGGTGCCCCGCGCCGGGCCGGGCCACACCTGGCTCCCCGGATGGGGTGAGGCCGGCCGGGTGGCGACCACCGCGCCAGCCCACTAACAAACAGTCTTGACTGTTTGTTAGTGGTCCGGAACACTCGGCCGCATGGCGGCCGAGACCAGGCAGCGGCAGGTGGACCGCAGCCGGGAGACCAGACGCAAGCTCATGACGGCCACGGTGGAGTGCCTGGTCGAGCGGGGCTGGGCGGGCACAACGACGACGTTGGTCGCGGAGCGGGCCGGCGTCTCCCGCGGCGCGCAGCTGCACCACTTCCGCACCCGCGGCGAGCTGGTCGCCGCGGCCGTCGAGCACGTCGGCGTGCAGAGCGCGCACGAGCTGCGGGAACGGGCCGCGGCGTTCGACTCCTCGGCCGACCGGACCAACGCCGTGGTGGAGCTGATCGCCAACTTCTTCGCCAGCGACCTGTTCACCGCCGCGCTGGAGCTGTGGGTGGCCGCGCGCACCGACCCGGAACTGAAGCGGCTCGTCGTGCCGCTCGAGGCGCGGGTGGGCCGGGAGTGCCACCGGATCGCGGTGGAACTGCTCGGCGCGGACGAGAGCCGGCCCGGGGTGCGGGAGGCGGTGCAGGCCACGCTCGACCTGGCCCGTGGCCTCGCGCTCGCCAATCAGCTCACCGATGACAGCCGGCGGCGCGGGCGCATCGTGCGCCAGTGGGCGACGATGCTGGACGCGGCGCTGCGCGCGGGTGAACCCGGGACGGGGGACCAGCCATGACGGACCTCGCCGCCCTGCAGCACGACCTGGCCGAGGAGAGCGCCGAACTGGACGCCCTGGTCGCCGGGCTGGAGTCGCCGGCGTGGGCCACGCCGACCCCGGCCGAGGGGTGGACCGTCGCGCACCAGATCGCGCACCTGGCCTGGACCGACCGGGTCGCGGTGCTCGCCGCCACGGACGGCGCCGCCTTCGCCGAGGTGCGCAAGGCCGCGATGACCCACCCCGACCTGGTGTCGCGCACCGCCGAGGAGGGCGCCGGGGACCCGCCGGCCGAGCTGCTCGACCGCTGGCGCACCGGCCGCGCCGCGCTGGCGGACGCGCTGCGCGCGCTGCCGCCCGGCACCAGGCTGCCCTGGTTCGGCCCGCCGATGAGCGCGCCGTCCATGGTCACCGCTCGGCTGATGGAGACCTGGGCGCACGGTCAGGACGTGGCCGACGCGCTGGGCGCGCACCGCCGGCCGACCGCGCGGCTGCGGCACGTCGCCCACCTGGGCGTGCGCACCATGGCGTTCGCGTTCGCGCTGCACGGCCTGCCCGAGCCGGACCGCCCGGTGCGGGTCGAGCTCACCGGCCCCGGCGGCGAGCCGTGGACCTGGGGCCCGGAGGACGCCGAGGACCGGGTGACCGGACCCGCGCTGGACTTCTGCCTGCTGGTCACCCAGCGCCGGCACCCCGACGACCTGGCCGTAATCGCGGTCGGTGAGCTGGCCCGGCGCTGGCTGCCGATCGCGCAGGCGTTCGCCGGCCCGGCCGGCGCCGGCCGGAAGGCGGGGCAGTTCGGATGACCCCTGCCCCACTTCGGATCGGCAACGCCTCCGGGTTCTACGGCGACCGGTTCGCCGCCGTGCGCGAAATGCTCGAGGGCGGCCCGCTGGACGTGCTCACCGGCGACTACCTCGCCGAGCTGACCATGCTCATCCTCGGCCGGGACCGGATGCGCGACCCGGACGCCGGCTACGCCCGCACCTTCCTGCGGCAGATGGAGGAATGCCTCGGGCTCGCGCGGGACCGGGGTGTCCGGGTGGTGACCAACGCCGGCGGCCTCAACCCCGCCGGCCTGGCCGCGAGGCTCACCGAACTGGCCGACCGGCTCGGCGTGCCCGCCCGGATCGGGTACGTCACCGGGGACGACCTCCGCGAGCGTGCCGGAGAGCTGGGCCTCGGCGAACCGCTGACCGCCAACGCGTACCTGGGCGCGTGGGGCATCGCGGAGTGCCTGCGCGGCGGCGCCGACGTGGTGGTCACCGGGCGGGTCACCGACGCCTCGCTGGCGGTCGGCCCGGCCGCGGCGCACTTCGGCTGGCGACGGGACGACTGGGACGCGCTGGCCGGCGCCACCGTGGCCGGGCACGTGCTGGAGTGCGGGGCGCACGCCACCGGCGGCAACTTCGCGTTCTTCGGCGAACTGGCCGACGCCAGCCACCCGGGGTTCCCCGTCGCCGAGGTGCACGCCGACGGCTCCGCGGTGATCACCAAGCATGCCGGCACTGGCGGGGCGGTCACCGTGGACACGGTCACCGCCCAACTGCTCTACGAGATCGCCGGCCCCGACTACGCAGGCCCGGACGTGGTCACCCGGTTCGACACGATCCGGCTCAGCCCCGACGGTCCGGACCGGGTCCGCGTCGACGGGGTGCGCGGCGCACCGCCGCCCGGTGAGCTGAAGGTCTGCCTGAACACCCTCGGCGGGTACCGCAACGCCACCACGTTCGTCCTCTGTGGACTCGACCTCGACGCCAAGGCCGCGCTGGTGCGCCGTCAGCTCGAGGGTGCCGTCGGACCGGGCGGGCTGACCTGGACGCTGGCCCGCACGGACCGCGAGGACGCGGACACCGAGGAGACCGCGAGCGCGCTGCTGCACGCCACCATCCGAACCCCGGACGCCCAGCGCGCCAAGGCGTTCTCCCGGGCGGCGATCGAACTGGCCCTGGCCTCCTACCCGGGGTTCCACGTCACCGCACCACCCTCGGACGGCTCGCCGTTCGGCGTGTACTCCGCCGGATGGGTACCGCAGCAGGAGGTCCGGCACGTCGCCGTGCTGCCGGACGGTTCCCTGGTGGACGTTCCGCCGCCACCGTCCACAGCGGACGTCCAGCGCCGGGAGACGGCGCCGCCGGAGCCGCCGCCGGCCGGGCCGACCAGGTGGGTACCGCTCGGCGCGGTGGCCGGGGCACGCTCCGGGGACAAGGGCGGCGACGCCAACCTGGGCGTGTGGGTGCGGTCCGAGCCCGCCTACCGCTGGCTCGTGCACCACCTGACCGTGGACCGGCTGCGCGTGCTGCTGCCGGAGACCGCGCCGCTGGCCGTCGACCGGCACCTGCTGCCCAACCTCCGGGCGGTCAACTTCGTCGTCCACGGGCTGCTCGGCGACGGCGTGGCGGCCAGCACCCGGTTCGACCCGCAGGCCAAGGCGCTCGGCGAGTGGCTGCGTTCCCGGCACGTGGACGTTCCGGTGTCTCTTCTGGACGGTCAACCGTGATCGGCGCGGTGTTCGACACCCCGGAACGCCGGCAGCTGCGGGCCACCGTGCGCCGCTTCGTCGAGCGTGAGGTGCGCCCGCACCTGGAGGAGTGGGAACGCGCCGGGGAACTGCCCCGCGAGCTGCACCGGCGCACCGCCGAGGTGGGTCTGCTCGGCGTCGGCTTCCCCGAGGCGGTCGGCGGCTGCGGCGGCGACCTGCTGGACACCGTGGTGCTCACCGAGGAACTGATCCAGGCCGGCGGCTCGTCCGGGCTGGTCGCCGGGCTGCTCACGCACGGCATCGCGCTGCCGCACATCGTCGACTCCGGGAACGCCGACCTGATCGACCGGTTCGCCCGGCCCACCCTGGCCGGCGAACGGATCGGCGCGCTCGCGGTCACCGAACCGGACGGCGGCTCGGACGTGGCCGCGATCCGCACCACCGCGGTCCGCGACGGTGACCACTACGTGATCAACGGTACCAAGACGTTCATCACGTCCGGCTGCCGCGCCGACTGGGTCACCACCGCGGTGCGCACCGGGCCGCCCGGCCACGCCGGGATCAGCCTGCTGGTGGTGGAGCGCGGCGCACCAGGGTTCACCGTCACCCGCCGGCTCGCCAAGATGGGCTGGCACTGCTCGGACACCGCCGAGCTGTCCTATGTAGACGCCCGAGTGCCGGCGGCCAACCTGGTCGGTCCGGAGCACGAGGGCTTCCCTGCGCTGATGCGGCAGTTCCAGGTGGAGCGGATCTCGCTGGCCGTGCAGGCGTACGCCACCGCGGCCCGCTGCCTCGACCTCACGCTCGGCTGGGTGCGGGCGCGGCGGACCTTCGGCCGGCCGCTGGTGTCCCGGCAGGTGGTGCGGCACCGGCTGGTGGAGATGGCGCAGCGGATCGATCTGGCCCGCACCTACACCCGGGACGTGGCCACCCGCGTGGCGGCCGGCGAGGACTGCGTGGCCGAGGTGTGCCTGGCCAAGAACGCCGCGGTGGACGCCTGCGCGTTCGTCGTGGACGCCGCCGTCCAGCTGCACGGCGGCGCCGGCTACCTGCGGGACACCGAGGTGGAGCGGCACTACCGGGACGCGCGGATCCTCGGCATCGGCGGCGGGGCGAGCGAGGTGCTCACCGAGTTGGCGGCGCGACGGATGGGATTCACCGGATGAGCCAGGTACTGAGGTCCACTGTGGACATCGACTCGCCGGCGTACCGGGAGAACGAGGCGGCGATGCGGGCCCGGCTGGCCGAGTTGGCAGCGGAGCAGGCGAAGGCGCTTGCCGGCGGCGGCGAGAAGTACGTGCGGCGCCACCACGATCGCGGCAAGCTGCTCGCCCGGGAACGCATCGAGCTGCTGGTCGACCCGGACTCGGCGTTCCTGGAGCTCTCCCCGCTGGCCGCGTGGGGCACCGACTTCCCGGTCGGCGCCAGCGTGGTCACCGGGATCGGCGTGGTCGAGGGTGTGGAATGCGTGATCGTCGCCAACGACCCCACCGTGCGCGGCGGCACCAGCAACCCGTGGACGCTGCGCAAGACGTTCCGCGCCAACGACATCGCGGTGGCCAACCGGCTGCCGGTCATCAGCTTGGTGGAGTCCGGCGGCGCGGACCTGGCCACCCAGAGCGAGATCTTCATTCCCGGCGGCCGGCTGTTCCGCGACCTGACCCGGCTGTCCGCCGCCGGGATCCCCACGGTGACCGCGGTGTTCGGCAACGCCACCGCGGGCGGCGCCTACGTGCCTGGCATGTCCGACTACACGATCATGGTGAAGCAGCGCGCCAAGGTGTTCCTCGGCGGGCCACCCCTAGTGAAGATGGCCACCGGCGAGGAGGCCGACGACGAGGCGCTCGGCGGCGCGGAGATGCACGCCGGCACCTCCGGCCTGGCCGACTACCTGGCCGAGGACGAGGTAGACGCGCTGCGGCAGACTCGGCGGGTGGTGGCCCGGCTGAACTGGCGCAAGCAGGGTCCGGCGCCCGCGGCCCACCCCGCTGAGCCGCGGCACGACCCCGAGGAACTGCTCGGCATCGTCTCCGCCGACCTGCGGGTGCCGTTCGACCCGCGCGAGGTGATCGCCCGGATCGTGGACGGCTCGGAGTTCGACGAGTTCAAGCCCCGCTACGGCACCAGCCTGACCACCGGGTGGGCCGCGGTGCACGGCTACCCGATCGGCATCCTGGCCAACGCGCGGGGCGTGCTGTTCAGCGAGGAGTCGCAGAAGGCCACCCAGTTCATCCAGCTCGCGAACGCAAGTGACACCCCGCTGCTGTTCCTGCAGAACACCACCGGGTACATGGTCGGCGCCGACTACGAGCAGGCCGGGATCATCAAGCACGGCGCCATGATGATCAACGCGGTGGCGAACAGCCGGGTGCCGCACCTGACGATCGTGATGGGCGCCTCCTACGGCGCCGGCAACTACGGCATGTGCGGCCGGGCCTACGACCCCCGCTTCCTGTTCAGCTGGCCGAACGCCAAGTCGGCGGTGATGGGGCCCGCGCAGCTCGCCGGCGTGCTGTCCATCGTGGCCAGGCAGGCCGCCGCCGCTCGCGGCCAGGACTACGACGAGGACAAGGACGAGGCCATGCGCCGGATGGTGGAGGAGCAGGTGGAAACCGAGTCGCTGGCCCCGTTCCTGTCCGGCCGGCTCTACGACGACGGCGTGATCGACCCCCGGGACACCAGGACGGTGCTCGGCATCTGCCTGTCCGCCATCCACAGCGCGCCGGTGCGGGGCGCGGACGGCTACGGCGTCTTCCGGATGTGAAAGGACCGCCACGGTGATCAGTCGCCTGATGGTTGCCAACCGGGGGGAGATCGCCCGCCGGGTGATCCGCACCTGCCGCGCCCTGGGCATCTCCCCGGTGGTGGTGTGCTCCGACCCGGATGCCGACGCGCCGTTCGTCGCCGAGGCGGATGCCGCCGTCCGGCTGCCCGGCGCCAGCCCGACCGAGACCTACCTGCGGGCCGCCGCGCTGGTGGCCGCGGCGCGGGCGGCCGGCGCGGACGCCGTGCATCCCGGTTACGGGTTCCTGTCGGAGAACGCCGCGTTCGCCCGTGCCGTGCTGGACGCCGGGCTGACCTGGGTGGGCCCCGACCCTGACTGCATCGAGGCGATGGGCTCCAAGATCGCCGCGAAGAAACGGATGGCCGCCGCCGGAGTTCCGGTGCTGCCCGAACTGGACCCGGAGTCGGTGACCGAGGACGACCTGCCGGTGCTGGTCAAGGCGTCCGCCGGGGGCGGAGGCCGCGGCATGCGAACGGTCCGCTCGCTCGCCGACCTGCCCGGTGAGCTGGCCGCGGCGCGGGCCGAGGCGGCGTCCGCGTTCGGCGACGGCGCGGTGTTCTGCGAGCCGCTGCTCACCGGGGCGCGACACGTCGAGGTGCAGGTGCTCGCTGACGCGCACGGCACGGTGTGGGCGCTGGGCGAGCGGGAGTGCTCCATCCAGCGGCGGCACCAGAAGATCGTGGAGGAGACGCCCAGCCCCGCGGTGGACGCCGGCATCCGCGCGCGGCTGTGCGAGGCAGCGGTCACCGCCGCCCGCGCCATCGGCTACGTCGGCGCCGGCACCGTCGAGTTCCTGCTGGACGACCAGGGCCGGTTCCACTTCCTGGAGGTCAACACCCGGCTGCAGGTGGAGCACCCGGTCACCGAATGCGTCTACGGGATGGACCTGGTGGCCTGGCAGCTTGCCGTCGCCGAGGGGGAACGGCTGCCCGCCGAGCCGCCCGCGCCGCGCGGCCACGCCATCGAGGTCCGCCTCTACGCCGAGGACCCGGCGCACGACTGGCGGCCGGCCAGCGGGCGGCTGCTCCGCTTCGAAGTGTCCGATGTGGACGCCGAGTTCGCGGTGCCGCCGTCGTACGGGCTGCGGCTGGACGCCGGTGTGGCCAGCGGCAGCGAGGTCGGCGTGCACTACGACCCGATGCTGGCCAAGGTGATCGCCTGGGCGCCGAACCGGACCGCCGCCGCTCGCCGGCTGGCCGCCGCCCTGGCCGGCGCCCGCGTTCACGGGCTCACCACCAACCGCGAGCTGCTGGTGAACGTGCTGCGCCACCCCGAGTTCCTCGCCGGCCGCACGGACACCGCCTTCCTCGACCGGCACGGCGTCGCCGCGCTCGCCGAGCCGCTGGCCGGCCCGGACGCGGTGCGGCTTTCCGCGCTGGCCGCCGCGCTCGCCGAGGCCCAGCGCCGCCGTGCCACCGCCCGGGTGCAGCGCACCGTGCCAGCCGGCTGGCGCAACCTGCCGTCGGCGCCGCAGCGGGTCGCGTTCCGGCACGCGGAGTCCATCGTGGACGTCGAGTACCGGCTGACCCGGGACGGCCTGGCGAGCAATGTGCCCGGCGAACCCACGCTGCTGTCCGCCACCGAGGACCAGGTGGTGCTGGACGTGGCCGGCGTGCGGCACCGGTTCGCCGTCGCCGGCTATGACACCGGCGACGGCCGGCTGGTCGCGGTGGACTCGCCCCTCGGGCCGGTGTCGCTGGCCACCGTGCCGCGCTTCCCCGACCCGGACGCCGTGCTGGCCGAGGGCGCCACCGTGGCGCCGATGCCCGGCACCGTGCTGCGGGTCGCGGTGCGCGAGGGCGACCGGGTGGACGCCGGCGCGGAACTGCTGGTGCTGGAGGCGATGAAGATGGAGCACCGGGTCACCGCGGCCGCCTCCGGTGTGGTCACCGAACTGCCGGTCCGGCCCGGCCAGCAGGTCGACGCCGGCACGGTGCTCGCCGTCGTGTCGGACCCGCACCCCGAGCGGGACGTCGAACGGCCATGAGCGGGAACGAGCGGTCGCGGTCGCGCGCGAACTCGCGGAAGAGGAGGCGTCGATGAGTCAGCCGAACGGGTTCACCGAGAGCGAGGAGCGGCTGGCGTTGCGCGCCGCCGTGGCCGACCTGGCCGGCCGGTACGGGTCCGGCTACTTCACCGCGAGGGCGCGGGCCGGGGAGAAGACCACCGAACTGTGGGCCGAGGTCGCCAAGCACGGCTACCTCGGCGTCGCCGTACCGGAGGAGTTCGGCGGCGGGGGCGGCGGCATCGGCGACCTGGCCGCGGTGTGCGAGGAACTGGCCGCCGCCGGTTGCCCGCTGCTGCTCATGGTGGTGTCCCCGGCCATCTGCGCCACGGTGATCAACCGCTACGGCACGGCGGCGCAGCGGCAGCGTTGGCTGCCTGGGTTCGCGGCGGGCACCACGAAGATGGCGTTCGCCATCACCGAGCCGGACGCCGGGTCCAACGCGCACCGGCTGGCCACCACGATCCGCCGGGACGGGGTGGACTGGGTGCTCTCCGGGCAGAAGGTGTTCATCTCCGCGGTGGACGAGGTCGAGGCGGTGCTCGTGGTGGCCCGGCACGTGGACGCCAGCGGGCAGCGACTCCAGCCGTCGCTGATGATCGTGCCCACCGGCGCGCCCGGCTTCAGCTACCACTCCATCGAGATGGACATCCTCTCCCCGGAGAAGCAGTTCACCCTGTTCTTCGACGACGTGCGGCTGCCCGCGGACGCACTGGTCGGCAGCGAGGACGCCGGACTCGCCCAGCTCTTCGCCGGGCTCAACCCGGAACGGATCATGGCGGCCTCGTTCTCCACCGGCGTCGCCCGGCACGCGCTGGCCAAGGCGACCGACTACGCGCGCACCCGCGCCGTGTGGGACGCGCCGATCGGCGCGCACCAGGGGCTGGCGCACCCGCTGGCGCACTGCGCGGTGCAGGTGGAACTGGCCCGGCTGATGACACAGAAGGCCGCGGCGCTCTACGACGCGGGGCAGGACAAGGCCGCCGGCGAGGCGGCCAACATGGCCAAGTACGCCGCGGGCGAGGCGTGCGCCGCCACCGTCGACCAGGCCATCCAGGTGCACGGCGGTAACGGCATGACCAGCGAGTACGGGCTGGGGGCGATGCTGGCGGCCTCCCGGGTGGCCAGGATAGCGCCGGTCAGCCGGGAGATGATCCTGAACTTCGTCGCCGCACACACGCTCCGGCTGCCGAAGTCGTACTGACAGCCTGTTCCGGAACTGGACTGACCTGCGGTGACGTGGATGGGAACGTGCCAGGGCGAAGCCCCGCGATCGCGGGGCGGGGCGCCTGGTCAGGCACGACCGGAGTGCCGGGTCCCGATCGCGCCCGGCGACGCAATCGCGGCGCGCGTTCCGGAGCCAACACTGAGAGACCGTTGCCAACCAGCTCGGCAGCCCGGCAAGGCGATCATGGCGCGCGTGCCCGGACAGGCACTGATTCCCGATCGTGGTGCGCGATCGGCAACGAAGGTAGGCTGACGTGACTGTGATCACCAGTGCCGAGCCCACCGTCGAACCGGCCGAGGTGCCGGTGCACGAACTGGTGCTCGGCGGTGCCGCGGCGCGCGGTAGCCATCCCGCCCTGGTGGACGGCACGACCGGCCAGACCATCGGCTACGCCGAACTGGCCGGCATGGTCGACCGGTTCGCCGCCGGCCTCGCCGAGGCCGGGCTGGCCAGGGGCGACGTGATCGCCCTGCACAGCCCGAACACGATCCTCTTCCCGGTGGTGCTGCTCGGCGCGTCACGCGCCGGGGTCGTGGTCACCACGCTCAACGCGCTGAGCACCGCGCAGGAGATCGCCGAGCAGCTCACCGACGCGCGCGCCCGGTGGCTGGTCACCGTGTCCGCGTTACTGCCCACCGCTGAGGAGGCCGCCGCGCGGGCCGGCGTCGAGCAGGTGTGGGTCTGTGACACCGAGGACGGGCACCGCTCGGTGCGGGAACTGCTCGCCAGCACCGCCGAGCCGCCCGAGGTGGACGTCGACCTGGACGAGGACCTGTTCGTGCTGCCCTACTCCAGCGGCACCACGGGACGGCCGAAGGGCGTGATGCTCACCCACCGCAGCGTGGGTACGAACTCCAACCAGGTGCTGCGGTCCTGGTCCCGGGTCACCGGCGACGACCGGGTGCTGGGTGTGCTGCCGTTCTTCCATATCTTTGGCATGTGCATCCTGCTGAACTACCTGCGCGTCGGCGGCACGCTGGTGGTGCTGCCGCGGTTCGAGGTTGACTCCTTCCTCTCCGCCCTTGCCGAGTATCGGATCACCCGGCTGTACGCGGTGCCGCCGATCGTGCTCGCGCTGGCCAAACATCCCGCGGTGGACTCCTACGACCTGAGCAGCCTGCGCGAGGTGCTGTCCGCGGCGGCGCCGCTCGACCCGCGACTCGGCGAGGCGTGCGCCCGCCGCATCGGCACCCGGGTGGTGCAGGGGTACGGCATGACCGAGCTGTCCCCGTGCAGTCACCTGGTCGCGGACGACGTGGCCGGCCCGGTGCCCGGCTCGGTGGGCACCCTGGTCGCCGGCACGCAGGCCCGCCTCGTCGACCCGGTCACCGGCGCGGACGTGGCCACCGGCGACGTGGGTGAGCTGTGGATCCGCGGCCCGCAGGTGATGAAGGGCTACTTCGGCCGGCCGGAGGACACCGCCGCCATGATCGACGCCGACGGCTGGTTGCACACCGGCGACCTGGCCCGGGTCGATGCGGACGGCTACTTCTTCATCGTCGACCGGGTCAAGGAACTGATCAAGTACCGGGGCTACCAGGTGCCGCCCGCCGAGTTGGAGGCCGTGCTGCTCGCTCACCCGGAGATCGCCGACGCCGCCGTGGTCGGCTGCTACGACGACAACGGTGACGAGGTGCCCAAGGCGTTCGTGGTTCCCTCGCCGGGCCGGACGTTGGACGCCGACGCGGTGATGGCCTACGTCGCCGGGAAGGTCGCCCCGTACAAGAAGGTCCGCCGCGTCGAGTTCGTGGACGTCATCCCCCGGGCGGCGTCCGGCAAGATCCTCCGCCGCGAACTCCGCGAGCGCCCGGCCGGGTAAGCGTCGGCTCGGCCGGCCTGCCGGTGGCGGAGGCTCAGCCAGGGACCCGCAGCGGAGCCCCGAACCGGGCCGGGACGCCGGGGGAGTAGAGCACGCTCACTGGTTCGTCGGTGGGGCGGGGCAGTCCGGTGGCCGCGACCAAGCCGTCGTCCAGGTCGTCCAGCGTGGCGGCGTGCAGCGGCCACGGCGGGTGCTCGTTGGGCAGGTACAGGCTGCGGCCGCGCCACGCGGTGTGCAGCCCCCAGCGGGCGGTGAGAAAGTGCTCCAGCGGCGACGGTTCGGCGAGCGCCGGACCCGGAACGATCTCGATCCGGCTGGTGACCGTCGAACCGCGGCGACGGCAGGTGTAGCCGAGGCGCGGTCCGCTTCGCCACAGCCGCATCGCCGCCCACCGGTAGCCGAGCCCCAGGCCCCACCGGCCGGCGAGAACCGGCAGCAGCCGGCCGGCGTCGAGGGAGAGGAACACGACGCCCCGCCGACCCTGCCGGTCCACCGAGTACACCCGCACGTTCGTCTCCGGAAAGGTGCCCAGGTAGGGCAGGCCCGGCCCGCGGCAGAGACCGGTATGCCGCATCCGGAACGCGACCAGACCGACGTAGGTGGCGCCGTCCAGGGTGTCGGGCCGCGCGCCGGGCGGCAGCAGCGGCCACACGGCGTCCGGGTCAACCGGCCAGTGCAGGAAGGTGACGTCCCGCCACTGCTGCACCAGCAGCGGCCGCCGCACCGGTCGCGGCGGGTGCGGGGTGATCGGCTCCGCTGCTGCGTCCATGGCTCCATGGTGACGACGGCCGATCGGTCCCGACGGTCCGACCCGGAGGCTGTTTCGACACCACCGGCCCACTGCCTCGGTGAGGGAGCCTTCCCGGTGCGTCAAGCCGCGTCAGCCGACTCGACCACGGTGGCAGAGCGCCGTGCCGCGGGACGTGACCCGGGCGCATCTGGTCCGCCCTGGTGACGATCGCCGTCGCGCGCGAACCCGCGAAAAAGGCAGCCGGGTGACGCCGCTATCCGCCGCCGGGTGGCAATTCCACACTGGACGGCGGCGGCATACGGACCAGGCAGGGAACGCAGGGCATACCCGCGGGACCGGGAAGCAGTTCCGCACTGCCCGGCGCGATGCGCTCGCCGCAGAAGGCGGTCAGCGCGTCGGGGACCGCGTCCGGTTCGGGCACGGGGACGACGTGCACCACCCGTTCCCGCTCGCCGCGCAGACCCTCGCGCAGCCGCACCAGCAGGATCACGGGACCGCCCTTCGGCGGCGCACCAATCGGGACCGCCACACCGCGCAGGTGGCCGAGCGGGCCACCCGCCGCACGACCGCCTCGCCGGCCCAGTAGGCCGGCAGCGCGAAGATGCCGAGAAGTGTCGCGACCAGGTGCCACGCCGGATGAACATCGATCATGCGATCAAGAGTGCTGCGGCGGCGCGCCGAGCGGAACCGGGTAGGCCGGGGAGACCTGGGGAGAGTTGGCCGGCACCCCGGTCGGCGGGCCCGATGTGTCGGCCCGCGGTGCCACGATGCGCGTGATCACGACGACCAAGGGGGGTGACGGTGGTGGGACCCAACGATCGGCTTCGGGCGGCGCGGGGACGCACCCGGTCACGCGAGGTACCGGGGGAGTGCATGTCGCGGCGCGAGGTGGCGAGGGCAGTCAACGCCTACCTGTACCGCGCCACCGGCAAGGTCTACCACTTCGACGCGCACCACCTGGCCAAGCTGGAACGTGGGGTGCATCGATGGCCGACGGCGGCCTACCGTGCCGCGCTGCGGCACGTGCTCGGTGCCGCCAGCGATGCCGAACTCGGCTTCCACCCGCCCCGCCGCGGCGGGGCGGGGCCGGCCGGGGACGCGGCCGAGGACGCGGGCGAGCCCGGCCGGGACCGCGCCGGGCTGGCCGGGCTGCCGATCGGCTTCGCCGGGGTCTCGGCGCCGGTGACCGGACGGCCGAGCGGTGACACCGGCCACGGCCGCCGTGCGGTCGCGCCCGGCCGCTCGCCCGCAGGTGGTGGGTCTCCGTCGGGTGGGCCGGCCCCCACACCTCCCGCTCGGACCGGCGCCTCGGCCGCGGGCCTGCGCCGGGTGCTCGGTGCCTGTTCTGAGAACGCGCGCCGCGATCGTGCCGCCGGGGCTCGCAGTGACCGGGCACGTCCCTGTTCGTCCTGGTGGCTCGCCCCGCCCGGTGGCTTGCCCCGCCCCCACGATCGCAGGGGCTTCGCCCTGGCGCATTCCCGAAATCGGCATCGCGGGTCAGTCCAGTTCCGGAACAGGCTGCCAGCGAGGCGCCGTGTCCGCGGTGGCGCGGACATGGGCCGCGCGCGCCCGAAGGGCCCGCACCACCCCGGCGCGGACGTCCGACGCTGGCGCGCCGTGGCGCGACCAGCACGTACAGTGAGAGTGCTGGGTGGCCGGCGGGAAACCTGCTGGGCGCCGGCCCGAGACGGTTGGCTAGCCTTTTCGGGTCCTGCACCTGTACACGGTCTGATGAGGAGAGCAGCACCCGTGATGCGCACGCACGAGGCCGGGACGCTCCGCGCCGAGCACGCCGGGCAGTCCGTCACCCTCACCGGTTGGGTGGCGCGCCGGCGCGATCACGGTGGGGTGATCTTCATCGACCTGCGGGACGCCTCGGGCGTGGTGCAGGTGGTCTTCCGCGAGGGCGAGATGGCTGAGCGGGCGCACCGGCTGCGCGCGGAGTTCTGCGTGCGGGTGGTCGGCACGGTCGACGCGCGGCCCGAGGGCAACGAGAACCCGGAGATCCCGACTGGTGAGATCGAGGTCACCGCGGATGTCCTGGAAGTGCTCAGCGAGTCGGCCCCGCTGCCGTTCCCGGTGGACGAGCACGTGGAGGTGGGCGAGGAGGCCCGGCTGAAGTACCGGTACCTCGACCTGCGCCGCCCAGCGCCGGCTCAGGCCATCCGGATGCGCAGCGAGGTCAACCGGATCGCCCGGGAAACGCTGCACGGCCGCGGCTTCGTCGAGGTGGAGACCCCGACGCTGACCCGGTCCACCCCGGAGGGCGCGCGGGACTTCCTCGTGCCGGCGCGGCTGCAGCCCGGCTCGTGGTACGCGCTGCCGCAGTCGCCCCAGTTGTTCAAGCAGTTGCTGATGGTCTCCGGGCTGGAGCGGTACTTCCAGATCGCCCGGTGCTACCGCGACGAGGACTTCCGCGCCGACCGGCAGCCGGAGTTCACCCAGCTCGACATCGAGATGAGCTTCGTCGACCAGGACGACGTGATCGAGCTGGGCGAGGCCATCGTGGCCGGGCTATGGCGCGGTGTCGCCGGGTACGAGATCCCCCGGCCGATCCCCCGGATCAGCTACGCCGAGGCCATGGCCCGCTACGGCACGGACAAGCCGGACCTGCGGTTCGACCTGCAGCTCACCGACCTCACCGGCTATTTCGCCGAGACTCCCTTCCGGGTGTTCCAGGCCCCGTACGTCGGCTGCGTGGTCATGCCCGGCGGCGCGGACCAGCCCCGCCGCCAGCTGGACGCCTGGCAGGAGTGGGCCAAGCAGCGCGGCCACAAGGGGCTCGCCTACGTGCTGGTCGGCGAGGACGGAACGCTCGGCGGCCCGGTCGCCAAGAACCTGGCCGAGCACGAACGTGAGGGCCTGGCCAAGGCCGCCGGAGCCGAGCCGGGCGACTGCGTCTTCTTCGCCGCCGGGGAGCCGTCCTCGGCGCGCGCTCTGCTTGGCGCGGCCCGGCTGGAGATCGGCCGCCGCTGCGAGATGATCGACGAGTCCGCCTGGTCGTTCGTCTGGGTGGTGGACGCGCCGATGTTCGAGCGGGACGACGAGGGCGGCTGGACGGCCGTGCACCACCCGTTCACCTCCCCGAACGCGGACTGGCTGGACCGCTTCGAGGACAGCCCCGGCGAGGCGCTCGCCTGGGCCTACGACATCGTCTGCAACGGCAACGAGATCGGCGGCGGTTCCATCCGTATCCACCGCGCCGACGTGCAGCAGCGGGTGTTCGACGTGCTCGGCATCTCCGACCAGGAAGCCAACGAGAAGTTCGGCTTCCTGCTCGAGGCGTTCAAGTACGGCCCGCCGCCGCACGGCGGCATCGCCTTCGGCTGGGACCGCATCTGCATGCTGCTCGCCGGCGCCGACTCGTTGCGCGACGTGATCGCCTTCCCGAAGACCGGCAACGGATTCGATCCGCTCACCGGCGCACCCGCGCCGATCAGCGCCGAGCAGCGCAAGGAGGCCGGGGTGGATGCCAAGCCGCCGGCCAGGCAGGGCAAGGGAGATCTGGAACTGCCGAGGCACGCGCAGCCCACGCACCGGCCCTGAAACCGTTCGCACGCCGCGATGCCGGCACGGCGTAAGCGCGCCGTGCCCATCCGGCCACGGCTTCGTGCTGGTGTTCAGGGGCATGTCCGACTACGTTTCGGGTGCCGGGCGATCGCTGGGCCGAACGAGTGGACCTGGGCACCCCATCGACACCCGCGGGCGTTATTGACGTGTGGTGATGTCCAAGCGACCGATACGGCCAGGTTCCGCTGGACCTCCTGCGGGCGCCAGGGACCGATCATTCGTGGCATGGAACGAAACCAGGAGCGGGCAACCGCCGGGAACAGGGTCGGAGGGAATGAGCCTGGTGATCAGCGCCGGCCCGGTCGACGCGGAGACCGGTGACAGCGGTCCCGACCCGGTCGCCGCCGCCGAGGCGGTGCTGAGCAAGCGTTTCGGCGCGCCGGTGCGGCTGGCCGACCCGGAAGAGTTGAGCGACGGCGACAAGGCCGCGGTGCTGCGGGTGCGGGTCGCCGCCACCCCGTTCTCCCTGCCGAAGACGTTAGTGATCAAGCGGTACCCGCCGCACCGAACGGACCGCGGCCCCGACCCGTTCGCCCACGAGGCGGTCAGCTACCAGCTGTTCACCGCGCTCGCGCCGGAGGAACGGCTCGCCCCCGAACTGGTCGCCCAGGCCAGCGAGGAACGCGTGGTGGTGATCGAGGACCTCGGCCGCTCGCCCACGCTCGCCGACAAACTGCTCGGCGCGGACGCGCGCAGCGCGGAACGCGCCCTGCTGTCCTGGGCACGCACCCTCGGCCGGCTGCACGCCATCACCGCCGGCCGGGAGGCCGACTTCGACGCGCTGATGCGACGGCTGGGCGTGCGGCGCTGGCAGGACCCGCTGGCCGAGCAGGCGCGCACCGCACTGGCGGAACTCCCCGTGCTGCTGCGGGACACCCTCGGTGTGGACACCGCACCGGCGGTGCAGCAGCGCGCGCTGCGCACCGCGCGGTTGCTCGGCGCGACCCGCTACCGCGCGTTCAGCCCGGCCAACGCCTGCCCGGACAACACCATGGTCACCAGCCGGGGCGTGCGCTTCCTCGACTTCGCCGCCGGCTGCGTGCGGGACGTCGCGCTGGACGCCGCCTTCCTGCGTGTGCCGTTCCCGTCGTGCTGGTGCGCCTATGCGCTGCCGGTGGGCATGTCCGAGGCGATGATCGCGGCCTGGCGCGCCGAGGTCGGTTCGGTGTGGGCGGACCTCGAGGACGACGCGGTGCTGCTGCCCCGCCTGCTCGACGCGCAGTTACTGTGGGTGTGGCTGTCCACCTGGCAGTCGCTGCCCTGGCCGGCGCAGGCCACCGTGCAGGTGCCCGGCCCGCGGAGGGCCACCGCGCTGACCGCCCGATGGGAGCGATTGCGGTCCGACGCCGCCGCGCTGGGCGTGCCCGAACTCGCCGAGCACGCCGACGCGGTGGCACACGCGCTGCAGGCCCAGCCGGGCCAGGACGCCGTCGAACTCCCGCTCTACCCCGCGTTTCGCTGAACACTCCAGCACCGCGCACCGATCGTTCCCCGAGGCGTCCCTGTCAGGACACTCCGCTCTCACCGCGGGTGAGCCCGGACCCGTCATGGTGTGGCCGTGGCCGTGCCAACATGTGTAGCAGCAGGTGGGGACCTGCCGCGGGTGGTCCGTAGCCTGGTGGTGCTGGGGGACTCGACCGCGGTGGGCATCGGTGACCCGCTGCCGGACCGCACCTGGCGCGGGTTCGGTCCGCTGCTCGCCGACGCCGTTCGCGTCGCCGAGCCCGTCCGCTACCTGAATCTCTCCGTGTCCGGAGCGAGGATCAGCAACGTCCGCCGGCAGCAGTTGCCCGCGGCGCTGCGACGGGAGCCGGACGTCGCCGTGCTGGTCGCCGGTATGAATGACACGCTGCGCTCCGACTTCGAGCCGGCGCGACTGTACGCGGACCTCGACCGCATCGTCGGGTCGCTGCGCGCCGCCGGCGCCGCCGTGCTCACCGCCCGCTACCACGACCACAGCAAGGTGTTCCGGCTGCCCGGACCGCTGCGCCGGGCGCTGGTGCAGCGGATCGGCCAGCTCAACGAGGTCACCGACGCGGTCGTGGCGCGGCACGCGATCGGATGCCTGGACCTGGACCGGGTGCCCGGCGCCTACGAGCGGGCGGCGTGGAGCGTGGACCGCCTGCACCCGTCCGAGCTGGGCCACCGGATGCTGGCTCGCGGCTTCGCGCGGATGCTCGCCGACACCGGATGGGCGGTGCCGCATCCGGTCAGCCTGGCCTGCTCCGGCGGTGCGCAGATCACCGGCTGGCACCATCTCGCCTGGCTGGCCTTCAAGGGCGTGCCGTGGCTGTGGCGGCGCGGGCGGGATCTGATGCCCTACGCGGCCGCGATCATCATGCGGGAACTGCTCGGCGAGGAACCGCTGGGTCCGCAGCGGGCGCTGGATGTGGCCCAGTCCCCGGTGTGGCTGGACGACCCGGAGGGCGCCGCCCAACCGGGATAGCGCCGGGGTGGCCCGCCGGAGCTGTCGGCCGGCCGGGGTAGCGTCGGAGCCGTGGAGGACGCGCTGTTCGACGGCGGCCTGTTCGGCGTCGAGGCCGAGGAGCGCGCCGAGCGGGCGATCGCGGCGAACGCGCCGCTCGCGGTGCGCATGCGGCCGCGGTCGCTGGACGAGGTGGTCGGGCAGGAGCACCTGCTCGGCCCGGGTGCGCCGCTGCGCCGCCTGGTGGAGGGCGCGGCCCCGGCGTCGCTGCTCCTCTACGGCCCGCCCGGGACCGGTAAGACCACCCTGGCCATGCTGGTCTCGCAGGCTACCGGCCGGCGGTTCGCCGCGCTGTCCGCGCTGTCCGCCGGGGTGAAGGACGTGCGCGGGGTCATCGAGGAGGCCCGGCGTCGGCTGGCCCGCTCCGGCGAGGCGACCGTGCTGTTCATCGACGAGGTGCACCGGTTCTCCAAGACCCAGCAGGACGCGCTGCTCGGCGCCGTGGAGGACCGGATCGTCCTACTGGTCGGCGCCACCACGGAGAACCCGTTCTTCTCGGTGGTCTCGCCGCTGCTGTCCCGCTCCCTGGTGCTGGAACTGCGGCCGCTCACCGACGATCACGTACGCGAACTGGTGCACCGGGCGCTGGCCGACGAGCGGGGTCTGGCCGGCCGGCTGGCGCTGGACTCCGACGCCGAGCATCACCTGGTCCGGTTGGCCGGCGGTGACGCCCGGCGAGCGCTGACCGCGCTGGAGGCGGCTGCCGACGCGGCCACCGCCACCGGGGCCGACCGCATCGGCCTGGCCACCCTGGAGTCCACGGTGGACCGGGCGGCGGTGCGCTACGACCGCGACGGCGACCAGCACTACGACGTGATCAGCGCGTTCATCAAGTCCATCCGAGGGTCCGATGTGGACGCCGCACTGCACTACCTGGCCAGGATGATCGCGGCGGGGGAGGACCCGCGGTTCATCGCCCGCCGGCTGGTGGTGCACGCCAGCGAGGACGTCGGCATGGCCGACCCGACGGCGCTGCAGACCGCGGTGGCGGCCGCGCACGCGGTGCAGTTCATCGGCATGCCCGAGGGCCGCCTCGCGCTCGCCCAGGCCACCATCCACCTGGCCACCGCGCCCAAGTCGAACGCGGTGATCAGCGCGATCGACGGCGCGCTGCGGGACGTGCGCGGCGGCACCGCCGGCTCGGTGCCCGCGCACCTGCGGGATGGCCACTACGCCGGCGCCGCCCGGCTCGGGCACGCGCAGGGCTACCGCTACCCGCACGACGTGCCCGAGGGGGTGCTGGCGCAGCAGTACCCACCGGACGAACTGGTCGGGCGGGACTACTACCGGCCCACCCAGCGCGGCGCCGAACGCGCCCTCGCCGACCGGGTGCCGCGGTTGCGGCGCGCGGTCCGCGGCGAGGATCAGGGCACCGGCGGCGAGCGGGCCGGTTAGCGCCCGCGGTGCCGTCAGTGGGTGCGTGAGGCCTGCGATCCGAAGGCGGTCAGGAACCGGTCGCGGAAGGCGCTCATCGGCCAGACCGG
Organism: Gandjariella thermophila; assembly: GCF_005405885.1. GTDB lineage: Bacteria > Actinomycetota > Actinomycetes > Mycobacteriales > Pseudonocardiaceae > Gandjariella > Gandjariella thermophila. The sequence continues at coordinate 74,514 of NZ_BJFL01000002.1, forward strand.
GGCCTGCGAGCCGGGCTTCAGGCCGTCCTGCCAGCCCCACCCGGAGATCCGGTCCAGCACCTGCCGGTCCTTGGCCACGATCGTGATCGGCACGTCTCGGCTGGGGTTCCCGCCGGTGACGAGCGGGATGGGCTGGTGGTCGCCCAGGAAGATCATGACCAGGTTGTCGTTGCCGTACTTCTCCAGGTAGGAGAAGAGGCTGGTCAGCGAGTACTCGATGGACTGCCGGTAGGCGGCGCGGACCCGTTCCGGGTCCCGCCACACGGCGTCCTGCTGGTCGCCGTGGGCGGCGATGGGCCCGTACACCGAGCCGTCACCGACGTCCTTCCAGTCGATGAACTGGGGCAGCGGCGCCCACGGAATGTGGCTGGAGGTGAGGTCGATCTCCGCCATGAACGGGGGCCGGTTCGGCTTGCCGTACTCGGCGTTCTGGAAGTGCAGCAGGGTGTACTGGTCGGGCATGGGGGACCAGCCGAAGCCCGGCCCGCGGTAGCCGAGGTTGCCGTCGTTGTAGGTCCGCTGGAAGCCGTAGTAGGCCCCTTCCGGCCAGGCGCGGTTGGTGCCCGGTTGGACCGCGACCGTGTCCCAGTTGGCGCGGTGGAAGGCGCGGCTGAGCGTCAGCCGGTTGCTCGAGGTGAGGGTGCGGTAGCGCTGCTGGTTGTCCACCCACAGCCCGGACAGGAAGGTGGCGTGCGCCAGCCAGCTCCCGCTGCCGTACACCGGCGAGGTGAGGAACCCGCTCTTCGCCGCGTACCCCGCCGCGGCGAGCCGGCGGTTGCCGTCGTCGAGCACCGCGTTGACCTGCGGCGCGAACTCCGGGTCCTCGATGGCGGACCGCCCGTAGCTCTCCACGAAGGTGACGACGACGTCCTTGCCGCGCAGCGCGGTGAGCAACTGGTCGGCCGGGGTGCTGGCGAACGGGTCCACCGCGGCCTGCCGGTCGAACTCCTGCTCGTCACGCACGCTCGCGCGCACCTGGGCCGCGTGGTGGTAGGCGAGGCCGGCGGCGGCCCGGGAGGCGGTGGGGATCCCCGGGGCGCTCTGCGCGCCGAGCGCGGCGCAGGTGACCCAGACCACCGCGAGCGCCGCGATGCCACGGAAGGCCGTGGCCTCGTGCCGGACCAGGAGGCGGGTCAGCCGCAGCACGGCCAGCGTCGTGAGGGTGAGCACGGCGATGGTGAGCACCGCGGCGGCGATCACGGCGCCGATCGCACCGAGCCGACCGATCGAGGTGTTCAGGTACCCCACCGCCTCGCCGAGCAGGTTCCCGTCGAGCACCGGATCGAACGGCCGGGCGAGCACCGCGAAGAAACCCATGTCGATGACCCTCACGATGGACAGCGCACCGAGGCCCACGCCCATGAGGACCGCCGCGATCAACCTCAGCCTGCCACGCAGCAGCAGCAGGAAGGCGGCGCCGAGCAGACCCTCCACCGGCACGCGCAGGAACGCGCCCGGCGTGATCAGGTTGAGGTCGTTCGGGAGGATGAGGGCGAACAGGACGAACAGCAAAGCCAGGGCGTTGATCACCCGGGCCAGGACGGCCCGCCGCCCGCCGCCATCGGCCGGGGATGCGGGGGCGTCATCCACCACCTGCCCGTCCGGAGCCGCCGGGTCCGCGGGCGCGCCGTCCGCCGCGAGGTCGTGCGCGGCCGCGCCCTCGGCCGCCGGATTCTCCGCCGGTGATCCGTCCGGCGTGGCCGTCGATGCCTCGGTCGTCGGCCGGCGAGAGTTCGTGAATAACGACAAGCCGAAGATCCTTCCCGTGCGAAGCCCGGTGTCGCCGGTTCCCTGCTGCCAGGGCGGGAGGACCGGCGGTGCCCACCCTCTGTACGGCCGTCCGCCGCCGGTGGTTCAGCCGGGCTGGGCACGGGTCAGGCCTCGGGCACAAACCACCCGGAGACCGTGGACGACGTGGTGGACCACATCGTCGCCCGGGTGCTGGACCAGTTCGACCTGCCCGCGCCGGCCGCCCGGCGCTGGACCGGCCTCGCCGACGCCCGCGCCGCCGACACGCGCCGGACCGCATGACGTACGCCCGAGGAGGACACTGGATTCATGGCGTATGACGACCTGCGTTCCTTCCTGGACACGCTGGACACGCACAGGCAACTGCGGCACGTCGGCGAGCGGGTGATGCCCGAGCCCGACCTGGGCGCCGCGGCGAACGCGGCGGCCCGGCTCGGCGACACCGCACCCGCGCTGTACTTCGACAACGTGGCCGGGTTCACCACGCCAGGATCGCGCCGAACGTGCACGGCTCGTGGACCAACCACGCGCTGGCCCTGGACCTGCCGCCGACCACCCCGGTGAAGGAGCAGGTCGCCGAGTTCGCCCGGCGCTGGGAGCGGTTCCCGGTGGCGCCGGAACGCCGGGACGATCCGCCCTTCGCGGGGAACACCTGGCGGGCGAGGACGTCGACCTGTTCCGGGTGCTGCCACTGTTCCGGCTGAACGACGGGGACGGCGGCCCCTACGTGGACAAGGTCGCGGTGATCAGCCGCGACCCGGACGACCCGGACAACTTCGGCAAGCAGAACGTCGGCATCTACCGCATGCAGGCCAAGGGCCGCAACACGCTGGGCCTGCAACCGGTGCCCATGCACGACGTCCGCCAGGGCGCTCACCACCGATGACCACGACGGCGCTGCCTACCAGCTCTCCGGGCCGGAGGCTCTGACGCCGCGCCAGGAGCTGGCGATCCTCGCCGACGCCCTCGGCCGCCGGTTGCACGCCGTCGAACTGCCCGGTGGCGCCGGTGATCACGATCATGGTAAGTGCCTCCTCAGCGTCCGTCAGAGTCGCGGCTGGCGTCGTGGGCGGGTGCGGGGGAGCAGGAAGCCGACGGCGAGCAGCCAGAGCGCACCGCCGAACCGGGTCACCGGCAGAGCCGGGTCGAGCGCCGGTGTGAGCAGCGCGCCGGTGGCCAGCACGCCGACCACGGCGAGCGCCATTCCGGCCCAGCCCAGCGCGCGGGGTAGCAGGGGCAGGATCAGTGCCGGCACCGAGACGCCGGCCACGAGCAGCGCGAACGGCACGGCGTACCCGACCCCGCCGGCGGCGAAGGACAGTTGCGCCAGCAGCTTGGCCAGCGCGGGATCCGCGACGTCCGCGGTCTCCGCCCGGGTCCAGCCGACCAGGCCGCCCAGGGCGAGCGATCCCGCGGCGAGCAGCCCGCCGGCGAAGCCGATCGCGGTGCCGGGCGCGGTCACGCCGAGCACCCGTAGCCGCCGGTAGCTGGTGGCCGCCCAGATGGCCAGCGGCATGGCCGAGCCGAACTGGAGGAACGCGGCCAGTCGCAGCGCGCCGGCGTGGCCCCGCTGGTAGGTGAGCACGGCCTCGGCCGGCGCGGACGGCAGCGGCACGCCGGCGGACACGGCGACGCCGGCGACCATCAGCGCGACATAGGCGAGCGCGAGCACCCACAGCGGTGGTCCGCCCTGCGCCCGCGCCCCGATGGGCGCGCTGGTCGTGGTTGCTGTCGTGATCATGGGTCTCTCCCATCGACTGAACGGCCTGCCCTCAGCCGGCTCGCGGCTGCGGGGCGGGTGCGTTGATCAGGGCGGCGGCCAGCATCGCCGCCACGGTCAGCAGCCCGGCGGCGTAGCCCGCCGCGACGGTGTAGCCGTGCAGCAGGCCGCCGAGGTGCGCGGCGCCGGCGGAGGGATGCGCGGCGAGGTAGCCGGCCGTGGCGGTCGCGGCGACCGTGTTCAGCACCGCCACCCCGATCGAGCCGCCGACCTGCTGCGCCGTGTTGACCACGGCGGCGGCCACGCCCGCGTCCCGTGGCGGGACCCGCTGGGTCGCGGTGCTCATCGCGGGCACGAACACGCAGCCGATCCCCAGGCCGAGGACGATCTCGGCGGGCAGCACCCCGGTGAGGTACCCGCTCGCCATGGTCAGCCGGGAGACCATGACCATCGCGGCGGCGGCCACCAGCAGGCCCGGGACGATCAGCGCCCGTGGTGGCACGCGGGGCAGCGCCCGGGAGACAGCCTGCGAGCTCGCCAGCACGGCCGCGGACAGCGGCAGGAAAGCCAGCCCCGCCCGCAGCGCCGAGTAGCCCAGCACGACCTGCAGGTAGTAGGTGAGGAACAGGAACAGGCCGAGCATCCCGGCGACCGCGAAGGCGACGGACAGGTAGGCGCCGGCCCGGTTGCGGTCGGCCAGGATCCGCGGCGGGAGCAGGGGACTGCTCGCCCGCGACTCGCGCAGCACGAAGAGGGCGAGCAGCGCGGCGGCGGACAGCAGTGGCGCGAGCACCGGTGCGGAATCCCACCCGTGGTTCGCCGTCTGCGCGCAGCCGGCGACCAGGGCGACGAGAGCGCCGGTGGCCAGCACCGCCCCGGCCAGGTCCAGCCGCGGCCGGTGATCGGTGCGGGTGTCCGGGATGGTGAGCCGCCCGCCGAGCGCGGTGGCCACCGCGACCGGCACGTTGACGTACAGGCACCAGCGCCAGCCCAGGTACGCGGTGAGCACGCCACCGAGGAGCAGCCCCACCGCACCGCCGGCGCCGGCGATGCCACCGAACACGGCGAACGCCCGAGCCCGCTCGCGCGGCTCGACGAACATCGTGGTCAGCAGGGCCAGCACGGCCGGCGCCATGAGCGCGGCGCTGGCACCCTGCAGGGCCCGCGCCGCGACGAGCATGCCGAGCGTTCCCGCGACGCCACCCAGGGCGGACGCGCCGGCGAAGCCGGCCAGGCTGATCAGAAAGGCGCGCCGGCGCCCGGCGTGGTCGGCGACCCGCCCGCCGAGCAGTAGCAGGCCGCCGAACGCCAGGGTGTAGGCGGTGACCACCCACTGCCGATCCGCGTCGGTGAACCGCAGCGCGACCTGCGCCGACGGCAGCGCGATGGTCACGATCGTGGCGTCCAGCGCGATCATCATCTGGGCCAGCGCGACGAACACCAGCGCCGCCCAGCGCCGTGAGGGGGCCGGCGCGCCGCTCCGGCTCAGGCGGCCTCGGACCGCCGGATCCGGGCCGGTGCGTGTCCGTGTACCGCTCATGGCACATCCCTCCCGCCGTCCACCGGCCGCGACGCGGCCGACGACTCTCCACAGAGGACGGTTCCGCTGCGTGGCCCGATCCTCGGCGGCGATCGGCTACAAAGATAGGTATCTAACGCTTAGATGTCAAACGCTTAGACGGCGAATCCATGTGGTTATGATCGGGGAGTGCCCATGCCTGCCCAGACACCCATCGGCCTCCAGCTCACCCGCGGCGCCAAGGAGATCAGCGCGGCGTTCAACGACGCGCTGGCCGAGGCCGGCGGCTCGCTGCCGGTATGGGTCGTGCTGATCTCGCTGAAGACGCGGCGGCTCGGCAACCAGCGGGAACTCGCCCGCGCCGTCGGTATCCGGGGGGCGACGCTGACGCACCACCTCAACGCGATGGAGCGGGACGGGTTGGTCACGCGCCGCCGCGCTCCGGACAACCGGCGGATTCACCTGGTGGAGCTCACCGAGCAGGGGGAGGCCCTGTTCCACCGGCTCCGCGCCGCGGCCGTCGCCTTCGACCGGCGGCTGCGTACCGGCGTCAGCGACGAGGAACTGGCCACCTTCGCGTCCGTGCTCGGCCGGATGCACCGCAACGTCAGCGGTGTGGACCGGCCCGCCGGCCCCCGCCCCGGCGGGCCGGAATGATCACCAGCCGTCCGGTGGGGGCACGGCGGCGACGTCGTGCAGCGGGTTGGGCAGGTCGCCGCGGCCCGGGACGGGCGGCCGCTGGGCCAGATCGCCGTAGCCGGTGAGCAGCCGGTAGCTGTTCAGCGGGTAGCGGCCCAGTGTCGGGCCGAGCAGGTCGCCAGCGGTCATCCGGTCGGCGACCTCCGGGAAGTGGGCGCGGTACGCCTCGATCTCGCCGCGCACCCGGCCCCAGAAGGCTTCCCGGTCGATGCCGTGGTGCTCGGCGAGCAGGTCGGCCAGCGGCCGGAACACGCCCACCAGCAGCGCGTCCACCAGGTACTGCCGGAGCACGTGCCACGGCTTACGGGGCAGCACCCGGTCGTGCGAGTCGGGTTCCGGGCCGCGCTCCGGCACCGGCTCCACCGACACGTTGACGTCGTCCACCAGGTCCTTGACCACGGCCCGGGCCGGCAGGCCGTCCGCGCCGGTCACGATCAGCACGTTCTCGCCGTGCGGGTTGACCGTGATGCCGTAGGTGTACAGCACGTGCACCAGCGGCCGGAGCAGCACCCGGAGCAGTGCGGCCAGCCACGCCTCGGCGTCCCCACCGGCCCGGCGGATGTACTCGGAGACCAGCGGCCGCCCGTCCCGGTCGACGTGCAGCACCGCGGCCAGCGCCCAGGCCCGCTCGCCGGCACCCAACGACAGCGGTTCCCGCCAGATGCAGCCCAGCGTCTCCAGCCACTGGTACGGCACACCGTCCACCCGGGACAGCTGCGGGTGCCGCACGGTCACCGAGGCCACCTCGCCGAGCAGCTCGGTGCCCCACTCGGCGAGCCGCTTGTCCGCCGACCAGATGCCGCGCAGCCACTGGGTCGTCATCGGCGCGGCCAGCGTGCAGTGCGGTGGGATGCCCCGGTACACGGAGGTGTTCAGGATCCGCAGCGGCAGCTTCACCTGGTACCGCTCCGGATGGTCCACATTGGACATCGTGCGGATGGCCTGGGTGGGCAGGTAGCGGTCCGGCGCCTCGCCCAGCTCGACGATCCGGCCGGTGGCCAGCTCGGGCGCCCACAGGGTGCGCACCACGTGGTCGAGCTGCCAGGGATGCACCGGCAGCCAGACGTAGGCGTCCGGGGCGTGGCCACGCTCGCGCAGCGCCTCGGCGAACCCCGCGACCGTCGGGGCGTCCAGCTCGTGCGTGACCACGACCCGTTCGGACAGCTCGGGCGTGCCGCGGAACTCGGCCAGCCCGCGGTGCACCGCCAGCCACGGCAGCCGCACCGGGGTGCGGGCCTCCGGCGCGTACGCCGCGAGGTCCGCCGCGGAGAACCCGAGCCGACCCTTGTTGGCGACCAGCCACGGGTGCCCGGTGAGGTGACCCTCCAGCTCGGCGTGGCCGAGGTTGGCCAGCGCGGCCACCGGCCGCGCGGATTCCGCCATGATCACGTCCGCGGCCAGCGTCGCGGTCGCCTCGGCCAGCATGTTCGCCATGGTCGCCGGGTCCAGGTCGAGCGTGCGGCAGGCGTCGGCAAGGAACTGCTGCACGTCGTGGGTGGGTTCGGTGACGTCGTCGCCGAGGATGCCGGCGGTGCTGCGGCGTACCGAGGCAGGGTCCACCGCCCAGCCGCCGAACGCGGTGCGCCGGGCGGTGAACGTGTACGCCGCGCCGGCGAGCCGCAGCAGGTAGCCATGCTCGGTGGGCTCGGGGCGCAGCAGGCCCTCGAAGCACAGCTCGCCGATCGCCTTGGCGAGCAGCGCGCGGGCGCAGGAGGTCCAGGTGGTCACGAGGCGGCTCCGGGGGCGGCGAAGGTGGTGAACGCGGTCCGCTTGGGCAGCCGGTAGACCTCCCGACCGGTCACCGCGTTGAGGATGGTGGCGTTGCGCACCGCGCCGATGCCCAGGTCGGGGGCGGCGACGCCGTGGCTGTGCAGGTCGGCGTTGGCCACGAACACCCGGCCGGTCACCGCCGGGGCCAGCTCCACGGAGTGGTCCAGCCGGACCCGGTAGCGGCCCCGCTCGTCCCGCCGGATCAGGTGCTCCACCGGGGCGAGGAAGCCCGGCCGGCGCTGGGTGTAGCCGGTCGCGGCGACCACCAGGTCGGTGGCGTGCTCGAACACCTGGCCGGTGTCGGTGTGCCGGCAGGTGAGCACCACCCGGCCGGCGTCGCCCACCCGCGAGCCGGTCACCGCGACGCCGCAGCGCAGCTCCACGTCGGCCAGCCCGTGTTCCAGCTCGCGGCGGTACAGCAGTTCGTGCAGCTCCTCCAGAGTGCCGCTGGAGATGCCCTTGTAGTGCCGCCACTGCTCGGCCACCAGGCCGTCCCGGGTGTCCTGCGGCAGCGCGTGGAAGTACCGCACGTACGCCGGGGTGGTCATCTCCAGCACCAGCTTGGTGTAGTCCAGCGGGGCGAACGACGCGGTGCGGGTCAGCCAGCTCACCGCGGGACCGCCGGACAGGTTGCGGCGCAACAGGTCCAGGGCCACCTCGGCGCCGGACTGGCCGGAGCCGACCACGGTGACCCGACCCGCGGCGTCCACATCGGACATCCGGTGCAGGTAGTCGGCGCTGTGCAGCAGCCGCTCCCCGGGCAGCCCGGCAAGCGCCGCCGGCACCGCCGGCTCGGTGCCCACCCCGAGCACGAGGTCGGCGGCGGAGAGCCGCAGCCGGGTGCCGTCACCGCGCACCGCGTGCACCGCGAACCGGCCGGCCTCGGCGTCCCAGCGCACCGCCTCCACCCGGTGCGAGAACCGCACCGCCGGCAGCCGGGACGCCGCCCAGCGCAGGTAGTCCTCGTACTCCCGGCGCGTCGAGTGGAACCGCTCGCGCACGTAGAACGGGTACAGCCGGTCGCAGTCGCGCAGGTAGGCGAGGAAGGACAGCGGGTGGGTCGGGTCCACCAGGCTCACCAGGTCCGCCAGGAAGCTGACCTGCAGCATGGCGTCGTCGAACATCAGCCCGCGGTGCCAGCGCAGCTCGGGCGCCGCCTCCAGCACCACGACGTCGACGTCGTCCACTGTGGACGCCAGCGCGGCGAGGCCGAGGTTGAACGGGCCGCAGCCGATCGCCACCAGGTCGTGCTCCTCGGTACGCATCAGGGAGCCTCCAGGGGGTTGCGGTCGAACACCAGCAGCGTGGCGGTCTTGTCCGGCAGGGTGATCTCGCCGGCGGGGCGGAACCCGGCCGCCGTGAACGCGCGGATCGACGGCACGTTGCGCACGTCCGGCTCGGCGACCACCCGCTGGCAGTGCGGGTCCGCGGCGAGCAGTCCCTCGGCCACCGCGCGCAGCAGCGCCCGGCCCAGCCCGCGACCGGTCCGGCTCGGCTCCCCGATGGCCACGTGCACGCCGAGGTCGTGCGGGTGGTGCGGGTAGTGCCCGGCCAGCGGGTCCCGCGCCACCCGGTACACCTCCAGGTACGCGGCGGGGACGGCGTCCGAGGCGACCAGCAGCGGCAGCGAGTGGTCCCCGGCGACCTGCCGGGCCAGCTCCGCCGCCCACTCCCCGGCCGGCCAGGCCTGCCGCCAGAACTCCGCCACGTGCGGCCGGTTCATCCAGCAGGACAGCAGCTCCGCGTCCGCCGTGCCGGCGCGGCGCACCGACCACGGCTCCGGCAGCCGCGGCAGCGGGGGAGCGGGCACCGTCTCCGGAGCGACCGTCATCGGGGCACCGCGCTCTCCGCGGGTTGATGCCCCGGCATCACCCGGTCACCTCACGGAGCGGGTTCGGCGCGTCCAGGTACACCGACTGGGCGTCCAGCGGGGCCAGCACCTCGTCGATCCCGCGCAGCCGGGTGAGCAGATTCCCCTTGCACGGCAACGTGTCCGCGGCCAGCCACCGGCGGGCCAGCCGGTCGCCGTCCGGGCCCGCGGCGGCCAGCGCGGGCAGCGCGGCCCGCAACCGGTCGGCGAGCACGCGGAGCAGGTCCCGCTCGTCGGCCAGCCCGTCCACGGCCAGGCAGCCCACCACCGCCAGCGCCTGGTTGCGCAGCAGGTAGTAGCACAGCCGCTCGTCCACCACCGTGTCGTCAACCACCGCGAGCGTGGACTCCTCCGCCCCGGTCGCGGCGAGCACGCCGGGCAGTCGCGAGGCGGCCAGGTAGTAGCCCTGGTTGTCGCGGAACGCGCCGCCGGCCACGCCGCCGTCCGCGGACAGCCGCACCAGGGTGTTCTGCTGGTGCGCCTCCAGGCCGATCCCGGTGGCGGCGTAGAGGTGCAGCATCGGCGCCAGCACCCGGTCCGTGTAGTCGGCCATCCAGTCGGTCGCGGCTCCCCAGCCGGCGACCAGTTCACCGAGCCGGCTGCGGCCCAGCCCGGGGCGGGGCGCGACCAGCCCGGCCAGGCAGCGCAGGTCCGCCACGCCGGCCGGTACCTCGCGCACCGCCACGTCCAGCCCTGTCACCGCGGGCCCCTCGGCGCGGCCCGGCTCGTCCACCGCCAGCCACGCCGGATCGCGGACGATGGCGAACTCCGGGTGGGCGCGCTCGGTCGCGGCGGCGTAGCCGGCGTCCAGCAGCCGGTGCACCTCCAGGCCGCGGCGCAGCTCGGTGCGGGTGGACTCGCGGCGCGAGTTCGTGATGCGCAGGCCCAGCGACAGTTTGAGCATCACCGGCGCGTCCGGCCGGTACACGGTGCGCAGGCTGGACGTGGGCCACCACCGCGGGCCCAGCTCACCCAGCGGCTCCAGCAAGCCGGCCGCCACCAGCGCGGCGATCCGAGGCCGGCGCAGCGCGTCCCGCGCCTGCCACGGGTGCGCGGGCAGCAGCACCCGGCCGTCCGAGAGCCGCCGCCCGGCCAGGTCGGCGAGCAGCGCCACGGTGTCCCGGCCGGCGAGGCTCGGCGAGCCCGCCACCGCGTCGTGCGAGACCACCGACTCGTCCGCGGCGAACCAGTGCAGCCGGAACGACCCGCGCAGCTCCGGCGACCATTCCGCGGCGTCCGCCGGGGAGATCCCGTCCCGGCTCTTCGGTGCTGGGTGGTGCAGGTGGCCGAGCAGCAGCGCCTGCTCGGCGTCCAGGAAACCGTCCACACCGGAAGGGGGGTTCGGCCGCGTCCCGCGGCCCGCCAGGAAACCGGCGACCCGCCGCACCGACTCGGCGGTGCGCTCCACCAGGTCGGCGGCCTCGGTCGAACCGATCTCGTGCGCGAGCAGCGCCATCGCCAGCACCGGGTCGGCGGAGCCGGCGTCCGCACCGTCCGCGCGGCGCAGCCGCACCGGGCCGAACCGGTGCCAGCCGGTGGGCGAGTGGTGCCGCACCTCGGTGGCCAGCCGCATGCCGCTGGCGGGCAGCGCCACCTCCAGCGGCCCCGGCGCCACCGGCGTGCCGGTCTCCCGCACCCAGCAGCGCAGCAGCGCCTCCAGGTGGGCGTGCTCGGCCGCCCGCCGGGAATCGGGATGGTGCAGCGGGTCAGCCGGGTCGGGGGCACCCGTGCCGGCGGTCCGCCCGGCCATCGTCGCGGTCATCAGCGAGCCTCCTCCGCGAGTTCGCGCGCGACCGCGATCGTGTCGCCAGGGCGCCGGGTACGAGTCCGGGCCGGGTGCTCCGGCACGGCGGCCTGTCGTCCCGGTCGCGGGGCCTGGTGGCCTCGGCGCGCGCTGCTGTCCGTCTGGTTGCCGCGGTTTGACCCACGCATCAGGCAGCCCCCTTTGTGGCGGCCTCGGTGGCCACTCCGGCGTCGACCACCGCGGCGAGCAGGTCGTCGAGGTCGCGGGGAGTGGTGTTCGGGTTGAGCAGGGTGAGCTTCAGGCAGGTGCGCTCGGCGGAGCCGGGCCCGGCCGGCCGCACCGCGGTGCGGCCGACCAGCGCCTGCCCGGAGCGCAGCAGCCGGCGCCGCAAGGCGGCGTTGACCTCGTCGGCCAGCGCCGGGTCGGCGGTGCGGTAGCGGAACACCACCGTGGTCAACTCGGCCGGGGCGACCAGCTCCAGCCGCGGCGCGGCGGCGATCCACCGCTCCGCGTGCCGGGCCAGGTCGTGGCAGTGCTCCACCATCTGGCCCAGCCCGCGGCGGCCGTAGGCGAGCAGCGTGGCCGCCACCTTCACCGCGTCCGGCCGGCGGGTGGTCTGCAGCGACCGGCCGAGCAGCCCGTCGTAGCCGGCGGCGGCGTCGTCGGCCGGGTTCAGGTAGGCCACCGAGCGGTCCAGGGCGGCGAACGCGGCCGCGTCGCGGACCAGCAGCGCGCTCGCCGACGCGGGCTGCCAGCCCAGCTTGTGCAGGTCCACGGTGACCGAGTCGGCCAGCGCCAGCCCGGCCAGCCGGCCGGCCAGCCGGGGCGAGAGCAGCGCGCCGAAGCCGTAGGCGGCGTCCACGTGCAGCCAGGTTCCGTGCTCCCGGGCCACCTCGGCGATCTCGGGCAGCGGGTCCACCGAACCGAAGTCGGTGGTGCCGGCGGTGGCCACCACCGCCACGGGGGTGTGCCCGCCGTCCAGGCCGGCCAGCGCGGCGGCCAGCGCCTCCGGCCGCATCCGCCACCGCTGGTCCACCGGCACCGGACGCACCGCGGCCTCGCCCAGGCCGAGCGTCGCGCACGCCCGGTGCACCGAGAAGTGCGCCACCGACGAGCACAGCACCACCGGGTTCGGCAGCCCGGCCACCCCGTTCCGGCGCACGTCCACCCCGCGCCGCACCGCCGCGTGCTCCCTGGCCAGCAGCAGCGCCATCAGGTTGGACAGCGACCCGCCCGGGGTGAACACGCCCTCGGCGGCGTCCCCCAGCCCGGCCAGGCCGGCCAGCACGCCGATCACCCAGCGTTCCACGGCGATCGCCGAGGCCGCCGAGTCGTAGGTGTCCAGCGACGCGTTTCCCGCGCTGGCCAGCGTGTCCGCGGCCACGGCCACGGCCAGCGGCGCCGGCTGCAGGTGCGCGGCGGCCCACGGGTGGCCCAGCTCGATGCCGTGCTCGACCAGCACCCGGGCCACTCGGTGCAGCGCGGCGTCGGTGCCCAGCCCGTGTTCCGGCAGCGCCCGCGGCCCGAGGGTGTCGGTGACGTCGCTGAGCACCGCGTCCGGGTCGCCGGCCGGCAGTGGACCGCGCGGGTGCCGGGTGACCAGCGCGCCGCAGGCGGCCCTGGTCACCGCGGCGGCCACCTCGGCAAGCCCGTGCCCGGTGCCAGCGAGCGGGACGGCCACCCGGGACGCCGGGGGCGGCTCGCCGCGTGTGCCGGGGCGCGCGTCATGATCACGCGGTCCGGGCTCGGTCACGGCCGGGCCGGACCGGTTCTGGAGCGGGCTGTCAGCAGCCGTGATCACGACACCTCCGCGATTAGGTAAGGCATATCAAAGTAAGGCGAGCCTAACCACATCAAGATTTTTCGCGTGCTGTCAAGGCGACGCGGCGTGTCGCGCGTGGAGATCACAGTGCCTTGTTCAGAGGTTCCCGTCATTCAGCGGCACCGTGGGGTCTACCCGACCCTCACCACACCGGCCGCTCGCACGGGCCTGGCGGCCCGTGGTCGCTGGGCCGGTTCGCCAATGACGCTCACAGGTCGGTGGTCACGGACCGGTGCGGGCGGGAGGAAGAGGTGGTCCGAACGGAGGATCGTCGGAGCGGCGCGGTAGCCTTTCCGCGATCACGTCACCGAACTCGCGCGGCCCGGCCTACCAGGCCGATCCGGTGGGATGTTCCGGCGCGGGACCGGTGGGCCGGTAACCGACGAAGGAGGGCTCGTGTCGCCAGGGCAGATCGCCGCGCTCGTGGCAGCAGGCGCGTTCGTGCTGCTGGTGCTGTTGCTGGCGATCCCGCTGATCAAGCTGGGTCGCACGCTGGACGAGGCGACCAAGGCGATCCGGGCGGCGCAGGAGCGAAGCGACCCGCTGCTCACCGGGGCGAACACCACCCTCACGCACGTCAACACCCAGCTGGAGCGGGTCGACGGAATTACCGCGAACGCCCGCGCGGTAACCGGTAACGTCTCGGCTCTCACCTCGCTGTTCACCGCGACCATGGGCGGCCCGCTGGTCAAGGCCGCCGCGGTGTCCTACGGCATCAGCAAGGCGGTGCGGGCCCGGCGCAAGCGCAGGGAGGCCGGAAGCACCCGCCGTCGCAGGGGGCGGTGAGCGACCGTGTCAGGCGGCAGGCATGTCGACCGCGGCGCCCGGGATCGCGGAAAGGAGAGTCGCCGATGAGGAGGCTGTTCTGGCTGGGCCTCGGCGTCGCCGCCGGCGTGGCGATCGCCCGCAAGGCGAACGACGTGGCCCGGCAGGCCACCCCGGCGGGTGTCGCCGGCAACCTCGGCGCCGCGATCCACGAGCTGGCCAGCGCGGTCGGTTCCTTCGGAGCCGACGTGCGCGCCGGTATGGTCGAGCGTGAGCAGGAGCTGTACGACGAGGTCGAGCGGCGGACGGGGATCGCTCCCGGAGGCGCCGGCCGGCGGGACTGGGTGCCTGGCGAGGTGGTCGCGGCGCGCCCGCCGGTGCGGCGCGGCACGGGTGCGCGAGCGCGCCGGGCGGGTGGCTGAGCGTCGCCGCGCGCGAGCCTCGAAGGCCGCCGCCGCCCGCCGACCGCCCGCCGTCGAAAGCCTCCGACCGCCCCCTCGGCCCGGTCATTCCGGCCGGCCGAGCCACACGCCCTCAAGGGACGAACAACCGTGCAGACCCACGAGATCCGCCAGCGATTCCTGGACCACTTCGAGCGCAACGGGCACACCGTGGTGCCCAGCGCCTCGCTCATCCTGGACGACCCCACCCTGCTGTTCGTCAACGCCGGCATGGTGCCGTTCAAGCCGTACTTCCTCGGCGAGGTGCCGCCGCCGTACCGGCGGGCCACCAGCATCCAGAAGTGCGTGCGCACGCTGGACATCGACAACGTCGGCCACACCACCCGGCACAACACGTTCTTCCAGATGGCCGGCAACTTCTCCTTCGGCGACTACTTCAAGGAAGGCGCCATCGGCTACGCCTGGGAGCTGGTCACCTCCGCGCAGGACGCCGGCGGGTTCGGTTTCGACCCGGACCGCATCTGGGTGACGGTCTACACCGACGACGACGAGGCGGCGAACCTGTGGCAGAAGGTCGCCGGCCTGCCCGAGGAGCGCATCCAGCGCCGCTCCGGCAAGGACAACTACTGGGACATGGGCGTCCCCGGCCCGGGTGGGCCCTGCTCGGAGATCTACGTCGACCGGGGCCCCGAGTACGGCCGGGAGGGCGGCCCGGTCGTCGACGAGGACCGCTACCTGGAGATCTGGAACCTGGTCTTCATGCAGGACCAGCGCGGTGATCTCAGCCCGAAGGACGGGCACCCGCCGGTCGGCGAGCTGCCCAGCAAGAACATCGACACCGGCATGGGCATGGAGCGGGTGGCGCTGCTGCTGCAGGGCGTGTCCAACGTGTACGAGACCGACCTGCTGCGGCCGATCATCGCCACCGCCGAGCGGCTCTCCGGCCGCCGCTACGGCGCCGACGCGAGCGACGACGTCCGCTTCCGGGTGATCGCCGACCACACCCGCACCGGCCTGATGCTGGTCGGTGACGGCGTCACGCCCAGCAACGAGGCCAGGGGCTACGTGCTGCGCCGGCTGCTGCGCCGGGTGGTGCGCTCCGCCCGGCTGCTTGGCATCACCGAGCCCGCGCTCGGCGAGTTCGTGGCCACCGCGCGGGACACCATGAGCCCGTCCTACCCGGAGCTGGCCACCGAGTTCGGCCGGATCGACGCGGTGGTGCGCGCCGAGGAGGACGCCTTCCTGGCCACCCTCACCACCGGCTCGCGGATCTTCGACATGGCCGTGGCCGAGACCAGGGCGGCCGGCGGCACGGTGCTCGGCGGGGACCGGGCGTTCCAGCTGCACGACACCTACGGCTTCCCCATCGACCTCACCCTGGAGATGGCCGAGGAACAGGGCCTCAAGGTCGATCAGGAGGGCTTCCGCCGGCTGATGGCCGAGCAGCGGGAGCGGGCCAAGGCGGACGCCGCCGCCCGCAAGACCGGCCACGCCGACGCCTCCGCCTACCGCTCCGTGCTGGACCAGCACGGCCGCACCGACTTCCTCGGCTACACCGACCTCACCGCCGAGGCCAGGGTGGTCGGCCTGCTGGTCGGTGGCCAGCCGGCGCCCGCCGCCGGGGAGGGCACCGAGGTCGAGCTGGTGCTGGACCGCACCCCGTTCTACGCCGAGGGCGGCGGCCAGCAGCCGGACACCGGGCGGATCGTCGCCGACGGCGCGGTGCTCGAGGTCTACGACGTGCAGTCCCCGGTCGAGGGGCTGAACGTGCACCGGGCCAAGGTGCTCTCCGGCGAGATCATCCTCGACGCCGCGGTGCACGCCGAGGTGGACGCCACCCGGCGGCGGGCGGTGTCCCGGTCGCACTCGGCCACCCACCTGGTGCACGCCGGGGTCCGCAGGGCGCTCGGCACCTCCGCCGCCCAGGCCGGTTCGCTGAACGCGCCCGGCCGGCTGCGCTTCGACTTCACCTCACCGGGCGGTGCGGTGCCACCCAGCGTGCTCGCCGACGTCGAGGACGAGGTCAACGACGTGCTGCTGCACGACCACGACGTGCGCGCCGAGGTGATGACCATGGACGAGGCGCGCCGCTCCGGGGCCATCGCCCTGTTCGGCGAGAAGTACGGCGACGCGGTGCGCGTGGTGTCCATCGGCGAGTACTCCCGCGAGCTGTGCGGCGGCACGCACGTGCACCGCTCCGGGGAGATCGGCGTGGTCAAGCTGTTGTCCGAGGCGTCGATCGGCTCGGGGGTGCGCCGGGTGGAGGCGCTGGTCGGCATGGACGCGTTCCGCTTCCTGGCCCGGGAGCACGTCCTGGTGGCCCAGCTCGCCGAGCAGTTCAAGGCCCGGCCGGAGGAGCTGCCCGAGCGGATCGGGCAGACCCTGGAGAAGTTGCGCACCGCGGAGAAGGAGCTGGAGCAGCTGCGCGGCGCCCAGCTCATGTCGTCGGCCGGGTCGCTCGCCGAGGGCGCCGAGGACGTGCACGGCGTGGCCCTGGTCGCCGCCGTCGTCGCCGACGCGGTCAGCGGCAACGACCTGCGCAAGCTGGCCGGCGAGGTGCGCAACCGGCTCGGCTCCCGGCCCGGCGTGGTCGCGCTGTTCTCGGTGGACGGCGCCAAGGTCAGCTTCGTGGTGGCCACCACGGCGGCGGCCAGGGACCGTGGGTTCGCCGCGGGCAAGCTGGTGCCGACGTTCGGTCCCGCGGTCGGCGGCCGCGGCGGCGGCAAGCCCGACCTCGCCCAGGGCGGCGGCACCGACCCGTCCGGGGTCAGCGCCGCGATCGACGCCCTGCGCCGCGAGGTCGCCCGGGTGGCTGGCACGTGAGTCGGCTCGCCGACGCGGTCACCCGCCGAGCGACGGAGGACACCGCGTGAGCCGTCGCGGTCGGCGGGAGTCCTGGCCGGCCGGGCGGGAACCCGATCGGCCGGGGCAGGACGATCCCGGGCCCGGCCGTCGGCTGGGTGTCGACGTCGGCGCCGTGCGGGTGGGGGTGGCGCTCAGCGATCCCGGCCCGCTGCTGGCCGCGCCGCTGGTCACCCTGGCGCGGGACGAGCGCGGCGGGCGGGATCTGAACCAGCTCGCCGATCTTGTCGTAGAGCATGACGTGGTGGAGGTGATCGTCGGCCTGCCGAGGACCCTGACCGGGCGGCACGGGCCCGCCGCGCAGGCCGCCGAGGCGTACGCGGCCGCACTGGCCGAGCGGATCGCCCCGGTGCCGGTGCGGCTGGCCGACGAGCGGCTCACCACGGTCACCGCCGCGCGGATGCTCAGTGAGCGCGGCGTGCGGGGCCGGAAGCAGCGTGCCGTGGTGGATCAGGCGGCCGCCGTGGAGATCCTCCAGGGCTGGCTGGAGGCGCGCGCACGTATCCTGGCACCGCCGCCAGACCAGGGGCCGACTCCGGAGGGCAGCTCGTGAACGACGACCTCGGGTTGTTCGACCCCGCCACCGAGGCGGCGGAGGACGACCGGCCGCGGCGGCGGGGCCGGCCCCCGGGCAAGCCCGGCGGGAAGGCCCGCCCGCGGCGGCGGAGCACCTGGGTCGCGGTCATCACGGTGCTCGTCCTCGTCCTCGGTGGCGCGGCGTACGGGGCGGCGCAGCTGCTCGGGCTCACCGGCTACGCCGACTACAGCGGCGACGGCGACGCCGACCTGATCGTGCAGGTCCAGCCGGGCGACTCCACGTCGGCCATCGGAAACCGGCTGCAGCAGGCGGGGGTGGTGGCCAGCGCCAGGGCGTTCACCAAGGCCGCCGCCAGCGACTCCCGGGTGCGCAGCCTGCAGCCCGGCTACTACCTGATGAGGACCCACATGTCCGGCAAGGCCGCGGTGGCGCGCATGGTCGACCCGCACACCCGGGTCAGCGGCGTGGAGATCCGGGCCGGCTACCAGCTCGACGACGTCACCGCGCCGGACGGCTCCACCGACAAGGGCATCCTCTCCCGGATCGCCGACGCCAGCTGCACCGATCTCGGCGGCAAGAAGTCCTGCGTGTCCTCGGACGAGTTGCACAAGGTCGCGGAGACCGCCGATCCGGCGGCGCTGGGCGTGCCGGACTGGGCCATCCCGGACGTGCAGCGCGCCGACCCACGGCACCGGCTCGAGGGACTGATCGCGCCGGGCATCTACGACGTCAAGCCCGGCGCCAGCGCCTTCGACGTGCTCAAGAGCGTCGTCACCACCTCGGCGCAGCGCTGGCGGGCGATCGGCATGCCGCAGGTCGCCGGCGACACCGGGTTCCGGCCGTACGAGGTGCTGATCATGGCCTCGCTGGTGCAGCGCGAGGCGATCGTCCCGGACTTCGGCAAGGTCGCCAGGGTCACCTACAACCGGCTGGCCATCGGCATGCCGCTGGGCTACGACTCGACGATCAACTACGTGCTCGACCGGCCGATGATCACCACGAAGACCGCGGACCGCAACGCGCCCGGCCCGTACAACACCTACCTGAACAGCGGCCTGCCGCCCACCCCGATCGGCACGCCCAGCCCCGAGGCGCTCACCGCCACCGCGCACCCGCCCAAGGGTTCCTGGCTGTTCTTCGTCAAGTGCCAGAAGGACGGCACGTCCTGCTTCGCCGACACGCCCGAACAGCATGACCAGAACGTGCGCGACGCCCAGGCCCGCGGAATCTTCTGACCGCCTGTTCCGGAAGTGGACTGACCTGCGATGCTGATTTCGGGAACGCGCCGGGGCGAAGCCCCTGCGATCGTGGGGGCGGGGCGAGCAACCAGGAGGACGAACCGGGGCGTGCCATGTCACCTGCGAGCCCCGGCGACACGATCGCGGCGCGCGTTCAGGAACAGGCACTGACCAGGATGAGTAACGAGAACGGGAGCGGCCCCCGCCGGGCCGCGGTCGTCGGATCGCCGGTCGGCCACTCGCTGTCCCCGGTGCTGCACCGGGCCGCGTTCGTCGCCCTCGACCTCACCGGCTGGTCGTACGAGCGGATCGAGTGCGACGCCGAACGCCTGCCGGCGCTGGTGGCCGGGCTCGGGCCGGAGTGGGCCGGGCTGTCGGTCACCATGCCCGGCAAGCGCGCCGCGCTGGAGCTGGCCGAGGCCGCCACGCCCCGCGCCACGGCGGTCGGCGCGGCGAACACGCTGGTCCCGGTGCCCGGCGGGGGTGGATGGCAGGCAGACTGCACCGACGTGGACGGGGTGGTCGGCGCGCTGCGCGCCGCCGCGGGCTACCGGCCGCGACCGGGCGCGCCCGGGGTGGTGCTCGGCGCCGGCGGCACCGCGGCCGCCGCCCTGGCCGCCTTCGCCGAACTCGGCATCGGCGAGACGGTGCTGGTGGTGCGCGAGCCCGCCCGCGCGGCCGAGGCGCTGGCCTGCGCGGACCGGGTCGGGATCGGGGCGACCACGGTGCGCTGGGCGGAGGCGGACCTCCGCGGGCTGGCCCGCGAGGCCGCCGCGGTGGTCAGCACCGTGCCCGCGGAGGCCACCGCCGACCACGCCGACGTCCTGGCCGCCGCGCCCTACCTGCTGGACGTCATCTACCACCCGTGGCCCACGCCGATCGCCGAGGCGGTCGCCCGCCGCGGCGGCCGGCTCGCCACCGGCCTGGACATGCTGCTGCACCAGGCGTTCGGGCAGGTGGAGCAGTTCACCGGGCTGCCGGCGCCGCGGGAGGCGATGCGCGATGCGCTGCGCACCGCCACCCACGGCGTGCTGCCCCTTCCGTTGTGATTCGGCCGGGCCGCGGGGCCCCACCGGCGACCGACGGGTCAGCCGTCCAGATCGGTGCCGATCACGGCGGCGACCGCGTCCAGTGCCGCGTCCGCGCCCTCGCCCTCCGCGGACAGCACCACCTCATCGCCGTGCATCGCGCCCAGTGTCATCAGCCCGAGAATGCTGGCTGCGTCGACCGGCTCGCCGTCGCCCTTGCGAATGGTCACCGTCACCATCTGCTCGGCCGCCGCCTTCGCGAGCAGCGCGGCCGGCCTGGCGTGCAGGCCCACTTTGCTGGCCACGACGACCCGTCGCTCCGGCATGGTTCTCCCTTCGTCCCGCTCGGCCACCGGTCAGACCCGGGCCGCGCTCGGGTCGGCCTCGGGCTGTGCCTCGTCCTCCTCACGGCCCGGCGTGCGCAGATTCCACCGCACGATGACCCACCGGAAGACCACGTAGTAGATCGCCCCGTAGATCAGCCCGATGAGCAGCAACAGCAACGGTTTCTGCGCGATGCCGAAGTTGAGCAGGTAGTCGATCGCACCGGCGGAGAAGGTGAACCCGTCGTGGATGCCCAGCGCGTTGCAGATCGCCAGCGAGGTGCCGGTGAGCACCGCGTGGATGAGGTACAGCGGCCAGGCGACGAACATGAAGGAGAACTCGATCGGCTCGGTGACGCCGGTGAGGAACGCGGTCAGCGCGGCGGACAGCATGATCCCGCCGACCACCTTGCGCTGCGCCGGCTTCGCCGTCTGCCAGATCGCCAGCGCCGCGGCGGGCAGGGCGAACATGAAGATCGGGAAGAAGCCGGTCATGAACGAGCCCGCCGACGGGTCGTGCGCGAAGAACCGGTCCAGGTCACCCGAAGCGCCGTGGTAGCTGCCGAAGACGAACCACACCACCGAGTTGATCACGTTGTGCAGTCCGAACGGGATGAGCAGCCGGTTCACCATGCCGTACAGCCCGCCGCCGATCACCGCGTTCGCCGTGACCGCGTTGCCGAACGCGGTGAGCAGCTTGTCGAACAGCGGGTAGATCAGCCCGAAGATCACCCCGAGGACGACCATGACCACCGCGGTGAGGATCGGGACGAAGCGCCGCCCGCCGAAGAACGCCAGGTACGGGGGCAGCTTGATGCGGTAGAACCGCTGCCACAGCACGGCCGTCACGATGCCGACCATGATCCCGGCCAGCACCCCGTAGGGCCAGCTCTTCGGATCGGGCGCGACGTCGAAGAGGTTCGGTGACTTGGCGACCTTGGCCGGATCCAGCTTCACCGGGGCGAACACCTGCACGACCTTGGCGAACACCACGAACCCCACCACCGCTGCCAGCGCGGTGGAGCCGTCCGCGCGGCGGGCGAAACCGATCGCCACGCCGACCGCGAACAGCAGGGGCAGGTAGCCGAACAGCCCGCCGCCGGCCGCGGCGAGCACGGCGGCGACCTTCTTCAACGCGTCGAACCGGCCGAGCATGTCGTCCTGGCCGAAGCGCAACAGCAGGCCGGCGGCCGGCAGCGTGGCGATCGGCAGCATCAGGCTGCGGCCGATCCGCTGCAGTGCGGCGAGACCCCTGTTGGAACTTCCGCCGGCGACTTGGGGGGCGCTGGCGCTCATCCGTTACCTCCTTCTTCCGCGGTTTCGCGCGCGACCTGGCGGCCTTTCGCACGTCCCGTGGTTACTGCGGGTGCCCGCTTGACCCGGTCATGGGGGAACCTCCGGGCCGGAGCCCGGGACGTTCCGGTCCAGCTGCATGGTCAGCTGGTATCGATCGCCGCGGAACCACGACGTCATCTGCTCCACCGGCTGGCCCTTCGCGCTGGTCGCCCGGTGGAAGACCAGCAGGGGGCTGCCGCACGGCACACCGAGCAGCCGGGCCGTGTCGCTCTTGGCGGCCTCGGCCCACACGGTCTGCCGGCCGTCGTCGAGATGCACCCGGTACCGCTCGGCGAGCAGCGCGTAGAGCGAGCCGGTCAGGTCCGCGTCCAGCAACCCGGGCAGCATCCGCGGGTGGAACCAGCCGCGCTCCACGGCCAGCGGAGCGCCGTCGGCGCGCCGCAGCCGCTCCACCCGGTACGCCGGCTCGCCCGGGGCGAGCCCCAGCGCGGCGGCCGTCGCGGGCGGCGGCACCTCCTCGCCGCTGCGGAGCAGTTCGGTGGTCGGGGTGAGCCCGCGCCTGCGCATGTCCTCGGTGAACGACATGAGGTAGGGCTGCTGGTCCAGCCGCTGGCGGGCGATGAAGGTGCCGCGCCCGCGCACCCGGGTAAGCACGCCGTCCGCGACGAGTTGGCCGACCGCCTCGCGCACGGTGAGCCGGGAGACGCCGAACCGCTCGGCCAGTTCCCGCTCGGACGGAATTGCCGCTCCTGGCGGTAGCTCCTCGTCGGCCATCCGGCGGAGGATCTCCCGAAGCTGGGCGTGCTTGGGCTTGGGTCCCTCCACGATGCGGTCCACGCCGCCGGGCGCGACGGCAGGGCGCCGCGGCGGGCGGATCGGCTGGGCCACCGGGGACCTCCCTGTCGATTGCTCGCGGCCGGCTCTCGAAACCGGCCGCCCGGATTGGTACGGTCCGGTCTAAACCAGTTGGTGCGGGGAGGATGCTCCGGCACTCGAGCGGGTGTCAACCGCCGTTACGTGTTCGTGCCAAGGTGGTGTGGAGCGCCCCGACGTGCCGCTGGTGCGGGCGACGCGGGCTTGGCAGAGGAGGACAAGGTGGCTGACGACAGGGCGGCGAAGATCCTCGCCGCGATCGGCGGTGCGGCCAACATCATCGAGATCGAACCGTGCATCACGCGGCTGCGCTGCGAACTGGAGGACGGCTCGGTGGTGGACGAGGGCGCGCTCAAGGCCGCCGGGGCGCACGGCGTGCTCCGGGCCGGTACCGTCGTGCAGATCATCGTCGGTCCCGAGGCCGACACCATCGCCAGCGACATCGAGGATCTGCTGTGACTGCCAGGAGCGCGACCGCGGTGGCGCGCGAACTCGCGGAGGAGCACCAGTGACCGTGCGCGTCGCCAGCCCCGTCGGAGGCCGGGTGGTCCCGCTCGCCGAGGTGCCCGACCCGGTCTTCGCGCAGGCCATGGTCGGACCGGGGATCGCCGTCGACCCGGAGCGCGCCCCGGCGGACGCCGTGTCCCCGGTGGACGGCACCGTGGTGACCCTGCATCCGCACGCCTTCGTGGTGGCCACCGACACCGGCCCCGCGGTGCTGGTGCACCTCGGCATCGACACGGTGAAGCTGAAGGGCGAGGGCTTCACCCTGCACGTGGTGAAGGGCGAGTCGGTGCGAGCCGGCCAACCGGTGGTCGGCTGGGACCCGGGGAAGATCGAGGCCGCCGGGTACTCCCCGGTGTGCCCAGTGATCGCGCTGGACGCCCAGCCCGACGAACTCGGCGAGCAGCGGGCGTCCGGTGCGGTGGAGGCCGGTGCGCCGCTGTTCACCTGGCACCGCTGACTCGGCCGCCGCTGCGCCGGACACCACTCGACCCGCCGAGAGCGTCTCTCCGGGCGGCACCGCCGAGGCCGGCCGGGCTCCCTTCGGCCATCTCCGGCGGGGAGAGCGAATGGTCCATTCGGTCTGGATGCCGGGGTGAATGGACCATTCGCCCAACACGTCCTTGGGGCGGTGCACCGCGCGCCGCGACGCTGGTCGCATGTGGACTGTGGGAGCGGCACTCGGGTTCCTGGCCGGTGCGCTGGCCGGCCACCTCGGGCGGCGGCTGCTGGCCCGGTTGCGCCGCGGCACGCGGGTCGGCCCGCCGTGGTGCGAGCTGGCCGGGGGAGCGGCGTGGGGCATCGCCGTGGCGCGGTGCTGCGCCGGCGGCCAGCCGTGGTGGTGGCTGCCGGTGCCGCTGGGCGTCGCCTGGTTCGGCACCCTGCTGGTGGCCACCGACCTGCGGCATCGCCGGCTGCCGGACGCGCTGACCCTCGCCGCGTACCCGGTGCTGGGCGTGCTGCTCGCGGCGGCGTCGGCCGCCGGTGGCGGCGCCGCCCTGCTGCTGCGAGCCGGGGCGGGCCTGCTGCTGTTCGGCGGCGCGCACGCGGTCGCCCACCTGCTCCGGCCGGCGGCGCTGGGCGCGGGCGACGTCAAGCTGTCCGGCAGCTTCGGCGCCGTTCTCGGCGCGGTGTCGCTGCCCGCGCTGGCGCTGGCCGCGGTGCTCGCCGCGCTGGTCACCGGGGCGCTCGCGGCCGTGGCGGCGCTGGTCGGGCGGACGGGCCGCCGGTGCGGGTTGCCGCACGGGCCCGGCCTCGTGGTCGCCTGCTGGACGGTCAGCGTCGCCGCCGGCACCGCGGCGCTGGTCCCGCCCTGACCGGCGCCGACATGCCCGGGTCCGTGCCGACGGCGGGCCGCTCCCGTGGGAGGATCGGGGCGTGCTGCGCTGGATTACCGCTGGGGAGTCGCACGGGCCCGCGCTGGTCGCCGTCCTCGAGGGGATGGTCGCGGGTGTCGAGGTCACCACCAGCGACGTCGCGACCCAGCTCGCCCGCCGCCGGCTGGGCTACGGCCGGGGCGCCCGGATGAAGTTCGAGGCCGACGAGGTCGAGTTCCTCGGCGGGCTGCGGCACGGCCGCACCCAGGGCGGGCCGGTGGCGATCCGGGTCGGCAACACCGAGTGGCCGAAGTGGCAGACGGTGATGGCCGCCGACCCGGTGGACCCGGCCGAGCTGGAGGGCCTGGCCCGCAACGCCCCGCTGACCCGGCCCCGCCCGGGACATGCCGACATGGCCGGCATGCTCAAGTACGGCTTCGACGACGTGCGGCCGGTGCTGGAACGGGCCAGCGCGCGGGAGACCGCCGCCCGGGTGGCACTGGGCACGGTGGCCAGGCAGTTCCTCCGCCAGGTCCTCGGCGCCGAGGTGCTCAGCCACGTGGTGTCCATGGGCTCCGCCGAGGCCACCGGCGACGAGCTGCCCGGCCCGCAGGACCTGGACGTGATCGACGAGAGCCCGGTGCGGGCCTTCGGCGCGCAGGCGACCGAGGCGATGGTCGCCGAGGTGGACGCGGCCCGCCGGGACGGCGACACGCTGGGCGGAGTGGTCGAGGTCATCGCCTACGGCATGCCCCCGGGGCTGGGCTCCTACGTGCAGGGCGACCGGCGGCTGGACGCCCGGTTCGCCGGCGCGCTGATGGGCATCCAGGCGATCAAGGGCGTCGAGGTGGGCGACGGGTTCACCACCGCCCGCCGCCGCGGCAGCCAGGCGCACGACGAGATCGTGCCCGGCGAGCCCGGGGCCCCGGTGAGCCGCCGCTCGAACCGGGCCGGCGGCCTGGAGGGCGGCATGACCAACGGCGAGCCGGTGCGGCTGCGCATCGCCATGAAGCCGATCTCCACGGTGCCCAAGGCGCTGGACACGGTGGACATGGCCACCGGCGAGCCGGCCGTGGCGATCAACCAGCGGTCCGACGTGGCCGCGGTGCCGGCCGCCGGCGTGGTGGCCGAGGCGATGGTGGCGCTGGTGCTCGCCGACGCGGTGCTGGAGAAGTTCGGCGGCGACTCGCTGGCCGAGACCCGGCGCAACGCCGAGGCGTACGCCAAGGAACTGCAGCGCCGGTGGCAGTTCCAGCGGTAGCGCGCCGACCGTCTCACCCGGGCGGGGCGACGCTGTCGACCCGGTGTTCGCCAACCCGCCGGCCCGGTCACGGTACGGTTTCCCGGTGAGCGTGCGCGGTCCCGTGTTGATCCTTGTCGGCCCCCCTGGTTCCGGAAAGAGCACGGTCGGCCGGCTGGTCGCCGAACGGCTCGGCGTTCCGTTCCGCGACTTTGACGCCGACCTGCAGCGCGAGCAGGGTATGGAAACGGGCGAGCTGGTGGTGCAGCTCGGCCGCGAGCGTTTCCAGGAGGTGGAGCGGGAGACCCTGGTGCGGGTGCTGCCCGAGCACACCGGGGTGCTCGCCCTCGGCGGCGGCACCCCCACCGCGCCGGGCGTACCGGAGCTGCTGGAGCCCTTCCACGTGGTGTTCCTGGACGTGGAACTGGAGCACCTGCTGCGCCGCGAGGGCCTGGTCCCGCTGCACCCGTGGCTGCTCCCCAATCCGCGTGCCCACCTGCGGAAGCTGCTGGCGGAGCGGCGCCCGGTGTACACGGCGGTGGCCGACGCCGTGGTGCCGACCAGCGGCCGGGCGCCCGAGGAGGTCGCCGAGGACGTCCTGGCCACCCTGACGACCAGTAACGAGCACCAGGCCGGCTGACCGGCGCGCAGGTGGAAGGAGCGAGATGGTCGATCCGGTACGGATCGAGGTGGCCACCGAGCGGCCCTACCCGGTGGTGATCGGCCGCGGGCTGCTCGGCGAGCTGGTGGACACGCTGCGCGGCACGCCGACCGCGGCGATCGTGCACCAGCCCACGCTGGCCACCACCGCCGAGACGGTGCGCGAGGAACTCGCCGGGGCCGGCGTCGACGCGCACCGGGTGGAGATCCCGGACGCCGAGGACGGCAAGGCCCTCGCTGTGGCCGGATTCTGCTGGGAGGTGCTCGGCCGCATCGGGCTGGACCGGCAGGGCGCCGTGGTCTCCCTGGGCGGGGGAGCGGTGACCGATCTCGCCGGATTCGTCGCCGCCACCTGGATGCGCGGCGTGCGGGTGGTGCACGTGCCCACCACGCTGCTGGCCATGGTGGACGCCGCGGTCGGCGGCAAGACCGGGATCAACACCGAGGCGGGCAAGAACCTGGTCGGCGTCTTCCACGAGCCGGCCGCGGTGCTGGTCGACCTGGCCACCCTGGAAACCCTGCCACGCAACGAGTTGGTCGCCGGGATGGCCGAGGTAGTCAAGGCCGGGTTCATCGCCGACCCGGCCATCCTGGAGCGCATCGAGGCCGACCCGCAGGCCGCGGTGGAGCCCACCGGCGACGTGCTCGGCGACCTGGTCCGCCGGGCCATCCAGGTCAAGGCCGACGTGGTCGCCGCTGACCTGCGCGAGTCCTTCCTGCGCGAGGTGCTCAACTACGGGCACACCCTGGGCCACGCCATCGAGCGGCGGGAGCGGTACCGCTGGCGGCACGGCGCCGCGGTCAGCGTCGGCCTGGTGTTCGCGGCGGAGCTGGCCCGGCTGGCCGGCCGGCTGGACGACGGCACCGCCGACCGGCACCGCTCGGTGCTCACCGCGCTGGGCCTGCCCACCAGCTACGACCCGGACGCGCTGCCCGACCTGCTGGACGCGATGCGCCGGGACAAGAAGACCCGCTCCGGCGTGCTGCGGTTCGTGGTGCTCGACGGCCTGGCCAAGCCGGGCCGGCTGGAGGGCCCCGACCCGAGCCTGCTGGCCGCGGCCTACTCCGCGGTCGCCGGCGCGCCCTCCCCCGAAGGCGGCAAGCTGCTGTGAAGATCCTCGTGCTCAACGGGCCGAACCTGGGCCGGCTCGGCACCCGTGAACCGTCCGTCTACGGCACCACCAGCTACGCCGACCTGGTCGCGCTGTGCGAGCGCACCGGCGCCGAACTGGGTGTCGAGGTCGAGGTCCGGCAGACCGACCACGAGGGCGAGATGATCGGCTGGCTGCACGAGGCCGCCGACGCCAACCTGCCCGTGGTGCTCAACCCGGCCGCGTGGACGCACTACTCGATCGCCGTCCGGGACGCGTGTGCCCAGCTCACCGCCCCGCTGATCGAGGTGCACATCTCCAACGTGCACACCCGCGAGGAGTTCCGCCGGCACAGCGTCGTCTCCGCGGTGGCCACCGGCGTGATCGCCGGGCTGGGCGTGGCCGGCTACCCGCTGGCCATCCGCTGGCTGGCCGGCAGGACCGCGCCCGAGCCGGCATGAGGCGCGATGCCGCCATCCAGGTGATCGGCTTTCCTACACTGGAGCCGGACCGGGAGGTGGACACGACTCCTGGGTGAGCGCGCAGGGGAGGTCACCTCCGGCATGGCCAGCATGTCTCGAGCGGCACGCCGGCTGCTCGCCGCCCTTGCCCCGCTGCTGGCCGTCGCCCTCGTCGCCGGCTGCCGCCCGGCCGGCATGGCGGAGGCCGACGGCCTCGGTGGCGCGCTCGGCGGTGGCCGGACCACCAGCCCACCCCCGCCGCCGGCGCCGCTGGCCACCGACGGCGGTCGCACGGGCCCCGGCGTGGTCGCGTCCGGCGGGCCCGACGCCCCGTACAACTACGCGCCCACCGTGCTGCTCGACCACGGCCGGTACCGGATGTGGTGGTGCAGCCAGTTACCCGGCGTCGGCCAGCCCGGCGACGACGTGGTCTACGCCGAGGCGGGCGGCCCGGACGGGCCGTTCGCCGCGCCGGACGGGCGCCCCGCGGACCCGGTGTTCCACGGCGAGGGCGGCGGGTTCGACGCCGTGCACACCTGCGACCCCTCGGTGATCGGTGTCGGCGGCATGTACTACCTCTACTACACCGGCGCGGCCGGCGACCGGGCACGCGGCAACGCGATCGGCGTCGCGGTCAGCCGGGACGGGATCACCTGGGCGAGGGCCGCCGGCGGCCAGCCCATCGTGCTGCCCTCGGAGGAAGTGGCCAGGGAGAACACCTACGGGGCCGGCCAACCCTCCGCGCTGTACCTGGACGGCTGGTACTACCTGATGTTCACCGACACCACCGGCAGGGCGGCCGGATGGAACGGGGCTGGCCAGTTCGTGCTGCGCGCCCGCGACCCGGTGTTCGCCACCGACCGGCAGGTGCTCACCGGCTCCGGCTTCACGCCCGCCTCCGGGGCGAAGGGGCCGCGCACACGGTCCATTGTGGACGCCTTCAGCGCGGACTGGATGTGGGTGGACGCGCTGAACGCGTTCGCCGTCGCGCACGAGACCGCCCAGGGCACCACGATCACCTTCTGGGACCGCGACTTCACCCGCAACCCCTACCAGCCCGTGCTCGTCGGCGGCGCCTGGCGGGAGGGCCCCGGCCTGGTCCGCCGCCCCGACGGCCACGCCCCGGTGTCCACCGACGACCCGTGCGGCCGGGTGCCGGTCGACGTGGTCCGCGCCACCCGGGACGGGGCCGCCCCCACCGACCTGGCGCACTTCGGGATCGACCTGCGCGGCATCGCCGGCTGCGCCGACCCGGGGCGGGCGGCCGCGGTGCTGGACGGCTACGCCGTGCCGTCCCCGCAGCGCACCGTCGACCTGGTGATCGGCGGGGTGCTGGTGCGCGTCGACCGCCGATCGGTGGCCGCCGCGCTCGCCGTCCGGGTACTCGACGCGCGGCCACCCGGGGTGGACGGCCTGCGGATCGCCGCCCACCTCGCCGCCGCCGTCCCGGCGGTGCGGGCCGACGGCCGGCCGGTGGGCCTGCTGCTCGACGACGGCCGGCTGTGGCCGGTGCCCAGCGCGGACGTTGCCACGCTGAACTCCTCGGCGGTCCAGCAGGTCTCGCCGGAGAGGTGGGACGGCTATCCCCGGGGGACCGATCTCGCGGCGCCGCGGTGACGCCTGTCAGGCCTGGCCCTGGCCGCCGATCACCGGGCGGCGCCGGCGCGGCTGCACCAGCCCGCCCAGCACCAGGCCCAGTTCGGCCGGCACCATCACCAGCAGCGCGGTGAACGCCGCCCCGCTGGTCAGCACGGAACCCAGCACCTCGACTCCGGCCTGGTCCAGCAGCGCCGACTGGCCGACCAGGCCGAGCACGCCGGCCAGCGGACCGGCCAGCAGACCCGCGACGAACCAGGCGACACCGCGCCCGCGCCGGCTCCGCCGCAGCCATCCGTCCAGCCCACCCCAGAGCACAGCCGCGCCGGCCAGCACGCCGAGCGCGGCCGGTTCGACCACGGCGATCGCCCCGGGCGTGTGGATCCGTGCCGCTGCCACGCCCACCTGGACCACGGCATGCAGCACCGCCATTGTCGTTCCGCGTACCAGCCAGCCTCGCACGGCCGACAGGGTACGTTTCCGGTCCCGGCCGGTCTCGCCCACCCTCCAGCTCGCCTGACGATCACGCGCCCGGCCGCGGCGGCGGAACGCCGCAGATCCATCGACGAACGGCGCGGAAGGTCCACGCGTTTGTCCGCACCCGTACCGTCCGTGGAGGTCATAAGCTGCCACCATGCCCGAGTCGCACGTCGCCCGCCGCGCCGCGTTGCGCACCCTGCTCCGCGCCGAGGAACTGGACGCGCTGCTGGTCACCGACCTGCTCAACATCCGGTACCTGACCGGCTTCACCGGATCCAACGCCGCGCTGCTGGTGCACGCCGGAGACGAACCGGGTGCCGAGCGGCGGACCGTGTTCTGCACCGACGGCCGGTACCTGACCCAGTCCGCCGAGCAGGTTCCGGACCTGGAGCGGGTGATCGACCGGCCCAGCGACACCGCGCTGGCCGCGCGTGCCAGCAAGCACGCCGGCAGCTACCGGCGCACCGGCTTCGAGAGTCACCGGGTGACCGTCGACGGCCGGGACGCGCTCGCCGAGGCCGCCGAGGGCGTCCACCTGGTCCGCGCCCCCGGCCTGGTCGAACGGCTGCGGCAGGTCAAGGACGACGGCGAGGTGGAGGCGCTGCGGATGGCCTGCGCCGCGGCCGACCGCGCGCTGGCCGACCTGGTCAAGCACGGCGGCCTGCGCCCCGGCCGCACCGAGCGGGAGGTGGCCAGGGAACTGGAGAACCGGATGCTGGACTACGGCGCGGCCGGACCGGCGTTCGAGACCATCGTCGCCGCCGGGGCCAACTCCGCGGTGCCGCACCACCGGCCCACCGACACCGTGCTGCGCACCGGCGACCTGGTGAAGATCGACTTTGGCGCGCTGGTGGACGGGTACCACTCGGACATGACCCGGACCCTGGTGCTCGGCCAGCCCGCCGAATGGCAGCGCGAACTGTACGAACTGGTGGCCGCCGCGCAGGCGGCGGGGCGGGCCGCGTTGACGGTGGACCGGCCGGTCACCGAGGTGGACGCGGCGGCCCGCGCGGTGATCGAGGACGCGGGATACGGTGAGCAGTTCCTGCACGGCCTGGGGCACGGCGTCGGCCTGGAGATACACGAGGCTCCGGCGTTGGCCAAGACCGGTGAAGGTAGACTTGCCGCCGGTATGGCGGTCACCGTCGAGCCCGGCGTGTACCTGTCCGGGCGGGGCGGTGTCCGCATCGAGGACACACTCGTGGTGCGCGAGAGCGCGCCGGAGCTCCTCACCCTGACCACGAAGCAGCTCGTGGCCATCTGACCGCGAGGGAGGACGGCCCCGGCCGGGCGATCGACCGGGGGCGGCGGCCCTGCGGTCCGTGAAACCCCCGCAGCGCCACGGTCGCCGTCGTGGCTGGCTGCGGGCACCGACATCGACAAGCGTGCGGCGCTCGCGGGCGCGCGAACCAAGGACACAGGAGAGAACGCCACCGTGGCCACCACCAACGACCTGAAGAACGGCCTCGTGCTGAACCTGGAAGGCCAGTTGTGGACCGTCGTGTCGTTCCAGCACGTCAAGCCGGGCAAGGGCGGCGCGTTCGTGCGGACCAGGCTGAAGAACGTGCTGTCCGGCAAGGTGGTCGACAAGACGTTCAACGCGGGCGTGAAGGTCGACACCGCCACGGTCGACCGGCGCGAGATGACCTACCTGTACCAGGACGGCGCCGACTACGTGTTCATGGACCCGGACACCTTCGACCAGATCTCGGTCTCCGCCGACACCGTCGGCGACGCGGCCAAGTACATGCTGGAGAACCAGGCGGTCACCGTCGCCCAGCACGAGGGCTCCCCGCTGTACGTGGAGCTGCCGGCGTCCGTCGAACTGGTCGTCCAGCAGACCGACCCGGGCCTGCAGGGCGACCGGTCCACCGGCGGCACCAAGCCGGCCACCCTGGAAACCGGGGCGGAGATCCAGGTGCCGCTGTTCGTCAGCACCGGGGACAAGGTCAAGGTCGACACGCGTGACGGCCGCTACCTGGGCCGGGCGAGCTGACCCGAGCCACGAACCCGCCGACCGACCACGACGACAACGCCGCCACGCCTTGAGGAGGACCGAGATGGGGGCGCGCAGCAAGGCACGCAAGCGCGCGGTTGACCTCCTCTACGAGGCGGAGGCGCGGGAGATGGACCCGGTGACCCTGCTCGCCGAGCGGGTGGGGTCACCGGACGCCCCGCCGGTCAGCGACTACACCGTCACGCTCATCGAGGGCGTCGCGGCCCACCGGGCCCGCATCGACCAGCTCATCGCCGAGCACGCCGAGGGCTGGACCCTGCCGAGGATGCCCGCGGTCGACCGGGCCGTGCTCCGGCTGGGCCTCTACGAGCTGCTGTGGGCCGACGACGTGCCGGACGCGGTGGCCATCAACGAGGCGGTCGAGCTGGCCAAGGCGCTGTCCACGGACGACTCGCCCCGGTTCGTCAACGGGGTGCTCGGCCGCATCGCGCTCATCGCCGACCGGCTGCGCGCGGTCCGCTGACCCACCCGCGGGGTGTTCACGGGCGAGCGGCGGCACGCCGACGGCACACCGGACTCCGGGCGCCCTCGTCGGGTGCGCCCGGGGCGCGGCGTGCGTCGGCGACCGCTCAGTCTTCCTTGGCCGGGCGGGCCTCGGGAGGCAGCACGCCCCAGTCGATGAGCTGCTCGGTCAGCTCACCCGGGGTCATGTCGTAGATGATGGCCAGGGATCGCAGGTCCTCGGTGCGGATGGAGAGCACCTTGCCGTTGTAGTCGCCGCGCTGGCTCTGGATGGTCGCCGCGTACCGCGCCAGCGGCCCGACCTTCTCGGCCGGCAGCTGCTGCAACCGCTCCAGGTTGATGACGATCTTGGTGGCGGGTTCCGCGCCGGACGGCACCCGTCCCTCGGGCAGCAGCTCGGCGACGGGCACGCCGTAGAAGTCGGCGAGTTCCGCCAGCTTCTGCACTGTGACGGCGCGGTCCCCCCGCTCGTAGGAACCCACGACCACGGCCTTCCAGCGGCCGCCCGACTTCTGCTCAACGCCGTGCAGGGACAGGCCCTGCTGCTGGCGGATCGCGCGGAGCTTGGCCCCTAGCGCCTTGGCGTAGTCGCCCATGTGGCGGTTCTCCGTTCGTTCGCCCCGTCAGCCGGTAGGGGAATGCCGCGGGGAGGCTCAGATCAATACGCAGAGTAATGGTTGCTCGCAGTTGTCACCAGGTCAAGCTGATCTCACTGCTTCGGGCGGGTGCGTCGGGCGACACCACCCGGAAGTCTGACCGCGGCCGCCTGATACGGTGCAGGTCAACCGGGTTGTGCCCGGTTGTTCGACGTCCTTTAAGGACCCGTCCAGTGAGGCGGGGAAGGAGGTCCTCCGTGGCGCCACGTCCTCGTGGCGCGGCGGGACCGGTCGACGAGCGCGAGCTGCTGTCGGCCGGTGACGTCGCGCGCACGATCGCTCGAATGGCCCACCAGGTCATCGAGAAAACCGCTCTGGGGTCACCCGGTGCACCCGCGATCGTCCTGCTGGGTATCCCGCGCCGGGGTGCTCCGCTCGCCCGGCGCCTCGCCGCGCGGATCGCGGAGTTCAGCGGCCACCGGGTCCCGGTGGGCGTTCTGGACATCACGCTGTACCGGGACGACCTGCGCCGGCGGCCCACCCGGCCGCTGGAGTCCACCCGGCTGCCCGACGGCGGTATCGACGAGGCGCTCGTGGTCCTCGTCGACGACGTGCTCTTCTCCGGCCGCACCGTGCGTGCCGCGCTGGACGCGCTGCGTGACCACGGCCGGCCGCGGGCCATCCAACTCGCCGTGCTGGTCGATCGGGGTCACCGAGAGTTGCCCATCCGGGCCGACTATGTGGGCAAGAACGTGCCCACCGCGCGCAGCGAGCAGATCGCCGTGCTGCTGGACGAGGTGGACGGCCGGGACGGCGTGCTGCTGCGTCGGCGGTCCGGCGAGGAGGTGGCCTCGCCGTGAAGCACCTGCTCTCCGCGGAGAACCTTGATCGGGACACCGCGACGGCGCTGCTGGACACCGCCGACCACCTCAAGCGCACCCTGCTCGGCCGGGAGGTGCGCAAGCTGCCCACGCTGCGCGGGCGGACCGTGCTCACCGTCTTCTACGAGAACTCCACCCGCACCCGGGTGTCCTTCGAGGTCGCCGGCAAGTGGATGAGCGCGGACGTGGTGAACGTCTCCGCCACCGGTTCCTCGGTCGGCAAGGGGGAGTCGCTGCGGGACACGGCGCTCACCCTGTCCGCGGCCGGCGCCGACTGCGTGATCCTGCGCCACCCCGCCTCCGGCGCGGCGCACCGGCTGGCCACCTGGCTGGACGGCACGCCGACGGCGGTGGTCAACGCCGGGGACGGCACCCACGAGCACCCCACCCAGGCGCTGCTCGACGCGGCCACGCTGCGGGAGCGGCTGGGCTCGCTGGCCGGCCGGCGGGTCGCGATCGTCGGTGACGTGCTGCACAGCCGGGTCGCCCGGTCCAACGTGCGGCTGCTGGCCACGCTGGGCGCCGAGGTGACGCTGGTCGCCCCGCCCACCCTGCTGCCCGCCGGCGTCGAACGCTGGCCGGTCGCGGGCATCTCCCACGACCTCGACGCGGAACTGCCGGGCCTGGACGCGGTGATGCTGCTGCGCGTGCAGGCGGAGCGGATGCACGGCGGGTTCTTCCCGTCGGCGCGGGAGTACTCGATCGCGTACGGCATGAACGAGACCCGGCTGCGCCGGCTGCCGGAGCACGCCGTGGTGCTGCACCCCGGCCCGATGCTGCGCGGCATGGAGATCAGCTCGTCGGTCGCCGACTCGCCCCGCTCGGCCATCACCGAGCAGGTCCGCAACGGCGTGCACGTGCGGATGGCCGTGCTCTACCACCTGCTGGCCGGAGAGGAGCATGCCGAATGACCGCGGTCGCCCACACGGCAACCGAAACCACCACGCCGCTGCTGATCCGGGGCGTGCGGCCGTATGGCGAGGGTGAGCCGGTCGACCTGCGGATCGCCGAGGGGCGAATCGCCGAGATCGGTCCGGGCCTGGCCGCCGAGGACGCGGAGGTGCTCGACGCCGGCGGGCTGGTGGCCCTGCCCGGCTTCGTCGACCTGCACACCCACCTGCGGGAACCCGGCCGGGAAGACGCGGAGACCATCGACACGGGCTCGGCCGCGGCCGCGCTCGGCGGCTACACCGCGGTGTTCGCCATGGCCAACACCGACCCGGTGGCCGACAACGCCGTCGTGGTGGAGCACGTGTGGCGGCGCGGCCGGGAGGTCGGCCTGGTCGACGTGCACCCGGTCGGCGCGGTGACCGTCGGCCTGGCCGGCGAGAAGCTGGCCGAACTCGGCGCGATGGCCCGATCCTCGGCCCGGGTGCGCGTCTTCTCCGACGACGGGCAATGCGTGGCCGACCCGCTGATCATGCGGCGGGCGCTGGAGTACACCAAGGCACTGGACGCGGTGGTCGCCCAGCACGCCGAGGAACCCCGGCTGACCGTGGGCGCCCAGGCGCACGAGGGGGAGACCGCGGCCCGGCTCGGCCTCACCGGCTGGCCGGCCGCCGCGGAGGAGGCCGTCGTGGCCCGGGACTGCCTGCTGGCCGAGCAGGTGGGCGCCCGGCTGCACGTCTGCCACGTGTCCACCGCCGGCACCGCGGACGTGCTGCGCTGGGCCAAGCGGCGCGGGGTGCGGGTGTCCGCCGAGGTCACCCCACACCACCTGCTGCTCACCGACGAGCGGCTGACCAGCTACGACCCGGTGAACAAGGTCAACCCGCCGCTGCGCACCGAGCGCGACGTGACCGCGCTGCGGCGGGCGCTGGCCGAGGGCGTGCTGGACTGCGTGGCCACCGACCACGCGCCGCACGCCCCGCAGGACAAGGACTGCGAGTGGGCTGCCGCCCGGCCCGGCATGTTGGGCCTGCAGACCGCGCTGTCCGTGGTGGTCGAGGCGCTGGTCCGGCCGGGGCTGCTGGACTGGCGCGGCGTGGCCAGGGTGATGAGCGAGCGGCCGGCCGAGATCGCCGGCCTGGCCGACCAGGGCCGGCCGCTGGCCGCCGGCGAGCCGGCCAACCTGGCGCTGGTGGACCCGGACACGCGGTGGACGGTCCGGGCGAGCGAACTGGCCAGCATCGCGGGGAACACTCCCTACGAGGGCATGGAACTGCCCGCGGCGGTGGCGGCCACGGTGCTGCGCGGCCGGGTCACCGCGTACCAGGGAGGGATCCGGGCATGATCAGGTTCTTGCTGGTGCTGGTGGTGGTCGCGTTCTTCGTGCTGTGCGCGGCCGCGATGTGGTGGGGCTGGCGGAACCGGGCCCGCCGGCAGGCCGCGGTGCTGCCGCCGTTCCCCGAGGCGCCCGCGTGGTGGCGGGACGGGAAGCCGGATCGGACCCCGCTGCTGCCGGTGGCCACCGGCGTGTACGTGGGCACCACCACGGCGGGAGACTGGCAGGACCGGATCGCCGTTTCCGACGTCGGCTTCCGTGCGGCGGCCGAGCTCGCGCTGTTCGACGCCGGGCTGGTGGTGTCCCGGTCCGGCGCGAGCCCGCTGTGGATCCCGGTGGAGGCGCTGCGCGAGGCACGCACCGACCGTGCGCTCGCCGGCAAGGTGATGACCGCGGACGGCCTGCTGGTGGTGCGCTGGCGGCTCGGCGACCACCTGCTGGACACCGGATTCCGCGGCGACGACAAGGACTTGTACCCGCGGTGGGTGGCGGAGCTGAACCGCCTCGCCGAGCGGCACGCCCCCGCCGAGCGCACGCAGGGAGGCGCCGAGCAGTGACGACCCCGACGAGTAGTGGACCGGCCGCGCTGGTGCTGGAGGACGGCCGGATCTTCCGCGGCGAGGCATACGGGGCCGTGGGCCGCAGCCTCGGCGAGGTGGTGTTCGCCACCGGGATGACCGGTTACCAGGAGACCCTGACCGACCCGTCCTACCACCGGCAGATCGTGGTGCAGACCGCGCCGCAGATCGGCAACACCGGCTGGAACGACGAGGACGACGAGTCCAGCCGGATCTGGGTGGCCGGGTACGTGGTCCGCGACCCGGCGCGCGTTCCGTCGAACTGGCGGTCCCGCCGGTCACTGTCCGACGAGTTGGCCCGGCAGGGCGTGGTCGGCATCGCCGGCGTGGACACCAGGACGTTGACCAGGCACATCCGCGAGGCCGGCGCGATGCGAGCCGGGGTGTTCTCCGGCGACGCGCTGCGCGACGACGCCGAGATGGTGGCCGAGGTGCGGGAGAGCCCGTCGATGGTCGGCGCGGACCTGGCCGGCGAGGTCACCACGGCGAAGCCGTACGTGGTACCGGCCGCCGGTGAGCGGCGGTTCCGGGTGGCCGCGATGGACCTGGGCATCAAGTCGAACACGCCGCGGATGATGTCCGAGCGGGGCATCGAGGTGCACGTGCTGCCGCTGACCTCGACCCTGGACGACGTGCTCGCCGTCGAGCCGGACGGGGTGTTCCTGGCCAACGGCCCCGGTGACCCGGCCACCGCGACCCACGCGATCGAGCTGACCCGGGAGATCCTGTCCCGCCGGCTGCCGCTGTTCGGCATCTGCTTCGGCAACCAGATCCTCGGCCGGGCGCTCGGCCTGGGCACGTACAAGATGCGCTACGGCCACCGCGGGATCAACGTGCCGGTCATCGACGTCGCCACCGGCCGGGTGGCGATCACCGCGCACAACCACGGGTTCGCCCTGGAGGGCGAGCCGGGGCAGCGGTTCGACTCCGCGTTCGGCGCGGCCCAGGTGAGCCACTACTGCCCGAACGATGGCACCGTGGAGGGCCTGCGCTGCCTGGACACCCCGGCGTTCAGCGTGCAGTACCACCCCGAGGCGGCCGCCGGCCCACACGACGCCGCGCCGCTGTTCGACGAGTTCGCAAGCCTCATGACCGGAGGCACGAGCGTGAAGGGCGGGGCCGCCTGATGCCGAAGCGCACCGACATCTCCCACGTCCTGGTGATCGGCTCCGGGCCGATCGTGATCGGCCAGGCGTGCGAGTTCGACTACTCGGGCACCCAGGCGTGCCGCGTGCTGCGCCAGGAGGGCCTGCGGGTCAGCCTGGTGAACTCCAACCCGGCCACGATCATGACGGACCCGGAGTTCGCCGACGCCACCTACATCGAGCCGATCACCCCCGAGTTCGTGGAGAAGGTGATCGAGGCGGAGCGGCCGGACGCGCTGCTGGCCACCCTGGGTGGGCAGACCGCGCTGAACACCGCGGTCGCGCTGCACGAGCGGGGCGTGCTGGATCGCTACGGCGTCGAGCTGATCGGCGCCGACATCGACGCCATCCAGCGCGGCGAGGACCGGCAGCGGTTCAAGGACATCGTCCGCTCGGTCGGCGGCGAGGTGCCGCGCAGCGCGGTGTGCAAGACCATGGACGAGGTCCGGGCCACCGTGGCCGAGCTGGGCCTGCCCGTGGTGATCCGGCCCTCCTACACCATGGGCGGCCAGGGCTCCGGCATGGCGCACACCGAGGCGGAGCTGGAGCGGATGGCCGCGGCCGGGCTGGCCGAGTCCCCGGTGCACGAGGTGCTCATCGAGGAGAGCGTGCTCGGCTGGAAGGAGTACGAGCTCGAGCTGATGCGCGACCACCACGACAACGTGGTGGTGGTCTGCTCGATCGAGAACGTCGACCCGATGGGCGTGCACACCGGCGACTCGGTGACCGTGGCCCCGGCGATGACCCTCACCGACCGCGAGTACCAGCACATGCGGGACGTGGGCATCGCGGTGCTGCGCGCGGTCGGCGTGGACACCGGCGGCTGCAACATCCAGTTCGCCATCCACCCGGAGACCGGGCGGATGGTGGTCATCGAGATGAACCCCCGGGTGTCCCGGTCCTCCGCGCTGGCGTCCAAGGCGACCGGCTTCCCGATCGCCAAGATCGCCGCGAAGCTGGCCATCGGTTACACCCTGGACGAGATCCGCAACGACATCACCGGGGAGACCCCGGCCAGCTTCGAACCCACCCTGGACTACGTGGTGGTGAAGATCCCGCGGTTCGCGTTCGAGAAGTTCCCCGGCGCGGACCCGGCGCTGACCACCACGATGAAGAGCGTCGGCGAGGCCATGGCGCTGGGCCGCAGCTTCGTGGAGGCGCTGGGCAAGGCGCTGCGCTCGATGGAGACCAAGGCGATCGGGTTCTGGACCCGGCCCGACCCGGCCGGCGCCACCAGGGAGTCGACGCTGGCGCAGCTACGCACCCCGCACGACGGCCGGCTCTACACCGTGGAGCGCGCGCTGCGGCTGGGCGCCACCGTCTCCGAGGTCGCTGAGGCGTCCGGCATCGACCCGTGGTTCATCGACCAGATCCTCTCCCTGGTCGAGCTGCGCGAGGAGATCAGCGCCGCGGCGGTGTTCGACGAGCCACTGCTGCGCCGGGCCAAGCGCGCCGGGCTGTCCGACCGGCAGCTCGCCGTACTGCGCCCGGAACTGGCCGGCGAGGACGGCGTGCGGGACCTGCGGCACCGCCTGGGCGTGCGGCCGGTGTACAAGACGGTGGACACCTGCGCCGCCGAGTTCGCCGCGCGCACCCCGTACCACTACTCGGCCTACGAGACCGACCCGGCGGCCGAGTCCGAGGTCACCGAGCAGCGCGGGCGGCCCAAGGTGATCATCCTCGGGTCCGGCCCGAACCGGATCGGCCAGGGCATCGAGTTCGACTACTCGTGCGTGCACGCCGCCATGGCGCTGCGCGACGCCGGCTACGAGACCGTCATGGTCAACTGCAACCCGGAGACCGTGTCCACCGACTACGACACCTCCGACCGGCTCTACTTCGAGCCGCTCACCTTCGAGGACGTGCTCGAGGTGGTGCACGCCGAGCAGGCGTCCGGCGAGGTGGCAGGGTTGATCGTGCAACTCGGCGGGCAGACCCCGCTGGGCCTGGCGCAACGGCTCGCGGACGCCGGGGTCCCCGTGGTCGGCACCCCGCCGGAGGCCATCCACCTCGCCGAGGACCGCGGCTCGTTCGGCGAGGTGCTCACCGACGCCGGGCTGCCCGCGCCCCGCTACGGCACTGCCACGTCGTTCGAGGAGGCCCGGCGGATCGCCGACGAGATCGGCTACCCGGTGCTGGTCCGGCCGTCCTACGTGCTCGGCGGGCGCGGCATGGAGATCGTCTACGACGAGTCGTCGCTGGAGAACTACATCAGCCGGGCCACCGAGGCCAGTCCGGAGCATCCGGTGCTGGTGGACCGGTTCCTGGACGACGCCATCGAGATCGACGTGGACGCGCTGTGCGACGGCGGCGAGGTCTACCTCGGTGGCGTGATGGAGCACATCGAGGAGGCCGGCATCCACTCCGGCGACTCGGCCTGCGCGCTGCCGCCGATCACCCTGGGCAGCGAGGTGCTCGCGGTGGTCCGCCGGTCCACCGAGGCGATCGCCAAGGGCGTCGGCGTGCGCGGCCTGCTCAACGTGCAGTACGCGCTCAAGGACGACGTGCTGTACGTGCTGGAGGCCAACCCGAGGGCCAGCCGCACCGTGCCGTTCGTGTCCAAGGCGACCGCCGTGCCGCTGGCCAAGGCCGCCGCCCGGATCATGCTGGGCGCCAGCATCGCCACGCTGCGCGCCGAGGGGCTGCTGCCCGCCTCCGGCGACGGTGCCGAACTGCCGGCGGACGCGCCGGTCGCGGTGAAGGAGGCGGTGCTGCCGTTCCACCGGTTCCGCACCCCGGAGGGGCTTGGAGTGGACTCGCTGCTCGGGCCGGAGATGAAGTCCACCGGCGAGGTGATGGGCATCGACAGCGTCTTCGGCAAGGCGTTCGCCAAGTCGCAGACCGCCTCCTACGGCTCGCTGCCCACCTCGGGCACGGTGTTCGTGTCGGTGGCCAACCGGGACAAGCGGTCCATCGTGTTCCCGGTGAAGCGGCTGGCCGACCTCGGCTTCGAGGTGCTGGCCACCACCGGCACCGCCCAGGTGCTGCGCCGCAACGGCATCCCGTGCACCGTGGTGCGCAAGCACTTCGAGGGCGAGGACAACATCGTCGAGCGCATCCTCGCCGGCGGCGTGGACATCGTCATCAACACCCCGTACGGCAACCACGGGCCGCGGGTGGACGGCTACGAGATCCGCACCGCCGCGGTGGCCAGGGACATCCCGTGCATCACCACCATCCAGGGCGCCACCGCGGCCGTGTACGGCATCGAGGCGCTGATCCGGGATGACATCGGCGTGCGGCCGCTGCAGGCGTTCCACGCCGCGCTGCACGCGGGCACGGACCACGGCGGGCGGGCATGAGCGGCCCGGGGCCGACCCGCGCCGAGCACGGTGACCACGGCGCGCGGGCCCGCGGGCGGGGCGGCGTGGCGGACGGCTTCGGCGGGCGGCTCGCCGAAGCCATGTCCGCCCGCGGACCGCTGTGCGTGGGTATCGACCCGCACCCGGGTCTGCTGCAGGCGTGGGGGCTGCCCGCGGACCCCGTCGGGCTGGAGCGGTTCGCGCTGACCTGCGTCGAGGCGCTGGCCGGTGAGGTCGCCGCGGTGAAACCGCAGTCGGCGTTCTTCGAGGCGTACGGCGCGCGCGGGATCGCCGTGCTGGAGCGGGTGATCGCCGAGACCCGGTCCGGCGGAGCGCTCGTGGTGCTGGACGCCAAGCGCGGCGACATCGGGTCCACCATGGCCGCCTATGCGGCCGCCTACCTCGCCGACGGCGCGCCGCTGGCGGCGGACGCGGTGACCCTCTCGCCGTACCTGGGTTTCGGCTCGCTGACGCCCGCGCTGGACGCGGCCGCGGTCGCCGGTCGCGGCGTGTTCGTGCTGGCCCGCACCTCAAACCCGGAGGGCGCCGAGGTGCAGCGCGCGGTGACGGAGTCCGGCAGCAGCGTGGCGCAGGCGGTGGTGGACGCCGCCGCGGAGCGCAACGCGGGCGCGAGCCCGATGGGCGGGGTCGGCGTGGTCGTCGGCGCCACGGTCGGCGATTCCGGACTGGACCTGACCCGGCTGAACGGCCCCATCCTGGCGCCCGGCCTGGGTGCGCAGGGTGCCACGGCCGCCGACCTGCGGCGGGTGTTCGGCGCGGCGACGCCGTGGGTGCTGCCCACCTCGTCGCGGGACGTGCTGCGCCACGGTCCGGATGCCACCGCGCTGCGCGCCGCCGCCGCGCGCGTCCGCGACGAGCTGGTCGCGGACCGGTAGCCGACGCCCGCCGGAGCTGGTTCGCTACCCTGCGGCGCTGAGGGTAAGCAGCGCGTAATCCTCGGTCAATTTTCGGCTCAAACCCCCTGAGCTGCGGAAACGTTGGTATGATCCGGCACGGCGGCGTGATCTTGGCCGGGTGGCTGGTATGGGCCGAGCCCATGCGCATACCACACGGTCGGTTGCCGTCGCGTCACCGGTGGCGGTGATCAGGCTGTCGGGGGCCCTTGGTAGTTATTCCACTCGCCGTGGCCCTCCGGCGCAGCCTTTAACCCGACCGGGTGGGTTCGTTGTTGGCGCGAATGTCGCGTTGACATCGCGGACCCGCGTTGTGCGCAGCGAGAAGCGGTCGGTACGGTCGCGGCACCGATCAGAGAAACACCCACACCACGGAGGAGATAGTGGCCCTTCCCCAGCTGACCGAGGAGCAGCGGGCCGCAGCGCTGGAGAAGGCGGCTGCTGCTCGTCGCGCTCGGGCTGAGCTCAAGGAGCGCCTCAAGCGCGGTGGCACCACCCTCAAGGAGGTGCTTGCCGCTGCGGACAACGACGAGGTCCTGGGCAAGATGAAGGTTTCCGCCTTGCTGGAGGCGCTGCCCGGGGTCGGTAAGGTCCGTGCGGCGCAGATCATGGAGCGGCTGGAGATCGCTCCAAGCCGCAGGCTGCGCGGTCTGGGCGAGCGGCAGCGCAAGGCTCTGCTTGCCGAGTTCAGCGGCGAGTGAGCGTCGAAGGGCCGGGGCCGGGCGGGCTCGTCCGGCCCCGGCTCACCGTCGTCTCCGGCCCGTCGGGCGTCGGGAAGTCCAGCGTGCTCGCCGAACTGCGCCGACTACGGCCGGACGTGTTCTTCAGCGTCTCGGTGACCACTCGGGCCCCGCGCCCCGGCGAGGTCGACGGCGTCCATTACCACTTCGTCGACCGGGACACCTTCCACCGCATGCTGGCGGCGGGTGAGCTGCTGGAGCACGCCGAGTACGCCGGCAACCTGTACGGCACGCCCCGCCGCCCGGTGGAGGAGACCCTGGCCGCCGGGACCCCGGCCGTGCTGGAGATCGAGCTGCAGGGCGCCCGCCAGGTGCGCAGGGCCATGCCCGAGGCGCAGCTGGTGATGCTCGCCCCACCCTCCTGGGAGGCGCTGGTCGACCGGCTCGCCGGCCGAGGCACCGAGGACTCCGAGGTGGTGCGGCGGCGGCTGGACGTGGCCAGGGAGGAACTGGCCGCGGCCGAGGAGTTCGACGCGGTCGTGGTGAACACCGACGTGCGGGCGGCGGCCGCCGAGTTGCTAACCTTGGTAGTCGGCCCTGGGCCCGG
Organism: Gandjariella thermophila; assembly: GCF_005405885.1. Lineage (GTDB taxonomy): Bacteria > Actinomycetota > Actinomycetes > Mycobacteriales > Pseudonocardiaceae > Gandjariella > Gandjariella thermophila. The sequence continues at coordinate 117,485 of NZ_BJFL01000002.1, forward strand.
TGGCGCCGCTCGCCCGTGACGCGAGCACGCACCGCGGCGAGCCCGGGACGGCAGACCCGCCACCATGAGCCAACCGCAGGAGCATCGCGAGTGACCATTCCCACCGAGCTGGGCGCCCTGGGCGAGCCGACGAGCACCGTCCCGGAGGGCATCACCAACCCGCCCATCGACGACCTGCTGGAAAAGGTCAGCTCGAAGTACGCGCTGGTGATCTTCGCCGCGAAGCGCGCCCGCCAGATCAACGACTACTACGCGCAGCTCGGCGAGGGGCTGCTGGAGTACGTCGGCCCGCTCGTCGAGCCGGGACCGCGGGAGAAGCCGCTGTCCATCGCGCTGCGCGAGATCCACGCCGGGCTGCTCGAGCACACCGAGGGCGAGTGAGCGATACCCCCGACGCACGCCCGGGGGCGGAGCCGGCCGACGTCCCTCCTTCCGCGGAGGCGAACCTGATCGAGTCGGCGGACGCGCTTGCCCCGGGGGAGGGCGGCGCGGAGGTCGCGGCGGAGGTGGCCGTGGACGCCGCCGACGAGCGCCCGCCCGGGGAGGCGGGCGCCGCCGACCGGCCGAGGGTGGTGCTGGGCGTCGGCGGTGGCATCGCTGCCTACAAGGCGTGCGAGGTGCTCCGCCGGCTCACCGAGACCGGCCATGCCGTGCGGGTGGTGCCCACCGAGTCGGCGCTGCGATTCGTCGGCGCCGCCACCTTCGAGGCGCTGTCCGGCCAGCCGGTGCGTACCGGCGTCTTCGAGGACGTGCCGGACGTGGCGCACGTGCGCATCGGGCAGACCGCCGACCTGGTGGTGGTCGCCCCGGCCACCGCGGACCTGCTGGCCAGGGCCGCGCACGGGCGGGCCGACGACCTGCTCGCCGCGACCCTGCTGACCGCCCGCTGCCCGGTGCTGATGGTGCCGGCCATGCACACCGAGATGTGGGAGCACCCGGCCACCCGGGACAACGTGGCGCTGCTGCGCTCCCGCGGGGTGGTGGTGGCCGAGCCGGCGAGCGGCCGGCTGACCGGCCCGGACACCGGCAGGGGCCGGCTGCCCGACCCGGCGGAGATCGTCGACCTGGCCCGGCTGCTGCTGGCCCGGCCGGACGCGTTGCCCCGGGACCTGGTGGGTCGCCGGGTCGTGGTGTCCGCGGGCGGCACGCGGGAGCCGCTGGATCCGGTGCGCTTCCTGGGCAACCGGTCCTCCGGCCGGCAGGGCTACGCGCTGGCCAGGGTGGCCGCGCAGCGCGGCGCCCGGGTCACCCTGGTCGCGGCGAACACCGCGGGGCTGCCCGACCCGGCCGGGGCCGAGGTGGTGCGGGTCGACACCGCCGAGGCGCTGCGGCAGGCCATGCACGCCGCCGCCGAGGACGCCGACGTGCTGGTCATGGCCGCCGCCGTGGCTGACTTCCGCCCGGCACGGCCGGCCGGCTACAAGATCAAGAAGACCGACCGGGACCCGGAACCGGTCGCGCTCGCCCGCACCGCCGACGTGCTCGCCGAGTTGGTCCGCGACCGCCGGCCCGGGCAGGTCATCGTCGGGTTCGCCGCCGAGACCGGTGACGCCGGCACCGACGTGCTGGCGCACGGGCGGGCCAAGTTCGCCCGCAAGCGCTGTGACCTGCTGGTGGTCAACGCCGTGGGCGAGGGTCGCGCGTTCGAGGTCGAGGACAACGCGGGCTGGCTGCTGTCCGCGGACGGAACCGAGACTCCTATCCCACACGGCTCGAAGTCGCAACTGGCGGCCGCTGTGTGGGACGCGGTGACCGCGTTGCTCACCGATTGAGCCACATCCCGGCCGCAGTTGCGTAGGCTGAACGTGCTTGTCAACTTTGGACGAGAGTGGGGTGCCCGTGACCGAGGCCAGTCGGAGGCTGTTTACCAGTGAGTCGGTGACCGAGGGGCATCCGGACAAGATCTGCGATGCCATCAGCGACTCGATCCTGGACGCCCTGTTGGCGAAGGACCCGCGGTCGCGGGTGGCGGTGGAGACGCTGGTGACCACCGGTCAGGTGCACGTGGCCGGTGAGGTGACCACCGAGGCGTACGCGGATATCCCGGCGATCGTCCGGGACACCATCCTGAACATCGGTTACGACTCTTCGGCCAAGGGCTTCGACGGTCACTCCTGCGGGGTGAACGTGGCCATCGGGTCGCAGTCCCCGGACATCGCCCAGGGTGTGGACGCGGCGTACGAGTCCCGGGTGGAGGCGGCCGAGGACGAGATCGCCCGGCAGGGCGCCGGTGACCAGGGCCTAATGTTCGGCTACGCGTGCACCGACACCCCGGAGCTGATGCCGCTGCCGATCGCGCTGGCGCACCGGCTGGCCCGCCGGCTGACCCGGGTGCGCAAGGACGGGTCACTGCCGTACCTGCGGCCGGACGGCAAGACGCAGGTGACCATCGAGTACGCCGGCGAGCAGGCGGTGCGGCTGGACACCGTGGTGGTGTCCACCCAGCACGCCGAGGGCATCGACCTGGACAAGATGCTCGCGGTGGACATCCGCGAGCAGGTGGTCGGCCCGGAGATCGACGGGCTCGCCCTGCACACCGACAACGTGCGCCTGCTGGTGAACCCGACCGGGCGGTTCGTGGTGGGCGGCCCGATGGGGGATGCCGGTCTGACCGGTCGGAAGATCATCGTGGACACCTACGGTGGGATGGCCCGCCACGGCGGCGGCGCGTTCTCCGGCAAGGACCCGTCCAAGGTGGACCGGTCCGCGGCGTACGCGATGCGCTGGGTGGCCAAGAACGCGGTGGCCGCCGGGTTGGCCTCGCGGATCGAGGTGCAGGTGGCCTACGCGATCGGCAAGGCCGCGCCGGTGGGGTTGTTCGTGGAGACCTTCGGCACCGAGACGGTGGATCCGGTGAAGATCCAGGCGGCCATCAACGAGGTGTTCGACCTGCGGCCGGCGGCGATCATCCGGGATCTGGACCTGTTGCGGCCGATCTACGCGCAGACCGCGGCGTACGGGCACTTCGGGCGGACCGACGTGGACCTGCCGTGGGAGCGCACCGACCGGGTGGACGCGCTGCGCGACGCCGCCGGCCTGTAGCCGGTGCCCGGCGGACGTGCCCGGCCGGCGCCGACCGGCCGGGCACCTGTGCCGCCAGGGCAGCGGCGGCTCTGCGACCGGCGGCCCTGACCAGCGCCGCTCTACCCTGGAAGGATGCGGACCGAGCCGCGGTCGGCCGGGACGCTGCCGATCGAGCTCACCAGCTTCGTGGGGCGCCGCCGAGAAGTCGCCGAGGCCACCCGGCTGCTGCCGGCCGCCCGCCTGCTGACCGTGGTGGGCTTCGGCGGGGTCGGCAAGACGCGGTTGGCCATCCAGGTGGCGGCCAAGGTCGGGCGGGCCTTCCCGGACGGCCGGTGGTTCGTCGCGCTCGACTCGGTCGGCGATCCGACGCTGGTCCCCGAGACGGTGGCCAGCGCGCTGGGCCTACACGACCAGGCGGTGGACCCGACCACCCGGCTGACCGAATTCCTGGCGGACAAGCAGGCTCTGCTGGTGCTGGACAACTGCGAGCACCTGGCCCAGGCCTGCGCCGATCTGGTGGGCCACCTGCTCGCGCACGCCCCCGGGCTGCGGATCCTGGCCACCTCCCGGCGCCTGCTGCACACGCCGGGTGAGCAGTCCCTGGCCGTGCCGCCGCTTCCGGTTCCCTCGGCGGAGGGGGACAGCGGTGGGGCCGAAGCGGTGACCCTGTTCGCCGAGCGCGCGGCCGCCGTGGTACCCGGCTTCCGGGTGGACGGCGGAAACCGGCGGGCGGTCACCGAGATCTGCCGCCGGCTGGACGGCATACCGCTGGCCATCGAGTTGGCCGCGGTGCGGTTGCGGAGCATGGCCCTGCCGGAACTGCTGACCCACCTGGAGGACGCGCTCCAGCTTCCCGCCGGCGACCTGGGCGGGGTGGCGCCGCGCCAGGCCACGCTGGGCGCCGTGATCGACTGGAGTTACTGGCTCTGCTCCCCGGCGGAGCGGCTGCTCTGGGCGCGGGTCTCGGTCTTCAGCGGCGGCTTCGACCTGGTCGCGGCGGAGCAGGTGTGCGCGGGGGAGGGCGTGGACCGCGACTCGGTGCTCGACCTGGTCGCGGCGTTGCTGGACGAGTCGATCCTGACCCGGCACGAGACGGCGGGCGGGCGGCACGTCCGGTACCGGATGCTGGACGTGATCCGCCGCTACGGTCGCTCGGTGCTGGCCGAGTCCGGCTGGCTGGACACCGCCCTGGCACGACACGTGGCCTGGTGCCGTCGGCTGGTCCGCGAGTGCGACGCCGCGTGGTTCGGCCCGGGGCAGGTCGACTGGTTGCTTCGGCTGCGGGGCGAGCACGCCAACCTCCGGGCCGCGCTGGAGACCTGCCTGAGCGGCCCGGGAGACCCCACCGCCGCCCTGGAGATCACCGGCGCGCTGCGCGGCTACTGGATCGGCTGCGGCCTGCTGCGCGAGGGGCGGGTGTGGCTGGGCCGGGCCCTCGCCGCCGCTCCCGAGCCCACGCCGGCCCGGGCGGCAGCGCTGTTCGCCGCCGGCTACCTGGCGGCCATGGCGGGCGAACCGGGCACCGCCCGGGCCAGGTTCGAGGAGGCCGCCCCGCTCGCCGAACGGTTCGGCGAACGGGGCCTGCTCGCCGAGATCCGGCGCGGCCTGGCCCTGGTCGCCTTCCAGCGCGGCGACCACCCGACCGCGCTGGCCGCCACCGACGACGTGCTGGCCGGGCAGCGCGCCGCCGGCGACCTCGCCGGCCTGTCCAACAGCCTGTTCCAGCGGGCGCTGATCGGCGCGTTCCTCCGCGACCGCGGCGCGGTGCGGCCGGCCGAGGAGTGCGTGGCCATCTGCGACCGGCGCGGCGCCGGCTGGTCCGGGGCGTACGCGCGGTGGGTGCTCGGCCTGGCCAGGTTCGAGGCGGGCGACCCGGGTGGTGCGAAGGAACCGCTGCGACGGGCCATCCCGCTGTTGCGGGAACTGGACGACACCATGGGCATCGCGCAGTGCCTGGAGACGCTGGCCTGGTGCGCGGCGGCGGAGGGTCGGGCGGAGCAGGCCGCGCGGCTGGTGGGCGCCGCCCGCACCGTGTACCGGGCGAGCGGGGCCCGGCTGTCCGAGGCGACACAGTCCCATCACGCCCAGGTCGACGAGTACCAGGCGCGGCTGCGCCGGGCGCTGGGGCCGCGGAGCTACCGGACCATCGTCGCCGAGGGCGAGTCGTTCGACCTCGACCAGGCCATCGACGACGCCCTCGAGCGCGGACGGCCGGCGGCCACCCCGGCGCCGACCGAGCCGGCACCGGCCGGGGGACCGCTGACCGCCCGGGAGCGGGAGATCGCCCAACTGGTCAGCGAGGGGCTCTCCAACCGCGCGATCGCGCAACGGTTGCTGATCGCGCCGCGCACCGCCGAGACCCACGTGGAGAACATCCTCACCAAGCTCGGCTTCACCAGCCGGGCACAGGTCGCGGCGTGGGTGGCGGCCAACCACTCCGGGGCGTCGCCAAGCCCGTTACGCACGGTGTGCGATCCCGGGCGGGTACGGATGCCGGTACGGAAACATACGCACCGGCATCGGTAGGTTCGCCGATCCACTCCCGCCGCCGGTGGGCCAGGCTGTGAGGTGACCGGGGCCACTGCCCGCGGAGCGTCAGGAAGGTGAGGTGAGTGACGACGATGGCGATCGAGTCCACTCTCCGCCCCTGCCGGCGCTGCCAGCACTCGACGGTGCTGATCCGTTACCCCTGGGGTGGGCAGTGGCTGCACGTCGGGACGTGGCGCCCCTGGTGTGACGTTCCGATGCCCGGCCGGGCCGGCCCGCCGGCCCACGCCCCGACTGACCGGGTGGCGCTGCTCCACGCCCCGGACGGCGCGCCGCCCGGCTCATGAGCGCGGTGGGGCGCCGCCCTCCCCACCGGCTTGCCCCACCGCGCTCCGTCATCGCACACAAGGAGGCTCAATCGCGATGACGACCGTGGATCTTGTCCGTCCGATCCCCGCGGTCGTCGCCGACACCGAGGCGACCTGCCACGAGGACTACCACGAGCGCTACGGCTGGCCGATCACCGGCAATCCGAGCGCCGGCACTACCGCGATCATCCTGGGCCACCCCGTGGACGCCGTGGTGATGTCCGCCGAACTCGGCCGTGCGGTCAAGTTCTTCCTGTCGATCCGCATGCTCGGCGGCCCGATCATCTCCTACCCCGGCCACCCCGAGCGCTGGGCGTTCCTCACCCAACCCGCCACCCCCACCACCGAGCGCGCCCTGGATGACCTGGCCCGGCTCGACGTGGCGCTGCCACGGAAGGGTGCCCTGCTCCTGCTGCCACCCTCCACCACGCCCTTCGGCGAGGCGGAGTGGGTGGCCGAGCCGGTGTCCGACAACCCGCTGGCGCCGTGGCACACCGTGGTCGCCGCGGTGCGCTCGATGTTCGCCGAACATCCCCCGTGGTGACCGGAGCGGGCCCGCCGCCGGCCGGATCGGAACGGCCCGCACCGGGCGCGCTCGCGGGTCCGTCGCCGGTCACCGCACCGCGCTCTGGTAGAGAAGCGGCATGGCCAGCAGAAGGACCGCGCGGCGGGGGGAGCGGACACCGGCCGCGACCCTGCCCGTGGCCCGGGTCTGCGTCGACGTGCCGCTGGCCCACCTGGACCGCGCGTTCGACTACCACGTGCCCGAGCACCTGGACGCCGAGGCGGTGCCCGGTTGCCGGGTCCGGGTGCGGTTCGGCGGCCAACTGGTCGACGGGTTCCTGCTCGAGCGGGTGGCCACCTCCGAGCACCCGGGCCGGCTCGCCTTCCTGGATCGGGTGATCTCCGCCGAACCGGTGCTCGCCGCCGAGATCGCCGCGCTGGCCAGGGCGGTCGCCGACCGCTACGCCGGCACCCTGACCGACGTGCTCCGGCTGGCCGTGCCGCCCCGGCATGCCCGGGTGGAGGCCGAGCCATCCGGCGAGGCGGCCGAACCGCCGCGGCGACCCGCCGCCGACGGCTGGCGCCGCTACCCGCGTGGCCCCGCCTTCCTGGACGCGTTGCACGAGCGCCGGCCCGCGCACGCGGTGTGGCAGGCACTGCCCGGCGAGGACTGGCCGGCCCGGCTGGCCGAGGCCGCCGCGGTGGTCGCCGCCACGGGACGCGGCGCCGTGCTGGTGGTGCCCGATCACCGGGACGTCGCCCGGCTGCACGCGGCGTGCGCGGCGCTGCTCGGCGGGCACGGCGTGGTGGCGCTGTCCGCCGACCTCGGCCCGGCCGAGCGGTACCGCCGCTGGCTGGCGGTGCGCCGCGGCGTGGTCCGGGTGGTGGTCGGCACCCGCGCCGCGGCGTTCGCCCCGGTCGCCGACCCCGGTCTGCTGGTGGTCTGGGACGACGGCGACGACCTGCACGCCGACCCGCACGCGCCGTACCCGCACATGCGGGACGTGCTGATGCTCCGCGCCCACTCCTCCGGGGCGGCGCTGCTGCTCGCCGGGTTCGCCCGCACCGCCGAGGCACAACTGCTGCTGGACAGCGGGTGGGCGCACGGCGTGGTGGCCGACCGGGACACGGTGCGCGCCGCCGCGCCCCGGGTCACCGCGATCGGCGAGCACGAATCCCAACTCGCCCGCGACCCGGCGGCGCGGGCGGCCCGGCTGCCCTCGGTGGCCTTCGACGCGGCCCGCTCCGCGCTCTCTGCCGGGGCACCGGTGCTGGTGCAGGTGCCGCGCCGCGGTTACGTGCCGCTGCTGGCCTGCGCCAACTGCCGGGCGCCCGCCCGGTGCCGGCGCTGCGCCGGCCCGCTCGGGCTCGCCGCCGGGGCGGACGGCGAGGCGCCCCGCCCGCCCGCCTGCCGTTGGTGCGGCGCCACCGAGGCGGCCTTCCGGTGCGCGGCCTGCGGCTCCCGGCGGCTGCGCGCCGTGGTGGTCGGCTCCCGGCGCACCGCCGAGGAGTTGGGCCGGGCCTTCCCCGGCGTCGCGGTCCGCACCTCCGGTGGCGGCGAGGTGTTGGCCGCCGTGCCCGCCCGGCCGCAACTGGTGGTCGCCACGCCCGGCGCCGAGCCGCTCGCCGAGGGCGGTTACGGGGCCGCGCTGCTGCTCGACGGCTGGGCCCTGCTCGGCCGGGCCGACCTGCGCGCGGCCGAGGAGACGCTGCGCCGCTGGATGACCGCCGCCGCGCTGGTCCGCCCCGCCGGCGAGGGCGGCCGGGTGGTGGTGGCGGCGGACTCCTCGCTCGCCGCGGTGCAGGCGCTCATCCGCTGGGACCCGGCCTGGCACGCCGGCCAGGAACTGGCCGCCCGCGCCGAGCTGGGCTTCCCGCCCGCGGTGCGGATGGCCGCCGTGGACGGCTCGCCCGCCGCGGTCGCCGACCTGCTCGACGGGGTGAACCTGCCCGGCTCGGCCGAGGTGCTCGGCCCGGTACCGCTGGAGCGGGCGGACGGCGCCGAGCGTGCCCTGGTGCGGGTGCGCCGCGCCGAGGGCAGGGCGCTGGCTGCCGCGCTGCGTGCCGCGGTCGCGGTGCGCACCGCCCGCAAGGATCCCGACCTGGCCCGGGTCCGGCTGGACCCGGTGGAACTCCTCTGATCCCGGGCGGGCCGCCGGGTTCTCCTAGACTGGATCGGTAGTCCCGTCCGCGTCCCGAGGTGAGCCCGTGACCGTCCAACCGATCCGGCTGTTCGGCGATCCGGTGTTGCGCAGCCGCGCCACCGAGGTGGTCGACTTCGACAAGGAACTCCGGATCCTGGTCAAGGACCTGTGGGACACCATGCAGGACGCCGGAGGTGCCGGTCTGGCCGCGCCGCAACTCGGCGTCGGGCTCCGCGTCTTCACCTACCACTGCGACGGTTTCGCCGGGCACCTGGTGAACCCGTCCTTCGACGTGGTGGGCGAGGAGTACCAGGAAGGGCCGGAAGGCTGCCTGTCCATTCCCGGGATGTCCTGGGACTGCCGGCGGCACCTGCACGTCGTGGCCAAGGGACAGAACCTGCACGGCGAGCCGATCCGGGTGGAGGGCACCCAGCTGCTCGCCCGGTGCATCCAGCACGAGACCGACCACCTCGACGGGGTGCTGTTCGTCGACCGGCTGGACCCGGAGACCCGCAAGGCGGCGCTCAGGGCGATCCGCGAGGCGGACTGGTTCGACGGGAGAGTGCCCACCATCAAGCAGAGCCCGCACCCGCTGTTCGGGCAGGCCCGGTAATGCGGCTGGTGTTCGCGGGCACGCCGGACGCCGCGGTGCCCTCGCTGCGCGCCCTGATCGACTCGGCACGGCACGAGGTGGTCGCCGTGGTCACCCGCCCCGACGCCCCGGCCGGCCGGGGCCGCCACCTGGTCCGCTCCCCGGTGGGCGCGGTCGCCGACGAGCACGGCGTCGAGGTGCTCACCCCGCGCCGGGCCGGCGCCCCGGACTTCCTCGCCCGGCTGCGCGAGCTGGCCCCGGACTGCTGCCCGGTGGTCGCCTACGGCGCGCTGCTGCCCGAGCCGACGCTGGAGATCCCCAAGCACGGCTGGGTCAACCTGCACTTCTCGGTGCTGCCCGCGTGGCGGGGCGCGGCGCCGGTGCAGGCCGCCATCCGGCACGGCGACGAGATCACCGGGGCGAGCACCTTCCGGATCGTCCCCGAACTCGACGCCGGACCGGTGTTCGGCACACTCACCGAGCCGATCCGGGACACCGACACCGCGGGCGAGTTGCTGGACCGGCTGGCCGTGGCCGGGGCGCGACTGCTGCTGTCCACTCTGGACGGTATCGAGGACGGCACGGTGCGCGCGGTGGAGCAGCCCGCCGAGGGAGTCAGCTACGCGCCCAAGGTCACCGTGGACGACGCCCGGGTCACGTTCACCGAGCCGGCACTCGCGGTGGACCGCCTGATCCGGTCGGTCACCCCGGACCCCGGCGCGTGGACCACCTTCCGCGGCGAGCGCCTGAAGCTCGGGCCGGTACGGCCCACCGACGAGGACACGCTCGCCCCGGGAGAGCTGCGGGTCGATCGGAACGCGGTGCTGGTCGGCACCGCGACCAGGGCCGTGCGGCTGGGCGAGGTGCAGGCGCAGGGCAAGAAGCGGATGGCGGCCGCCGACTGGGCCCGCGGCGCCCGGGTCGAGCCAGGGGAGCGGGTCCGGTGACCGGGCGGGAGCGCCGCCCGGCCCGGCCGCGCGGGCAGCGCCCGCCGAAGCGCCGCCTGGGCCCCCGCCGGCCGCCCGCGCAGGACCCGCCCCGCCAGGCCGCCCTGGACACGCTTCGCGCGGTGCGGGAACGCGACGCCTACGCCAACCTGGTGCTGCCCGCGCTGCTGCGGGAACGCCGGATCACCGGGCGGGACGCCGCGCTGGCCACCGAACTCGCCTACGGCGCCGCCCGGGCGCAGGGGCTGCTGGACGCGGTGCTCGCCGCCTGCACCGACCGCCCGCTGTCCGAAGTGGACGGAACGGTGCTGGACGCGCTGCGGCTGGGCTGCTACCAGTTGCTGCGCACCCGGGTGCCGCCGCACGCCGCCGTCGCGTCCACAGTGGACCTCGTCAGGGCGGAGGCGGGATCCGGCCCGGCGGGGTTCGTCAACGCGGTGCTGCGCCGGGTCGCCGCGCAGGACGAGGCGGCCTGGCTGGAACGGCTCGCCCCGGCCGCCGCCGAGGACCCGATCGGCCATCTCGCCTTCACCCATGCCCACCCGCGCTGGATCGCGCAGGCCTTCGCCGACGCGCTCGGCAGCACCGGTGCACCACTCGCCGCGCTGCTGCGCGCCGACGACGACCGCCCCGCCGTGCACCTGGCCGCCCGGCCCGGCGAGGTGAGCGCCGCCGAGCTTGCCGCGATGACCGGCGGGGACGTCGCCCCGTACTCGCCGTACGGGGTGCGGCTGGAGCCCGGTGCCGGCGACCCCGGCGACCTCGACCCGGTGCGCGAGCACCTGGCGGTGGTCCAGGACGAGGGCAGCCAACTGTGCGCGCTGGCGCTGACCCGCGCGCCGCTGGCTGGCGGTGACAAGCGCTGGCTAGATCTGTGCGCCGGCCCCGGCGGCAAGGCCGCGCTGCTCGGCGCGCTGGCCGGTCTCTCCGGCGGAACGCTGGACGCGGTGGAGAAGGCGCCGCACCGCGCGAAGCTGGTCGGCGAGGCCACCGAGGGTCTCCCGGTGACCGTCCACGTCGCGGACGGCCGGGACCCCGGCCTGCCGGAGTCCCGCTACGACCGGGTGCTGGTGGACGCGCCGTGCACCGGCCTGGGCGCGCTGCGCCGGCGACCCGAGGCTCGGTGGCGGCGGCAGCCCGCCAACGTGCCCGGCCTGACCCGGTTGCAGCGTGAGCTGCTCACCTCCGCGCTGCGCCTGGTGCGCCCGGGAGGCGTGGTCGGGTACGTGGTGTGCTCGCCGCACCTCCCGGAGACCGTCGGCGTGCTGGCCGACGTGGTCCGCCGCACCGGGGTGGAGCAGCTCGACACCAGGCGGTGCTTCCCCGGCGTACCGGACCTGGGCGCCGGTCCGCACGTGCAGCTGTGGCCGCACGTGCACGGCACCGACGCCATGTTCTGCGCGCTGCTGCGCCGCCCCGGATAGCCGCCCGCGCGCGGCTTGAGCATCATCGCCCCGGCGCGGGTAACGCTGCACCCGACCGCGTGGCCGCGGTGACCCACGGGGCTGATGGTGCGGTTGTGGCGCACAACACGCCTGCCTAGCGTCCGCGCCATGAACGAATCCCGAACACGCGTGCTGCGTGCGCTGGGCGTTTCGGCGTTGACCCTGCTGATCGCCGGCGGCGCGCAGCTTGCCGTTTCCGTGCCCGCCTCCGCCGCTCCGGGGGCCTCCGCGTGGGCCCGCCTGCGCCGCTGCGAATCCGGAAACCGGTACTCCCTCAACACCGGTAACGGCTACTACGGCGCCTACCAGTTCAGCCTCCGCACCTGGCGCGCGGTCGGCGGTCGCGGCTACCCGCACCGCGCGGTCCCGGCCGAGCAGGACCGCCGCGCGCTCGATCTCTACCGGAAGCGTGGCTGGCGGCCGTGGGCCGGCTGCGCCCGCCGGCTCGGCCTGATCGACGACGACTAGGGAACGTCTCACGGTGGCGCATGACGTTGCCGGGGGCCGAGGCGCGCGCCGACCAGCATGGCCCAGCGCGCGGATGCCGCGGTGGCCCGGTCCACCCGCGGGCGGGCCGGGCCACCGGCCGGCGGCAGGGCCGGCCGGGGCGAGCCCTAGACTGGGCTGCCGTGCCAGCGCAGCCGATGATTGCCCCCAGCATCCTGTCCGCGGACTTCGCCCGGTTGGCCGAGGAGGCGGCGGTCGTCGCCGGACCGCCCGGTGAGGGCGCCGACTGGCTGCATGTCGACGTGATGGACGCGCACTTCGTGCCCAACCTCACCATCGGCCTGCCGGTGGTGCAGTCGCTGCGCAAGGCCACCGACATCCCGCTGGACTGCCACCTGATGATCGAGGACCCGGACCGCTGGGCGATCGGCTACGCGGAGACCGGGGCGTACAACGTGACCGTGCACGTGGAGGCGGCGAAGGACCCGGTGGCCCTGGCCAAGAACCTGCGCGCGGCGGGAGCGAAGGCCGGACTGTCGATCAAGCCGGGCACCCCGCTGGAGCCGCACGTCGAGGTGCTCAAGCACTACGACACCCTGCTGGTGATGTCGGTGGAGCCGGGCTTCGGCGGGCAGAAGTTCATCCCCGAGGTGCTGGACAAGGTGCGCACCGCGCGCAGCCTGGTGGACACCGGGCACCTGCGGCTGCTGGTGGAGATCGACGGCGGGATCAACGCCGACACCATCGAGGCGGCCGCCGAGGCGGGCGTGGACTGCTTCGTCGCCGGCTCCGCCGTGTACGCGGCCGACGACCCGGGCAGGGCGGTGCGCGCGCTGCGGGAGCAGGCGGCCAAGGTGTCGGCGCACCGCACCGGCTGAGCCGCCGCCGGGCCCGGGCGGCGGGAACAGCGCCACCCGGGCATCCGTTGCGCGAGCCACCGACCCTGGGCCTCCGGCCGGGGGGATCCGCGGTTCGGAAAGGCGTGGGATCCGGCGGACCCGGCGCCGACCGGCCTGAAAGACTGGGCCGGAAGGCGAAAGCGGTTCGGACACGTTCGGATGGGGGAGGCGGCGGTGCGCACGGTCGAGGACCCGGCGTTGCGGGCCGCGATGCTGCGCGCCCTCGCCGCCAGCGCCGAGGTGCACGGCACCACCAGCCCCAACCCGCCGGTGGCCTGCGTGGTGCTGGACGCGGCCGGCGAGGTGGCCGGCGTCGGAGCCACCCGGCCGCCGGGTGGACCACACGCCGAGGTGGTCGCGCTGCGCGAGGCGGGAGCCAGGGCGGGCGGCGGCACCGCGGTGGTCACCCTGGAACCGTGCTCGCACCACGGCCGCACCCCGCCGTGCACGGACGCGCTGATCGCCGCGGGCGTGCGCCGCGTGGTGTACGGGGTGGCCGACCCCAGCCCGCCGGCCGCGGGCGGCGCCGAGGTGCTCCGCGCGGCCGGTGTCGAGGTCCTCGGCGGCGTCGCCGCCACCGAGGTGGCCCGCGGCCCGCTGCGCGCCTGGCTGCACACCGCACGCACCGGCCTACCGCACGTGACGTGGAAGTTCGCCGCCACCCTCGACGGCAGGTCGGCGGCAGCGGACGGCACCAGCCAGTGGATCAGCTCGCCGGCGTCGCGGGCCGAGGTGCACCGGCTGCGCCGCACCGTGGACGCGATCGTGGTCGGCCGGGGCACCGTGCTCGCCGACGATCCGTGGCTCACCGTGCGCGGCGAGGGCGGCGCCCCGCTGGACCGGCAGCCGCTGCGGGTGGTGGTGGGCACCGGCGACCTGCCGGCGGGCGCGCGAGTCCGCGACGGCGCCGCGCCCACCCTGCACCTGCGCACCCGCGACCCCCGCGAGGTGCTGGCCGTGCTGGCCGAGCGGGACATGGTGGACGTGCTGCTGGAAGGCGGCCCCCGGCTGGCCGGCGCCTTCCTCGCCGCCGGTTGCGTGCACCGGGTGCTCGGCTATCTCGCGCCGAAGCTGCTCGGCGCCGGCCCGGCCGCGCTGGCCGACGCGGGCGTGGCGACCGTCACCGAAGCGCTGTGCCTGGACCTGGAAGAGGTCACCATGAGCGGACCCGATGTGCGGATCTCCGCGGTGCCGGTGCCGCGCGGCGGGAGGACAGCTTAGGAGGAGCGGAGTGTTCACCGGGATCGTCGAGGAAGTGGGGGAGGTCGTCGCCGTCGATCACCGCCCGGATCTGGCGCGGATCGACGTGCGCGGCCCGGTGGTCGTGGCCGACGCGCGGCACGGGGACTCGATCGCGGTGAACGGAGTGTGCCTCACCGTCGTATCCGTGTCAGGTGACACGTTCACCGTCGACGTGGTGCACGAGACGCTGCGCCGCAGCAGCCTGGCCAAGGTGCAGGTGGGGGATCGGGTGAACCTGGAACGCGCCGCCGCGGTGGGTCAGCGGCTCGGTGGCCACGTGGTGCAGGGCCACGTGGACGGCACCGGCGTGCTGCTCTCCCGGGCCGAGTCAGGGCTGACCCGGTTCGCCGTCCCGCGCGCGTTGGCCCGCTACGTCGTGCAGAAGGGCTCGATCGCGGTCGACGGCGTGTCGCTGACCGTGGTGGAGGCCGGCGAGGAGGAGTTCAGCGTGGCACTCATCCCCACCACGCTGGCCGACACGACCCTGGGGATCCGCGAACCGGGTGACATCGTCAACCTGGAGGTCGATGTGCTGGCCAAGTATGTCGAGCGGCTCACTGTGCCGTACCTCGCAGGGTCGCGGGCCGCCCGTTCGGAGGACAATGGGGTCCGAAGCGAGGAGGGCCGGTGACCGACTTCGACAGCATCGAGCGTGCCCTGGCGGACATCGCGGCGGGGCGACCCGTCATCGTGGTGGACGACGAGGATCGGGAGAACGAAGGGGATCTGATCTTCGCTGCGGAGAAGGCCACGCCGGAGTTGCTGGCCTTCATGGTGCGCTACACCTCCGGCTACATCTGCGTGCCGATGACCGCGGCGGACTGCGACCGGCTCGACCTGCCGCCCATGTACCACACCAACCAGGACCGCCGGGGCACCGCGTACGCGGTGACCGTGGACGCCCGGGAGGGCGTCACCACCGGAATCTCCGCGGCGGACCGGGCGCGCACCATCCGGCTGCTGGCCGATCCCGACGCCACCGCCGCCGACTTCTCCCGCCCCGGGCACGTGGTCCCGCTGCGCGCCAAGGACGGCGGGGTGCTCCGCCGGCCCGGGCACACCGAGGCGGCGGTGGACCTGGCCAGGATGGCCGGGCTCCGCCCGGCCGGCGTGCTCTGCGAGATCGTCAGCCAGAAGGACACCGGTGACATGGCCCGCCGGGACGAGCTCGAGGTGTTCGCCGCCGACCACGAGCTGCAGCTCATCACCATCGCCGACCTGATCGCCTACCGCCGGCGGTTCGAGAAGCAGGTGGAGCGGGTCGCCGAGGCCCGCATCCCCACCGTGCACGGCAGCTTCCGGGCGATCGGATACGACAGCCTGGTGGACGGCATCGAGCACATCGCCATGGTGTTCGGTGAGATCGGCGACGGGGAAAACCTGCTGGTCCGGGTGCACTCGGAGTGCCTGACCGGCGATGTGTTCGGCTCGCTGCGCTGCGACTGCGGGCCGCAGCTGGACGCCGCGCTGGCCAGGGTGGCCGCCGAGGGCCGAGGCATCGTGCTCTACATGCGCGGCCACGAGGGCCGCGGCATCGGCCTGATGCACAAGCTGCAGGCCTACCAGCTGCAGGACAACGGGCACGACACCGTGGACGCCAACCTGGCCCTGGGCATGCCCGCCGACGCCCGCGACTACGGCACCGGGGCACAGATCCTGGTCGACCTCGGCGTGAAGTCGATGCGCCTGCTCACCAACAACCCGGCCAAGCGGGTCGGGCTGGAGGGCTACGGGCTGCAGGTGGTGGACCGGGTGTCGCTGCCGATCCGACCCAACCCGGAGAACCTCCGCTACCTGCGCACCAAGCGCGACCGGATGGGCCACGAGCTGCACTACCTGGACGAGGACGCGGGGAAGGACCTGCCCGGCGCGACCGGAGGCGCCGGCGTCACGGCCTGACCGGGCCCGGCCACGGTGATGCCCGCTCCGCCTCACGAGGCGAACACCGACCCGGGCGCGGCCGCCCGCGGGCGGCGGCGAGAATGGCGGGGGAGACATCCCCGGCCGATCGAGCGAGGAGAACGGTGAGCGGAAGCGGGCGACCGGAGATCGAGGTGCCGCGCTGCGATGGGCTGCGCGTGGCCGTGGCAGCGACCCGCTGGCACCCGCGGATCACCGACGCGCTGCTCGAGCGTGCGCTGGCCGCGGCCGGCAAGGGCGGCGTCCGGGAGCCCACCGTGGTCCGGGTGGCCGGGGCGCTGGAGCTTCCGGTGGTGTGCCAGGCGCTGGCCAAGCACCACGACGCCGTGGTGGCCCTCGGCGTGGTGATCCGCGGCGGCACACCGCATTTCGACTACGTGTGCGACTCCGTCACCGCCGGGCTGACCAGGATCGCGCTGGACGAGAGCACCCCGGTCGGCAACGGGGTGCTCACCTGCGAGACCGAGCAGCAGGCGCTGGACCGCTGCGGGCTGCCCGGCTCGGTGGAGGACAAGGGTTTCGAGGCGTGCGTGGCCGCGCTGGACACCGCGCTGGTGCTGCGCGGCGTGCGGCAGCCGTGGACCGAGCGGGGGTTCGAGTGAGCAAGGCCACGGACACCCCGCAGCTCGTCGTCCGCCCCCGCCGGGTGCGGCGGGTGGCGGCGATCGCCGCGGTCGCCATCGTGGCGGTGTTCGGCGTGGTCGCCGCGCTGCTGCGGAACACCCCGACCGGGGTGTACTTCCGCGTGTCCGACCAGGTGGCGATGGTCGGCGTCGGGCTGCTGATCGCGGTGGGCGTGCTCAGCCTGGCGCGGCCCCGGTTGCGGGCCGGCGCCCAGGGGGTCGAGGTGCGCAACATCCTGGAGACCAAGCGGGTGCCCTGGGACCTGGTGCTCGGCGTGACGTTCCCGGAGGGCGCGCCCTGGGCGCGGCTGGAACTTCCCGACGACGAGTACGTGGCGGTGATGGCCATCCAGGCCGCCGACGGGGAACACGCGGTGCGGGCCATGCGGGAGCTGCGCCGGCTGTACCGCGCGGCCACCGGCGGCGACGACTGACCCGCGCCCCCGGGGGCTCCCCCGGGATCGTCGCTCACCCGTCCCGCCGGGCGCCGGACGGCCATACCACCCGGACCGGTACGCCGCGCTCGCGGGCACGCGCCACCACGCCCGCGGTGCTGCCCGGCCGGCCACCCGGCTGGCCGTCCCACACCGCGACCACGCCCTGCACCGAGGAGACCACCTCGTCACCGGCCGCCTGGTACGCCGGGCGGCCGGAGCGCGCGAACGGCAGCACACGCACCTCGGCCGCGGCGGCCACCAACTCGTCGAACTCCGCGCGCCGCGCCGGGTCGAGGCTGGCTCGGTAGTCCTTCGCGGGCAGCACCACCTCGACCCGGCCGCCCAGCTCCAGCACGACGCGGGCGAACAGCTGGTCCGCCCCGGGGGCGAGGCAGGTCACCCCGGTGAGGTCGACCCCGCCCGCGCGGCCGGCCAACTCGGCACGCATCTCCTCGACGGCCTCCCGCAACGCGTCGGTGACCAGCGGCACACTCGGCCGGGTCAGGTTGGAATGCCCCGTCACGCCGATCCGGGTCATGACTCACCCCTCGAGTGGGTCAGGCGGAGCGCAGGGTGCGGATCGCGTCCAGGGTCTCCCGGACCGCCGGGAGCTGCCGGTATCCCGCGGACTCCCGGGCGAAGTCCTGGAGCCTGCGCAGCACCCGGCCGGAGCCGAGCTTCACGGCCGTGGGCAGCACGCCGCGGATCAGCTCGCAGGCGGCCTCCGGCTCCCCGGTGACCACCCTGGTGCGGGCCAGCCCGATCACGTCGAACACGCGGTTGCGCAGCTTGGACGGGTGCCGCAGGGTCAACGCCCGCTGGATGTGCTGCTCGGCGTAGCGGGCCTGCCTGGGGTCGTGCCGGGCCAGGTCACGCAGCCGGGCGCCGAGTACCCCTTCCAGTTCGGCCTCGTCGAAGGTGGCCAGCCAGTGCGGCTCGCCGACCGTGTCGCGCGCGGCGAAGCACTCCCGGGCCATCCCGACCGCCCTCTGGAACTCCTGTGACCGTCCCATCTGCGCGTACGCCCACGCCTCCCGGGTGTAGAGCACCGCGCGCAGCGTCGGCGTCGCGGTGCGCCGCGTGCCGTACTGGGCGAGCTGCACCAGTTCCAACCCGTCCTCGGGGCGGCCCAGGTCGAACATCTGCCGTGCCATGCCGGCCAGGCAGGCCGCGGCGAACGGGTCGTTGCGCCCCGCCTTGGCCATCCGCACCGCCAGCACGTAGTACCGCTGGGCGGTGTCGTGCAGCCCCGCGTCCCAGGACATGGTCGCCGCCACCTTGGACAGCTCCGCCCCGGCGAAGAAGGCGCGTTCCGTGGTCGGCCCGGGCGGTGCCCGGTGCAGCCGCTCGGCCAACTCGTTGAGCTGGCCGAGCACCGCCTTGCGGGCCAACCCCGCACCGGGACGGCTGCCCCAGTCCCGCAGGCCGTCCGTCACCTGCCGCAGCGCGGTCAGTTCGTCCTCGCTGATCGCCGTGCCACCCGACCACCTGGCCAGCGGCTGCAGCGGGCTGAGCCAGTGCTGCAGCGGTTCCACCAGGGCCGGCCCTACTGCCACCGCGGCCACTCCGCCGAGCGCCGCTCGTCTGCTGATCGCCAAGTCAGTCCTCGTCGTTTCCTCGGCCGAACGGGCAATACTCGGCGCGTCCCACGGCGCTCCGAGCACATCCTGGGCGGACCCGGCACCGGTCTGCGGCGGCTGTGCCGGCCCACGACGGTCGAACCACAACCGCTCCGGCGGGATGCCGAGCACGGCGGCGAAGTGCCGCAGCCGGTCCATCCGGTCGATCGGGTTCTCCCCGTTCTCGTACCGGCTGAGCTGTGCCTGGCTGATGCCCAGCCAGGTGGCCATGCGGTCCTGGGTGATCCGGTTGACGTGTTGCGGATGGTGTCGGTAGGCGGCGAGCAACGCCCCCATGTCGCGGTCGGCGAACGCCGAGGCGAACACCGGGTGATCCCAGAAGGATTCCGGTACCTCGGGCGGGCCGAAGACCTCCGACCTGGCGCTCCGGCGGCAGCGGTGGCACAGCCGGTCGGGATTGTCGGCGGCGATCAACGCTCCGCACGGGCAGGCACGCCTTGCCTTGGACCTCGTTAATCCGATCGATCCCATGGCATCGCCCCCGTCACTGAGCGTAACTTTATTGTAATCGCCGGTGACGGAAAGTCCATGCATCCCGTGCATAAAGGCCGGCCCGATCGGGTTATTCGCAATGCGCCGACCGGATCGCCCGCACCCGTCCCGCGCGTGGTAGCCAAGGCGGTGCGTAGCGGAAGCTGCACGCACGGTCGCCGCGAAGACCTCACCGGCGATCCGTACCGCACACCCGACCACCGACGGGGGAGGGCTCCGCGATGGGAAGCACGCAGAGTTCAACGGACAGCGCCGTGGCCGCCGCCGATCGCGGTTTCGACCGGGCGCTGGGCAGCGCCGCCGCCGGTTACCGGCTGCTCGGCTGGTCCGTGGTCGTCGCCGAGCACGGCATCTTCCTGGAACTCGGACCTACCGCGATCGCGGTGGCCATGCCGGGCAGGGCCGGCTCCCGGGTGCTCGCCGACCTGAAGTCCCGCATGCTGGCCGGGCCCACCCTGGTCATTCCGGGTCCGCAGGAGCGGTGGGTGTTCCTGGCCGAGCTGGTCGCGCTGCTGCCCACCCAGTTGCAGGCGCCCGCGGACGTGCAGCTTGTCCGGCCGCCGCACCGGGTGGTGCTGCCACCGACGCTGACCCAGCACGGGCCGGTGCGCTGGGCCAATCCGCCGTCCGCGGCGCGGCACTGGCTGCCCCCGTTCACCGCGGTGATCGCGCTGGCCAGGGCGATGGCGTCGGGCGATTAGCCGCGGGCACCAACCTCGTTGCCGGAGCCCGTGCCGGTGGCGGCGCCGAGGCGCGTGCCCGGCCGACCGCACGGCGCGGGCGCTGCGACACTCCCCGCATGGCCGTTGTCCTGTTGCTGGGCGCGATCGTCGCGGAGGTGGTCGGCACGCTGTCGCTGCGCGCCTCCTCCGGGTTCAGCCGGCTGTGGCCGAGCGTGGTGACCGTGGTCGGCTACGCGGTCGCCTTCGTGCTGCTCGCCAGGACGTTGCGCACGCTCAACGTCGGACCCGTCTACGCGATCTGGTCCGGGCTGGGCACCACGGGGGCGTTCATCGGCGGCGCCATCCTGTACGGCGAGCCGGTGCGCCCGCTCACCGTGATCGGTGCCGTGCTCGTGGTCGGCGGCGTGGCGCTGATCTACCTGGGCGGCGGAACGACGCATTGACCGCGCCCGGTACCGCACGGAAGGCTGCCCTTCCGAACGAGTGTGATCTAGCGCACTGTGCCGCGCATTCGGGTGATTGAACCGCTCGCGCCTCCCAAACGAGATACAGGTGACGTCATCCGTTCGTCCCAGGGAGGCACGTTGAGCACCCCGGAGTCCACGGAGTCCACCAGCCCCGCCGCGTCCCGGCGCCAGGTGTTGTGCGGTGTCGCCATCGGCCTGCTCGCGCCCGGCGCGCTCGTCGCCTGCAGTTCCCGCGAAGGCGGAGCATCCGGCCAGACATCCGGCCAGAGCGGCGGCGGCTCGTCCGCGTCCGGCGGTTCCACCGGTCAGTCCGGCCAGTCCGGCGCGCCCGGCGGCGCGGCGGCGGGCGGGGCCCTCGCCAAGCTCGCCGACGTGCCGGTCGGCGGCGGCAAGGTGGTCAACCAGGCCGACGGCAGCAAGGTGCTGATCGTGCGGCCGGCCGCGAACGAGGTCAAGGCGTTCAACGCGGCATGCCCGCACGTCGGCATCACCGTCAACCCGCCGCAGGGCAAGACGATCACCTGTCCCGGGCACGGCAGCCAGTTCGACACCGCCACCGGATCGCTGAAGAAGGGCCCCGCGACGCGGGGGCTGACCGCGATCCCGGTGAAGATCGAGGGCCAGGAGATCGTGACGGCCTGACAGCCTGACGGCCGCCGACGCCCCGACGTACGGCGCTCAGCGCGCCCGACGCCCGGCCCGCGACAGGCCCCAGGCGCCGGGCGCGCTGAACGCCGCCCGGCACCGGACGGCGGGACCGTCCGCCGGCTCCGCGGGGGAGCACCCGCCACCGATCGAGATGACGGTGCCGCGCCGTACGCTTGCGAACGTGGCCGATCCGTCCACCTACCGCCCCGCACCCGGCACCATCCCGGACGCCCCTGGCGTGTACCGATTCCGCGACGCGGGCGGCCGGGTGATCTACGTCGGCAAGGCGAAGAGCCTGCGCAGCCGCCTGTCGTCGTACTTCGCCGACCTCGCCACCCTGCACCCGCGCACCCGGCAGATGGTGACCACGGCGGCCGGCGTCGAGTGGACCGTGGTGACCACCGAGGTCGAGGCGCTGCAGCTGGAGTACTCCTGGATCAAGGAGTTCAACCCCCGGTTCAACGTGCGGTACCGGGACGACAAGTCCTACCCGGTGCTCGCGGTCACGCTGCATGAGGAGATCCCGCGGCTGCATGTCTACCGGGGCCCGCGTCGCAGGGGCGTGCGCTACTTCGGCCCGTACGCGCACGCCTGGGCCATCCGGGAGACCCTCGATCTGCTGCTCCGGGTGTTCCCCGCGCGCACCTGCTCCACCGGCGTCTACCGGCGGCACCAGCAGATCGGCCGGCCCTGCCTGCTCGGCTACATCGACAAGTGTTCCGCGCCGTGTGTCGGCCGGGTCAGCGCCGAGGAGCACCGGCGCATCGTCGAGGACTTCTGCGACTTCCTTTCCGGCCGCACCGACGCCATGGTGCGCCGGCTGGAGCGGGAGATGACCGAGGCCTCCGAGCGGTTGGAGTTCGAGCGGGCCGCGCGGCTGCGGGACGATCTGGGCGCGCTGCGCCGGGCGATGGAGAAGCAGGCCGTGGTGCTCGGCGACGGCACCGACGCGGACGTGGTCGCCTTCGCCCAGGACGAGCTGGAGGCCGCGGTCCAGGTGTTCCACGTGCGCGGCGGCCGGGTGCGCGGCCAGCGTGGCTGGGTGATCGACAAGGTGGAGGACGTCGACGTGGCCGGGCTGGTCGCGCAGTTCCTCACCCAGTTCTACGGCGAGCAGGCCGACCTGGCCGCGCAGTCCGAGCACGCGGGCGGCGGTTCCCCGGTGCCGCGCGAGGTGCTCGTCCCGGAACTGCCCGAGGACACCGACACGCTCAGCGACTGGCTGTCCGAGCTGCGCGGGTCCCGGGTGCGGCTGCGGGTGCCGCAGCGTGGCGACAAGCGGGCGCTGATGGAGACCGTGGAGCGCAACGCCAAGGAGGCGTTCGCCCAGCACAAGCTGCGCCGTGCCGGGGACCTCACCGCCCGCTCCGCCGCGTTGCAGGAGCTGCAGGACTCCCTCGGCCTGGCCACCGCCCCGCTGCGGATCGAGTGCGTCGACGTCAGCCACGTGCAGGGCAGCGACGTGGTCGCCTCCCTGGTGGTCTTCGAGGACGGGCTGCCGCGCAAGTCGGAGTACCGCCGGTTCGCCATCCGGGAGGGCGCGCAGCGCGGCGACGTCGGCTCGGTCGCCGAGGTAGTACGCCGCCGGTTCACCGCCTACCTGCGGGAGACCGGCCGCGCCGGCCACGGGAACGGCAACGGCTCGACCCCACCGCAGGGCCACGGCGCCGCCGAGCAGCGGGCCGGGATCGATCCGGAGACCGGCCGCCCGCGCAAGTTCGCCTACCCGCCGAACCTGCTGGTGATCGACGGAGGCGCGGCACAGGTGGCAGCCGCCGACGAGGTGCTCGCCGAACTGGGCGTCACCGACGTGGCCGTGGCGGGGCTGGCCAAGCGGCTGGAGGAGGTGTGGCTGCCCGCGGAACCCGAGCCGATGATCCTGCCGCGCACCAGCGAGGCGCTCTACCTGCTGCAGCGGGTGCGGGACGAGGCGCACCGCTTCGCCATCAGCTACCACCGGCAGAAGCGGTCGCGGCGGCTGACCAGCTCCGCGCTGGACGACGTGCCCGGGCTCGGGCAGACCCGCAAGGCCGCACTGCTCAAGCACTTCGGGTCGCTGCGCCGGTTGCGCGAGGCTAGCGTCGAGGAGATCAGCGAGGTGCCGGGGGTGGGCCGGCGCACCGCCGAGGTCGTGCACGCCAGCCTGGCGGGTGGGGCCGCCGGGCGGACGGGGGACGACGGAGGAGAGTTCAATGAGCCTGTCCAGTCGCGGCACCGCGGTGACCACGGCGCACGCTGACGCCGTCAGGCTCGCGGCCGGGGGCGGCGGGGGCGGCTCCCGCTGACGTGACCGAGCGCGTGTGGCGCTCCGGCTGACACGGTCGCGGTGCGCGCACGCGGGGAGAGGGAGAGCGACGTGAGCAACAGCGCCGAGGCGCAGAGATCCGGTACCGGCAAGTCCGGCATCGAGGTCGCCGTGGTCACCGGCCTGTCCGGCGCCGGCCGCAGCACCGCGGCCAAGTGCCTGGAGGACCTGGGCTGGTTCGTGGTGGACAACCTGCCGCCCGAGCTGATCGCCACCATGGTGGAACTCGGCGCCCAGGCCCGCGGCGTGATCACGCGGGTGGCGGTGGTGATGGATGTGCGCAGCCGGGCGTTCACCGACGACCTGGCCTCGGTGATCAAGGATCTGGACGCCCGGGGCTACAAGCCCAGGGTGCTGTTCCTGGAGGCCACCGACGAGGTGCTGGTCCGCCGGTTCGAGCAGGTGCGGCGCAGCCACCCGCTGCAGGGCGACGGCCGGCTGGTGGACGGCATCAAGGCGGAGCGGCACCTGCTCGGGCCGCTGCGCGAGCACGCCGACCTGGTGCTGGACACCACCGGGCTGTCCGTGCACCAGCTGCGCGCCAAGATCGAGGACGCGTTCGGCACCGAGACCTCCGCGCGGACCCGCGTCACCGTGCTGTCCTTCGGCTACAAGTACGGCCTGCCGATGGACGCCGACCTGGTGATGGACGTGCGGTTCCTGCCCAACCCGTTCTGGATCCCGGAGCTGCGCGAGCAGACCGGGCTGGACAGCGACGTGCGCAACTACGTGCTTGGGCAGGAGGGCGCCGAGGAGTTCCTGGACCGCTACCACGATCTGCTGCGCCTGATCGGCACCGGGTACCGCCGGGAGGGCAAGCGGTACCTCACGCTCGCGGTGGGCTGCACCGGCGGCAAGCATCGCAGCGTGGCGATCTCCGAGGAACTGGCCGGGCGGTTGGCCAACGAGGACGGCATGGCGGTGAAGGTCGTCCACCGGGACCTGGGGCGCGAGTGACGGAGACGAAGGAACGGCCCGCCGGGGAACGCCCGCTGCGCGCGGTCGCCCTCGGCGGCGGGCACGGACTGCAGGCGACGCTCGGCGCGCTGCGCCGGATCACTTCGGACGTCACCGCGGTGGTCACCGTGGCCGACGACGGCGGCTCCTCCGGCCGGCTGCGCCGGGAACTGGGTCTGCTGCCGCCCGGCGACCTGCGCAAGGCGCTCGCCGCGCTGGCCGACGGCGCCGGTGACGGGCTGTGGACCAGGCTGTTCGAGCACCGCTTCGGCGGCACCGGCGCGCTGGCCGGGCACGCGATCGGCAACCTGGTGCTGGCCGGGCTGCTGGAGGTGCTCGGCGACCCGGTGGCCGTGCTGGCCGAGGCCGCCCGCCTGCTCGGCGTGCGCGGGCGGGTACTGCCAATGTGCCTGGAACCGCTGGACATCGAGGCGGACGTGGTCGGCCTGGACGAGGATCCCTCGGCGGTGCGCCGGATCCGCGGCCAGGTCGCGGTGGCGACCACCCCCGGGCGGGTGAAAAGGATCAGAGTGCACACCACCGGGTGGCCCGGCGAACCGCCGACCGCGTGTCCGGAGGCGGTCCGGGCGGTGCTGGACGCCGACGTGGTATTGCTGGGACCCGGCTCGTGGTTCACCAGCGTGCTCCCGCACCTGCTGGTTCCCGAGCTGCACGAGGCGATCGTGAAGACCTCGGCCCGCCGGGTCGTGGTGCTCAACCTCGTACCGCAACCCGGGGAGACGGCCGGCTTCTCCCCCGAGCGGCACCTGGACGTACTCTGCGAGCACGCACCGCACCTGCGGGTGGAGGCGGTCGTCGCCGACGTCGACTCGGTGCCCACCCCGGACCGGCTCCGGAGGGCCGCCGAGGCGCTCGGCGCCCGGGCGCACCTGGCCAGGATCGCGGCGCGAGGGGCCCCGGAGCGGCACGATCCGGACGCGCTCGCGGACTGCCTGCGCCGCGCGCTCGGTGCGCCGCGCGGCCGGGACGGCGAGGTGGGCACCGGAACGCCCACCAGCACTGAATGGGAAGGGGGAGGCGAGCAACCGTGGCGATGACCGCGGCGGTCAAGGACGAGCTCAGTCGCCTGACCGTGTCGAAGACCTGCTGCCGCCGGGCTGAGGTCGCCTCGCTGCTCCGGTTCGCCGGCGGCCTGCACATCGTGGCGGGCAAGGTCGTGGTCGAGGCCGAGGTGGACACCGGCTCGGCCGCGCGCCGGCTGCGCAAGGAGATCCACGAGCTGTTCGGCCACCACTCGGACGTGCACCTGATCACCTCGGGCGGGCTGCGCAAAGGCACCCGCTACGTGGTCCGGGTGGTCCGCGACGGCGAGGGCCTGGCCCGGCAGACCGGTCTGCTGGACCCGAGAGGCCGGCCGGTGCGCGGACTACCCGCCCCGGTCGTCTCCGGCGGGGTGTGCGACGCCGAGGCCGCGTGGCGCGGCGCGTTCCTCGCGCACGGCTCGCTCACCGAGCCCGGCCGGTCGTCGTCCCTGGAGGTCACCTGCCCCGGTCCCGAGGCGGCGCTGGCGCTGGTCGGCGCGGCCCGCCGGATGGGCATCCAGGCCAAGTCCCGCGAGGTGCGCGGCGCCGACCGGGTGGTGGTCCGGGACGGTGACGCGATCGGCGCGATGCTCACCCGCCTCGGCGCCCACTCCAGCGTGCTGGCCTGGGAGGAGCGCCGGATGCGCCGCGAGGTGCGGGCCACCGCCAACCGGTTGGCCAACTTCGACGACGCCAACCTGCGCCGCTCCGCGCGCGCCGCGGTGGCCGCCGCGGCCCGGGTGGAGCGCGCCCTGGAGATCCTCGGCGCGGACGCCCCCGAGCATCTCTCCGCCGCCGGCCGGCTCCGGCTCACTCACCGCCAGGCGTCCCTGGAGGAACTCGGCCAGCTCGCCGAGCCGCAGATGACCAAGGATGCGGTGGCCGGCCGGATCCGCCGGCTGCTCGCCATGGCGGACAAGCGGGCCCGGGAGTTGGGCGTGCCGGACACCGAGTCCGCCGTCACCGCCGAGATGCTCGAAGCGGAGGCCTGAGCAGCAGCCCGTGTCGCCGTCGCGTGCGACCAGGCGGGAGCCTGCCGCCCCACCACCGGCGACGCGTGCCGACCGCCCGGCTACCGGGCGGCGACGGCGGCCCGAGAGGCGGCCCACGCGGCGGCCGCGGACCGCGAGCGCCCGGCGGGCCGGCTGGCCACCGAACGTGGCAGGACGCGGCCGGGGAAGGTCCGTTCGGCGGCACCGGACCGGGCGCTGACCTGGTTCGATTCAGGAAACCGTCGGCCCCTTCCGACCTGGGCCGGGAGCGCCCTATAGGGTGGGCCGGCGAGGACATCAGTCAGCCGCACCGGGCCGGCCACCGGCCGGGTAAGAGCCACGAGGAGACGCACCGTGACGGTTCGCGTGGGTGTCAACGGCTTCGGCCGCATCGGACGCAACTTCTGGCGCGCCGTCCAGGCTAGCGACCACGACATCGAGATCGTGGCCTTCAACGACCTGGGCGACGTGGCCACCATGGCTCACCTGCTCAAGTACGACAGCGTACTGGGCCGCCTCGCCGAGGACGTCCGGGTCACCGGCGAGGGCATCGAGGTCAATGGCAAGACCATCCGCGCGCTGGCCGAGCGGGACCCGGGCAAGCTGCCCTGGAAGGACCTCGGCGTGGACGTGGTGGTCGAGTCCACCGGGTTCTTCACCAAGGCCGAGGACGCCCGCCGGCACGTGGACGAGGGCGGCGCCAAGAAGGTGATCATTTCCGCCCCGGCCAAGGGCGAGGATCTCACCGTGGTCCTGGGCGTGAACGACGACGCCTACGACGGCTCGCAGACCGTCATCTCCAACGCCTCGTGCACCACCAACTGCCTGGCGCCGCTGGCCAAGGTGCTGCACGACGAGTTCACCATCGAGCGTGGCCTGATGACCACGATCCACGCCTACACCCAGGACCAGAACCTGCAGGACGGCCCGCACAAGGACCTGCGCAGGGCGCGCGCCGCGGCGATCAACATCGTGCCGACCAGCACCGGCGCGGCCAAGGCGATCGGCCTGGTGCTGCCCGACCTGAACGGCAGGCTGGACGGCTACGCGCTGCGCGTGCCGGTACCTACCGGCTCCACCACCGACCTCACCGTCACGCTGGCCCGCGAGGTCACCGTGGAGGAGGTCAACGCCGCCTACGCCAAGGCTGCCCAGGGTGCGCTCAAGGGCATCCTCCGGTACAGCGACGAGCCGATCGTCTCCAGTGACATCGTCACCGACCCGGCGTCCTGCATCTACGACGCGCCGCTGACCAAGGTGATCGGCAACCAGGTCAAGGTCGTCGGCTGGTACGACAACGAGTGGGGCTACTCGAACCGGCTGGCCGACCTGGCCGCCCTGGTCGGGTCCAAGCTGTCCTGAGCGGCCTCGGCGACGTTGGTGGGGAGTAGGACACCGTGAAGACGCTCGACGACCTGCTGTCGGACGGCGTTCGGGGTCGGCGCGTGCTGGTACGCGCCGACCTCAACGTCCCGCTGGACGGCACGACGATCACCGATGACGGCCGGGTGCGCGCCTCGCTGCCCACCCTGAAGGCGCTCACCGAGGCGGGCGCCCGGGTGGTGGTGGCCGCGCACCTCGGCCGGCCCAAGGGGGAGCACGACGCGCGCTACTCCCTGGGGCCAGTGGCCGCCCGGCTGGGTGAGCTGCTCGGCGCCCCGGTCACGCTGGCCAGCGACGTGGTCGGCAGCTCGGCCCGAACCACCGTCGGCGCCCAGGACGAGGGCTCGGTGGTGCTGCTGGAGAACGTCCGCTTCGACCCTCGGGAGACCAGCAAGGACGGCGCCGAGCGAGGCGAGCTGGCGGACGAGCTTGCCGCGCTGGTCGGCCGGGACGGCGCGTTCGTCTCCGACGGCTTCGGCGTGGTGCACCGCAAGCAGGCATCCGTCTACGACGTTGCCCACCGGCTGCCCCGGTACGCCGGCCGGCTGGTGCTCGCCGAGGTCGAGGTGCTCCGGACGCTCACCGGCGACCCGAAGCGGCCCTACGTGGTGGTGCTCGGCGGCGCCAAGGTGTCCGACAAGCTCGGCGTGATCGCCAACCTGCTGACCAAGGTGGACCGGTTGCTCATCGGCGGCGGCATGGCCTACACCTTCCTCAAGGCCAAGGGCTACGAGGTCGGGAAGTCGCTGCTGCAATCCGACCAGCTCGACCAGGTTGCCGGGTTCCTCGCCGAGGCGGAGAAGCGCGGCGTCGAGCTGGTGCTGCCGGTCGACGTGCTGGCGGCCACCGAGTTCGCCGCGGACGCCCCGCACGAGGTGGTCGCGGTGGACGCCATCCCGGCCGACCGGCAGGGCCTGGACATCGGCCCGGACACCCGCAAGCTGTTCGCGGACAAGCTGGCCGACGCGGCCACGGTGTTCTGGAACGGCCCGATGGGCGTGTTCGAGTTCGCCGCGTTCGCCGGCGGCACCAGGGCGGTCGCCGAGGCCATCCTGGCCTCCCCGGCGTTCAGCGTGGTCGGCGGAGGCGACTCGGCCGCCGCGGTGCGCGCGCTGGGCCTGCCCGAGGACCGCTTCTCGCACATCTCCACCGGCGGTGGCGCGTCCCTGGAGTTCCTGGAGGGCAAGGACCTGCCCGGCGTCACGGTGCTGGAGTCCTGACCGCCCGCGTACCACGGAAGGAGCCCCGATGGCCCGCCGCCCGCTGATCGCCGGCAACTGGAAGATGAACCTCAACCACCTCGAGGCGATCGCGCTGGTGCAGAAGATCGCCTTCGCGCTGCCGGAGAAGTACTTCGACAAGGTGGACGTCTCCGTGCTGCCGCCGTTCACCGACATCCGCAGCGTGCAGACGCTGGTCGACGGGGACAAGCTGCTGCTCAGCTACGGTGCGCAGGACCTGTCCCCGCACGACTCCGGCGCCTACACCGGGGACGTCTCCGGGGCGATGCTGGCCAAGCTCGGCTGCACGTTCGTGGTGGTCGGCCACTCCGAGCGCCGGGAGTACCACGCCGAGGACGACGCGCTGGTCAACCGCAAGGTGAAGGCCGCGCTCAAGCACGGCCTGGTCCCGATCCTGTGCGTCGGCGAGAAGGTCGAGGTCCGCGAGCAGGGCGGCCACGTCGAGCACTGCACCGCTTCGCTGATCGCCGGCCTGAAGGGGCTGAAGGCCGAGCAGGTGCGGGACGTGGTGGTGGCCTACGAGCCGGTGTGGGCGATCGGCACCGGCCGCGTGGCCACGCCCGCGGACGCCCAGGAGGTGTGCGCCGCGCTGCGCGCCACGCTCACCGAGAAGTACGGCGCCGACGTGGCCGGCGCGGTGCGGATTCTCTACGGTGGGTCGGTGAAGTCGGGCAACATCAGCGAGCTGGTGGCCCAGGACGACGTGGACGGCGCCCTGGTCGGCGGCGCCAGCCTGGACGGTGACGAGTTCGCCAAGCTGTGCGCCCTGGCCGCCGGCGGGCCCCTGCCCTGACCTGACTGCCCACCCACGGTGGCCGACCGGGTAACCTGTGTTGCCAACCGGCCGACAGTGAGGAAGAGATGAAGCTCGCTCTGCAGATCCTGCTGATCCTCTCCAGCGTGCTGCTCGTGCTGCTCGTGCTGCTGCACCGCGGCCGTGGCGGGGGGCTCTCCTCGCTCTTCGGTGGCGGCATGCAGTCAAGCCTCGCCGGCTCCAGCGTGGTGGAGAAGAACCTCGATCGGCTGACCTTGTTCGTCGGCCTGGTGTGGCTGATCTCGCTGGTCGGGATCGGCCTGCTCGTCAAGATCGGCTAGTACCCCCACGAGGGGGCGTCCGATCGATCGAACTCCGTGGTTCGTGGTCAACCTCTGTTGTGGTGGGGGTGTGAGGGTCGATGGCTGGTGGTAACGCGATCCGCGGTACCCGGGTGGGCGCTGGCCCGATGGGTGAGGCCGAGCGCGGCGAGTCGGCGCCGCGCCGGCGTGTCTCGTACTGGTGCGCGAACGGGCACGAGTCGCGCCCGGCGTTCGTGCTGGACGCCGAGGAGCCGGAGGTGTGGGACTGCCCCCGGTGCGGGCTGCCCGCGGGCCGGGACGAGAAGCACCCGCCGGCTCCGCCCCGGAACGAGCCGTACAAGACCCACCTGGCGTACGTGAAGGAGCGGCGCAGCGACGCCGACGGCGAGGCCATCCTGGCCGAGGCGCTGAACCGGCTGCGCTCGCAGCGCGGCGAGGGCTGAGCGCCGCGCCGGCCCACCGGCCGCTTCGACCCGCGCCCGTGGTTCCGGCGATCGGCGCCGGTCAGCCCTTCCCGCCCGGGAGCGGCAGCCGCACGCGGACCAGGAAGCCGCCGTCCTCGGTGGGGCGGGCCTGGCACGTCCCACCCAGTAGGGCGGCGCGTTCCCGCAGGCCCATCAGACCGTGCCCGCCCGAGGGCAGGGGCGCGGCCGGTGCCCGGTGCGGGGCGGTGTTGCGCACCTCGACCAGCAGCCACCCGTCCTCGGCACGCACCAGCACGGTGGCCGAGGCGCACGGCGCGTGCTTGCGCACGTTGGTGAGCGCCTCCTGCACCGTGCGGTAACCGGCGGCGGACACCGCCGGCGGTAGCTGCTCGACGGCGACCTCCACGCGCACCGACACCTCGGTGTCGCAGCCACGCACCAGGTCGCCGAGCCGGTCCAGGCCCGGCGACTCGCCGTCCTCGGCGGGCGATGTGCGGAGCACGCCGACAAGCTGGCGCAGCTCGTCCAGCGTTCGGGTGGAGAGGTCCCGGATCGTGCGCGCCGCGTGCCGGGTGTCCTCGTCCCGGGCGGCCACCTGCAGCCCGCCCGCCTGCATCGCGATCAGCGTGACCTGGTGGGAGACCAGGTCGTGCATCTCCCGGGCCAGCCGGGCCCGTTCCTCGGCCCGGACAGCCTGGGCGTGCAGTTGCTGCTCCCGTTCCCGGCTGGCGGCCAGCTCGCGGATGCGGCTGGACAGCTCCTGCCGTGCGGCCAGCAGCAGCCCGAGGGCCACCGGCATGCCGGCGACGATGCACCCGTAGATGAGGTTGAGCAGGTGCTGGCGCCACTCGAGCTGGACGAACTCCGCCGGTGGCCAGCGCATGAATCGGCAGAACGCGACGAGCACCGCGCCCACCGCGGTCTGCCAGCCCCACAGTCGGCGTCGGGCCAGCGTGCCGAGCGCGATCATCGCGGCCAGCTCCGACCAGCCGGTGAGGAAGCCGGGCACGGTGGCCAGGGTGACCGCGAACGGAAACCGCCGGCGCAGCACCAGGGCGACACAGGCCAGCCCGGAGAGCACATGCATGTACGGCTCGGCCTCGCGCGGCGGGTTGAGGAACACATCCAGCATCGCGCCGAGAACGAAACCCAGGTCCAGGGCCGGTCCACGGAGGCGGGACAGGTCTCTCGGGGGGCGTCGACCCGCCGACCGCTCCGCCGCGGCGGCGACCGGCCGGCCATTGACCGTCAGGCCCCGCATGGCCAGTGCCGAACCGGCCACCTTCGGAGCGACCCGGGGGACAGCGGACGGCGTGAGGGAAGAACTCGTCATCGCTTCGGCGGGGTGGACGAGCGACCGCGGTAACCCGCGGTACCTCCGGTGATCTCCTGCCGGCGGAGGGGCCTGGTGCGGCACGGCGTGACCTCCCTCGAGTCCGGACAACTCTTTCAGGGTTGACGCGCGGGAAGCCGAATAGGAGCTGTCCTTTTTCAGGAAATGTGCAGGAGCACACACGCGCGCGCGACCGCCGACCCGGCGCTTGTTTGGTCAGCCACTCGGCCTATCCGCGCTGAACTCGGCAAAGCCGATCCGCCGCGCCGGAAGCCGAAGCACACAGAAATCCTTCGATCACGGTGGGCCACCGACGTGCGGGAACGCGTGTCGACCGGTCATCCGTCACCCCGTCCAGAGCTGCGGCGCGAAACGCTCGACGGCGGTCCTGATCTTTCTGGAGAGGCCGGCGAACGGCATCAGCTGGACGCGGAGCCGCAGGCGTGACGGGTTGGTGAGCGGGCCACCCTCGGGGATCAGGCTCACGTACCCCCGGGCACGTTTCAGGTCCGGGTATCGGGCCACGATGTGCGGGTCGGCGAAGTAGATGCTGATGTAGTTGGCCACCGAGGTGGTTCCGCCCGGCTGCCCTGACCGGGTCGCCCGAGCCGCGCTGCCGCCGACTGAGCGGATCTCCTGCCACGGGATCTGGTACAGCACATTCTCACTCTTGTCGCGCCACCAGAAGCCGCGCTCGTCAACCGCCAACCCGAAGTACTTCCTCGTGATGGAGGGAATAACGAGCACGCCGATGAGGCCGACCAGGAGGAACACCACCGCGAAGAAGCCGGCTAGCACCCGCTCGATCGTGCTGGCGTGACCGCCGACTGCCACGGTCTCGGGCGCGATGACGTAGGCGAGCGCGGAGCCGCCGAAGAAGAAGCCGGTTCCGCCGGCGACGAACACCGAGCGCCAGCCGAGCCGGCCAAAGTCGTAGACCACCGCGTCCGGCGCGGGACCCTGGGCAACACCGTCGAACACGTAGGGGCGAGGCACGGCGTAACCGTACTGAACGATGCTTCCGACGCGGCCACGGTCCCAGCAGTCGACCCCAGATGTCTCGTTGCCCCAAGAAATTCCGCTATGTCCTTTTTGGTCGACAGGACGTCGAAAGGCGTGGGAACCAAACGAACCCACCGAGCGTCGCAGCGGTGCCGGATAAGGTAGGCCGCACGCTCGGCAGGGAGGAGCCGCATGGACGCCAACACGTGGCTGCGGGAATACCAACAGGAAGCGCAGGAGCGGCTCGGCCGCGCCCAGGAGGCCCAGCAACGGATCCGGGAGGCGACCGCGGCCGCGCAGAGTCCGGACGGCGCCGTGCGGGTCACGGTGGGACCGACGGGTGCGTTGAAGAACCTGGAGATCACGCCCCGAGCCGGGCAACTCACGCATGCCCAGCTTGCCCAGGTGATCCTCCGCACAGCGCAGGAGGCACACCGGCAGGTCGCCCAGCAGATGGCGCAGGCGGTGAAGCCGCTGATCGGGGACAGCGAGGCGATGGCCTTCCTGGAAAGCCAGATTCCGGCGGCCGATCAGGGTTCCGCTGCCGGGCATTCGGGACCGCCTCCCCGACGGCCATCGGCGGGCGAAGAGGACGAACCCGGTTCGATTCTGAGGTGATCGCTGATGACTGACATCAAAGTGGTGGTGGAGGAACTGCACAACCACGCCGGTAACGTCGGCCGGCTCGCGGATCGGGTGCAGAACTGCCAGCGGTTCGGGAGCGAGGTCGACTTCGGCCTGCATACCTTCGGAATAGTCGGGCAGGCGTTCGCGCTCGGCTGCCGTCAGGAGTCGCAGAACATGGCGCAAACCCTCGGCAAAGCCGCCGAGTCGGTCCGGGACGTGAGCAAGGGGCTGCAGGAGACGGGCGATACCTACCACGGGACCGAGACCGACAACACCAACCTGTTCGCCGGGGGTGACGACTGATGGGCGCCGAGACCCTGCCCGACCTGAAGGGCGAAGCACCGCCGTCGAGTTGGACGTCCAACTTCGACGGCTCCGGCATCGTCTCCGACATCGCGAACACCACGAAGTCCATCGAGGACGGTGACGGCCTCGGAGTCGGGATGAACGGTGTGGCGGTCGCCTTCGACGCGTTGTCGCTCGCCGAGGACCCGCTCGGCGGGTTGCTGGCGGCCGGCGTCGGATGGCTGATCGAACACCTCTCCTTTCTCCGTAAGCCGCTCGACATCCTGGCCGGTGACCCCGGGGCGGTCCAGGCTCAGGCGAACACGTGGACCAACATCGGCGCGGAGCTGAAGAAGTGCGCGGAGGACTACGAGAACTCGCTCAAGAGTGACATCCCGCGGTGGGAGGGCCAGGCCGCGGAGAGCTACCGCAAGCAGGGCGAGGAACTGATCAAGGAAATCGGCGGCTTCGCCGAGGCCGCCAGCGGAGTCGCCGGCGGGATCACCATCGCCGGCGTCCTCGTGGGCACCGAGCGCGGCATTATTCGCGATCTCATTTCGACGTTCATCGGGAAGATGATCGAGCGGGCGCTGATCGCCGCCGCGGGCGCCATCGAGACCCTCGGCGGCTCGGTGGCAGCGTTCATCGCGGACGCCGTCGCGGAAGGCAGCATCCTCGCCGGCAGGTGCGCCAGCCGGATCGCCAAGGTGCTGGAGAAGTTGGGCACCCTGCTCGGCAAGCTCTCCAAGCTCGGGCACGGCGTCGGGGAGCTTGCCGCCAAGCTGTCCCGGTTCGCCAAGGTCACAGGCGTCAAGGTGGACCAGTTCGCAGGCCGGGCCGGCAGGTTCGCGGGCAGGGTCAAGGGCGGCAGAGAGGGGTGGATCCATGCCGGGGACGACCTCAGCCACTCACTGGGCAGCAAGATCAAGAACGCGGTCCCAAAGGAAGTGCGGGAGCACGCCGAGGACCCGTGGGGCGAATACATGAAGTGGGCTGCCAAGGATGGGTTGAACGAGCAGTTCAACATGCACGGCACCGGTGACCACCTACCACCGGCCGGTGGGGTGGAGTTGGGGCGGCAGGGCCACGAGGCCGTGGAGAAGAACAAGGAGGGCCACGAGCAGGCCGAGAAGCGGGTCGAGGGCCCGAAGAGCGGCGCGCACGCGGAGTGAGTCCGGGTGGGGCGCGCCGGCAATCGGCCCGCCCCACCAGCGGGTGGTCAGGCGAGCGGCGGCACCAGCGTCTTGGGGACCTTGGCGGCGGCCGCCCGGTCCAGCAACCACAGCGTGCGGCGCTGGCCACGGGCCCCGGCGGCGGGGATCTGCACCTCACCGGCGCCACCGAGGGCCATGGCGACCGCGGCCGCCTTGGACTCGCCGGTGGTCATCAGCCACACCTCGGCCGAGCGGCGGATCGCCGGCAGGGTGAGGCTGACCCGGGTCGGCGGCGGCTTGGGGCAGTTGCGCACCGCCACCACCGACCGCTCGGTCTCGTACACCGCCGGGGACGCGGGGAACACCGACGCGGTGTGCCCCTCCTCGCCGACGCCGAGCAGACAGACGTCGAACGACGGCACCGAGCCGTGGTCCTCCGGCCGGGCCGCGTCGGCGAGGACCCGGGCGTAGTCGGCCGCGGCCGCCTCCGGGTCGTCGCCGAACTCCCCGTCGGAGGCGGCCATCACCCGCACCCGCCCGGGGTCGACGGCGACGTGGTCCAGCAGTGCCTCGCGGGCCTGGGTCTCGTTGCGGTCGGGGTGGCCGGTCGGCAGGAACCGCTCATCGCCCCAGTACAGGTCCACCCGGGACCAGTCGACCGCGCCCATCGCCGGAGCCGTCCGCAACTGCTCCAGCACGGCGATGCCGGTGCGGCCGCCGGTGAGCACCAGGGAGGCCGAACCGCGCGCGGCCTGCGCGTCGACCAGCCGGGTAACCAACCGCGCGGCCACCGCGGCGGCGAGCAACTCGCCGGTGGCGTGCACGATCACCTGTGGCTTGCTCACGACGTGGCACCCGCCTCCGATTCCGCCAGCCGCCTGCTCGCCCGTCGCGCGGGCTTGGGTGCAGGGTGCCTGCCGTTGGCCTGCGCCGCATCCGCACCGGCCGAACTCGACGCCTCCGAGCGGTTCGCCGACTTGCCGGCGACCTTGGCCTTCGCCTTGGGTTTGGTCTTGCCGCCGTTTTTCTTACCGCCCTTGCCGGGCTCGGCGCCGGACTTCGCCGCCGCCCCGGCGGTGGTCCTCCCGGTGGACTGCCCGGTGGACTCGGCCGGGTTCCTCGCGGCGGTCTTCGGGTCGGATCCGCCGCTCCCGGTGGACTTCTCGGCGGCCTTGGCGGTCGACCGGGACGCGGAGGCCCGGGCCCGGACGACGCGGCCGAGTCCCTGCAGCGTGGTCTCGTAGATCACGTCTGGCTCCAGCCGGCGCAGCTCCTCGGCCAGGCAGTCGCGTACCTGGCGGCGCTGCAACGCGACCCGACGGTCCGGCTGCCCCGGCTGGGTCAGCGTCCCGATGCGACCGTCCGGGCGAACCAGCTCGATCGGCCCGGACTTCCGTTCCAGGCGTACCGTCACGATGCCCTCGCCGAAGGTCGCCTTGGCCCGGCTCACCCGGATCCCCAGGCACGTCGCCAGCCACGCGGCGAGCAGGTCGGTGGACGGCGAGTCGGCCTCGCCGGTGACCGACGCGCCGGTGACCCGGTCGTGCGGCGGCAGGTCCAGCGCGGCCGCGAGCACCGCGCGCCAGGTGGTCAGCCGGGTCCAGGCCAGGTCGGTGTCGCCCTCGGCGTAGGACTTCCGGCGCTGCTCCAGCGCCTTGATCGGATTCCGCTCGGCGGCCGAGTCGGTGATCCGCCGGGTGGCGAGCTGACCGATCGGGTCCTGGGAGGGCACCGACGGCCCGTCGAACGGCCACCAGGCCACCACCGGGGCGTCCGGCAGCAGCAGCGGCACCACGCAGCTCGCGCCTTCGTCGGCCAGCGGCCCGTAGAGGCGCAGCACGATCACCTCGCTGGCCCCGGCGTCACCGCCGACCCGGATTTGCGCGTCCAGCCGGGGCGCCGCCTTCTTGGTGCCGCGGGCGACCACGATCACCCGGCACGGGTGCTCGCGGCTGGCGTCGTTGGCCGCGTCGATGGCCTCCTCGGTGCGGAACCCGTCGTCGGTGACGATGACCAGGGTGAGCACCCGGCCGAGCGCTACGGCGCCGCCGGATTCGCGCAGTTCCACGAGCTTGCGGTTGACCTGAGAGGTCGTCGTGGACGGCAGATCGAGGATCACTGTGTCGACTCCCTTGCGCGCGCCGGGACGGACAGGAGCGGCCGATCACTCACGATTGATTCCCTTGATCGAGCGGGGTGGGGAAGTGCGGACCGATCGCTCACGGTGTTGACTCGAATCGTTCGCGCCGGCCAGGGAGGGACGGGCCGATCGCTCGGCCGGGCCTGGCGGCCCGACGTCGCTGGATCGGCGTCTGCGGCGCGGCGGGCGCTCACGGCCGCCTCCAGTGCCGGCCGGTGCGGGCCATCATCGCGTCAGCCGACTCCGGACCCCACGTGCCGGAGTGGTACGGCTCGGGCTTGCCGTTGTTCTCCCAGTGCTTGATCACCGGGTCGAGGATCTCCCAGGACTGCTCGACCTCCTCGTTCACCGGGAACAGCGAGGGCTCGCCGAGCAGCACGTCGAGCAGCAGCCGCTCGTAGGCCTCCGGCGAGGACTCGGTGAACGCGTGCCCGTAGCCGAAGTCCATGGTGACGTCCCGGACCTCCATCGCGGTGCCCGGGACCTTGGAGCCGAACCGCATGGTCACGCCCTCGTCC
The DNA here is from genome assembly GCF_005405885.1 of Gandjariella thermophila. Lineage (GTDB taxonomy): Bacteria > Actinomycetota > Actinomycetes > Mycobacteriales > Pseudonocardiaceae > Gandjariella > Gandjariella thermophila. The sequence goes on from NZ_BJFL01000002.1 coordinate 154,976, forward strand.
GGCTGCACCCGGATCACCAGGGCGTTCTGCCCCAGCTCGGCGGTGGCGGTGGAGTCGAACGGCAGGTGCGGCGCCCGCTTGAACACCACCGCGATCTCGGTCACCCTGCGGCCCAGCCGCTTGCCGGTGCGCAGGTAGAACGGCACCCCGGCCCAGCGGCGGGTGTTCACCTCGAGGGTGATCGCGGCGAATGTCTCGGTGATCGAGTCCGCGGCGATGCCCTCCTCGTCGAGGTAGCCGCGCACCTTCTGGCCGCCCTGCCAGCCGCCCAGGTACTGGCCGCGGGCGGTGGTCTCGTCGAACGGCCCGACCGGGGTGGTCGCGGACAGCACCTTGGTCTTCTCGGTGCGCAGCGCCCTCGGGTGGAACGACACCGGCTCCTCCATCGCGGTCAGCGCGAGGAGCTGGAGCAGGTGGTTCTGGATCACGTCCCGGGCCGCGCCGATGCCGTCGTAGTAGCCCGCGCGACCGCCGATGCCGATGTCTTCGGCCATGGTGATCTGCACGTGGTCCACGAAGTTCGAGTTCCAGATCGGCTCGAACAACTGGTTGGCGAAGCGCAGCGCCAGGATGTTCTGCACGGTCTCCTTGCCGAGGTAGTGGTCGATGCGGAACACCGACTCCTCGGGGAAGACCTCGTTGACGATCTGGTTCAGGCTCTTCGCGCTGGCCAGGTCGTGCCCGAACGGCTTCTCGATGACCACCCGCCGCCACTGGTCCGGGTTCTGCGCGGACAGCCCGGAGCGGGCCAACTGCTGGCACACCACCGGGAACGCGCCCGGCGGGATGGACAGGTAGAAGGCGTGGTTACCACCGGTGCCGCGGACCCGGTCCAGGTCCTCGATGGTGCTCACCAGGTTCTCGAAGGCAGTGTTGTCGTCGAAGCTGCCCTGCACGAACCGGATGCCCTCGGACAGGCTCTGCCACACCGACTCGCGGAACGGGGTGCGGGCGTGCTCCCGCACCGCCTCGTACACGATCTTGCCGAAGTCCTCGTCCGCCCAGTCGCGCCGGGCGAAGCCGGTGAGCGCGAAACCCGGCGGCAGCAGGCCCCGGTTGGCCAGGTCGTAGATGGCGGGCATCAGCTTCTTGCGGGACAGGTCACCGGTGACACCGAAGATCACCAGGCTGCACGGTCCCGCGATGCGCGGCAGCCGCTTGTCCCGCTCGTCCCGCAGCGGGTTGCGCCATACCTGCGTGGTCACGGGGTTTCCCCCTTCTCCGCGAGTTCGAGCGCGACCGCCATCGGGTCGGGAAGTGCCGCGGTGTCGTCGGGGGTGCCACGACTGGGCACGGTCATGGAAACTCCTCGTCGCTTGTGGCTTTCGATGCTCAGGAAAGCTCCTGCACCGCCTTCACGAGGTGAGCGAGCCCGGCCAGCCGGTCGGTGAGGTGCACCCGCAGCACCGGTCGGCCGCGGCCGGCGCCGCAACCACCGGTGTCGGCGAACACCACCTTGTCCGCGCCCTCCGCGTGTGCCGCGGCGAGCGCGGCGGCCAGCCGCAGCGCCGGGTTGCTCGGGCTGTCCTCGGCCAGGTCGCCGGCCACCGCGGCCGCCTCGTCCAGCAGGGCGGCCGCGTCCGCGCCGGCCAGCCCGGCGGGCACCAGCCCGAACGCGGCGAGCGCCGAGTACCGGCCCCCGGCGTGCGGGTCGGCCAGGAACACCCGGCGGTACCCGGCCTCGCGGGCGGTCGCCTCCAGCGGCGAGCCGGGGTCGGTGACCACCACGATCCGGCTGGCCGGGTCGACGCCGGCCGCGGCGAAGGCCCGCTCGAAGATCCGCCGGTGGCTGTCGGTCTCCACGGTCGACCCGGACTTGGACGACACCACCAGTACGGTGCGGGTCAGGTCACCGGCCAGCGCGTCGGCCACCTGACCGGGATCGGTGGTGTCCAGCACCACCAGCGGCGCACCCGCGGTGGCGCAGATCACCTCGGGGGCCAGGGCGGAACCACCCATGCCGGCCAGCACGACCCGGTCGACGCCGTCCGCGGCCAGTTCCGCGCGCAGCGCCTCGATCTCCGCGAACAGCGGCCGGGACGTCTTGTGCAGGGTGGTCCAGGACAACCGGATGCCGGCCTCGTCCCGGGCGGGCGGACCCCACAGCGTGGGGTCCGCCGCCGCCAGCCGGGTGGCCACCCGGTCGGCGACCAGGGCGTCGACCAGCGGCGCTGCCTCGGCGTCCAGCCGAGAACTGGCGATGTCGACGGTCGCCTTCAGGGCCATCCAGTCAGCCCTTCGCCTGGTCCAGTGCGGTGCGGACGGTGTCGAGCAGCTCGTCCCAGGACTTGACGAACTTGTCAACGCCCTCGTCCTCCAGCACGCGGAACACGTCCGGCACGTCCACGCCGACCCGGGTCAGCCCGTCGAAGACCTGCTGGGCCTCGCCGGCGCGGCCGATGACCGTGTCGCCCTCGATCCGGGCGTGGTCCTCCACGGCCAGGATGGTCTTCTCCGGCATGGTGTTCACCACGTCCCGGGCGACCAGCTGGTCGACGTAGCGGGTGTCGGAGTACTCCGGGTTCTTCACCCCGGTGGACGCCCACAGCGGCCGCTGCGGGTTCGCCCCGGCCTCGGCCAGCTTCCGCCACCGCTCGGAGCCGAACACCTCCTGGTAGGCGGCGTAGGCCAGGCGGGCGTTGGCGATCGCCGCCTCGCCGCGCAGCGCGAGCGCCTCATCGGTGCCGATCGCCGTCAGCCGCTTGTCCACCTCGGTGTCCACCCGGGACACGAAGAACGAGGCCACCGAGTGGATCTCGGCGAGGTTGTGGCCGTTTTCGCTGGCCTGCTCCAGGCCGGCCAGGTAGGCGTCCATCACCGCGCGGTACCGCTCCACCGAGAAGATCAGCGTGACGTTCACGCTGACACCCTCGGCGATGGCGCGGGTGATCGCCGGCAGGCCCGCCACCGTGGCCGGAATCTTGATCAGCAGGTTCGGCCGGTCCACCGTCTTCCACAGGTCCAGCGCCTCGGCCACGGTGCGCTCGGTCTCGTGCGCCAGCCGGGGATCGACCTCGATGGACACCCGGCCGTCCAGGTGGTTGGTGCGCTCGTAGATGTCCCGGAACAGGTCGCAGCCGTTGCGGATGTCGGTCGTGGTGACCTCGCGCACCGCGGCGTCCACCGACGCGCCCCGCGCGGCCAGCTCACGCAACTGGTCGGTGTAGGACTCCCCGTGCGCCAGCGCCGCGGCGAAGATCGTCGGGTTGCTGGTCACGCCGACGACGTGCTTGTCCCGGACCAGTTCGGCGAGGTTGCCGGAGTTCAGCCGCTGCCGGGAGATGTCGTCCAGCCAGATCGACACGCCGGCATCGGACAGCGCGGCGAGCGGGTTGTGCTGCGTCGTCACTTGGATCCCTCCAGACGGGACAGGCTGCGCCGGGCCGCGTCCGCAACGGCCTCGGCGGTGAAGCCGAACTCGCGGAACAGAGTCTTGTAGTCCGCGGAGGCGCCGAAGTGTTCAATCGAGACGATCTCGCCGGCGTCGCCCACGAACCGGTGCCAGGGCTGCGCGATGCCCGCCTCGACGGCCACCCGCGCCCGCACCGACGGCGGGATCACCCGCTGCCGGTAGGCCTCGTCCTGCGCGTCGAACCACTCCATGCACGGCATCGAGACCACACGCGTGGCAACGCCCTCGGCCTCGAGAACCTTCCTGGCCTCGACCGCGTACTGCACCTCGGACCCGGTGGCGACGATCACCACCTCCGGCTGCCCGTTGGTGGCGTCCTGCAGCACGTAGCCGCCGCGGGCGACGCCGTCCGCGTCGGTGCCCTCCAGCACCGGCACGCCCTGCCGGGTAAGCGCGAGACCGGCCGGACCGTCCGGGGACTGCAGGATCGCCTTCCACGCCGCGGCGGTCTCGTTCGCGTCGGCCGGGCGGACCATGGCCAGCCCGGGGATGGCGCGCAGCGTGGCGAGGTGCTCGATCGGCTGGTGGGTCGGGCCGTCCTCGCCCAGGCCGATCGAGTCGTGCGTCCACACATAGACCACGGGTACCCGCATCAGCGCGGCGAGCCGCACCGCCGGCCGCATGTAGTCGCTGAAGACGAGGAACGTGCCGCCGTAGGGGCGGGTCGGGCCGTGCAGCACGATGCCGTTGAGGATCGAGCCCATGGCGTGCTCGCGCACACCGAAGTGCAGGGTGCGGCCGTACGGGTTGGCCGCCCACATCGTGGTGGAGATGTCGGTCGGGCCGAACGAGGCCGCGCCCTTGATGGTGGTGTTGTTGCTCTCCGCCAGGTCGGCCGAGCCGCCCCACAGCTCCGGCAGCACCTCGCCGACCGCGGCGAGCACCTCACCGGACGCCTTGCGGGTGGCCACGTCCTTGGACCCGGGCTCCCAGGTCGGCAGCTTCTCCGCCCAGCCGTCCGGCAACTCGTAGCGGGACGTCCGGTCCAGCAGCGCCTTGTGCTCCGGGTTGGCCTGCGCCCACGCGTCGAAGGCCCGCTGCCACTCCTCGTGCGCCGCCCTCCCTCGCTCGGCGACCTTGCGGGTGTGCGCCAGCACCTCGGGCTCCACCTGGAAGCGCTGGTCCGGATCGAAGCCGAGGATCCGCTTCACCTCGGCGACCTCGTCCTCGCCGAGCGCGGCGCCGTGCGCCTTGCCGGTGTTCATCTTGTTCGGCGCCGGGTAGCCGATCACCGTGCGCAGCACGATCAGCGAGGGCCGCGTCGTCTCGGCCTTGGCCGCCTCGATCGCGGCGAGGAAGTCCCTGACGTTCTCCCCGCCCTCGACGTACTGCACGTGCCAGCCGTAGGCCTCGTACCGCTTGGCGGTGTCCTCGGACAGCGCGATACCGGTGTCGTCCTCGATGGAGATCTTGTTGTCGTCGTAGATCACCACCAGGTTGCCCAGCCGCTGGTGGCCGGCCAGCGACGACGCCTCCGAGGTGACCCCCTCCTCGATGTCGCCGTCCGAGGCGATCACGTAGATGAAGTGGTCGAACGGGCTCTCGCCCGGCGCGGCGTCCGGGTCGAACAGGCCGCGCTCGTAGCGGGCCGCCATCGCCATGCCCACCGCGTTGGCCAGACCCTGGCCGAGCGGACCGGTGGTGGTCTCCACGCCGGGGGTGTGGCCGTACTCGGGGTGGCCCGGCGTCTTGGAGCCCCAGGTGCGCAGCGCCTTGATGTCCTCCAGCTCCAACCCGTAGCCGGACAGGTAGAGCTGGAGGTAGAGGGTCAGGCTGGAGTGGCCCGCGGACAGCACGAACCGGTCCCGGCCGATCCAGTCCGGGTCGGCCGGGTCGTGCCGCATGACCCGCTGGTAGAGCGCGTAGGCGACGGGCGCCAGGCTCATCGCCGTGCCGGGGTGGCCGCTGCCCACCTTCTGCACGGCGTCCGCGGCGAGCACCCGGATCGTGTCGACCGCGCGCTTGTCCAGCTCGGTCCAGTCGTCGGGCACGTTGGGTTGCGTCAGTCGGGTGAGGTCGTCGGTGACGGACACGGACTCGAGCTCCACTCTGGTCGTCGGTTGTGCGTTGTGTGGCCGGACGGTCAGCGTCGGGCACGACGTTCTCAATCGATCCGGAAACAGTGTGCCCCACCGGCCCGTCCCGCGTGGTCTCCCTCGTGCGCGCGCCAGCCTAGTCGGCGCGCCGGAGAAGGTGTGGCCTCGGCTGATCGACCCCCTGCGACGGGTGGGCGGCGTCACGCGTCTAGCATCGAGAAGGCCCGGTGTCCAGGGTTCCCAGACCCGGGCGGGAACGAATCCGACTCCGGAGTTGAGGAGCGAAATGTCGCCGGTGACCGCTGCGCGGTGCGAGCCGTGAGCACCACCGTCGACCGTGCCACACCCTCGACGCGTCGCCGTCGTGACGTGCTACGGGCCTATGTCGCGCTGACCAAGCCGCGGATCATCGAGCTGCTGCTGGTGACCACGGTGCCGGCCATGCTGCTGGCCCAGCGCGGCATTCCGTCGCCGTGGCTGGTGCTGGCCACGATGGTCGGCGGAACGATGGCCGCGGGCAGCGCCAACGCGCTGAACTGCGTGGCCGACGCCGACATCGACGCGGTGATGAAGCGCACCAAGCGGCGGCCGCTGGCCCGGCACGAGGTGCCGACCCGCAACGCGCTGGTGTTCGGCCTGGCACTGGGCGCCGCGTCGTTCGGCTGGCTGTGGCTGACCACGAACCTGCTGGCCGCGCTGCTGTCCGTGGGCGCGATCCTCTTCTACGTCCTCGTCTACACGATGCTGCTCAAGCGGCGCACCGCCCAGAACATCGTGTGGGGCGGCGCCGCGGGCTGCATGCCGGTGGTGATCGGCTGGGCCGCGGTGAAGGGCACGATCGGCTGGCCGGCGCTGGTGATGTTCGGGGTGATCTTCTTCTGGACCCCGCCGCACTTCTGGGCGCTGGCCATGCGCTTCCGCGACGACTACGAGCGGGCCGGGGTGCCCATGTTGCCGGTGATCGCCACGCCGCAGCAGGTGTCCCGGCAGATCGTCGTGTACTCGTGGGTGATGGTGGCCTGGACGCTGCTGCTCGCTCCGGCGACGAGCTGGCTGTACGCGGGGCTCGCGGTGCTGGCGGGGGCGTGGTTCCTGGCCATGGCGCACCGGCTGCACGCGGCGGTGCGCCGCGGCGAGCACGGCAACCCGATGCGCCTGTTCCACCTGTCCAACTCCTACCTGACCGCGGTGTTCGTCGCGCTGGCCGTGGACTCGGTGATCGGCTGGCCGGTGATCGGCTTGCCGTTCTAGGTCGCACCGGGTGTGACGCAGGCCGATCCCGGCTCATCCGTAGGCTCAGCGACCATGCGCATACCGGTAAGAGTCGCGTTCCTGACCGCGGCCGTCGCGCTGGCCGTGTCCACCGCGGCCTGCAGCAACAGTGAGCGGGACGCCCCCGCCTCGGCATCGACCCAGTCGGCCCCGGTCGTCCCCGCCGGCGGCCGGCAGTGCACCGTGGACGACATCACGGTGTCCGGGCCGGTGGGTCAGAAGCCGACCATCAACATCCCCGCCGACTGCTCGCCACCGAGCCAGCTGGTGGAGAAGGACCTGGCCGGCGGCACCGGCCCGGCGGTGAAGCCGGGTGACCACGTCGAGGTCAACTACGACCTGGTCAGCTGGTCGGACCGGACCGAGCAGGACTCCTCGTGGCAGGGTGGTACGGCGAAACCGCTGTCCGTCGACAACATCGGCCAGGCCAAGCTGATCGCGGGCTGGAACGAGGGCCTGATCGGCGCCAAGCAGGGCGGCCGGCGGCTGCTGGTGGTGCCGCCGGGCAAGGGCTACCCGAACGGCAGCGGCCCGATCAAGCCGGGGGAGACGCTGGTCTTCGTGATCGACGTGGTGAAGACCGGCAGGTGACGTCGCCGGCCCCGGGACGCGCCAGGTGACGGCGGGTGGCGCATCCCGGGGCCGACACGCGGTCAGCGGGGCAGCAGCACGAGTTTCCCGGTGGTGCGGCGGGCCTGCAGGTCCTCGTGCGCGCGGGCGGCTTCGACGAGCGGGTAGCGGCCGCCGATCCGGATGGTCAGCTGGTTCCGGGTGATCGCGTCGAACACCTCACCCGCCCGCCAGGTCAGCTCCTCCCGGGTCGCGGTGTAGTGGCCCAGCGAGGGTCGCGTGACGAACAGCGACCCGGCCGTGTTCAGCCGCTGCAGGTCGAAGGGCGGCACCGGGCCGCTGGACGCGCCGAACAGCGCGAGCAGGCCGCGCGGTCGCAGGCTGGCCAGGCTCGCGTCGAAGGTGCTGGCCCCGACGCCGTCGTAGACCACCGCGACGCCCTCGCCGCCGGTGAGCCGGCGCACCTCGGCCGCCAGGTCCGCCACCTCGGTGTAGCGGATGATCTCGTCCGCACCAGCCTGCCTGGCCAGCTTCTCCTTCTCCTCGGTGGACACCGTGCCGATCACCCGGGCACCCTTCGCGCTGGCCATCTGGGTGAGCAGCAGGCCCATCCCGCCGGCCGCGGCGTGCACCAGCACCGCCTCGCCCTCCCGCACCGCGTGCGTGGAGTTGACCAGGTAGTGCGCGGTCATGCCCTGCAGCAGCGCGCCGCCGGCCACCTCGTCGTCCACCCCGACCGGGACCGCCACCGCCCGCTCGGCCGGCACCACGGCACGTTCCGCGTAGGAACCCAGGACGGACGCCCACGCCACCCGGTCGCCAACGGAGAACTCCCGCACCCCCTCGCCGACCTCGCGGACCGTGCCGGCGCCCTCCGAACCCAGGACGAACGGCAGCGGGATCGGGTAGACGCCGCTGCGCTGGTAGGTGTCGATGTAGTTCACGCCGGCGGCGGCCACGTCCACGAGCAGTTCCCCGGGGCCCGGCCGGGGATCATCGACCTCGCTCGCCTCCAGCACCTCCGGCCCGCCGTTGCTCCGCACCCGGATCGCGCGCATGCCTTCCTCCTCCCAAGCGGCTCAACACCCCGGCCAACATCCGGCCGCCGCGACCGTGTTCCCCAGTGACCGGAACCTCAGTCCTCCATGACCACGCGCCGGGCCAGGCCCAGGGGCAGCGCGCCGGACCCGGCCAGCGTGTCGTGGAAGGTGCGCAGATCGCCGCGGCCCGCGGCAAGGTAGTCGGCCCGGATACGTTCGATCTCCAGCGCGCCGGTGAAATACGACGGTGCCTGCGTGGGCCAGGCGCAGTAGCGGTTCACCTCGCCGGCGGCGGTGCCCGCGGTCAGCGAGGTGTGCGTGGTCATGAACTCCTCGGCCTGCTCGATGGTCATGTCTCCGCAGTGCAGCGCGGTGTCCACCACGATCCGGGCGGCCCGGAAGATACGCGCCTCCAGGTGCGCCAACTCGTGCGCGGGCTCGGCGAAGTACCCGTGCTCGCGCAGCAGCCGCTCCGCGTACAGCGCCCACCCCTCGGCGAAGTACGGGGTACGGAACACCTTGCGCACCCGGCGCGGGTTGCCGGCCAGCCAGGACAGGTGCCAGTGGTGTCCGGGGTAGGCCTCGTGCACCGCGATGGTCGGCATCTGTGCCCTGGCATTGGTGCGCAGCCGCTGCTCCACCTGCTCCGCGGTGAAGTCGTCGGGGGTGTACGGCGTGAAGAAGTGGCCGACCCGAGACGCGGTGAGCGGGGGAGGGGCGATGTAGAACGCGACGGACAGCACCGGCCGCTGGAACGTCGGGGAGGGCACCACCCGGCAGTCCTCGCCGTCGGCGAAGCTGACCAGCTGGTGCTCGGCGAGGAACGCCCTGGCGCGGGCGGTCTCCGCGGCGTACTCCTCGCGCATCGCCTCCAGCGTGGGCGGGTGGTCGTTCTGCAGCCGCGCCATCACCGCCCGCCAGTCCGGGGAACCGTCGCGCACCCGCTGCGCCAGTTCCCGCATCTGCGCGTCCAGCTCGTCGTACGCGGCCCGGCCGCGCTCGTGCAGCTCGGCGGCGTCGTAGCCGAGCAGCTCCTGCTCGGTCAGCAGCGTGGAGTACAGCTTCTCGCCCATCCGCCATTCGCCCTGGGCCCGCTCGGCGAACTCGGCCAGGAATCCGGCGAGGTTGTCGAACGCCGCGGCGGCCGGCTCCGCGGCCGCGGCGAGCCTGGCGCGCAGCCCGTCGTCGCCGACCTCGGCGGGCAGCGCGGTGGTGAGGAAGGTGCGCGCGGTCCGCACCTGGCCCAGCGCGCGGCGCACCAGCAGCGGTGAGGACAGCTCCGGGTCCAGGTTGGCCCGGCACGCGTCGAGCACGGAGGGCACCTCGGCCAGCCGCGCCTCCACCGACCGGACCAGCTCCGGCTCGGGGCGCAGCCGGTGCAGGAAAGCGGCGAACAGGCCGCTCAGCACGGGGGCGACATAGTGCGCGGGATCACGCCGCCAGACCGGCCAGCTCGCCCGGGCCTGCATGCCGCGCAACACCGCGACCAGCAGGTCGCGATCCACCCGCGCCGGCACGTCCAGCCCGGTGACATCGGCCTCCAGCAGCCGGGCCAGCCACTCGCCGGCCTCCCGCTCCTGCGCGGTCAGCGAGGTGGCGGAGAAGTCGCCGAGGGCGTGGTCGTGGTTGAGCGAGCCGAGCAGGGCGGCGTGGATCGGGTTGCGGTCCAGGTACCAGGCGAGCACCCGGTCCACGAGCGCGGGCACGGAGGTGGTGTTCTTCACGTCCACCGAACCTAGTACCTCCACGTAGGCTGCCCCTCGTGGTTGACCAGAGTTCCCCCGTGGCCGCCCCCCGCCGCGCTGTGCGGGCCGCCCACGCCTTCGTCGCCGCGCACGGCAAGCCGTCCCGGGCCGTCGTGGAGCCGCTCGGCCGGGCAGGCGCCCGGGTCGTGCTGGTCGGCGCGGACGGCGCGCTCGGCGACGTGATCGTGCCCGACATGGCCGCCGGCACCGCGGTGTGCGACGCCGTGGCCGACCTCGAGGCGGCCGAGTGGGACCGGGACACCACGGCCGCCGTCACCATCGGCGCGGCGCACCGGCGCCGGATGGCGGGTCCGCGGGCCAGGCGGTGACCGCCCGGCCGCGCGTGTGGCTGGCGGCGTGCGCGGACCTGCCCCGCGGTGACGGGGACGACAGCGCCCTGCCGGCCGCTCTCGACGCGGTGGGGGTGGACGCCCGCTGGGTGGTGTGGGACGACCCGAGCCTTGACCCCGCCGACGCCGACCTGGTGGTGCTCCGCGCCACCTGGGACTACACCGACCGCCGGGACGACTTCCTCGCGTGGTGCGAATCCGTGCCGCGGCTGGCCAACCCGGCCGGCGTGGTGCGGTGGAACACCGACAAGGCCTACCTGCTGGACCTGGCCGAGGCCGGGGTCGCCGTGGTGCCCACCGAACTGGTCCCGCCCGGCGGCGCACCCCGCTGGCCGGACGCCGAGTTCGTGGTCAAACCCACCGTCGGCGCCGGCTCGCGCGGCGCCGCCCGGTTCGCCGCCAGCGAGGTGGCCGCCGCCGAGGCGCACCTGGCCCGGCTGCACGCGGCCGGACACACCGCGCTGCTCCAGCCCTACCAGCCGGCGGTGGACGCGGAGGGGGAGACGGAACTGGTGTTCTTCGCCGGCGTCTTCTCGCACGCCCGTGTCAAGGGCCCGATGCTGACCGGCGCGGCCACGGACACCTGCGGGCTGTTCGTGACGGAACGGCTGTGGCCGGCCGAGCCGGATCCCGCGCGGCGCCGGCTCGCCGAGGACGCCCTGGACGCGGCGAGCGACCTGCTCGGCCTGGACCGCGCCGCGCTGCTCTATGCCCGGGTGGACGTGATCCGCGCCGAGCGCGGCCAGCCGGCCGTGCTGGAGTTGGAACTCGCCGAGCCGTCGCTGGGTTTCCGGCAGGCCGATCCGGGCGCCCCGCTGCGGTTCGCCTCCGCCACCCGCGCGGTGCTGCGCTCGCGCGAGCGGCTCACAGCTTCTCGGCCAGCAGCGGTACCTGCATCGCGGCCCACGGGCTGACCGCCCACGGCGCCACGGTGGCCAGGGTGACGAACCGGTCCCACTCCACCCAGTGCCACTCCATCACCTCGTCCGGGTCCGGCTGCGGCTGCTGGTCGGTGCGGGCCACGTGCACCGGGCAGAACTCGTTCTCCACGGTGCCGTCCGCGGCGACCGCGCGGTAGGCGAAGTCGGGCAGCACCACACCGAGGTCGGTCAGCTCGATGCCCAGTTCCTGGCGGACCCGCCGGTGCACCGCGTCGGTCGGGTCCTCGTCCGGTGCCGGATGACCGCAGCAGGAGTTGGTCCACACGCCCGGCCAGGTGCGCTTCGCCAGCGACCGCCTGGTTACCAGCAGCCGGCCGGCGTCGTCGAAGACGTAGCAGGAGAACGCCAGGTGCAGCGGCGTGTCCTCGTGGTGAACCCCCAGCTTGTCCGCCGTCCCGACGGGCCGGTAGTCATCGTCCAGCAGCACGACCAGCTCCGGGGCCCGCGCCGCCGTCGCGTTGACGGCCGGGGACGGGGCATGTGCGAGGCGTTCGTCGGTGTGGCTCACGGTGGGTTCACGGCTCCCGGTGGAGTAGCGGTCGACCTGGCCCGCACAGCATGGCCCATTCGGGTGCACGATGCCCGTCGGTCGGCCGGCGCGTTGTGGCGATCTTCCTCTCCTCCCCGGCGCGGCTCCGCGGCGTTCGGGCCGGTCCGGGCAGGTGATGGAGATCCTCCGCTGGACACTTCCGAGGTTGGCACTATACCTTCAGTTCTCACCGAAGTTGATCCGAGTCGGGGGTGGAGCGTGACGGTCGAGCGGGAGCCGCGGCTGGCGGTGTGGATCGAACGGCTCGCGGCGCGGTTCGCCGACGACGGCCTGCCGCTGATCGCCGGCCGCATCATGGGCTACCTGCTGGTCTGCGACCCGCCGGAGTGCACCGCGGCGGACCTGTCCCGGGCCCTGGAGGCGAGCAGCGGATCGATCAGCACGAACGTCCGGCTGCTGATGAACATGGGTCTGGTAACCAAGAAGACCCGCCGGGGCCGGCAGGCCGCGCTGTACCGGATCGACGAGAAGCACTGGGCCGACATGGTGCAGCGGCGGATGGACGCGCTGGTCGGCATCCGGGACCTGACCAGGGAGGGCATGCGGCTGCTCAGCGGCGACCCGCACCGGGCGCACCGGCTGCGCACCGTGCACGAGCTGTACGCGTGGCTGGCCGACGAACTGCCCCAGGTGTGGGAACGCCGGCCGCAGCCGCCCCGCTGACAGCCTGTTCCGGAACCGGCACCGCGAATCCGCCGGCGGTCACGCGGAGACCGGGACGTCCGCCTTACGGGACGCGGTCGCGCCGGCGGCCGGCTCCGACGGCGGCTCGGCCGGCATCGGGCCGTGGTCGCGGGAGGCGCACCACAGCGCCGCAGTGGCCACGGTGACCAGCGCCGCGCCCAGCACGTGCATGGCCACCAGCGCCTCGGGCACGCCCAGCCAGTACTGCACCATGCCCAGCGCGCCCTGCGCGGTCACCGCGACGAGCAGCAGCCCGTAGCGCCGCCACAGCAGCGCCGGTGCGCTCGCCGCGCGCAGCGCGAAACCGAGTGCCACGAGCATGCCCAGGAACAGGAACAGCAGGTCGGCGTGGCCCTGGACCAGCGAGGCCACCGGGAGGTCCAGCCGCGGCGTCCGCAGGTCGCCCGCGTGCGGGCCGGCCGCCGTCACCAGCGTGCCGGCCGCCAGTAGCGCGCCGAGCACCACCGCCAGGACGACCTGCAGCCGCAGCAGTGGCCGAGGCACGTGGGGCCGGGCCGGCTGGTCACCCTCGCCGACCGCGTGCACCAGCAGCACGGCCAGCCAGACCAGCACCATCGAGGCCAGGAAGTGCACCGACACCGTCCACCAGGCCAGGCCGGTGAGGACGGTGATGCCGCCGATCACCGCCTGGGCCACCACACCCAGCGGCATGCTCAGGGCAAGCGCCAGCAGCCGGCGACGCCGCGGCCGCACCAGCAGGGCGTTGACCACGCACAGCGCGGCCACCGCGGCGACCAGCCCGGTGAGCATGCGGTTGCCGAACTCCACCCACTGGTGCGCCTGCCCGAGCTCCGGGTGGGCGACCGGGACCAGGCTGCCCGGCGCGCACTGCGGCCAGGTCGGGCAGCCCAGGCCGGAGCCGGTGACGCGAACGACCGAGCCGGTAACCGCGATCCCGGCCTGGGCGACCACGGCGGCCACGGCACACCCGCGCTGCATCGCGAGGCTGGGCGCGGGCAGCCGGGAGATCCAGGAAAGAGCTGGCACGCACCGATGGTAGGTCGCCGCCGGAGGACGACCGCGCGCGCCCACCGCGCGCAGTGGCGCCGATCTCAGTGCTTGTTCCTGAACGCGCGCCGCGATCGCGTCGCCGGGGCGCGATCGTGACCCGGCACTCCGGTCGTGCCTGATAGGGCGCCCCGCACCCGCGATCGCGGGGCTTCGCCCTGGCGCGTTCCCATACTCGTCATCGCAGGGTCGGTCCGGTTCCGGAACAGGCTGTCAGGCTGGTGCCGCAACGCGCGCCGCGCCGCGCGTGGGCGGTCAGGTCAGCCGGGTGGTCCGCGCGGCGAGCAGGCCGCCGACCACGCCCCAGCCGAGCAGCACGGCGACCGGTTGGACGCCGGGCGCGGCGCCGTCCACCAGGGCCGCGCGCAGCGACTCGGCCAGCGCACCGGACGGCAGGAAGGTGACCACCTCGGCCAGCCCGGCCGGCAGCGATCCCGGCGGCAGGGCGATCCCGCCGGCCAGCAGCAGCACGAACCACACGACGTTGGCCACCGCGAGCACCAGTTCGGCGCGCAGCGCCCCGCCGAGCAGCACGCCCAGCGCGCCGAACGCGAACGTGCCGAGCAGCACCAGCAGCAGCGCCCAGCCGAGCCCGGCCGCCGCCGGGTGCCAGCCCAGCAGCGCGGCCACCACGCCGAGCACCACGAGCTGGACCACCACCACGGCGAGCGCGGCGACCACCCGGCCGGCCGCCAGCAGCCAGCGGGGCAGCGCGGTCGCGGCCAGCCGCTTGATCACCCCGTAGCGCCGGTCGAAGCCCAGCGCGATGGCCTGCCCGGTGAACGCCGAGGACATCACCGCCAGTGCGAGCACCCGGGGCGTGACGAAGTCCACCCGCGGCCCGGGCATCGGCACGATACGCAGCGTGGTGAGGCCGACCAGTAGGGCCAGCGGGATGAGCAGGGTGAGCAGCACCTGCTCGCCGTTGCGCAGCGCCAGCGCGGTCTCCGTGCGGGCCTGGGCGGCGAGCATGCGGCCGAGCCGCCCCCGCCCCGGCGCGGGCCGGAACGTCCCCGGCGCGAACCTGTCCTGCGTGGCGTCCGGCGCGGTCACGAGCGCAACTCCCGTCCGGTCAGGTCAAGGAACACGTCCTCCAGGCTGCGCCGGGCTACCTGCAGTTCCTGGGCGAGCACACCCTGCTGCGCGCACCAGGCGGTGACCGTGGACACCACCTGCGGGTCGATCCGCCCCTGCACCAGGTAGGCGCCGGGCGCGGCCTCGTGCACCTGGCAGTGCTCGGGCAGCGCGGCCCGCAGCAGCGTCATGTCCAGCCCTGGCGTGGCCCGGAAGCGCAACTGCTGCTCGTCGGCGTCCGCCGAGGTCAGCTCGTGCGGCGTGCCCTCGGCGACGACCCGGCCGTGGTCGATGATCACCACGTGGTCGGCGAGCGCCTCCGCCTCGTCCATCAGGTGCGTGGTGAGCAGCACTGCCACGCCGTCCCGGCGAAGCGCGCCGACCAGCTCCCACACCAGCCGGCGCGCCTGCGGATCCATTCCGGCGGTCGGCTCGTCCAGGAACAGCAGTTCCGGCCGGCCGACCAGGGCGCACGCCAGGGACAGCCGCTGCTGCTGGCCGCCGGAGAGCCGCTTGTACGGGGTGCGCCGCGCGGCCGCCAGGCCGAGCACGTCCAGCAGCCAGTCCGGGTCCAGCGGGTTCGCCGCGCACGCCGCGACCAGCCGCAGCATCTCGGCGGCCCGCACGCCGGGGTAGGCGCCGCCGCCCTGCGGCATGACACCCACCCGCGGCCGCAGCCGGGCACCATCGGTGGCCGGGTCGAGGCCGAGCACCCGGACCCGGCCGGCGTCCGGGCGCAGGAACCCCTCGCACACCTCGACCGTGGTGGTCTTGCCGGCCCCGTTCGGGCCGAGCAGCGCCAGCACCGAGCCGCGCGCCACGCGCATTCCGAGCCCGTCCACCGCCACGGTGTCGCCGTACCGCTTGACCAGCCCCGACACCTCGACGGCGGGGCTATCCAGGTTCGGGCTCACGACCGAAGAGCCTATGCCGTGTCGGCCACCACACGCGCTCCGGCCCTGGCCGGCGCCGATCACCGCGGAGATCAGGTTCGCGGCGCGGACACCCGCAGCTCGCGCAGCACGGTGCCGACCGAGGGCAGCCGGCCGCGCAGCGCGAACAGCACGGTCAGCACGACTAGCGCGGCGGCCAGGTAGGCCTGGGGCAGCACGTAGGCGCGGCCGTCGAAGGCGGTGCCGGTCGGCGGCACCAGCACGGCGACCACGGCGCTCACCCCGGCCGCCCAGGTGCGGAACCGGGACGTGCCGGCGGCGGTGGCCAGCACGATCACCGCCCACAGCAGGTACCAGGGCTGCACCACCGGGCCGAGCACGAGCATCGCGCCCAGGCCCGCGCCGAGGCCGATCATCGGCACCATCCGGCCGCGGAAGGTCTGCCACAGCAGCCGCAGCGAGATCAGCCCGCCGGCGGCGGTGCCCACCACCCGGCTCAGAGTGATCAGCCGGTCGGTGTGGTTGCCCAGGTCGAACAGCAGGGCCAGGGTGGCCCCGAGGAAGCCGACCCCGGTGGCCGGCGACAGCCAGCTGCGGATCTTGCCCGGTGTACCCAGCGTCGTGAGCCAGCCGAAGCCGAGGCGGCTGCCCACACAGATCAGCACGATCATGGCGAGGGACACCGCTCCCACCAGCAGGATGGCGCGCCCCAGGTCGGCCGCCCGGCCGCCCCAGCGGCGGGCGACGATCACGACGAGGAAGCCGAGCGCGAGCACCGCGGGGATCTTCACCATCGCGCCGGCGCTGATGCCGACCGCGCCGAGCACCACGCCGGTGATCTCCCCGGGTTGCCGTGGCGGCACCGGTTCGCCGGGCAGCACCGCCGGCAGCCGGCGCAGCGCGAGTTCCAGGCCGGTGAGCATCAGCCCGATGGCCAGCGTGTCGTTGTGCGCGCCGACCACCACGTGGAACAGCACCAGCGGGTTGGCCGCGCCCAGCCACAGCGCGCTCACCGGCTGCACGCCGAACCGCCGGGCCAGCCGGGGCAGCGCCCACACCACCATGGCCAGCCCCACCAGCTCCACCACCCGCTGCAGCAGCACGCCGCTCACCACGTGGTCGCCGGTGACCTGGGTGAGCGCCCGGCCGATGCTGAGGAACAGCGGCCCGTACGGCGCCGGGGTGTCCCGCCAGATGTTCGGCACGCCGCGGGTCAGCGGGTGGTCCACGCCCAGCGCCTGCGCCGGCCCCAGCAGGTAGGGGTCCAGCCCCTTCGCGGCGATGTCGGACTGCGCCAGGTAGCTGTAGACGTCCCGGGAGAACATCGGCGGCACGGCGAACAGCGGCACCGTCCACATCACCAGGGTGCGGTCCATCTGGCTGCGCGAGACCAGCCTCGGCCGCCCGGGGCGGACCAGCCGGCCCAGGTACAGCCAGGCCAGGATGACCAGGAACATGCCGGTGAACGCGCAGGCCATGGCCGCCGTGGGGATGCGGGCGAACAGGCCCAGCACGGGCACGCTGGGTAGCGGGTTGTACACCGGCGCGGCTCCCGCGCCCAGCGAGCCTGCGGCCATCAGTAGCGCGCCGACCGTGCCGATCCGGCGCAGCAGGTCGAGCAGCCGGTCCTCGGCGGCGTTCAGCGGGGCCGGCTCGGCGGTCGCCGAGCCGGTGCTCGGCGGCTCGTCGCGCGCCGCGGCCGGCGCGCCGCCACCGGTCACGTCCCCGGCGAGGTCGACACGGGTGCCGTCGTCCTTCCGTCGCTCGACTGGGCCCACCGCCACCGGCGCAGGGTACCGAGCGGTGACTCGCGGTGGGCACCGCCCGCCGAACGGGCGACCGAACGTGAGCCCGATCACCACAGGCGGCCCCACCTTTGCCGCATCCGGGGAAATAGGCAACACTTGTGTTGTGAAAAACGCCGGGACCGGTCCGCAGCTCGTGGACGCCTCCGCCCGCACCGGCGGGCACGAGGCGTCGACGCAGCACGCCGACGGCCGGACCCGGCACGGCGTGGCCCGGCTGCTGCTGGAGCGGGGGCCGGTGACCGCCACCGTGGTGGCCGAGGCGCTCGGCCTCAGCCCGACGGCGGTACGCCGCCACCTCGACGCGCTCGTGGTGGACGGCGAGGTGTGCACCCGGGACGCGCCGCGCCGGGGACGGCGGGGCCGGGGCCGCCCGGCCAAGCTGTTCATGCTCACCGAGGCGGGCCGGGCCCGGTTCGGCCACGCCTACGACGACCTCGCCGTGGCGGCGCTGCGGTTCCTCGCCGAGCAGGGCGGGGACGAGGCGGTGCGGGCGTTCGCTGAGCGCCGGGTCGGCCTGCTGGTGGACCGGCACCGGGCCGCGGTGATGGCCCGGCGGGGTCCGGCGGACCGCGCCCAGGCCCTCGCCGCCGCGCTGACCCGCGAGGGTTACGCTGCGTCGACCCGCCGGGTGGGGGCGGGTGAGCAGCTGTGCCAGCACCACTGCCCGGTCGCGCACGTCGCCGCGGAGTTCCCGCAGCTCTGCGAGACCGAGACGGCGGCGTTCGCGGAACTGCTCGGCACCCACGTGCAGCGCCTGGCAACGATCGCCCGCGGTGACGCGGCGTGCACCACGCACGTGCCGCTCGCGCCGCGGTCGGACGACCCCACCGGTGCCGGTGCCTCCACCGGCGCCACCCCGCCGGCGCCCGGCGGGGAGCAGAACCAGCAAGCAACCCCGGACGCCCCGGCAAGCCGGCCGGAGGGCCCGGGAGAAACCACCAACACCGCACGGATCCCAGCGCGAGGCCCGCTCGCGGGATCGAGCCAGCGACCGCGAGATCCGCTTGCCGGATCGAGCCGTCAGCACCGCGACCCGCTCGCGGGACCAAGCCATCAGCAGGGAGGGGAATCCGCATGACTGCCGCTGCGGAGCAGCGCACACCCACGACGGGGCAGGAGCCGCTGTCCCAGGAGGAGGCCCTGGCCACACTCGGTCGCTACGAGTACGGCTGGGCCGACCCGGACACCGCGGGCGCCTCGGCCCGCCGCGGCCTGGACGAGGACGTCGTCCGCGACATCTCGGCGAAGAAGGGCGAGCCCGAGTGGATGCTGGAGGCGCGGCTCAAGGCGCTCCGGCTGTTCCAGCGCAAGCCCATGCCCACCTGGGGTGCCGACCTGTCGGGGATCGACTTCGACCAGATCAAGTACTTCGTGCGCTCCACCGAGAAGCAGGCGGCGACCTGGGACGACCTGCCCGCTGACATCAGGAACACCTACGACAAGCTGGGCATCCCCGAGGCGGAGAAGCAGCGGCTGATCGCCGGCGTGGCCGCGCAGTACGAGTCCGAGGTCGTGTACCACAAGATCCGCGAGGACCTGGAGTCCCAGGGCGTGATCTTCCTGGACACCGACACCGGCCTGCGCGAGCACCCGGAACTGTTCGAGGAGTACTTCGGCTCCGTCATCCCGGCCGGCGACAACAAGTTCTCCGCGCTGAACACCGCGGTGTGGTCCGGCGGCTCGTTCATCTACGTGCCGAAGGGCGTGCACGTGGACATCCCGCTGCAGGCCTACTTCCGGATCAACACCGAGAACATGGGCCAGTTCGAGCGGACGCTGATCATCGTCGACGAGGGTGCCTACGTGCACTACGTCGAGGGCTGCACGGCGCCGATCTACAAGTCGGACTCGCTGCACTCGGCGGTGGTCGAGATCGTCGTCAAGAAGAACGCCCGCTGCCGGTATACGACCATCCAGAACTGGTCGAACAACGTCTACAACCTGGTCACCAAGCGCGCCAAGGCGGAAGAGGGCGCGACCATGGAGTGGATCGACGGCAACCTCGGCTCCAAGGTGACCATGAAGTACCCGTCGGTGTTCCTGATGGGCGAGCACGCCAAGGGCGAGGTGCTGTCCGTGGCGTTCGCCGGCGAGGGCCAGCACCAGGACGCCGGGGCGAAGATGGTGCACCTGGCGCCGCACACGTCGTCCACCATCGTGTCCAAGTCGGTGGCCCGCGGCGGCGGCCGCACCTCCTACCGCGGCCTGGTGCGGGTGAACAAGGGCTCCCACCACTCGAAGTCCACGGTGAAGTGCGACGCGCTGCTGGTGGACACGGTCAGCCGCAGCGACACCTACCCGTACGTGGACATCCGCGAGGACGACGTGGCCATGGGCCACGAGGCCACGGTCTCCAAGGTCAGCGAGGACCAGCTCTTCTACCTGATGTCCCGCGGCCTGACCGAGGACGAGGCGATGGCCATGGTGGTGCGCGGGTTCGTCGAGCCAATCGCCCGCGAGCTGCCCATGGAGTACGCGCTGGAGCTGAACCGGCTGATCGAGCTGCAGATGGAAGGGGCCGTCGGCTGAGATGACGACCACGGAGAAGCCGGCTCAGCACGGGCTCGGGGAGCACTCGCACGCAGGCGGTCGGGTGATCCCCGAGTCCTCCCGGGGCGAGCGGTTCGCGTCCTTCGAGGCCGACGCCTTCGAGGTGCCGCGCGGCCGCGAGGAGAACTGGCGGTTCACCCCGCTGCGCCGGCTGCGCGGCCTGCACGAGTCGGCGGAGGCGACCGGCGAGGTCGACGTCGAGGTGTCCGGCGCGGCCGACGTGCTGGTGGAGCAGGTCACCCGGGATGACGAACGGCTCGGCGTGGCCGGCACACCGGGCGACCGGGTGGCCGCGCGGGCCTGGCAGTCCTTCCCCAAGGCGACGCTGGTCACCGTGCCGAAGGAGACCAAGCCCGCCGAGCCGGTCACGGTGACCGTGACCGGGCCCGGCGCGGGCAAGATCGCCTACGGGCACGTGCAGTTGCGCGCGGAGCGGTTCGCCGAGGCGGTCGCGGTGCTCGACTGCCGAGGTTCCGGCACCCTCGCGGACAACGTCGAGTTCGTCGTGGCGGAGGGCGCCCAGCTCACCGTGGTGACCATCCACGACTGGGCGGACGACGCGGTGCACGTCTCCGCGCACCACGCGAAGCTGGCCAAGGACGCCGTGCTGCGGCACACCGTGATCACCCTCGGCGGCGAGCTCGTCCGGGTCAGCCCCACGGTCACCTTCACCGACCGCGGCGGGGACGCCGAGCTGCTCGGCGTGTACTTCGCCGACGCCGGCCAGCATCTGGAGCACCGGCTGTTCGTGGACCACGCGGTGCCGAACTGCCGCAGCAACGTGGCCTACAAGGGCGCGCTGCAGGGCGACGGCGCGCACACCGTGTGGATCGGCGACGTGCTGATCCGGGCCGCGGCCGAGGGCACGGACACCTTCGAGCTGAACCGCAACCTGGTGCTCTCCGACGGGGCGCGCGCCGACTCGGTGCCCAACCTGGAGATCGAGACCGGGGAGATCGCCGGCGCCGGGCACGCCAGCGCGACCGGCCGGTTCGACGACGAGCAGCTGTTCTACCTGCAGTCCCGGGGCATTCCCGAGGACCAGGCGCGGCGGCTGGTGGTCCGCGGCTTCTTCCACGAGGTGCTGCAGAAGATCACCGTCCCGGACATCCGGGAGCGGCTGGAGGCGGCGATCGAGGCCGAACTCGAGGCGGTGGGAGCATGACCGGCCTCATCGACCCCGTTCCCACCCTGACGAAGAACTAGCCACCCGCTGGAGAAACGAAGGACCGATGGCCACCCTGGAGATCAAGGACCTGCACGTCTCGGTCGCCGCCGAGGACACCACCAAGGAGATCCTCAAGGGCGTCGACCTGACCATCCGCTCAGGCGAGATCCACGCGATCATGGGTCCGAACGGATCGGGCAAGTCGACCCTGTCCTACGCCATCGCCGGGCACCCGAAGTACCAGGTGACCTCCGGCTCGGTGACCCTGGACGGCGAGGACGTGCTGGCGATGAGCGTTGACGAGCGCGCCCGCGCCGGCCTGTTCCTGGCCATGCAGTACCCGGTCGAGGTGCCGGGCGTGTCGATGTCGAACTTCCTGCGCAGCGCGGCCACTGCGGTGCGCGGTGAGCCGCCGCAGCTTCGGCACTGGGTCAAGGAAGTCAAGCAGGCCATGACCGACCTGGGCATCGACCCGGCGTTCGCCGAGCGCAACGTCAACGAGGGCTTCTCCGGCGGCGAGAAGAAGCGCCACGAGATCCTGCAGATGGCGCTGCTCAAGCCGAAGATCGCCATCCTGGACGAGACCGACTCCGGGCTGGACGTGGACGCGCTGCGGGTGGTCTCCGACGGCGTCAACCGGTACAAGGCGTCCTCCGACGTGGGGATCATGCTGATCACCCACTACACCCGGATCCTCCGCCACATCGCTGCGGACTTGGTGCACGTGTTCGCCGACGGCCGGATCGTCGAGTCCGGCGGCGCGGAGCTGGCCGAGCGGCTGGAGGAGGAGGGCTACGTGCGTTTCACGGGCCAGCAGGAAGCCGCGAGCGTCGGCTGACGTTGACCCGGACAGAGAGCTTTGCCACCGAAGGGAGGCGGCGTCACGTGACAGCAGTTGCCGCACCGCTGGACGTCGCGGCGATCCGCAAGGACTTCCCGATCCTTGGCCGGACCGTGCGCGACGGCCGGCGCCTGGTCTACCTGGACTCCGGGGCCACCTCGCAGCGGCCGCGGCAGGTGCTGGACGCCGAACGCGCGTTCCTGGAGACCGCCAACGCCGCGGTGCACCGGGGCGCCCACCAGCTCGCCGAGGAGGCCACCGACGCCTACGAGGGCGCCCGCGCCAGGATCGCCGGGTTCCTCGGGGTCGACGCGGGCGAGGTGGTGTTCACCAAGAACGCCACCGAGGGCATCAACCTCGTCGCCTACGGGATGAGCAACGCGACCGGCTCGCCGGACGCGCCCGCGGAGCGGTTCCGCGTCGGCCCCGGCGACGAGGTCGTGGTGACCGAGATGGAACACCACGCCAATCTGGTGCCCTGGCAGCAGCTCTGCCAGCGCACCGGCGCCACGCTGCGCTGGCTCGGGGTGACCGAGGACGGCCGGCTGGACCTGTCCAACCTGGACGAGGTGGTCACCGACCGCACCAAGGTGGTCGCCTTCGTGCACCAGTCCAACGTGCTGGGCACGGTGAACCCGGTGGAGCCGATCGTGCGCCGGGCGCACCAGGTGGGCGCGCTGACCGTGCTGGACGCCTGCCAGTCCGTGCCGCACTTCCCCGTCGACTTCCGCGAACTCGGCGTGGACTTCGCCGCGTTCAGCGGGCACAAGATGCTCGGCCCGTCGGGCATCGGCGTGCTCTACGGCCGCCGCGAACTGCTGGAGGCGCTGCCCCCGTTCATCACCGGCGGATCCATGATCGAGGTGGTCCGGATGGAGGGCTCCACCTTCGCCCCGCCGCCGCAGCGCTTCGAGGCCGGCGTGCCGATGACCTCGCAGGCGGTCGGGCTCGGCGCGGCCGTCGACTACCTCACCGCGGTCGGCATGGACAAGGTCGCCGCGCACGGCCACCAGCTCGCCGAGGCCACCCTCAACGGCCTGGCCGAGATCCCCGGGGTCCGGGTGATCGGGCCGACCGAGGCGGTGGACCGCAGCGGCGCCGTGTCCTTCGTGGTGGACGGGGTGCACGCGCACGACGTCGGCCAGGTCCTGGACAGCCTGGGCGTCGAGGTGCGGGTCGGGCACCACTGCGCGTGGCCGCTACACCGGCGGTTCGGCATCCCCGCCACGGTGCGCTCCACCCCCTACCTCTACAACGACCTGGACGACATCACCGCGCTGCTGGACGGAATCCGGGAATCCCAGCGGTTCTTCGGCGTTGCCTAGAGGGGGAGGTGGCCGTGCAGCTGGAGCAGATGTACCAGGAGATCATCCTGGACCACTACAAGAACCCGCGTCGGCGCGGCCTGCGTGACCCGTACGACGCCGAGTCCTACCAGGTCAACCCGACCTGCGGGGACGAGGTCACGCTGCGGGTGCACCTGGACGGCGGCGGCCGGGACGCCAAGGTGTCCGACGTCTCCTACGAGGGCCAGGGCTGCTCGATCAGCCAGGCCGCCACGTCGGTGCTCACCGACCTCGTCGTCGGCCGCACGGTGGGCGAGGCGTTTGCGACCATGGACGCCTTCGTGGAACTTCTGCATGGCCGTGGCCAGGTCGAGCCGGACGAGGACGTGCTGGAGGACGGCATCGCCTTCGCGGGCGTGGCAAAGTACCCGATGCGGGTGAAGTGCGCGCTGCTGGGCTGGATGGCGTTCAAGGACGCGGTGGCGCGCGTGACCGACACGGCCGGCGGCGCCGAGGGCGACGGGGCCGCCGCAGCGCACAGCGACGAGGTGGGAACGCGATGACGGAGTTCTCCGCGGCCGAGACCGAGCAGGTGCGGCGCGGCGCCGAGGGCATGCCCGAGCCGCCGCCCACGCCGAACGCCGACGTGGCCTCCATCGAGGACATCGAGGAGGCGATGCGTGACGTGGTCGACCCCGAACTGGGCATCAACGTGGTCGACCTCGGGCTGGTCTACGACATCCGGGTGGGCGAGGACAACGTGGCCACCCTGGACATGACGCTGACCTCCGCGGCCTGCCCGCTCACCGACGTGATCGAGGACCAGACCCGGTCCGTGCTGACCAGCGGCCCGAGCGGGGCGCTGGTCAAGGACTTCCGGATCAACTGGGTGTGGATGCCGCCGTGGGGTCCGGAACGGATCACCGAGGAGGGCCGCGAACAACTCCGTGCCCTCGGCTTCACGGTCTGATCCGGCGACGACTTCACCCCCGCCGGGTGAGGTAACCGCATGACCCGCCGCCCTAGCGTCGGGGCATGCGGCTGGTCGTCGACCTCAACCGGTGCCAGGGGTACGGGCAGTGCGCCTTCGCCGCGCCGGGCGTCTTCCGGATGCGCGGCAACGAGGGGTTGACCTACGACCCCAACCCCGGCGACGACCAGCGACGAAAGGTGCTCCGGGCGGCGGCGGCCTGCCCGGTGCGGGCGATCGTACTGGAACATCGGGCGCGCGGGCCCGTCGTGGCCACGCCGCCGGCCGCCGCAGCGCCCGACGGGGTTGAGCGGATCGTCATCGTCGGCGCGTCACTGGCCGGCCTGCGCGCCGCGTACGCCCTCCGCCGGGAGGGCTTCGCCGGGTCGCTGACGATGATCGGCGACGAGCCCTACGAACCGTACGACCGGGTACCGCTGTCCAAGCAGGCGCTGGAGGGATGGGTACCGGCGCAGCGGACGGCGCTGCCGCGTGGCCGCGCGCTCGACGCGGACTGGCGGCTGGGCCAGCCGGCGGTCGGGCTCGACCGGCGCGACAAGCGGGTGCTGCTCGCCGACGGCGAGCGGGTCCCCTTCGACCGGCTGCTGATCGCCACCGGCGTGCGCGCCCAGCCCTGGCCGAACCGGGACGAGGCGGCACTGGACGGGGTGTACACCGTGCGCGACCGGGACGACGCCGTCGGCCTGCGGGAGCGGCTGGCCGCCACCCCGGGACACGTGCTGGTGATCGGGGCCGGGTTCATCGGCTCCGAGGTCGCCTCCGTCTGCCGTGAGCTGGGCCTCCCCGTCACGGTGGTGGACCGGGGGCCAGCGCCCCTGGCCGGCGCGCTGGGCGCCGCCATCGGCCGGATCGCGGCCGAGATGCACCGGGACGCCGGCGTTGACCTCCGCTGCGAGACGTCGGTGCACGCGCTGGAAGGCGACGCGCACGGTCACCTCCGCCGGGCGCGGCTGTCGGACGGCAGCACGCTCGACGTCGACGTGGCCGTCGCCGCCCTGGGGTCCAGGCGCAACGTCGAGTGGCTGGAGGGGTCCGGCCTGGCCGCCGGGCGGTGGGGCGTGGCCTGCGACTCCGGCTGCCGCGCGTTCGACGTCAACGGCCTGGTCACCGACGACATCTTCGTCGCAGGTGACGTGGCGCGGTTCCCGCACCCGGTCTACGACTACCAACTGATGGCCCTGGAGCACTGGGGCAACGCGGTGGACCAGGCCGGGATCGCGGCGCACAACATGATCAGCCTCGCGCCGGACCGCTGGCCGCACCTCACCCTGCCGGTGTTCTGGTCCACCCAGTTCGGCACCGAGATCAAGTCGATCGGGGTGCCCACGTTCGCCGACGAGATCGTGGTCACGCAGGGCTCGACGGCGGACCGCCGGTTCGTGGCCGCGTACGGCCGCCACGGGCGGATCACCGCCGCGGTCACCTTCGACCACGGCATGTGGCTGGAGTTCTACGGCCGGCTGATCGAGCGGGCCGCGCCGTTCCCGCCGCGGCTGCGCACCGTCGACGAACCGCCGACCCGGCAGCCGGTACCCGCCGAGATACGGGAGGCGCCGCCCATCCACGCCACGGTCGCGCTCACCGGCCACGAGCCCAGCGAGCGCCGCGCCGTGCTGCTGCATGGCGGCTGACCAACGGGAAGGGAGCCGTCAATGGCAGCGGCCAGCGTTTTCGAGCGCGTCCTGGACTACGCCAACCGGGCCGATCCTTATCCGCTTTACCGGGAGTTGCGTGAGAAGCCGGTATGGCGGGAGGCCGACGGCAGCTACGTGGTCAGCCGGTACCGGGACATCGTCGCCCTGCTGCACGACCCGCGGCTCAGTTCGCGGAACGTGGGCCTGGGCGGCTTCATCCACCAGGACCCGCCGGAGCACGACCGCATTCGGCGAATACTCGATCGGCACTACGGCCCGCCGGAGACGCCCGACCGGATCGACCGCATGGAACCGGATCTGCTGGAGATCGTCACCGGATTGATCGACGGTTTCACCGGCAGGACCGAGATCGATCTCGTGGACGACTTCTCCTACCCGCTGCCGGTGACCGCGATCTGCCGGCTGCTCGGCGTACCGCTGGAGGACGAGCCCCGGTTCCACGCCTGGGCCGACGCCGTGATCGACGGCCTCGGCCCCCCAGCTCACACACCGGAACAGGCACGGCGCAAGGCCACGGACGCACTGGCCGAGATGGGCGAGTACTTCGCCATCCTGATCGACGCCCACCGCGCGGTCGTCGGCGAGGATCTGCTCTCGGCGATCGTCGCCGACGCCTCGACCCGGGAAGGCATGTCACGCGCCGAGTTGACGGCCAACGCCGCCCTGCTGCTGATCGCCGGGCACGAGACCACCGTCAACCTCATCACCAACGGGATGCTCACCCTGCTGCGGCACCCGGACATGCTCGACCGGGTCCGCCGGGAACCCGAATTCGTCATCCGCACGGTCGAGGAACTTCTCCGCTACGAACCACCGGTCCACTTCCTGCTTCGGGTTGCCCTGGACGACGTCGACATCGCCGGCACGACGATCCCCGCCGACGCCACGATCCACCTGGCCGTCGCCTCCGGCAGCCGCGATCCCCACCACGTGCCCGATCCGGACCGGTTCGATCCCGACCGGCACGATCTCGAACGCATCGACGTCGACGCGCGGGAAAGCCAGCACCTCGGCTTCGGCGGCGGTGTCCACCACTGCTTCGGCGCACCGCTCGCGCGGCTGGAGACGCAGCTCGCGCTCACCGAGCTGGCACTCCGGCTGGAGAACCCCCGCCTGCTCGCCGACCCGCCGCCGTACCGGCCCAACCCCGTGCTCCGCGGCCCACGGCATCTGCGCATCGGGTTCGACCGTGTCCGCCCGGCCGAGGAGATCGGCATTCCACGCAGCCGCGAGGCCGCCGACGAGGCCGCCCGGCAACTCGGATAGCCCCGGGCTCATGTCGCTGGGCTTGATCAGCGTCGAAGGTAGCCGCGGGGCGTGGTCGGCGGAGAGGGTGGCCGCGCTACGCCTCGGGTAGGCATGGCAGGCGTGGCGGGGTGACGGCGGGGAACCGTAACGAATGCGTCGTCGCGGGCGAATCCCAGGCAAGAACGTGGCGACGATCACAGCCGGTCGTCGTCGTTGATCATCCCGCGGGTGAACGGCGTCCGTGGGACCGACCATGGGGGCAGGTCCGCCGATGGCCCGAAGAGGTAACGCCAAGACACAGCTCCAGCGTCAGGCCTTTCTGCAGGAGGCCAAGCGGCAACGCAAGCAGCGCCGCCAGTGGCGGCAGTTGATCGAGCAGGAACGGGCGGAGCGTGTCGCCTCCCGGGTCTCGGTGCGGACGGTCTCGGGTGGGCTGCCCACGCTCGGTAGGAAACACTGAGCGTTCCCCCGGCGCCGACGGGAGTCACCAGCGGCAGCCGCAGACCTGCTGCCTTTCGCCGCCGGCTGGCGTGCGGCCGATGCCGGCCCATCCGGAGCCCCGGCAGTACCGGCACGCCGCGCGCACCCCGGTGGCGGGTGACCGATCGGGTGCCGCTCGTTGGTCGTGCTGGGTCACGCGTTCACGCCTCCGGTTCGGGCAGGGACAGCAGTAGCGGGATCACGACACCGGGCGGGCCCTGGTGCTTGAGGACGAAGTCACCGGCGCGGGGACCGGTCAGCCAGGCACGGGCGACCACCACGCTGGTGTGCGACAGGATGCGCACGACGTCCAGGTAGCGGTCCGGCCAGACGCGCACCCCCTGGACGGCCACCACCTCGCCCTGGCAATTCCGTTTGTGCACGAACCGCCATCCGGTGTCCACCCGCTCGCACATCGCCAGCAGCGGTTCCAGCACCGGGTACTCGCGCACCGCCGCGTACGGATCAAGAGGCCATCCGTCCGGCGGCTCTGCCATACTCTGATCACCCGCCATGCAGCGTCCTTCCGGGGTGTCGGTGGTTCGCGGAACTCCTCATCGGCTGCCAGCAGATCTGGTAGCGCTTCCGCTCCACCAGTGCCCCAGTCAGGTGCTACGTGCCCGGGAGGATGAGTGACATGGCCGCTACCCCAGGAACGCCACGGGCCAGGGCGTTATCCGCCGCGCTGCGCGAGGCGCGCAAGGCCAGCGGGTTCGGCGTCCGGGAACTCGCTCGGAGGCTTTCGCTGGGCCACGTGCAGATCTCCCAATGGGAATCGGGTCACCGAGTGCCCAGGCTCGAAGCCGTGGCGATGATCCTCGCCGTGATCGGCACGCCTCGCGACGAACGGGAACGCATTCTCGGCCTGGCCCGCAACGTAAACGAGCCGAACTGGCTGACCGTGGGAGTCAACGGCATCCCGCAGCAACTCGCTGGCGTGGTCGAGTGCGAGCGGACGGCCTCGGCGATCACTGCATGGTCGCCGCTGTTGATTCCCGGACTGTTGCAGACCGTCGACTACGTGCGGGTGATCCAGCAGAACGGCGGGCGATTGTCCGCGTCGGACGTCGAGCTGCGGGTCATGCTCAAGGCGAGCCGCAGCGAGGTGATCTCCCGGCGTATCGCCCCGGTGCGCTTCACCGCGCTGATCGGGGAGTGGGCGCTCCGCGAACCGATCGGCCCGCCCGCGGTCATGGTGGACCAACTGAACCACCTGCTCGCCATGGCCACCCGGCCCAACGTCACGCTGCGGGTGGTGCCGAGGCACGTGGGCTGGCACCCCGGATTGATGGGACCGTTTATGCTTTTCGACTTTCCCGACGCGCCGCCCGTGCTCTATCTCGAACACCATTCGTCCGGGGCGTTCATTCCCACCGAGCACGACGTCGCGGCGTACCGGAAGGCCATGGCATGGCTCGGCGAGTTGGCCTTGGGGCCGGACGAGTCGGCGGCCCTCATCGCCACACTGATCGAGGAGGCGGCGACATGAACCGCTGGCGCAAGTCCAGCCGGTCCGACGGGCAGAACGGCTGCGTCCAGGTGAGTGGCACGCTGGACGCGGTGCGGGACTCGAAGAATCCCTCGGGCCCCGTCCTGTACGGCGTCGACGTGCGTGCGCTGGTGGCTGCGGCGAAGGAGGGCACGCTGGACCGCTGAATCGCGGTCTGCTCGTGGTCACCTGGGCTGCGGCGCGCTAGCTAGGTCAGCGCGGTGGCACCGGCGGTCTGGGCGGTGAGCAGGTCCACCACGTCGGTGAGCCGCTGCCGGCGGCAGAACGCGCGGCGCTGGCGGGCCGCGCCGGAGTTGCGGCGCAGCACCGCGTCCAGCAGTTCGGTGCACACCGCGAGGTCACCGGTGGCCTCCAGCGCCGGGCGGGCATGCTCGACCAGCCGCTGCGTCAGCTCCCGCATCGGCAGCACCTCGCGCTCAACCGCGTCCACCCCCATGCCCTCCAGGCCGTCCCGGGCCGAGCGCCACAGCGCGGCGCGCAGGGCGTGCTGCGGGATCGCCGGCGCCGGTTCCGTGGCGGCCAGCGCGGTGGCCACCAACGCCCGGGTGAGCAGGGCGAGCAGCAGCGCCTCGTCGACCGTGGCCGGCGCGTCGCACACCCGCACCTCGATCGTCGGGTGCACCGCGGACAGCCGGATGTCCCAGTACGTCATGCCCGCGTCCAGCGCCGCGCCGGTGTGCAGCAGGGTGCGCACGGCCGAGTCGTAGTGCGCGGGCGAGGCGAACCGCGGCGGCGGGCCCGCGCTGGGCCACCGGCTCCACAGCAGGTAACGCCAGCTCGCGTGGCCGGTATCCCGCTCGTCCCAGAACGGTGAGTTGGCGCTGATCGCCAGCAGCACCGGCAGCCAGGGCCGCAGGTGGTTGCTCACCTGCACGGCGTACTCCCGCCCCGGCATGCCGACGTGCACGTGGTAGCCGCACAGGCTGAGCGCGTCGGCGAGCGCCCCGTACTGGCCGATCAGCGCCTCATACCTGGGGTGGTCGGTGAGCGGCGGCGGTGTCACCCGGCCGAGCACCGGGCTGCCGGTGGCCGCCAGTCGCAGGCCGTGCTCCCGGGCCACCGCGGTCAGCGTGCCCCGCGCGGTGCGAAGCTGCCGGTGCAGTTCCTCGGCGGTGCGGCAGGTCGCGGTGGCCACCTCGAGCTGGAAGCGGGTGAGCTCCGGGCGTAGCCCGGGCAACCGGTCGGCGGCCGCGGCGAGCACCGAGGGCGCCTGGCTGGCCACCCGCCTGGTCCTCGCGTTGACCAGGAGAAACTCCTCTTCGACGCCGACCGTCAGGCCGTCGGGATCGAGCCCGTGCGGCATCGGCCGGGGAGCGGGTAAGGCTTCGTCGACGGCGACGTCGGGTTCGTTCATGCGACCCCCATGGTCCGGGTCGCACCGGCGCGGCAAGCATGGCGCGCTCAGTGGCTTGCCCGATACTATGAGTAGTCGAACATCATTCGCATGCTGCCAGCGGGGGAAAAGCTGGCGCGGCAGGCTGAAAAAGGCGCGCGGGGCGGTTCGGTGCGGCGGAACGGCCGGTCAGCGGTGCTCGACGGCGGCGTTGCGGCGAGCGGGCTGGCGCGGCGGCACGTCCGGCCCGCGCGTGCCGCGCAGCACGTCCACCCGGTCCGAGCCCGGGCGGCCCAGCACCCAACTCGACCCGCGCAGCGCCTTGGCGTGCTGCTTGAGCGGGGCGAGTAACCGGGACACCTCCCGGTAGCCGGTCACCGACCCGGACGCGCAGACCAGGGTGGCCAGCGACAGGCTCACCGCCAGCCCTCCGGCCGAGCGCGGCGTGTCGAGCAGCGCGTTGGCCAGCGGGACCAGGTCGTCCAGGCCGGTGACGAACAGGAAGTCGTCGCCGCCGACGTGGCCGACGCGCACGCTGGACAGGGTGGCGGCGGCGTCGGTGAGGCCTCGACCGATGGTGCGGATCAGGTCGTCGCCGGCGGCGAACCCGGCGCTGTCGTTGACCGTCTTGAACCCGTCGATGTCCAGCCAGCCGACCGCGAAGATCTCCCCGGCGGCGATGCGCCGCTCGATCTCCTGGCCTACCTGGTCGCTGCCGGGCAGCCGGGTGAGCGGGTTCAGCGCGGCCGCCTCCTCGACCTTCATCTCCGCGATGCCCCGAACCACGTCGGTCACCCGCACCACGCCGAGGCAGTGGAACGCCTCGTCCACCACGACCACGTCGTCGTTGATCCGGTTACGCTCCACCCCGGCGAGGGTGTCCAGCAGCTCCAGCGCGGTGGTGTCGGTGCGGACCAGGTGCGGCCGGTCGGCCAGCCGGGCGGCGTCGCGCTTGGCGTGCAACGCGTGGCCGTACGGGCCGGTCACGGCGAGCAGGAAGCGGTTGCGGTCCAGCGTCCACCGCGGCCGGCTCTCCTCGTCCACCAGCACGACGCTGCTCACCATCGGCTGGTTGGCCAGCACCGAGCGCACCTCCTCGGAGGTGGCGTCCGCGCGCAGCATGGTCGCCGGATGCAGGAAGTCGCTCACCCGCGGCCCTGCGTTGCGGCGCCCCGGCAGGGTGGCGTCCGGGTCGGCCAGTTCGGTTGCGGCCGGCGGGATGGAGACCGTGGTGAGCGGCCGGCGGCTGGGTTGGGTGAGCAGGTTGCCCTGGGCCAGGTGGACGCCCAGCCGGCGGAGCGTGGCGAGCTGCGCGTCGGTCTCCACGCCCACCGCGGCCAGTTGCGCGCCGATCCCCTCGGCCAGCCGTATCAGGGACTCCAGCAGCGCGGTGCATCCGGGTTCGTCGGGCAGCCCGGAGATCACGCCACGGTCCACCTTCAGCAGTTCCGGGTTGGTCTCGGCGAGCAGGGACAGCGGAGTGTCAGCGTCACCGAGGCCATCCAGGGCGATCCGGAAACCGGCGCGGCGGAGCATGGCCAGGCCCTCGATCAGCCCGCCCCGGGGCACCCGGCCGAACGGGCCACCGAGCTCCAGCACGATGTCCCGGGCCCGGCGACCGGTGTCCCGGAGCGCGTCGATGACCGGGTCGATCACCTCCGGCGGGCCGGCCGCGGTGATCGCCAGCAGGTTGACGTGCAGCGGAAGCAGCGTCTCGTGCTCGGCCGCGGCCCGGATGGCGCTGGCGGCCAGCGAGATGTCGGTCTCTACCAGGCGCCCGGCCCGCCCCGCGTCCCGGAAGACGTCGTGCACCGTTCTCGCGGTGGGCCGGGCGAGGGCCTCCACCGCGACAATGCCGCCGGTGTGCAGGTTGAACAGCGGCTGATATGCAAAGCGGACGTCGCCCAGCGGTGCAGCCACGCACCGATACTGCCCGTAGACACTGGCCCTTGCCGAGGGGCTTCACCAGGTGTTCACGCTGATGCGGCCGGAATCACCGCGCCCAAGGCGCGGCGTCAAACATCAAAATGGCTCAACCGCAAGGAGTAAGCGCTTTCCCGATGATCGTTCCACGATGTGGGAGAGATGTCGCCGTGGTGTTGTTCGCCGGTCATCGGTGGGTGCGGTGCGGGCCCGGCCAGGCCAGCCGGCCGCGCAGCGGCCACCCGGCAGCGGCGAACAGCGCGGCCATCGCGCCCGCGGTGCCGGCCAGGTCGGTGCGCCCGGACAGGTAGGCCCGCTGATGGTCCTCGGCCAGCCGGAAGAACAGCTCGAAGAACGCGGGCACCTCCCGGGGCGGCACGGCGAGCAGCGCGGCCAGCCCTCGCCGGCGCAGCGCGTGCACCGCCAGCGCCGCCGGTGGCCACACCGCGTGCCAGGCCACGCGTGCCGCGGCCGCCGGGCCGTGCCGCAGCCCGGTGGCGACCGCCGCCGCCACCGCGGGCGCGGTGCGCAGCGCCGAGGCCACGTGGTAGCCGGTGGCCGGATGCACCATCCCGGCCGCCACGCCGAACGGCACCGCCCGGCCCGGCCGGGGAAGCGGCAGGTCCAGCGGGATGCGCACGTGCTCCTCGGCCATCGCGTCGGCGACCGGGACGCCGAGCGCGCCGAGCCGCATCCGCAGTCGGTCGCGCAGCACCTCGCGGGGCAGGCCGGGGCGGCGGGCCAGCGAGGTCTCCTCGACCAGCACCCGGCCCGCCGCAAGGGGCACGGCGTACAGGAACGTCGCGGCGTCGCCCGCCGGGCCGGCCGGATGCGTCCAGTCCATCAGCAGCGCCTCGCCCGGGCCGAGCACCGGGTAGACCGCCGTGGCCGGCAGCACCAGCCCGGCCGCGGTCTGCTCGGCCGGCGGACGGCGGGGTCGGCCGCCGGTGAGCGCGCGGCGCACGCCCGAGGCGTCCACCACCACGGCCGCCGCGAGCCGGTGGCCGTCGGCGAGCCGCACCGTGGAGCCGGAGCGGCCGTGCTCGGCGCCGACCACCCGGCCGGCCCGGACCCGCACGTCCGGGTGGGTCAGGTGGTCGCGCAGGCCGGCGTTGCGCAGCACCAGGTACTCGCGGGTGATCCGGTGGTCGGCAGCGGCCACCGCCCGCACCACCGCCGGCCGGGCGGCCACCGCCGCAGCCGGCAGGTCGGCGGGCAGTTCGTCGGCCCAGGCAGCGTAGGTGGCCGGCCAGTCCCGCCACGGATCCTCGTCGACCAGGGTGGTTGACAGCCCGCGCGCGGCGCAGCTCGCGGCCACCGCCCATCCCGCCGGCCCGCCGCCGGCCACCAGCACGTCCACCACACCGCGATGACAGCACAGCATGCGTCCCGCCCGCGGTCACCGGGCACGGCTAACGTCTGCGGCATGCCCGATCAGGACTTCCTGCCCGACCACGACACCGACCCGAGGGCGCGGCGCCGATCCGGCCGCACGCCCCGCACGGCTGGCGCGACCGACCTCGCGGCCAACCCCTTCCGGGTGGATCACGACCGGGTGGCCACCTCGCCGTTCTTCGCCCGGCTGGCCGGGGTGACTCAGGTGATCAGCCCGACCGGGTCCGGGCTGCTGGTGCACAACCGCCTGACGCACAGCCTGAAGGTCGCCCAGGTGGCGCGAGCCATCGCCGAGCGGCTGAACGACCGTCCCGAACTGACTGGCGTGCTGGACAAGCTGGGCGGCTGCCACCCGGACGTGGCCGAGGCCGCCGCGCTCGCGCACGACCTGGGTCACCCGCCGTTCGGTCACCTCGGCGAGCAGGTGCTGGACCGGATCGCCCGGCACCGGTTCGGGCTGCCGGACGGCTTCGAGGGCAACGCACAGTCGTTCCGCATCGTCACCACCACCGACGTGCGCGGACCCGCCGCCGTCGGTCTGGACCTCACCGCCGCGGTCCGTGCCGCGCTGCTGAAGTACCCGTGGGGCCGGCTGGCCCAT
The DNA here is from genome assembly GCF_005405885.1 of Gandjariella thermophila. Taxonomy (GTDB): domain Bacteria; phylum Actinomycetota; class Actinomycetes; order Mycobacteriales; family Pseudonocardiaceae; genus Gandjariella; species Gandjariella thermophila. The sequence goes on from NZ_BJFL01000002.1 coordinate 189,361, forward strand.
CCCGAGCCGCACCCGCGCACGTTCGCCGCGCCACCGCGGGGCGCCGCCGAGCCGGCGGACGCGCCCGGCACCGGGTCGGCGAAGTTCTCCGCGTACGTGACCGAGCTGGAGGACCTGGTGCAGGCCAGGGCCCCGTTCGTGGGCCGGCTGGAACCCTGGCAGCAGACCGTGGAGGCGTCGGTGATGGACACCGCCGACGACATCGCCTACGCCATCCACGACCTGGAGGACTTCCACCGGCTCGGCGTGCTGCAGCACGCCACCGTGGCCGCCGAGCTGGGCAGCTGGCGCCGCAACGCGGTCGAGCTGGCCGGTGCCTCGACCGCGGAGCTGACCGCGCAGTCCCGCCGGCCGGGCCGGTCGCTGGAGCTGCTGCGCCGCCGGCTGCACGCCAAGGACGCCTGGGCGGTGGACGACGAGGCGTTCGCCGCCGCGGTCGCCCGGGTGCACAGCGAGCTGGTGGACGGGCTGCTGGCGGTGCCGTTCGACGGCTCGGTGGAGGCGGAGCAGGCGGTCGCCCAGTTCTCCGCCGGATGGACCGCGCGGCTCGTCGACGGGGTCGGCGTGCTCACCGAGCCGTCCACCCGCTCCGGGCATGTGGTGCTGGCCAGCCAGCAGTGGCATGAGGTACAGGTGCTCAAGTTCGTGCACCGCCGGTTCGTGCTGCTGCGTCCCGACCTCGCGCTGCACCAGCGGGGCCAGGCGCGGCTGCTCGGCACCCTGGTCGAGGCGCTGGACGCCTGGCTGGGCGACCGGCACGAGGCGGACCGGCTGCCCCGCCGGCTGCACGACCTGGTCGAGCTGGCCGACGGAGAGTACCGGGCCCTGGCCGCCCGCGAGCCCCGGCTGCTCGCCGGGGCAACCGGGGAACACCCCACCGGCCGGGACGAGGTGCGTGCGCTGGTCCGCGGCCGGGCGGTGGTGGACTTCGTCGCCTCGCTCACCGACAGCCAGGCGGTCGCGCTCCTGGACGCGCTGTCCGGCCGCACCGGCCAACTCTGGACCGACACGTTCGTCCTGTGACCGTGCCCTATGCGGAAGTTCGCTGGTCTCGCCACTCCCAGCCGATGCCGAACACGCCGGGGCCGAAGCCCAGCGCCACCGCGTGCACCCCGCCGGAGGCGTCCAGGGCGAGGTTGCGGCGGCGGGACCGCTCGTCCTCGCCGATCAGCGTGCTGAACTGCTGGCAGCGCGCGGGCAGCGCCTCCGGACTGAACCGCACCTCGACCACGTACTCCCGGGCCGGCAGGCGGAACTTGCGGCAGTAGACGTCGCCGCCGCGCGGGTACGGCGGGCCGGGGTTGACCAGCTCGTACTCCATGATCAGCGTGTCGCCCCTGGCGAGCGGCTGGTCGAAGAGCAGCTCCGCGACGAGGATGCGCCGGTCGTCGTCGGTGGTGGTGCGGCCCAGCCGGCAGTTGCGCAGCCCCGTCAACTCGGGCAGGCACCCGGGTGCCTCCGAGTCGTAGACGAGGATCCACCGGTCCGGGCCGTCGTCCTCGGCGCGCAGCACCTGCCGCACGCGCAGCGAGCGCTGGCCACGGTCCGGGCCGATCTCGCAGCGGTCCTGCTGGCTGATCCGCCCGAGCTGACCGTCCGAGCTGGTGTCCACCTTGGCCAGCAGGCCGGCCAGGTGCTCGCGCCGGGACCACAGGGCGTCGATCGGCAGCAGCCGGGAGGCGTGGCTGCGCCGGCCGCGTGGCCGGGGCGGGCCGAGCAGCGCGGACAGCGCCATGGGCGGCAGCGCCAGCACTGCCTCGAGTTGCCGCAGCGCCTCCAGCGACTCGGGGCGTTCCGGCCGTCGCCGGCCGGACTGCCAGTAACTGAGCGTGGCCACGCTGATGGTCACGCCGCGCAGGGCCAGGCGGTGCTGGATCCGGTCCAGGCTGAGCCGGCTGGCCCTGATCGCCGCGCGCAGGGCGTCCGGGAAGGGTCCGGTGACCAGGAGCTGGGACAGGTCGTGCCGGGCCGAGGGGGTGGTGCCACTGGCGAAGTCCGATACCTGACGAGCCGCGATCGACATGGTGACTCCCCGCTGTCACTTCGCACGCTCTCGTGACCCTACTGCCGCCGGTCGTGGGATCCGCTAGCCCGGAAGGAGCCAACCTGAGGCGCGAACGGTGCACCCTCGCGCCACGCCCGTGTCCCGACCCGCGGCGATCACCCCACGACCGTGGAAAACGACCTACCGTGAGAACGTGACCGGGCAGCAGCAGGACGAGGTGCCGGCGCGGGCCACCGGTGGGGGGCTGGAGCCGGACGACGCGCTCGCCGACGTGGCCATCGCCCTGCTGGGCCGCGGCGAGCACCGGGTGGTTCACCTGCTGGACGTGCTGGACGGTGCCGCGGCCACACCGGCGGACGTGGTACGGGCCGGCGACGATCTGCTGCCCCGGCTGGCGCACGAGAACATGCTCGGATCCGCGCTGGCTGCGGCCAGGGCGGTGCTGCGGCCGGGCGGGTTACTCGTGGTGGCCGTGCCCGAGCTGGACCGGTTGCGGCGGCTGCGGCCGATCGCCCCGCCGCCCCGGGTGTCCGGGCGCGGCGAGCGCCGGCAGGTCACCGTGCAGCTGTGGGACTGGGCCGAGGACGGTGAGTCCTACGGCCTGGAGGTGGTCCAGCTGGTGCGCCGGGACAACACCTGGGAGGTGGCCACCGCGGTGTCCACCCGGCACCGGGTGCTGACCGCCGAGCGGATCTCCGCCGAACTCGCCGAGGCGGGGTTCACCGGGGTGCGTCGGTTGTCCCCACGCGAGTGCGGCCACCCCTTGCCGGTGTGGGTGGCGGTGGCCCCGTGGTGATGCGCTGATGCGGGTGCGCCCGGTGGCCGGCGGCGGCCGCGCGGTCGAGGTGCCGCCAGCGCGGCTGGCTGGCTGGTTCGAGCGCTTCGCCGAGCGGCACGGCGGCGTGCGGCACACCCAGCTGGAGCCGCGGCGGGTGCGGGTGGCGGCCGCCGACGGCGCGGTGGCCGAGGTGGACGTCCCGTTCGGCGGGCTGGCCGGGCCGCCGGCGGAACACCCCGGCCTGCACGTCGACCCGCTGGTGGCGCACCTCCAGCGGCCCCGGCGGATCGGGCTGCTGCTGGTCCGGCTGGGCGGGCACAGCGTCGGCATCGCCGAGGCCGGCCGGGTGGTCGCGTCGGCGACCGACCGGCGGCTGGTGCACGGCCGGCACAGGGCGGGCGGCTGGTCCCAGCAGCGGTTCGCCCGCCGCCGGGAGGGCCAGGCCCGGCGGGCGCTGCACGCGGCGGCCGCGGACGCCGCCCGGGTGCTGCTGCCCCGGCTGGCCGAACTGGATGCTGTGGTGCTGGGCGGGGATCGGCAGGCGCTGGACACGCTGCGCGCCGACCCCCGACTCGCCGAGCTGATGGCGCGGGCCGAGCCGAGGGTGCTCGACGTTCCCGAACCCCGCCGCGACGTGCTGGACCAGGCGGCGGCGCGGGCGCTCGCGGTGGAGGTCGTGGTCCGCGAGCCGGGGGAGTAGCCCCGGGAGTTCGCCTCAGCCGAGGCTGCCGGTGGCCAGCAGGCCGCCGTCCACCCGCACGGTCTCTCCGGTGATCCAGTCCGCGGCGTCCGAGGCGAGGAACGCGACCAGCCGCGCCACGTCCTCCGGGGTGCCCAGCCGCTTCGCCGGGTAGGCGGCGCTCGCCTCGTCCTCCCGACCGGTGTACAGCGCCTCGGCGAACTTGGTCTTCACCACGGCCGGGGCGACCGCGTTCACCCGCACCTTCGGCCCGAGCTGCCAGGCCAGCTCCTCGGTGAGCCGGATCAGCGCGGCCTTGCTGGCGCCGTAGATGCCGAGCACCCCGGAGGAGCGCAGCCCGGCCACCGACGCGATGTTCACGATGCTGCCGCCATGCTCGGCCTGCCACGCCTTCCAGGCCAGCTGCACGAAGCCGAGTGCGCCGACGACGTTGGTGTCGAAGATCTTGCGGGCCGCGTTCAGGTCGGCGTCCGGCAGGAAACCGAAGGTCGGGTTGATCCCGGTGTTGTTGACCAGCACGTCCAGCCGGCCGAACCGGTCCATGGTCTGGCGGACCACCTCGGCCCGGTCCTCGTCCGCGCCCGCGTTGCCGGCCACCGCGAGCACCCGGTCACCCGCGCCGCCGGCGTGCGCCTCGACGAGTTCCTTGGCCGCCTCGTTCAGCGGTTCGGCCTTGCGCGAGGTGATCGCCACGGCCGCGCCGCGGTCGAGCAGTTCGGCCGCGATGGCCAGCCCGATGCCCCTGCTGCTGCCGGTGACCAGCGCCACCCGGCCGGCGAAGTCGGTACGAGGTTCGGTCATACGCGCACTCTAGGCCCCGGTTACCGGCGGGTAGATCCCGAGGTGGCCGGTGGCGGTCCCAATCCGGTTGGCGGCGGCACGTAAACTCCCTTGGTGGTCGTTCTGCTGGATTAGCCCCGCGCCCGCGGCCCCGGTGCCCCACCGGCCGCGGTGACGATGTCCACGACCACCCACCCTGGAGCCCTCGCTTGATCGCTGCGACCGACCTCGAGCTGCGCGCCGGCTCGCGCATCCTGCTGTCCGAGGCCACGCTGCGCGTCCAGCCCGGCGACCGGATCGGCTTGGTTGGCCGCAACGGCGCCGGCAAGACCACCACGCTGCGCGTGCTCGCCGGGGAGGGCCAGCCCTACGCGGGCGAGTTGCGGCGCACCGGTGAGCTGGGCTACCTGCCGCAGGACCCGCGCGAGGGCGACCTCTCGGTGACCGCCAAGGACCGGGTGCTCTCCGCCCGCGGACTGGACGAGCTGCTGCGGGAGATCGAGAAGGCGCAGTCGGCCATGGCGGAGCTGGTGGACGCCGGCGAGCGGGACGCGGCGGTGCGCCGCTACGGCCGGCTGGAGGAACGCTTCGCCGCGCTCGGCGGGTACGCGGCGGAGAGCGAGGCGGCCCGGATCTGCGCCAATCTCGGCCTGCCCGAGCGGGTGCTCGGCCAGCCGCTGGCCACCCTCTCCGGCGGTCAGCGCCGCCGCGTGGAGCTGGCCAGGATCCTGTTCGCCGCCTCGGAGGCCGGCGCGGGCGGCCGGTCCGGCACGACGCTGCTGCTCGACGAGCCGACCAACCACCTGGACGCCGACTCGATCACCTGGCTGCGCGGCTTCCTGCAGGCCCACGACGGCGGGCTGGTGGTGATCAGCCACGACGTGGAGCTGCTCGCCGCGGTGGTCAACAAGGTGTGGTTCCTCGACGCCACCCGGGGTGAGGTGGACGTCTACAACATGGGCTGGCAGCGCTACCTGGACGCGCGCGCCGCGGACGAGAAGCGGCGCAGGCGGGAGCGGGCCAACGCGGAGAAGAAGGCCGCCGCACTCATGGCGCAGGCGGACAAGATGCGCGCCAAGGCCACCAAGGCGGTCGCCGCGCAGAACATGGCCCGGCGGGCCGAGACGCTGCTCGCCGGGCTGGAGGAGACCCGGCAGGCGGACAAGGTGGCCCGGATCCGGTTCCCCGAGCCCGCGCCGTGCGGCCGCACCCCGCTGACCGCCGAGGGGCTGGCCAAGTCGTACGGGTCGCTGGAGGTGTTCACCGGGGTCGACCTGGCCGTGGACCGCGGCTCGCGGGTGGTCGTGCTGGGCCTCAACGGCGCAGGCAAGACCACCCTGCTGCGGCTGCTGGGCGGCATGGAGCAGCCGGACGCCGGCCGGGTGGTGCCCGGCCACGGGCTGCGGATCGGTTACTACGCCCAGGAACACGAAACCCTCGACCTCGAGGCGAGCGTCTGGGCCAACGTGCGGCACGCGGCGCCGGACGCCCCGGAGCAGCAGCTCCGCAACCTGCTCGGCACCTTCCTGTTCAGCGGTGAGCAACTGGACCAGCCGGCCGGCACGCTCTCCGGCGGGGAGAAGACCCGGCTCGCGCTGGCGGGTCTGGTGTCCAGCGCGGCGAACGTGCTACTGCTGGACGAGCCGACCAACAACCTCGACCCGGCCAGCCGGGAACAGGTGCTGGACGCGCTGCGCCGGTACGCGGGCGCCGTCGTGCTGGTGACCCACGATCCGGGTGCGGTCCAGGCACTACAGCCCGAACGGGTGATCCTCTTGCCGGACGGAACAGAGGATCATTGGTCCGAGGAATACCTCGAACTGGTGCAGCTGGCTTAGCGGTGGCTCACGGCGCGGTCACCGCTCCGGGGGGACTTCTTTGCCACAGCTCTTTGATCAACAGGGCGTGACACGCCGACCACTGAGCGAAGAGTTTGCTTGATCGCCTGGCGTCCTGGGCTTTCGTGTTCGATCATTGCGGCAAAGGGGCCCGAAAGCGGCCCGATCTGCGTCGATGGAAGGCGGGACACAGTGGCTGATCTGAAGAAGGGTGCGCGCATCACCGGCGCCACTCGGGAGAAGCTCGCCGCGGATCTGAAGAAGAAGTACGAGAAGGGCGCGAGCATTCGGGCGCTGGCCGAGTCCACCGGACGCTCGTACGGCTTCGTGCACCGGGTGCTGTCCGAGTCCGGCGTCCAGCTTCGCGGACGCGGCGGCGCCACGCGGACGAAGAAGAAGTAAGCTACCCCGCGGTAACAAAAAGTTGCGCCCTGCCAAGCACGGCGCCGAGTACCCGGGAGGTCTGCGTTGCCAGCACCGGCAATCGACGCCGGCGCGTTAGCGCGCGGCGGCATCGAGCTCACCGTCGAGGGGGAGCGGGCGACGATCACGCTCAACCGCCCCGACGTGCTCAACGCGCAGACTCCCAGCACCTGGCGTGCGCTGCGAGCGGTCGGGGACGGTCTCGACCCCAGCGTGCGGGTCGTGGTCGTGCGCGGGGCCGGCCGCTCCTTCTCGGCGGGGCTCGATCGCAGGATGTTCACCGGTGAGGACGTCGAAGGGGACGCCGGGCTCGTGTCGTTGGCCGCCTTGGCGGACGGGGACGCCAAGGCGCGCATCGCGGGGTTCCAGGAGGCCTTCACCTGGCTTACCGACCCGGCGCGGATCACCGTCGCCGCGGTGCACGGCCACGCGATCGGGGCAGGGTTCCAGCTCGCGCTGGCCTGTGACCTTCGAATCCTCGCCGAGGACGCGCAACTGACGATGGCCGAGACCACCCTCGGGCTGGTTCCGGACCTGGGCGGCACCCTGCCCCTGGTCCGGCACGTGGGGTACCCGAGGGCGGTGGAGATCTGCCTGACCGGGCGCCGGGTGCCCGCGGACGAGGCGCTGCGGATCGGTCTGGCCAATGCGGTCGTCCCGGCCGGGGAGTTGGACGCCGCCACGGACGCCCTGGTGAAGCAGCTGCTCAAGGCACCGGCCGGGGCGGCCACGGAGACGCTGGCGCTGCTCGCCTCGGCCGCGTCCGGCCCGACCCTCGAGGCGCAGCTGGAGGCCGAGCGCGCGGCCCAGGTGCGCCGGATCGCCGCGCTGGCCGCGGCGAACGCCGCCGGCAACGGGAGCGGCCAGTAGCGCCGGGCACCGCCGGGTACTCCGACGCCGGCCCGGCGGCGATGAGTTATGCCCTTTTTCCATCCGCTCGAGCCGGGCACCGGCCTGCCGTCCGCCTTTCGCGCCCGATCGGGAAGCGTTCCACCTCCGCCGGTGTTTGACCGGGTGACCACCGGAAGGAGGCGAGTCGGGTGGACGGCACGTGGATGTTCGTCCGCGGGGCGATGAACAGGGCGGACGCACCGCACGGCGTACGCAGGGGCACGGTGCGCCGGGTGTTCTCCTTCGCTCGGCCGCACTGGTTCATGCTCGGCGCGTTCCTGGCGCTCACCATTGTCGACGCGGTGCTCACCGTGTCCACGCCGGTGCTGGCCGGCCGGGTGGTGGACGCCATCGTCCGCGGCCACGACGTCACCGTGGTGGTCGGCCTGGCCGGGTTGATCGCGCTGCTGGCCGTGGTCGGCGCCGGGGTGGGCCTGGTGGAGCGGTGGCAGTCGTCGCGGATCGGCGAGGGGCTGATCTACGACCTGCGGCGCGCGGTGTTCGAGCACGTCCAGCGCATGCCGGTGGCGTTCTTCACCCGCACTCGCACCGGGGCGCTGGTCAGCCGGCTGAACAACGACGTGATCGGCGCGCAGCGGGCGTTCACCTCCACGCTGTCCGGGGTGGTCACCAACGTCATCCAACTGGTGCTCTCGCTGGGCGTGATGCTCACGCTGTCCTGGCAGGTCACCGTGGTGGCGCTGGTGCTGCTGCCGATGTTCCTGATCCCGGCGCGCCGGATGGGCCGGCGGATGGCCGACCTGCAGCGCGAGGCGGCCGGGCTGAACGCGGCGATGACCACGCAGATGACCGAGCGGTTCTCCGCGCCGGGCGCCACCCTGGTGAAGCTGTTCGGCCGGCCCGCCGTCGAGGCCCGCGAGTTCGGCGAGCGGGCGCTGCGGGTGCGGGACATCGGGGTGCGCACCGCGATGGCCACCCGGTGGCTGATGACCGGACTCACCCTGGTCTCCGCGCTGGCCCAGGCCCTGGTCTACGGGCTGGGCGGGTACCTGGCGCTGCGCGGCCACCTCGCCCCCGGCACCGTTGTCTCGCTGGCCCTGCTGCTCACCCGGCTGTACTCGCCGCTGACCCAACTGGCCAACGCGCGGGTGGATATCATGACCGCGCTGGTGTCCTTCGAACGCGTCTTCGAGGTGCTGGACCTCAAGCCGATGATCACCGAGCGGCCGGACGCCCGCGCGTTGCCGCCCGGCGGCGTGTCGGTGGAGTTCGACGACGTCCGGTTCGGCTACCCGGCCGCGGAGGCGGTGTCGCTGGCCTCGCTGGAGGATGTCGGCACGCTGGACGTGCGGGGCGGCACTGAGGTGCTGCATGGGGTCAGCTTCCGTGCCGAGGCCGGCCAACTGGTGGCGCTGGTCGGCTCCTCGGGGGCGGGCAAGTCCACCATCGCCTCGCTGGTGCCGAGGCTCTACGACGTGGACTCCGGCGCGGTGCGGCTGTCCGGTGTGGACGTCCGGGAGCTGACGTTCGAGGCGCTGCGCGGCGCGGTCGGCGTGGTCACCCAGGACGGGCACCTGTTCCACGACACGGTGCGCGCCAACCTGGCCTACGCCCGCCCGGGCGCGACCGAGGACGACCTGTGGGACGCGCTGCGCCGGGCACGGTTGGCCGACCTGGTCGCCTCGCTGCCGGACGGGTTGGACACCGTGGTCGGTGAGCGCGGTTACCGGCTCTCCGGCGGTGAGCGGCAGCGGCTGACCATCGCCCGGCTGCTGCTGGCCCGGCCCCGGGTGGTGATCCTGGACGAGGCCACCGCGCACCTGGACTCCGAGTCGGAGGTGGCCGTGCAGGCGGCACTCACCGAGGCGCTGCGCGGCCGGACCGCCCTGGTGATCGCGCACCGGCTGTCCACCATCCGCGCGGCCGACGCGATCCTCGTCGTCGAGGGCGGCCGGATCGTCGAGCGCGGCAGCCACGCCGAGCTACTCGCCGCCGGCGGCCGGTACGCCGAGCTGCACCGCACCCAGTTCGCCGACAGCCCGGATGGAGTGGCAGCGGTCGCCGGGTGACCGGCCGCGCCCCGGCATCCGTATGATCGCGTGCGGAGCGGCCATTCGCCGTTGGCTGCTGGCGCGACGGGCACGGATGTGATGGCGGGGACGGACCAGCGGCAGGCGAACCGGGTGAGCACGGCCGAGCGGGCGGGCGAACTGCTCACCGGCTGGGTGGATCGGCTACCGGCGCGGGTGCGCCGCTGGCTGCCCCGGGAGCTGGTGGGGTTCGCCATCCTGGGCGGGTTCACCTTCCTCATCGACCTGGCGCTGCTGGCGTCGCTGCGGGCCTGGACACGGCTGCCGCTGCCGGTCGCTGTCAGCCTGTCCTACGTGGCCGCGTTCGGGTTGAACTTCGTGCTCAACCGCACGGTCAACTTCCGGTCGCACGCGCCGGTCGGCCGGCAGGCGCTGCGCTACGCGCTGGTCGTGGGCGGCGACTACGGGCTGACCGTGGGCGTGACCACCGGTCTGGCCGCGCTCGGCCTGGACTTCCGGCTGGCCAGGGTGCTGGCCGCGGCGAGCGTCGCGGTGTTCACCTACAGCGCGTCCCGGTGGTGGGTGTTCCGGGACGAACTCCGTGCTCCGGCGGCGGGCGGCCGCTGATCGTCCGTGGCCCCGGCTCGCCGGGCCTACCCCGTCGGGTGGAAGGAGCGGCAGTTCCTCGCCGGCCAGCCACGCCGACGGCGGGCAGCCGGCCAGGTCGTTCCACTCGTGGGCGAGGTGCGCCTGGTCGCAGTAGCCGCTGGCGGCCGCGACGGCGGCCAGGGTCGGCCGGTCCGGCCGCCGCAGCAGCCACCGCGACCGGTCGAACCGGGCCAGCCGGGCCGCCTGTATCGGGGTGACGCCGTACTCGCGGGTGAACCGCCCGGTGAGGTGCCGGCGGCTCCAGCCGATCTCGGTGGCGACGTCCGCCACCCGCGCCCGGTCGGGGCCGACCAGCCGGCGCCAGGCGTGGGCCAGTTCCGGCGGGACGGGGGCCACCCGGCCGGCGCACCGGGACAGCACCCGGTCCAGCACGGCGAAGCGGTCCGCCCAGCCGGGTGCGGCGGCCATCCGCTCGACCAGTTCGGCGGCGGCCGGGCCGAGCACGTCGTCCAGCCGCACCACGGTGCCGGCGAGCGCGCCGGCGGGCGTGCCCAACAGCGACCGCGCGCCGGCCGGGGTGAGTTCGAGTTGCACCCCGAACTGGTTGCCGTCGTGCGCGATGACCGCCGGGCGGGTGTGCAACCCGCCGGCCAGGGTGACGAAATCCCCGGGCGCCTCCCCAGGATCGGGCATCGCGGCCAGCCGGGTGGGCGGGCCAAGGCTGAGCACCACGGTCAGGTCACGGGAGGGCAGGCCGAGATGGGTGCCGGGACGGAAGCCGCGGTAGTGGTAGCCGCGGTAGCGGCGCACCAGCCCGGCCAGCCGCGGGGCCGGGACCCCGGTCACCGCCTCCGCGCTGCGCCCCTCGTCCGCCACGCGGTCAGGCTACCGCTGGTGCCGCGCCGTCGACGTGGTTCGCCCGCCGTGCGGAACTCCGTCCACAGCACCAGCACCAGCGTCGTACCCATCGCCGCGGATCAGTCGGTCGCGCTGACCGCGTGCAACACGAGGCGGTTGGGAAGTCGCCGCCCGATCCAGGTGCCCCCGCCTGCCCGATCGGACCAGCGATCTCCCCGTGCGAGCTACTACCCGGTGACCGGCGGAAGCCTGACCGTGATCACCCGAAAGGTCTACTGCGGCCGCCGCGAGTTGGCGGCACGCTACGGGCGGCCCGACCGTGGGGTGTGGGCGACATCGTGGATCAGGGGGGATCGGTGGCACTGATGCCGGACGACAGGAAGCCCGTCGACCTGGTTCTCGAGGGCGGCGGCGTGAAGGGGATCGGGTTGCTCGGCGCGGTGCTCACCCTCTACGACGCCGGGTACCGGTTCGAGCGGGTCGCCGGGACCAGCGCGGGCGCGATCGTGGCCGCGCTGGTGGCCGCCTACCAGAAGGCGGGGCGGGATCTGCACGAGCTGGAGGAGGTGATGCGCGGCGTCGACTACGGCCGCTTCGCCGACGGTTCGCTGCTGGAACGGGTCACCGGCCGGATCGGCGAGGGCGTCGAGATGCTGCTGCACGACGGCGCGCACACCGGCGGCTACCTGACCGAATGGCTCGGCCCGCTGCTGGAGGGCGCGGGCGTGAAGACCTTCGCGGACCTCCGGTTGACCGACCCGGGCAGCTCGCTGGCCGAGTACCAGTGCTACTCGCTCGTGGTGCACGCCAGCGACCTGTCCCGGCGGGTGCTGGTCCGCCTGCCCTGGGACTACGACCAGTACGGGCAGGTGGCGGACGAGCAACTGGTGGTGGACGCGGTGCGCGCGTCCATGTCCATCCCGTTCTACTTCCGCCCGGTCCAGGTGCGCACCGACAAGGGCACGGCGACCTGGGTGGACGGCGGGCTGCTCTCCAACTTCCCGATCACCGTTTTCGACCGCACCGACGGCAAGCCGGAACGCTGGCCCACCTGGGGCGTGAAGCTGTCCGGCGAGCCGAGGGACTCCCGCGACCGGCCGGTGAGCAACGCGCTGTCCATGCTGTTCTGCTGCGTGGAGACGCTGCTGTCCGACTGGAACCGGTACCGGTTGGAGGAGGAGGGCGTCAACCGCAGGACCATCCACGTCAACACCGACGGCGTGTCCGCGATCGACTTCGGCATCGACGCGGAGACCCGGGACCGGCTGTTCCGCAACGGGGAGCAGGCGGCCGAACGGTTCCTCGCGCAGCTGCCCCCGGACTGAACCGGGCAGCGGAATAAAGCAACCCCGGGCGGGAGGTTGGCAGGGGAGGAGGCAACCGAGCCAACCCACCGGGAGTTCAGACATGCCGAACAACAGCGGAACCTTCGCCCTCTCCGGGCAGCGGCCGGTCCACCGGCTCGGCTACGGGGCCATGCAGCTCACCGGGCCGGGGGTGTGGGGTCCGCCGGAGGACGAGGACGAGGCGATCCGCGTGCTGCGCCGCGCCGTCGAGCTCGGCGTCGATCTGATCGACACCGCCGACTCGTACGGGCCGGCGATCAGCGAGGAGCTGATCGCGCGGGCGCTGTACCCCTACCCGGAGGGGCTGGTTATCGCCACCAAGGCCGGCCTGGCGCGGACGGGCCCCGGCCAGTGGCATCCCATCGGCCGGCCCGCCTACCTCCGCCAGCAGGTCGAGCTGAGCCTGCGCCGGCTGCGCGTGGAGCGCATCGAGCTGTTCCAGCTGCACCGCATCGACCCGGAGGTTCCGCTGGAGGACCAGATCGGCACCCTCAAGGAGCTGCACGACGAGGGCAAGATCGGTCACATCGGCCTGTCCGAGGTGAGCGTGTCGGAGATCCAGGCGTCGCGGCAGATCGTGGACATCGCCACCGTGCAGAACCTGTACAACCTCACCAACCGCCGCTCCGAGGACGTGCTGAACTACGCCGAGGAGGAGCGGATCGGCTTCATCCCGTGGTTCCCGATCGCCACCGGCGAGCTGGCCCGCCCGGGCGGCCCGCTGGACGAGATCGCCGGCGAGACCGGCGCCCGTCCCGCCCAACTGGCCCTCGCCTGGCTGCTGCGCCGCTCGCCGGTGATGTTGCCCATCCCGGGCACGAAGTCGGTGGCACACCTGGAGGAGAACATGGGCGCTGCCGACGTGGAACTCACCGACGAGCAGTACAAGCGGCTCGCCGACGTGGCGTGATCCGCGCGGCGGCTGCTCGGCGGCTACGGCGACGCCGTCGGCCCGCATCCCCGCGGCGGGGCGAGAATCACGCCCTCGTCGCCGCGCAGCGGCAGGGTGCCCTCGACGTGGTCGCCGGCCCGGTCCGCGTCGGTGCCCAGCAGCACGCGGCCGGGGTGCGGCAGCGGCACCGTGACCGGCCGGCCGGCGAGGTTGAGCGCCACCAGCAGGTCGCGGTCGGCGTGCGTGCGGCGGTAGGTCAGCACGTCGCCGTGCGCGGCCACGTCGGTGCAGCGGCCCACCGACAGCGCCCGCTCGGCTCGGCGCAGCGCGATCAGCCGCCGGTACAGCGCCAGCAGGGACGCCGGGTCGCGGTCCTGGCGGGCCACGTTGACCCGGTCCGCGTCCGGCGAGACCGGCAGCCACGGCGTCGCCCCGGGCGGGCAGAACCCGGCGTGCGGTCCGGGCGACCACTGCATCGGCGAGCGCTCCGGGTCGCGGCCGACGGCGAGGTGCGGCACCCGGCGCGCGTACGGGTCCCGCACCAGGTGCTCGGGCACGGCGACGTCGGTCATGCCGATCTCGTCGCCGTAGTACAGGATCGGGGTGCCGCGCAGGGTGAGCAGCAGCATCGCGGCGACCCGCGCCTGCGCCGCGCCCACCCTGGTGGCGATCCGGCTGCGATCGTGGTTGCCCAGCATCCAGTTCGGCCAGGCGTGGTCGGGCAGCGCGGCCTCGTAGCGGCGGATCAGCGCGGCGATGTCCGCGGCGCGGTAGGGGCAGGAGATGAGCTGCGTGTTGGACGGCAGGTGCAGGCCCTCGCCGTTGGCGCCGTAGTACCGGGGCAGCCGCTCCACCGGCAGGTACATCTCGCCGAGCAGCACACCGTCGCCGCGGTGCTGGTCGAGCGTCCGCCGCAGTTCGCCGAGCACGTCCAGCAGTTCCGGCCGCTCGGCGGTGAACACCGGCAGCAGCGCCTGGTACGGGGGTAGCCCCGGGTGGTAGTCAGGGTTGACCGGGTTGTCCCGTAACCGCTCGTCCTTGACCAGTTGCCGGCAGGCGTCCACGCGGAAGCCGTCCACGCCGCGACGCAGCCAGAACCGCAGCACGTCGCACTGGGCCGCGCGCACCTCGGGGTGGCGCCAGTTGAGGTCGGGCTGTTCGGGCAGGTAGGCGTGGTAGTAGTACTGCCCGGTGCGCTCGTCCAGCGTCCAGGCCGGGCCGCCGAACACCGAGCGCCAGTTGTTCGGCGGGCCGCCGCCGGGCGCCGGGTCCGCCCACAGGTACCAGTCCCGCTTCGGGTGGTCCCGGCTGGACCGGGCGGCGCGGAACCACGGGTGCGCATCCGAGGTGTGGTTGGGCACGAAGTCCACCAGCACCCGGATCTTCCGCCGGTGCGCCTCGGCGACCAGCGCGTCGAAGTCGGCGAGGGTGCCGAACAGCGGGTCGACGTCGGTGTGGTCGGCGACGTCGTACCCGAAGTCGGCCATGGGGGAGCGGTAGAACGGGGAGATCCACACCGCGTCCACGCCCAGCGCGGCCAGGTAGTCCAGCCGGCTGGTGATACCGGCCAGGTCGCCGATCCCGTCGCCGCCGGAGTCCACAAAGGACCGTGGGTAGACGTGGTAGATGATCCCGGCCTGCCACCAGCGCACGACCCGACGGTAGCCGGGCGCGCCGGCGACCCGCCACGGCGCCGGCGCTCACGGGGTGAGACACCGCGCGCGGGACCACCGGGCGGCCTAGAGTCGGTGGGGAGGGTAGCTCCGGGGGGAGGAGACTCCATGGCTGACGCAGCGCACTCCATCAGCGACCCCACCTTCTACCGCAGCCCGGTCGAGGCGGCCGCCGCCCCGCCCGAGCGGCTGGCCTACGTGGTGGCCTTCGACCGGTCCGCGCAGCGTCCCGACGCGCTGGTCACCATCGATGTGGACGCCGAGTCCGCGGACTACGGCCGCGTCGTCGGCTGGTCGGACCTGCCCACCCGCGGCGACGAACTGCACCACTTCGGGTGGAACGCGTGCAGCAGCGCGCTCGCCCATGCCGGCCACGACATCTCCGGGCTGCAGCGCCGGTACCTGCTGCTGCCCGGCCTGCGCTCGTCCAACGTGCACGTCTTCGACACCCAGCCGGACCCGAGGCAGCCGCGGCTGGTCAAGACCATCACCGCCGCCGAACTCGCCGAGAAGGCCGGCTACTCGCGACCGCACACGCTGCACTGCGGCCCGGACGGCATCTTCCTGTCCTGCCTGGGCGGGGCGAACGGTGCGGACGGCCCGGGCGGGATCGCCCTGCTCGACCACGACACCTTCGACGTGCTGCGCGCCTGGGAGACCGACCGCGGCCCGCAGTACCTCGCCTACGACGCGTGGTGGCACCTGAACCAGAACACCTTGATCACCAGCGAGTGGGGCACCCCGTCGATGATCGAGGACGGCACCATCCCGGACCTGCTGCTGGGCCACCAGTACGGGCACGCGCTGCACTTCTGGGACCTCGCCGAGGGCCGGCACCTGCAGCGGGTCGACCTCGGCGAGCAGCACCAGATGGTGCTGGAACTGCGGCCCTCGCACGACCCGGAGGCGACCTGGGGCTTCGCCGGCGTGGTGGTGTCCACCGAGGACCTGTCCGCCTCGGTGTGGCGGTGGCACCGGGACGGTGGCGAGTGGACCGCGGACAAGGTGATCACGATTCCCGCCGAACCGGTCGACGCCGAGCGGCTGCCTCCGGTACTGCGACCGTTCGGGGCGGTGCCGCCGTTCGTCACCGACATCAACCTCTCCGTGGACGACCGGTTCCTCTACGTGTCCTGCTGGGGTACCGGTGAGCTGAAGCAGTACGACGTCAGCGACCCGGCGGCGCCCCGCGAGGTCGGATCGGTTCACCTGGGCGGCATGGTCCGCCGAGCCGCCCACCCGGCGGCCCCCACCGAACCGCTGTCCGGTGGCGCGCAGATGGTGGAGGTGAGCCGGGACGGGCGGCGGATCTACCTGACGAACTCGCTGTACGGGTCCTGGGACGACCAGTACTACCCGGACGGCGTGGGCGCGTGGTTCGCCAAGATCGACACCGACCCGGACGCCGGCGGCGGGCTGCGCATCGACGAGCGCGTCTTCCCGCACGGCGACGAGTTCCGCGGGCTGCGCGCGCACCAGGTGCGGCTGCAGGGCGGCGACTCCTCCTCGGACTCCTACTGCTACCGCCGCTGACCGCGGCCGTGTCCACGTGCTGGGAGGCCGGCGGAATCGTTGACGCCGCGTGCCGGTGCCCGCCACGATGAGGCTCGTGACCGCGCAGCGCTCGCTCACCCGGCGGCGGCACGTCGACTATGTCCGTGTCGTCGCCCAGGGTTGTCGGGGCTGATCCCACCGGCCGCCGGCGCGCCGGAAATCCATGCCGCCGCCCCGGGTTTTCTGATCTCGTCCCTCGCCGCCTCGATGCCGGCGCGAGGGCGCCAGACCCAGCCACCCAACCGTCCGTCCACGACGGACGGTGAGTACACGGACGAGGAAACGCGATGACCGTGGCTTCCCTACCGACCCCGCAGCCGAGCGCGCAGCCCGGCACGCCAGCCCGGAGCGGCGTGCACATCGTGGTCCACCTGGCCGCGCACGGCGACGACGCCGCGCGGGTCGCCGCCTGGCTGACCCGAGCGCTGTCCACCCTCGCCGCCGAATGCGGGCCCGTTGACGTCACCGTCGGCTCGGGCGCCGGGCACGGCGGCGCCGGCGAGGTGATCCCGCTGCCCCGGCCGGTCCCCGAGACCCGGGAGTCCCGGGACCGGGCCCGGCTCCACATCCACACGCCGTCCCGCCGGGTGCTCCGCGACGGCGCCCCGCTGAGCCTGACCCGGCTGGAGTACGACCTGCTGCTGTTCCTGTGCGACCACCCGCGGCGCGTGCATGAGCGCCGCTCGCTGCTGCACCACGTCTGGGGGTACGCCGGCCCCGGCCGGTCCCGCACCCTCGACGTGCACATCCGCCGGCTGCGCCGCAAGCTCGGCCCGGACCTGCCGCTGATCGGCACGGTGCGCGGCGTGGGTTACCGGCTGGAGCGGGATGCCGAGGTGTGGGTGGACCACGGCCCGTGACGGGCCGGCGTACCGGGGGCGTGACCTGCCGCCGCGGGTCACGCCCCCGGGGCGCGTCACGTTCGGGGGCACGTACGACGATCTCTCGGTTGACCGAGCCGTGCGGATCTGCGCTGGAATCGGCGGTACCGGGACGAACGGTGGGCCCCGGGCGAGGGCCGGCCCGGGTGCCGTTGGTGCGAGGGGGATGGCCATGGGCGTCGAGCATGTTCCGCCGCGGGACGTGCCGAACCGGCTTCGGATCCTGGGTGCTGACCAGGCGGATGGCGGGTAGGGCTGCCGGACGCGGCTGACGTGTCCGGCCGGCCGTCCGTTCAGGGGTTGACAAGCACAGTCAGCCGACCGACCCTATGCGCGCTCGTGTTGAGCGTTCCAACTCGATCACGCCGGGCTCGCCGGTGTGATCGACTTTGAACGTTCATATCGTGCACGTCGCAGTCCGGCGGGGCCCTCGGGCGACCCATCGCAACGAGGCGGAGGGGCATGGTCAGGCAGCAGCGAGTGGCCGCGTCGACACCACCCTCCCTCGTGCGCCAGCGGCTCTCGCCGGCCCATGACGGCGGCGTGTCCGGGCGAGGCCGGCACGATCTGGACGGAGACGGACGGGAGGGAGCGAAAGGATGATCCGTCGGACAACCATCGCGTGGGGTGCGGTCGCCGTGACCGCCGCCCTCGCCCTCTCCGCCTGCGGCGGCAGCGGCGGGGGCGGCGGCGGAACCGGTGCGGGCGGCACGACCCCGCTCGACGGCCGCGGCCCGATCACCTTCGCCACCGGCAAGGACACCTCGGGCAACCTGCAGAAGCTGGTGGACACATGGAACGGTGCGCACCCCGGCGAGCAGGTGCGCATCGTTGAACTGCCGGAGTCCGCCGACGACCAGCGGCAGCAGATGGTGCAGAACGCCCAGGTGAAATCGGACGCGTTCAGCGTGCTCAATCTCGACGTGGTGTGGACAGGTGAGTTCGCCGCGAACCGATGGGTCGTCGAGTTGCCGCAGCAGCAGTTCGACCTGCAGAACTTCCTGCAGCCCGCGGTGGAGTCGGCGAAGTACCGGGGCAAGCTGTTCGCGATGCCGTTCAAGTCCAACGGCGGCCTGCTCTTCTACCGCAAGGACCTGTTGCAGAAGGCCGGCATCCAGCAGGCGCCGAAGACCTTCGCGGAGATGTCCGCGGACTGCCAGAAGGTGCTGGCGCTGCCCGACGCCGCCGGCATGAGCTGCTACTCCGGGCAGTACGAGAAGTACGAGGGCCTGACCGCGAACTTCGCGGAGGCCGTCAACTCCGCCGGCGGCACCATCATCGACGCCGACGGCAAGCCGAGCGTGAACACGCCGCAGGCGAAGACCGCGCTGGACACCCTGGTGCAGGGCTTCAAGTCCGGGATGATTCCCAAGGAGGCCATCACCTTCAAGGAGGAGGACTCCCGCCGCGCGTTCGAGGCCGGCAAGCTGGTCTTCGAGAACATCTGGCCCTACCAGTGGGCGAAGGCGAACCAGACGGACGGTTCCTCTCAGGTCGTCGGCAAGTTCGACGTGGCACCGCTGCCCGGGATCAGCGGACCCGGCGTGTCCACCATCGGCGGCTACAACATGGCCATCTCCTCGTTCGCCAAGAACAAGGCCACCGCGCTGGACTTCATCAAGTACATGACCAGCGAGCAGACCCAGCGGTCCAACCTGCTGGCCACCTCCGAGGCGCCGGTGCTGACCAAGCTCTACGACGACCCGGAACTGGTGCAGAAGTACCCCTACCTGCCCACCCTCAAGGCGTCGATCATGGGCGCCAAGCCACGGCCGGTGGTGGTGCACTACGGCGACGTCACCAAGGCCATCCAGGAGTCCGTGTACGCGGCGCTGAGCGGGCAGAAGCCCACGGATGCGGCGCTGTCCGAGTTGCAGCAGAAGCTCCAGCAGCTCACCCAGCAGTGAGCGGCCGGCGGGCGGGCGCGGCGACCCCGCGCCCGCCCGGCTTCCCGGTGGTCCGGCGAGCAGGCTGCCTGATGCGTCTCTCAGGCCGCGAGAAGGAAGGCTTCCCGATGCGCACGGATGGCGGGCAAGGAGGACCGTCGTGACGAGCACGAGCACCACCGAACCGCTGCGGGCGAAGACGCGGTCGGTGCCGAGACACGCGCGCGGACGCCGGCGTGGGAGAGCCGAGGCCGGCCGGCTGGCCGCTCTGCTGCTCTCGCCCACGTTCGCCGTGCTGGCCCTGGTGATCGTCTACCCGCTGGTGTCCGCGCTGCGCGACTCGCTGTTCTCCAGCGGCGAGCAACTCGACGAGAACGGTTTCGTCGTGCAGGGCGACCAGTTCGTCGGCCTGCGGAACTTCGCCGACATCGTCCGGGGCGCGGCCGCCACCCGGTTCTGGAACGCGTTCGGCAACACCACGTTCTTCATGCTCACCACGGTCGCCATGGAAACCGTCATCGGCATGGCGATGGCGCTGGTGATGCACCACGCGCTGCGCGGAAGGGGCGTGGTGCGGGCGAGCGTGCTGGTGCCCTGGGCGGTGCCCACCGCGGTGTCCGCCCTGCTGTGGCGCTGGATGTTCGCCTCCGACGGCGTGATCAACGCGATCATCGGCCACCAGGTGCTGTGGACCACGGAGGGCTGGCACGCCAAGCTCGCCGTGATCGTCGCCGACGTGTGGAAGACCGCGCCGTTCGTCGGCCTGCTCACCCTCGCCGGGCTGCAGATCATCCCCGGCGACCTGTACGAGGCGGCCCGGGTGGACGGGGCTGGGTCGTGGCGGCAGTTCTGGCAGATCACCCTGCCACTGGTCAAACCCGCCCTGCTGGTCGCGGTGCTGTTCCGGATCCTGGACGCGCTGCGCATGTTCGACCTGCCGTTCGTGCTGATCGGCAACCAGAAGCGGTCCGCGGAGACGCTGTCCATGCTGGCCTGGGACGAGGCGAGCAACCTGCACTACGGCCCGGCCGCCGCGTACGCGACGCTGCTGTTCTTCTACGTCGTGGTGGTCGCGTTCCTATTCGTCAAGTTGCTCGGCGCGGACGTGATCGGCGAGGCGCGTGGCCGGCGCGCGGTGGGCCGGCGGGCGGTGGGCCGGCGGGCGGAGGACGCGCCGGCCGCGCCGCCCCGGGAGGAGGTGGTCCCGGCATGACCGGAACCGCCACGAGCACCCGCCGGCGAAGCTGGCCGCGCGTCGTCGGCGTGGCCGCCATCGTGCTCTACTGCCTGGCGCCGTTCTACTGGATGGTCGTCTCGGCGTTCCGCCGGCCCGGTGACCAGTTCGCCATCACCCCGCTGCCCCGGCCGTGGTCGGTGGAGAACTTCCTCGCCGTGTTCAAACCGGACGTCGGGTTCGGACGGTCGCTGCTGAACAGTGTGATCGTGGCCGGCACGACCACCCTGCTCACCCTGCTGCTCGGCACGTTCGCCGCGTACGCGCTGGCCCGGCTGAACTTCCGGTTCAAGACCGCCGCGGCGGGCGTCGTCATCGCGATGTCGATGTTCCCGGTGATCTCGCTGGTGGTGCCGCTGCTCAAGCTGTTCACCAACATCGGCTGGATCAACACCTACCAGGCGATGATCCTGCCCAGCCTGTCCTTCGCGCTGCCGCTGGCGGTGTGGAACCTGACCACGTTCTTCCGGCAGATGCCCGAGGAGTTGGAGCAGGCGGCCATGGTGGACGGCTGCACCCGCGGCCAGGCGTTCCGGAAGGTCATCATTCCGCTCGCCGCGCCGGGCATGTTCACCACCGCGATCATCACGTTCATCGTGGCCTGGAACGAGTTCGCGATCGCGCTGTCCATGGTGAACGACAAGAGCATGCAGACCGCCACGGTGGCCATCTCACGGTTCACCGGCGCCTACGGTTTCGACCAGCCGTTCGGCACGCAGATGGCGGCCGGTGTCATCGTGACCGTGCCGCTGGTCATCGTTGTGCTGCTGTTCCAGCGGCGCATCATCGCCGGACTGACCGCGGGAGGGGTGAAGTGACCGCTACGCCAGCATGGTGGCGGGACGCCGTGATCTACCAGATCTACATCCGCAGCTTCGCGGACGGCAGCGGGGACGGGGTCGGCGACATCGCCGGTATCCGCTCCCGCCTGCCCTACCTCCGCGACCTCGGGGTGGACGCCGTCTGGATCACGCCGTGGTACCCGTCGCCGATGGTCGACGGCGGCTACGACGTGGCCGACTACCGGGACATCGACCCGCTGTTCGGCACGCTCGCCGACGCCGAGAAGCTGCTCGCCGAGGCCCACCAGCACGGCATCCGGGTGATCGTGGACCTGGTGCCCAACCACTCCTCGGACCGGCACCCGTGGTTCCGCGCCGCACTCGCCGCGCCGCCCGGCTCGCCGGAGCGGGCGCGGTACTGGTTCCGGCCCGGCCGCGGCGAGCACGGCGAGCAGCCCCCGAACGACTGGCGGTCGGTGTTCGGCGGTCCGGCGTGGACCCGGATCACCGAGCCGGACGGCAGCCCGGGGGAGTGGTACCTGCACCTGTTCGCCCCGCAGCAGCCGGACCTCAACTGGGACAACCCCGAGGTGCGCGCCGAGTTCGAGGACATCCTGCGGTTCTGGCTGGACCGCGGCGTCGACGGGTTCCGGATCGACGTGGCACACGGTCTGGCCAAGGACGCCGACCTGCCCGACCTCGGCCACCACGAGGAACTGCTGGGGCCGCCGAGGCGGTCCAACCACCCGCACTGGGACCGGGACGAGGTGCACGACGTGTACCGGTCCTGGCGCGCGGTCACCGACGCCTACGACGGGCACCGCGCGTTCGTCGCCGAGGCGTGGGTGGCCAGCCCCGAGCAACTGGTCCGCTACCTGCGGCCGGAGGGCCTGCACACCGCGTTCAACTTCGACTTCCTCACCTGCGCCTGGCGCGCGGAGGACCTGCGCTCGGTGATCGACGACACGCTCGCCTGGCACGGCACCGTGGGCGCGCCGCCGACCTGGGTGCTGTCCAACCACGACGTGATCCGGCACGTCACCCGGTACGGCCGGGCCGAGACCGACAACCAGGCGGCTCGCCGGCAGTACGGGCAGCCGGTGGACCTCGAACTGGGCACCCGGCGGGCCAGGGCCGCGGCGCTGCTCATGCTCGCCCTGCCCGGCGGCGCCTACCTCTACCAGGGCGAGGAGCTGGGCCTGCCCGAGGTGGAGGACATCCCCGAGGAACTACTGCAGGACCCGACCTGGGAGCGCAGCGGGCACACCGTGCGCGGCCGGGACGGCTGCCGGGTGCCGCTGCCGTGGTCCGGCGACCGGCCGCCGTTCGGGTTCGGCGAGGGCACGCCGTGGCTGCCGCAGCCCGAGCAGTGGAAGTCGCTCACCGTGGAGGTCCAGACCGGGGACGCCGCCTCGATGCTGGAGTTCTACCGGGCGGCGCTGCGGCTGCGGCGCGCCCAGCCCGCGCTCGGCGACGGCGAGCTGAGGTGGGATGTCGGCACCGCGGACGGGGTGCTGTCGTTCACCCGCGAGCCCGGCTTCCGCTGCGTGGTCAACCTCTCGCCGCGCACCGTGCCGCTTCCCGAGCACCGCGAGGTGCTGCTCGCCAGCGCGCCGGTGCGGGACGGACTGCCCCCGGACACGGCCGCCTGGCTGCTCCGCTGATCCGAAACTCTTTCTGCGAGGTGACGATGAGGTCCCGCAGCGGGATCGTGTTGCTGGCGGTGGCCGGGCCGCTGCTCGCCGGCGCGCTGAGCGTGCCGGCCGGCAGCGCGGCCACCCCGGACGGCGGCGTGACCGCCGGCTTACCGCGCTCCGCCGAGCTGTCCGAGACCACCCGGCTGGCCGACCGGCGGTCGGTCGTCCTCGGCGACCGGTTCTACTCCGTGGGCACCGAGGACGGCCTGTACCCGGCCCAGGGCTGGCACACCCTCGGCGAGATGGGCGGGTTCTGGTCGCCGCCGATCAAGCTGCTGGACGGCATGTGGTTCGGCATCGGCGACGCCTGGCTGGGCAGGCAGGCCCCGGCCACCCGGTTCACCAGCGGCTGGGGCTACACCCGCACCGACTTCGCGGCCACCTCCGGCGTGCGGGCCAGTCGCACCGACCTCGCCCCGGACGGCCTGCGCGCCGGGCTGACCGGGCTCACGCTGTCCGCGGCCACGCCGTCCGACGTCAGCGTCACCGTGGCCGCGCACTCCGAGTTGACCAGCGCCTACCCGTGGGGCTGGACCACGCCCAGCCAGTCCCAGTTCAACCTGCCGGACACCGGGGACTTCGCCAGCAACGCGCTGGTGTTCCGCGACCAGGGCACGCCGCCGGTGCCGAACGCCGCCCCGCACGACTACGCCGCCGTGGTGGGTAGCTCGCTGCCGCCGCGGGCCCACCAGCTCGGCCCGGACTTCCGCGGCCCGCAGAGCCCGCCGGTGGTCTGCCCGGCCACCGGCGCCACGCCCGACCGCTGCGACGACTCCGCGTTCGGCAAGGGCACCGGCGGGTCACTGACCTACCGGGTGCACCTCGACCCCGGCCGGCCCACCACGCTGTGGTTCGCCGTGGCCGGGTCCGACCAGGGACTCGCCGACGCCCGCGCCAACTACGACCGGGCGCTCGCCGACCCGGCAGGGCTGCTCGCCGCCAAGCTGGCGAAGCGGCAGGCCGCCGCCGCGCGGTCCACTGTGGACCTTCCGGGCGACCCGCTGCTCGCCAGGAGTGTGGCGTGGGCCAAGCAGAACCTCGCCGACGCCGTGCAGGAGTCGCACAACCTCCAGCTCCGGCCGACCAGCGAGGGCAAGAACTACCCGGCCGCGAAGGGCACCCTGCCGGTGGCCCGGTGGATCGGCGCTGGCTGGCCGGACTACCCGTGGCTGTTCGGCACCGACGGCGAGTACACCGCGTTCGCCAGCGTCGCCGCCGGCCAGTTCGACGCGATCGAGTCCCACCTGCGCACGCTGCAACGGATCAGCGACACCGTGAACGACCGCAGCGGCAAGGTGGTGCACGAGGTCACCCCGGACGGCTCCGTCTACTTCGGCACCAACGACAGCGCCGGCAACACCGACGAGACCGCCAAGTTCCCCAGCGCGGTCGCCCTGGTGTGGCGGTGGACCGGGGACAACGCGTTCCGCGACGAGATGTACGACTTCACCGTCCGGAACATGCGCTACGTCACCGGCATGCTGGACGCCGACCACGACGGCTGGCCGGAGGGCAGCGGCAACGTCGAGCGGCCCGGCATGGGCCCGGAGAAGCTGGACAACGCCGTCTACACCATCCGTGGCCTGCGCGACCTCGCCGACCTGGCGCGCAGCCGGAACGACACCGCCACCGAGTCCTGGGCCACCGCCAGGGCCGCCGACCTGGAGAAGCGGTTCGACACCACGTGGTGGGCGGGCGGCGACACCAACCAGTACGGCGACTCGCTGGCCGAGCCGAACGACGCGCCGATCTTCCAGCGGCACTGGATCGGGGTGACCCCGATGGACGCCGAACTCGCCCGGCCCGGCCAACCCACCCAGCCGCTCGCCCCGGCCGGCCACGGCAACACCGCGCTGGACCGCCGGCAGCAGCCCTGCTACTCGGGCGAGTTCGGCCTCTACCACACCGGCACCGGGCCCACCTCCGACCCGGCCGGCAACCCCGGCCCGTCCTGCGACAGCGCGGTGTCCACCGTGGCCAGTGACCGCACCGTCTACGGCATCGGCACCGGGATCATGGCGGTCGCCGAGGGCAACTACGGTCGGATGGGCGGAGCACAGCAGCAGCGGTACACCACCGCGAACGCCCGCGCCCAGCTCGACCCTTCGGTGTGGGAGATGCCCGGTGCCATGCCGGAGGTGCTGCCCAGCCCGGACTTCGGCGCCAACATCGACCGCAAGCTCACCGAGCGGTCCATGGTGCTGCAAGCCTGGGACGCGTACGGAATCCTGTGGCCGGTCGTGCACCAGCAACTCGGCGTGTCCCCGGACATGGGCCGCGGCCATGTCGACGTGGTGCCGCGGATTCCGGACGGGCAGCAGCGCGTCGCCGGCAACGACATCCGGCTCGGCGACGCGGCCGTCGACGTGCTCGCCGAGCACGCCGGCCAGGACCTGCGCACCACGGTCACCCGGCACGGCACCATGGCACTGACCATCGGCCAGGTGCTACCGGCCGGCGCGTCCGTCGCCTCGGTGACCCTGGACGGTCACCCGGTCGCCTACCGGACGATCACCACGACCCGCGGCACCGAGATCGTCGCGGACGCCGGCCAGGGCGGCGGCCGCAGCACCCTGGTGGTGCGGCTGTCCTGACGCGGCCGCGGAACCCGGGCCGAGGCCCCTCGGCCCGGGTTCCGCACGGGCGCCCCACCTCAGCGGGACATGCCGCCGGACCAGCGGCCGCCGAAACACCGGCGGCCACCGAAGAAGTCGCCCTCGCGGTACCACCGGCCGCCCCAGAAACAGTCCTGCGGCACGATCCGCACCGGCTGCGGCAGCAGCGCCCTGATCAGCCCGCCCAGCATTGTCGTCCTCCCCTCTGCCGACACGTCTTCCCCACCTAGGGGAACCCGGCCGTGCGGCGGAACCCAGGGACTTCCGTCCCCGCGTTTCGCGGGCCGGGCGGCCGTGCAGGGGGCGGCGTTCAGGGCAGCAGGACCAGCTTGCCGCGCACGTGCCCGGCCTCGCTGTCCCGGTGCGCGTCCGCCGCCTCGGACAGCGGGTAGCTGCGCGCCACCGGCAACGTGATCGTCCCGGCCGCGAGCAGCGACACCGCGTCGGCGAGGCTGCCGGGCACCTCGTCCGGCCCGCCGGAGGTGAACCGCACCCCGTGCTCGGCGGCCGCCGCGTCCGCGATGGTGACCACCCGGTCCGGGCCGCCGACCAGGTCGACCAGCGCTGGCAGCGAGCCGCGCCCGGACGCGTCCAGCGCCGCGTCCACGCCCTGCGGGGCCACCGCCCGCACCCGGTCGGCGAGTCCCTCGCCGTACGTCACTGGCGTCGCCCCGAGCGAGCGCAGGTAGTCGTGGTTGGCCGGGCTGGCCGTGCCGATCACGGTGGCCCCGCGGTGCCGGGCCACCTGCACGGCGACCGTGCCCACGCCGCCCGCCGCGCCGTCGATCAGGATGGTCTCGCCGGGCTTCAGGCCGAGCAGGGCGAGGACGCGGTACGTGGTGGTGGCGGCCACCGGCAGCCCCGCCGCGACCGCCCACGGCACCTCCGCCGGCTTCGCCGTGATGCCGTCTACCGGGGCCAGCGTCAGCTCGGCGTACGTGCCGGACCCCCGGCCCAGCACCTCGTCACCGACCGCGAACTCGGTGACGTCCGGGCCGACCGCCTCGACCACGCCGGCCATGTCCACGCCCGGCACGGCCGGGAACCGCACCGGCATGACGCCGGCCATCGCGCCGCTGCGGATCTTCCAGTCGATCGGGTTCACCCCGGCCGCGCGGACCCGCACCCGCACCTGCCCAGGACCGGGCTGGGGCACCTCGCGCTCGACCACCCGCAGCACCTCGGGACCGCCGTACTCGGCGTACTCGACGGCCCGGTACGTCTCGGTCATCGGGTTTCTCCCCTGTTTCGTGACGTTCCGTTTCCCGCTTCGACCACCGGCAGGCCGTCGTTATTCCCGTTCCGGATGCTGTCAGCCCACCTCGCGGATCCTCGGCAGGTATCCGGTCGGCGCGTCGTCCACCGACCATTCGACCCGGCCGCACGACCGGCCGGGATGGGCCTGCGGCCAGACAAGCCGGACCGGAAGACCCTCGGCCGCTCACCGCGACACGTCATCGGGCAGGTGAAACCGCGTGGGCTGAGGAACCGGCCCGGTGCGGAGGTCCCGTGATGATCAGCGGCGAGCCGGGCGGTGTCTCGGTTGACATGGCCCGATCATGAGCAGAGCCGGCCCCGGAAACCAATCATTTTCGCTGCGTGCCGCCACGCCGGAAACCGCGCGGAAGACGGATTCTGCGGCTGCGCCATATCGCCGCGGTGACGGTGGCGCGCAACCGCCAAGCCGTGCGCCGCGCCACCACGATCGGGACGCTCAGCACGCTGCCTTCCGGCATCCACCCGGGACCCGTCAAGGAAGGTCGGTCATCAAGGGCAGGCGCGACGGACATGCGGGTCGGCCGCGTGGGGCATGACCACCAAGCCACGCCTCGCCGCCGCCGGGAGCCGCTTGCCGGTCGTCCCACCCGCCACGATGGCCTCCCGCCGAAGCCTCTTGGCAGCGGAGAAGGAGTGGGGCAGGCCAACAACCATGGCCGGCACAATGCCGTTCCGTTGGCTCCTGTGCTGCGCGAGACGTAATGTCATCTGGTGATCACCTCCCCTCGGATGGTCGATCTTAGGCGATCGTCGGTTGGACGTGAACCGTCCTCCGGAGGTTCCGCGCGGTTGCTGTCAACGGGATTCCGCGGCTTGGTCGCGGGCGACGAGCCGCGCCCATCCCGGCCGCCCGCTGATATCGCGGGCGGCCCATTCGGCCGGCCACTTCCTACGGGTCTCGCCCGTGGTGCGGGTGGTCGCTCCGGCGAGCGGGGCCGCGGTGTGCGTGCCGAAGTCCACTTCACCCTCGAACACGGCACCCTTGAAGGTCGCGCTCTCCTCGTCGAAGGTGACCCGGCGGAAGTCGGCGAGGCCGACGAACCGCGTCGCGCGGAAGTCCGCGTTGCGCATGAAGACCGTGCCCCGGAACGTGGTCGGGCCGTGGAAGGTGGCTCCGTGGAACGTCGCCGACCGCACCCGAGCATGTGTCATGACCAGCTTCACCAGCGTGGCGCCGGTCAGGTTGAGGTCCATTCCTTCCCAGTACGACGGATCAGGCTGCCGGTCGTCCTTGCCAGGGCGCAGATGCTCCACCAGGAGACGCTGAGCGGTCTGCCGGACCTCTAATTCCTGGAGTTCGGCGGGGCCGTCGGCGGGGCGCACGCGTGGACGGACCGCAGACAGACGCCGGCGCCCGGTTCGCCCGTCGGTCGAGGACAGATCTGCCGGTGACGGCGTGGGCGGGGGCACGAACGGCATGCGCAGGTAGGCACAGATCAGGTTGACGATGGTCTGCCGGTGCGCCGGGTTGCCCTGGGCCAGCCGTTCCAGGGCGTACAGGCCGGCCAGCCGGAGGGGCGCCTTGTCGCTGCCCAACTGGTCGGCGGCCTTGCCGTACAGTTCGGTGACCCGGCGCTCGGTAGCGTCGTGTTCGTTCTGCTTGAGGTCGAGTTCGGTGGACCGCTGCCGCCGCGCGGTCAGCAGCAGGGCGGCGGCGCCACCGGTGCCGACGACGATGCTGGCCGCGGTGCGGATCGTGTCCAGCCGGACAGAGTCACGCTGGTCGCCGTTGGAGAACTGCGTCCACAACACCGCGACCGAAAGCCCGGCGACGATGATGAGGCCGACCGCCCACACGGCGATCGTGGTGGTGGACAGCACTCGATGCTCGTCCGTTGCCCTGTCGTTTCGCCGTAACCACGCCATCTCGTCCGGTGATTCCCAACCGTACATATTCGGAATCGGACAGTGACGCCGACGTTAACAAGGCCACTGGGAACGATCAAGACTCGCGGTGCGACGCGACCAGCCGACTCGCCCCGGTGCTCCCGGCACGTGCCCGCCCGCCTGGCCAGCGGGAGACACACGTGCGGTGCGTGGCGAGCCGGGGCCGAGTTGCCTGCGCGGCGTCCACCGGGTCCACCGGTCGACCGGCGGTGGTGCGCCATCAGCCCGTCACAGGAGTGGCGAAGCGGGTGATCCAGCGGCGCTGCCACGGGGTTTCCACGGCGCGCGGGTGGTGGTGAGCCCGGGTCCAGGCGACGGCCTGCTCAGGCGGTAGGCCGGCGAGCACGGCGAGGCAGGCGATGACGGTGCCGGTGCGGCCGACCCCGCCACCGCAGGCGACCTCGACGCGCTGGCCGGCGAGCGCGCGCTCGTGCAGGGCCCGGATCTCCGCGACGGCGTGCGCGGAGTCGCGGGGGAGCAGGAAGTCCGGCCAGTCGACCCACCGCTGCGGCCACGGCAGCTTGTCCGCATGCCGGCGGCGCAGCCGCGCGGTGCCGAGGTAGAGGCCGAAGTCCGGGGCGGGGCCGTCCGGGGTGCCGTGCCGCAGGCCACGGCCGCGCACCTGGCAGCCGTCCGGCAGCCGGATCGCTCCGGGCAGCGGGTGATCGGTCACGAAGGGTCCTTCGTCGGCATCGGCGGGACAGGGCTGGCGATCGGCGGTGGTGGGTTACCGGCCGGGCGGCGGGGGTCCGGTGCTGCCCCGGACGACCAGGGTGGGTTCCAGCAGCACCGAGCGTCGCTCCGGGCGGCGGCCGGCGAGGCGGGCGACGAGCATCTCCACCAGCAGTCGGGCGGCCTCCTGCAGCGGCTGGGAGACGCTGGTCAGCGGGGGGGTGAGCAGCGCGGCGCTGGGTGTGTCGTCGAACCCGACCACGGAGAGGTCCCGGCCCGGGGCGAGGCCGCGGGCCCGGGCGGCCCGCAGTGCGCCCACCGCGACGGTGTCGCTGACCGCGATGACCGCGGTGGGAGGCCGAGCCGCGTCCAGCATCCGGCCGGCCTCCTCGGCGGCCGCGGTGATCGTGTCGTCGGTGTACCCGCGGAGGGTGGCGGCGAGTCGGTGGGCGGCCATCGCGGAGCGCCAGCCGTCCGCGCGGTCGTCGCCGACCCGGTGGCCCTCGGGCCAGCCGAGGAAGGCGATCCTCCGGTGGCCCAGGCCGACCAGGTGTTCCACGGCCGCCGCCACGCCGGCGGCGCCGTCCACGTCGACCCAGGCGGGGCCGGCACTGGCGGGCAGGCGGCCGTAGGACACGAACGGCACGCCGCGCCGGCGCAGCCACCCGGGCCGCCGGTCCCGGTGGGTGATGTCGGTGAGCAGGAACCCGTCGGCGCCGCCGGTCTGCAGCATCGTCGCGTAGCTGTCCAGTTCCCGCTGCGCGCTGTCCGGGGTGAACACCACGATGTGGTAGCCCGCGCCGCGGGCGGCATCCGCGACCGCGTGCAGGAACTCGTCGAGCACCCAACCCAGCCGGTCCGGGTTGGGCCGGGGCACGCAGTAGCCGATCAGCCGGGACTGCCGGGTGCGCAGCGACCGCGCGCTGCGGTTGGGCTGGTAGCCGAGCCGGTCGATGACCGAGCGGACCTGGGCCAGCGTTTCCGCGCGCAGCAGGTGCGGGGCGTTGATCGCGTTGGACACGGTCTGCCGGGAGACGCCGGCCGCGCGCGCGACGTCGATGAGGGTGGTGCCGCGGTCCGGCCTCGCCACTGGCGTTCCTCCCGGCGCTTCTCCGGCACCGTGGCGCCGGCCATCGCCATGTTCCCCGCGCCGTCAATTCTGCCCGAAGCAGGCGTGCGGCGGAGCGGCCGGCCGGCGGTGGTCAGCTCAGCTTCCGGTGGTCCCAGGACACCGTCCGTTCGGTGCGCATCAGGATGCCGACCCGGTTGTGCAGCATCGCCTCCACCATCGGGCGCGCCTGCTCCGTGTACTCACCGAGGTATCGCTGGTACATGGAAACGCCGAGCTGCCACAGTTTGTCCGGATCGTCGAAGAGTTCCCCGGTGCCGACCAGTTCCACGCCGCGCAGTTCGTCGTAGGAATCCCCGTCCTCCACCAGCAGCGTCATCCTCGGGTCGCGCCGCAGGTTCTGCGCCTTCTGCGATTTGGTCTTCGTCTCCAGCGCCACGTGGCCGTCGACGAATCCGTACCACATGGCCACGGCGTGGATGCTGCCACGGGGATGCATGGTGCACAGCACGGCGGTGCGCTGGTCGTGCAGGAAGGTCGCGACCTCCTCGTCGGTCATCCGGATCCGCGCGCGCTGGTTGCCGCCCACACCACACCCCTCTGCCGAGGACAACGGATTCCCTCAGGTTAGGCTCTAGGTGTTACCGAGCGGTAGAAACGTGTTCTAGTTTACCGCAGCGTACCTGACCAACGGACGTCCCCGTCCCGTCGGAGGTGGCCTGTGCGCATCGCGCTCCTGTCGTACCGAAGCAAGCCGCACTGCGGCGGGCAGGGCGTCTACGTCCGGCATCTCAGCCGCGGGCTGGCCGAACTCGGCCACCGCGTCGAGGTGTTCTCCGGCCAGCCGTACCCGGAACTCGACGACGGCGTCGAGCTGACCCGGGTGCCCAGCCTCGACCTCTACCGCGAGCCGGACCCGTTCCGCACGCCGCACTGGCGCGAACTGCGGGACCCCATCGACGCGCTGGAGGTCGGCATCATGTGGACCGCCGGCTTCCCGGAACCGCTGACGTTCAGCCTGCGGGCCGCGCGGCTGCTGCGCCGCCGCGCCGCCGACTTCGACATCGTGCACGACAACCAGTCGCTCGGCTACGGCCTGCTCGGCCTGCCGCGCGACCTGCCGGTGGTGGCCACCGTGCACCATCCGATCACCCAGGACCGGCGGCTGGACCTGGCCGCGGCCACCGGAACGCGCCGGCTCACCCTGCGCCGCTGGTACGGCTTCCTGCGCATGCAGGCGCGGGTGGCCAGGCGGATGCCCGAGGTGATCACGGTGTCCGAGTCGTCGGCCCGGGACATCGCCGGCGACTTCGGCGTGCCGCGGGAACGGATCCGGGTCATCCCGCTCGGCGTGGACGGGCAGACCTTCCGGCCCCGCGAGACGCCCAGGGTTTCCGGCCGGATCATCGCGATGGCCAGCGCGGACACCCCGCTGAAGGGTGTGCGCACACTGCTGGAGGCGGTGGCCAAGCTGCGCACCGAGCGGGACGTGGAACTGGTGCTGGTGGCCCGGCCCACTCCCGGCGGCCCGACCGAGCGGATGATCGACGAGCTGGCCATCGGCGACGCGGTCCGGATCGTGAACGGGCTGTCCGACGAGGAGTTGGCCACCCTGCTCGCCTCCGCCGAGGTGGCCTGCGTGCCGTCGCTGCACGAGGGCTTCTCGCTGCCCGCGGTGGAGGCGATGGCCTGCGCGACCCCGCTGGTCGTCAGCAGGGCCGGGGCGATTCCCGAGGTGGTCGGGCCGGACGGGGAGTGCGCGGACCTGGTCCCGCCCGGCGACACCGAGGCGCTCGCGCACGCGCTGGCCGCCCTGCTGGAGGACCCGCGGCGCCGGCTGCGGATGGGCGAGGCCGGCAGGGCGCGGGTGATCAACCGGTACATCTGGGAGTCGGTGGCTCGGGCTACCGTCGACTGCTACGCGGAGAACATCGACCGGGTCGGGACGGCGAGGAGGGCGACAGCGTGCTGACGGTGGACTTCGACAGGCTCGGGGTGCGGGCCGGCGACCGGGTGCTCGACCTGGGGTGTGGCGCCGGCCGGCACGCGTTCGAGCTGTACCGGCGGGGCGCCCACGTGGTCGCGCTCGACATGGACGCGGCGGAACTGGAGAACGTGGCCGCGATGTTCGCCGCGATGCGCGACGCCGGCGAGGCGCCCGCCGACGCCACCGCCGAGACGGTGCCCGGGGACGCGCTCGACCTGCCCTTTCCGGACGGCTCGTTCGACCACGTGGTGGCCGCCGAGATCCTGGAGCACGTGCCGCGGGACGAGCGGGCGATCGCCGAACTCACCCGGGTGGTGCGGCCGGGAGGTACCGTCGCGGTGACCGTGCCCCGCTGGTGGCCGGAACTGGTCTGCTGGGCACTGTCCACCGAGTACCACGAGGTCGAGGGCGGCCACGTGCGGATCTACCGGGGCGACGCGCTGCTGGCCAAGCTGCGCCGGGCCGGGCTGCGGCCGTTCCACCGGCACCACGCGCACGCGCTGCACTCCCCGTACTGGTGGCTGAAGTGCGCGGTCGGCGTCAACCGGGACGACCACCCGCTGCCCGGGCTGTACCACAAGATGCTGGTCTGGGACATCATGCGCCGGCCGTGGCTCACCAGGACCGCCGAGCGGCTGCTCAACCCGGTGCTCGGCAAGAGTCTCGCCATCTACCTGCGCAAGCCGGTCACCGCGGCGGACGGCTCCGCCGGCGCCGGCGCGGCCACCCGGGACCGGGACGGCGAGCGCGTGGCGAGGGGGGCCTAGTGCGGCGGCCCGACGTGCCGGCCGTGCCAGGAATCCTCACCGCGGACGACGTCCTCGCCACCGCCCGCACCATCGCGGCCGCGCAGGAACGCTCCGGCGCCATTCCATGGTTCGCCGGCGGCCACGTCGACCCGTGGGACCACGTGGAGAGCGCGATGGCGCTGTCCGCGGCCGGCCTGCACACCGAGGCGGAGCGCGCCTACCGCTGGCTGGCCCGCACCCAGCGCCCGAACGGCTCCTGGCCGATGAAGATCCGGTCCGGCCGGGTGGAGGACGCCACCGCGGACACCAACTTCTGCGCCTACCTCGCGGTGGGCGTGTGGCACCACCGGCTGGTCACCTCCGACGACCGCTTCGCCGAGCGGATGTGGCCCACGGTGCGGCGGGCGATCGAGTTCGTGCTGGACGCGCAGACGGTGCGCGGCGAGATCGCCTGGGCGCGCGGCGCGGACGGCGAACCCGCCGGGGAGGCGCTGCTCACCGGATGCGCGAGCATCCACCACAGCCTGCGCTGCGCGCTGGCGCTGGCCGACCACCTCGGCGTGCCGCAGCCGGG
This sequence comes from Gandjariella thermophila, assembly GCF_005405885.1. GTDB lineage: Bacteria > Actinomycetota > Actinomycetes > Mycobacteriales > Pseudonocardiaceae > Gandjariella > Gandjariella thermophila. Next base: position 223,010 of record NZ_BJFL01000002.1, read on the forward strand.
CTGGGAGGTCGACCTCGGCCGGCTCGGGCACGTGCTGCGGCACCATCCGGAGGCGTTCGAGCCGAAGGACCGGTACTCGATGGACTGGTACTACCCGGTGCTCGGCGGCGCGGTGCGGGGCGAGCCGGCGCACCGGCGGATCGCCGGGCGCTGGGCCGATTTCGTGGTGCCCGGGCTGGGCATCCGCTGCGTGGACGACCATCCGTGGGTCACCGGCGCGGAAACCTGCGAGCTGGCGCTGAGCCTGGACACGCTGGGCGACACCGACCGCGCCGCCGGTTTGTTAGCGGACATGCAGCATCTGCGCGAGGAGGACGGCTCCTACTGGACCGGCTTCGTCTTCGCCGACGGCAAGCGCTGGCCGGAGGAGCGCACCACGTGGACCTCGGCGGCGGTGATCCTGGTGGCCGACGCGCTGTCCCGCACCAGCGCGGGCAACGGCATCTTCCGCGCCGAGGATCTCCCGACCGGGCTGGCCGTGGACGGCGAGTTCTGCGGCTGCGGCGACGGGGTGGCCGGTGGCCACGGCTCAACCGACGGGGTCGCCGGGCTCGCCGCCGACTCGCTCGAGCACCCGTAGCGATCCGGCCGCTCCGACCTCGCGGAACGCGCCGCCGGAAAGCGCCCGCCGGTAGATCCGGTACGGCGCCTGGCCGCCGTCGGCGGGGTTCGGGAACACGTCGTGGATCAGCAGCGCGCCGCCCGGCGCGACCCAGCGGGCCCAGCCGTCGTAGTCGGCCCGCGCCGCCTCGTCGGTGTGCCCGCCGTCGACGAACAGCAGGGCCAGCGGGGTGCGCCAGAACGCCGCCACCGTGGCGGACCGGCCGACCACGGCGACCACGTGGTCCTCGACGCCGGCCGCGGCGAGGGTGCGGCGGAACCGGCCGAGGGTGTCCAGCCGGCCGACCGCGGGGTCCACCAGGCTCGGGTCGTGGTACTCCCAGCCCGGCTGGTGCTCCTCCGAGCCCCGGTGGTGGTCCACCGTGACGATCTGGCCGCCGGTCTCCCGGGCCGCGGCGGCCAGCAGGATCGTCGACTTCCCGCAGTAGGTGCCGATCTCCACGCCCACCCCGGTGCCGAGGTGCTCCACGGCGGCCCGGTACACGGCCAGCCCCTCGTCGGTGGGCATGAACCCGGTGGCCGCCTGGAACGCGGCGAGCAGGTCGGCCGGCGGGCCCGCCGGGTCGATGGCGTTCGCGGTCACGGGTACCTCCGGGGTCGATGGGTCTCGCCCACACCGTATCCGGCTGGTAGAACTGAAACACGTTCTACGTTGTGTGTCCGGTTTGGGGAGGTGCCGTGCCGATCGCGATCACCGACGAGCAGCGGGCGGTCCAGGAGTCGATCCGGTCCTGGGCGGAGCAGGCCGGCGCCCTCGGCGCGGTGCGGGACAGCGAACCCGGCGCCGGCCGCCCGCCCGCGAGCGGTCGGGAGTTCCTCGCCGGGCTGGCCGGCATCGGCGTGTTCGGCATGGCCCTGCCCGAGGCGGCCGGCGGCCTCGGCGGCACCGTGACGGACCTGGCCGCCGCGCTGGAGCAGGCCGCCGACTCGCTGGTGCCCGGCCCGGCCCTGCCCACCGCCCTGGCGGGGCTGCTCATCGCCCGGCACGCGCCCGGCCACCCGTTGCTCGCCGACCTGGCCGCGGGCACGGCCTCGGTCGCGGTCGCGCTGGGCACCGGGACGCTGGTCAACGAGGGCGGCGTGCTGCGCGGCGCGGTCGGCCCGGTGCTCGGCGCCGGGGCCACCAGCCATCTGCTGCTCGGCATCGCCGACACCAACGTCGCCGACGCCCGGGCGCGGACCACGTGGGTGCTGCTGCGCGCCGACCACCGCGGGGTGCACACCAGCGAGCGCATCCCGGTGGACTTCTCCCGCCCACTGGCCGACGTGCGGCTGGACGGGGTGAGCGCCGGGGCGGTGATCCCCGGGCTGGTCGCCGCCGAGGTCACCGACCTGGCCGCGACGCTCGCCGCCGCCGAGGCCACCGGGGTGGCCGCGTGGTGCCTGCGCACCGCCGTCTCCTACGCCCGGGTGCGTGAGCAGTTCGGCCGGCCGATCGGCTCCTTCCAGGCGGTCAAGCACCTGTGCGCGGAGATGCTGTGCCGGGTGGAGCAGGCCGCCGCGGTGGCCTGGGACGCGGCGCGCAGCGCCGACGAGGCGCCGGCCGAGCACCCGCTGGCCGCCGCCGTGGCCGCGGCGGTCGCCCTGGACGCCGCGGTCGAGGTGGCCAAGGACTGCATCCAGGTGCTCGGCGGCATCGGTTTCACCTGGGAGCACGACGCCCATCTCTACCTGCGCCGGGCGCTGGCGCTGCGGCAACTGCTCGGCGGCGGCGCGCGCTGGCGGCGGCGGGTCGCCGAACTGGCCCTCGGCGGGGCTCGCCGGCACCTCGCCGTCGACCTGACCGGCGATCCGGCCGAGGCGGAGCGGGACGCCGTGCGCGCCACCGTCGCCGACATCGCCGCGCTGCCCGAGCAGGGGCGGCGCCGCCGGCTCGCGGACACCGGATACCTCGCCCCGCACTGGCCCGCCCCCTACGGGCTGGACGCGTCCCCGGCGCGGCAGTTGCTGATCGACGAGGAACTGGCCCGCGCCGGGGTGTCCCGGCCGGACCTGGTGATCGGCGGCTGGGCGGTGCCGACCATCCTGCGGCACGGCACGGACGAGCAGCGGGAGCGGTTCGTCCGGCCCACCCTGCGCGGCGAGATCGTGTGGTGCCAACTGTTCAGCGAACCGGGCGCGGGCTCCGACCTGGCCGCGCTACGCACCCGCGCGGTGCGCACCGACGGCGGCTGGCTGCTGACCGGGCAGAAGGTGTGGACCTCGCTGGCCGGCAAGGCGGACTGGGCGATCTGCCTGGCCCGCACCGACCCGGACGCGCCCAGGCACCGGGGCATCACCTACTTCCTGGTGGACATGCGCGCCCCCGGCATCGACGTCCGGCCACTGCGCGAGATCACCGGCGAGGCGGTGTTCAACGAGGTCTTCCTGGACGGCGTGTTCGTGCCGGACGGGAACGTGGTCGGCGAGGTGAACGGGGGCTGGCGGCTGGCCCGCACCACACTGGCCAACGAGCGGGTGGCCATGGGCGGCGGGTCCTCGCTCGGCGACGGCCTGGAACGCGTACTGGACCTCGCCCGCCGTCGTGGGGTGGCCGGGGACGCCGGCGTGGCCGAGCGGCTGGGCGCGCTGGTCGCCGAGGCGATCGTGGTCGGCCTGCTCGACCTGCGCGCCACGCTGCGCCGGCTGGGCGGCCAGGACCCGGGGCCGGAGTCCAGCGTGCGCAAGCTGGTCGGGGTGCGGCACCGGCAGGCCGTCGCGGAGACCGCTCTCGATCTCGCCGGACCGGACGGTGCGGCGGCCGACGAGGGCACCGGAGCGTTGGTGCACGACTTCCTGCTCAGCCGCTGCCTGAGCATCGCGGGCGGTACCACGCAGATCCTGCTGACCCTGGCCGGCGAGCGAATCCTCGGGCTGCCCCGGGACTGAAGCCGGGTGCCTTGCGGCTGGTCCCGCGGTTCGCTACAAAGTAGAACAAGTTTCAATACGACGTCCAAGGCGAGGAGCCGGCGTGGATTTCACCCTCGACGAGACCCAGGAGGAGATCCGGGGACTCACCGCCGAGGTGCTGCGGCGGGAGGTGCGGCCCGATCCCGCCGACGCGACCAGCGCGGTGCCACGGGCCTGGGCCGAGGACCCCGGCTACCACGAGGCCGCGTGGAAGGCCATGGGCGCGGCCGGCCTGCTCGGTCTGGCGCTGCCCGCCGACCTCGGCGGCGAGGGACTCGGCGTGCTGGAGACCGCGGTGCTGCTCACCGAGGTCGGCCGGCACGCGGCCCCGGTGCCCGCGCTGGCCACGCTCGCGCTGGGCGTGCTGCCGGTGACCCGACTCGGTACCCCGACGCAGCAAGAGGCGTTACTGCCCCCGGTGGCCACCGGCGAGCGGGTGCTCACCGCCGCGCTCCGCGAACCGTCCGACCCGCTGCCGGCCAGCCCGCGCACCACCGCCCACCCCGACGGCGGCACGCTCGTGGTCACCGGCACCAAGGTCGGCGTGCCGCACGCCGCCGCGGCGCACCGGGTCCTCGTCCCGGCCAGCCTGGGCGGCGACACCGCGGTCCTGCTGGTCGATCCTCGCGCCGCCGGGGTGGCGCTGACCAGGACCCCGACCGCCAGCGGCGCCCCCGAGTACACGCTGCGCCTGGACGACGCGCGGGTGCCGGAGGCGGACCTGCTCGGCGGCGGTACCGGCGGCGTGGCCGACCTGTACCGGCTGGCCGTGGCCGGCGCGTGCGCGGTCGGCTCCGGGGTACTGGCCGGCGCGCTCGCGCTGACCGCCGAGCACGTGCGCACCCGCCACCAGTTCGGCAAACCGCTGGCCACCTTCCAGGCGGTGGCCGCCCAGGTCGCCGACGTGTACGTCACCGAGCGCACCCTGCACCTGGCCACGTCGTCGGCGTGCTGGGCGCTGGCCGCCGGCCGGGACCACACCAGGGAGGAACTCGACGTGGCCGCGTACTGGCTGGCCGAGGAGGCGCCGCCGGCCCTGCACACCTGCCACCACCTGCACGGCGGGCTCGGCGTGGACGTGACCTACCCGATGCACCGGTACTCCTCGTGGGCCAAGGACCTGGCCCGGTTCGTGGGCGGGGCGTCGCACCGGCTGGACCGGCTCGCCACCGCGGTGACGGGGTAGGCCATGTTCGTCGACCTCACCCCCGAGCAGCGGGCGCTGCAGGCGGAACTCCGGGACTACTTCGCCGGGCTGATCAGCCCCGGCGAGCGCGAGGCCATGCTCACCGAGCGGCACGGCCCGGTGTTCCGCGAGGTGGTCCGGCGGATGGGCCGGGACGGCTGGCTCGGCGTGGGCTGGCCGAAGGAGTACGGCGGCCGCGGCTTCGGCGAGATCGAGCAGCAGATTTTCGTCAACGAGGCGGCGCGCGCCGACGTGCCGCTGCCCTCGGTGACCCTGCAGACCGTCGGGCCGACGCTGCAGGCGCACGGCACGCCCGAGCAGAAGGAGTACTTCCTGCCCCGCATCCTCGCCGGGGAACTGCACATGGCGATCGGCTACACAGAACCCGACGCCGGCACCGACCTCGCCTCCCTGCGCACCACCGCGGTCCGCGACGGCGACGAGTACGTGGTCAACGGGCAGAAGATCTTCACAACGGGGGCGCACGACGCCGACTACATCTGGCTGGCCTGCCGCACCGACCCGGACGCGCCCAAACACCGGGGCATCTCCATCCTCATCGTGGACACCCGCGACCCCGGCTACTCGTGGACGCCGATCATCACCTGCGACGGCGCGCACCACGTCAACGCCACCTACTACACCGACGTGCGGGTGCCGGCCGGCATGCTGGTCGGCGAGGAGAACGCCGGCTGGAAACTGATCACCACCCAGCTCAACCACGAGCGGGTCATGCTCGGCCCGGCCGGCCGGATCGCCGCGCTCTACGACCGGGTGTGGGCATGGGCGGCGGCCCGCACCACGCCGGACGGCCAGCCCCTGCTGGAGCAACCCGACGTGCGCCGCGCGCTCGCCCGCACGCACGCCTGCCTGCGGGTCAACGAACTGCTCAACTGGCAGGTCGCGGTGTCCTCGGCGGCCGCCCCGGTGGCCGTCGCGGACGCCTCGGCCACCAAGGTGTTCGGCTCCGAGCGGGCGCAGACCATCGGCCGGCTGCTCGAGGAGGTGGTGGCCCGGCACGGCGACCCGGCCGACCCGCCGACCGCCGCGCTGTCCACCTGGCTGGACGTCCAGGCCAAGCGCAACCTGGTGCTCACCTTCGGCGGCGGCGTCAACGAGATCCAGCGGGAACTCATCGCGATGACCGGCCTCGGCCTGCCCCGGGTGCCGCGTTGACCACGGGAGCGAGCGTGACCAGCACAGCACCGTCCACAACGGACGCCATCAACGCGGCGGCCCGGCGGATCGCGGCGGCGGGGGAGAGCGCGCCGCGCCCGGCCCGCGACCCGGTGAACCAGCCGATGGTGAACAACTGGGTGGAGGCCATCGGCGACCGCAACCCGGTCTACACCGACCCCGAGTTCGCCGAGACCTCCGTGCACGGCGGGATCGTCGCGCCCCCGGCGATGGCCCAGGTGTGGACCATGGGCGGGCTACACCCGCAGCGGGCGCCGGACGACCCGCTGCACGGCATGATGGCCGAACTGGACGCCGCCGGGTTCACCTCCGTGGTGGCCACCAACTCGGAGCAGACCTACCACCGCTACCTGCGCCCCGGCGAGCACGTCAGCGTCACCACCAGGCTGGAGAGCGTGGTCGGGCCGAAACGCACCAGGCTCGGCGAGGGCTGGTTCGTCACCACCCGCAGCACCTGGTACGTCGGCGACGAGGCGGTCACCGAGATGCTGTTCCGGGTGCTGAAGTTCCGCCCGTCCACGGCGTCCACCGTGTCGACTTCCGCCTCCGCGGGAGAGAGTGCGTCGGCGGTGTCGACTTCCGCCTCCGCGGGAGGAAGCACGTCGGAGGCATCCACTCTGGACAATCCCGCGCCGCCGCGGGCTGCCGTGATCAAGCCGGTACGCAGCAGGGACACCGCGTTCTTCTGGGACGGGACCGCCGCGGGCGAGTTGCGGATCCAGCGCTGCGGGGCGTGCGGCCGGCTGCGCCACCCGCCCGGGCCGATGTGCCCGGCGTGCGGCTCCACCAGCCCGGAGTACCTGGTGGCCGCCGGCCGCGGCGAGGTCTACAGCTACGTGGTGCACCACCACCCGCCGATGCCCGGACGGGAGACGCCGTTCGTGGTCGCGCTGGTGGAGCTGCCCGAGGGGGTGCGGGTGCTCGGCGAACTGCTCGACGTGCCGCCGGACGACGTGCGCGTCGGCATGCCGGTCGAGGTGACGTTCCTGCCGGTGGACGACGACATCACGCTGCCCGCGTGGCGGCCGGTCAGGGAGGGCTCATGACGCAGGCGACGCTTTCGGCGGCCGAGCTGCGGGCCGGCCGCGAGGACGGCACCGAACTGCCCGAGCTGCGCATCGACGCCCCACCCACGTTCGTCATCGCCACCGCCATCGCCACCCGCGACTTCCAGGACGTGCACCACGACCGGGACGCCGCGGTGGCCCACGGCTCCCAGGACATCTTCGTCAACATCCTCACCACCACCGGGCTGGTGCAGCGCTACGTCACCGACTGGGCCGGGCCGGACGCGCTGGTGCGCGGCATCGCGCTGCGGCTCGGCGCGCCCTGGTACGCCTACGACACGGTCACCTTCACCGGTCGGGTGGTCCAGCGGGTGGTGGAGGACGGCGAGCCCCGGTTCCTCGTCGACGTGGTGGGCCGCAACAGCCTCGGCGACCACGTCAGCGCCACCGTGCGGATCGCGCTCCCGGAAGGCACCTCATGACCGGAATCAACGGGGCGGCCGCGATCGCCGGGATCGGCGCCACCGAATTCTCCAAGGACTCCGGCCGCAGCGAGCTGCGGCTGGCCGCCGAGTGCGTGCGCGCCGCGCTCGCCGACGCCGGCCTCACACCGTCCGATGTGGACGGCCTGGTCACGTTCACCATGGACACCAACACCGAGGTGGCGGTGGCCCGCGAGCTGGGCATCCCGGAGCTGAGCTTCTTCAGCCGCATCCACTACGGCGGTGGCGCGGCGTGCGCGACCGTGCAGCAGGCGGCGATGGCCGTCGCCACCGGCATGGCCGAGGTGGTGGTCTGCTACCGCGCGTTCAACGAGCGCTCCGGTCAGCGGTTCGGCCGGGTGCAGACGGCGGTGGCGCAGCAGCCCACGTCGTCCGGAGTGGACAACGGCTGGCACTACCCGATGGGCCTGGGCACCCCGGCCGCCATGGTGGCCATGTTCGCCCGTCGCTACATGCACACCTACGGGGCCACCAGCGAGGACTTCGGCCGGGTCGCGGTGGCCGACCGCCGGCACGCCGCCACCAACCCGCACGCCTGGTTCTACGGCCGGCCGATCACCCTGGCCGACCACCAGGCGTCCCGGTGGATCGCCGAACCGCTGCGGCTGCTGGACTGCTGCCAGGAAAGCGACGGCGGCGTCGCGCTCGTGGTCACCAGCGCCGAGCGCGCCCGCGACCTGCCGCATCCCCCGGCGCTGGTCCGCGCCGCCGCCCAGGGCAGCGGCGCGGACCAGTTCGTCATGACCAGCTACTACCGCGACGACCTGACCGGTCTGCCGGAGATGGGCGTGGTGGCCAGGCAGTTGTGGGCGCAGGCCGGTATCGGGCCGGACGACGTGCAGGTCGGCCTGCTCTACGACCATTTCACCCCGTTCGTCCTGGTACAGCTGGAGGAGTTGGGGTTCTGCCCGCGCGGCGAGGCCCGGCACTTCCTCGCCGACGGCGCGATCGAACTCGGCGGCAGGCTGCCGCTCAACCCGCACGGCGGCCAACTCGGCGAGGCCTACATCCACGGCATGAACGGCATCGCCGAGGCGGTACGCCAGGTCCGCGGCAGCGCGGTCAACCAGGTCGACGGGGTGGAACACGTGCTGGTCACCGCCGGTACCGGGGTACCGACCAGCGGCCTGGTGCTCGGCCGGGACGGCTGACGGGGTCGGCCGGGCGGGTCGGTGGCCTCGGCAGGCGCCGGGAAGGCGGTCCGGCGGCGCCCCTGCCAGGATGGGGACGTGCCACGACGTGCCTCCCGGCATGACCACGACGCGGGCGGCTCAGCGGAACTGCTGGCCGCCAAGTCCGCGCTGCGCGAGGAGGTGTGGTCCGCGCTGACCGAGAGCCGCGCCGCCCGGTTTCCCGGTGCGGCCGGGCGGATTCCCAACTTCGTGGGCGCCGAGGCCGCGGCCGAGCGGCTGCGGGAACGCCCGGAATGGCGGCGTGCCCGCACGGTCAAGGCCAACCCGGACGCCGCCCAGCTACCGGTGCGGCAGCGTGCCCTGGAGGACGGCAAGACGGTCTACATGGCCGTTCCGCGGCTCGCCGAGGCAGACCCGTTCTTCCTGCTCGACCCGGACCACCTGGCGGGCACCCCGCGGAAGGCGGCGTCGATCAGCGGCGCGAAGCGTTCCGCCCGCCGGGTCGCGGTACGCGACCTCGACCCGGTCGACCTGGTGGTGCTCGGCAGCGTCGCGGTCGGCGAGGACGGGACCAGGCTCGGCAAGGGCGGCGGGTTCGCCGACCTGGAGTACGCGCTGGCCGGCGCGGCGGGGCTGATCGGCGAGGACACCGTGGTGGTCAGCACCGTGCACGAGTCGCAGGTGCGACCGGCCGGCGCGATCCCCACCACCGCGCACGACGTCCCGGTGGACCTCATCGTCACCCCGGACCGGGTGGTCGACTGCCGGCCGCACCGCCGCCCGCGCGCCCCCGGTGAGATCCACTGGTCCGAGCTGACCGAGGAGAAGATCGCCGCGATCCCGCTGCTGGCCGCGCTGCGCTCCGCCCGGTAGCCGTGGGTGCGATCCTCGCCGGCTCCGCCCGCCGCTTCGGCCCGCGCGTGGCCGTCCGCCACGGCGACGAGGAGATCAGCCGGGCTCACCGCCGCGCGGGCACGGGTCCGTCGCAGCGGGAGGCCACCACCTCGGCGCCGTGCACGCACTCGCCGCCGACGAAGGTGGCCAGCACCTCGATGTCGCTGATCCGGGCGCTGGGCACCGTGGTCGGGTCGTCGCCGAGCAACACCAGGTCGGCGAGCAGACCGGCGGCGACGCGGCCCCGCTCACCCCCCGCGTGCCCGGCGTGGGCGGAGCGGGTGGTGTAGGCGCGCAGCGCCTCCACCGCATCCACCCGCTCGTCGCCGCTGAGCACCCGGCCGTCCCTGCTGGTGCGCTCGACCATCGAGCGCATCCCGGCCAGCGGCGCGCCGACCGCCACGCACGGCCGGTCCGAGCTGGCCGGCACCACGACGCCGCTGTCCACAAAGGACCGATGTCGGTACAGCCAGGGCAGCCGGTGCTCGCCGACCGCGTCGGCCATGGAGTCGCCGATCTCGTACAGGAACCGGGCCTGCGGTACCGGGATCACGCCGAGTTCGGCGAACCGGGGCAACTGGTCCGGGCGCACCATCGCGGCATGCTCGATGCGGTGCCGCACGTCCGGCCGGGGCAACACGCGCTGCGCCTCGGCGAACGCGTCCAGGGCGACGTCGATGGCGCGGTCGCCGATCGCGTGCGCGGCGACCCGCCAGCCGGCGCGGTGCGCGGCCACGATCCGCTCGCGCAGCACCTGTGGGTCGTCGCCGAGCAGGCCGGTGCCGCCGTGGTCGCAGAACGGTTCGGTGACCGCGGCGGTGCGGCTGGACAGCGCCCCGTCGGTGAAGATCTTCATCGGGCCGAGCCGCAGCCGGTTGTCGCCGAACCCGGTGCGCAACCCCAGATCGAGCCCGACAGGCACCCCGTCGGCCGGGTTGCTGGGCACCGGGTGCAGTACCTCGGCCGCGGTCATCAGCTCCACCCGGACCGGCAGGTCGCCGCGCTGGCGGGCCAGCTGGTAGGCGGCGGCCTCGATGCCGCTGTGCCCGATCCAGCCGCCGCCGATGCCGGCCTCGGTGACGTGGGTGAGCCCCTCGGCGGTGTAGACCTGGGCGGCGCGGGCGACGGCCTCCGCCAGTTCGTCGACCGGGTAGGGCACCAGCAGAGCCTTGACCAGGTTCTGCGCGCCCTCCTTGAGCAGCCCGGTCGGCGCGCCGTCCGCGTCGGTGTCGATCTCGCCGCCCGGTGGCACGGTGGCGGTACCGTCCAGCACCCCGGCCCGGTCCAGCACCACGCTGTTCGCCACGCCCATGTGCGCCGAACGGTGCTTCAGCCACACCGGCCGGCCGCCGCCGGCCCGGTCCAGCTCGGCGCGCCGCGGGTGACCGCCGAGCACGAAGTCGTCGTAGCCGGCACCGACCACCCAGGCGTCGGCCGGCAGGCCCGCGGCGCGCTCGGCGACCGCGTCATACAGCTCGGACATGGCCGACAGCCGGGTCAGGTCCAGCTCGGCCAGGGACAGCCCGAACCAGGCCATGTGGTTGTGCGCGTCGGCGAACCCGGGAGTGAGCGTCGCCCCGTCGCAGTCCACGACGGCGCGGGCGGGCAGCCCGTCGATCTCCTCGTCCACGCCGACGATCCGGCCGTGCAGCACGCCGACCGCGTGCGCGGTGGGCCGGTCGTCCGCCATGGTCAGCACGCGCGCGTCGCGCAGCAGCAGGTCCAGCACGGCTTCTCCCGTCACCCGAGGTGGTGCGGCCCGTCACCGGCAGCGTAGGGGGTGGTGGGCGCTCTCCACCCGGATTGACCCGGCCGCGCGGCCGGCGCCCACCGGCAACGACGGAACGGCCGGTCCGCGCACCGGGCGTGATCGCGACCACCCCGCCCTGCCGCCGGCCGGGCTGACGTGCGCCCGGTGCGGAGAACGCCGTGCTACCGCAGGTGGTCCGCCTCGACACCCCGAGACCGTCCGGATTAGAGTCCCGGGCCATTGCTCGTCACAGATGGAGGAAAGGAGGAGAAGCGGTGCCTGGTACGGGGCTACTGCGGACAAAATCCGTCGAGCAGTCACGGGCCGATACCGATGAACCGGATACTCGGCTACGAAAGAACCTCACCGTTTTCGACCTCGTGGTGTTCGGGGTCGCCGTTACCATCGGTGCCGGTATCTTCACCATGACCGCGCGGACCGCCGGGAACATCGCCGGTCCCGGGGTCTCGCTCTCGTTCGTGATCGCGGCGGTGGCCTGCGGGCTCGCCGCCCTCTGCTACGCCGAATTCGCCTCGACCGTGCCGGTGGCCGGCAGCGCCTACACCTATTCCTACGCGACTTTCGGTGAGTTCGTCGCGTGGATCATCGGGTGGGATCTGCTGCTGGAGTTCGCGCTGGGCGCCGCGGTGGTGGGCAAGGGGTGGTCCGAGTACCTGCAGAGCGTGCTGGAGATCGTCGGCCTGAACGTGAAGACCAGCGTGCCGCTGGGCGGGCTGGAGTTCGACTGGGGCGCGGTGCTGCTCGCCGTGGTGCTGACCATCGTGCTCGCCGCCGGCGTCAAGCTGTCCGCCCGGGTCAGCCAGGTCATCACCGGAATCAAGATCGCGGTGATCCTGCTGGTGATCGTGGCCGGTATCGGCTACATCAGCGGCGCCAACTACCACCCGTTCATCCCCGCGCCGGAGACCGGTGGCGGCGGTTCCAGCGGCCTGAACCAGTCGCTGCTCTCGCTGATCGCCGGCGGCAGCACCAGCAACTTCGGGGTGTTCGGCGTGCTGGCCGGCGCGGCGATCGTGTTCTTCGCGTTCATCGGCTTCGACGTGGTGGCCACCACCGCCGAGGAGACCCGGAACCCGCAGCGGGACATGCCGCGGGGCATCATGGGCTCGCTGGCGATCGTCACCGTGCTGTACGTGGCGGTGGCCCTGGTGGTCACCGGGATGGTGCCGTACAAGGCGCTGGCCACCAAGCCGGACGGCACCAAGGCGACGCTGGCGACGGCGTTCTCCGCGCACGGAGTGACCTGGGCGGCGGCGGTCATCTCGGTGGGCGCGCTGGCCGGCCTCACCACCGTGGTGATGGTGCTGATGCTCGGGCAGGTGCGGGTGCTGTTCGCCATGTCCCGGGACGGGCTGCTGCCCCGGCCCCTGGCGCACACCTCCGGCGCGACCGGAACGCCGGTGCGGGCGACGCTGCTGGTCGGCGTCGCGCTGGTGATCGCCGCCGGCTTCTTCTCCGCGGACAAGCTGGAGGAGATGGTCAACGTCGGCACGCTGGCCGCGTTCATCCTCGTCTCGGTGGGCGTGCTGATCCTTCGCCGGACCCGGCCCGACCTGCCGCGCTCCTTCCGCACGCCGGCGGTTCCGCTGGTGCCGATCCTCGCGGTGCTCGCCTGTGTGTGGGTGATGCTCAACCTGACCACGGTCACGTGGCTGCGGTTCATCGGCTGGATGGTGGCCGGCGTGGTGCTCTACTTCGCCTACGGCTACCGGAACTCCCGGCTGGCCAAGCTGGAACGGGAGCAGACCGCGACGGTGACCGCCGCGCCCGAGTAGTCCCCGCCGTACCATCCGAACCGAGGGGCCGGTCCGCGCGGGGCCGGCCCCTCGCCGTGCGTCGCGGTACCGCTCGGCCACGCGCGTTGCCCGACCGCCTCCTCGGCGGGCTCCCGTCGCGTGGGATGGTCAGTTCTTGCGGAAGTCGGCGAGGTTGTCCCGGGTGACCTCCTTGACGGGGACCTCGATGAGTTCGCGGACGTGCTCGCGCTTCGCGGCGCGTACCGCGGTTTCCACGGCCTGGGCGCCGATCTCGCGGGGCTGCTGGGCGATGGTCGCGGACAGCTTGCCGCTGGCGATGGCGTTCAACCCGTCCGGGGTGCCGTCGAAGCCGACCACCGCGATGTCCCGGCCGGCGCGGTTGCCGAGCGCGGTGATCGCGCCGATGGCCATCTCGTCGTTCTCCGCGAACACGCCCTTGATCTCCGGGTGCTGCTGGAGCAGGTTGGCCATCACGCCGACCGCCTTGCTGCGGCTGGAGTCCGCGACGCCGCTGCCCACCAGGTGGGTGGCGCTGCGCAGGGCGATGCCCTCGTCGAAGCCGCGGTCCCGGTCGCGGGTGGTGGACGCGCCCTCCTGGGTGCGGATCAGCACCACGTCGCCCGGGCCGACCGCCTTGGCCAGCGCCTCCGCGGCCATCTGCCCGCCCTGCACGTTGTCCGAGGACACCTCGGTGGTCACCCGCGGGCTGTTCAGGGAGCGGTCCACGGCGATCACCGGGATCGACGCGTTCGCCGCGGCGTTGGCGGCGGGCACCGAGAGGTCGGAGTCCACCGGGTTGATGAGCACGGCCTGCACGCCCTGGGTGATCACCGTGCGGATCTGGTTGATCTGGGTGGTGACGTCGTTCTGCGCGTCCTGCACCACCAACGTGACGCCGAGCGTCCTGGCCTCCGCCTCGGCGCCCTGGCGAAGCTGCACGAAGTACGGGTTGTTCAGGGTGGTCACGTTGAGCGCGATGACGATGCCGCTGCCGCTGAGGCCGGTGGCGAGGTTGGTCGACGCCGTGCCCGTCGTGCCGCACGCGGAGCTGGTGAGCAGGGCCGCGGCCAGGGCGACGATGCCGCGCCACGGTTTCGCAGGGCGCACAGTCCCTCCGGCTGATGGGAGAACGTCGGCTCGGGGCCTGATCACGCATCAACCGGCTGCGGTCCGGGCCGGCCGGCGATCCGGCCGAACTTGACCTTGGCGCAGGCCACCGGGTGTGTCAAGGGTCACAGCGTTCGGCGCCGGCCGCGCGGCGCAGTGATGGTGCTCCGAGTGGCCGCATCCGTTGGGGCTCATCGACAAGGCCATCGATACGAGCGGGCCGCCCGGCCGGGGTGCGCCGGGCGGCCCACTCGCAGGCCTACCGGGCGCCGCGGGGCCGGGTCAGCGTGAAGTGGTCCACCGGGGTCGCGGTGCCGTACGGGTCGCTGACGGCGTAGTAGGTGACCGAGATGCTCGTGGTGCCGCCCGGCTTGCCCGGGTCGACGTCGAACGCGGCGAAGCCGTAGGAGTGGTCCGGGTCGCGCACGGCCGACCACGGCGCGTCCTCCAGCACGTAGATCGGTGCCCGCTTGCCGGTGTTCGGGTCCGGTGCGCCGACGCCGGTGATCACGCGGCAGCGCGCGGGGGAGAAGAATAGATGGTTGGACGGCACGGAGGTGCCGCCACCGCCGATCACCATGTGCACCGTGCCCCTGCTGGTGTCCACCACGTCGGTGCGGGTGTCCACCGGCATCGGGGTGCGGGTGTCGTTCGGTTGCTGGCCGCGGATCGGGTGCGAGCGCTCGTAGTGGTGCTCGTGCCCGCACACCACCAGGTCCACCCCGTAGCGGTCGAACAGCGGCACCCAGTTCTCCCGGATGCCGAGGTCCGCGCCATTGGCCTTGTCCACAGTGGACACGACGACCTGGTGCATGCACACCACGATCCAGTCGATGTCCGGATTGGACCGGGACGCGGCCAGTTCGGCCTCCAGCCAGCGACGCTGCGCGCCACCCGAGTATCCGTGCACGTAGGAGTTGCCGCCGTCCTGGTAGGCGACGTCGTCGTTGTTGAGGCTGATCACCCGCACCGAGCCGGCGGTGAACGCGTACCACAGGCCGCGCAGCTCCGGATCGGCGCCGGAGTCGGGCACGCTGAAGTAGGTCTGGTAGGCGCCGTATCCGATCGGGCCGTTGCCCAACTCGTTCTCGTGGTTGCCGGCGGCCGGCATCCACGGCCGGTACCGCGCCGAGCGGGTGTTGTTGTTGAACCAGTCCGACCAGGTGCGCACCCGGTCGGTGGCCAGGTTGGCGTAGCAGAGGTCGCCGTTGACCAGGTGGAACAGCGGCGCGGCCGCCTCCACCGCGGCGGTGACGTCACCGGCGGCCGGCGAGCCGAGGTTGTCGTTGACCCAGGTGCCGTTCACCTGCTTGCCCAGCGTCGGCGTGCCCTGGTCGCCGAAGCTGGTGAAGCGGAACGGCGCCCGGCCGCGCGGCGCGGTACGCACGGTGCCCAGTTCCGGCGGCGCGCCGTCGTGCACCGCCGCGTACACGTACTCGGTGTCCGGGCGCAGGCTGCCCAGCCGCGCGTGGTGCACGCGCACCTCGGTGCCGGACCTGGCGTCCCGGTAGGTGGTGGTGTCCGCGGGCACGGTGAGCCCGAGGCCGCCGGCCGGGCTGCCGAGCAGGACGCGCGGGCGGGACACCGGCGCCGTGGTGTGCCAGGACACCACGACCTCCCGCGAGGCGTCCGCGCCGAACTGCAGGTGGAGCCCGGCCACACCGGGCGCGCCGACCGTACCCGGCCGGCTCCACAGCTCCGGCGCGGCCGAGGCGCTGCCCGGTGCGCCGAGGAGTACCGCCCCGCCCACCCCGGCGCCCACGGTGAACAAGCCTCGTCTGCTGATCTCGTCGGATGAGGAAGCGCGCATGTGTCCACATCCTCGGCGGGGCACGTGAACGGGCCGGGGGCCGGGGGTGAACGGCGGGACAACACCGCTACCGCCGGAGGTAGGGTGCCAGCGCGGCGTTCAGCCGGTACACGCCGCGGAGCACCGCGCCCTGGTACGTCTCGGTGCTGGGCACGAGCGTGCCCCGGTACACCCGCCGCGCCACGGCCGCCACCGGCGGCGCCAGCAGCCAGGCCACGCCCAGGCAGGCGTAGGCGAGCAGGATGACCGCCAGCGCGAACGCGAGCACGAGCAGCTTGCACACCCAGATGACGAAGGCGACGAACGCGGCGATCAGCGCACCGCTGCGCCCGCCCCAACTTTTCAGGTAGGGAACCCGCATGCGGGCGCCGACGCGCAGGGGCCGCAGGACGACGTCGAGGTCCACGCGCCACCCCCTGCCTGCCGGAGACGCCGACCGCGCTCGGCCGTCCCCGGCGAGCCCCGGGAAGACCTGCCCGCGGAGGGATCATAGGGGTTGATCCGCTGCGCGGCGCCCGTCGGGCGTGGGGTGCGCCGGCGGTGCGCTACCGGCGCACCCGGCCGGAGCGGGGCGCGCGGTGCTTACCCGCGCCGGTGATCACCGGCTGCACAGCCCAGTGCGGGAAGCCAAGTTCGTGCCGCCGGGCGTGCCGCACGCCGCCGAGGGTCTCGGTGCCGTCGGAGTCCAGCCGGCGGGTGGGCGCGCCCGCGTAGCGCAGCCCGGGCAGCAGCCGCTCCTGCTTCATCACCACGCTGTGCGGGGTGACCACGGCGCGCTCGCCGATGTCCGCGCCGTACAGCGGCACGGTCGCGGCGCCCAGGGTGGCGTGGGCGCCCACCCGCACCGGCGCGATCTTGAGCACCCGGTCCTCGAAGGTGTGCGCCTGGAACATCGCGCTGACCGTGGACCCGTCCTCCAGGTGCAGCATGTCCGGGTCGACGACCTGGGCGAAGCCGTCGCCGAGCAGCACCCGCCTGCCGATCTTCATGCCCATCAGGCGCAGGTAGACGGGCAGTAGCAGGGTGCCCTCCAGGGCGGCCAGCACCCGGCTGGCGATGACTCCCCAGGCGACGTACAGGAAGTCCCACCGGCTGCACCAGCAGGACCACAGCGGGTGGATGCCCTCGCGCACCTTGCCCAGCAGCCCCCACTTGAGGGCGAGCACCACCAGGCACAGCCACGCCCCGGTGGCCAGGCTGACGGCGGGCAGGCCGAGCAGCACCAGCGGCAGTAGCGGCAGCGCCAGGGACACGTGCACCACGCCGAAGGTCCACAGGCCCGCGGCCAGCGCGGGTCCCAGCGGCAGGGCGAACCGCAGCCACTCCCAGAACACCCGGGTGACGACCCGGATGAGCGGCGGGTCGTGGGTGAGCCGCCGGTCCACGGTGACCACCTCCCGCTGCGGCAGTTCGAACGGCGGGTGGCCGAACCAGGACGTACCCGGCCGCACCAGCCGGTCGTCGGCCACGGTGGAGATGCCGATCAGGATGTTCTCCGGCAGGCGCTGACCGGCGGCGATCACCGCGTGGTTGCCGAGAAAGGTGTTCGTGCCCAACTCGACCGGGGCCACCGTCACCGTGCCGCGCTGGACACGTGGCCCGCCCAGGTAGATGCCGTCGGCGAAGAAGGTGTCCCGGTCGATCCGCACCATCTCCGGCACCACGTCGATGATCGTGCTGATCTCACAGCCGCGGCCGATCCGCATGCCGGCCGCGCGCAGCCAGGTCGGCCAGAACAGCCCGCCGGAGAGCCACCGCCCGGCCGAGGCCACCAGCCCGGTCTTCAGCCACACCCGGATGTAGCCGGGGCTCCACCGGCTGATCACCCCCGGCCTGATCTGGCCGAGTAGCCGGCAGGCCACCGCCTCCAGGGCGACCATGAGAAGCACCGAAAGGCAGGTGGCGGCGCCGATCGCGGCCAGCAGCGGCAGGTTCGCGGCCGGATCGGCGAGCGCGGCGAAGAACGTCTCGTAGCTGAGGTCGTACCGGTAGGCGATCAGCGCGAACACCACGGTGTAGGGCAGCGACAGCGCCCAGCGCAGCAGGTTCTGCGCGAGGATCATGGCGACGCCGTGCGCCAGCGGGGACAGCCGCCGGCCGCGCTCCGGCGGCGCGGGCGGGGTGGGGGCCGCTCCAGCGGGTTGCGCGGGGATGCCGTCCCAGCGTTCCCCGTCCGGGATGGCGCTGCCGGACGGCAGCGAGGACAGCGCCGTCAGCCAGGAACCCTGGCCGACCCGGGTGTTCGGCCCGACCCCGGCGCGGATGTCCAGGGTGGCGCCGTCGGCGAGGGTCACCGGGCCGAGCACCACCTCGCCGCGCTCCAGGTGCACCAGGCCGACCGAGGCGTCCTGGCTGATCGTCACGTCGTCGCCGATGTAGAGCATGTCCCAGCCGCCCTGGGTGAGGTTCACCCCGCGGTGGATGTGCACCCGCTTGCCGATCCGGGCGCCCAGCGCGCGCAGCGCCATGCACTGGAACTCGGTGCCCGCGATGGTGGCCCACGGAATCAGCCGGGTGAACTGGCGGACGATCCACATGCGCACGTGGAACCCGCTCCACGCGGGCGCGCGGGCCGGTGTGTACCGGCCGATGAGCAGTTTCTTGGCGCGCACCGCGACGGACACGGACAGCGGGGAGGCGAGGACCTGCAACGCGGTGAGCGCCACCGGCGCGACCAGGATGAGGGTGACCAGGCCGATGCTGTCGGAGATCCAGGCGAACACCCAGAAGAACGCGAAGTAGGCCACGGCGGAGCCGGCGATCAGCTCGAGCAGCAGCCACAGCGCCTGCGCCGCGGTCGCGCGGGCGGGGTTGCCGGTGGCCCGCTCCCGCTGCGGGGTCTCCGGCGCGTCGGTCGGTGGCGCGGCCCGCCGGGCCAGCTCGCCGATGGTGCGCGCCTGGTACAGGTCGCGCACGGTGATCGACGCGGTCGCCGGGTCGGCGCGCAGCTCGGTGATGACCATGGCGGCGGTCAGCGAGCTGCCGCCGAGGTCGGTGAAGAAGTCGGCGTCCACCGAGGGTTCCGCCGGTAACTCCAGCGCGCGGCGCACCGCCTCGGCGATGCTCTGCTCGACGGGGTTGCGCGGCGCCGCCGCCGGGCCGGGCTGGCCGCCACCGGCGGAGAGGATCGGTAACTCGCTGCGCCGCAGCTTGCCGCCCGCGGTGCGGGGGAACTCGTCGATCGCGCCGAACACCGAGGGCACCATGTAGCCGGGCAGTTGCTCGCGCAGCCGCCGCTTCAGGTCCTCCACGTGCGGCAGCCGGCTCGGGTCCTCCGGGATGACGTGCGCGGCCAGCGTCTGCGTGGCGCCCTCGCCTTGCACCCGGCAGGCCGCCTCGCGGACACCGGGGCAGCGGGCCAGGCACGCCTCGATCGCCTCCAACTCGATCCGGTACCCGCGCAGCTTCACCTGCGAGTCGATCCGGCCGTGGTAGAAGAACGTGCCGTCCGGCTCCACGTGCACCAGGTCGCCGGTGCGGTAGATGCGGCCCAGCCGGGGATGGGTGGGGAACTTCTCCGCGGTCAGCTCCGGGCGGCCCAGGTAGCCCAGTGCGACGCCGGCGCCGCCCAGGCACAGCTCGCCCTTCTCCCCACTGGGCACCGGGTCGAGGTTCTCGTCCAGTACCCAGGCCCGCATGCCCGGCACCGGGCGGCCGATCGCCACCTTCTCGCCCGCGACGATGTCCTGGCGCAGGCAGGTGACCGTGCACTCGGTGGGGCCGTAGCCGTTGACCATGCGCCGGCCCCGGGACCACCGCTCGGCCACGTCCTCGGGCAGCGCCTCCCCGCCCACGTACAGCAGCCGCAGCTCCGGCAGCTCACGTTCCGGGTCCGGGCAGCCGGTGGCGCGCAGCAGGGTGGGCGGCGGGCACAGCACGGTGATCCGTTCCTCGCGCAGCCACCGCACCAGATCCGGGCCGAGCCGGGCGGTGTCGTCGTCGAGCACCACCACGGTGGCGCCGGAGGCCAGCGCCATCCACACCTCCTCCACCGAGGAGTCGTACGCCGCGGACGAACCCTGGGCGACCCGGTCCCCGGGACCCAGCCCGAACTCGATGAGATCGCCGCTGATCAGGTTGACGATGCCCTGGTGCGGGACCAGCACGCCCTTCGGCCTGCCGGTGCTGCCGGAGGTGTAGATGAGGTAGGCGACGTCCTCCGGGTTGGGTGGTGCGGGCAGGTCGGCGGCCGAGGAGTCCAGCGGGCGGTCCACCCGGATGATCGGCCCGGCGTAGCCGACCTTGCTCGCCCGCTCGGCGCCCTCCGCGTCGGTGAGCAGCGCCCCGGCCGACGAGTCGGACAGGATGTGCGCCACCTGGTCGTCCGGGAAGGCCGGGTCGACGCACACGTACGCGCACGCCGAGCGGAGCACCGCGAGTTGCGCCGCGTACAGCCGCTCGGAGGTGCGGCGCAGCAGCACCGCGGCCACCCCGCCGCGGCCCACCGCCAGGTGCACCGCCCTGGCCAGCCGCTCGGCGGCCTGCTTCAGCTCGGCATAGGAGATCGTCCGGCGCTGCGGGCGGCCGGGGCCCGGCGGCACGTCCACCGCCACGGCATCCGGCGAACTGCGCACGGTCCGCTCGAAGAACTCGTACAGCACCGCCGGCGTGGCGGTGCCGACCTGCGGGGACTCAGCGGTCAGCGACATGCCGCCCCTCGCCGAGCGCGGTCGCCGCGGGCTCGTGGTCCAGCAGGGCGCGCAGATGGTCGGCCAGCCACGGCCGGATCCGCTCGCGCTGCGCGGTGGACAGGAACCGGAATCCGCGCACCCGTCCCACGCAGCGGGCGCTGCCGCAGCGGCAGTCGAACGGCTCGGCCAACTCGTATTCGGTGGTGTGGTAGTCGAAGGTGATCTCCTCGCCAGGCTCGGCAGTCCGCAGCGCGAAAACGTCCCGCCCACGGATCATCGCGTTCGGTTCGCAGCTGTGGTTCATGAACCGCCAGTAGAAACGGTCCATGATCTCCTCGAGCCCGTAGGTGTCCGGAAGGTCGAGGTGGAGGGCTGGGCCGAGCTGCACGGAGTAGCGGGTGGGCGCGTCGGTCAGCTCGCCGTCGAGGGTGAACAGCCAGCTACCCTCGGCCAGCCCCGCCCGCGTGACCAGCGTGTACTCGCCGCCGGAGCGGAGCACCGCGACGCGCACCGACTCGGCGACGCCGCTGTTCGTGACAGCCATCCCTACCTCCCGGACCGCCTGTGGTGAAGAAAGGCCCTCGTGCCGAATGCGTTCGAATCCTTCCGGCTGTTCTTTTGTGTCGAATTCCTCCGTCGTTTTCCGCGGTGCCGCGGCGGGGTGCCCGACGGCGTGACGCGCCGATCCGGTGAATCGGCGGCATGCGGCCGCGTGGTGCGCCTGGTCGTGGGCCATCCCATGCCTCTGAGTACGTCACGCGTTGTGCATCGGTTCACCGTCCCGGAAGGCCACTCGACTGGTTTCGGACCGTTTCGGACAAACAACGCGGGATGCCGTAGCCGGTGGAATTTCGGGTGAGTTGGCCAAAGGCGCGGCACGCCTTCCGCCGTACCGGGGTAGGCCGATCGGCCCGCGCCCGATCCCGCGATGTACCGGGGCGAGTTGGCCGGAAACCGTCCGGGCCCGCCGCGGCCGGTCATACCCTTCGGGGGTGCAGTTACCCTGGCTGACCGCGCCGCTGGCGGCGCTGACCAGCCGGTGGACCGCGCTTGTCGCGGCGGTCACCGGGGCGCTCCTGACGTTCGTCGCCGCGGCGGGCGTGCTCTACGTCGACGCCGCCGGCAGCGCGGCCCTCGGCTACGAGAAGGGCCAGTACTGCGCGCAACTCGTGCCGCCGTCGCTGGAACCGGCGTTCGTCAGCGGCGGCCAGGCCGCCGCCATCCGCGAAGCGGCCCACCGGATCGGCCCGCGGTACGGCTTCGACCAGGTGGTGTTCGCCGCCTACACCACCGGCGGCGAGCTGGACATCAACGGCTTCCCACCGCCGGTCCGCTACGGCTACCGGGAGGGCGCCCTCGACCATCTGCAGGTCGTCGAGGGCGGCGGCCGGAACGGGCTGTGGGTACCGGACAACGTGGCCGCGGCGACGCACACCCGCATCGGCCAGCTACCGCAGCGCCCGCCGCTTCCGCCGGTGTCCGCGATCTACCGGCAACTGCACAACCCGCTGCCGGACTGGTGGTGCTCGGAGCAGGGCGACGTGATCACCCCGAGCATGGCCGGCGACGGGGTGAAGCCGCCGGTGGTCTTCCTGCCGGACCTGTCCTGGCTGGCCGGTTACGGTCCGGTGCTGGACGTCTCGGTGCGGTTTCCGGTGACCCGGCTGCCCGGGACCGTCTCCGAGGCGCAGGACCTGCAGCGCCGGGGCGACGCGATGCTGGCCGCGCTGCGCGGCACGCTCGCCGATCAGGGCATCCGCACCACGGGCGGCATCGAGCGGTTCGCCCAGCCGCTGCGGGCCGCGACGACCGCCCGGCGGCACGTGCTCTCCCTGGTGCTGCCGCTCACCGCGGTGAGCCTGCTGGTCGGGCTGGCCGGGGTGGCCGCGCTCGGTGCGCAGTACGCCCAGCGCCGCCGTGCCGAACTGTGGCTGCTGTGGACGCGCGGCAGCTCACCGGGCGCGCTGGGCGGCAAGGCGGTGCTGGAACTCGCCGCGCCGCTCGCCCTGGGCGAGGCGGCCGGGCTGCTGCTCGCCCGGCTCACCGTCGGCTGGTATGCGCCCGACACGGCGCTCGACCCGGGCACCGGCACCCTCGCCGTGCTGGTGGCCGCCGCGGTGTTCGCGGCCGGTCTGGTCACCCTGGCCGGCACCGTGTCCTGGCGGGTGCACCGCGCGTTCCAGGCCGTGCGGCGCGCCGGGCGGGCCCGGTGGCGCTGGCTGCGGCTGGTGCCGTGGGAGCTGGGCACCGCGGGGCTGGCGGTCGTCGCGTGGACCCGGCTGGCCCGGGGGCTGGTGCACACCAGCGGCGGCGCCGCCGCCTCCGCCGTGATCGATCCGGTGGCGCTGGCGTTCCCGCTGTTCGTGGTGCTCACCGTGGCCGGTGTCGTGGTGCGGCTGTTCCGGACGGCGCTCGCCGGTTCCCGGCGGCGGGCCTGGTGGTGGGTGCCCGCGATCCAGTTGGCGATGCGCCGCCTGGCAGCCGCGGCCGGCGCGATCGGCGGCATCGTGCTGGTCGGGGTGCTGGCCATCGGCACGCTCACCGTGGGCCACGGCATCGCCGCCAGCGAGCGCGCCGCGCTGGTGGCCAAGTCCGGGACCCTGGTCGGCGCGAACAGTTCGGTGCAGATCGCCACCACCGCCGTGCAGGCCCGCACCCCGTTGCCGGACGCGGTGCACGGCAACAGCACCGTGGTCGGCTTCGACATCGGGCCGAGCCGTGACCAGATCATGATCGTCGACCCGGCGACCTTCGCCAGGGCGGCATGGATCGATCCCGGCCAGGCCGACCGCGTCCGGCACCTGCTCGGCCTGCTCGCCGCGCCGGGCACCGGCGGAACGGCACCGGCCGTCCGGGTCGGCCCCGCGCGGGACGGGGTGGTCCGCGTCCCGGACGTCGCGCCGTTCGCCCCGGTGGCCACGGTCGACGACTTTCCGGGCATGCGGGGAAACGTCGGTTATGTGGTGGCGGCCTCGGCGGTCGCACAACCGAGACTGGTCAACTCCTGGTACCTGTGGTCCACCACCGACCTGGCGACGGTGACCGGCGCGCTGGACCGGGCGGGGATCTCCTTCACCGACGCGGCGTCCATCGACCGGGCGCTGGACGCGTTGCCGTTCTACACGGTGGTCTGGACCTTCGGGTTCATCCGGGCGCTGGGTGCGGTGCTGGCCGTGGTGGCGGCCGCGGCGCTGCTGCTCGCGGTGGAGACCCGGCGCCGGCAGAACGCGCTGTCCGGGGCGCTGGCCGGCCGGATGGGGCTGCGCCCGGCCACCCTGGTCGTCAGCCACTGCGCGGAACTCGGCGCGATCGCGCTGCTGGTGCTCGTCGCCGGCGGCGGCGTCGGCACGGTCGGCGCGGGCGTGTCCGCGCCCCGCCTGGACCCGGCCCCGTGGCTGCTGCCCCGGCCGGCGATCCCGCAGCTCGCGCCGCTGCTGCTGGCCACGGCCGGGGGTGCCGCGCTGGTGGTGGGCGCGGCCGCCTGGATCGCGGTCCGCTCGGTGCGGACCGCCCGCGTGGCGGAGCTGATCCGTGGCTGAGCGGGCGCCGGTGATGGCGCTGCACGAGGTCGCCGTCGAGTACCCCACCGCGGGCGGCCCGGTCACCGCGGTGGCCGGTGCTGACCTGGCCGTGGCTCACACCGGGATGACCGTGCTGACCGGCCCGTCCGGGTCCGGCAAGTCCACCCTGCTGCGGGTGCTCGGGCTGGTGGAACGGCCCACCCGCGGCACGGTGGAACTGGATGGCACGGTGGTCAGCGGGCTGCCGCACCGGGCGCTGCGCCGGTTGCGCCGGCACCGGGTCGCGCTGGTGGCGCAGAACCCGGTGGAGAACCTGCTGCCCCAGCTCACCGTGCGGGACAACCTGCGGGCGGCGGCGCAGAGCGCGCACCGGCCGGCGCCGGAGCCGTCGCTGCTCGACCGCCTCGGTCTGGCGGGCACCGCGGGATGGCGGATCACCGCCCTCTCCGGTGGCCAGCAGCAGCGGCTCGCGCTGGGCTGCGCGCTGGTCCGGGGCGCCGGCGTGGTGCTCGCCGACGAGCCCACCTCGCAACTGGACGCGAAGTCGGCCGGGCTGGTCGTCGACGCGCTCGCCGATCTGGCCGGCGCGATGACCGTGGTGGTCGCCTCGCACGACCCGAGGCTGGTCGCTGCGGCCGACCGGGTGGTCCGGCTGCACGACGGGCGCCTCCGGGAGGGGTCCTGATGCGGGCGCGGACTCGCGGCCACGAAGGAGGTGGGATGAGCGCGGATCACGGTACGGCGGCGCTGGCCGCGCGGGAGGTGGTCCGGTGGTTCGGCGCGCCCACCGGCGCCCGGCGGGTGCTGGACGCGGTGGACCTCGACGTCCGCGCCGGGGAACTGGTGACCATCGGCGGCCCGTCCGGGTCCGGCAAGAGCGCGCTGCTGGCCATCCTGTGTGGGTTCGACCGCCCCGACTCCGGCACCGTGCTGCTGCTCGGTGAGCCGCTGACCAAGCCGCCGCGCTGGGAGCGGTGCGCGATCCTGCCGCAGTCGATCGGCCTGCTCGACGAGCTGACCCTCGCGGAGAACGTGGCGCTGCCGATCCGCCTGACCGGGCAGCGCACCGTCCTCGCCGGCCGGGTGGCGCCGCTGCTCGCCGAACTGGCCGTGGACCACCTGGCCGACCGCTTCCCGCACGAGGTCTCCTTCGGCCAGCGGCAACGCGCGGCGCTGGCCAGGGCGCTGGTGGCCGGCCCGCGGGTGCTGGTGGCCGACGAGCCCACCGCCCACCTCGATGCGGACGCCGTCACCACCGTGCTGCGCCTGGTTCGCGGCTGCGCGGACGGCGGCGCCGCGGTTCTGGTGGCCACGCACGACCCGCGGGTGCACGCCGTCGCCGACCGCACCCTGCGACTCGACGGCGGCCGGCTGGCCGCGGCGTGACGGGCCGCCGTCCGCCGCATGGCGGCACGGGCGCCGCCGGGCCGTCGCCGGGATCAGCCGAGCTTCTCCGCCGCCCCGCACCAGGCGAACGGGCGCAGGGCGCGGTCGGCGGGGGTGACCGGCCGGTCCGGGCGCCAGTCGATGAGGTGCGCCACGCCCGGGTCGACCAGCCGCCAGCCGTCCAGGCCGGCGAACCAGCCGGAAATCTCGGCGCGGTCCCGCACCCACAGCGGGTTGCTGGTGTTGTCGTATGCCTTCCGGAACGCCTCCACCGCCGCCTGGTCGGCCGGGTCGGCCTCGTCGGAGGCGATGTGGCTCAACCCCAGCCAGGAGCCGGGCGCCAGCCGCCGGGCGTAGTCGGCGAGCAGGTTCGGCACGTTGTCGGCGCCGCCGACGAAGTGCAGCACGGCGATCAGCATGACGCAGATCGGCTGGCCGCGGTCGAGCAGCGCCCTGCTCGTCTCGTGCCCGAACACCGCCATCGGGTCGCGCAGGTCGGCCTGGACCACCCCGGCCCATCCGGTGGCGCCGTCCTCCTCCAGCAGCACCCGCGCGTGCGCGGCGGCCACGTGCTCGTAGTCGACGTACACCACGGCCGCGCGCTCACCGGCCGGAAGGTGGTCGCGCACGATCTCGTGCACGTTGCCCACCGTGGGCACGCCCGAGCCCAGGTCCAGGAACTGGCGCACCCCGGCGTCCAGGGCGTTGACCACCAGGCGGCGCAGGAAGTCGCGGTTCTGCCGGGCGACGCCCTTGACGTGCGGCCACAGCCGGACCACCCGCTCGCCGAACTCGCGGTCGATGGCGTAGTTGTGCACGCCGTCGAGGTACCAGTCGTAGATCCGCGCCGCGCTCGGCCGCGTCACGTCCACAATGGACGGCGCGGACGGCGCCCGGTCCTGGGCGGCCACACCCACTCCTTCCGCTGCAGGGTCGGTGATATTGAATCATCATCGACCCGCCGCGGGGTACGCCGCCCGGCCGCTTCCCTCGCCGGCGATCAACCACACCGCCGGGGCGCCGGTGAGGGCGTCAAGCGGCTGCCGGTAACCGGCCGGCGAGGGCGGGTTCGGCGCCGGAGGTTCCGGTGGCCCGCCGCGACCGCGGGTGTGGTTGTCCCGCCGCGTCCGGCGGCGAGCGCACCGCAGGCGAGGGCGGCAGAAGCCAGACCCAGCCCGGCGCGCACCCAGTTCCACCGGTACCAGGCGGTCAGTTCGGCGGGCACGGCCCGCGCCGGGAAGGCGGGGTCGAGCATGGCGAGGTTCGCGGGAACGAAGTAGATCGGCAGCAGCACCAGGGTCGCCACCATGCCCGCCGCTGCCAGGGCCCACAGCGCCCGGCCCGGCCCGCGACCCCTGGCCGTGGTGACCCCCAGCAGCAGCACCGAGGCGGCCTCGAACGGGAACACCGTCGCGCCCGTTGCGGGTCCGTAGACCGCGAAATGCGGCAGGAACGCGGCGGGGTCCATGGCCCGCCAGGCCGGGACGATCACGGTCTGGGTGAGCAGGGCGGCGCCGGCGAAGGCTGAGGTGGCGGCGACCGCGAGGGTCTCGAGGGCGCGGGCCGGGCGCCCCGGCGTCCCGCGGCGAGGAACGGTTTTCGAGGTCGGACCCATGGGGCGGCTCCCGGTGTCAGGATCGTTGGGCGTCCGCGGTGGATCGGTGGCGCCGTGCGCGGCCGGTGGCCGGTGACGGTCGGTCCACCGGTCACATCGGCCGCGCCCGCGCTGTCACTGGTATGACAGGCGGCGACGAGGGAATGTGACCGATGGACGACAACGACGGGCTGGCCGCCCGGTTCGAGGCGCAGCGCCCCCGGCTCCGGGCGGTGGCCTACCGGGTGCTGGGCTCGGTCGGCGAGGCCGAGGACGCGGTCCAGGAGGCCTGGCTGCGGGTCAGCCGCGCCGGCACCACCGGCGTGGCGAACCCCGGCGGGTGGTTCACCACCGTCGTGGCGCGGGTGGCCTTGAACATGCTCCGGGCGCGGCGGGCGCGGCGCGAGGAGCCGCGGGGCGCGCACGTTCCCGACCCGGTCGTGACGGTCGCGGACGAGGCCGACCCAGAGCACGAGGCGCTGCTGGCCGATTCGGTGGGCCTCGCGCTGCTGGTGGTGCTGGACGCGCTGAGTCCGGCGGAGCGGCTCGCCTTCGTGCTGCACGACATGTTCGCCCTGCCCTTCGACGAGATCGCCGGCATCGTCGGGCGCTCCCCGACCGCGGCACGGCAACTCGCCAGCCGCGCGCGCCGCCGGGTCCGTGCGGCCGCGGTACCCGACCCCGACATCAGCCGCCAGCGCGGGGTGGTGGACGCCTTCCTCACCGCGTCCCGCGACGGCGACTTCGACGCACTGCTCGCCGTGCTCGACCCGCACGTGACCCTGCGCGCCGACGTCGGTGCCGAACCCGCGGCCGGGTCGAGGGTGGTCTCCGGCGCCGAGTCGGTGGCCGAGCAGGCGCTCGCCTTCGCGTGGCGCGCCGAGTTCGCGCGGCCGGCGCTGGTGAACGGGGCGGCTGGAATCCTGGTGGCCCACCAGGATCGACCGTTGGCGGTGATGGCGTTCACCGTCACCGGCGGAAAGATCGTGGAGATCGATATCCTGGCCGACCCGGCCCGGCTGCGCCGCCTCGACCTGCCGGGCCCCGTCCCCTGACGCCGGCAGCGTAACCGTCAGTCTGGCCTGCGCAGACGCCGCCGCGCGACTGCGGAACGCGACGGGACCATCCCGCCGCGGTGAATCGAACGGGTGTTCTAGCATCTGCTCCCGGCGCCCGCGCCGAGCGGTGCGGGCGGCACACTCGTCGAGGATCGGAACCGACGCAGAGAGGATCACCACGTGAGCGCGGACCCCGCAGCAGCGGCGGACAGCACCGACCAGGCAGGCGCCGCCGAGAACGGCGCCGAGAGCGGCGACAGCGGCCGGCGGGCGACGCCGTCCGGCGAGAAGGAGGCCCCGGCCAGGGGGCGCGGCCGCAAGCAGAGCAGCGCGCGCAAGACCCGCACCGTGGCGCTGACCCTGACCGTCACCGGCACCGCGGAGGGGGACTGGCAGGCCGACCTGGTGCACGGCACCAACCGGCTGGTGCGCGGCATGCCCATCCCGGCCGCGGCGGTCGCCCGCGCCGCCAAGGAACTGCACCCGGACATCGAGTCGGGCATCGAGGCCGTGCTCAGCGAGGCCCGCGAGCAGCACCGCAGCCGGATGCAGGAACTCGAGGCCGAGCTGGAGAGGGTCAAGCGCGCCCTGGCCGACCTGGGGGAGTAACGCCGCCCGCCGCCGGTGCGGGCGCACCCGCACCGGCGGTCCGCACTCGACATGCGTCGGCGGGCGCGCGCCTCGGGCCCCGCCGCTCGCCAGGCGCGCTCAGTCCTTCACCAGCCCGCCGTCGACCACGAGGTTCTGCCCGGTCACCGCGCGCGCCCATGGCGAGGCGAAGAACAGCACCGCGTCGGCGAACTCGTCCGGCGTGACCACCCGGCGCAGCGGGGTGCTCTCCGCGATCGCGGTGAACACCGCCTCGGGGGTCGCCGCGCTGGCGTCGGTGGTGCGCAGCAGGCCCCCGGAGACCATGTTCACGGTGATCCCGTCCGGGCCGAGGTCGGCGGCGAGGGTGCGGGTCAGCGACAGCAGCGCCGCCTTGGCCGCGGTGTAGTCGTGGTAGGGCACCACCGGGTTCTGGAGCAGGTTGGTGCCCACGTTGATGATCCGGCCGAACTCGCGGGCGCGCATGCCCGGCAGCGCGGCGTGGACGGTGTGCAGCGCGCCGCGCACCGTGCCCTCGAACTGGGTGGCGAGGTCCTCCCAGCGCAGCTCGTCGGCGTGCGCCCGAAGTTCGGCGTTGAACGTGTAGTCGATCAGCGCGTTGTTGACCACCGTGGTGACGTCGTCGCCGAAGTGGGTGCGCGCGGTCGCGAACATCTCGTCCACCGCGTCCTGGTCGGTGACGTCAGCCCGGAGCGCGACCGCGTCCCGCTCGCCGATCTCGGCGACCAGCGCCTCGGCCTGCGGCCGGCTGCGGTGGTAGTTGACCACCACCTTGGCCCCCTCCCGGGCGAACGCGCGCACGATCGCGCTACCCAGGCCGCGGCCACCGCCGGTAACCACGACGATCTGATCGGCGACACGCATGGAACCATCCCCTCTGGCGCGGTCGGGAAACCGGACAGTTGGCACGGTATCGGCCACGGGCAGGTCCACCGGCCTGGTGGGGAACGTGTTCCCGTTCATAGGATCGGGGACAGGCCCGCGTGATCAAGGACGAGAGTGGAGGGCTCCAGATGAGTGTCATGGGCACCCGGGTGGTCCGGATCGAGGACCACAAGCTGATCACGTCGGGCGGCAGCTATGTCGACGACCTCCGCGAGCCCGAACTGACCGGCGCGGTCCACGCCATGTTCGTGCGCAGCCCCATCGCGCACGCCCGGATCGGTTCGATCGACGTCTCCGCCGCCCGGGAGGCGCCCGGCGTGGTCGGCGTGTTCACCGCCGACGACCTGGACATCGCCTTCGCGCCGGGGCCGACCGGTGAGCCCTGGTTGGCCAGGGACAGGGTTCGCTACGTCGGCGAGCCGGTGGCCCTGGTCCTGACCGAGCACCCGTATCAGCTTGCCGACGTGGCCGAACTGGTCGACATCGACTACGACCCGCTGGACGCGGTGATCGACCTGGACGATGCGCTGTCCGGGCGCACGCTGCTGTTCGACGGCACGGACAGCAACGTGGCCGGCGGCAAGGCCAAGCCGTTCGACGAGAAGCTGTTCGACGACTGCGAGGTCGTCGTCACCCGGACGATCACCAACCAGCGGGTGGCCCCGGCACCGCTGGAGGTGCGCGGCGCGGCGTGCGCATGGGGCGAGGACGGCCGGCTGACGATGTGGCTGTCCACCCAGAACGCGCAGATCGCCAGGGACATCCTGGCCGGCGGGCTGGGCGTGGACCCCGGCACGGTGCGGGTGATCGCTCCGGACGTGGGCGGCGGCTTCGGCGCGAAGATCGGCGCCGACCCGGAGGCCGTGGTGCTGGGCTGGGCGTCCCGCCGGGTGGGCCGGCCGGTGCGGTGGTTCGAGACGCGCAGCGAGAACCTCACCGCGATGACCCACGGCCGCGGCCAGCGGCACACCGTCACCATCGGCGGCCGGCGGGACGGCACGGTGCTCGCCTACCGGCTGGAAGTGGTGCAGGACGCCGGCGCCTACCCGCGCGCCGGGGCGGGGATGCTGCCCGGCTTCACCCGGCTGATGGCGCCCGGCGTGTACCGGATCCCCAGGGTCGAGGTGGCCACCCGCAGCGTGCTGACCAACACCACCCCGATCGCCGCCTACCGGGGCGCCGGGCGGCCCGAGGCGACCGCGGCGATCGAGCGGGCCATGGACCTGTTCGCCGCGGAGATCGGCATGGACCCGGCCGAGGTGCGGCGGATCAACTTCATCCGGCCGGAGGAGTTCCCGTACACCACGCCGAGCGGCGCCTCCTACGACACCGGCGAGTACGCCAAGGCGCTGGACGCGGTGCTCTCGGCCGGCGGATACGCGGAGCTGCGCGCTGAGCAGGCGCGCCGGCGGGAGGCCGGCGACGTGGTCGTGCTCGGCCTGGGCATCGCCGCGTACGTGGAGATCACCGCGGGCGACGGGATGGGGGAGAGTGGCCGGGTGGACGTCAACCCGGACGGCACGGTGACCGCCTACACCGGCAGCTCGCCGCACGGCCAGGGCCTGCACACCTCGCTGGCCATGCTGCTCTCCGACCAGTTCGGCGTGCCGATGGACAAGATCACGATCCGGCACGGGGACACCGACGAGGTGCCCAAGGCGGTGGGCACGTTCGCGTCCCGGTCGCTGCAGCTCGGCGGTTCGGTGCTCAAGCAGGCCGGCGACCAGGTCATCGAGCGGGCGAAGGAGATCGCCGCGAACCTGCTCGAGGCCAGCCCGGACGATGTCGAGCTGAACGTTGACCAGGGTGCCTGGCAGGTGCGCGGCGCGCCGTCCGGCGGCACGGTCACCTGGGCGCAGGTCGCGGCGGCGGCCGGCGAGGACGGGCTGTCCGCGGACGTCTGGTACGGCGACGTGCAGCCGACCTTCCCGTTCGGCGCGCACCTCGCGGTGGTGGAGGTGGACACGCTGACCGGCAAGGCGGTGCTCCGCCGGATCATCGCCGTGGACGACGCCGGCCCGGTGGTCAACCCGGTGACCTTCCAGGGGCAGCGGCACGGCGGGTTGGCACAGGGCGTCGCCCAGGCGCTGCTGGAGGAGATGAGCTACGACGCGGACGGCAACCCGACCACCGCGACGCTGGCCGACTACCCGTTCATCACCGCCACCGAACTACCCGACTTCGAACTCGTGGACATGGCGACGCCGACCACCCGGAACCCGTTGGGCGTCAAGGGCATCGGCGAGGCCGCGACGATCGGCTCCACGCCGGCCGTGCAGAACGCGGTGGTGGACGCGCTGGCGCACCTCGGCGTGCGGCACATCGAGATGCCGGCGACCCCGCAGCGGGTGTGGCAGGCCATCAACGACGCCAGGGAGGGCCGCTGATGCGTGCCCGGCGCGCCGGCGACACGATCGCGGCAGCGCGCGAACTGGCGGAGAGGAAGGCGGTTCTCAAGTGAAAGTCACCATCGAGGTCAACGGCCGGTCCACGGTCGAGGAGGTGGAGGACCGCACCCTGCTGGTCCACTATCTCCGCGACACGCTCGGCCTGACCGCCACCAACGTCGGCTGCGACACCACGTCGTGCGGCGCCTGCACCGTGCTGCTGGACGGCGAGTCGGTCAAGTCGTGCACCGTGCTCGCCGCGCAGGCGGACGGCCACCGGGTGACCACGGTGGAGGGCCTGACCGGCGAGGGCGGCGAACTGCACCCGGTGCAGCGGGCGTTCTCCAACCAGCACGGGCTGCAGTGCGGCTTCTGCACCCCCGGCATGATCATGGCGTCGGTGTCCATCCTCGCGGAGAACCCCAAGCCCACCCGGCAGGAGGTGCGGGAGGCGCTGGAGGGCAACCTCTGCCGGTGCACCGGCTACCACAACATCGTCAGCGCGGTGATGGAGGCCTCCGGGCAGGAGGTGGACGGATGATCCCGGTCGGGTTCAGCTACCGGCGCGCGTCCACTGTGGACGAAGCGGTCGGCCTGCTCGGCGAGTACGGCGACGAGGGCAAACTGCTCGCCGGTGGGCACTCGCTGCTGCCGTTGATGAAGCTACGCCTGGCAGCGCCCGAGGTGCTGGTGGACATCGCGCCGCTGGCCGACCTGCGCTATGTGCGCACCGACGGCGACACCGTGGCGATCGGCGCGCTGAGCCGCTACCACGACCTACACCACGACGAGGTGCTGCGGCAGCATGCGCCGCTGCTGGCGCACGTAGCCGGCGCCATCGGCGACCCGCAGGTCCGCCACCGCGGCACCATCGGCGGGTCGCTGGCGCACGCCGACGCCGCCGCGGATCTGCCCGCCGCGCTGCTGGCCAGCGACGGCGTGCTGGTCGCCCAGGGACCAGGCGGCCGCAGGGAGATCCCGGCCGGGGAGTTCTTCCTCGACCCGTTCACCACCGCGCTGCAACCGGACGAACTGCTCGTCGAGATCCGGGTGCCCGGGCAGGACGGCGTCGGCTGGGCGTTCGAGAAGTTCACCCGCCGCTCCATCGACTGGGCCATCGTCGGCGTCGCGGTGCTCGGCCAGTCCGTCGGATTGATCAACATGGCCGGTACGCCGATCCGCGCCACCCGGGTGGAGGAAGCCCTTGCCGGTGGCGCCAACCCGGCCGAGGCCGCCGAGTTGGCCGCCGAGGGCACCAGCCCGCCGGACGAGCCACACGCCAGCGCGGCGTACCGCCAGCACCTGGCCAGGGTGCTCACCGGCCGGGCCCTGGAGCGCGCCGCCGGCCGCGTCCCCGCCGGGCTGTAGCCGGGACGGGTCGCCCGCGGGGTCATCCGGCCCCGCGGGCGGTGCGTCCGGGCCGCCGGTTCAGCGGTTGTTCGTCCGGGACAGCGACGATGTCCGCATCCCGCGGGGGTGCGGGGGTCGTCACCGGCCACGCGCCACTCAGTGCGCAGGCACCAGTTCCGCGAGCAGCGCGGTGACCCGGCGGTCGATCTCGTCGCGGATCGGCCGGATCTGCTCGACGGTCCTGCCGGCCGGGTCCTCCAGATCCCAGTCCAGGTACCGCTTACCGGGATAGACGGGGCAGGTGTCGCCGCATCCCATGGTGATCACCACGTCGGCGGCCCGCACGCCCTCGTCGGTCAGCGGCTTGGGGAACTCCCGGGATATGTCCAGGCCGATCTCGGCCATGGCCTGCACGACCGCGGGGTTGATCGTCTCGGCGGGTGCGGACCCGGCGGAGCGGACTGTCACGGCCCCCTTGGCGTGGTGGTGCAGCAGGGCGGCGGCCATCTGCGAGCGGCCGGCATTGTGCACGCACACGAACAGCACCTCCGGACGCCCGGCCGTCATGCGCCCACCGCCTCCGCCGTGGCGGGTTCCGCCGGAGCGAGCAGGAGCGCCGACAGTTCCGCCAGAGCCTCCGGCCGCACCCGGTAGTAGATCCATGTGCCGCGCCGCTCGCCCGCGATGACCCCGGCCTCGCGCAGCACCTTGAGGTGGTGCGAGATGGTCGGTCCGGTCAGGTCGAACGCGCCGGTCAGCTCGCACACGCAGGCCTCCCCGCCGGCGTGTGAGGCGATCAGCGACAGCAGTCGCAGCCGGACCGGGTCGGCGATCGCCTTGAGCACCCGCGCCAACTCCACCGACCGCACCTCGGACAACGGCTCGCGCAACAGCGGCGGGCAGTACGGCGCCGCGTCGGCAACGGGAAGCTGCTTCGACACCCTTCTATCTTGACAGTCTTCTCATAAAGGTGCAACGTGGGTCTCCCCACTGTTTCGATGACGGTCTATCCAGAGGCGAAGAGGCCATCTCCGGGCCGTGCTCGCCACGAGGAGGAATCGACGTGTCTCGCGTGCAACTGGCGCTCCGGGTCGGCGACCTGGACGCCTCGATCGACTTCTACGCCAAGCTGCTCGGCGTCGAGCCCACCAAGCGACGTCCCGGCTACGCCAACTTCGCCGTCCAGCGGCCGCCGCTGAAGCTGGTCCTGCTGCAGGGTGACCCGGGTCGGGCCACGGCGCTGGACCACCTCGGCATCGAGGTGGAATCCGCCGCCGAGGTCGGGCACGCCACCGATCGGCTGGCGGCCCTGGGCATGGAGACCACCGTGCAGGAGGACGTCACCTGCTGCTACGCCGTGCAGGACAAGGTTTGGGTCACCGGCCCCGGCCAGGAACCGTGGGAGGTCTACGCCGTCAAGTCCGACTCGCCCGAGTGCTGCGCCAACGAAGCCACCACATCCCCCGCCGGCTGCTGCGCCTGACCGCCCATCCGCATGGCGTTGTTAGTCCCGCATGGAAAGGTGCGAACGAACCGCCCTATGCGCTCGGGGCCTGCGTACCTTTCCGTATAGCACCGCCGTGGATCAACCGCCATGCTCGGGAGGCGTCGGTGCGGCAGGACAGCGCGGGCCACGCCGACCGTTCGGCGGCATCACCGGTCGATCGGAAGGGACCGCATCGACGGTGGCGCCGGGGCCAGCAAGGCGAGGGGGTTTGGCGTGGACGCATCCACTCTGGCGACCACGGTCGTCCGGATCATCACCGCGATCGCGACCCGGCCACCCGGCGACGACGCGGCCGGGAGTGTCGCGAGAGAGCTGTACGAGTTCGTCCGGAACAACATCGCCGGGTCGGCACGCGGCCGGCAGGTACTGGAGCAGTTCGAGCAGCATCCCGGGGAACCACTGCTGCACGACGCGCTGCGGGACACCGTCGCCGGACTGGTCCGCAACGACCCCGACCTGTCGCAGCGGCTGGAGCGGATGACGGCGCGGTACCACGCGACCCAGGGCGGCGCCGGAACCATCACCGGGGACCAGCGCAACCTCAGCGTCAACACGGTCAGCGGGGTACGCGGGCGCAACCAGATTTCCATCGGGCCGATGACCATCACCAACAACCGCCAGGCGCGGATCTCGTTGGCGGTGGTCGGGGTGGTTGTGGTGCTTCTGCTCGGCTGGGGCGCCTACGGCGTGGTCAACGTGTTCACCGGCGGAAGCGGCGGCACACCGGCCGGTGCGGAACCGGCGGAGCACGCGGCCGCCGGCGTGGCGCCCGACGGGAGCAGCCCGCAGGGCTCCGGCTCCGACGCCGGCAGGGCCACCCACGAGTCGGTCGATCTCCGCTACACCCCGTCGCTGGGTGACCCCATGGAAACCCATTTCGACGTGACGATCCAGTTCGGCCAGCCCGGCTCGGACACCACGTCGTGCAACTTCGCGCCGCCGCCCGGGACGACCACCGTCCCGTTCACGTTGACCACGGTGAACCGCAACACCACCGGCAACCTCGACACGGTCCCGCAGACCAAGATCCGCAGCCTCGCCCCGTCGGCGATCGTCTACCTGGCCTCGCCCTCCTGCGAGCCGCTGACCGACACGATCTACGGTTTCTGGCCCGGGCCCCGGCAGGAGCGCACCGTCGACCTGGTGCTGGTCGGCGTGCCGCGGAACGCGCTGGCGACCGCCGGCGTGGAGATCACCTTCGGCCTGGTGAACCCATTGCGTTCCGAGAGCGATCCGCCGCCCACCGAGAAGGTCGTGCGGGCGACGGCGTAGCACGCGCCCACGCCGAGCAGGCCCCGGCTGTGCCGACGGATCGGCACCAGTGTCGATACCGCCGGACTGCGGTCAAGCACCGTCTGGAACACCTCCGGCGACGTCGCCATGGTGCTCGGTCGCCGCAACGACCCCTGAGTCAGGGTGGCGGCCGAGGATCTGGTCGAGTTCGGCGAGGGTGGCTTCGTTGGACTGATGGTGGACGGCGTGCCAGCCGAGGGCGCGGGCGGCGGTGCAGTTGACCGGGGTGTCGTCGATCAGCACGCAGCGCGACGGGTCGACGCCGAGGGTTTGCTCGGCGTGCCGGTAGATGGCCTCCTCCGGCTTGCACAGGCCGATCTCGTGGGAGCGGACGGCGGCGGCGAAGACGGCCGAGTCGGGCATGAGGCGAGCGCGGTGCGGTTCCCACTCGCGGACGCTGTTGGTGAGCAGGCCGAGCCGCACCGAGGCGGAGGACCGTGCGACGAGTTGGTCGTACAGCGCGGTGTTGAACTCGCGGTCGGCGTACCAGAGTTCGCCGAACTCGCGCAGGTCCGCCCGCGGCGTGTGGTCGGGTCCCAGCGCGTCGGCGACCTGCTCGCCCCACTCGGCGACGCTAACCAGGCCCCGCTCCAGCGGACCCAGCGTTGTCAGCCCGTACCGGGCGGCGACCGTGTCGAACGCTGCCAGGACGGCGTCCAGCGGGACGCCGACGGTGCGCACGAAGCGCCGCATCACGCCGTCGATGGGGTCGGTCAGCACCCCACCGAAGTCGCACCACACCACCCAGCCACCGTCGGCCATCGCGCGCGCCGCTCCTCACGTCAACCCGCACCGGACCAAAGCATTCACGATGTGCCGCCGCAACGCCAGGTACAGCGCGAGTCCCGGCAGGCATGCCAGGCCGGCCACGGCCATCAGGCCCGGTCGGCGCCGCCGCCCGAGGCCGGTGACGGCTCAGCGAGGGGCCGGCGGGGTGCGGCCGGCTGGGCGGCGTGGCACAGGTGCGCCAGCGGCCTCCGCTCCTCGACGAAGTGCCGGACGATGCGCTGGCAGTCCGGGTTGTTGCGGATGTGCTCGGGCGCCCGGCCGCCGGGGATCACCGCCGCCACGTACTCGGCCGGGTCGACGTCGGCGAACGCCACGTCCGCCGGCCAGCTATGCCCGGGCTTCTCGGTGTAGGTGTCGAAACCCGCCACGAAGTCGTGTACCACGAATGCAAGGTCTTCGTGGTCGGCGCGGCGACGTGCACCTCGTAGCCCTCCTCCAGCAACCGCTGGTACGGGTAAAAAGAACTCGAGATCCTCGGCGGCGTCGCCGGTCACGACGACCCGAAACCGGACCTTGGAGAGGGGACCGCCGGTGCGCACCGCGTGGCTGCTGGTCGCGATCGTCGTGCTGGCGCTGGACCTGCGCCCGCCGTTCACCGCCGCCGGCGCGCTGCTCCCGGCCATCACCGCCGACCTGCACCTGCCCCCCGCGGTGGCCGGGCTGCTGCCCACCCTCCCGGTGGTCTGCCTGGGGGTGTTCGCGGTGGCCGCGCCGCCGCTGCGCCGCCGGTGGGGGGACGAGGGTGTGATCGCGGTGTGCCTGCCGCTGCTCGTCGGCGGGAGCCTGTTGCGCGCCGCGGGCGGCGCTGCCGCGCTGTTCGCCGGCACCGTGGTGGTCGGTGCGGCCGTGGGCATCGCCAACGTGGCGCTGCCCGCGCTGATCAAGCGGGAGTTCCCGGCCCGGGTCACCCAGGTGACCTCCCTCTACACCGTGTTCCTCACCCTGGGCAGCAGCGTCGCCGCCGCCGGCGCGGTGCCGCTGATGCACGCCGCCGGCGGCAGTTGGCGGGTGCCGCTGCTGCTGCTCGCCGCGCTGGGCGTGCTCACCGCACTGGTGTGGCTGCCGCTGTTCCGTGGCCGGACCGCCGGCAGCGCACCCGCCGCCGGC
Source organism: Gandjariella thermophila (assembly GCF_005405885.1). GTDB lineage: Bacteria > Actinomycetota > Actinomycetes > Mycobacteriales > Pseudonocardiaceae > Gandjariella > Gandjariella thermophila. The sequence continues at coordinate 261,002 of NZ_BJFL01000002.1, forward strand.
GCCATCACCAGCCTGCTGGGCAGCCCGCTGGCGTGGCAGGTGACCGCTTTCATGGGCTTGCAGTCGCTGCTGGCGTACGTGGTGTTCGGTTGGATGCCCACCATCGCGCAGGCGCGTGGCCTGGCCGACACCGCGGCCGGCCTGGTGCTCTCGCTGTCCACCCTGCTGCAGGCGGGCGGTGCGATGTGCCTGCCGTTGCTGGCCGGCCGGCGAGCCGGCCAGCGCGGGCTGGCGGTCGCCCTGTTCGCGCTGGCCGCGGCCGGGCTGGTCGGGTTCTTCCTGGCGCCGGTCTCGTGGATCTGGGGGTGTTCCGTGGTGCTCGGGTTCGGCATGGGCGCCCTGTTCGCGCTGGCGCTGAGCCTGATCGGGCTGCGCGCGGGCGACGCGGCCACCGCCGCCCGGCTGTCCGGCCAGGCGCAGGCGGTGGGATACCTGCTGGCCGCCATGGGACCGCTGCTGGTGGGCCTGCTGCACCAGGCCACCGGGGGCTGGCTGGCCGCGCTGGTGCTGCTGCTCGCGGTGTGCCTGGCGGGAGCCACCGCCGGGCTGGGCGCCGGCCGGCCGAAGCATGTCGGGCCGGCCCCCGCCGAGCCGGCCGACGCGCGGACCTGACCGCTCGGCGTCCCAGCCGCCGAGCACGCCATGGCGCAGCGTGCGGAGGTCGGCGAGGGGTCAGCGGGTGCGGCCGTGCGCCGGGCGCAGGCTCACCGGCCGCACGTACTCGCCGACCAGCGAGCGCTGCCACCACGCACCGGTCTCCCGGCGCTGCCGGAGGTCGGTGAACCGGTACCGGTACAGCAGGGCGCGCACGTGGGACGGCGGGGCGTCCGGGAACGGGTTGCGGCGCAGCAACCGCAGCACCGCGCGGTCCCCGCCGAGCAGCTTGCGCAGCAGCGGGAGCAGCCACGGGTCGGCGTACCGGGGGGACAGCCCGGCGAACCACATCATCCAGTCCAGCCGCAGGTGGTACGGCGCCACCTGGGGCGGCAGCCGCCGAGGGTCACCGGGCTTGCCCTTGAACTCGTACTCCGACCACGCGATGTCCCCGGTGATCTCGGTGGCCCGGGTGCCCTCGATGACCACCTCGTAGCGGTCCCGGCTGATGCTGCCGAACGCGCCGTAGGTGTTCACCAGGTGCAGCGGGTCGAAGCTGTAGTTCATCAGCTGGCGACGGGAGACCAGGTTGCGCGCCGGCGCGTAGCTGAGCACCACCACCAGCACGGTCACCGCCAGCACCAGCCCCTGGTACCAGCTCGGCGCGGCACCGCCGGCCGGGGCCGTCACCCCGAAGACCCACCGGTAGTCCACAAGGGACAGTGCGAGCACGATGGTCAACCAGTTGAGCCAGGCGAAGTTGCCGGAGGCGACCAGCCAGAGCTGGGTGACCACGACCACCCCGGCGGCCACGGTGGCCACCGGCTGCGGCGCGAACAGCGCCACCGGTGCCACGAGCTGCGCGACGTGGTTGGCGGCCACCTCGACCCGGTGCAGCCGGTCGGGCAGGCGGTGGAACAACCAGCTCAGCGGCCCCGGCATGGGCTGGGTCTCGTGGTGGTAGCGCAGGCAGGTCAGGTTCCGCCAGCACGGATCGCCGCGCAGCTTGATCAGGCCGGCGCCGAACTCCACCCGGAACAGCAGCCAGCGCAGCAGCCACAGCACCAGGGTGGGCGGGGCGGTCTGCGCGTTGCCCAGGAAGATGGCCAGGAACCCGGTCTCCAGCAGCAGCGACTCCCAGCCGAAGCCGTACCACACCTGGCCGACGTTGACGATCGACAGGTACAGCGCCCAGAGCACGGCCCACAGCAGCATCGCCGCCCACAGCGGCAGCACGTCCGGCACTCCAGCGACCGCGGCCGCGGCGAGCACCACCCCGGTCCAGCCGACGGCGGCGAAGAACCCGTCCGAGTAGTGCAGGTGGAACAGGCTGGGCGAGCGGCGGAACGGCACCCGTTCCAGGAACCGCGGCACCGGCAGCAGCCCGCGCTCGCCGAGCAGCGGGCGGAACTGGTTCACCGCGACCAGGAAGGCCACCAGGTAGACGGCGCCGAGGCCGCGCTGGAACACCAACCGGGCGAACTCGTAGTCCGGGTCGACGAACCACCCCATCACGAGCCACTCCCTTTCCGCGAGAAGGCGCGCCGCAAGGCGGCGCCGGCCGCGTGGTAGCCGCACATGCCGTGCACCCCGGGACCCGGCGGGGTGGCCGAGGAGCACAGGTAGATCGCCGGGTTCCCGGTGGCGTACGGCACCCGCGCCAGCATGGGCCGGAACATCAGCCGCAACTGGTCGCAGCGTCCCACGGCGATGTCCCCACCCACGTTGTTCGGGTTGCGCGCCGCCACCTCGGCTGGGCCGCTGATGGTACGGGCCAGCACGGTGTCCCGGAAGCCGGGTGCGAACCGCTCGATCTGGCGCTCCACCGCCTCGGTCAGGTCGCCACGCCAGCCGTTCGGCACGTGCGCGTACACCCAGAGCACGTGCCGGCCCTCCGGCGCGCGGGTCGGGTCGAACAGGCTGGGCTGGGCGGCGATGAGGAACGGCGGTTGCGGCGGCGCACCGTTGTGCACGGCCCGCAGCGCCGCGCCGATCTCGGCCAGTGACGGTCCCAGGTGGACGGTGCCGGCGCGCCGGCACGGCTGCGCGGTCCACGGAACCGGCTCGGACAGCGCGTAGTCCACTTTGAACACTCCGGGGCCGTGCCGGTAGCGGCGGAACCGCTCGGCGAACCGGCGCGGCAGCGCGTCGCCGGCGATCGTGGCCACCTGCTCCGGGTTGGTGTCGAACAGGTACGCGCGGGCCGGGGGCAGCTCGCGCAGCGTGCGCACCGGGCGCCCGGTCTCGATCTTGCCGCCCAGCGAGGTCAAAAGCGAGGTCAGCGCGTCCGCGATCGCCTGCGATCCGCCGCGCGGGAACGGCCAGCCGCCCGCGTGCGCCGCCAGCGAGAACAGCAGCGCCACCCCGCCCGTCGCGGGCGCGGTGAGCGGCGCGATCACGTGCGCGGCCAACCCGGCGAGCAGCCCGCGGGCCCGCTCGCCGCGGAAGCACCGGGCGAGCACGGCGGCCGGGGCGGCGGCGCGCGGCCCGAACCGGCCCAGCAGCAGCGGGTGCCGGGGCAGCCCGGCCAGCGGTGCGCGCAGCACGTCCTCGGCCAACTCGTCCCACCGGTCCGCGAACGGCCGGACCAGCCACAGATAGGTGTCCCGGTCCACGCCGAGCGATTCGGCGGTCGCGGCGGCCGACCGGTCCAGCACGGCGGCGGAGCCGTCCGGGAACGGGTGCGCCAGCGGCAGGTCCGGATGCACCCACTCCAGGCCGTGGTCGGTCAGCGGCAGCGCCCGGAACGCGGGGGAGCCGGCGCCGAGCGGGTGCACCGCGGAGCACGGGTCGTGCCGGAATCCCGGCAGGGTCAGTTCCTCGGTGCGCGCCCCGCCGCCGACGCCGTCGGCGCCCTCGTACACCCGCACGGCAAGTCCCGCCCTGGCCAGGGTGACCGCCGCGGTGAGCCCGTTCGGACCGGCGCCCACCACGATCGCGTCGACGTTCGCCATACGCTCCATCGTCCGACTCTCGGCGCGGACCGCGCACGCCGCGCGCCGTGCGTGTTGCTGAACGCGCGCGGGGCTTCGCCGGGCTCGTCAGCGCGGCCCGTCCGGCTGCGGAACAGGCTGTCATCTCCCGACGCGCTACCCGTGCACGCGGCCGGTCATGCTCGGTCGGTGGTGTCGCGTAGCGTGCGGGAGGAGGCCTTCGGCCGCGAACGAGAACGTGGGGGTGTCGCCGTGACGACCAGCGCGGATGTCCTGATCGACGGGCTCGGCCGGATTCGCGAGGCGGTGCGCGGTGTGGTCCGCGGGGTGGTCCGCGGGGGCAGGCGGCGTTCGTCCGCGGCATCGCCCGCCGCCGGTAGCGCCGGTGGCGCGGCGACGTCTCATGCCGTGACGTCCAGGTTGGCGAGCACCCGGGTGGGCCGCAGCCGCACCACCAGCTCGCCGGGCACGCCGTTGCGCCGGCCGAACTCCTCGGCCCGCTCCTCGCCCACGTACCGGGCGGCGATCCGGGTGGCCGTGCGCAGCAGCTCGTCCGGGTCCTCCGAGGTCACCGCGGTGCCCTGGACCTGGACGAACCCGTACGGCGGCTCCTCGAGGTCGACGCACAGCGTCAGCCGGGGATCGCGGGCGATCGCCGCTCCCTTGGCGGTGTTCCCGCCGGTGTTGAACACGATCTCGTCGCCCTCCACGACGAACCAGATCGGCGTCACCAGCGGCCGCCCGTCGCGGGCGGTGTAGCCGAGCTTCCCGGTCCTGCTGCCGTGCTCCAGGAAGGCGCGGACGTCGGGATCGCTGATCGATGCCATGCCAGGCGACTGTAGGGCAGCGCGGCGGTGGCGTTCACGCCGGACGTACCGTGTACGTTCCATCGTGGTCGACCCCGATCCGGGTGCCGAACTCCCGGCTGGCCTCCTGCACCGTGCGGCGCAGCCACGCCGCGTCCTCGGGTGGTGCCGGCACCAGCCGCATGCGCCACGCCCGCATCGGCACCATGCGCAGCTCGGCCAGCGCTCCGGTGTCCGGGTACAGCGTGGCGAAATACAGCAGCCGCAGGTCGTCCCGGTACTCGCGGTAACCGTCGATGCCCTCGTAGTCGTCGATCGTGTCGCCGCACCCGTAGAGCACCAGCCGGCCCCGGTACACCTCGATCGGGCGCGGGTGGTGCGAGGAGTGGCCGTGCACCACGTCCACGCCGGCGTCGACCAGCCGGTGCGCGAACGCCACGTGGTCGGCGGGCACCTCGTAGCCCCAGTTGGACCCCCAGTGCAGTGAGACGACCACGACGTCGCCGGGTCGCCGGGTCGCCCCGACCCGCCGGGCGAGGTCGTCGGCGCTTGCCTCGGAGGTGTCCGGGACCAGGTGCACGCCGGGCCGGTCCGCGGTGGCGGCCCAGCTCGCCGGGATCCCGCTGGACGGCATGCCGCAGGAGAACACCAGCACGCGCCCACCGCCCGGCACCGCGACGGCCACCGGCCGGCACGCCTCGCCCGCGTCCCGCCCCGCGCCCACGCCGGCCAGCCCGGCCGCGGCCAGCGCGTCCAGGGTGTCGGTGAGCCCCGCGACGCCGAAGTCCAGCACGTGGTTGTTGGCCAGCGCGCACGCGTCCGGCCGGATGGCGGCCAGGCAGGGCAGGTTGGCCGGGCTCATCCGATAGTGCACGGCCTTGCCCGGGGCGAAAACGCCGTCGTCGGTGACGCTGGACTCCAGGTTCACCACCCGCACGTCGGGCGCCATCCGGTCCACCACACCCGCCGCCTCACCCCACGGCCAGCCGAAGTCCACCGGCCGGGGAATCGGTCCGTTGCGCGCCTCTGCCAGGCCGACGTAGATCCGCGCGTCGTCGACGGCGATCTCCCGCAGGGCCGGATCGGTGGGGTGCGGCAGGATCTGGTCGACGCCCCGGCCGGGCATCACGTCGCCGCACAGGAACAGCCGCACCGCACGCGGTCCCACGCCTCCACTGTGCCAGGGGGCGCGCCGGGTTCAACCCCGCCGCGCATCGGGTAGGCCACAGGCGACAGCGGGCGACTCGCCCGACGGCGCTGTCGCCGCCGGCGGACGTGGAGGTGACGAGATGGCAAACCAACCGACGCCGATCCAGGTGCAGAAGTTCCTGTCCGGTGTGGACTACCCGGCGAGCAAGGAGGACCTGGTGCGGCACGCCGAGCAGCACGGCGCGGACCGCCAGGTGCTCGACGCGCTGCGGTCCATTCCGGAGCGCCGGTACAACGGGCCCAACGCGATCAGCAAGGAGATCGCGCACAGCGGTTGAGCAGGGCACCGGGTAGTCGGGGGCGTTGCCCCTCGACTACGCGTGTGTGGGGTTGGTTCAGCCCGCGTCGTCCGGCCGCCGCTCGCCCTCCGGCTCGGCCGCCCGACCCTCCGGCCGCCGGTGCTCGGTCGTATGCGACCGCCTGGGGCACGTCGACGTCGATCGTCGCCTCGATCGTGGTCGCTGCGGCCTCCTGGTAGGACGGTGGCCGGCCGCCATGGTTGGGCGGCGCGCCGACCTGCCCCGGGCATACCCGCCACCGCGGGCGGGCACGCCCCGGGCCGCACGGTTTGTCCCGCTGGCTCTCGCGGGTAACACAAGAGTCGGACCTGCAACGACGGCAAGGCGAGGGAGGCGGATGCCATGCCTGGCCGGCAGGAGCTACCCAGCACGATTCGTCGCTCGCCGGCGAAGGCGCAGCGCACGTGGATCAAGGCACACGACTCCGCGGTGCAGAACTACGGCGAGGGGCGCCGTGCCCCCAGACAGCCTTCGCCGCGCTGAAGCACTCCTTCGAGAAGGTGGGCGACCACTGGGAGCCGCGGAAGGAGGGGATCCATCATGCCGCGCCCAGGTAGCCACCACTACGACGTCCGCCGCACCCACCTGCGCAAGGATTTCGAGCACCGCGGCGTACCCGACGAGCAGGCCGACGACGCGGCCAACGCGGAGCTGCAGCGGGACAACCCGCCCCAGCCGGTCGGTCCCGGCGACCGGGCCGGCAGGCCGCGCGGCACCCGTGGAACCAGCCGCGACGACCCCTCCGCCGACGAGTTCGCCCAGCCCCACGCCGGCGGGCTGGTGCTGCGCAGCTCGGCGTTCAGCGACCACGCCGTGATCCCGGACCGGTACTCCTTCGAGGGCGGGAACACCTCGCCGCCGCTGGAGTGGGCCGACCTGCCGCCGGGCACCCGGGAGCTGGCGCTGGTCTGCGAGGACCCGGACGCGCCCGGAGGGACGTTCGTGCACTGGGTGCTCGCCGGCATCTCCCCGGAGACCGGCGGGATCGCCGAGGGCCGGCCGCCCGAGGGCGCCGTGGTCGGCCGCAACGGTTTCGGCCGGCGGGGCTGGGGCGGTCCCCGGCCACCGGTCGGCGACCAGCCGCACCGCTACTTCTTCCGGCTCTACGCCAGCGACCGGCCGCTCGATCTGGGCCCGGCGCCCAGCGCCGACGACCTGCGGGCCGCGGTCAGCGGGCACGAGCTGGCCACCGGCACCCTGGTCGGCCTGTTCGCGCGCTGAAGACTTGTCCCACCCGGAGAAGCGCGAGGGGTGACCGTGATGAACCACGACATCTCCGATGAACCGCCGGACGAGCTGACCGAGGCCGACGAGGCGCTTCCGGAGCCGGAGGCCCCGGAGGCGGACGTGGCCGAGCAGCGGCGGCCCGCGGTGCCGGAGGAGGAACCGGAACCACCCGCCGAGGAGCCCGAGGCCGCCGAGGCGGACGTGGCCGAGCAACGCCGCGCCGTGCCCTACGACGAGGAGGAGTACTAGCGCGACGGGCGGGGCCGGTGGGGGTCGTGGGGCGCCAGCGACCACGGTGACAGCCCCGGCCGGGATAGGTTTGCGGGCGTCGAACGTTGAAATAGACATGAAGACGGCGTTCGTGTTCCAGGGTGGCGGCAGCATCGCCGCCACCCAGGTGGGAATGCTGCGCGCCCTGACCGAGGCGGGCGTCGCGGCCGACCTGGTGGTGGGCTCCTCCGCCGGCGCCATCAACGCGGTGCGCTTCGCGCTGGAACCGACCGCGGCAGGCATCGACCACCTCGAGACGCTGTGGTCCCGGGTCAAGCGCAGGGACGTCTTCCCGGTCACCGCGCAGGACCTGCTGCCCGCGCTGGTCGGCCTCGGTGGCGGGGTGGCGTCCAACCGGGCGCTGCGCCGCCTGCTGGAACGCGAACTCGGCGGGACCGACCTGAGCGAGCTCACGCTGCCCGCGTACGTGGTGGCGACCGACCTGGCCAGCGGGGATCCGGTGACGCTGTCCCGGGGGCCCGCGGTCCGGGCGCTGCTGGCCACCACCGCGCTGCCCGGGGTGTTCCCGCCGGTCGACATCGACGGGCGGCGTTTCGTCGACGGGGGGATCGCCTCGGTCACCCCGGTGCTCGAGGCCGAGGCGCTGGGCGCGGAAACCAGCTACGTGCTGCCGTCCATCGGCCCCAGTGACCCGGAGTCCGTGCCGCGCGGCGCCGGGCCGGTGGCGCTGCGCGCGCTCAGCCAGTTGCTGGGCCGCGCGTCGGCGAACGAGGTCGCCGTGGCGCGCCACCGGGTGTACGTGCTGCCGGCGCCCAGCCTCGGCCGTGCCAACCCGTTCGACTTCCGCAACACGCGCGCCCTGATCGACGAGGGCGAGCGGCTGGTGCGCGAGTGGCTGCACAGCCACCGCCCGCAGGCCGCCTGACCCCGCGGATCACCGGCGGGGCGGTCGCAGCGGCAGCGGGTGCAGCACCACGTCGTTGATGGCGCCGTCGCGGATCTCCGCGGTGAGGTAGGTGCATCGGGGTTGGCGGCGCCGGTCGGTGGGCGAGCCCGGGTTGAGCAGCCGCAGGCCCCGCGGCGTCACGCTGTCCCACGGAATGTGGCTGTGCCCGAACACCAGCACGTCGGTGTCCGGGAACAACCGATCGCAGCGCAGCCCGCGGCCGGCGGACGGGCCGGTCTCGTGCACCACGGCGAGCCGGACACCGCCCAGCTCGGCCCGGGCCACCTCGGGCAGCCGGGCGCGCAGCTCCGGTCCGTCGTTGTTCCCGACCACCCCGATCAACCGGCGCGAGCGCGCCTCGAGCCGGTCCAGCAGGTCGGCCTCGACCCAGTCGCCGGCATGGACCACCACGTCTGCGTCGTCCACCGCGCGCCACACTTCGTCGGGCAGATCCTTCGCCCGCGTGGGCACGTGCGTGTCGGCGATCAGCAGTAGTCGCATGCCGGACATTGTTCGCCGGGCATGTTCGCGTTACGACGTTCCGTCGCTCGTCCGGTCGCCCTTGGGCTTGCCGGGGTGTTCGGGATGCCGTGCGGCGCCGGATGCGCCGGCTGGGACGCGGTCGCCGGCGGGCCGGCTACCGGCGGGAGGGGCCCCTGTCGACGTCGGAACGCTGCTTGCCACACTCGGCCGCGCGCTCACGCTCGCCGTGGCTGGCGCCGTGCGGCCGGTGCCCACGCTCCTTGGACGCGCCCAGGGGCACCTGTGCCCGGCTGGGCTCGACGCCCTCCCGTTTCCGGGCCTCGCGGGCGCGGGCCCGGCGCTGGATGTTGTCGCCTTCCATCTGCTTGCCCTATGCCTGCGTTTCCCGGTCCGCGCGGCGCCCTAACCCTGCGCGGCGGGCCGCTCGGCGCCCGTTCCGCGACGCGCACCGCGGGTGCGTCGCCGGGGGCGCCACGGCGGCACGGGCGCGGCCGTCAGTGGAGGTTGGCCAACCGCGGCCACACGGCCGCCCAGGGCAGGTGCCGCCCGTCGCACACCGTGATCGGCACGCCCTGCTCGTCGCTGCGCACGGCGGCGCCGAGGTCGACCCTGCCGGCCACGGTGCACCGGTCGAACGCCGCCGCCAGCCGTTCCGGCGCGATCCCGACGGCGACCACGGCGTTCGCGGACTCGGGTGGCAGCCAGCGGGCCAGCTCGTTGTGCCCGCTGTAGGCCGGCGGCAGGTGGTGCTCGCCGCCGTACCGGTCCACGGCGCCCGCCTCGCCGTAGTCGTTGGTCAGCACCGCCGCGCCGGACCGCTCGTCGGGCGGGAGACCCTGGTACACCGCGGCGACCTGGGCGACCAGTTGGGGCCAGCCCACCCCGTCCCGCGCCTCCGGGTTCACCAGCGGCACCGGCGTTCGACCGAGCAGGTCCACCGGCAGCACCGGCAGCACGAACAGTGTGGACAGCGCCGCGTTGGCGGTGACCGCGACGACCATCCGGCGCCTCCCGGCGGGGCGGGCGAACCATGCCTCCAGCCGGACGCAGCCCACGGCCAGCAGCGGCACCAGGGTGCCCGCCGCATAGTCGATCCGCCCGTCGGTGAGCATGACGACCGCCACCACGACCGGATGTGCCACGCCCAGCGCCCGCACGGCACGCCAGCGCGGGTCGCGGAGCAGGCCGATCAGGCCGGCCAGCCACACCGGTACCAGCGGGACGCCGATCAGTGCGAGCTGTCCCGGCAACGCCAGCAGCCGGTTGCGCCCACCGCTCTGCGCGGCCATCGCGCCGGCCATGCGCAGTTGCGGCCAGTCGTGCGCCGCCTGGTAGAGCAGGTTGGGCAGCCCGATCAGCAGGGCCAGCGCCACGCCCACGAGCAGCCGGCGGTCGAGCAGCAGCCGGCGGGGGCCGGCGGCCGCCAGCCCCGCCAGGATTCCGATCGCCGGCAGCAGCACCAGGTGCTTGTCGTAGACGGCCAGGCCCACCGCCACGCCGGCGGCCAGCCACCAGCGGCCGTCCCCGCGCAGCAGCGCCCTGGTCGCGAACAACCACACCGCGCACCAGGCCACCAGGTCCGCGCTGTTGGTCAGCAGGGTGTGCCCGACCAGCAGCGGGTACATCCCGGTCGCGGTGCCCAGCGCGGCGAACACCTGCGCCCTGCGCCGGCCGCCGAACTCGGCGGCGATCAGCGCGGCCAGCACCACGGTGACCGCGGTGCACAGCGCGGCCGGGATCCGCACCGCCGTCACGGTGTCACCGAACAGCCAGATCCCCGCCCGGGCCAGCAGCGGCGTGAGCGGGGGAGTGTCCACGTATCCCCAGCCCGGGTGGGCGGCGAGGATCCGGAAGTACAGCTCGTCCCGGTAGTAGCCGTACCACGGGCTGAGCGCGACGAGCACGGCCAACACGCCCACCGCCGCGGGTAGCACCGCCGACCAGGACACCGGCGCCCTGGACACCGCGACGGGGCGTTCCGCGGTGGGCGCCGGGTGCCGCGCCGCCACCGCCGACGGCGGGCGGGTGGCGAGCGCCCCACCGTCCGCCGCCGCACGAAACCACGCCGGCAGACTCCCGTGCGGCATGCGCCACCCCTTCTTCCCCAAGCACGAACGGTGCACCCGCGCTCCGCGGCCGGCGGTCCGGCGACGACTCGGACCGCTCCGGCGCAGGTGGTACGGCACAGCCTGGGTGCCGGCGGGTCGAGCTTGGGCATACCCGCCCCGGCGTGGCCCGACACCTCACCGAGGCGGGCGCAACACTTCACCCGACCCGGGGTCGGGTATGCCGTGGTGGCACCCGGCGCCTACGACGCGCTCTCCGCCCCAGCGGGTCGAACCCGCGGGCGCTCCGGCTCGGGGAAGTGACCAGTCCGAGGCACGGTACGATCGGCACCGTGGTGGGGGATAGGTTGCTGGGGCGAATGACGCGTGGTGGGGGGATCCGGACGGAGCCGGTCACCACGATCGACGGCGTGTGGGAGGAAGACGGCGGGCGAGTCAGCCTGCGCTTCCTGTCCACCAGTTGGTCGTCGGTGCCTTCGCCGGTGACCAGGGAGGTTTTCCGCGGCTGGCTGATCAGGGCGTGGTGGATCTCGCTCGGCGTCACCGTGCTCGGTTTCCTGCTCTACCAGGTGTTCAGCGGCTGGCCGTGGCTGTGGTACCTGCCGGCGATCGTGTCCGTCGGCATGCTGGCCGGTTGGCTGTGCATCCGGGCGCTGGGCGAGGCCGCGGGGCTGCTGGACGACTTCTTCGGCATCCGGCGCCGGCTGCGCCGGCCGGTCAACCGCACCCGGCAGATGCGGCAGATGCCGCCGGAGACGCCGCGGTACGTGGTCAACTGCGCGTCGATCAGCCGGATCTGGGTGGACCAGCGCTTCCTGCGCGCCACCCTCACCGTGCGCACCGTCGACGGTCGCGGGGTGACCTACCGCATCTACGGCCCGGTGGCGCCGGGCAGGCTGATCGGCCTGGTCACCGACCGGATCGGGCGGGAACGGATCATCCGCCAGGACCGCGCCCGGGCCCGCCGCTGATCTGCTCGCCCGGTCAACGGGCTGCCGACCGGGGCCGGGCCCACGGTTCAGTCCGCCGCCGGGCCTGCCCGTGCCGGTGGCCGTGTGATGCCACCGGTATCCGCTCACCAGTTCCGCACGGACTCGCGCAGGATGCCGGCGATGTCCTCCTCGCCCACCGGGCGCGGGCAGGTCGACAGCAGCCGCTGCTGCTTCATGGTGCCCGGCACCAGATCGGGCACGTCCGACTCGCCGTAGCCCACCGCACCGATGCCGTTGGGGATGCCGACGTCCCGCATCAGGTCGATCAGCACCCGGGGTAGCTGCTCGGCCGGATCGCGCTGCTCCTCGGTGTCCGGGCCGAGCAGCCGGGCCGCCCGCAGGTGCCGCTGCGGCGCGGACGAGAAGGTGAACCGGAACGCCGCCGGCGCGGTCAGCGACACCGACTGGCCGTGCGGCACCAGCGGCTCGTCCGGTGGATACCCGGCGGGAACGTAGTCCCGCACCATGCCGGCGATCGGGTAACCGTTGGCATGCGGAATATGCACGCCGGCGTTGCCGAAGCCCATGCCGGCGAAGGTCGCCGCCATCATCATGTCCATCCGGGCGTCCACATTGGTCTCGCCCTCGCGGACCGCGGTGCGGAACGACCTGGCCAGCAGCGTCATCGCCTTCTCGCACCACAGGTCGGACACCGGGTTCGAGCCGCAGTAGGTGACCCGCTGCTCGGGCCGCTTGCGGTCGAACGCGCGGTAGTCCTTGGCGGTGTAGGACTCCACGGCGTGGCAGACGATGTCCATCCCGGCCGACGCGGTGACCTCCGGCGGCAGCGTCATGGTGAGCAGCGGATCGACGATGGCCATGGTCGGCCGCAGCCGCCAGTGGCTGATCCCCGTCTTCACCCGCATGGACAGGATGTCCATGACGCACATGGCGGTGCTCTCCGAGCCGGTGCCCGCCGTGGTCGGCACCGCGATCAGCGGCTTCAGCGGCCCGGGCGGCGCCTTGGCCTGCCCGATCGGCTTGTTCACGTAGTCCATGAGCGCACCGGGATGGCTGGTGAGCAGGTTGACCGCCTTGGCGGTGTCGATCGACGAGCCGCCGCCGACCGCCACGAAGCCGTCCCACGGGCCCTGCTCGATCGCGTAGCCGGCGGCCTTGTTCAGGCTGTCGTCGGTCGGCTCGACGTGCACCCCGTCGAACACCTCGGCGGTGATGCCGTAGCGCTTGATCGTGTCCACGATCCGGTGCGGCGCGCCCGCGGCCGACACCCCGGGATCGGTGATGACCAGGACGCGGCTGACCCCGTACTGGGACAGCTCGAAGCCGATCTCGTCGGCGGCTCCGGCGCCGAACTTCAGTGGCGGCGCGCCCCAGGTGAAGATCGTCTCTTCGGTGAGGTTGACGTTCGCGGTCACCGCACCCCCCAGCCAGGCGTAGCTGCTCTGCGGTGCCACATCGTGTGGCTCCACGTCGACGGCGTTGGCGCGCGGATATGGATCACCGTCGCACTCGGATTGTTCCGGGTCAATGAAGGAGTCCTCCTTTCCGCCCGCGCCCGCGATATCCGGACGGGCGCTCCACCGATTCAGCGAACCCGCCGCCGCGGCGGCGGGGCGGCCTACCGTCCCGCGCGTACCGCCTCCGGCAGCGCCGGCCGCACCCGTTCCTCCCAGAACCGGAAGAACGCGTCCTGCTCGGGCCCGATCTGCTGGACGTAGACCTCGTCGTAGCCGGCGTCGAGCGGCCGGACGAGTCGGTGTCCGGCCGAGGCGGTGACGGCGGCATGGACGTCGGAGGTTCGACGCGGACCAGCTAGCCGCGCGTGCGGTGGTCCGTGTCGGCTTCGCCGACCCGCAGCGGGCCGTGGAGGCCTGACCTGCGAGGGGCCGCCTAGTCCACCGGGGATTCGCCGGAGCGGCTCAGCCCGGCCAGGATGCGCTCCATGACGTGCGGGTCCACCCCGGGTGGCTCGTCCGCAAGGCGTTCCGCGGCCGGCGAGCGCCGCGGCTCCCGGTGTGGCAGCGGCACCGACGAGGCGTTCACCCCGCCCGGCAACGGCAGCTCGCACCACATGACCTTGCCGCGGTGGTCCTTGTGCACGATGTCCACCCGCCGGCCGTTCAGGGCGGGCGGCTGGCCAGCCGCCGAGGCGGGCTGGTCGTCCTCCACCTCGACCACCAGGCTGTCGCCGCGCAGCCGCAGCCGCACGGTGACGAATCCGGGTGTCCCGGAGCCGGTGCCGTCCACGGTGGCCTGCACCAACCGGCAGGCCACCTCCGCCGCCTCGTCCGCCAGCGGCCGCAGGGACCACTCGCTGAGCGTGAACCGGACGAACATGTCGGCGCACTTCACGGCGCTGGGCTGCGCGATCAGCTGAAGGTCGTCGACCTGGGTGGTGTGGGTGTTCACCGGGATCCCTTCCTTCGTCGCGCCATGTGCAGGCTGCAAGCCTCACCCGAAAGCCGCATCTTGCCAACTGGAGCCTGGGCGACGCCGGGCAGGTCCGGGGTGCGCATGTCACGATTGCGTAACCGGCCCCGCGGTGTGGTACCGCGGGGCCGGTTACGCGCTCCGGGCCAGTCAGTCCTCCTCGTCCGGCGCGGAGTGGTCGGCCACCCCGGGCGTGGGGTCGCGGGACAGATCGATCAGCGGGTGCACTCCCGCGCCCTCCGGCGCCGCGTGGCGCGGGCCCCCGTGAGCGGATGGGTCCGCCGCGGACTCGTCTTCGCTCTTCTGCTTGCTCATGAACAACCTCCGATTCGACGCCGCCACGCTAGGGCGTGCCGATCTCGCTCGCGACCGGTTCCGCGTCGATGTGGTGTACGGCATTCCCACTTCCCAGACGCATCGGGAGGGTGCCGGGTTCGCCCCGCGCCCACCACAGCCGCCGGGCATTGCGGAATTCGGGCGAGGCCACACCCGCGCCATGGTCACCGCACGTGCTTGGGGTGCCGCGACAAGGGGGATGCTACCTGGGCTTATCGTGTATCCGTTCGGATTATTGCCGGCCAACCCGACTATTGCGGCACACTGGCGATGTGAGGTATTCGAAAACCGGGTGGTACGCGGTATTCGAGAGTGCCGAACAGCCGCACGGGTGGGACGAGCGGGAGGTCGAGGCATTCTCCGGAGCGCGCGAGGCCCTCGTCGTCGACTCGCGGCTGGGTCGTCTGGTGCCGGCCTGCCGCCAGCCGGGTTTCCTGGAGTTGCGCCCATGTGAACGGGTCACCAGCGTGGTGTCCTGCCAGCCGGGATGGTGGGTCTGCGGCCCCGACCGGCGGGAGGCGGTCGTCGCGTGGCTGATCTCCCATGACGGCAAGGGGGTGCCGCTGGTGCCCTCGCGCGGCGAGGGCGTGGCGTGGCCGGCGGCGCCGACCGCGACCCTCGTCGGGCCCGAGCCGCCCGGTGAGGACGGCGGCGCCGATGCGGGGGTGCGCATGCCCAACGGGCGCGGCACCCGCTACGGTCCCGAATCGCCTGCGCCGATCGGGTAGAGCAGCCCGAGCGCGTCGTCCAGCCACGATTCCGCGACGACCAGCGCCCACCCGGCCTCGCCCAGCTCGGCGAGCAGCGACTCCTGGTCCAGCCGCCGGTCCAGGACCGCCGCATCCAGCGGGTCCAGCCGAGGATGGGTGAGTTCGACGTCGTCGGCGGCCACCCGCAACACCGCCGCCAGCGGCGCGGACAGCCCCGGATGGCCGGCGGCGGCGCGAAACACCGCGGGCGCCGCGAGCACCCGCTGTACTCGCGCGTCCACGGTCGGCAGCACCTCGGTCAGCGGCGGGCGCAACGCCGCCCACACGCCCCCGGCGGCGCGCCGGTCGGCCGCGCTCGGCGACCATTCGGCACGCTCCAGGCCACGCCAGGCCTCCCGGAGCGCCGCACGAAGCCGCTCCGGCGGGGGTGGCCGACCGGCCGACGAGCGGGGCGGCAACTGCGGCGGTGCCATGGGCCTAGCCTGCCCGGCGGACCGGCACCGCACCAGCGCGCCGCGGGGCCGGTGGCCGGGCGCCGCGTGGCGACCTCGCCCGGCGCTCCCGTTCCGCGCTGGACGTCTTCGTCGCCCGCGCGCACCCGACGGCTCTATCCCACGCCCGAGCGCCACCCGTCGCCGGTTCACCACTGGTGACCCGGGCTCACCCGGGCGTCGCGCCCGCACCCGGCTCTCGACGCCGTCGGGGAACCGCTGCCACTGTGGCGGCAGGCGCGCCGGAGGACCGGGCGCGGGTGCGGCGGAGGGTGAGGCATGACCAAGTCACTGCGGGAACTGTCGGACCGGCTGGAGATCCAGGACCTGCTCGTCGACTACAGCGACGCCGTCGACCGTCGCGACTGGGACGCGCTCGACCACGTGTTCACCCCGGACGCCGTGATCGACTTTCGGGCCACCGGCGGCGCCCACGGCGACCTGCCCACCATCAAGGCGTTCCTCGCCGACGCGCTGTCCCACTTCACCGCCTCGCAGCACCTGGTGGCGGCCAGCAAGATCGAACTGGCGGGGGACACCGCGACCGGCCGCACCATGTGCCACAACCCGATGGTGCTCGACGGCCAGGTGATGTTCGTCGGGCTGTGGTACGTCGACCGCTTCGTGCGCACCGAGGCCGGTTGGCGCATCCGGCACCGCGAGCAGGAACTGGCCTACCTCCACAACGCGCCGAGCGGCCGGTAACCCCGGGGCCTGTTCGGTTACCACTACCAGCAGGACCTGGACTTGGCCGCCGAGGGTGAGCTGGTGGCCCGCCAGGTCGCCGCCGAGTGCGGGGAGACCGCGCACGTCGCGGTGCTGGACGGGGTGGACGTCGTGTACGTGTGCAAGATCGACTCGATGGTCGGTCCAGCTCCGGAACAGGCTGTCAGATGCTGGCCGGCCGGCGGAAGGTGAGTGCGACCGCCAGGCTGCAGCAGGCGAACACCACGGCCCCCGTGAACGCCTCCGTCATGCCGGTGACCAGCACGTGCTGCGCGGTGACCCCGGCGCCCCGGGCGGCGTGCCGGGTGGCCGTGCCGAAGATCGTCACCAGCACGGCGAGGCCGAGCGTCGCGCCCACCTGCTGCATGGTCTGCAGCACCCCGCCGGCCGCGCCGGCGTCCTGCGCCCGCACCGACGACATGACCAGCACGTTCAGCGGGGAGAACGCCAGGCCAATGCCGACGCCCATCATCAGCATCGGGCCGAGCAGGCCGGGCAGGTAGCTGGTGGCCGGGCTGAGCCGGGTCAGCCAGCCCAGGCCCGCGATGATCAGCAGGGTGCCGGTCACCGCCAGCGGCTTGGGCCCGAACCGGGGGAGCAGGGTAGGGATCAGTCGGGTCATCGTGAACAGCGCCGCCGCCATGGGCAGGAAGGCGAAGCCGGTGGTCAGCGGCCCGAATCCGCTGATCTCCTGGAGGAACTGGGTCAGGAAGAAGAACATCGACATCATGGCCATCGGGCCGAGGAAGAAGTTGAGGTAGGCGGACGCGCGGTTGCGGTCGGCGAACAACCGCAGCGGCATCAGCGGTTCCGGGCTGCGCGCCTCGATCAGCAGGAAGGCCACGAGCAGGACCACGCCGCCGGCCAGGGCGAGCAGGGTCGCCCGGTCACCCCACCCGAACGTGGCGGCGTGGATGAACGCGTACACCAGTGCCGCCACTCCAGCCGTGGCCGTGACCGCGCCGGGCAGGTCCAGCCGGGCGGGGTTGCGCTCCGGGCGGGCCACGAATCGGCCGGCGAGCAGGGTGACCGCCGCGCCGAACGGCACGTTGATGAACATCACCCACCGCCAGGACAGCAACTCGGTGAGCAGGCCGCCGACGACGAGCCCGATGGCGAAGCCGCCGCTGGCGACGCCGGAGAAGATCGCGAGTGCGCGGACCCGTTCCCGCGGGTCGGTGAACGTGGTGCTGATCAGGGCCAGCGTGCTGGGTCCCGCCGCGGCCGCGCCGAGCCCCTGGGCGACACGGGACAGCAGCAGCCAGGTGGCCGAGGTCGCCAGCCCGCCGGCGAGCGAGGCGAGGGTGAACACGGCCGTGCCGGCGATGAACATGCGGCGGCGGCCGACGATGTCGCCGGCCCGGCCGCCGAGCAGCAGCAGGCCGCCGAAGACCAGCGTGTAGGCGTTGAGCACCCAGGACAGCCCGGTGGGGGAGAAGTGCAGGTCGGCCTGGATGCGCGGCAGCGCCACGTTCATCACCGTGGCATCCAGGATCAGCATGAGTTGGCAGGTCACCAGGACCGGCAGGGCGAGGCGGTGCGGGCGCGGCGTCACCCGCTCTCTGGCATCCGCGGCGTCGCCCACGGTCAGGGTCTGTTGGCTCAAGGAGGTGCTCCAGCGGTGGGGAGAGAAAACCGGAGAACGTCTCCGGATCGGTCGGGGGTAGCATATGGAGGCCGCCTCCGGTTGCGCAAGCCTATTCGGAGAGAGTCTCCGATTCCACTGGTGTGAGGAGGTCCTCGGTGGCGACGGACCCCGCGACCAACCCTCCGAGCGGCGCGCCCCGCCCGATGCGCGCGGACGCCCGGCGCAACTACGAGCGCCTGGTGGCCACCGCCCGCGACGTGTTCACCGAGCAGGGGCCGGACGCGCCGCTGGACGACATCGCCCGGCGAGCCGGGGTCGGTCCCGGCACGCTGTACCGGCACTTCCCGACCCGTGAGGCGCTGGTGGAGGCGGTGTACCGGGGAGAGATCGCCGACCTGAGTGCGCGCGCGTACCAACTACTCGAGGACTTCTCGCCGGCGGACGCGCTGGTGGCGTGGCTGGCCGAGCAGGTCCGGTTCGCCACGCTCAAGCGCGGCCTCGCGGCCACGCTGAAGGCCGTGGTCGACCGCGACTCGGAGACGTTCGCCTGGTGCCACACCACGTTGCGAGACGCGGCGGCCGCGGTGGTGACCCGCGCCCAGGAGGCGGGCGCGATCCGGCCGGACGTGACGCCCACGGACGTGCTCCGCCTCTGCCATGGCGTGGCGGTGGCCACCGAGCACGCTCCGGACGACGCCGACCGGCTGCTGTCCGTGCTGCTCGACGGCCTCCGTGGCTAGCGGGAGCCCCGCCGGCGCGACCCCTCCGGGCACGGTCCGAAACCGCTGCGCGGCCGGGCCCCGTCCGCCTGTCCGCGCTCCCGCTCCGGGAAGAACGCGACCGCTAGCTCCGCCCGGCGAGCACCGGTGCCGGCCGGTGAGCCGGGATCACCGGCGGTGGCCGTTGTCGTAGCCGGCGCGCCGCAGCGCCTCCGCCATGGCTCCGGTGGGTGCGGCGCCCTGGCGGCGCTGGCCGCCGCGCCGGTTGCCGCCGGAGCCGCGCCGCTCGCCGCCACCGGACGGGCGTCGCTCGGCGCGGCGCTCCGGCTCGTCGTCCAGCCGCAGCGTCAGCGAGATCCGCTTCCGCGGGATGTCGACGTCGAGCACCTTCACCCGGACGATGTCGCCCGGCTTGACCACCTCGCGCGGGTCCCTGACGAAGTTCTTCGACATCGCCGACACGTGCACCAGCCCGTCCTGGTGGACGCCGACGTCGACGAACGCGCCGAACGCGGCGACGTTGGTGACCACGCCTTCCAGAACCATGCCCTGCTCGAGGTCGGCGAGCGTGTCCACGCCCTCGGCGAACGTCGCGGTCTGGAAGGCGGGCCGCGGGTCACGTCCCGGCTTCTCCAACTCGCGCAGGATGTCCGTCACCGTGGGCAGGCCGAAGGTGTCGTCGACGAACCGCTCCGGCCTGATCGACCGCAGCACCTTGGTGTCGCCGATCAGGGTGGTGAGATCCGCTTCCGTGGCTTGCAGGATCCGCCGCACCACCGGATAGGCCTCGGGGTGCACGCTGGACGCGTCCAGCGGGTCGTCGCCACCGCGGATGCGGAGGAACCCGGCGCACTGCTCGAACGCCTTCGGGCCGAGCCGCGGCACGTCCTTCAACGCCTGCCGGGACCGGAACGGCCCGTTCGTGTCACGGTGCTGCACGATGTTCTCAGCCAGCCCGGCGCCGATCCCGGACACCCGGGTGAGCAGCGGCGCGGACGCGGTGTTGACGTCCACGCCGACGGCGTTCACGCAGTCCTCCACCACCGCGTCCAGCGAGCGGGACAGCTTCGCCTCGGACACGTCGTGCTGGTACTGGCCGACGCCGATGGACTTCGGGTCGATCTTCACCAGTTCGGCAAGCGGATCCTGGAGCCGGCGCGCGATGGACACCGCGCCGCGCAGCGACACGTCCAGTTCGGGGAGTTCCCGCGAGGCGTACTCGGACGCCGAGTACACCGACGCTCCGGCCTCGGACACCACCACCTTGGTCAGCTTCAGCTCGGGGTGCTGCCTGATCAGATCGCCGGCCAGCTTGTCGGTCTCCCGGGAGGCGGTGCCGTTGCCGATGGCGATCAGCTCCACCCGGTGCTCGCGGGCCAGCCGGGCCAGCGCGGCGATGGACTCGTCCCAGCGTCGCGCCGGCTTGTGCGGGTGGATCGTCTCGGTGGCCACCACCTTGCCGGTGGCGTCCACCACGGCGACCTTCACGCCGGTGCGGTAACCGGGGTCGAGGCCCATCGTCGTGCGCGACCCGGCGGGCGCGGCGAGCAGCAGGTCGCGCAGGTTCGCCGCGAACACCCGCACCGCTTCGTCCTCGGCGTTCTGCCGCAGCCGCGTGCGCAGGTCGATGCCGAGGTGGACGAGGATGCGGGTGCGCCAGGCCCAGCGCACCGTGTCGGCCAGCCAGCGGTCGGCCGGGCGGCCGCGGTCGGCGACGCCGAACCGGGCCGCGATGCGCATCTCGTAGTCGCCGGGCCCGTCCGCCGGTTCCCCGGTCGGCTCCTCCGGTTCCAGGGTGAGGTCGAGGATCTCGTCCTTCTCACCGCGGAACATCGCCAGGATGCGGTGCGAGGGCAACTTGGTGAACGGCTCGGAGAAGTCGAAGTAGTCGGCGAACTTCGCGCCGGCCTCCTCCTTGCCCTCGCGCACCCGGGACACCAGGCGGCCGCGCGACCACATCCGCTCGCGCAGCTCGCCGATCAGGTCGGCGTCCTCGGCGAACCGCTCGACCAGGATGGCGCGGGCACCGTCCAGCGCGGCCGCGACATCGGCCACGCCCCGGTCCGCGTGGACGAACGCGGCGGCCGCCTGCTCGGGGTCCTGCGCCGGGTCGTCGAGCAGCGCGTCGGCCAGCGGTTCCAGCCCGGCCTCGCGGGCGACCTGCGCCTTGGTGCGCCGCTTGGGTTTGTAGGGCAGGTAGATGTCTTCCAGGCGGGCCTTGGAGTCGGCGGCGAGGATCCGCGCCTCCAGGGCGTCGTCCAGCTTGCCCTGGTTGCGGATGGACTCCAGGATCGCGGCCCGCCGCTCCTCCAGCTCGCGCAGGTATCGCAGCCGGTCCTCCAGCGCGCGGAGCTGGGTGTCGTCCAGCGCGCCGGTGGCTTCCTTGCGGTAGCGGGCGATGAACGGAACGGTGGCCCCGCCGTCCAGCAGCTCGACGGCCGCCTGGACCTGTCGCTCGCGGACGCCGAGTTCGTCGGCGATCCGCTGGTGCAGAGCCCTTCCGGGGGTGACCCCGGACCCCGTGGTTGACGTCGTCACGACCTGGTCCGCCTTCTCGATCGACTTCCGGGTGCATTCTGCCCGGCCCGCCGGCCGGGTGCGCCTCGGGTGACGGTGGCGAGCCAGCGGCTCTGCCTAGTCTTGACCGGCGGGCGACGTTTGCCCTGGTAGGCGGCATGTCGGGGGGTGCCATGAGTTACCGAGCGTCACCGCGGTCCGGTGAGCCACGCGATCCCTGGCGCAGCGTGGCCGACGAGTTGGAGGAGGCGGTTGGTGAACTCGTCGGCAGGTTCGGGGACCGGTTCGACGAGTCCACGATCCGGGAACTGCTGCGCGCGTCGTACGAGGAGGTCGCGTCGACCGCCCGGCACCGCGGCTACCTCATGGTGCTGGCCATGCACCGCGCGGCGGACCGGCTGCGCCGTGGGCGGCCGGCGGGCGGCGGGACAGGTTCAGCGGGGTGAGCCGAGCAGGCCCTCGCGCAGGTGCGCCAGGGTCTTGGCGAGCAGCCGGGACACGTGCATCTGCGAGATGCCGACCCGCTTGGCGATCTGCGTCTGCGTGAGGTTGCCGAAGAAGCGCAGCGCGACGATGTGCCGCTCGCGTTCCGGCAGCCGGGCCAGCAGCGGGCGCAGCGCCTCCCGGTTCTCCACGCCGGCGAGGTCCACGTCCTCCTCGCCGAGCGCGTCGCCCAGCGTCATCGACGACTCGGCGTCATCGAGCAGCATCTCGTCCAGGGACGAGCTGTTGTACGCGTTGCTGGCCTGCAGACCCTCGTAGACGTCCTCGTTGGTCATGCCCAGGTGCCCGGCCAGCTCGCTCGGCGTCGGCGCCCGGCCGAACTGCTGGGACAGCTCGGCGGTGGCCCCGCTGATGGACAGGTGCAGCTCCTTCAGGCGGCGCGGCACGCGCACCGCCCAGCTGCAGTCCCGGAAGTACTTGCGCACCTCGCCGGTGATCGTGGGCACCGCGAAGGACAGGAAGTCGGTGCCGCGCTCCGGGTCGAACCGGTCCACCGCGTTGATCAGCCCGACGGTCGCGACCTGGGTGAGGTCCTCGGGCGGTTCCCCGCGGTGCGCGAACCGCCTGGCGATGTGCTGGGCCACCGGTAGGTGCTCGGTGACCAGACGCTCCCGCAGCTCGTGCCGCCGCTCGTCGTCCTCGGGCAGGCTGGCGAACTCGGCGAAGAGCGGTTCGAGGTGGTCGTAGTCGCCGGTCGTGTGACGGCGTGTGGACGTCATCGCGCCCCCACCGTCGGTGCCCGCCGCTTGACCAGGTCGATCCGCAGCTCTCGACCGGCGTGACCGACCGAGGGCGGCGCCACCGAGGCGTCCGCGGCGTCGGTGAGCGCGGTCAGCAGTTGCCAGCCGAAGCTCTGCCTGCCCAGCGCGTCCGCGCGCGCGGAAAGGGTGGAAACCTGGACCTGAAGTTCGTCCGCGTCCACCTGGAACCGGCAGGTAACGTGGCTGCCCGGCGCGGCAAGCTGCATCATGCTCGCGCACGCCTCGTCCACGGCGAGCCGGAAGTCGGCGATGGCGTCGAGGTCGAAGTCGGCCCGCATGGCCAGTTCGGCGGCGACCGCACGGGCCACCGGCACCCAGGTGAGATCCGCGGCGAGACGCAGTTCCACGTGTGCGGCGCGCTCACCGGTGGTGCCCGGCACGGAGATCCGGTCCGGTGGAATCGTCGGCACGCTCATCTGGCACCTCGGGCACGTTGTGCGCCGGCCAAGCCGCCCCCGACCGGCTCTCGTCGCTTGCCCGCGAGCCCGCCGGCAATGCGGCGTGGCAACCCGCGTGGTCGGGTTTCTAGCTGCGGAGATACCCGATCCGGGGTATGCCTACACCCGCTGCCGTGTCGGCACAGTCACGCCGGGGGTGGGGCCACCAGGGGTGCCGGACCGGCCACGCCGCGCCGTCGAGCGTGGCCGGGAGGGTGCTCAGTGCCTGTTCCGCAACGCGCGCCGCGGTCGCGTCGCCGGGCCGCGACCGGGACATGACACTCCGGTTATGCCTGATACGGCGCCCCGCCCCCGCGATCGCGGGGCTTCGCCCCGGCGCGTTCCCGGGCTCGTCATCGCGGGTCCGTCCCGTTCCGAAACAGGCTGTCAGATGCCGTGTCCGGCCACCAGTCGGCGCATGCCGGCCAGCCAGCGGTCCCGGTCCTCGCCCTTGCGCCGGACGAACTCGGCGACCTCGGGGTGCGGCAGGATGAGGAACCGCTCGTCGGCCAGCCCGGCGACGATGGCGTCCGCGACCTGTTCCGGCTCCAGCACCGCGCCCGACGCGGCCACCGCGAGCGCCGCGGCCTGCCCGGACTCGATGCCCGGCATCAGCATGTCGGTACGTACGCCGAGCGGGCACAGTGCGCTCACCCTGATCCCGGCGTCGCCGTAGGTGATGGCCAGCCACTCCGCGAACGCGACCGCGGCGTGCTTGGTCGCGGTGTACGGGGCGTCGCCGGGGGCGCTGAGCAGCCCGGCCGCCGAGCAGGTGTTGAGCAGGTAGCCGCGGCCGCGCTCGACCATGCGGGGCACCACGGCGCGCGCCGCGTACACATGCGCCAGCACGTTGACCGACCACGCCCGGGCCCACTCGGTGGGATCGGCCTCCAGTCCCTGCCCGGTGGCTACGCCCGCGTTGGAGCAGAACAGGTCGATCGGCCCGAACTCCTGCTCGGCGCGCTCGACCAGCCGGCCGACCTCCGCCTCGTCCGTGACGTCGGTGCGTACCGCGAGCGCCCTGCCGCCCGCGTCGCTGATGGACTTGGCCACCAGCTCCGCGGCCGAACCGTCCACATCGGATACCACGACCCCGGCGGCGCCCTCGTCCGCGAACCGGCGGGCCATCGCGGCGCCGATGCCGCGCCCTCCACCGGTCACCACGATCACCGCGTCCCGTAGCCGCACGATGCCTCCTCTGCCGTCGCGGGGTACATACCGACTGGTCGGTACAGTGCTACCGTAGGGCCGCCCGTGGGCATCGTCAATGCCGCCGAATGCCGCGGGCGGGCACCGAAGTGGAGCAGGCTGGCCGGTTGGAGGCGACGCATGCAGACGGGACTTGCGGGCAGGACGGCACTGATCACCGGGGCGTCTCGGGGGATCGGTCGGGCGATCGCGTTCGCGCTGGCCGCGGAGGGCTGCGCGGTGGTGCTCAGCTCCCGCAAGCAGGAGGCGCTGGACGAGGTGGCCGCCGAGATCCGGGCCACGTACCCGGACTCCCAGGTGCTCGCCCGCGCGGCGCACGTCGGTGACGAGGAGCAGGCCGAGGCCTGCGTCGCCGAGGCGGTGCGGCGGTTCGGTTCGCTGGACGTGCTGGTGAACAACGCGGGCACCAACCCGTACTACGGCCCCCTGGTGGACATCGACCGGCCGAGGGCGGAGAAGACCGTGCAGGTCAACCAGTTCGGCGTGGTGCTGTGGACCCGGCTGGCCTGGCGGGCGTGGCAGGCCGAGCACGGCGGCGCCGTGGTGAACATCGCCTCGGTCGGCGGCATGGCCACCGAGCCGGGGATCGGCTACTACAACGCCACCAAGGCCGCCGTGATCCACCTCACCCGGCAGCTCGCGGCCGAGTTGGCGCCGCGGGTGCGGGTCAACGCGATCGCCCCCGGAGTGGTGCGCACCCACCTAGCCAGGGCGCTGTGGGAGGACCACGAGCAGCGGCTGAACGCCGCGCTGCCGCTGGGCCGGATCGGCGAGCCCGAGGACATCGCCAACGCCGCGGTCTTCCTCGCCGGCGACTGCTCGTCGTGGATGACCGGCCAGACCGTGGTCGTCGACGGCGGCGCGCTGGCGCGGCCGTTCGGCGGCGGGGAGCCGGTGGGCGGGCCGGAGTCGGCCTGACAGGCCACGCTCGGCCGATCCCGGGCGAGGACGGGGCCGGCCGAGCGGGTCACCGCGTCAGCGTGGCTGGGGCGCGAGCGACTCCCGCGACGCGGGCACCTCGGCCAGGTCGCGGTGCCGGGTCTCCGCGGCGAGCAGCACGCCGACGGTGGAGATGACCGCCGCGGCCAGCACGTAGCCGGCGACCGCGGTGCCGCTGCCGAACCGGACCAGCAGCGCCGTGGCGATCAGCGGGGCCACCGAGCCGGCGACGATCGAGGTGACCTGGTAGCCGATGGACGTGCCGGTGTAGCGGACCGTGGTGCCGAACATCTCGGCGAAGAACGCCGCCTGCGGCCCGTACATCGCCGCGTGCAGCACCAGGCCGACCAGTACCGCCAGGGTGACCAGCACCGGGCTGCGGGTGTCCAGCAGGCCGAAGAAGGCGAACGCCCAGATGCCGGTGCCGATCGTGCCCAGCAGGTACACCGGCCGCCGGCCGATCCGGTCGGACAGCGCGCCGAAGGCCGGGATCACCACCAGGTGCACCGCGTTCGCCACCAGCAGGGCGTCCAGCACGACGCTCTTGCCCAGCTTCAGGTGCGTGGTCGCGTAGGTGAGCACGAACGCGGTGATCACGTAGTAGACGATGTTCTCCGCCATCCTGGCCGCCACGCACACCGCGATCTGCCTCGGGTAGCGGCGGAGCACCTCGAGCACGGGCGCCCGCTCCACCCGTTGCCGCGCCCGCGCCTCGGCGAACACCGGAGCGTCCTCCACCGAGGAGCGCAGCCAGTAGCCGATGCCGATCAGCACCGCGGACAGCAGGAACGGGATGCGCCAGCCCCAGGCCAGGAACGCCTTGTCGTCCTGGACCGCGGCGAGGACCGCGAGCACCGCGGTGGCCAGCAGGTTGCCCGCGGGCACGCCGGCCTGCGGCCAACTCGCCCAGAACCCGCGGCGTGCCGCCGAACCGTGCTCGGCCACCAGCAGTACCGCGCCGCCCCACTCGCCGCCGATGGCGAAGCCCTGCACCAGCCGCAGCGCGGTGAGCGCCACGGCTGCCCACACGCCGATGCTGGCGTAGGTCGGGAGCAGCCCGATCGCAAGCGTCGCCGCGCCCATCAGCATCAGGCTGAGCATGAGCAGCCTCTTGCGGCCCAGCCGGTCACCGAAGTGCCCGAACACCACCCCGCCGAGCGGGCGGGCCACGAAGCCCAGCGCGTAGGTGAGGAACGCGAGCATGGTGCCCACCAGCGGGTCGCTGCCCGGGAAGAACAGCTTGTTGAACACCAGCGCCGCGGCGGAGCCGTAGAGGAAGAAGTCGTACCACTCCACCGTGGTACCGATCATGCTGGCGCCGAGCACTCTGGCCAGGGCGCCGCGGCCGGGTCGGGTGGTGGCCGCCGGGAGTGTGCCTTCGGTGGTCATGGGAATCCTCCGCACGTCGTCGAGCGGGACTACTGGGCGGTCCAGCCGCCGTCGAGGGTCAGCGAGGCGCCGGTGACGAAGGACGCCGCCGCGGAGCACAGGTAGGCGACCAGTTCGGCCACCTCGGCCGGCTCCACCAGCCGCTTGATCGCCGGGTGGGCCAGCATCACCCGCTCCACCACCTCGTCCTCGGCGAGCCCGTGATACTCGGCCTGGCTGGCGATCTGCCGCTCGACCAGCGGGGTGCGCACGTAGCCGGGGTTGACGCAGTTCGAGGTGACTCCGTGCGGGCCGCCCTCCAGCGCGACGACCTTGGAGAATCCCTCGAGGCCGTGCTTCGCGGCGACGTAGGCCGATTTGTAGGCGGAGGCGCGCAGCCCGTGCACCGAGGAGATGTTCACGATCCGGCCCCAACCCTGCCGGTACATGTGCGGCAGCGCGCCGCGGACGATCCGGAACGGCGCCTCCAGCATCACCCGCAGCATCAGCGCGAACCGTTCCGGCGGGAACTCCTCGACCGGCGCGACGTGCTGCATGCCGGCGTTGTTCACCACCACGTCGACGGCCAGGTCGAGCGCGTCGATGGCGCCCGGGTCGGCGAGGTCGACGCGGCGCGCGGTGCCGCCCAGCCGCTCGGCCACCTCGGCGGCGGCCGCGCCGTCCACGTCCACCACGACGACGTGCGCGCCGGCCGCGGAAAGCCGCTCGGCGCAGGCCCGGCCGATGCCGCCCGCCCCGCCGGTGACCAGGGCGGTCCGGCCGGCGAGATCGGCTGCCACGGTGCCTGGGGAGGGGCGCGGAATCGCGGTGACCATGGCGCATGACGGTAGGCAGGGCCACGCTGGCGACCCATGGGCCAGCCGAACATAATCCACGGACCCGCTATGTGTTCGGCGGGTGCCGGCGGTGCGCCGCTCACGGCGAGGACCGCCGGGCACAATCGCCGCATGCCCGACGGCGAGGACGACGCCTACCTCGAGATGCTGCTGCGCGACGCGCCGGCCGCGGACTACGAGCGGCCGGTGGCCGAGGCACGGGCCCGCGGCGCCGGACCGGAGGCGATCGCCGCGCTGGAGCGCACCAAGGGCCTGGCCCTGGCCGTGCGGTCGGTGCTGGCCCGGCGGCGCCGGCGGGAGGAGGAGTTGGCCGCGCTGTTCCAGACCGCCAGCGACCTCGCCGGCCTGCGCGAGCTGGACTCGGTGCTGCTCGCCATCGTGCGCCGCGCCCGGCGGCTGCTCGGCACCGACGTGGCCTACCTGACCCTGGAGGACGCCGAGCGCGGCGACACCTACATGCGGGTCACCGAGGGATCGGTGTCCGCGGCGTTCCAGCGGGTGCGGCTGCCGATGGGCGCCGGGCTCGGTGGCCTGGTGGCGCAGACCGCCTCCCCGTACGCCACCGCCGACTACCCGAGCGACGCGCGGTTCCGGCACACCGCGGAGATCGACCACGCGGTGGCCGACGAGGGGTTGGTGGCGATCCTCGGCGTGCCGCTGCGGCTGGGCGCCCAGGTGATCGGGGTGCTGTTCGCCGCCGACCGCAGGGTGCGCCCGTTCGCCGCCGAGGAGGTGGCGCTGCTCGGCTCGCTGGCCGACCACGCGGCCGTGGCCATCGACGGTGCGCGCATGCTGCAGGAGACGCGGACCGCGTTGGCCGAACTGGACGACGCCAGCCGGCTGCTGCGCAGCCGCACCGCGGCGATGGAGCGGGCGGTGGCCGCGCACGACCGGCTGACCGACCTGGTGCTGCGCGGCGCCGGGCTGGCCCAGGTCGCCGAGGCGGTCACCGAGGTGCTCGGCGGGGCGCTCCAGGTCCGCGACGCCGACGACCGCGTGCTGGCCACCGCCGGCCGGCTGGAACCGCCCGAGGACGACGTGCTGGCCGACGCCCAGGCCACGGCGCGGCGGACCGGGCGGGCCGCCCGCGCGGGTGCCCACTGGGTCACCGTGGTGGCCGCCGGCTCGGAGCAACTGGGCACCCTGGTGCTCCGCCCGGACGGCGACCTGGACGACGCCGACCAGCGGGTCCTGGAGCGCGCCGCGGTGGTCACCGCGCTGCTGCTGCTGTTCCGCCGCACCCTGGCCGACGCCGAAACCCGGGTGCGCGGGGACCTACTGGCCGATCTGCTGGCCGGCGGCGAACGGGACCCGGCGGGGCTGCACGAGCGGGCCCGCCGGTTGGGCGTCGACCTGCGCCGGCCGCACGTCGTGGTGGCGGTGCGGCCGGCCAGCGGAGAGCGCCAGCCGGCGGCGGTCACGCTGGCCCGGTTCGCCGTGGCCCGCTCCGGTCTGGCCAGCCGGCATGAGGGCAACGAGGTGCTGCTGCTGCCCGGCGACGACCCTGGTGCGGCGGCCCGCACGGTGGTGCGGGAACTGGGCGGCGTGGCCACCGCCGGCGCCGGCGGCCCGGTGACCTCGGCCGAGGCGGTGGCCGGCGGGTACCGGGACGCGGCCCGCTGCCTGGACGCGATGCTCGCGCTGGGCCGGCACTCCGACGGCGCCGGCCTGGCCGAGCTGGGCTTCCTGGGCCTGGTGCTGGGCGAGCGGGCGGACGTGGACGCGTTCGTCCGGCACACCATCGGGCCGCTGGTCGACTACGACGAGCGGCGGGGCACCGATCTGGTCGGCACGCTGGAGGCGTACTTCGCCGCCGGACGCAGCCGGGTCCGCGCCCACGAGATGTTGCACGTGCACGTCAACACGGTGGGCCAGCGGCTGGACCGGGTGGGTCACCTGCTTGGCGCGGGCTGGCAGGACCTGGACCGGTCGCTGGAGATCCAGCTCGCGCTGCGGCTGCACCGGGTGCGTGGCCGGCGCACCGCAGGGAACCCGGTGACGCGGTCGGACACCGGTCCGGCGACGCGCACGGACTGAGTTCGTCCCGGCCGGTGCGGGCCTTTTGACCCTAACCATGACCGGCCGACACCCCTGACGGTGGGCCGCGTAGCCCATTCGAGTGATGGTGGTGATCGTGGTGGCCGACGTAGTCGTTGTCGGGGTGGACGGCTCGGCGGATTCCGTGTCGGCGTTGCGCTGGGCGCTGAAGTACGCCGAGGAGCGGGGCGACACGGTGCGCGTGGTACACGCGTGGACGGACGTGCCCTGGTACGACGAGCTCACCGACCTGCGCAGGGACCAACTCGCGCTGGACCGGGCCCGCTCCGAGGCGGACGCCGCGCAGATCGTGGTGGACGCGCTGCGGGCGGCGGGGGTGACCGGCCCGGCGGTGCGGGGCGTGGTGACCGAGGGCGCCCCCGGCGCCGCACTCGTCGAGCTCAGCGCGGACGCCGACCTTCTGGTGGTGGGCGCCGCCGGCACCGGCCAGGACCCGGGCTTCGGGCGGGTGCCGCTCGGCGCCACCGCCCGCTACGTCACCCGCTACGCGGTCTGCCCGGTGACCGTGGTGCGCGGTGTGCGCCCGCGCGGCCGGGCCAACCGGCCGCGCGTGGAGGAGTTCCGCGAGGTGAGCGTGCCCCGGCAGCGGTCGAGGTTCACCGGTACCCGGACCTGACAGCCTGTTTCGGAACGGGACGGACCTGCGATGGCGAGCCCGGGAACTGGGGCGAAGCCCCGCGATCGCGGGGGCGGGGCACCGTATCAGGCATAACCGGAGTGTCATGGCCCGGTCGCGGCCCGGCGACGCGATCGCGGCGCGCGCTCCGGAACAAGCACTGAGGCCCGCGCCGCTCGGGGTCAGCGGCGGCCGGTCAGCCGGCCGATGAAGAAGCCGATGAGGATTCCGATCAGCAGGATGATGATGACCACGACGCCGATCGCGTGGCCGATGGCGCTGAGGAATCCGCGAGCCTGAAACTCCTGCACCAGCAGGACGGCGTTGGTGGCGGCGCCGGTTGTCAGCATGTGCCCAGCATGGCAGACGCCCGGCGCCGCTACCGCACCGTCTCCTCGCCGTCCGCACTGTCGTCGATGCGTTCCACGGTGATGGCCGCGGCGAGCATCGCGGAGTTGGGCACCATCATCACGCCGTCGTCGGTGACCAGCGTGGTGTAGGTGAGGCCGAGTGAGCGGACCCGGCCGAAGAACGGCCCGTTGATCGCCGCCGACCGGACCACGATCTCGGAGCCCACCCGGAACGGCTGCACCAGCAGGATCACCGCGCCGGCGAAGACGTTGCCGAGGGTCTGCTGGGCGGCGATACCGAGTACCACACCGGTCAGCGAGGCGCCCAGCACGAACTGCTGCAGCGAGATGGACAGCAGGCTGGCCAGCAGGCTGGCCGCGACGACCACCACGATCAGGTAGCCGGTGGCGTTCAGCGCGATGCGCACCGCCACCCCGGAGGACCGCAGCCCGTGCTGGGCGAGCCGCCGCTCCACGTCGCTGGCCAGCATCCTGGTGGTGATCACGCAGCCCACCGCGAACAGGGCGGTGCCGCCGAGCAGCAACACCTTGCGCACCGGCACGTCCTGCACGCCGGTGAGGGTGCCGCCGAGGCTGACCATGCTCAGCCCGGCCGCCGCCAGCAGTGCGGCGGTGACCACCCGCAGGGACCAGTTGCGGGCGCGGCCGGCGGCCGGCCGGGGGCCGTGGCCCCGCGGTGGGTCGGGGGCTGGGCCGGGCCGCAGGGCGGAGGGTTCCGACATGGATCTCTGGCTACCACCTGCGGCTCGCCTCGTCAGGCGCAACGCACTCACCCGATCCGGTGCGGTGGCCGGCACCGGGAACGGTTGGCCCGGGTTCGCCCCGGCGCAGGCCACCGGCCCGCGGTGGGCTGCCGGGTAGCCCGGCAGCCCGGGGACCAACGACCCGGGCGGCGCGGGTCGGCGGACCCTTGCCGGGCCGATGCGGAGGTGCTGACGCTCGCCGTGCAATACCGCGGGCGCGGGAGGTGCACAGTGCGGTTCCGCGATCGCCGGGATGCCGGCAGGGAGCTGGCCGAGCGGCTGGTCCACCTCCGGTACCAGCGTCCGGTCGTGGTGGGGCTGCCACGGGGTGGGGTGGTGGTGGCGCGGCAGGTGGCGGCCGGGCTGGGTGCGCCGCTGGACGTGGTGGTGGTGCGCAGGGTGGCGGCGGCACGCGACCCCGATGCGCCGGTGGGGGCGGTCGGTGAGGGCGGCGTGTACGTCCTGAACCACGACCTGCTGCGGCAGCTACGGGTGAGCACCGCCGAGGTGGCCCGCGCCGCGCTGCGCGAACGCTCCGAAGTGGACCGTCGGGCGGCGCTGTTCCGATCGGGCCGGCCCGGGCTGGACCTGCGCGGCCGGACGGTGATCGTGGTGGACGACGGGATCGTGACCGGCGCCTCGGTGAGTACCGCGCTGCGGGTGGTCCGCGCGATGGGAGCGCACCGCGTGGTGCTCGCGGTTCCGGTGGCCGCCACCGGCGTGCTGGAACTGCTCGCCGAGGAGGCCGACGAGGTGGTGTGCCTGCGGGCGCCGCGCCAGGTCGGCTCGGTCGCCGCGTGGTACCGGGAGTTCGGCGCGGTCGGCGACCAGCGGGTGGTGGAGCTGCTGGCCCAGCAGCCCCCGCCCCCTGGCGGCGGTGCGGAAACCTCCCGCCGCCCGGCGGTGGACGAGCGGGTCGAGGTGCCGGCGGGCGGCCACCTCCGGTTGCCCGGGCACCTGGCGGTGCCGGCCGGCGCGACCGGCCTGGTGATCTTCGCGCACGGCAGCGGCAGCAGCCGGCACAGCCCGAGGCACCGCCGGCTGGCCGCGGAACTGCACGCCGCCGGCCTGGGCACCCTGCTGCTGGACCTGTTGCACGCCAGCGAGGAGGCCGCGGGCCAGCCGGTGTTCGACGTGCCGCTGCTGGCCGCGCGGTTGGCCGCGGCCACCGACCTGGTCAGCGCTGACGGCCGGCTGGACGATCCACCGATCGGCTACTTCGGTTTCGGCACCGGCGCGGCCGCGGCGCTGTGGGCGGCCGGCCGCCCGGATCCCCGGGTGCGGGCGGTGGTGTGCCGCGGCGGCCGGCTCGATCTCGCCGACGAGCACCTCGACCGGGTCGCCGCGCCCACCCTGCTCGTGGTGGGCGGCCACGACGAGCCGGGACTGCGCCGCAACCGGGCCGGCCAGAGGTTGCTGCGCTGCCCGAACGAGCTGGTGGTCGTGCCCGGTTCGGGCGCGTTGTTCGCCGAGCAGGGCGCGCTGGACCGGGTCGCCGAGCTGGCCGCCGAATGGTTCCTGGCCCACCTACCGGCGACCGCCGCGGTGAGCTGAGGACGGTCGCGACAGCCCCGCGCCAGTACTCAACAGCACGGCCGCGCGGCGTGACCCTAGCCGGGGATCGTGTCCTCCTCGGTGTGGCGCGCGGGGGAGCGGCCGAGCGCGCCCAGCTCCACGGCCCGCGCCACGTCCGCGGCGTCCACCACGCCGGCCAGCCGCTCGTCCGCTACGACCAGCACCAGGTCGTGCCCGGCCCGCGGCAGCGACCGCCGGATCAGCTCCTCCAACTCGTCGCCTGGCGCGGCGACCTTGGCCCGGACCAGCGGCCGGGCCGCGTCCAGTACCCGGGTCGACGCCCGCGCCTCGACCGGCACCCTGGCCAGCTCGGCGAGGCTGACCACGCCCACCGGCCGCCCTTCGAAGTCCAGCACCGGGAAGACCTGTCGCCGGGTGCGCACCGCGACCCGGTCGAGGAAGGCGTCCACCGTCCACCACCCGGCCGCGGTGGCCGGCTCCGGGTCCATCACGTCCCGCACCCGCACCCGGTGCAGCCGGGACCGGGTGGTGATCGCGGACCGCTCCGCCGCCGCCGCGCCGCTGAGGAACCAGCCGACCAGCGCCAACCACAGCCCGGTGAGCTGCCCGGTGACCACCGTCTGCAGCAGGCCCAGACCGAGCAGCGCGGTGCCCAGCATCTGGCCCACGGTGGTCGCGGCGACCCCGGCCCGGTCCCGGTCGCCGTACCGCTTCCACAGCGCGGCACGGAGCACCCGGCCGCCGTCCAGCGGCGCGCCTGGCAGCAGGTTGAACGCGCCCAGCAGCACGTTCACCGCGGCCAGCCAGCTCGCCATGGTGACCACCAGCGCGGACCACCCCGCCACCCCGCCGACCACCGCGGCCAGCGCGAATACCCCGCCGGCGGCGAGGCTGACCACCGGGCCGACCCCGGCGATGAACCCCTCCGCACGCGGCGTCGGCGGATCACCGTCCAGCTGCGCGACCCCGCCGAGCAGCCACAGCGTCACCCGGGGCACCTCGACCCCGTAGTGCCGGGCCACCAGCGCGTGCGCCAACTCGTGCAGCAGCAGCGAGAGCAGGAACAGCACCGAGCCGCCCGCCGCCGTCGCCCAGTACGCCGCGCCGCTGTGACCGGCCACGCTGCGCGGCAGCACCACCACGGCCAGCAGCTGCACCAGCAGCGCCGCGGTGACCAGCACCGACCAGTGCGCCCCGACCGCGACGCCGGCGAACCGGCCCAGCGGGATCGTTGTCTTCATCGCGCCCCGTCCCTGCCTCGTGCTCCGCAACCGACTGCGACGGAGCCGCGCGGCACCACCCCCACGGTGCCGCGCCTGCCGGGTCACCGGCCAGAGCACAACGGCCCGCGATCTCCACACGCCGGGGACGCCGGTGGCAGGGACGGCGGTCAGGACTGCCGGATGCGGAGCATCTGGCGCACCAGGAGCAGGGCGAGGCCGGCGCACACGGTGCCCGTGGTCACGGTCGCGACGGGGTGCCGGCGCGCCGCCGCCAGCAGGAACACCGCCCGGCGGACCATCGGCGTGGCGACCGTCTGGCGCACCGCGACGACCCGGGCGCGGGCCGCCTGCTGGGCCCGGTCCTTGACGTTGGCCCGATGCGCCAACTCCTCCACGGTGGCGCCGAGCTCCTCCCTGGTGAGTTCGATGTCCCTGCGCAGGTCGTCGTCGGTCGGCTCGGCGCCGCCGGGCAGCGTCCACTGGCCGGAACGGGTGTCGTGCGTCGTCATCGCCGTGCCCCCTCCCCGGCGGCGCGCTCGTGCCGCACGTGCTGCCGGATCACTTCCATGTCCTCCCGGACGCTGGCCACGGCCTGACGCGGCACGGGCGGCGCCGCCCGGCGCATCTGTGCCCGGCCCGCCAGCGCGGTGATCCCCGCGACCAGCAGGATCGCGCCGCCCAGCACGAGGGCCGCCACCCACGCCGGCAGCACCAGGGCCAGCACCAGGATCAGGCCGGCCACCAACGCGCCACCGCCGTACAGCGCGAGCACGCCGGCGGCGCCGAACAGGCTGGCCCCCCGGCCCGCGCGGGCACCCTTGCGCTGCACCTCCCGCCACGCCAGCCGCGCCTCGTCCCGAACCAGCCGGCTGACCTGCTCGGAGAGCTGGCCCACCAGCTCACCGGTGCTCCGCTGGGTGGCGTCGCGTTCCGCCGTGGCCTCCGTCGCCGTCGTCTCCGCTGTGGTCGTCTGCGCCGTGTCTGTCATCGCCTGCTCCACCGAACCTGTGAACAACGCACGTCCGCTCTCCCGGGTACCCGCGGCGGGCGGCTTCGATCGCCCGCGCCACGCCGAATCTCCTCGCGCCAGCGCCTGTTGCGTGGCCGCGCGCCGCGACCGCGGTCCGCAGCAGCCTGTCAGGGTTGCGCCGTGGACCCGCGCAACCAGGCCGGGAAGCCGACGCCCTGCTCCTCGCAGGTGTTGGCCAGACCCACCGCCCAGACCAGTGCCTGCAGCGCGACGGTGGTCGCCACCGCGTCGTCGGGTTCGAGAAACGCCAGGTCGAGCTGGATGTCGGCGGACTCGCGGTCGCCGTTGGCCTCGGCCAGCAGGGCCCTGATCGTGGCCCGCACCGGCGGATCCACCTCGTCGATGGAGACGTCCGCCTCGTCGTCGGTCAGCCGGACGGCGAAGGAGCGTTCCCGCCCGTCCCGCTCGGCCAGCGCGCGGAGCATGTCGGCGGCGGCGCGCACCAGCAGCTCGGTCGCGGACCGGGCCGCCGAACCGGCCGCGGTGTCCGGTGCGACCGCGAGCTGCGCGAGGACGGTGATGGTGTCCTCGTAGCATCCTTCGCGGATTCCGCCCGCGGCCTGGGTGATCTTGCGCTCCACCCAGTGGCGGTGCGGATCGCGCTCCTCGGCACTCACCTTCTCCTCACCTGCTCTCGCCACCGAGAGACCTTTCCGGCTCCCGGGCCGCGGTGCAGCGGCTTCCCTGATCGGGGTTGCCCGCACGCGCCGTGGCAAACCCTGTTGGTGGCCGGTGGGGACGGTGGCCGCCACGCCGTGGGCGATAAGCCGAAAGGACCTTTCCGTTGCTCTGTTCGGAGTCGCTGGGACGTGAGAGGGTCGACGTGTGACCGCAACCGGTGCCCATTCACCGGGCGAAACGGGGTCCGCGCAGCAGGAGGTCATGGCCCTCGCCGCGACGGTGAGCCGGTTGCGCACCGAGGTGGAGGAGCTGCGGCACGCGCTGCGCACCCAGGCGGTGGTCGAGCAGGCCAAGGGCATGCTCGCCGCGGAGTTCGACTGCACACCCGATGAGGCGCTGGCCCACCTCGCGGAGCTCGCCGCGCACAACTCCGCGTCCCTGCTGGAGGTCAGTGCGGCCCTGCTGGGCGCGTCGGCACCGCCGGAGCTGCCCGAGTGGGGGGACGCCGCCGCGCCGCACAGCATCCTCGCGTTCGACCCGGACCGCTATGTCCGGGACGCCCGGGGCGAGCCGCCGCCGGAACTCGCCGCCGGGGTCGGCGACCCGACCGCCGGCGCGGCGCCGCCGGAGGCGGCGGGTTACCACGTCGCGGTGGCCGCGCTGGACTCGGCGACCACCGCGGACGAGCTGGCCGGTGCGCTGCGGGACGCGGCACGGCTGGCCGCCGGCGCGGACGCCGCGCTGCTCGCGCTCCTGGAACCGGACGGCAGCCTGCGGCTGGTCGGCTCCGCGGGCATGCCGCCGCGGATCGCCATGGAATGGCAGCGGGTCCCCGCGCACGTCAACACGGCGATGTCGTGGGCGGCCCGCACCGGGCAGCCGTTGTGGCTGCCCCGCTACGCCGAGGCCAAGGATCGGTTCGTGCTGATCGGTGAGCCGGAGCATCACTGGATGTCCCGGGCCGCCATCCCGATCGTGCTGCGTGGCGTGGTGATCGGTGTCGCCGGGCTGCTGTGGGAACGGGAACGCTCTTTCGACGAGCGCGAGCGGCGATACCTGAGCCAGCTGGGGCAAGCCTGCGGCCGGCGGTTGCCCGCGGTGGTCGGCGCGGACGCCGCGCCGCCCCTGCCCGGCTGGCTGGACTGGGTGCAACTGCTGCTCGACGGGCTGCCGGGGTCGGTCGCGTTCGCCACGCCGGTGCGCGACGCCGCGGGCAGCGTGGTCGACTTCGAGGTCCGCGCCGTGAGCCGGGACGCGGTGGACTTCGCCGGCCGGCCCGCCGAGGGCATGATCGGCCGGCGGATGCTGGAGCGGTATCCGGGCACGGTGCCCGCCGGGCTGTGGCGGGCCTGCCTGGCGACCTTCGCCTCCGGGGTGGGCCGCGACATCGGCCCGGTGGAGTACTCGGGCACGGCCGCCGACGAGCCCCGCTCCGCCGCGCTCACCGTGCGCCTCAGCAAGTTCTGCGACGGGCTGCTGGTGGCCTGGTCGCGGCAGGAGGAGCAGCGCCAGCACGAGCGCCGGCTGAGCCTGGTGCAGCGCCTGGCCAACCTGGGCTGGGGGGAGTGGGACCTGATCGGCAACCGGATCTCCTGGTCCGAGCAGGTGTACCGGATCTTCGACCGGGACGTGGAGTCCGGGCCCATCTCCCTGGAGGAGCTCACCTCGCTGGTGCTGCCGGACGACCTGCCGGTACTCAGCAACGTGCTGGACGCGCTGCTGGAGCGCGGCCGCCGGGTGGAGACCCGGTTCCGCATCCGGGTCCGCACCGGGGTGCGGCACCTGCGGGTGGTGGTCGAGCCGGTGCTGGACGGGACCTCCCGGCCGGTGGCGGTGCACGGCATCCTGCAGGATGTCACCACCGAGCACCGGGCGCAGGAGCAGCTCAGCGCGCTGCAACGCAAGCTCACCGCGCAGAGCCGGGATCTCGCCGAGGGGCACCGGCTGGCCACCACGCTGCAGCACGCGCTGCTGCCGCTGCCGCGCGGCGCCTTCGCGTTGCCCGGGCTGCGAGTGGCGGTGCGCTACCTGACCGCCGAGCAGGTGGCCAACGTGGGCGGCGACTGGTACCACGCGCGGGAGTTGCCGGACGGCAGCGTACTGCTGGCCGTCGGGGACGTGGTCGGCCACGGTGTGCCGGCCGCCGCGACCATGGCCGAGCTGCGCAACGCGCTCGCCGGCGCGGCGGTGGTCACCGGTCGGCCGGAACTGGTGCTGGCCGCGCTCAACGAGTTGCTGGTCGCCAAGTCCGACGGCAGCCTGGCGACCGCGGTGGTCTGCCGGTACGAGCCCGCGTCCCGCACCCTGACCTGGGCGCAGGCCGGCCACCTCGCTCCGCTGCTCAGCCGGGGGGAGAAGGCCGAGTCGCTGCCCCGACCGCCCGGCGTGATGCTCGGCGTGGTCGACCGGGCCCAGTACGTCAGCACCAGCGTCCGGCTGCGGCCCGACGACCTGCTGCTGCTCTACACGGACGGCATGGTCGAGGACCGCAGGGATGACGTGCTGACCGGAATCAGCCGGCTGGGTGGCAGCCTGCGGCGGCTGCGCGCGGAGACCGCCGACGACCTGACCGGCCTGCTGGCGCGCCTGCGGCGGGCCAACCCGGCGGACGACGCGTGCGCGCTGGCCGTGCACGTGCGCGCGGACGGCGCCTGAGCCGGCCGGGGCACTGGGTTCAGCGCTGCGGGGGCTGGAACACCGGGGCCAGCGGCGGCGTGACCGGCCTGGCGTCCGGCTCCGCCGGGGTGACCGGTTCGGGCAGCACCGGGCCGGTGATCTCCTCGGCCGCTCCGGTCGCGCCCGCCGCCTGCCCGTCGCGTTGCGGCTCGGTGGCGTCCTCGGTGCGCCGCTGGCTGCGGGCACGCTCGGCCAGGTCGCGGATCAGCGCCGTGCTGTCCGCGGCCGCCCTGCGGCGCCGGCGCTTCCCCCCGCCGGCGGATGCCTGCAGCGCGCGGGCCCTGCGCAGGTAGGGCGCCAGCACCGAGCGAAGCTGGGCGGCGTTCTCCCGGGACAGGTCGATCGTGTATCGCACGCCGTCCAGGCCGAAGTCCACCGTCTCCGCGGCCGGGCTGCCGTCGATGTCGTCGACGAGTTGGACGCTGACCTGCCTGGCCACGTACGCACCTCCGCTGGCTCCCGCTGACGGCCCCATTCCGCTGCCGGGACAGCATCCTAGGACGTCACCGGATCGGCCCCCGGCACGCCCCGGGCGCATCCGATCTTGCCGCGCCCGCCCCGGACAGGCCACGGCCGACCGTCGCATCGACCCGTCGATATTGACGATCGCTTCAGGCTTGATTGAAGTTGAACCGTCGCGACACCCGATGACGTACCCGTGACCAACCACGGCAGGCCCGGAGGGCGCTCGGCGCTGCCGCTCGCGCGGCGGATCGATCGCCCGATGAGACCTTCGGGCCTGCGCCAAAGGAAGGAAGTCACTTCACGGGTGGCGGGGGTCGCGCTGTCATGGTCGTAGAGCGTGGCCGCTCGGCACGACGAGTCAACATCGATGCGGGGTGCACGATGATCGGCAACCGCTGGGCACTCCGACCCTGGGCCGGCCGGAGGGTGCCCGTCGGTCGGCTGGCGCAACCGGTGATGGCCGTGCTGATCGTCGTGGTGGGCGGCTTGGTGTGGCGGCGCGACCATGTCGCCGCGACCGACCTGTGGATCGCGGGCGGGGTGCTGGCGGTGCTCGCGTCCGGCTGGCGCAGCGTTGGCGAACTGCGCTGCCGCAGGCTCGGGGCGGACCTGCCGGCACTGCTCGCCGCGGCAACCGCGCTGTATCTCGGCGAGTACCTGGTCGCCGCGGTGATCGGGGCGCTGGCCGCGGCCGCCAGGCTGGTGCGCGGGCTCGGCATGTACCAGGCCAGGCAGGACCTGCGGCGGCTGGTGTCCGGGGCGGCCAGGTGGGCGCACCGCAGGGAACTGGGCAGCGTTTTCGGCGGTGTGCGCACCGTGCCCTCGGACGTGGTGGAGCCGGGCGACCTGCTGGTGGTGCCGTGCGGGGCGACGGTGGCGGTGGATTGCCGGCTGGCGGAGTCCGGCTACTTCGACGAGTCCGCGCTGGGCGGCCGGCTCACCCCGGTGCTTCGCGGCGCCGGAGAACCCGTGGGCAGCGGCGCGGTCAACGTCGGGCCGGCCACCGAGATGTGGGCCACCCGCAGGGCCGCGGACAGCGCGCAGCAGCGGCTGATCCGCGCGGCCGAACGGCTCACCGTGGACGCCGCCCCGCTGGTACGGCTGACAGGCCGGCTGGCACCCGGGTTCCTGCTCGCGGTGGCGATGCTCGCCGGCGCGACCTGGCTGGCGTCCGGCCAACCGGACCGCGCCCTGGCGGTGGTCGCCGCGGCGGCCCTCGCCCCGCTGACGGTAGCCGCGCGGATCGCGCTGACCGCGGGGACCTCCCGGGCGGCGCGGCTCGGTGCGCTGGTGCCGGACGGCTCCGACTTCGAGCGGCTGTCCCGGTTCCGCGCGAGCCGCCCGGTGCTGGTCCGCTCAGGGGCGGGCGAGGCGGACGCGCGGGCGGCCGAGCACGTGCCACTTCCGGGCGGCGTGCTGGTCGCGGACGCCCGGCAGGTCGCGCTGCCCACGGTGGCGGCGGCCGCGCGGCGGGCGCGGCGCGTCGCCGTGCAGAGCGTGGTCGTCGGCCTGGTACTCACCGCCGCCGCCATGGCCGGCGCGGCGCTCGGGCGGCTGGGCCCGGCGGCCGCGGTCGGCACGCAGTGCCTGACCGACGCGGTGGTGGTGGCCTGCGCCCTGCGCGCCCTGCTGCCGCCGTGGCTGGGCGGCCGGCGGCGCGGCGTGGACCAGTCATCCGGCGGCGATCTGCGCCCTGGGCTGGCGCACA
Source organism: Gandjariella thermophila (assembly GCF_005405885.1). Lineage (GTDB taxonomy): Bacteria > Actinomycetota > Actinomycetes > Mycobacteriales > Pseudonocardiaceae > Gandjariella > Gandjariella thermophila. Next base: position 301,388 of record NZ_BJFL01000002.1, read on the forward strand.
GTAGCTGACCGCGCCGGATCGAGCCCCGGCCGAAGCGCGTTCCGGAACGCGCACCGGTGACCACCCGCTCCGGAACATCCGATTAGGGCACTCCGGCCCTGGTAACTCGGCGACGAGTGTGCTTAGCGTCGGCCGTCGAGTGGTGGGGGTGCCGCATGCGAGCGACCGACGTGATGAGCCGGCCCGTGGCCACCGTGCACCCCGGTACGGCGGTGCGTGAAGCCATCGTGGTGCTCACCGAGAACGGGTGCGCGGCGCTACCCGTGGTCGACGAGCGGGACCGGCTGGTCGGCGTGGTCACCGAGGCGGACCTGCTCGCGGAGGCCACCCGGGTGCGGGCGGATGCCGCGCTCTCCGTCGCGGAGGTGATGTCGGCGCCGACCGTGGTGCTCGGTGCCGACGCCGACGTGGTGTCGATCGCGGAAGCCATGCTGGCCGGCGACGCGCGGTGGGTACCGATCGTGGACGGGGACCTGCTGCTCGGCGTGGTCTGCCGTGGCGACGTGCTCGGTTCGCTGGTGCGGGACGACGACGTGATCGGCGCGCGGGTGCGCCGGCTGCTCTGCGAGTACGCCGGGTGGCGGCGGCGGTGGTTGGTCGAGGTCGACGACGGCGTGGTCACCGTTTCCGGCCACTTCGCCGACGACACGGAGCAGCGGATCGTGGTGGCATTGACGGAGACCGTGGCCGGGGTGGCCGGGGTCGTGGTGCGGCCGGACCGGGGCGGGGCGCCCGGGCGGCGGGCACCCGCTGAGCGAGGCGAGTCACGACACTCGCCGTGACCATGGCGCCACCCGGGCCGCCCGGCGGGACGCCGTCTCGGGGCCGGAACCTGCCGGCGGGATCGTGGGCACACGGACTTGCGGCCGAGAAGGAGGACGGGATGACACTGAGATCGGTGGTGGCACCGATCGTGGTTGGCGTGGACGGGTCGGCGGCGGCGCGGCACGCGGTTCGCTGGTCGGCGGGAGAGGCGGCGCGGCGGGACTGCCCGCTGCGCGTGGTGCACGCGCACACCTGGCCCACCCGCCGGTCCCGGGCGCGGTACGCGGCCGAGTACGGCTACCGGCGCGCATTGCTCAGCCGGGCCAGACGATGGGTGGACGAGGGTGTGGCGCTGGCCCGCGGCACCGCGCCGGCGGTGCGGGTGGAGGGCGACGTTCGGGTCGGCTCCGTCGTGGAGTTGCTGCGCGAGGAGTCCCGGTCGGCCCGGCTGGTGGTGATCGGCGCGGCGGACCGGGGCGGCCCGGCCGCGCTGTGGGAGCACGCCACCGCCGCCAAGCTCACCGCGCAGGGTCACTGCCCCGTGGTCGTGGTGCGGGGGCAGCCGGGCCGCGCCGTCCACCGGGACGGGCCGGTGGCGGTGGGCGTGGACGGGTCGCTGGCGAGCGGCGCCGCGGTCGGGTTCGCCTTCGACGCCGCCGCCGCGCACGGTGTCCCGCTGATCGCGGTGCATTCCTGGCACCGGTTGCTCGCGGACGGGCCGCTGGCCGCGCTGCCGATGCGGCAGGGCGTCGAGGCGGACGAGGAGTGGCTGCTGGATCGGCAGCTCGCGGTGTGGGAGCGGCGCTACCCCGGGGTGGCGGTGCGCCGCGTGGTGACCCGGGGTCGGCTGATCCGCTCGCTGGTGGAGCGGTCCGCGGGCGCCGGGCTGCTGGTGCTCGGCAGCCGCCGGCGTGGCGTGTCCGGAACGCTGCTGGGCTCCGTCGAGCAGGCGGTGCTGCACCGGATGCCCTGCCCGGTCGCCATCGTCGGGGCGGGGGCGCAGGGCTGACCGCCGGGGTGCGGACCGGGTGCGGCGACGTCGCCCGGCTCCCGGCTGGCGGGTACGCGGAGGTCGACGCTGCAGCCGATCCCAGTGGCGGGAACGGAGGCGAGTCATGTTGTTCACCGACCGGGCGGATGCCGGGCGGCGTCTCGCCGACCGGCTGCGCCATCTGCGCGACGCCAACGTGGTGGTGGTCGGGCTGCCGCGTGGCGGGGTCGCCGTGGCGTTCGAGGTGGCCAGGGCGCTGAACGCGCCGCTGGATGTGATCGTGGTGCGCAAGCTCGGCGTGCCCACCCAACCGGAGCTCGGCCTCGGCGCCATCGGCGAGGGTGGGGTCCGCATCATCAACGACGAGGTCGTGACGATGGCGGGGGTCGGCGAGGCGGACATCGCCGCGGTGGAGGAGCGCGAGCGCGCCGAACTGGAGCGGCGTGCCCGGCGGTTCCGCGACGGCCGGCCCCGGGTGGCGGTCTCCGGCCGGACCGTGGTGGTGGTCGACGACGGGCTCGCCACCGGCTCGACCGCCAGGGCGGCCTGCCGGGTGCTTCGCGCGCAGGGCGCGCACCGCGTGGTGCTCGCCGTGCCGGTGGCCCCGGGCAGCGCGCTGCAGCGGCTGCGCGGCGACGTCGACGACGTGGTGTGCCTGGCCACCCCGGAGCCGTTCTTCGCGATCGGCGAGTGGTACCGCGACTTCACCCAGACCCCCGACGAGCAGGTGGTCGACCTGCTGACCAAAGCGGCCGACTTCGGCCGCCCAGCCGGGGACGCGGGCCGCGCGGCCGCCGCCGACGCCGCCGTGAGCGACCAGGAGGTCGAGGTGCGCGCCGGCCCGGTCCGGCTCGGCGGTCACCTCACCGTGCCCTACGGCTCGCCCGGGATGGTGGTGTTCGCGCACGGCAGCGGCAGCAGCCGGTACAGCCCCCGCAACCGGTTCGTCGCCGACGCGCTCACCGACGCCGGCTTGGGCACACTGCTGTTCGACCTGCTCACCACCGAGGAGGAGGCCGACAGGGAGAACGTCTTCGACATCGACCTGCTCGGCGATCGGCTGGCCGCGGCGACCCGCTGGCTGCGCGAGATGATCGGCCCGGACATGCCGGTCGGCTACTTCGGCGCGAGCACCGGCGCCGCGGCCGCGCTGTGGGCGAGCGCCGAGCCGGACCTGGACGTCGCCGCGGTGGTCTCCCGCGGCGGCCGGCCGGACCTGGCCTGGCCCCGACTGGCGTCGGTGCGCACCCCGACGCTGCTCATCGTGGGCGGGCGCGACGAGCTGGTGCTGGACCTCAACCGGCACGCCCAGGCCAGGCTGGACTGCGAGAACCGGCTCGCCGTGGTGCCGGGGGCCACGCACCTGTTCGAGGAACCGGGTGCGCTGGAGGCCGTGGCCGATCTCGCCAGGGACTGGTTCGTGGACCACCTGACCGCGGCGATGCAGCCGGCGTGGTGATCCCGGCGGGCGCCCTAGCGCCAGCGGAGCGGGACGCGCCAGTGCACCGTGGTGCCGCGGCCGGGTGTCGAGTCGACGGTCAGTTCGCCGTCCCATCGCGCGGCGCGCTCGGCGAGGTTGGTCAGCCCGCCGCCGCGCGGATGGGTCGGTGCGATGCCCTTGCCGTCGTCGGCGACCACCATGCGCAGTTTGCCGTCGTCCGCGGTGACCTCCACCGACACCTGGCGGGCCGCGGCGTGCCGGGCGGTGTTGGACAGGGCCTCGCGGAGCGCGGCGAGCAGGTCGGCCCGGATGCCGTCCGGCACCGCGGAGTCCAGCGGCCCCGCCATGCCCAGCCGGGGCTCGAAACCGAGCGCGCCGACCGCTTCGGCCACCACGGTGAGCACGTCGACCCGCAGGCTGCGGCGCTCGTCCACCGGTGCCTGCAGCGAGAAGATGCTGCGGCGGATCTCCCGGATGGTGCGGTCCACGTCGTTGACGAATCCCTGCAGCCGCTCCGCCGCGTCGGGCTCGGCAGCCAGCCTGGCCAGCCCCTGCAGGCCCAGCCCCACCGCGAACAGCTGCTGGATCACCTGGTTGTGCAGGTCGCGGGCGATCCGGTCACGCTCCTCGAACACCGCGAGCCGTTGTCGGTCCTCGACGGCGCGGGTGAACTGGACGGCCAACGCGGCATGCGCGGCGAAGGCGCAGATCATCTGCACCACCGAGGTGTCGAACGGCGGGTCGCCCCGCCGCCTGGCGACCAGCAGCACGCCGAGGGCGCTGTCCCGGGCGGACAGCGGCACCAGCACCGCCGGCCCGAGCGCGGCCGCCTCGGTGGGCCACGGCGCGTCCTCCCGCCCCAGCCACTGCCCGCGGGTGGCCGCGAGGTCGTCGACGATCCGCGGCGATCCGGACCGGAACGTGGCGCCGCCGGCCGTGCCCTCCATCGGGACCTGGAGGCCCGCCAACGCCTCGCCGCCCGGCCCGTCCACCACCTCCAGCACCAGCCGGCTGCCGTCCGCGCTGGGCAGCGCGATGGACGCCGCCGGAGCGCCGGCGATGGCGCGGGCGCGGCTGGCGATCAGCCGCAGCGCGTCTGCGGCACTCCGCCCGGCCAGCAGCGCCGTGGTGATCTCGTTGGACGCCCGCAGCCACAGCTCGCGCTGCCGGCTCCGCTCGTACAGCCGGGCGTTCTCGATCGCCGCGCCGGCCGCCGCGGCCAGCGCCACCACGATTTCCTCGTCCTCCTCGGTGAACTCACTGGCCCCGATTTTCTCGGTGAGGTACAGATTGCCGAACACCTCGCCGCGGACCCGGATCGGTACCCCGAGGAAAGATCCCATCGCAGGATGGTTTTTCGGGAAGCCGGCGGAACTCGGGTGGTCGGCCAGATTCGCCAGCCGAATCGGATGCGGATGGTCGATCAGCAGCCCGAGAATTCCCCTGCCGGCGGGGAGTTCCCCGATCCGCCTGCGTTGCTCCGGGTTGATGCCGGTGAAGACGAAGTCGACCAATCTACGGTCCGGGCCGAGCACGCCCAGCGCTCCGTACCGGGCACCGACCAGGCCGCACGAGGAGTCGACGATCCTCCGCAGGACCTCCCGAAGGCTCAGGTCGCCGGTGACGCTGACCACCGCGTCAAGGAGCTCTTGAAGCCGTTCCTCGGAGACGATGACCTCTCGCGCGCGGTCAACCAGCTCGCTGACCAGGGCGTTGAGCCGGGCCCTTGAGTGGCCGGTGAGGGCGGCGTCGGGTGGGCCCTCGCCCCCGCGCGGTTCGGTGCGGCCGGGGTGGTCTCGCGGACCGCCGTGGCAGGACACGTCACCGGAACGGACCGCCACGCGCACCCCCAATCTGTGCCGCAGGGTGCGCATGACCGGTCACCAACTCACCCCGGCTTGGACGCACCCCAATCGATGCCCCGGACGGCACGCCGACCTGTGAGGTAGGGTCTTACGGCCCTAGCCTACGGCCGCCGATTGGCCTTTACCACCAGATGGGCTATTTTCACCACCCGATCGCGTGGACTTTTTCGAGTGGGCTGGCGGCCGCGCACGGTATCGGCGCCGGGTACGGAGTCCGCGCTCAGCCGCCGGGCGGCGGTACGTAGGTGTAGGTGGCGCCGGCGCTGGTCCCCCTGGGGTGGTCACCATGACCGCCACCGGGCCCGCCGTCCCGGCCGGCGCCTGCGCGTTGACCAGCGTGGGGGACAGCACCGTGAACGCCGCCGGGGTGACAGTCAGCTTCGTGACCGTGGGAGCCATCTGTGCGGGTCCGCCCGCGCGGCTGTTCGGGTTTCGTTCGTCCGCCGCGATCGGGCGTATGTGGCTGGTGTGTACGCTGGTACGGAATGGCACGGTGATACCGGCCGGTGTCATCTCGAGTTCACCTGACGTTCGTTGACCTGCGCAGATGTCGGCGCCGACCATCGAGATGTCGTGGTCAGTCAGGCGCGCGGGCCGAATAACGAAAGATCACCGAACGGCCCGGCGCGAATGCGAAGTAACCGCGAAATCAGCGAGCCGAATGCCGCACGCCGGTGCGCCGGGCACGGCCGTGCCGGCGGCGAGTATCGACAGGGAGGTCTCTCGGTGGTCGGTGGCCAATTCGGCGCATGGCGCCCGGACGTGCGCGACCTGCCGGGCACCGTGGCCGGGCTGTTCCGCATGCTGCCCGGCCCGGTGACCGCGACCGCGGTCGCCGTCGCGGACGGCTGCCGTGCGGCACTGACCCCGCACGGCCTTCGGCGCGCGCTGGACCTTGCCGAACCGGTCCTGGTCGGTGCCGCGCAGCGCGCCGGCGCCGGGGCGCCTGAGATGCTCGCGGTGCTGGTCGCGGTGAAGATGGTCCAGCAGGTTCTGCGGCACGTCGCCGAGCAGAACTGAAACCGCCCCGCCCGAGGAACGTGGGATTCCTCGGGCAGGTGTGAGACCGTCGCCTCCCGGGTACGCCCCTGTTCGCAGGTCGCCACACCTGCTCCGGCGCGCATGTCCGCCGCGGTCGAGAAGACCGAGCGGCGCGGCGCGCGGAGGGTTACGACGGCAGGAGGCACGCGTGGCTGACAGGGGTTCCTCGTCCCAGGCGGCACCACGTCCGGTGGCGGCCGTCAACCAGGCGATCGAGCGGGTGCCGGAGGCTCTCAGCCGGGTGCCCGGCGCCGCGGTGGTGCGCAACGCGACCAGCAACGTGCTGGACGCCGTGGGCACGGTGTCGCCGCAGGCGCGCCGTGCCGCCGTGTACGCGGGTGCGGCCGCGCTCGGGGTGATCGGGCTGATCGAGTGGCCGGTGGCCGCGGCGGTGGCCGGGGTGGCCTGGCTGACCCAGCCGCGGCGGGAGGGCGACTCCCGCGAGCGGCAGCCGGCCCGCGCTGGCCGGGCACGGCAACCCGCCCGCCGGGAGGCCGCCCGGAGCACCCGGGGCGGCACAGCACGGTCCTCCCGGGGCACCACCTCGCGCGCATCGGCACGGACGTCCGGCCGGGGCGGCAGAACACGCCGGACCAGCGGGGGCACCACGACCACTTCGTCCTGACCGTCGGGCCCGGACGAGGTGGCATCGATGATCCTGCGTTCCCTGGCACAGCTTTCCATCGCCGGAGCCGGTTTCCTCATCGGCGCCTCCGAAGGCGCCGCGGACCATGTCGGCAACGCGGCGCGGGGCGCCCGTGAGCTCGCCACGGAGGTGGCCGGTGACGCGGTGCGCACCGCGCGGTCCGCGATCGCCGGCGGGGTGAGGTCCGCGGCGCGGGTGACCGAGGTGCTGGGCGGGGCGCTGCGGCCGGGTTCGGACGTGTGGCGCTCCGGCCGCAAGGTGCACGCCCCGCTGAGCAAACCGGGCAAGGACGGCTGGGTGGTCGCGGAGCACGAGGCTCTCAAGATCGCCGAGGAACTCGCCGAACACCCCGACGTGGTGCTCGCGTACTGGGACGGCGGGCTGGAGCGGCTGGTGGTGCAGGCCGTCGAAGACGCGGCAGGCGACCGGGTCGTGGCGGCACTGTCCGCGGCGGCGGAGCGCTACGGGCTGCGCCTCGAGGCGCCGGACACCGACCGCCCGGACCACCCCGGCGACCTCGGCGACGTCCGGGTCGCCGCGACAGCCCTGGCGCTGGACGCCCTGGGCACCACCGCGGCCACGGTGGCGCGGATGGTGCCGGTGCCGCTGCTGCCCCGGTGGGCGCTGGCCGCGAACATGCTGCTGCGGGAACACCCGGTGGCGCGCGGCGCGCTGCGGCATGCCGTGGGGCGGCGCGGCTCGGATGTCATTCTGGCCACGGCGAACGCTTTCGTGCAGGGCTTCGGCCAGCAGCCGACCACGCTGCTGCTGGACACCGTGCTGCGCGTGGACCAGTTGGCCGAGGCGGTGACCCGGGTCGCCGCCTTCCACGCCACCCACGACGAACTGTGCGCGCCGGAGCGCGGTGTGGTGCCCGTGCGGCCGCGGCAGCCCCGGCCGCCCCGCGCCCCGGCCACGGACACCTACCGCACCCAGGCCGCCACCGGCGGACTGCTCACCGCGGTGGTCACCCTGCTCTTCCGGCGCAATCTCACGGAGTCGGCTGAGGCGGTGCTGGCCAGCTCACCCCGAGCCGCCCGGTACGGCACCGCGGCGTTCCACGCCGAGCTGGGCCGGTGCCTCGCCGAGGGACGCGTCCTGGTCCGCGACGCCGAGCGGTTGCGGCTGCTGGAGATGGCGGACACCGTCGTGCTGCATCCCAGCGCGCTGCGCAGCGAGCGCCGCAGCGTGCTGGACGTCGAACCGCACGCCGACGGCTGGAGCCGGGAACGGCTGTGGCAGGCGGCGATGGCCACGCTGGCCCCGGAGGACTTCTCCGTCCGGCAACGCCCGGAGGACGCGCGGATGCGGTTCACCCGGCTGCCCGGCCCCGGGCGCGTCCGCTGGGCCACCGCCCGGATGGGCGGCACCACGATCGGCCGGGTCCTCGTCGGCTGGGAGCTTGACCCGCTCGCCGATGCGGTGCTGGACGCGGCACGCCGGGCGCAGCTGCGCGTGGTCCTGGTCGGCGACCGGAACGGCCCGGAGCTGGCCGCGCTCGTCGACGAGGTGGCCGACTCGGCGGAACGGCTGCGGGACACGGTGCACCGGCTGCAGGGTGACGGCCGGGTGGTGCTCACCATCGGCCGCCCCGGCCCGGCCGGCGGCGACCTGGTGGACGGCCTGCTTGCCAGCGATCTCGGGCTCGCCGTCGTCGACCGAGGCTGCCCGGTGGCCTGGGACGCGGACCTGCTGGCCGCCAGTGGCCTGCGCGGTGCCTGGCGGGTGCTGAGCGCCGTGCCGGAGGCCCGGCACGCCGCGACATACGCCAAGGGTCTCGCCGAGGCCGGTGCCGCGATGGCGGGGCTGTTCCTCCTCGTCCGGCCCACCCGCGGTCGGCTGTTGCGGCTGCCGTGGCTGCGCGACCTGGTCAGCCCGCACAACCTCGCCACGATCAGCTCGTTCGGCGTCGGCGCGCTCGCCGCCCGGCGGGTGGCCGCCGCGGCGCCACCGCGACCTCGGCAGCGGGTGGCCTGGCATGCGCTGTCCGCCGAGGAGGCGGTGCGGCGGCTCGCGCCTCAGCCGGAACCGCCGCCGACGCCGCGGGACCGGCTGTCCCGGCGCGTGCGGGAGGCGCGGCAGGCGGTGATCGAGCTGCCCGTGTTCGCGCCGGCCCGGACCAGCCTGCAGCTGGGCCGCGCGGTGCGGGCCGAACTCGCCGACCCGCTCACCCCGGTGCTCGCGCTGGGCGCGGCCGCCTCCGCCGTGCTCGGCTCGGTGATGGACGCGATCCTCGTCTCCGGCGCCATGATGGTGAACGCGTTCGTCGGCGGCGCCCAGCGGCTGCGCGCCGAGCAGGCCCTCGCCGGGCTGGTCGCCGGCCAGCAGCAGAAGGCCCGCCGGGTCGCCGTGGCGCCGGAGGAGGAGCACCGGATGGCCGCCGCGGTGCGCGCCCCGACCGGCATCGTCGGCGCGGCCGGCCTGGCCCTCGGTGACGTGATCGACCTGCGGGTGGGCGACGTCGTCCCGGCGGACGCCCGGCTGATCAGCGTGTCCGAGCTGGAGGTCGACGAGTCGTCGCTGACCGGGGAGTCGCTGCCGGTGCTCAAGCAGATCGAGCCCGCGCCGGGCGCGGCGGTGACCGACCGGCGGTGCATGGTGTTCGAAGGCACCACGGTGGTCGCCGGCCACGGCCGCGCGGTGGTGGTCGGCACCGGCGAGCAGACCGAGGCCGGCCGGGCCGCCGCGCTGGTGGCCCGCACCCCGCCGCCCGCCGGTATCCAGGCCCGGCTGCAGGAGCTGACGCGGCAGGCGCTGCCGCTCACCCTGGCCGGCGGTGCCGTGGTCACCCTGCTCAGCGTGCTGCGCGGCCGGCCGATCCGGGAGGCGCTGCAGGGCGGCATCGCCGTCGCGGTCGCGGCGGTGCCCGAGGGCCTGCCGCTGGTGGCCACGGCCGCGCAGATGGCGGCCGCGCGGCGGCTGGCCCGGCGCGGCATCCTGGTCCGCGCGGTCCGCGCCCTGGAGGCGCTCGGCCGGGTGGACACCGTCTGCTTCGACAAGACCGGGACGCTCACCGAGAACGAGCTGCGCGTGGTCGGCGTGGTCGACGCCGGCGGCGAGCGGCGCGGCGCCGACGACCCGGACGCGGCCGGACTGCTGCGCGCCGCCGCCCGGGCCTGCCCGCGGATCACCGGGGACGCCGCCACGCACGCGCACGCCACCGACGACGCGATCCTCCGCGCGGCCGCACCCGACCCCGGCTGGACCCAGCTGAACGGACAACCCTTCGAGGCCTCCCGCGGCTACGCCGCCGCCACCGGTACGGACCCCGACCAGGGCCGCATCCTGGTGGTCAAGGGCGCCCCCGAGGTGGTGCTCGCCGCCTGCCGGGGCGCCACCAGCCGGGTGCGGCGCACCGCGGACGCCATGGCCGGGGAGGGGCTGCGGCTGATCGCCGTCGCCCAGCGCCCGCTGGCCGAAGGCGAGACCACCGACCTGGACCACAGCACCCCCGCCGGGCTGGAACTGCTCGGCTTCGTGGCCCTGGCCGACACCCCACGGGACACGGCCGCACCGCTGGTCAACGGCCTGCAGCGGACCGGGGTGCGGCCGGTGATGCTCACCGGCGACCACCCGCACACCGCGCTGGCCATCGCCCGCTCGCTCGGTTGGCCCGCGGACACCGTCGTGGTCACCGGCGACGAGCTGGCCGAGGTCGACGCCGCCGGCCGGGCCGAACTGCTGCGGCACGCCGCGGTGGTGGCCAGGGTGGCGCCCGAGCAGAAGCTGCAGGTGGTCGAGGCGCTGCGGGACGCCGGCCGGATCGTGGCCATGGTCGGCGACGGCGCCAACGACGCCGCCGCGATCCGGGCCGCCGACGTGGGCGTCGGGATCGCCGCCCGAGGCTCGGTCGCGGCACGCAACGCCGCGGACATCGTGCTCACCCGCGACGACCTGTCCGTCCTCGTCGAGGCGTTGGACGAGGGGCGGGCGCTGTGGCGCAGCGTCTCCGACGCGGTGGGCATCCTGATCGGCGGCAACGCCGGCGAGGTGGGATTCACCCTGCTGGGCACGCTGATCGCGGGCAGCTCGCCGCTGTCCGCCCGCCAGCTGCTGCTGGTCAACCTGCTCACCGACATGTTCCCGGCGATGGCGGTCGCGGTCACCCCCGGGGACGGCGAGGTGTCCGACGAGGCGGTGGACGCGGACGGTCACCGGAGGCCCAGCGCCGAGGCGGTGCGCGCCACCGCACTCGGGGCGCCGCTGCTGCGGAAGGTCCGCGACCGGGGCATCGTCACCGGGCTGGGCGTGGCCACCGCGTGGCAGATCGGCCGGTTCACGCCGGGCACCGAGCGGCGCACCAGCACCATGGCGCTGTGCGGCCTGGTCGGCGCCCAGCTGGTGCAGACCGTGATGGGCCGGGAGCGCAGCCCGCTGGTGGTGTTCACCACGCTGGGTTCCGCGGCGGCGCTCGCCGCGATCGTGCAGACCCCCGGGGTGAGCCATTTCTTCGGCTGCACCCCGCTCGGCCCGGTGGCCTGGAGCGGGGTGGGCGCGTCACTGGCCGTGGCCGCGGCCGGTCCTCACGTCCTTCCGCACGCGGAGCATCTGGTGCAGCGTGCGGTGCGCACGCTGCGCACCGGCTGACCGTCGCCGGGGGAGTGGAGATCCCCCGGCGACGGGGCAGGGCTAGAACGCCCCGGTGCCGTTCGGCGTGCCGAGACCGGTCGGCCCGTCGTAGCCGGGACCCGCGGTGCACAGGTACGCCGGCGAGCACCGGCCGTTGGCGCCGGAAGTGACGTCGAACAGCGCGGTGCTGTGCTGGTACGGGTAGGAGGCCGCGGTGATCGAGGCGGTGTTCCCGGCCAGCGCGTACACGCTGGCGATCACCGGGCTGGACAGGCTGGTCCCGCCGACCTGGATCCACCCGTCGGCGCCCTGCGCGATGCCGAGCTGGATCAGCAGGTCGCAGAAGGAGCTGCTGCCGCAGTTGTTGTAGGTGTCGTACACGCCGAGCCCCGTCCTCGGGTCGGCCACCGCGGCCACGTCCGCGACCGTCCGCCTGGCGCAGCCGGTGTCGTGCTGCCAGGATGGCTTCGCTTCGTACGCGGAGCATCCGCTTCCCGTGCCGGACCACACCGTCTCCGTCCAGCCCCGGCTGGTGCCGCTCGACTGGGACAGCGACGTGCCGCCGACCGCGGTGACGTATCGCGAGGACGCCGGCCAGCTCACCCCGTAGCCGGAGTCACCGGACGACGCGGTGATCGCCACCCCCGGGTGGTTGAGGTGCGCGTCCAGGCCGATGATCGTGTTGTCCTCGTTGCCGCCGTAGCTGTTGGAGATGGCCACCACGCCCGGGGTGGCGGCCGCGGTGTCGACCGCCTTCATCAGCGGATCGGAGTCGGCCGAGTTCGCCTCCACCAGCAGGATGTGGCAGTCCGGGCAGGTCGCGGACACCGCGTCCAGGTCGAGGCTGATCTCCATGGCCCAGCCGTAGTCGCCGGCCGGCAGCGGGGCCGCCTGGCCGTTCTGGTTGACCTTGCGGAAGCAGCCGTTGGCGGTGGTGCACGGCGGCAGGCCGCGCGCCTTCCGGTACACGGCGAGGTCGGCCTCGGCGTTCGGGTCGTCGTAGGCGTCCACGATGGCCACGGTGCGGCCGCCGGAGCTGGCGCCGGACAGCTTGTATGCCGAGCGGATCTCCGCCGGGCCGTACCCGGTGGGCGTGCTGACCAGCAGCGGACCGGACCCGTGCGGGGAGACCATCATCTTGCCGAGACAGTGCGCCTGGCCAGGGCCACGGGACGTGCCGCACGGCAGGTTGGCTGAGCTGCCGGACAGCAGCGGCACCCCGGCCAGGGTCGTCGCGACGGCAGGGGAGGATGCGGCGGCGGAGGGGGCGGTGAGTGCGGACAGCGGGACGATCGTCGCCGCGGCCAGCAGCGACGTTGCCAGCGCGCGGAGCGCTCGGCGCCTGCGACCTCGGGCGGGTGCCATTGTGCCTCCTTGTCGGGAACACACCGGTGCGGGGGAGTGCCGCAATGGGGCTGCGGGAGAAGCGGAGTGCCGAGGAAACTCTCGCCCGCAGGCGTGACCCGGCCGCGCGACACCGTCCCGGCTCGTCCGAAAAGGACGGATCGGGTTAGGCAGTCGGGCTTGCCCGGCGGTAATCCGAGTGCCGGTCGCCGCCTGGCTGTCATGGGCGGACGCCGCCCGCCGCGCGCGGTACCGCCGCGCCCTCGACCCGGCTCAGGCCGCGCGCGGTGATCCGGCACGCGGCCGGTCGCCTCGGTCGGCGCCGCGCGGCCGCGGGAACAACGAGCCCACCCACCATCAGACTCCCTTCTGGCGCGATCCTCTCGCCCAGCTCAGGGGTCCGGGGGACCGGCGTCAGGTCAGAAACCGGATCGTGCCACAAGGTCGCCCCATCCGGGTACAGACGATCGGCCGGGACTTCGCCGCGCGCTCAGGGCATGCGAGCGTTCCTGGTGCCCCGGCCCGCCGTCAACGGCGGGCGCGCCGCTTCCGCATCCTGGGAGTGACGTGTCAGCGCCGCTCAGGACGCCGGGCTGGCGTCGCGCAACGCCTGCCGGGCGTAGGCGCGCACGTCCGCGTCGGAGTCGTCCACCGCCGCCCGCAGCGCGGTGGCCACCTCGGGACGGGCCGCCCAGCGGGCCAGCGAGCGCACCGCCGCCCTGCGCACGTCCAGGTGGGGGTCGCGGGCGGCGTGCAGCAGCGGCTCGACCGCGACGTCCGGGTCCGCGCCGGCCAGCGCCTCCGCCGCGCCCACCCGGACCTGCCAGTGCGTTTCGGCCAGCGCCGCGCGAGCCCGCTCGGCCAGCACAGGCGGGCACCCGAGTCCGGCGGCCGCGGACAGGGCCGCCGCGCGCACCAGCGGGTCGGCGTCCCCGGCGAGGCCGAGCAGGACCGGCGCGGCGGCCGGGTCGCCGACCGTGCCCAGCCCGGCGGCCGCCGCGACCAGCACCTCGCGGGAGCCGTCGCCGGCGGCCGTTGCGATGTCCTCGGCGGCGTTCAGTGACACCAGCCCGCGCACCCCCTCGCGCCGGACCGGGGCCGCGGCGTCGCGCAGTGCGGTGGTGAACACGTCGCGGTCGCCGAGCCCGAGCGCGCGCAGCAGGTCCACCACCGTGGCCCGCACCCCCGGGTCGTCGCCGGTCGCCGCGGCGGTCAGGCGCCGGCGCAGGTCGTCGTCCCCGGACAGCACTCCGGCCAGCTCGCGCAGGCCCCGCGCGGCGGCGTCGCGCACGCCCGCGTCCCGGTCGGTGAGCAGGTCGGCGAGCGCGGGCCCGAACCCGGCCGGGGTGGTCTCGGTGAGCGTGGCCACCGCGGTGCGTCGCACCGCCGGGTCGGGGTCGGCCAGGTAGGGCCGCAGCCGCTCCAGGGCCGGCTGCTCCTCGGTGAGCGCGAGCAGTTCCACGATCCGCGGCGAGCGGGCCGGGCCGCTGTCCCCGGTGGTGCCGCCGTCGCCGGCGGCGTGCGCGTTCGTCCCGGTGGCACGGCGCAGTTCCGGGGGCGGGGACACGGTGCCGAGCACCCGCACCCCGGCGCCCTCCCGGGGGGAAAACCCGTCCACCGGCACGAGGTAGGGCGCGACCGGCCGGGTGAGGAACTCCATCGCGCCGTCACCCCGGCGGCGCAGGTTCAGGTGCGCGAACCAGGCGCCGTTGTCGCGGTCCGGATGGTCCAGCCGCTCGTGGTAGAGACCCCAGCGGCTCTCCGTGCGGGCCAGCGACGCGCGCGCGGCCATCTCCGCGCAGTCGCGGATGAAGCTCACCTCCACGCAGCGCATCAGCTCGTGCGGGGTGCGGCCGCCCATCTTGGCGATCTCCGCCGACATCCGGGTGAAGGTCTCCAGGCCGATGGCCAGCCGGGTGGCGCTCTTCGGTGGGGCGATGTAGTCGTTGACGAACCGGCGCAGCTTGTACTCCACCTGCTGCTGCGGCGGACCGTCCGGGTTGGACAGTGGCCGGTAGATCAGCTCGTGCGCGGCCTCGATCTGGTCCTCGGGAAGGTCCACGGTGGACAGATCCCGGATGTGGCCGCTGGCGTGCGCGCCGGCCAGGTCGCCGAACACGAACGCGCCGATCATGTAGTTGTGCGGCACGCAGGCCAGGTCGCCCGCCGCGTACAGGCCCGGCACCGTGGTGCGCGCGTGCTCGTCCACCCACACCCCGGACGACGAGTGCCCGCCGCACAGCCCGATCTCGGAGAGGTGCATCTCCACGTCCCTGCTCCGGTAGTCCTGCCCGCGGTTCGCGTGGAAGGTGCCCCGGGTGGGTCGCTCAGTGGTGTGCAGGATGCCCTCCAGGGCGCTGATCGTCTCCTCCGGCAGGTGGGTGAGCTTCAAATAGATCGGCCCGCGCGCGGACGCGATCTCCCTGGCCACCTCGGCCATCATCTGCCCGGACCAGTAGTCACAGTCCACGAACCGCTCGCCGAGGCTGTTCACCTGGTACCCGCCGAACGGGTTGGCCACGTACGCGCATGCCGGCCCGTTGTAGTCCTTGATCAGCGGGTTGATCTGGTAGCACTCGATGCCGGACAGCTCGGCGCCGGCGTGGTAGGCCATGGCGTGCCCGTCGCCGGCGTTGGTCGGGTTCTCGTAGGTGCCGTACAGGTAGCCGCTGGCCGGCAGGCCGAGCCGGCCGCAGGCCCCGGTGGCCAGGATCACCGCTCCGGCGGAGACGGTGACGAACTCGCCGGTGCGGGTATTGAACCCGGCCACGCCGCAGGCGCGGCCGCCGGAGGTGAGCACCCGCACCGGCATCACCCGGTTCTCGATTCGGATACGTTCCCGCATGGCGCGCTGCCGCAGCACCCGGTACAGCACCTTCTTGACGTCCTTGCCCTCCGGCATGGGCAGCACGTAGCTGCCCGACCGGTGCACCCGGCGGACGGCGTACTCGCCGTAGGAGTCCTTCTCGAACTTCACCCCGTAGCGCTCCAGCCGACGCACCATGTCGAAACCCCGGCTGGCCGTCTGGTAGACGGTGCGCTGGTTGAGCACGCCGTCGTTGGCGCGGGTGATCTCGGCGACGTAGTCCTCCGGGGTTGCCTTGCCGGGGATCACCGCGTTGTTCACCCCGTCCATGCCCATGGCCAGCGCCCCGGAGTGGCGGACGTGTGCCTTCTCCAGCAGCAGCACGGACGATCCGTGCTCGGCGGCGGTGATCGCGGCCATGGTGCCCGCGGTGCCGCCGCCGACCACGACCACATCGCAGGCCAACTCCAGCCGCTCGGCGGGCGCGGGTGCCTCGAACATCAGGCGCCTTCCTCGGTCAGCGCGGCCAGCAGCCGCGCCTTCGCGGCGGCATTGTCCGCAGTGGACGGATCGGCGGGCCGCGGGTGCGGCACGTCGACCAGGGCGGCGATCCGGCCGCCGCGGTCGAGCACCGCCACTCGGTCGGCCAGCGCGAGTGCCTCGTCCACGTCGTGGGTCACGAACAGCACGGTGGTCGGGTTGGCGCGCCACACGTCGACCAGCAGGGCACGCATGCTCGCCCGGGTCCGCACGTCCAGCGCGGCGAACGGCTCGTCCATCAGGATGATCCGCGGGTTGGCGGCGAGCGTCCTGGCCAGCTGGGCGCGTTGCCGCATGCCCCCGGACAGCTGCCGGGGCAGGTACCGCTCGTAGCCGGCCAGCCCGACCCGGTCGATCCAGTGCGCCGCCCGTTCCCGCCGCTCGGCTCGGGGAATCCGCTGCACGGCCAGCGGAAGCTCGACGTTGCGCAGCACCGACCGCCACGGCAGCAGGCCGTCCTCCTGGAACACCAGCGCCCGGTCGGCCGAGGTGCCCCGCACCGGCTGCCCGTCCACCAGCACCCGCCCGGAGCGCACCGGATGCAGTCCGGAGACGCTGCGCAGCAGGGTGGACTTGCCGCACCCGGAGGGGCCGGCGAGGACCAGGAACTCGCCCGGCCGGGCGTCCAGGTCCAGGCCGCTGAGCACGTCCGCGTCGTGGTAGCCGGCGCGCACGCCGTCCAGCCGCAGCCCGGAGGCCACCGGCTCGCTCGTCACCGTCATCGCGTCTCACTCCTCGGCAACCAGCGGGTGATCCGCCGGCCGAGCAGCTCCACCGCGGCCGAGGTACTCCAGCCGAGCAGGCCGATGGTGAGCATGCCGACGATTACGCCCGGGTAGTTGACCACCGTGTACGACTGCCAGGTGCGGTAGCCGACACCAAACTGCCCGGAGATCATCTCCGCGGAGATCACGCAGATCCACGCCACGCCCATACCGACGGACAGGCCGCCGAACACGCCGGGCAGGGCGCCGGGCAGCACCACGGTGCGCAGTACCCGCCACCGCCCGCCGCCCATGGTGCGCACCGCGTCCTCCCAGATGGTCGGCTGCGCGCGCACCGCGTGCCGGGTGCTGACCAGGATCGGGAAGAACGCGGCGACGAAGGTGATGAACACGATGCCCTGCTCGTTGCTGGGGAACAGCAGGATCGCGATGGGCACCAGGGCGATCGCCGGGATCGGCCGCACCACCTCGAACAGCGGCTGCAGCAGGTCGGCGGCGATCGGCGCGCGGGCCAGCAGCACGCCCAACCCGACGCCGAGCACCGCGGCGATGCCGAATCCGGCGAGGATGCGGCCCAGGCTGTCGGCGAGGTCCTGGTAGTACACCGCGGTGCCGAGCTGGTGGACGAACTCCTCGGCCACGTCGGTCACCGTGGGCAACTGGTCGAACCGCACCCACAGCCGGGCGTGCGCGGCGGTGAGCCCCTGCCAGGTGAGCAGCGCCGCGACCAGCGACGCGGCCCGCAGCAGCCACCGCCGGCTCGGTCGCCGTCGCGGCCGGGGCGCCGGCCGCGCGGGTGGATCCGCCACGGCCGGCTCGGCAACGGAAACCTGTGTCATCGGATACCTCTCAGGCCTGGGCCAGCGCGGTCGGGTAGTCGAGTTCGGTGGCGCCGGGATGCGCGGCGAGGTACCGCCGGGCGTTGGCTTCGGTGGTGAACGGCAGCAGGTGCGTGTCCGGACCGGCGGCCGGGTCGGTGACCCGGACGGCGTGGTCGGCGAACCACCGGGTGCCGGTCAGCGCGTCCGGCACGTACGCCGCACGCATCCGTTTCCCCCCGGCCTGCGCGGACTTCACGAACCGCAGCAGGCAGGTGGGCGTGGCCGAGGGGTGGGTGTCCTCCTCGCCGGCCAGCCAGGTCTCCCCGGCGGTGGCCGGATCGGTGACCGGGCGCTGGCAGACCGGGTCGGCCCCACCGATCCGGGCCTGGTTGTCGGTGCGTCGCGTGTCGGCGTCGTAGGAGCCGCCGTACACCCGCCGCAACGCGCCGTCGTCGACGAACGAGCCGACGTCCAGGTCGTCCAGGTTGCCGATCGACTTCAGGAACGGCAGGTCCCCGCGAAGCGCGGCACGCTGCTCTGACTTGACCGTGGCGTCGAAGGTCACCATCCCGTTGCGGCCGTTGTAGAGGTAGACCACCTCGGGCGGCAGCCCGGTGTCCCTGGCCACCGACTCGGCCGCGGCCAGGGGATGGGCCCAGAGATGGCGGGTGGCGTCGAGCTGGGCGGACAGGAACGCATCCAGCACGTCGGGTTGCTCGGCGGCGAAGCCGCGGCGCACCACCACGCCGTGCAGCGTGGGCACGTTCAGCGCGCCGCCGTCGTAGAGCGGTTTCGCCTGCCCGGCGAACACGAGCTGGCCGGGCCAGGCGACGAACTGCGACAGCGCGGCGACGCCGCCCGCCTGCAGCGCGGACGCGCCCACGGACGGCTGCTGGTTCTCCGTCCGCACGTCGGTGACCGGGTTCAGCCCGGCGTCGCTGAGCGCGTGCACCAACGTTCCGTGTGCGGCGGATCCGACGCTGGTGGACACCTTCTGACCCTTGAGGTCCACCAGCGAGGTCGCCGTCGAGTTCGGCGCGACGACCACCATGTTCAGCGCGCCGCGGGCGTTGTAGCCGGTGACCGAGACCATCTCGGTGCGGTTGTCGGACAGCTTCTGCGTGCGCGACCCGTTGATCAGCATCGGGTAGTCGCCCATCGAGCCGATGTCGATCTTGCCGGCGATCATCTGCGCGGTGATCGGCGCGCCGGTGTCGTAGTCCCGCCAGGTCACCGTGTACTTCTTGCCGGTGCGCGCGCCCAGCTCCGCCAGCCGTTTCTCGAAGTAGCCGAGCGAGCGGAGCAGGGTCCCCGCGGTCACCGTGTTGATCGTCCTGGACTGGTAGCCGACCACCACCGGCACGGTCTCGCCGGCCGACGCGCCGCCGCCGCAGCCGCCGAGCGCGGCGACCAGCGCGCTGACCACGGCGACGATCCAGGCTTTCCGGTGTTCCATGGTGGGCCTCACCGCAGCAGGTACGGCATGTTGACGGTCACCGCGCCGGTGGGGCAGCGGGCGGCGCACGGGCCGCAGTACCAGCACTCGTCCACGTGCATGTACGCCTTGTTGGTCTCGGGGTGGATGGCCAGCGAGTCGAGCGGGCACATGTCCACGCACAGCCGGCAGCCCTCGATGCAGCGGGACTCGTCGACGGTCACCGGAACGTCGACGCGGTTGTCCACCAGAGGCATGGGTGGTCCTCCATGACGGGGATCTCGGGGAGGGCCGTGCCCGGCCGGGCACGGCAGGCAGGGACACCGAAGACGGAAGAGGTTCGGCGAGGAGATGAGCGGAGCGTTCAGCAGCGGTGCGCGGGCCGCCGCCGAGCGCGGCTACCTACACAGCGCGCTGGCCTGCCGCCGCAGGTCCACGTGCACGCGGGCGACGAGGAGCGCCGACCTCACCGGGCGCCCTCCTCGTCCCGGGACAGCCGGGCGCGCATGGTCAGCCGGTCCCCCCGGAAGCGGATGAACTCCAGGTCGACCGGCCGGCCGTCGTCCAGGCGGCTGAGCCGCTCGGCCACCAGGAGCGCGGCGCCCTCGGGCACGTCCAGCACGGCGGCCGAGTGGGCGTCGGCGTTGACCGCCTCCACGGTCACCTCGGCGGTGCCCAGCCGGTGCCCGGAGACGTTCTCGATCAGCGCGAAGATGTCCCGGTGCTCGAGGTCCTGCTCCAGCAGCGGCCGCCCGATGTCGGGCACCAGGTAGGTGAGGTCGAGGGAGAGCGGGCTGCCGTTCAGCCGGCGCAGCCGCTCCACGTAGATCACCGAGCCGCCGTCCGGCACCCGCAGCCGACTGGCCACCGACCGCGGCGGGCGGAGCAGTCCCGCGACCCGCACCTCGTTGGTCACCGTGCCGTGCTCGTGCAGCATCTCGGCCAGGCCCATCAGCCGGTCCAGGCCGTGGCAGTACTTCTGGTTGACCACCAGGGTGCCGACGCTGGGGACCCGCTCGATCAGCCGCTCGGCGCGCAGGATGGTCAGCGCCTCCCGGATGGTGTTACGCGACGCGGCGAACTCGGTGGCCAGCAGCCGCTCGTCCGGCAGCGCGCCGGTGCCGAAGGCGCCCCGCACCACCTGCTGACGCAGCACGTCGGCCACCTGCCGCGCGCGGTCCGCACGCGGCCGGCGGTCGTGCGGGATGCGTACGGCGGTCATCCAACCTCCCCCGTGGCGCCGGTGGTCGACGCCGAACGTCGCCGGGGCGTATTTCGCTGCCATTCCGAATGTGTTAACGGCGTGTTACGCCACCTGGTCAGCGGCTCGACCAGCGGTCGATCCGGCGACCGGTGGCGTCCCGCCACCCGACCCGGGTCCATGTGCTGGACGGCGTTGACAGCGCTGGGGCCGCCGCGGTGGTCTTGATGGTTGCGGCCGCCGCGAGGACCGCGCCCCTAGGATGCGATGCCGGTGTGCCGCCCACCGCCGACGCGACCGCAGGGGAGATGTTCTGTGTCCGAGTCCCTGGCCCTGTCTCCGGAACTGACCGCGCCGGGCGAGGCGCTGGCCGGAACCGCACGCGCCCTCTACGCGCGCGGGTGGATGGAGGGCACCTCGGGCAATCTGTCCGTGCGGCTGCCCGGCGGGCTGGCCGCGGTGACGCCGAGCGGCCGTAGCAAGGGCGAGATGTCCGCGGCGGACATGGTGGCCGTCGACGTGGCCACCGGCGAGGTGCGGCACGCGGGCGGCGCCCGGCCGTCCGCCGAGACCGCGATTCACCTGGCGCTGTACCGCTCCTTCCCGGACTGCGGCGCCGTGGTGCACGCGCACATCCCGCACGGCACCGCGCTGTCCAGCCGGGTGGCGATCGCCGGGTTGGACAGCGCGTCGTTCGCCCACTACGAGATCATCAAGGGCCTGGGCGGCCCGCACCCGGAGCAGGTCACCGTGCCGGTGTTCGCCAACTGGGCGGACGTGTCGAAGATCGGCGACGACGTGCGGCGGTTCTACGCCGGCGCCACCAAACCGCACGTCCCGGTGCTGCTGATCGCCCACCACGGGGCGACCACCTGGGGCCCGGACCTGGAGACCGCCCGCAACCGGCTGGAATGCCTGGAACTGCTGTGCCAGCAACACCTGCTGGTGCACCGCTGAACCGAAAGGGGAGCGCCGCCATGACGATCCTGCAGGTGATGGCCGAGGACGACGCCAGGGTGCTGCTGCGTACCACGGACCCGGAGAAGATCAACGACGAACTCGGCCCGCACGGGATGTGGTTCGAGCGCTGGCAGGCCAACGCCCCGCTGCCCGACGACGCCGGCGAGGACGAGGTCCTGGAGGCATACCGGGAGGACGTGGACCGGCTGTGCAAGCAGGGCGACTACCGGCTGGTGGACGTGGTGCGCCTGCACCCGGACGACGAGGACCCGGGGTGGCCGGAGAAGGCCCGTGCGGCGCGCACCAAGTTCCTCGACGAGCACACCCACGACGAGGACGAGGTGCGCTTCTTCGTGGAGGGCAGCGGCTGCTTCTATCTGCACTTGGGCGACCGCGTCTACGCGGTGGTGTGCGAGGCCGGTGACCTGCTGGCCGTGCCCGCCGGCACCACGCACTGGTTCGACATGGGGGAGCGGCCGGCGTTCGCGGCGATCCGGTTCTTCCAGGAGGAGGACGGCTGGATCGGCAACTTCACCGGAAGCGGGATCTCCGCGCGCTTCCCCTCGCTGGACGAGTTGGTGGCCGGCGGGCAGTGATCTCCGCGGCCGTCATCGACATCGAGGGCACCGTCGCCGCCACCGACCACGTGCATCGGGTGCTGTTCCCGTACTCCCGCGAGCGGATCGGCGACTGGTTGGCCGAGCACCGGGACACCGCGGTGGTCGCGGAGGTACTGGCGCAGACCCGGGACCTCGCGGGCCGGCCGGACGCGGGCGAGACCGAGGTCGCCGAGATCCTGCGGCGTTGGATCGACGAGGACGTCAAGGCGGCGCCGCTGAAGACCGCGCAGGGCGAGATCTGGCGGGCCGGCTACGCGTCCGGAGAACTGGTGTCCCACCTGTACCCGGACGTGCCCGGCGCGCTGCGGTCCTGGGTGGACGGTGGCCTCGCGGTCTACGTCTACTCGTCCGGATCGGTGGAGGCGCAGCGCGGCTGGTTCGCGCACACCCCGTACGGCGACCTGACTGGTCTGCTCTCCGGCCACTTCGATCTGACCAACGCCGGCGGGAAACGGGAGGCGTCCTCGTACCGGCGGATCGCCGAGGCGGTGGGGCTGCCCGGCGAGCGGCTGGTGTTCCTCTCCGACATCCCGGCCGAGTTGGACGCCGCCGCCGAGGCCGGCTGGCACACGATCGGTGTGCGCCGGCCGGAGGAACGCTTCCAGGACCTGGGCCGGCATCGGGTGGTCGAGAGCCTGCACGGGTTCGACCCGCGCCGGTGACCTTGGACACCCAGCCCGGTGCTCCTGCGCGCTCGGTGGCACCGGGCCGGGCGGGTCGGCGGCGCTTCCCGGGCGCCGTGAACCTGATCTACCCACCGCGTACCCGGTTGGTTGAACCTGTAATCACCTGGCGGTGAACGCCACGGAAATGCAGCGACCCTCGGAGCGGCGCGCGGCGCCGCGAGCCGTGCGGAGCCGGTCGCTGGGGCTAGGTGTGGCCAGCGCCGGAGGGTGGCACGCGTGCCGACCCCGTGGTTCGCGGTCCGGTCGTCCCGCTGGGTGGGGGAAGGGGCGAGGTGCCCGCGCCGCCGGATGTGCTGGCGGAGGGCTTCGCCGAGGACGTGTTCGGAACCGCGGACACGCGCGTCTGGGTGGTTGGCGCGTCACTGGGTTGTTGGACCTGCTCCGGGTGCGCCGCGACCACTTTCAGTTCGCGTACCTCCTCGGCCACCCGCACCGTTGTCGTGTTGCCGGCGGCCTCTGGCACGACCCCGCCCTGAGCCTGGACGGCGAGCGGCGTGGTGCTTGTCTGAATGCCGTGCAGAGTGAAGCCGTAGACCGTTTCCTGCGGCTCCTCGGTGGGAGCCAGCGATTGAGGTTTGCCGTGGCGCTTGCGTATCGCCAGAGTGCTGTCGTTCGGGCCCGGAGGAGGTGTCGGTTGCGAAGCGGAGATCACACCCAGCGGTGTCACCAGGCTCGGTGAGAAACTGACCGTCAGGTTTCCCTCGAAATCGAAGCTGAACTCCAGAGGGAGGAAACTCGGCTTGAAGTTGACGGATGGATTGACGCCGTAGCCACATGCGGAGGCCGGCACGACCAGTGCCAGGACGACAAACACGACCAAACGCTGATACGGCGGCACCCCTGTCACCCCCGGTGCAGGACGCTACACAGGGGCATCCTCCGGCGTGCCGCCGTGGGCCCGGTTGTACCCGAAAAGGTCATCCGCTCGCGGGTCCTGCTTCGCGGTTCGCCACGCGATTGCGGAAGTTGACGGCGCCCGGCCACCCGAGCGGTCCATTCGCATGTCGTCGGCCCGGTACCGCACACATGTCCCTCTCCTCGGGTTCTGTGGGTGCCGAACCGCCAGGCCAAGGGGGTTGTTGGTGATCGCGATCGTGATCAGGTTGTGCGGGTCCGATGAGTGTCACGGCCCGGATCGGTCCGTATGTCTGTGGTGGTGCATGCACGTCGGGCGTCGGAGGGAACCATGGGTAATGAGCGGCTGGTCCGGGCCAATGGGGTTGACCTGTGCGTGGAGACCTTCGGCGACGAGGACGCGCCGGCGGTGCTGCTCATCTCCGGGGCACGCCGCGTCGATGGACTGGTGGGATACCGACTTCTGCCGGCGCCTGGCAGACGGCGGCCGGTTCGTCATCCGCTACGACCACCGCGACACCGGTCGGTCGATCACCTACCCGCCCGACGCGCCGGACTATACGGGTCCCGACCTGGTCGATGACGCCGTTGGACTGATCGACGTCCTGGCCGGCGGCCGCGCCCACGTGGTCGGGCTGTCGATGGGCGGCGGCATCGCGCTGTCCCTCGCGATCGAGCATCCCGGCCACGTCGCCACGCTGACACTGGTGTCGACGAGCTCCGGCCCGGCCGACGATCTTCCCGGGATGGCGGATCGCCTGTGACGGTGCCGGCCACCAGCAGCCGCCGCCTCGCTCGACGTGGGACCTCGTCGTTCCCGCCATCCTGCGGCACACCGCCCCAGGGCCCGTGCACTGAGCAGACTCCGCACCGCGATGATCTACCTCTTCAGGGCGGAATCACGATGGCCCCACCCAAACAAAGGTGAGGAGAGGGACATGTGTCAGTCGTGTCTTGATCTGTCCGGAAAGGCAGCGACCCCCGGAGCGGTGCACCGCGACGCCGGGGCGTGCGGGTCCGAGCTGGACTGGGCTCGGAACTCCGGGGGCCGGGTAGCTGCCTGGTATTCGCAAGGCCCGCCCGCCCACGCGGGGCCGGCCGCGACGCAGCGTAGGGCGGTCCTAGCGGACAGCCACCTCACGAGTCCGACGAATATTCAACGCTGGACCACCTCCTTTCCCGTGTACCGGGAACGCTAGAGGTTCGGCGAGCGGCCGGGCAACGGAGTTTTCGACGTTCCCGGGCGGTGTCGGTTCAGGACGCCTGGGGAGGCCGGCCGGTGGCGGCACGCTCGTCGTCCACGGTGGCCCGGTCGGCGGTGAGCTGCTCGGCCGGCGCCTCGCGGGGCGCCGGCGGCATGGTCGGCGCCCGCTCCGCGGGGACGGGAGCGGCCGCCGCCTGTTCCGGCACCGGGGTGGCCGCCGGCCGCTGGCCGGCCGTGACCGTCGTCGACTGCTCCAGGAACCGCAGCAGCTCCACCGGGAAGGGCAGCACCACGGTCGAGTTCTTCTCGGCGGCCACCTCGACCATGGTCTGCAGCAGGCGGAGTTGCAGCGCGGCGGGTGTCTTCGACATGGCCGCGGCGGCGTCGGCGAGCTTCTGCGAGGCCTGCAGCTCGCCGTCGGCGGTGATGACCCGGGCGCGGCGCTCCCGCTCCGCCTCGGCCTGCCGGGACATCGACCGCTTCATCGTCTCCGGCAGCGCCACGTCCTTGATCTCCACCCGGTCGATGTGGATGCCCCAGCCCAGCGCCGGGCTGTCGATCATCACCTCGAGGCCCTGGTTCAGCCGCTCCCGGTTGGACAGCAGGTCGTCCAGGTCGCTCTTGCCGATGATCGAGCGCAGCGAGGTCTGCGCGACCTGCCCGACGGCGAACAGGTAGTCCTGCACGTCCACCACCGCCCGGACCGGGTCGATGACCTTGAAGTAGACCACCGCGTCCACCCGGACGGTCACGTTGTCCCGGGTGATGCCCTCCTGCGCGGGCACCGGCATGGTGACGATCTGCATGTTGACCTTCTGCAGCCGGTCGGCGACCGGCGCGATGAAGGCCAGCCCCGGCCCGCGGACGTGGCCCAGGGCGCGGCCGAAGCGGAACACCACGCCGCGCTCGTACTGCTTGACGACCCGGACGCCGAGGGACAGCCAGGCCACGCCGAGAACGAGAATGCCGATGAGTGCGTCGATGACAACCATGTCACGCCCCGCATTCCGTCGCGGCCGCCGCGCCGCCGACCCGCGCCTTTCGCCGGCTCCCGCTGCGGTGCGATCCGACCGTCTTCACCAGGCATGATAGTCCCGCCGCCACCCGTCGGGGCCGGCGTGACGACGCCGGCCGGTCAGCCGGCGGCGCCCAGCATGCGCAGCGTCAGTTCGGCGTACTCGGCGCCCAGCGCCTTCGGCGTCTTGCGCGTCCGCTCGTCGTACCAGCGGGCCACGTCGATGCCCAGGGACAGCACCGCGCGGGCCGCGGTCTTCACGTCCGGCACGGTGAACACGCCGGCCTGCACGCCCTCGACGATCACGTTGCGTACGGTCTGCTCGATCTTCCTGCGCAGCCCGGCGATGACCCGGTACTCCTCCTCCGGCAGGGCGTGCAGCTCGTACTGCACCACCCGGGCGACCGTGTGCCGCCGGGCGTGCCAGGCCACGAAATCCTCGACCAGTCGGCGCATCCGGCTCGGCGGGTCGTCGTCGCCGGCCACCGCCTGCTGGATCATGGCGAGGGTCTGCTCGTGCCCGCTGCGGCTGATGGTGAACAGCAGCGCCACCTTGGACGGGAAGTAGACGTACAGCGCCGCCGGGCTCATGCCGGCGCCGGTGGCGATGTCCCGGGTGGTGGTCGCGTGGTAGCCGCGCTCGGCGAAGGACTCGAGCGCGGCCATCATCAGCCGGCGCGCCGCCTCGGGCTGCACATCCGGCCACAGGTCGGCGGACAGCGTGGTGGTCATGGCCGACCATCCTCCCTCATCGGCTCCCGGCCCGTGCCGCAGGAGACGCCAGCGTCACAGCTACCCGGTGTTGACATGACACCGCGCGGTCACCAGCCTTAGCAAGCGCTTAGTCACAGCCGTACGGGGAGGAGATCCAGTGCCCGAGGCAGTCATTGTCGCCACCGCCCGGTCGCCGATCGGACGGGCCAACAAGGGATCCCTGAAGGACCTGCGCCCGGACGACCTCACCGCGCGCATCGTGCGCGCGGCGCTGGACAAGGTGCCGGAACTGGATCCGACACAGATCGACGACCTGATGCTGGGCTGCGGTCTCCCCGGCGGAGAGCAGGGCTTCAACATGGCGCGGGTGGTCGCGGTGCTGCTGGGCATGGACCACCTGCCCGGCACCACCGTCACCCGGTACTGCTCGTCCAGCCTGCAGACCACCCGGATGGCCTTCCACGCCATCAAGGCTGGCGAGGGCGACGTGTTCGTCAGCGCCGGCGTGGAGATGGTCAGCCGCTACGCCAGGGGCAACTCCGACTCGCTGCCGGACACCGAGAACCCGGTGTTCGCCGACGCCAGGGCGCGCACCGAGCGGTTCGCGGCGGGCGGGCAGACCTGGTCCGACCCGCGGGAGAGCGGGAACCTTCCGGACGTCTACATCGCCATGGGGCAGACCGCGGAGAACGTCGCCCAGCTCAAGGGCATCAGCAGGGCCGCGCAGGACGAGTTTGGCGTGCGCTCGCAGAACCTCGCCGAGCAGGCCATCGACAGCGGGTTCTGGAAGCGCGAGATCACCCCGGTCACCCTGCCGGACGGCACCGTGGTCGAGGCGGACGACGGCCCCCGGCGGGGCACCACGCTGGAGAAGGTGGCCGCGCTGCAGCCGGTGTTCCGGCCGGACGGCACGGTCACCGCGGGCAACTGCTGCCCACTCAACGACGGCGCCGCCGCGGTGGTGGTCATGTCCGACACCAAGGCGCGCGAGCTGGGCATCACCCCGCTGGCCCGGATCGTGTCCACCGGGGTCACCGGTCTGTCCCCGGAGATCATGGGCCTCGGCCCGGTCGGAGCCTCCCAGCAGGCCCTGGCCCGTGCCGGGATGACCATCGACGACGTCGACCTCGTGGAGATCAACGAGGCGTTCGCCGCGCAGGTGCTGCCGTCCGCGCAGGACCTCGGTGTGCCCATGGAGAAGCTCAACGTCAACGGCGGCGCCATCGCGGTCGGCCACCCGTTCGGCATGACCGGCGCCCGGATCACCACCACGCTGATCAACTCGTTGCAGTTCCACGACAAGCAGATCGGCCTGGAGACGATGTGCGTCGGCGGCGGCCAGGGCATGGCCATGGTGTTCGAGCGGCTGAGCTGAGCGCCGTCCCGCCCGGGGAGGTGGCCCCGCCTCCCCGGGCACCGTTGCCGGTCCGCGCGGCGGGTCTTCCGTGCCGGCGAACCTCGGTGGATCCGCGGTCGTCAGCGACCGTCGCGCGGCGGGTTCGCGGGTCGTGCGGACCGGCGGACCCGGACCATGCCCTCCTGAGCCACGGATACCGCCAGGTCGCCGTCCCGGGTGAAGATCCCCGCCCGGGTGAACCCGCGGGCGCCGGAGGAGGTCGGGCTCTCCTGGGCGTACAGCAGCCACCGGTCGGCGCGCACCGGCCGGTGGAACCACATGGCGTGGTCCAGGCTGGCCATGGCGATCTCACCGGGCTGGTACTCCGCGCCGTGCGGCAGCAGGATCGACCCGAGCAGTGACATGTCCGACGCGTAGGCCAGCACGCAGGAGTGCAGGGCCGGGTCGTCGGGCAGCGTGCCGTTGGCGCGCAGCCACACCCGCTGCCGGGGCTCGCGGGGGCCGGTGTCGCCGAGGAGCGGCGGCTTGTCGGTGAACCGCAGGTCGATGGCGTTCGGCTGGCGCCACCACGCGGGCGTGCGGTCCGGGTAGGGCGACACCCGATCGGACAGCCGGGCCAGCGACTCGGGGTCGGGCGCGTCCGGCATCTCCGGCCGGTGCTCTGGCCCCTCACCGGGACGCTGGAACGACGCCGACATCGTGAAGATCGTCTCGCCGCGCTGGCTGGCGAGCACCTGCCGGGCGCTGAACGAACGACCGTCCCGCAGCCGCTGGACGGTGTAGTCGATCGGCACCGAGGGGTCGCCGGGCGCCAGGAAGTACGCGTGCAGCGAGTGCACCGGCCGCTCCGCGTCCACCGTGCGGCCGGCGGCGACCAGGGCCTGCGCCGCGACCTGGCCGCCGAATACCCGGCGCATCGGGTACTGCGGGCTGTGGCCGCGGTAGCCGTCCGGCCCGGTCGGCTCCAGGTCGAGCAGCGAGACCAGCGCGTCGAGCGGGTCCACCGCGGTCCCCAGCGTCACGTCAACCTCCCGCAGGGTCGGCGCCCGTCGTGCTTGTTTCGAAGCCTTGGCGCGTTCCGGGGCCGCCCGTGTACCCCGCGCCGGTTCTGGATCACCTCGGCAGACTAAGCGCTTGCTCACCGGTCCGTCGAGGGTTGACCACGGCACCGCCCGCTCCTAACCTCCACATACCGACCGGTCGGTGTTGACCGCGCTGGGGCGTCGGCCGCGGTCGCGCGCTGATGAGGAGGATCGACAGTGTCCACGGTGCAGACCGTCCGCGGCCCGATCGACGAGGCCGACCTCGGCCAGGTGCTCATGCACGAGCACGTGTTCGTGCTCAGCCCCGAGTTCGTGGCGAACTACCCCGAGCACGAGGGGTTCCGCGAGGAGGAGCAGGTGCCGGAGGCGGTGCGGCGGCTGCGGGAACTGGCCGCCGAGGGCGTCCGCACCATCGTCGACCCGACGGTGATCGGCCTGGGCCGCTACATCCCGCGCATCCAGCGGGTCGCCGCCGAGGTGGACCTCAACATCGTCGTGGCCACCGGCCTCTACACCTACCACGACGTCCCGCACTACCTGCACTTCCGCGGGCCCGGCACGCTGCTGGACGGCCCGGAGCCGCTGGTGGAGATGTTCGTCAACGACATCACCGAGGGCATCGCCGGCACCGGGGTCAGGGCCGGGGTGCTCAAGTGCGCCACCGACGAGCCGGGCATCACCCCCGGCGTGGAGCGGGTGCTGCGCGCGGTCGCCCAGGCGCACCGGCAGACCGGGGTGCCGATCGTGACGCACACCCACGCGCCCAGCGGGCGCGGCCTGGAGCAGCAGGACGTGTTCGCCGCCGAGGGCGTGGACCTGAGCCGCGTGGTGATCGGTCACTCCGGGGACACCACCGACCTCGACTACCTCACCAAGATCGCCGACCGCGGCTCCTATCTCGGCATGGACCGCTTCGGCATCGACATCCTGCTGCCCTTCGAGGAGCGGGTGGCGACCGTGGCCGCGCTGTGCGAGCGCGGGTACGCGGAGAAGATGGTGCTCTCCCACGACGCCTCCTGCTACATCGACTGGCTGCCGATGAAGGACGTGCCGGCCATCCTGCCGAACTGGCACTACCTGCACATCACCCGGGACGTGCTGCCCGCGCTGCGGGAGCGGGGCGTCACGGAGGATCAGATCCGGCAGATGCTGGTGGACAATCCTCGCCGGATCCTCGCCCACGGCGGCGGCTACTAGAGTCGCCGCACGTCTCACCCGCCGGGATTCCGGGGACGCCGCCGTGTTCGCGCCGGGTAAGCGACCTACCGGTCGGTATGCTCGGAGGGAGGTGCTCGCCGACGGCGGGCGGATGTGGGGAGGTCGAGGTGGCGGTACGCACGAAGGCCCGGCGCGGGCGCGAGACGTCCGGCAACGCGGCCAACGGTGGGCGCGCGGCCGAGGGGACGGTACCGCAGCGGCTGCTCGCGGTGGCCACCCGGCTGTTCGCCGAGAAGGGGTTCGAGCACACCTCGGTGCAGGAGATCGTGGACGTCGCCGGGGTCACCAAGGGAGCGATGTACCACTACTTCGACTCCAAGGACGACCTGCTCTACGAGATCTACGCCCGGGTGCTGCGCATGCAGACCGAGCGGCTGGAGAAGTTCGCCGCCAGCGAGGGCACGCTTCCCGAGCGGCTGCGCGCCGCGGCCGCGGACGTGGTGGTGACCAGCATCGCCAACCTGGACGACACCAAGATCTTCTTTCGGTCGATGCACCAGCTCAGCGCGGACAAGCAGCGGACGGTGCGCGCCGAGCGGCGCCGCTACCACGAGCAGTTCCGGGCCATGGTGCAGGAGGGCCAGCGCGCCGGGCTGTTCCGCGACGACGTGCCGGCCGAACTGGTGGTCGACTTCTTCTTCGGCTCGGTGCACCACCTGGGCACGTGGTACCACCGGGGTGGGCCGATGTCCGGCGAGCAGGTCGGCGACCACTTCGCCGAGCTGCTGCTCAGCTCGCTGCGGCCGGTGGCCTGACCGGCGGTCGCGCCGGGCGCGGGCGGCACGGTACGGTAGCCAGACCGACCAGTCGGTACGGCATCATGGATCAGGAGGCGGCGTGAAGGCGTGGCGCGTGCACGAACTCGGCGAGCCCCGGGACGCGATGCGGCTGGAGGAGGTGGCCGACCCGCAGCCCGGTCCGGGCGAGGTGCTGGTCCGGCTGCGGGCCGCCGCGGTGAACTTCCCGGACGCGTTGCTGTGCCGGGGCCAGTACCAGATCAAGCCGCCGCTGCCGTTCACTCCGGGCGTGGAGTTGTGCGGTGAGGTGGTCGCGCTCGGCGACGGCGTGTCCGGTCTGAGCGTGGGGGAGCGGGTGATCGGCTCCCCTGTGCTGCCGACCGGCGCGTTCGGCGAGCTGACCCTGATGGAGGCGGCGCGCACCTTCCCCGCGCCGCCCGCGCTGGACGACGCCGAGGCGGCCGCCCTGTTCATCGGCTACCAGACCGGCTGGTTCGGCCTGCACCGCCGGGCCGCGCTGCGGCCGGGGGAGACGCTGCTGGTGCACGCCGCCGCTGGGGGCGTGGGCAGCGCCGCGGTGCAGTTGGGCAAGGCGGCCGGCGCCCGGGTGATCGGCGTGGTCGGCGGCCCGGGCAAGGCCGAGGTGGCCCGCCGGCTCGGCGCGGATGTGGTGGTCGACCGGCGCGAGCAGGACTTCGTCGCGGTGGTCAAGGAGGTCACCGGCGCGCGCGGCGCCGACGTGATCTACGACCCGGTCGGCGGCGACGCGTACACCCGGTCCACCAAGTGCATCGCGTTCGAGGGCCGGCTGCTCGTGGTCGGCTTCGCCAGCGGCGGCATCCCCACGCCGGGGCTGAACCACGCGCTGATCAAGAACTACTCGATCGTCGGGCTGCACTGGGGCCTGTACAACACCTACGACCCCAAGGCGGTGCGCCAGGCGCACGACGAGTTGACCGCGCTGGCCGAGAAGGGCGTGGTCAAGCCGCTGATCAGCGAGCGGCTGCCGCTGGTCGACGCGGCCGACGCCGTCCAGCGGGTCGCCGACGGCAGCACCGTCGGCCGGGTCGCGGTGGTCGCAGGCTGAGGTCGTCACCGCGCGCTCGGCGCGGCCGGCCGGGATCCCCCTGGTCGGCCGCCTGACGCGTCACCAGCCGCCCCTCCGGGTCATTCGAGAACCGACGTTTCCCCTGAAATCCGGAAATGTGCAGCCGCGCTGAAATGCGCTGGCCGCGTCCGGAAAGGATGGCGTGCTGCCGCGGGTGAATTCGGCTATCTTGGCGGGCGTCGGCGGCGGGCGGCGTGCGCCTGCCCGCCGCTCGGCGCCGAATATGAGTTCGTCCTGTTCAGGAGAACGAAAATTCGGCGTGCCGGCCGGGCCTGTTCGGTGCCCTGGGGAAAACGGAATGGTGAGTGCTGCGGGAACACCAACCGAAGACCGGATGATCGCCGACCGCTATGTGCTCCTCGCGGAGATCGGCCGCGGTGGCATGGGCGTGGTGTGGCGTGCCGAGGACCGGCTGATCGGCCGGCCGGTCGCGGTGAAGGAACTGCCGGTGGTGCCGGGGCCACCGGAGGCGAGCGGGGAGGCCGCCCAGCGCATGCTCCGCGAGGTGCGGGCCAGCGGTCGGCTGAACCACCGCGCGGTGGTCACGGTGTACGACGCCGTGTGGCAGGACGGCCGCGTGCACATCGTGATGGAGCTCGTCGAGGCCCCGTCGGTGAGCGAACTGGTCAGGCGGACCGGGCCCATGCCACCGAGGCGGGTGGCCGCGCTCGGCCTGGAGATTCTCGGCGCCCTGCGCCAGGCGCACGACGCGGGCATCGTGCACCGCGACGTCAAGCCGGGCAACATCATGGTGCTGCCCGACGACCAGGGGGCCAAGCTCGCGGATTTCGGCATCGCCCAGGTACGCGGGGAGACCCAGCTCACCCACGCCGCCGGATTCGGCGGTGACCCTGCCGTGGAGTGACCGGGACGATGCCCCGGGCACCGACGTCATGCTGAGCGACCTGCAGTTCCAGGACCGTGGCTGCGCGAACGGGGAGGTGCGCCCGGGATCCTCGCCCACGATGGCCGACTGCCGGTCCGCGCAGGAGCTCGGACAACCCCGCCCGATGGGCAACCTGAGCAGCCCGCTGACCTTCGGCCACAACGGCAGCAACTGTTGCCTCGCCTGGACCGATCCCACCCGGCGGCTGGTGTTCGTCTACCTGACCGACCTACTCACCGACGGCCACGAGGGCGCCCATCACCAGGGCGCCGTCAGCGACGCCGTACTCGCCGCCTGCCCACCCGACGCCAACCTCGGCGCGCAGTCCGCTACGAGACGTGATGCGCCGATCGAAGGCATCGGCCACCTGTTGTAACATACTGCCCGTTCGAGGGAATGCTGAGCGTAGGTTATCGGTCACCGTGAGTGGTGGCTCTACGGCATGGATAGGCGCGGCTACGGTCCGGGGGGACGCATTGCCGATTGATCTCGTGTTCGTGTCCGTGGGCGGCGTGCAGCGGTTCGTTGCCGAGTCCAGGAAGACGGTGGACGCCGCCGGCGCCAGTTCGGTGGTGCGATATGTGATGACACAGGCCGCGCACGCCGTGCAGAGCGCGTTAGCCGACCGCCCGTGGCCGTGCGGGCTGGTGTTCCCGACGCCGGGCACGCTCGCGCGGGCGGCTGGCGGGACCGCGGACGTGACGAACAAGCTGGCCTTCCTGGCGCCGGCGGGCACGGGACCGGACCTCGCACGCCAGGCCGCGGAGGCCGCGCGGTCGGCCTGGCGCGGCCTGGTCGAACGAGCCTTCGGCGCGGATCGCCCAACGCCCGGGTTTCCGGATCTCGCCTGGGTGTCCGTCACCGGATCGTTCGGTGACGACGCGGAGTACCGGGCGCTGTGGCGGCGGGCCGGTGCCGCGATGGGCGAGCGCCGGCGGGCCCGGGTGTTTGACCCGGTGTCACCGGGGCCGACCGCGCTGTGCACCCAGTCGCCCGCCCTGCCGGCCGCGGCGGGCGTGCCGAGGAGGACGGCCAGGCGGGACCGCACCGAGAAGCTGTCCGTGGCCGGGTGGACCAAGCGTCACCACGGTCGCGCCGACGACGACGCCGACTTCCCGTCCACCACGGTGGTCGCCAGTGCGGCGTTCCGGGCGGCGCTGCTCACCCGGGCCGCGGCCGACGAGGAGTTCCGCGCGCGACTGTCCCGGCCGGTCGGTGAGCTGGACGAGATTCTCCGGCAGATCGGGGACGGTCGGCGGCACCGGGGCCTCCCGCCCGGTATACCCATTCCCGACGGTCTGCGGGCGCTGAGCGACCGGCTGGGTACAGCGGTGAGCCCGGACGCCTGGGAACCGGACGCGCTGCGCGCCGAGCACGGCGACGACCTGGACGGCGGGCTGATCGACCGCGGTCACCAGCAGGCCCGGCAGCTCGTGTCCGCAGTGGACGATGCACGGCTGACGCCCTACTACGCGATCGTGGTCCAGGACCTGGACAGGCTGGGCACCGCGATCAGCGGGCTCGGCCTGGCCGACCAGCGGCGTGCGGCGGAGGCGCTGGCGGAACTCGGCCACGCCCAGCGCGCGCTGGCCGACTCCGCCGACCATCTCGGCGTGTCCGTCTACGCCGGCGGCGACGACTTCGTCGCCTTCGCACCCGCCGCACGGGCGTTGCGGCTGGCCAAGGAGCTGCGCCTGCTCACCCGCGACGCGATCGCCGGCAGTCCGCTGGCGGCGGCCGGTCCCGGCGGCGGCACCGTCACCGCGTCCACCGCGGTCCTGTTCAGCCACATGACCAGATCGCTGCAGGAGGCGATCGCGGCCGCGCAGGACGCCCTGCACCGCGCCAAGAAGGCCGAGGGCCGGGGCGGACGCAACCGGAACGCGCTCACCGTGGTGGTCCGCCGCCGCGGCGGGGAACGTGCCCGCACGATCCTGCCCTGGTGGCCCCCCGAGGACGGCAAGGGCCGGACCGCCGCCGACCTGCTGGACGTTGTCGCGCCACGCGGCCAGGCCGCCACCTTCTCGGCCCGCCTGGCCGCCCGACTGGAACAGGACCGGATGCATCTCGACGAACTCGGCCGGACGCCGGAACTGTGGTCGCTGCTGCGAGCCGAACTGGACCGGCTGGTGGCCCGGCAGGGCGGCACCGCCGAGGTCGCCGACGCCCTCTGCGCGCTGGGCCTGGACGAGCGCGGTACCCACGGCTTCAACCCGGTGCCCGCGGCCCTGGTCGGCCGCTTCCTCGCCCGGGAGTGCCGATGACCGCCGAGAAACCGACACACCTCACCTGGCTGGCCGTGCAGCCGCTGGACACGGTCATGGTGCGCGACGGGCGCTCGTTCCTCGCCGGCGACGCCAGCGGGGCCAGCAGCGTCGCCCCACCCCCGACCACCCTGGGCGGCGTGGTGCGCACAGTCCTCGGTCGCAACGCCGGCCGCATTCTCGGCCCCGTCGTGGACGTCGACGGCGAGCCGCTGTTTCCGCTCCCGCGAGACATCGTGTGGGACGGGGACACGTGGCGCCGCCTCGGCGTAGAAGAGCGCCGCGACGACGCGGTGTCCGATCTGGACGACAGCCACCACCTCAGCCACGCGCTGACCGGCGACGGCGACTGGGCGGAGGCGTGGGTCACCGGCGGTTGGCTGGCGGACTGGCTCACCGCCGACTCGCTCGCACCGGGCGAACCGTTGCCGAACAACCGGCGCCGGTTCGCGGAGCCGCCGTGGCGGCCGGAGCACCGGCTCGGGCTGGCCCGGCACTGGGACGGCGATTTCGTCGGCACGGCCAACTCCGGCCTGCTCTACACGATGAGCCACCTGCGGCCGCTTGACGAGATGCGGTTCCTGGTCGGCTGCGAGGACCCCGACCCGATCACCCTCCAGCGCACCCTCGTCCCGCTCGGCGGACGCGGCAGGCTGGCCACCGTCTCCGTGGCCGAGTCCGCCGATCCGCTGCCCAGGCACCCGGGTGACTTCCCCGGCGGCCGGGTCGCCGTCTACCTGGCCACCCCGGCGTTGCTCGACGACGTGCTCTGGACCCCGCCGGACGCCACCGCGGAGCTGTGCGCCCTTGCCGTGGGCGGCCCGGCGCCGATCGCGCACGCTTCGCCGCGCCACGGGCGGGACTTCGGCAAGACCCGCCTGTTCGCGTGGGCGGTGCCCGCCGGCAGCGTGTTCTACCTCAGGTTCGACCCCGCGGGCGATGCCGCCGCCTGGGCGCGGAAACACCACGGCAGGTTGCTGCCCGGACAGTCCACACGGGATCGGGTCAAGGACATCATCGGCGCGGGCTTCGGCACCTGCCTGATCGGGAGATGGTAGTGGAACGACGATTGTTGGTGCTGTTCGCGGAGACCCCGGTACACGCCGGTGGAAGTGAGGCACTGGGCGCGGTGGACCTGCCCGTCCAGCGGGAGGCGGGCACGAACCTTCCGGTGATCTGGGGCCAGAGCCTCAAGGGCGCGCTCCGCCAGGCCGCCCGCGACGACGGATGGACGGTGGACGACCAGAAGGCGGTGTTCGGCTCGCCGCCACCCGGATACCCGGGCTCGGACGGTGAAGCCGACGACGGCAGCGGCAGTCGGATGCTGGTCAAGGGCACGGTGTCGATCGGCGATGCGCAACTGCTGCTGTTCCCGGCGGCCGCGCTGCGGCGCGGTTTCGCCTGGGTGACCTCCGACCTGGCGCTGAACCGCCTGTGGCGCAAGGCGATCCTGGCCGGGTCGCGGCGGGGCGACGCCTTCCGGCCACCGGCCCGCCGGGACGCCGCGCTGGGCACCGGCGACTGGGCCGGGACGCAGGTGGTTGGCGCCTTCCAGCAGAACGTGACCGCCGACGACGCGATGGGCCGTATCGGACGGGTTTTCGGGTCGCTGGCCTGCCCCACCGACGCCGCCTTCGACTACACCAGGTCCAAGCTGGCCGAGGACGTCATCCTGGCCGGCGACGACCTGCTGAAGGATCTCGGCGAGACCGGCACCGACGTGGTCGCCCGGGTGCAGCTCGACGACGACAAGGCCGTCGCCAACGGTCCGTTCTATTCGGAGTATCTGCCGGTCGAGACCGTGTTGGCCGCCCTGCTGGCCGGGCCGGCGGGCCAGCTCGACCGGCTGTCCGAGCTGCTGGACGGCAAGCCGTTGCAACTGGGCGGCAACGAGACGATCGGTAAGGGGTTGCTGTGGTGCCGGGTGCACCGCGGCGCCGACCTGGACCACGCGGTGAGCGCCGCCGACCAGCCGACCGCCGCCGCACCGCAGCCGGTCCCCGCCACGGCGCCACGGTCGCGGGACGACACCTCACCGAATCCGCAACCGTCGACCGGAGCCGCGCGACCCAATCCCGGGTTGCTGGCACAACAGAAACGGCAGAAATGACCCGACGCCTCGACCTGGAGTTGGCCGCCAAGGCCGCGGACGCCCTGCCCGCCGACCGCATCGGCAAGGACCTGCGCACCGTGCTGCGCTCGCTACCGGTGATGATCCGGTCGCACGGCCTGATCGCGAGCGGCGCCTACCTGTTGTCCCGCGCTGACGGCGACGAGGGAAACCGGTACCGGGTGGCCGCCAGGGCCATCCTCGCCGACGCCACCGCGTCCGCCGGCATTCGGACCCGGGACGGTCGGGGAGACGCCCTGGCCCTGCTCGACGCGCTCACCGCATCGGGCAGCGACCAGCGGTACCGGCTCGCCGAGGCCAGGGCGCGGCAGTTCGCGATCTGGCTTGCCCGACTCGCCGAGGCACGGTTCCAGGCCGAAGAGAAGGCCCGCCAGGAGGAAAGCGCGCCGCGCCGGGTCGACGCCGGCGGTGATGCGCCGTGACGGCGGTCCGCTACGGGCCACTGAGCCGGCTGCCCGAGTGGCCACCGGACATCAACGCGCACCTGCTGCTCCGGGGAGTCTGGCTGGGGGTCCGCGACGGCTCGACCCTGGCGCGTGACCCCGACCTGCGGGCCAAGCACCTGCGGGCGGTGGCCGCCGCGGCGAACGCCGTGCCGGCCACCGCGATCGCCGCCGTCCACAGGCGACGTCTCGCCGCCGCCCGCGGCCTGCTGCGCCGCAGGGGCAGGGGGTACGCCGCCCGCGCCCTGCTGATCCGTCCGCAGTGGAGGGTGGTGGTCGGGCACGGCGAGGACTCGGTGCAGGACACCAGCCTCACCCTCTCCCCGAGCTACGGCGTCCCGATGTGGCCGGCCTCCGGGCTGAAGGGCCTGGCCGCGGCACACGCCCGGTCGGTACTCGACGCGGACCGGGTGCGCCGGCTGTTCGGCGCGCCGCGGCCCGGCGAACCCGACGTGGACGGCAGGGGAGCGGTGACCATCCTCGACGCGCTCCCCGACGCCGATCCCCGGCCAAGGGTGGTGGTGGACGTCCTCACCCCGCACGTGAAGCCCTACTA
Organism: Gandjariella thermophila; assembly: GCF_005405885.1. GTDB lineage: Bacteria > Actinomycetota > Actinomycetes > Mycobacteriales > Pseudonocardiaceae > Gandjariella > Gandjariella thermophila. The sequence continues at coordinate 339,375 of NZ_BJFL01000002.1, forward strand.
CGACGAGGCCAACGACGACCACCGGACGCTGGTCACCCCGCCGGCCGAGTACCACAACCCGGTGCCGGTCCAGTTCCTCGCCGTGGAGGGCGGCGCCTTCCGCACCCTGCTTCTCGGTCCACCGTCCGATGTGGACGACGTGGTGGAACTGCTGCGGGACGCCGCCGACCAACTCGGCATCGGCGGCAAGACCTCGGCGGGTTACGGCTACTGCCACGTCAAGGCGGAGGAAATCGACCCGTGACGCTGACGATGCACGTGCTCCCGGTCGGCGTGTCGCTGTTGAACGAGGAGAACGGAGCCCCGCGCACGGTACGCCGGGCGCTCGATCCGGCGACCTCCCACACCGAGGACCGCCGCGTGGACGTGGAACTGGCGCATCGTGCCGGAGGCAACGTCGGTCCACTGACTGTCGCGGCACTGGTGGGAGAGGAGGTGTGCGACCGGCTGCGCCGCGCCGACGCGGAGTGGTGCGCGGAGTGGACCTCGGTGGAGGCGTACAAGAACCAGCCGGAGTATGTCGCTCCCACGGGAGAGTCGTACGTGCTGATCGCCACCGACACCACCGAGGGCCTGCGTGCGGCGTTCCTGGCAGCCACCCGGTATGCGCTGGACGGCACCATCACCTACGTCAACGACCCGCTGGCCGCCCGCACCCAGCCGATCGAACCGGGCCGGGTGTACCTGCTGCGGGTGCCTGGCCTGGACCTGACCGAGACGGGCGAAGGGCCCAGGACGGACCACCCCTGGCGTGCGCTGGGCGCCATCGGCGGGATGATCACGGAAACCGCCATGCAGGCCGCGCACGGCACCTGGCATGTGGTGCTGCACTGCTCCGGCGGATACAAGCCCGTCCTGCCCTACCTGCTGGTGATGGCCGAGGGCATCCGGACCGAGTTCGAGCATCGGCACCCGCAGGATCGGCGCCCGAAACCCGAACTGACCGCGGCGGCGACCCACCGGTCGAAGCCGGGCAGCCCGGAACACATCGTCGAACTGCCCGTCCGATACCTCACCGGACGGCCGCTGACGAAGGCGCGTGCCCTGGTCAACCAGCTCAAACAGGAAGGCAGGGACACGGAACTGTCGGCGGACGAGTACAGCGACATCGCCGGCATGCTGCTGAAGGAGGACACGGGCGGACGCCTCACCCTCAGCCAGTCCGGGCTGATCATGACGGAGGCGTTGTGGCTACGGTCCTGACGGCGGAGGGCGCCGTCGACCACTATCTGCGCGTCGTACTCCCGGCCGATCCGCCAACGACCGGGCATGCGGCGACCGGCCGGCGGCTGATCGACCTGACCGAGAACGCGACCCTCATCGACCATCGGGACCTGGCATACGTCCTGGACGATCCCAGCAGGCTGCGGTCGTATGACAGGGCCCGCTCGGTCGACGGCCGGATGGCAGCCCTGCTCGGCTTCGCCCTCTGGCTGTACCGGCTCCGCGAGCCGATTCCCGAAGACATCCGGTCGAGGGCGGCCCGGTTCCGGTTCCTGCTGTGGAGCTTGTACTTTCGCCTGCCCGAAAAGGACAGTTGCGAGCTGTTGCCGGACCAGGTGAAGGTGGCGGGACGCCCCGGCATGGAACCCGTTGGGGAACACTGGCTTCACCAGGGGCGCGCCGCACGGGAGGAATGGCTGGGATACCTCAACGGGTGGGAGGACGACCCGTGGCTGGCCAACCTGCACACCGCGCGGCCTGGCGACTTCGAAACGGAGCTGTGCTGGCTGAGCATGACGTGGCCGACCGCGGCCCGGCCCAGCGCGGGCCGGTGGCCCTTCGCACCCGCCGCGCTGCACCTGTCGCCGACCGAACCGGACACCGCGGAGGCCACCAGGCAGGCCAGCAAGGATCACGCGCGGATCGCCGCCGACCTCGCCGACAACCACTGGCTGCCCCGAGGGGCGCTGTTCGGCGCCGCCACCGGGTTCGCGCTCGGCACCGTCCGCGGGCGGTTGCTGCCGCTGGCCTTCCCGAGCCTGGCACTCGTCCTGTGCGCGCTGCTGTTCTCTCAAAAGGTCGACGCGGACGTGGCCCGATGGTCGGCGCTCGGCATGGTCGGCGCCGGGTTGCTGGCCGCCATCGTCGGCCTCGGTGACCGAAAGGACTCCCTGGCCCTGCTACGGATGCCCGCGGCGGCCCTCGTGGGCCTGCTGGCCCTGCTGAGCTTCACGTCCCGCTGGTGGCTCGATCCGCACGGCTGGCGGGTCGGCGCGGGCCTCCTGGCCGGCGCGCTGCTGTACGTGGTGCTGGAGTTGCGGCTGCACGGCGTGCGGCTGTGGCCCGCACTCGGCCGGGGCGCCCTGATCGGGTTCATCGGCACGATGTACGCGTTCGTGCTCAGCCTGCTGCTCCTCGGCTTCGTCGCGCCGTCCGTGGGCGAGCACGGCGAATGCCTGCTCGGCTGGTGGAACACCGACGTGTGGGCCGCGCGGCCGCTGGCCGGATGCAAGGAACTGGAGGACCGGACCGCCGCCCCGGCCGCCGGGGTCCTGGTCCTGATGACCGGCTGGGCCTTCGCGGCCGGCCTGGCCGCGCAGATCCTGTGGGACGACCGGCCGGTCACCGCCCCGCTCGGTCGGCTGCGCCGCGTTCGAGGAGGACGCCCATGAGCTGGACCACACTGCACCTCACGGTCGTCACCCCGCTGTTCAGCGGGGACGACCCGGCGCGGGAAACCGGCAGCCCGGTCCGCGTTCCGTCCATCCGTGGCGCGCTGCGCTTCTGGTTCCGTGCCGTCGCCGCCGGCCACGGCGTCACCGACCTCAAGGAACTCTTCCGGCAGGAAGAAGAAGTCTTCGGCAGCACGGCCCGCCGCTCCCGCATCGCGCTGCGCGTGCGGGAGCAGCCCCTCGCCGCGGGAAGGGGCTCCCGACCGGACTGGGCGACCTACTCCCCGGGCCGCCGAGACCGCTTCTGCGGCGCGCAGTACCTCCTGGGCCAGGGACTGTGGAGCTACCGGGACGGCCTCACCCGCGACTACGTCCACCCGGGCCGAACCTTCGATCTCGACGTCCGGTTCGGCGACGACGAGACGGTCAACGGCCGATTCATGCTGGCTCTCTGGGCCTGGCTCACCTACGGCGGACTCGGCGCCCGCACCCGCCGCGGCTTCGGTCAACTGGCCTGCGCGCGCGTCACCGCGGGGCGGCTCCCCGGCCGGTGGCGAGAAGCGGACCTGACGACCACCCGGACCGCGGGGGAGTGGGCGGCGCTGGGGGAGCGAGCGGTGCCGACCGAGATCCAGGCGAAGAGCCCGCTCGGCGACTGGCGGCTGCTCGAAGGGCAACCCGACGAGGCGGAGCCGCTGCCGGAGTTCCCGGTGCTGGCCCCCCGCTGGTGGTTCGGCCGGATGCTGCACGGCACGCCGACGTCACTCGATGCCGCGTTGGACCTTGCCGGCCGCGAGTGGCGGGCATTCCGCGCGGTGGTCGATCCGGGCGGCCCGATCGGCGACGACACCCGTTCCCCGGAGTGGCGCCACGTCATTCACGGCGACGAAACCGAATACCCCATCGCCGCACTCGGCCTGCCTGTCGGTTACTACTCGGCGAAACGAGGACGAGGTCCGTTCAAGGCGACGGTGGAACCCGCCCTCAACGGTGCTCCGCTGCGCCGCGCCTCGCCGGTGTGGCTGCGACCGGTGTTCCTGGGCCGCGACAGAACCGGCAGGGAGACCTGGGGCGTCTTCACGCATGCCTTCTGGGCTCGGCTGCTCCCCGACGGCGCTGACCTGAGAATGACCGGCAGCCGAACCCGCGACCTACCCGCGCCCGATGAAGCCACGGTGGAGAGGGCCGTGCAGGACTGGTGCGACGACCATGACCGCCTGCCGAGGAACTTCTACCCGAGACCGTAGCGACCGACCCTCCGCCGCCGATGTCCACCTGCGCGGCGTGCCGTCCGACGGAAGCAGGTGATCATGCCGAGCGTGTGGGAGTGGGAGTTACCCGACGGAGCGTCGATCGACCGCCGCGACATGCACCGGCGGTTGTCCCGCTGGCTGGACGACGACCACCACGTCGCGGCGAAGGCGCGGTCGTGGTCTCTGCAACCCAGCGGTTCCGCTGGCCGGGTTGTCCGGCTGGGCCTCGTGGACGACACCCTGGCGGGACGACTCCTCGAACACGCCGACGCCTACCGGCGATCCGCCCGCCCGACGGGCGACCTCGCCATGCCGACGCCGTTGAAACAGGTCGAGGCCGTCACCTGGCCCCAGTTGGCGGCCGGGCGCGACCGGCCAGGCTGGACACTGGAATTCGTCAGCCCGGTCACCTTCCGGCGGGGCAACAGGTTTGTGCCCTGGCCCTCGCCCTCCGCGGTGTTCGGCAGCCTCCGTGCCGCATGGCGTCGCTTCGGCGCCCGCCACGTCGGCGACCTCGAAGTCGACCTGCGCCTGGACCCGATCGTGGTCACCGCGATCTCCGGCGCCAGCCAGGTCGAACGGGTCGTACTGCACGAGCGGCCCAACCCGTCCGGCGAACGCCAGCCCGTCACGGTGACGGTCGGCGGTTTCCTCGGCCGAGTCACCTACGCCGTCGATGGCACCATCGACCCGGCTGCCGTCGATTCGCTTACCAGGCTGGCCCCGTACACCGGCGTCGGTTCCTACACCACCCGCGGCTTCGGCGGCGTCCGCGTTTCACATCCCAACGCACCGGGCTGATCCGCCGTGGACGGTGACGTGCCTGCCGCACGCGGCCCCGTCTGGCCTTCGGCACGATATGCCGGCCAGCCATTGAGGCGGATGTCTCGACGGCCCGCCTGGCGAGTACGCCGAATGCCGTCGGCGATTACTCCACATGGGGAGGGCGGCGGTACTGATCCACTGCCGGTCTCGCGTGCATGGCCGCCTACCCGCCAAAACGCACATCCGGGCGACCCAGGAAGGACCACCAGACCTGCTCTACCCGACCAAGCTCGCAAGCACCGTACATCGCACCTGCTCACGGCCCCCGCCGGACAGGATAGGGTCACCACCAACCTCACGCCGCAGGGCGTATAGAAACTGGCACGGCACCCAGTCCATGATGACCTTGATGCCGCAGTTACAACCGACCTCAAGCCGCAGGCGTATAGAAAGGGGAAGCGAACTGCGGCAGTGCTGGCAGTACACGAACGCTGATCAACTACATCACGCTGAAGGGCGTGTGTACAAGCCCAATGCGGTCCTTGCCGCTGAACTTATGGGCGGTTCTTGAAATCTGCGCCTGCGATGGCACGTCAGAAGGGCGCGAGGCGAGAAAAGGCCGGGACCGGCCGGCCGGTCTGACGACTCTCGGCCTGGCCGGTCCGGTGGATGGCAGCTACTTCGCGGCCTGATCGAACTGGCCGGACTTGACCGCGCGGACGAAGGCGACCACGTCCACCCGCAGCGTCGGCCCGGTCGGGTTCTTGGAGTCCCGGATCTCGTCCAGCGTGTTGGACAGCTCGACGCAGCTTGTCTGCGGATTTCCGCCGCTGTAGCTGCTCTTGCGCCACCGTGTCGATGTCATGCCGCCTTCTCCATGTCCTTGAGGATCTCTTCGATGAGTGTGGCTGACTCTTCCGGGCTCAGCGCCTTGCGGCGTATCGAGTCAACGGCGTTCTGGTAACTTTGGACGGCTCGCACGTTCGTAATCATGCTCGCCGACCAGTAACTTTGAAGCTGAACAACCGGCTTGTCTCGGTGGAATTGAAGCAGGACGAACTGCCCTTCGAGCGCCGGCGTATAGTGTGCGTCGAATGGGAGTATGCGGATGTCAATATTTGGTCGTTTCGCCATGGTGAGCAGATGATGAAGCTGTTCCACCATCGCATCGTTGTCGCAGGCCGGATGGCGTACAGCCAGCTCTCCTATGATGGCCACGAAGTTGACAGGGGTACGGCGGGTCAGCACGTGCTGCCGACCTAGACGGACGACGGCACCCTGTTCGGCTTGGCCCCGTGACATGCCCGCGCCGAGCATGATGGAACTGGCGTACTCCCGGGTTTGAAGCAATCCAGGAATGAGTAACGGAGCGACCTCCGTGATGGTGTGCGCGATGCGCTCGTACTCGATCAGGGCGGCGAGTTGCCTGCCGATTCCTGGCGCGACCCAGTCGTGGATGTCGTCGTGCCGAGCGAGGTCGACAACGTGGTCCCGTTCCTCCCCGGTGATCCCCAGGATCGCCAGCACGGCGGCCGTGTCTGCCTCACTCGGCGTCGACTCACCGCGTTCCCAGCGGGAAATGGTCGAGTGGTGGTACCCGAGCGCATCCGCCAAGCGGGCCACTGTCATGCCGGCGCGCTTCCGTGCCTCGCGCAGCTCCGCGCCGAGTTGGAGTGCCCGGGAACGCCCACTGGTCGGGGTGACCGCCATGCCGCCCAGCGTAGACCGGCTGATCAACGAGCTGTAGATCACTCCAATGGCTCAACGTGCGCTTGCGCACTCTCTGCGCATGACCTGCTGCGCATAGCTTTTGGATCGCGCAAGCGAGGGCGGTCGCCGACCCCGCCCCGCTGCCGGAGGGGAGACCATCATGCGACGTCACGGCTTCGTGCCCGAGCCGCCGCCGGGCGATGGCCAGCCGCCCATCGACCCGTACGCCGCCGTGGCCGAGTACCCGGTACTGGAACCGTTGCTGGCGCTGTGCGAACGGGTGGACTCGGGATGGCGGTTCCAGCACAAGCGGGACGCGGCCGGGGAGATCACGGCGATCCAGGGCATCCGGGTCGTGGAAGGCAGTCACATGGACGTGTTGCGCATCTTCTCCCACGACCGCGTGGTTGCCGCCCGAGCGTGGCTGGTCGGCGAGCAGGCCGGCGACTTCATGCTGAACATCGAGGGGCGGCCGGAGAAGGTCATCCGCGTCCTCGTGTCGCTGCCGGACCGGGAGGTGTGAGGTGGCAGCCCAGCACGTCTACCGACCGGGCAACCAGTGGGGCGTCACGGTCCCTGCGTTGATCGAGCGGATCGCAGCAGAAGGACTGCCGACCCGCCTGATGTGGCCGGTCGCCGATCCTGACGCGCCGTTCCAGCGGGTGCGGTGGTCCATCGGTGACTGCCCGACCGGCTACCTCCCCAAGATCGACGAAATGCGCACGACCTGGCCGGGCACGAGAAGCGCCTGACGTCCTGCTCGGGCGGTCCGGCCCTCCGCTCGGCGCTGCAACAGGTGTCGTGCGGGGTCGAGACCGAAGAAAGAGAGGTGGTGATCCTATCGACAGTTGACCTGCGGACGAGGCAACACGTTTCCGCAGAACCTCCCGGCTTCCGCCTCCTCAGCCAATCTTCCCCGGCAGCCGGGAGGTTTCTGTACGCTCGGATACTGCCTCGGCTGCATACCGCAACGCTGCGGTGATGTCGCCGAGCGTAAGATCGGGGAAGTTGGCGGTGATCTCGTTCGGCGTCATCCCGTCGGCCAGCATCGCTAGCACCGTTGCCACCGGCATACGCAGACCACGGATGCATGGTTGGCCGTTCATCTGGTTCGGATGTACGGTGACCCGTTCGGGCGCCACGCAGACATAATAGCGGTGCCCGTCTAACCGTTTGAAGCTAGTCGTGGTCGAGATCGAGCAATCGACTGAGGACGCACCGCAGGTCCGGAAGTTTGTCGCTGAGCACCTGCCAGACCAGGGCATCATCCACGGTCGCGTAGCCGTGGATCAGGATGTTCCTAAATGCAACAATCCTGGGTAGCTCGGGAATTTGACTGGCGATCTGTGGTGCCACCTTCGAGAGGTGGTTCAGTGCCTCGCCAATGATTTCAAACTGGCGCTCGATTGCGGCACGTAGCATGGCGTCCGACTCGTAATCTGCGAAGGATTTTCCGCGGGAAAACTCCTGGGCAAGCTCGACCGAATGTAGCGCGTCCCACAGGTACTTCCTGGGATCAGGCTGCATAGAGGTTTTCCTTTGTCCGGATTACCTGGTCCCGGAAGTAGGGGTTTTGGATGCTCGTAGCGCTCACCACGTCTACCGGTCGGCCCAGGATCTCTTCCAAGCCTTCCTTGAGACTGAAGTACGTTCCGAAGTAGTCAAATCCCGGCCCGACGTCGAACTCCACCAACACGTCGACATCGCTGGAGGCCGGGTCGAACGAGTTGCCGAGAGCGGAGCCGAACAGATCGAGGCGGCGGATACCCAGCCCTCGGCACAGGGCTTCGATCTGCGGCCGCTTCCGCGCGATCAACTCATGCACGTCCCCACCTCCCAGGTCGATTGTGCCCGACCGGGGCAGGTCCGTCGCGTGCGACACGGCACCGGCTGTTGGCCCCTGGAGAACGTCCCTGGCGACGACTGGGAAGGGGTGGTCGTCGCCAGGGACGGGACCGTTGGGTCAGGCGACCGGGGCAGGGAGGTCGACCAGGGTGGCGAGGGCGGCGCGGTGGCGGCCCGGGGTGCCGAGGGCGCTCTCGGTGCTCTTGGCGCGCTTGAGGAACAGGTGCGCCGGGTGCTCCCAGGTCATGCCGATGCCGCCGTGCAACTGGATGCACTCCTCGGCGGCCTTCACCGCGACCGACGAGCAGTGCGAGGCGGCCACGGCGACCGCGACCGGAACGTCCACACTGGACGTCGCCAGCGCGTCGGCGGCGTAGCGGGCGGCGGCGCGGGCGCCGACCAGGTCCAGCCACAGGTCGGCCAGCCGGTGCTTGAGCGCCTGGAACGAGCCGACCGGCCGGCCGAACTGATGCCGCTCCTTCACGTAGGCGACCGTGGTATCCAGGCACCACTGGGCCACGCCGAGCTGTTCCGAGGCGAGCAAACCGGCGGCGGTGATGAGTGCGTTCGTCAAGGCGGTACCGGCCACGTCCGGGCCGGCGAGACGGCGTGACGCGGCACCGTCGAAGGTCACGTCGGCGATGCCGCGGGTCAGGTCGAGCCCGACGATGCCGGAGACGGTCACCCCGTCCGAGGGCATGTCGACGGCGCGCAGCTCGGGACCGTCCGGGCCGGCGGCGGGCACGACCAGCAGTTCGGCCACGGCCGCGTCGGCGACGGTGCCGACCCGGCCGGACAGCCGGCCCTCGGCGTCCACCCGGACCGTGTCCGGGAACGGGGCGGAAGGCGCAGCGGACAGCGGCACGGCGAGCGCCCCACGACGTTCACCCGAGGCCAGAGCGGCCACCTCGGCGGCGGCCGTGTCGCAGCCGAGCAGCGCGGACGTGGCGAGCACCGCGCTGCCCAGGAACGGCACCGGCGCCACGGCCCGGCCCAGTTCCTCCAGCACGACGGCGGTCTCCCGGGTGGACGCGCCCTGGCCGCCCAGCTCCTCGGGCACGTGCAGCCCGGCCACGCCCAGGTCGGTGGCCAGGGTGCGCCACAGGTCCAGGTCGTACGGCTGGTCGGTCTCGACGCGGGCCAGCACCGTGGCCGGGTCGGATCGGTCGGCGAGCAGGCCACGGACGCTGGCCCGCAGGTCCTCCTCGACCTCGGAGTAGAGCAGGTCGGTCATCGGGGAAGGTCCTTCCAGGGCACGTCCTTGTCGACGCGGGGCTCGGCGGGCAGGCCGAGCACCCGCTCGGCGATGATGTTGCGCAGGATCTCCGAGGTGCCGCCCTCGATGGAGTTGCCCTTGGCACGCAGGTAGCGGTAGCCGGCGTTGCGGCCGAGGAAGTCGACGATCTCCGGACGGCGCATGGTCCAGTCGTCGTAGCGCAGCCCCTCCTCGCCGAGCAGTTCCACCTCCAGACCGGAGATCGCCTGGTTGAGCCGGGCGAAGGCGAGCTTCATCGCCGAGCCCTCCGGGCCGGGGTGGCCGGCGGCGAGCTGCTGGCGCAGCCGTTCCCCGGCCAGCCGCATCACCTCCGCCTCCACCCACAACCGCAGCAGCCGCTGGTGCAGCTCCGGGGTGCGCAGCTCGGGCCGCTCCCGCCAGGTCTGGGCGACGACGCCGACCATGCCGCCCTCGCGTGGGATGGCGTTGCCTCCGATGGCCACCCGCTCGTTCATCAGGGTGGTCTGCGCGACCTTCCAGCCCTCGCCGACCTCGCCGAGCCGCAACGTGTCCGGCAGCCGCACCTCGCTGAGGAACACCTCGTTGAACTCGGCCTCGCCGGTGATCTGCCGCAGCGGCCGCACCTCGACGCCCGGTGCGGTCATGTCGCAGACGAAGTAGCTCAGCCCCCGGTGCTTGGGCACGTCCGGGTCGGTGCGGGCGAGCAGGATGCCCCACCGGGCGGTGTGCGCGGTGGAGGTCCACACCTTCTGCCCGGTGACCACCCACTCGTCGCCATCGCGGACCGCCCTGGTGGCGGCCGCGGCGAGGTCGGAGCCGGCGCCCGGCTCGGAGAAGAGCTGGCACCACACCTCCTCGCCGGTCCACAGTGGACGGAGGAAACGCTGGTGCTGCTCTGGCGTGCCGAACCGGAGAATGGTGGGCGCGGCCATGCCGAGCCCGATGCCGATGCGGCGCGGGTCGTTGTCCGGTGCGCCGGCGGCCTCCAGTTCCGCGTCCACCACGGCCTGCAGGGCCCGCGGGGCGTCCAGGCCACCCAGCCCGACCGGGTAGTGCACCCACGCCAGGCCGGCGTCGAACCGGGCGCGCAGGAACTCCAGCCGGTCGGTGGTCTTCGGATCGTGCTCGGCCAGCAGGTCCCGGACCCGGCGGCGCAGGTCCTCGGCGTCCACCTGAGTGGTCGTGGTTGCCGTGCTCACTCACGCCCCCTTCGGCGGCAGGTACTGCTTCAGCTCGCGGCGGGCCAGCGAGCGCTTGTGCACCTCGTCCGGCCCGTCGGCGAGCCGCAGGGTGCGGGCGGCGGCCCACAGCTCGGCCAGTGGGAAGTCCTGGCTGACGCCGCCACCGCCGTGCGCCTGGATCGCCTTGTCGATGATCCACTCCACGGTCCGCGGAGTGGCGATCTTGATGGCCTGGATCTCGGTGTGCGCGCCCTGGTTGCCCACCGTGTCCATCAGCCACGCGGTCTTCAGCACCAGCAGGCGCAACTGCTCGATCTTCACCCGCGCCTCGGCGATCCAGTCCTGCACCACGCCATGCTCGGCGATCGGCCGGCCGAACGTGGTGCGGGCCAGGGTGCGCCGGCACATCAGCTCCAGGGCCCGCTCGGCCATGCCGATCAGCCGCATGCAGTGGTGGATGCGACCGGGGCCGAGCCGGGCCTGGGCGATGGCGAACCCGGAGCCCTCCTCGGCGATGAGGTTCTCCGCCGGCACCCGCACGTCGGTGAACTCGATCTCGGCGTGGCCGCCGTGGTCGCCGTCGGTGTAGCCGAAGACGTGCATGCCGCGCCTGATGTTCACGCCGGGGGTGTCCCTGGGCACCAGCACCATGCTCTGCTGCCGGTGCGTGGCGGCGCTCGGGTCGGTCTTCCCCATCACGATGAGGATCTTGCAGTTCGGGTTCATCGCGCCGGAGATGTACCACTTGCGACCGTTGATGACGTACTGGTCACCGTCCCGCACGATCCGGGTGCCGATGTTGGTGGCGTCCGAGGAGGCGACGTCCGGTTCGGTCATCGCGAACGCGGACCGGATCTCCCCGCGCAGCAGCGGCTCCAGCCACTCCTTCTGCTGCCGCTCGTTGCCGAACATGGCGAGCACTTCCATGTTGCCGGTGTCCGGGGCGGCGCAGTTCAGCGCGGGCGGCGCGAGCCGGGGGCTGCGCCCGGTGATCTCCGCCAGCGGCGCGTACTGCAGGTTGGTCAGCCCGGCGCCGTGCTCACCGGGCAGGAAGAAGTTCCACAGGCCGCGGCGGCGCGCCTCGGCCTTGAGGTCCTCGAGCACCGGCGGCGGCGACCACGGATCGTCGGCCTCGGCGAGCTGCCGCTCCGCCACCGGTTCCGCCGGGTAGATGTGCGAGTCCATGAACTCGAGCAGCCGCTGGCGCAGCTCCTCGGTGCGGGCGTCGAGGGCGAAGTCCATGAGTCACTCCTTGTCCGCGGGTTGCGCGCGCGACCGCTGCTACGACTCTTCCTTGAGCGTGGTCAGGCCGTACTCGACCAGGGGAGGCACCAGCTCGCCCACCCGGTCGAAGCCGGCGCCGACGGTCTGACCCAGGCCGAACCGGTAATGGATGCCTTCCAGGATCACGGCCAGCTTGAAGAACGCGAACGCCACGTACCAGTCCAGAGTGGACACATCACGGCCGGAGCGTTCCGCGTAGCGGGCGACGACCTCGTCCACCGGCGGGTAGCCGGGCGCGCCGCTGGCGTTGGCCACCGGGCTGTCCTCGCCGCTGGGCATCTCCCGCTTCGCGTACGCGACCAGCAGGGCGAGGTCGGTGAGCGGGTCACCGAGGGTGGACATCTCCCAGTCCAGCACGGCGGTGATCCGGTCGCCCGCGTCGACCAGCACGTTGTCCAGCCGGTAGTCGCCGTGCACGATCGCCGGGGCGGGGGAGACCGGGACACTGGCGGCCAGCCGGTCGTGCAACTCGTCCACGCCGGGCACGTCCCGGCTGCGGGACGCGTCGAGCTGCTTCTTCCACCGGCGCACCTGGCGCTCCAGGAAGCCCTCCGGCCGGCCGAAGTCGGCCAGGCCCACCTCGGCCGGGTTGACGGCGTGCAGGTCGACCAGGGTGTCCACCAGGGACAGCCCGATCGCCCTGGTCCGCTCCGGCCCGAGCGCCGCCAGTTCCTCGCTGCGCCGGTACGGGGTGCCCTCGACGAACTCCATCACGTAGAAGGGGGCGCCGATGACCTCCGGGTCGTCGCAGCGCAGCAGCGTGTTCGGCACCGGAACCGCGGTGTCCCGCAGCGCGCTGACCACCCGGTACTCGCGGCCCATGTCGTGCGCGGTGGCCAGCACGTGGCCCAGCGGCGGGCGGCGCACCACCCACCGGGACGCGCCGTCGGTCACCGAGTAGGTGAGGTTCGACCTTCCTCCGGCGATCACCTCACCCCGCAGCGGGCCGCCGACCAGGCCGGGCAGCTCCCGGTTCAGGTGGGCCCGCAGGCGTTCGAGGTCCAGGCCCGGCAGCTCGCTGTCGCTCATCGGCTCCCCTCGGCTCGGTCTCTCTTCCCGGTCAGCATACCGACCGGACGGTATGTCGGCTAGACACCTGGCTGGAGTGTCGCGCCGTGGTGGGTCCGCCCCCACCGGACCCACCACGGCCGGCGGTTCAGCCGACCATGAGCACGACGGTCTCCGCCACGCAGGCCGGCTTGTCCTCGCCCTCGATCTCCACGGTGAACCGGACCACGGCCTGGGTGCCGTTCGCGGTGTCGGTGACCTCCAGCAGTTCCGCGCCGCCGCGCACCCGGGAACCGACCCGGACGGGCCGGGGGAAGCGCACCTTGTTGGTGCCGTAGTTGATCCCCATGCGCAGCCCGTCCACCCGGTAGATCTCCTGGCCCAGCATCGGGATGAGGGACAGGGTGAGGTAGCCGTGCGCGATCGGCCCACCGAACGGGCCCTGCTTGGCCCGCTCCACGTCCACGTGGATCCACTGGTGGTCGCCGGTGGCGTCGGCGAACTTGTCGACCTGCTCCTGGGTCACCTCGTGCCAGCCGCTGTACCCGAGGTGCTCGCCCTTGGCCCCGGTGAACTCGGCGAGGTTCGCGAAGACGCGCATCGTCATCCTCCTCTCGCCCGTCAGGCCCTCGGGCCGCCGGCGACGTAGATGACCTGACCGGAGACGAACGACGCCTCGTCGCTGATCAGGAAGGCGGCCACGTTGGCGATGTCCTCCGGCACGCCGACCCGGCGCACCGGGATCTCCGCGGCCGCGGCCTGCTGGAAGTCCTCGAAGGACATGCCAACCCGCTCCGCGGTGGCCGCGGTCATGTCGGTGACGATGAAGCCCGGCGCGATCGCGTTCACCGTGACGCCGAACTTACCCAGCTCGATGGCCAGCGTCTTGGTCAGGCCCTGCAGGCCGGCCTTGGCCGTGGAGTAGTTCGCCTGGCCCCGGTTGCCCAGCGCGGACACGCTGGAGAGGTTGACGATCCGGCCCCACTTCTGCTCGGTCATGTACTTCTGCGCCGCCCGGCTCATCAGGAACGAGCCGCGCAGGTGCACGGCGATGACCGAGTCCCAGTCCTCGTCGGTCATCTTGAACAGGAGGTTGTCCCGGGTGATGCCGGCGTTGTTGACCAGCACGGTGGGCGCGCCGAGCTGGTCGGCGACCCGCCCGACGGCGGCGTCCACCTGGTCGGTCTTGCTGACGTCGGCGCCCACGGCGAGGGCACGGCCGCCCGCCGCCTCGATCTCCTTCACGGTGTCGGCACAACTCGACTCGTGCAGGTCGACGACGCCCACGGCGAAACCGTCCTGGGCGAGCCGCTTGGCCACGGCGGCGCCGATGCCGCGGGCGGCTCCGGTGACGATCGCGACGCGGGGGTTGCTCTGGGTCACGCGTTCCTCCTGCTGACGTTGCATGGTGCGGTCCGCCCCTTCTCCAGGGTGCGGCCTAGGAGATATCTGCGGTAGTGATACCGGGGACGAGTTCGGCCAGCCGCGCCCGGGTGGTGGCCGCGTCGGTGTGCCGGATGGCGCGCATGCCCACCGCCGCGGCGGCATCGGTGTTGGGCGACGCGTCGTCCACGAACACCGCCTCGGCCGGTGCCACGCCGGCGTGGTCCAGGGCCAGCCGGTAGATCCTCGGGTCCGGCTTGCGCAGGCCCACCTCGCCGGAGATGACCACGCCGTCGAAGATCTCGGCGATCAGTGCCCTCGGGTAGGTGTTTCCCCAGCTGTTGGACAGCAGCACGGTGCGCAGGCCGCGGTCGCGTAGCTCACGGACCAGTTCGATCATGGCGTCGTCCAGCCGCATGGCGCCGAACAGCCGGGTGAGCAGCCCTTCGGCGACCACCGGCGACCCGTCGTGGGTGGCCAGCTCCGCGGCCAGCAGCCGCTCGAACTCCTCGATGGCCAGCTCCCCGGTCTCCAGCCGGTGCACCGGGGTGCCCACCGGCGCCGACCGGGACATCCACGCCTTCAGCGCCGCGGAGAACGTCTCCGGCCGGATGCCGTCGGCGGCCAGCCACGCCGCGATGCTCTCCCGCACCGGTGTGGTGAGCACGCCGCCGTAGTCGAAGACCGCCGCCCGGATGGTCGCCTCGGCCGGCCTCGCCGCGCCGGATGCCGGCGGGGCGTCGCCGGTCGCTCGTCCCATGCGCACCTCCCAAGTGAACAAGCGCTTAGAAAGTACCGGGAGGGCGTGGTCCGGCGCTGTGGTCCGCGCCATACCGGGGCGGCGATTCGTCACTTGACCGTTCCGTGCCGGTGACCGGCGGGGTCAGCGGCAGAGGCGTTCCTCGCCGGCGCGGGCGGCTTCGCCGGTCAGCTCCGCGTGCCGGTCGCGGATGCCGCGGATCAGCAGGGCGAGCCCGTAGTCGAAGGTGGCCTGCGGCGGGGACCAGTCCGCCGCCGCGGCGGCCAGGTGCGGGTACCGGGCGCTGTCCTGCGCCGCCGCCAGCAGCGCGCTGTCGTCCGCGCCGGCCTCGCCGCGGGCGGCCTCGGCCTGCCACTCCAGCGCCATCCCGCCGATGTAGGCGCCGAGCACGAAGAACACTTGCTGCGCCTCGCGCGGCGGGAACCCGGCGGCCACCAGCTCGCCGAGCGCGAGGTCGTAGCCGGCCAGCATGTCCAGGGTGGGGCGGTTGCCGGCGACCACCTGCGGCGCGTCCCGGACCGACACCATCACCTCGAACATGGTGCGGCTGCGCTGCTCCAGCCACTCCCACCAGGGTTGGCCGCGGACCGGCCGGTCGACCACCTTCACCTGGCCGCGGCGCATCAGGTGCTCGGCGACCCGGTCCAGCAGCTCCCGCTTGCTGGCGATGTACCAGTACAGCGTCGGCGCGGACACGTTGAGCCGCTCCGCGATCCGGCGCAGCGTCACGGCCGCCAGTCCGCGCTCGACCATGAGCTCGACGGCGGTGCTGACGATGGCCTCCCGGGACACGGGTTTGGCGCTCGGTCGGGAAACCACGTTGACAGACTAACAGTGTTAGAGTTAGGTGTGCCTCTAACACTGTTCGAGGCTTGACGGGTGACGCGAGTTCGCGGCAGCCCGCGAACTCGCGGAGAAGAGGGGTGGCTTCGTGGCCAGACAGGCGGCGGTCAGCGTTCGCGGGCTGGTGAAGCGGTACGGCGAGGTCGAGGCCGTGCGCGGCATCGACCTGGAGGTGGCCGCGGGCGAGATGTTCGGCTTCCTCGGGCCCAACGGCGCGGGCAAGACCACGGCGATCAAGATCCTCTGCACGATCGCGGAGGCGACCAGCGGCTCGGCCACCGTCGCCGGGCACGACGTCAACACCGAGCGTTCGGCGGTGCGCCGGCGGATCGGCCTGGTGTTCCAGGAGCCGACCCTGGACGGCTACCTCACCGCCGAGCAGAACCTGCGCTTCCACGGCGAGCTGTACGGCATGCCGCGGCGGCTGCTGCGGGAGCGCATCGACGAGGTGCTGGAGATGGTCGGCCTCACCGACCGCCGCCGGGACCAAGTGATCAAGTTCTCCGGCGGGATGAAGCGCCGGCTGGAGATCGGCCGTGGCCTGCTGCACTCCCCGCAGGTGCTGTTCCTGGACGAGCCGACCATCGGGCTCGACCCGCAGACCAGGGCGTCGATCTGGGAGTACATCGCCTCGCTGCGCGAGCGGCAGGACATCACCATCTTCGTCACCACGCACTACATGGACGAGGCGGAGAACTGCGACCGGATCGCGATCATGAACGAGGGAAGGATCGTGGTCACCGACACCCCGGACGCGCTGAAGAGCAGCGTCGGCGCGGACCGGGTGCAGATCCGCACGGAGGACGACGCCGCGGCCATCCGGCAGTTGCGGGACCGGCTGGGGGTGGAGGCGGCGATGCACGACGGCATGGTGACCTTCTCGGTCGCCGGCGGGGCCGAGTTCGTGCCCAAGCTGTTCGCCACGTTGCCGCTGCGGATCGACACCGTGACAGTGACCCGGCCCAGCCTCGACGACGTGTTCATGTCCTACACCGGCCGTACGATCTCCGACGCGCAGGCGGACGGTTCGTCGGCCTTCCTCCGGGCGATGGCAGGGAGAAGATGACCGAGCAGACCCAGATCGAGCGCACCGAGGTGCGCGAACCCGAGGCACGGCCGGCGCGGCGGGCGGCTCCGCCGCTCACCCCGCGGGGCGTCGGCCACGAGGCCCGCGCCGCGCTGATGGTGTGGCGGCGGGAGATGATCCGGTTCCGCAACGATCGGGCTCGGATGTTCACCATGCTGCTGCAGCCGCTGCTGTTCCTGTTCGTCATGGGTACCGGGCTGTCCAGTGTGGTCAACACCGGCGGCGGGCTGGACTTCCGCACCTTCCTCTTCCCCGGCGTGCTGGCGATGTCGGTGCTGTTCAGCGCAGCGTTCGCGGGCATCTCCCTGGTGTGGGACCGGGAGTTCGGCTTCCTGCGGGAGATGCTGGTGGCGCCGGTGAGCAAGGCGTCCATCATCGTCGGCAAGTGTCTCGGCGGCGCCACCACCGCGACGCTGCAGAGCGTGGTGCTGCTCGCCCTCGCCGGCCTGGTCGGCGTGCCCTACCACCCGCTGCTGCTGGTCAGCCTGCTGGCGCTGCTTTTCCTCGGCGCGTTCATGCTCACCGCGATGGGCGTGCTGCTGTCCGCGCGGATCAAGCAGATCCAGGCGGCCATGCCGGCCAGCCAGCTCATCATCATGCCGATGATGTTCCTGTCCGGTGCGCTGTTTCCGATGGCGCACCTCCCCGACTGGCTGTCCCTGCTGACCAGGATCAACCCGCTCACCTACGTGGTGCAGCCGATGCGGGCGGTGATCTTCGACCACATCGACATCCCGCCGGCGGCGCGGGCCGCGTTCAATCCGGCGATCACCTGGGGCGGCTGGCAGGTGCCGCTGGGGCTGCAGGTCCTCGTCGCCGCGGCGGTCACCGTGGCGATCCTCTCCACCTGCGTCGCCCTGTTCGACCGCACCGACTGAAAGCCGACGGTCGGGCGGTCGCGGGTGGGGGCCGCGACCGCCCGTGCCCCACGATGTCCACCTTGGACGCGCCGGTGGCGGCCAGCACCCGCGCCACGTAGTCCGCGAGCTGCCGGGCGGTCTCCGCGATCGGGCCCATGGCCTGGAACGGGCTGCCCGGTAGGCCACCGAGGTTGGGTGCGAAGACGTAGTAGCCGGCGTCCACCGCAACCGGAATGCGTGACAAATGCCAGCCTTACCGGTCATCAACGGGACGGAATTATTACGCTGAGATCCAATTCAGCCGGTGCGGGCCGGCGGCCGCGCCGCCATCAGCGTGAATATGATTCAGAATCAGCCTAGCGACTACTAGCCGCTGGGCCGGTGTGGTGACACTCGTCTAGTAGCTCAGTGCGGCGAACCAGTCGCGCCGGCCCTGGCGGGTGAGGTCGAGGATGTGCCACACCGGGTTGAGCAGGTCGATGCCACGCTGGTCGATGTCGTCGGACATCCGGGGATGCGCCGAGTAGAAGTGGCACACCGACCCGTCGTCGCCGCGGGTGAACACCGACACCGTCGAGTCCTGGTTGCCCTCGGCGTCCTCGCTGCCGAGGTCGTACTTGAAGGTGCTGGACCCGGCGCTGAGCAGGCGCAGGTTCGTCCACCGCCGGTTCCGGGCGTGCTCGCGGAGCGTGGGCAGGTCGGCCGCGGCGACGATGGCGAGGTCGACGTTCTGCGCGACGTGGTGGGCGACTCCGTTGAACCCGTCGATCCACATGGTGCACATGGGGCACGGCTCGGTCTGCTGCTTGCCGTACATGAAGTGGTAGATGACCAGGTCGCGTCCGGGGCCGGTGAACAGTTCGCTCAGTCGCACGGTCGTCACCGGTGCGTCACCGGCCTGCAGGTCGGCGGGGCCCTCCTCGAACACGTAGTCCTTGACCACCGGGCCGAGCGGCAGCCGGCGGCGCAGGGTGGCGACCCGTTCCCGATGGCGCATCAGCTCGACCTCGGCCTGCCGCAGCTCTTCGCGGGCGTTGGCGTATTCGACCGACTCCCCGGTGAGATTGGTGTGACGCATCGCTGCCTCCTGGCGACGGCAGGGGTAACTGCCGCACAGCGGCCACCATCGGTACCGGCCACCATTGTCTGGCCGCGCACGAGCGCCCGCCAGGCGGCGAGACGGCAGCGGGCTCCGGCAGTTACGGCGCCGGAGGCCTGTTCCACATGGACGGTCACCGGCCCGCGGGCGAAGCAGTCGCGGGGATCGTCGCTGCCGCCACCGCCCGCGATGGTCCCTCGGCGCAACCGAAGCGTACTGGTCAGACCTCCACGCCGGCATCGCGCCTCGACTTGCTTCATTGCGCACCGGGGTCGAACACATGTTCGCCCACAGTCGGGTTATCCACAGGGTTATCCACAGATACGCAGTGACCCACGTCACACCATGTCGAAGAGTAACTGCCCTCTGACTACGGTCCGCAAGCGTGACACACGGCCATCGTGAGGCATGGCTGCAAGCTTCCGTGGAAATCACCTCGGCCGTGCTGGCCGGCGCCGGCCCGGATGGCTTGTGGCCGCTCATCGCGAAAAGCGCCCTGCCGGCCTCGGGCGCGGACATCGCCATGGTCATGGTGCCCACCAGTGATCCTGACTGGCTGGCCACGCCTGCTGCGGTCGGCGAGCGCGCTGAGACGCTGTTGGGGCTCCCGGTGCCCGTGGATGGTTCCCTTGCTGGGCCGGCCTTTGTCAAGGGCCAGCCGCAGCTCTGGGACGACATGGCCACGGACGACCGGTTCTCCTACCCGCCGGCGCGCTCATTGTTGGCTCCCTTCTTCGGCCCCGGCATGTGCGTCCCGGTCGTGGATTCCGACGGGGAACGCCTGGGCGTGTTGGGGGTCGCCAAGGTTCGGGGGCGGCCCGGCTTCGATGACCAGGACGTGGCCATGCTCACCTCGTTCGCGGAGCAGGCCGTGCTCGCGAAGCAACTGGACGACCATCGCGCCCAAGCCGAGCAGTTGCGCTTGCTGGAAGAGCGCGACCGAATCGCCCGGGACCTGCACGACCACGTCATCTCCGAGGTGTTCGCGACCGGCATCACCCTGCAAGGCATCGCCGCCGCCGCGGACGTGGAACCCGTTGCGCAGCTGCGGCGGCGGCTGCTGAGCCTGGTGGGCCGGCTCGATGACGTCGTCGCCGAGATTCGCACGACCATCTCCGGGCTACGGCCCTCGCCGGTTCCGCATCAGCAGTCGACCGGCAGCATGCGGCAACGGCTGTTGGACGTCGTCCAGAACGCCGGCGGTCCGCTGGGATTCGCGCCGTCGCTGCACTTCAACGGCCCGGTCGAACTGATCGGCGCGACCCTGGCCGGTGATGTCGTCGCGGTCGTCCGCGAAGCACTGTCCAACACCGCCCGCCACGCCCACGCCACCGCCGTGCGCGTCGAGGTCACCGCCAGCGGCGCGGAGTTGGCCGTCCGCGTCGCCGACAACGGCCGCGGCATCGGCGACACCACCCACCGCGGCGGCCTGCGCAACCTCCGCGCTCGCGCCGAACGCCACCGCGGCATGCTCGCGGTCTGCAGCCACCCCACGGGCACCACCCTGACCTGGATTGTTCCCGTTACCCGCCCCGCTACGCGTCCAGCCACCCACAGCCCCGAGTTAGCGGCGGCGACAGGCCTTGGTGCGGGGTCCACATAGGGTCGACCTTGTTGACCGCCCGGCTCGACCGAGGTCAGAGGGCTCTCCGGACCCGCTGATCGTTGATGGACACCGCACTAGGGCGTGTCTGGTGGATCAGGCCCCCGATGAGTTCTGCCCGGCGGTAGTGACCCTGGCCAGTGGCCGGCACCGGGAGTCGCTCAACAGGTGAATCTTCGTGGTCAGCCCGCCGCGGGAGCGCCCCAGCGCCTCTCGGTCAGCCCGCTTGGGCCTCGCGGGCGTGGAACTCTTGTGATTCGACCCAACCCCCTGTGTCGTCTGTGGACTCGACCGGGGACTCGGCTGGGGTCGCCAGCAGCGGGGTCATCTTGTGCTCCGGGATGTCCTTGGCCGGCGCATGGCACGCGCCGGCCGCGTGCTGATGCGCCCGGACCGTCGACGAATCGGCCCCGACAGTCCACTGCGAGCCCTCGTCCATGTCACATCCAGCGCGTAGCCGGTCCATGATCTTCACCCATGTGCCATCGCCTGACCAGCGACGATGCCGATAGACAGTCGTCCAGTTCCGGTAGGACGTCGGCAGGTACCGCCACGGCGCCCCTGCCCGGGTCCGCCAGATCACCTGCCGGTGATCCGACCAGCGCCCGCCCCGGGCCGGCGTCCGGTCCGGCAGCAGCGGCTCCAACCGGTCCCACTCGGCATCGGTCAGATCGTGGCGATCATGCACCAGCAACGGATAACGCACCTCAACATCAAGACCCATCAGACACGCCTTAGTCCACGATGGACTGGTAGACGAGCTGGCGGAGCTGGGAACGGATCGGGTGGGTGTTCGAGGGCAGCAGCTGGGTCAGGAACAGCACCACCAGATCCTCGGCCGGGTCCACCCAGAACACGGTGCTGGCCGCGCCGCCCCAGGTGAACTCGCCGACCGTGGACAGTGTCCGGTGCGCCACCGGGTCCAGCATCACGCCGAAGCCCAGCCCGAAACCCACGCCGGTGAACGGCGTCTCGGCGAACACCGGCCGGCCGAAGGTCTCCAGGTCGGCCCCGCCGGGCAGGTGGTTGCTGGTCATGTAGTCCACCGTGCGCCGGCCGAGCAGCCGGACGCCGTCCAACTCGCCACGGCCGGCCAGCATGCGGGCGAACCGGTGGTAGTCGTGCGCGGTGGACACCAGCCCGCCGCCTCCGGACAGCATCTTCGGCCGGCGCAGCACGGCGCGGCCCATCGCGTCGTTGCGCACCGGTCGACCGTCCGTGCCGGCCACGTACAGGGCGGCGAGCCGGTCCGCGTTGGCCTCGGTGACCGCGAAGCCGGTGTCGGTCATGCCCAGCGGAGCGAAGATCCGCTCGGCGAAGAAGTCGTCCAGGGACTGCCCGGAGACCACCTCGACGAGGTGGCCCAGCACGTCGGTGGCCACCGAGTAGTTCCACTCCGTGCCCGGGTCGAACAGCAGCGGCAGGGACGCCCACGCCGCGCAGCAGCCGGCCAGGTCGAGGTCGGGCGGCCAGCCCCACTCGAACCCGGCCCGCCGGTACATCTCGTCCACCACGTGCACGTGGTGGAAGCCGTAGGTGAGTCCGGCGGTGTGGGTGAGCAGGTGCCAGATCCGCACCGGCTCGGTGGCCGGCCGCGTGATCGGCTTGGTGGCGGTGCCGCGCTGGAACACCCGGAGGTCGGCGAAGACGGGCAGGTACCGGCTCACCGGGTCGGTCAGTTCGAAGGCGCCCTCCTCGTAGAGCATCATCGCCGCCACCGAGGTGATCGGCTTGGTCATCGAGTAGATCCGGAAGACCGTGTCCGGCTCCACCGGCAGGCCCGCCTCCACGTCCCGCTGGCCGTGGCAGGACAGGTGGGCCACGCGGCCCCGCCGGCTGACCAGGGTGAGCCACCCGGTCAGCCGGCCGTCCTCGACGTAGCGGGCGAAGTGCCGGTCGATGCGGGCCAGGCGGGCCGGGTCGAGGCCGACCTCGAGGGGGTCGACCTCGACCGCGAGTGGACTCGTCATTCTCGTCCTCCGCTCCATCACGCCTGGGCGAACTGCCGGCGCAGCTCGCGCTTGAGCACCTTGTGGCTGGGGCCGAGCGGGAGCGTGTCCACGAACTCGACGCGGCGGGGATACTTGTGCCGGCCCAGGCGTTCCCGCGCCCACTCGACGATCTCCTCGGCGCCGGGCCGCTCCGCGCCCTCGCTGGGCACCACCACCGCGAGGATCTCCTCGCCGTAGCGTTCGTCCGGCACGCCGATCACCGCCACCTGGCCGACGGCGGGGTGGCCCAGCAGGGTGTCCTCCACCTCGCGCGGGTAGACGTTGAACCCGCCGCGGATGATCAGGTCCTTCTTCCGGTCCACCACGGACACGAAGCCCTCAGCGTCCTTGACCCCGATGTCCCCGGTGCGGAACCAGCCGTCCACCAGCACCGCGGCGGTCTCCTCCGGCCGGTTCAGGTAGCCGGCGAACACGTTGTGCCCGCGCACCACGATCTCGCCGGGCTCGCCGGGGCCCAGCAGCTCGATCCGGTCGTCCACGTCCGGCCGGGCGATCTCCACCTCGACGCCCCAGATCGGCGGGCCCACGGTGCCCGGCCGGTTGCCCAGGTCCGGCTGGTTGACCGTGGCGGTGGGGGAGGTCTCCGACAGCCCGTAGCCCTCGTACACCGGGACGCCGAAGGTGGCGTGGAACCGTTCCTGCACGGGCACCGGTAGGGCCGCGCCGCCGGAGATGCACAACCGCGGCGCGGGCAGCTCGGCCCGGCCCTCGGCGGCTTCCAGCAGCGCCAGGTACATGGTGGGCACGCCGAGGAAGACCGTGACGTTCTCGCGCAGCATCAACTCGATCGCCGCCGCCGCGTCGAAGCGGGGTTGCAGCACCAGCGGGACGCCGCACCGGAACGCGCCGTTCATGGCCACGGTCTGGCCGAAGGTGTGGAACAGCGGCAGGCAGCCGAGCACCACGTCGTCGCGGCCGAGACCGTTGGCGTCGAAGCTGTTCACGGTGGCGTTCATGACCAGGTTGAGGTGGGTGAGCACGGCGCCCTTGGGGCGGCCGGTGGTGCCGCTGGTGTACAGCACGACGGCGGGATCGCCGGCCTGGCGCGGCTCGTAGCTGGCCAGCGGCCGCACCACCGCGGCGACGTCCTCCAGCCGGGTGCCCCGGCCCTCCTCCTCGCCGAGCGTGGCCACCGGCACCCCGGTCGCCGCGCCCGCCTGCCTGGCCACCTCGGCGAAGCCGGCCGCGCAGACCAGCAGCCTGGCCTCGCTGTCGGTGAGCACGAAGCCCACCTCGTCGGCGGTGAGCAGCAGGTGCACCGGCACCACCACCGCGCCGGCGCCGAGAATCGCGAAGTAGGCGCGCGGGAAGTCCACGGTGTTGGGGCAGAGTAAGGCGACCCGGTCGCCGGGTTGCACGCCGAGTTCGCGCAGCCCGGCGGCGAGCGAGCGGGCCTGCCGCCACAGTTCCTCGTAGCTCACCCGGTGCTCGCCCTCGATCACGGCGACCTGCTTGGGGAAGCGGCGCGCGGACTCGGCGAGAGTGCAGGCAAGGGACAGCGTCATCGGTACCCTCCCGGTGTTCTGCGGTGGTTTATGTGAAGGCGTTGACCCCGGTGAGGGCCCGGCCGATCAGCAGCTTCTGGATCTGGCTGGTTCCTTCGTAGAGCGTGGTCACCCGGGCGTCGCGCAGGTACTTGCCGACCGGGTACTCGTCGATGTACCCGTAACCGCCGAAGACCTGGATGGCGTGGTTGGCCGCCCTGACCGCGGTCTCGCTGGCGAACAGCTTCGCCATGGACGCCGCGGTGCCGAACGGCTCGCCGCGGTCGATCAGGTGCGCGGCCCGCCACACCAGCAGCCGGGCCGCGTCGGTTTCCGTGGCCATCTCGCTGATCAGTTCCTGGACCAGCTGGAAGCCGGCGATCGGGCGACCGAACTGCTGCCGCTCACCGGCGTAGGAGATGGCGTGCTCGACGCAGCCGCGGGCGATGCCGACGCACCCGGCGGCCACCGACACGCGGCCCTTGTCCAGTGCGGCCATCGCTATCCGGAAGCCCTGGCCCTCCTCGCCGATCCGGTTGGCGTCCGGCACCCGCACCCCGTCCAGGGTGAGTTCGGCGGTGGCCTGGCCGCGCAGCCCGAGCTTGCCGTGGATCTCCCTGCGGTGGAACCCGGGTGCGTCGGTGGGCACCAGGAACGCGGTGATTCCCCGGGTACCGGGCTGGCCGGTGCGGGCGAACACCAGCGCGACGTCGGCCCACGTGCCGTTGGTGATGAAGATCTTGCTGCCGGAGAGCACCCAGTCGCCGCCGTCCCTGCTCGCCCGGGTGGCCAGCGACGCGGCGTCCGAGCCGGTGTCCGGCTCGGTCAGCGCGAAGCAGCCCAGCGCCTCGCCGGAGCACAGCCGCGGCAGCCACTGCCGTTTCTGCTCCTCAGTGCCGTAGCCGGCGACGGTCTTGGCGACTAGGCCGAGGGAGACGGAGACGATGCCGCGCACCGAACTGTCGCCCCGGCCGAGCTCCTCCAGCATGAGCACGTAGGCGAGGTGGTCACCGCCGGAGCCGCCGTAGGACTCGTCGATGGTGATGCCGAGGAAGCCGAGCTTGCCCAGCGCGGGCACGATGCCGGCGTCCACCCGCTCGGCCCGGTCCCACTCGGCGGCGTGCGGCACGACCTCCCGGTCGACGAAGTCGGCGGCCAGTTCGCGCAGCGCGACCTGCTCCTCCGACAGCGCGAGATCCATGTTCTCCCCGACTTAACTAGCGCTGTAAGTTTTTGTGTCTCGATGCTAACCGCGCGGTAGCCCGTGCGGAAGCGGCGGACCGCGCCAATCCTTGATCGGCCGGGACGACGCAACCGGTTGGGGAGAATGGGCGGCGGCGGTCGCGCCCGAGAAGTTCAATGATCGTGTCAGCCGCGGTGCCCGGCGCCGCGCACGCACGGCCGCACGGAGGAGGCCAGGTATGGGTCGGCCACGTCAGCCGATCCTCACCCGTAGGCGAATCATCGACGCCGCCCTCGCGGTGATCGACGCGGAGGGCCTGGACGCGCTGTCCACCCGCCGGCTGGCGCACGAACTCGGCGTGCGGGCGCCCTCGCTGTACAACCACTTCGCCACCAAGGACGAGATCCTGGACGCGGTCGGCGACGCGATCATCGAGCGGGTGGACATCGCGGTGTTCGGCACCGAGGACTGGCGGGTGGCGCTGCGCCGCTGGGCCCGGTCCTACCGGGCCGCGCTGGCCGCGCACCCGAACGCGGTGCCGTTCCTGGCCCGCGGCCCCGGCCGCCGGCCCGCCGCCCTCCGGCTGGCCGACGCGGTGTACGGCGGCCTGGTCAACGCCGGCTGGCCGCGGCTGTACGCCACCCAGATCGGCGCGATGATGCGCTACTTCGTGGCCGGCTCCGCGCTGGGCTCGTTCGCCATGGGGTTCGACCCCGACACCCGGCTCTACGCCGGTGACTATCCGCACCTGCGGGAGGCACACCTGCTGCGCGAGCACCGGATCGAGGTGGACGAGGGCGCCTTCGAACTGGGCCTGGCCAGCATGATCGACAGCCTGGCCCGGCTGTACGAGACGGTGGTCGGCCCGCTGCCGCCGCTGGCCGATCCGTGCGCCGGCAAAGGTTGAGCCCGCACGCGGTTGATCCCGTTCAGGTGACTGATCACCGGATTCGTAGGGTGACGGCGGCGCGAGCCGCTACTTTGGCGCCGTGCTGCCGGAGGTTGCTGCTGTCGAGGCGGGTTCCGTGGGTCACGGGGCCCACCGTTCCGGAACCGAGAGCCCGGGGCCGGACTCGTTGCTGATCCCCGCCCCGCTGACCGCCCGCCGGGTGGATCTGACCACACCGAACGTCGCCCGGGTCAACGACTACTACCTCGGTGGCGGTTCCAACTTCGGCGTGGACCGCGACTTCGCCTGCCGGGCCATGGAGATCATGCCGGACCTGCCCAGGATCGCGGCGAACAACCGGAGGTTCGTGCACCGCGCGGTGCGCTACTGCGTCAGCCAGGGCATCCGGCAGTTCGTGGACGTCGGCTGCGGTATTCCCGGCGTGGGCATGGTGCACGAGATTGCCCAGCGGGCCGCGCCGGAGTGCCGGGTGCTCTACGTCGACATCGAACCGATCGCGGTGGCCGCCGGCCGGGAACGGGTCGCCCGCGACCCGCGCGCCGCGATGGTCGGCGCGGACGCCCGCGAACCGGAGGCGATCTTTGCCCACCCCGACGCACAGTCCCTTGTGGACATCGACGAGCCGCTGGGCGTCGTCGTCTCGCTGCTGTGGCACTACTTTCCCGACGAGGTCGACCCGCGCGGGATCCTGCGCCGCTACCGCAACTACCTCGCGCCCGGCTCGCACCTGGTGTTCTCGCACAACACCGCCGAGGGCCGGGAGAGCGACATGCGCCGCATGGAGGCGCTGTACCAGGAAAGCTCCGACCCGCTGGTGCTGCGCGGCCGGGCGGAGATCGCGGAGTTATTGGCGGACTTCGCGGTGCTGCCACCGGGCATCGTCCCACCGTCGCTGTGGCGCCCGGAGCAGGCCGACGAGGACGACGACCCGCGCCGGTGCGGGGTGCTCGCCGCGGTCGCCGTGGTGTGACCGGCCGACCGCGCCAGGTGAGTGGCGGCGGCTCGACCACACGGTGGTGCGACCACGCCCGGATGGGCGCCCGGTGCGGCCGGTAGCTACCGTGGCGGGGGTACGCACCGTCAATCCGAGAGGAACGCACACCATGCTCACCGTCACCGACGCGGCCGCGGAGGCGATCAACGCCCTGTCCGAGGCCGAAGGAAAGGGTGAGAACGGTGGACTGCGGTTCGCCGTGCACGCAGAGTCGGAGGAGGGCGCGACGCTGGCCGTTTCCGTCGCCGCCGAGCCGACGGACGGCGACGAGGTGGTCACCGGCAACCAGGGGGCGCAGGTGTTTCTGGACCCCCAGGCGGCCCTCTACCTCAGCGACAAGGTGCTGGACGTGCAGCCCGACGAGCAGGGCCAGCTCAACTTCGCCGTGGTCGACCAGGGCTGACCGGGCCGGGACCCGTTCGGAACCCGCAGGCGTCCCCGCCGGAATCCGTCACTCTTTCGGGTGGCGTTTCGGGTGGGGACGCCGTGTTTCGTCGGCATCTACAGGTTGATCATGTGGCCGGCGAGGCCGTGGATGGCCTCCTGGACCGCCTCGCCCAGCGTGGGATGGGCATGCACGTTGCGGGCGAGTTCGGTGGCGGTGAGGTCCCACCGCTGGGCCAGAGTCAGTTCGGGCAGCAGTTCGGTGACATCCGGCCCGATCAGGTGCGCGCCGATCAACTCCCCGTAGCGCGCGTCGCTGAGCAGCTTGACGAACCCCGTGGTGTCGCCCAGACCGGGCGCCTTGCCGTTCGCGCTGAACGGGAACTTCGCCACCCGCACGTCGAAACCGCGTTCCCGGGCCTGCGCCTCGGTGTAGCCGAAGCTGGCGATCTGCGGCTGGCAGAAGGTGGCCCGGGGGATCATCAGGTAGTCGAGTTCCATCGTCTCGGCACCGGCGATCGTCTCCGCGGCCACCACGCCCTGCGCCTCGGCGGCGTGCGCGAGCATCAGCTTCGCGGTGACGTCCCCGATGGCGAACAGGTGCGGCACGTTGGTGCGGCAGCGGCCGTCGACGTCGATCGCGCCGCGGTCGGTCAGCCGCACGCCGGTGCGCTCCAGCCCGTAGCCGGCCACCCGGGGCGCGAAGCCGATCGCCTGCAGCACCTTGTCCGCCGTCAGGGTGCGCCGCGCGCCGTCCTTGCCCACGACGTCCACCCGGACCTGCTCGCCGGTGTCGTCGATCGCCTCCACCCGGGTGGAGGTGAGCACGTCGATGCCCAGCCGGCGGTAGCGCCGGGCCAGTTCGGCGGAGACCTCCTCGTCCTCCAGCGGCACCACCCGGTCCAGGAACTCCACGACGGTGACCTTGACGCCGTAGTTGTGCAGCACGTAGGCGAACTCGACGCCGATCGCGCCCGCCCCGGCGATGACGACGCTGCGGGGCAGGTCCTCGCTGAGGATCTGCTCCTCGTAGGTCACCACGCGCTCGTTGACCGAGGTGCCGGGCAGCAGCCGGGTGGTCGACCCGGTGGCGATGATGCCGTGGTCGAACGTGACGGTCTCGGTTCCGCCGTCGGCCATGGCCACCTGCAGCGTGTGCGCGTCGGTGAAGGTGCCGCGCCCCTCGTACTGGGTGATGCCGTTCTTGCGCATCAGGTAGTGCACGCCCCGGACCCGGCCGTCGGCCACCTTGCGGCTGCGCCGGAACGCCTCGCCGTAGTCGAGGGTGACCTGGCCGTCGACGTGGATGCCGAAGGTCTTGGCCTCGTTCTTCACGATGTGCGCCAGCTCGGCGTTGCGCAGCAGCGACTTCGACGGGATGCAGCCGACGTTGAGGCAGATCCCGCCCCAGTAGCGCTCCTCGACGATCGCCGTGCGCAGGCCGAGCTGGGTCGCCCGGATCGCGGCGACGTACCCACCCGGCCCGGCCCCCAGGACCACGACGTCAAAGTGTTCGCTCATGCCCTCAGACGATATGGCCGGCGCCGGTGGGTGGGCGATACGGAAGCTTCGGCCAGCTACCCGAGCTTGATCGCCATGTACTTGGTGTCCAGGTACTCGTGGATGCCCTCGGCGCCGCCCTCGCGGCCGAACCCGGACGCCTTGATCCCGCCGAACGGCGCCGCCGCGTTGGACACCAGGCCGGTGTTGATGCCGACCATGCCGGTGGCCAGCCGCTCACCGACCCGGACGGCGCGGTCCAGGTCCCGGGTGTAGAGGTAGGCGACCAGGCCGAACTCGGTGTCGTTGGCCGTCCGCACCGCCTCGTCCTCGTCGGCGAACGTGGTGACCGGGGCGACCGGGCCGAACACCTCCTCGCGCAGGATGCGGGCGTCCGCCGGCACGTCGCGCAGCACGGTGGGGGAGTAGAAGTACCCGCCACCGTCCTGCGGCTTGGCCCCGGTGGTCGCCACGGCGCCCTTCCGCAGCGCGTCCTCGACCAGGTCCATCACCTTCTTCCGCTGGTCCTCGCTGATCAGCGGGCCGACCTGGACGCCGTCCTCGGTGCCCGGGCCCACCTTCATCTGGGCCATCCGGTCGGTGAGCCGGGCGGTGAACTCCTCGGCGACGCTCGCCGCCACGTGGAACCGGTTCGCCGCCACGCAGGACTCGCCGTTGTTGCGCATCTTCGCCGTCACCGCGCCGTCCACCGCCGCGTCCAGGTCGGCGTCGGCGAACACCAGGAAGGGCGCGTTGCCGCCCAGTTCCATCGAGGTCCGCTGCAGGTTGCCGGCGGACTGCTCGACCAGCTTCTGGCCCACCTCGGTGGACCCGGTGAAGGACACCTTGCGCAGCCGCACGTCGCCCATCAGCGGCCGCACGATCCGGCTCGCCGAACTGGACGGCAGCACGTTGAGCACGCCGTCGGGCAGGCCCGCCTCGGACAGGATGGCGGCCAGGTTGAGCATGGACAGCGGCGTCAGCTGCGCCGGCTTCATGATCATGGTGCAGCCGGCCGCGATCGCCGGGCCGATCTTGCGGGTGCCCATCGCCAGCGGGAAGTTCCACGGCGTGATCAGCAGGCTGGGTCCGACCGGCTGGTGGGTGACCACTATCCGCTCGGCGCCGCTCGGGCTGCGCGCGTAGCGGCCGTCGATGCGCACCGCCTCCTCGGCGAACCACCGGAAGAACTCGGCCGCGTAGGTCACCTCGGCGCGCGACTCGGTCAGGCTCTTGCCCATCTCCAGGGTCATCAGCAGCGCGAGGTCGTCGGCCCGATCGGTGAGGAGCTGCCAGGCCCGGCGCAGGATCTCGCCGCGCTGCCGCGGCGGGGTGGCCGCCCACTCCTGCTGCCTGGCCGCGGCGGTGTCCAGCGCCTCGGTGGCGTCCTCGGCCTGGGCGTCGGCCACCTCGCACAGTTGCCGCTCGGTCGCCGGGTCGTGCACCGGAAACCGGCTGCCATTCGCGGAGTCCCGCCAGCGGCCGCCCACCAGGACGCCCTTCGGGACCGCGTCGATCAGGGACTGGAAGTCGCTCATGTTATCCCTCCGCGAACCGGTGTCCGCCGTGGTCGCGCGCGTGGGTGCCGCGGCTCGACACAGGGTGTTCCTGGGGCCGGACTACCCTGCCGGGCCGATCACCATGCCGCCCGCGGGCGCGGGCCCGGGGAAGTCGTCTTCCCCGGCTGTCTCACCGGGCGTAACGTGACGATTGCGATGCGAGCCACGAAACCGCGTCGGCCCGCTGGGGCGCTTCCGGCCGATGTATCGAGCTTCATCGGGCGTCGACGGGAGTTGTCCGAGGTCAGGCGGGCCCTGTCGGCGACGAGGTTGTTGACGCTGACCGGTGTCGCCGGGGTGGGTAAGACCCGGCTCGCCCTGCGCGTGGCCGAGGACGTGCGCCGCGCCTTCCCGGACGGCGTGTGGTTGGTCGAGCTGGCCGCGCTGGCGGACCCCGGGCTGCTGGTGCACACCGTCGCCGGCGCGCTCGGGCTGCCCGACCAGGCGGTGTCGCCGACCGAGCGGCTGGCCGAGTACCTGGCCGACAAGCGGCTGCTGCTGGTGCTGGACAACTGCGAGCACCTGCTGGACGCGTGCGCCGGGCTGGTGGGCGCGCTGCTGGCGGCCGCCCCGGAGCTGCGGGTGCTGGCTACCAGCCGGCAGGCGCTGCGGGTGGACGGCGAGCACGTGTTCGGAGTGCCCGCGATGTCCGTGCCGAACCTGGACGGTCAGTGGGTGCCGGCGGACCTCCGCTCCTCCGAGGCGGTCACGCTGTTCACCGAGCGGGCCGCGGCCGGCCTGCCCGGGTTCCGGCTGACGGAGCAGAACGAGCTGGAGGTGGCCACGATCTGCCGCCGGCTCGAGGGCATTCCGCTGGCCATCGAGCTGGCCGCGGTGCGGCTGCAGTCGCTGTCGCTGCAACAGATTCTGGACCGGCTGGACAACTGCTTCATGCTGCTCACCACCGGCAGCCGGGCGGCGCTGCCGCGGCAGCGCACGCTGCGCGCCATGATGGACTGGAGCTTCGAGCTCTGCTCGGCCGAGGAGCGCACGCTGTGGGCGCGGCTGTCGGTGTTCTCCGGCGGGTTCGACCTGGAGGCGGCCGAGGAGGTCTGCTCGGGCGACGGCATTCCTCGCGAGGAGGTGCTGCACCTGGTGGCCGGGCTGGTGGACAAGTCGATCCTCACCCGGGAGCAGCACGGCAACCGCGCGCGGTACCGGCTGCTGGAGACGATCCGCCAGTACGGCCGGGACCGGCTCGCCGAGTCCGGCCAGGAGAAGGTGCTGCGGCGGCGGCACCGGGACTATGTGCGGGCGCTGGCCGAGCAGGCATACGCCGACTGGTTCAGCCCGCGCCAGGTCACCTGGGCGTCCCGGATGCGTGTGGAGCATCCCAACGTGCGCGCCGCGCTGGAGTTCTGCCTGAGCGAGCCGGGCGAGGCGCGCGCCGGCCAGCGGATCGCCGCGTCGCTGCGCAGCTTCTGGATCGGTAGCGGATTGCTCACCGAGGGGCGGCACTGGCTGGATCGGGCGCTGCGGCTGGACACCGCGCCCACCCCGGAACGGGCCAGGGCGCTGTGGGTGTGCAGCTTCCTCGACCTGCTGCTCGCCGACCCGGAGCCGGCGCTGCGGCGGCTGGCCGAGTGCGGGCCGCTGGCCCGGAAACTGGGCGATGTCGGGTCGGCCGCGTACACCGAGCTGTGGACCGGGTATGCGGCGCTGCACCGCGGCGACGCCTCCGGCCTGGACGCCATGGCCGAGGCGCTCACCCAGCTCCGCGCGGCCGGCGACGAGTACGGCACGTGGATCTCGCTGCTGATGATGTCCCTCGGCGCCTGCGCGCTCGGCGACGACCGGGCACTCGGGTGGGGCGAGGAGGCGCTGCGGGTGTGCGAGCGGCACGAGGCGAAGTTCTTCGGCTTCCACTCGCTGTGGATGACCGGGCTGGAGCGGTGGCGCCGCGGCGAGTGCCGGAACGCCACCGCGCTCGCCGGCGAGGCGCTGCGGCTGAAGCGGTCGGTGAACGACCCGTGGGGCATCGCGCACTGCCTGGCCGTGCTCGCCTTCGCGGCGGGCGACGAGGGGCAGCACCGGCGGGCGGCGCGGCTGCTGGGCGCGGCGCACGCGGCGTGGCGGCTGGCCGGGTCCGGCCGCGGGTTGTGGGGCGTGCACGCGTTCGACGACCAGTGTGTCGCCGGCACCCGCGAGGTGCTCGGCGAGGCGGCGTTCGACGCCGCCTACCGGGAGGGCGCGGGGTTCACCCTGGAAGAGGCGATCGGGTACGCGCTGGGCGACAAGACCGGCGACGCGCGGGCCGCGCACCGGCCGGACGACGCGCGCAGCCTGCTGACCCGGCGGGAACGGGAGGTCGCCGACCTGATCGCGCGCGGCCTCTCCAACCGGCAGATCGCCGAGACGCTGGTCATCGCCCAGCGCACCGCGGAGAGCCACGTGGAGCACATTCTCGCCAAGCTCGGCTTCACCTCCCGCGCCCAGATCGCGGCGTGGCACACCGGGGTTACCGACGAGGCGGCGTGGCCGGGGCGCGACTCGTACAGTGAGCCGTAGGGGTCCCCGACGGAGCGGGCGCTGGTGTCCACCGCGGGTCGGTGCCACCGCCGAGGACTCTGGGGCCCTGCGGAAAAGGAACAGAGTCATGGAACCGAGCGAACGGGAACGGATCGCAGCCCAGCGCCGGACGATCGACGAGCATATCGCCGGGGAGAACGCGCACGACTGGAGCCGGGTGTATGGCACGTTCGTGCAGGACGACCGGGCGTACTACGACGTGGTGCCGTTGAGCTCGCACTTCGGCGGGTTCAGTGGCGTCAAGGACTTCTACGGCCTCATGGAGGGTGTGCTTCCCGACTTCCGCATCGTGGTCACCGGCGAATACGACACCCCGCGAGTGTCCGTCCGGGAGGTGACCATCAGCGGCACGCATCGCGGCGAGTACTGTGGGGTGGCTCCGCAGGGCCGGCACGTGTCCTTCGAGCTGGCCGCCTTCTACATCTTCGGGGAGGGCGAGGACGCCGCCAGGCTGGTCGCCGAACGCATCTACTTCGACAACGAGACCCTGCTGCGGCAGATGCGTGGCGAACCGGACGCTCCGGTCGGTGTCGGTCTCGCCGCCCATGCGGTCGGCGGGTCAGGGGCGGGCTGACCGGCGCGGCTCCCGGTGGGCTACCCAGGTGGCGATCTGGGTGCGGGAGTTGAAGCCCAGCTTGGCCAGGATGTGCTCCACGTGACTGTCCACCGTGCGCGGGGCGATGAGCAGCCGGGTCGCTATGTCCTTATTGGACATTCCCGTGGCGACGAGTTCGGCGACGGTCTCTTCCCGCGTTGTCAGCGGGGATCTCGACGCCGGAGTCGCCGGCCGGCGGACCGCCGCCCGCTCGCGCTCGGGCGACCGGGCGGTGCCGGTGAGCGCATAGTCCAGTGCCTCGGGCATGGACAGCGACCTGCCACGCTGGTATTCGGCCTGGTACCGGTCGTCTCCGAGCGCCGCTCGCGCCTGCCGCTCGCTGCCCTGCCGGTATCCGCTGAACTGCGGTGAGGCCATCAGCGGGAGACCCACGAACTGCCACAGCCCCTCCAGCGCGCCGAACAGCCGGGCCGCCTGGGCGTGCTGGCCGTCGGTGACCAGGCACCAGCTGAGGAACTCCAGCGACATGGCGATGCCGAACAGGTCGTCGAACCCGCGCTTGATGGCGAGGCTTTCTCGCAGTCGGTCGGCGGCCCGCGCGCTGTCGCCCTGCCGCCACTCGGCGAACGCCAGCAGCGACAGCCCCCACGAACGGGTCCAGGTCTCCTCGTGCAGGTCGGAGATCCGCAGGCACTCGGTGGCGTAGCCGGCGGCGCCGGCCAGGTCGCCCTGGAGGTTGGCCACCACGGACAGCTGCACCAGGGACATCACGGAGGCGCTGCCGACGTCGTCCATGGCGCGGTGCCGGGCCCATGCCTCCGTCAGCAGGGCTCTGGCCCGGTCGAGATCGGTCACCATCGCCGCCACCCCGACGGCGTGCACCGCGTACGCCTTCAGCCGGGCGTCGCCGAGCCGCCTGGACAGCTCGATGGATCGCGCCGCGTCCTGCTCGCTGACCACCTGGTCGCCCTGGTGGCTGGCGATCCAGCTGCGCACCCAGCTCGCGGTCTCGGCCTCCGGCGACGTCGGGACCGGCGGGGCAAGCAGGCGGTCCAGCCACTGCCGCCCCTCGGCGAGGACGCCACAGGTCACCCAGTAGAACCAGAGCGAACCGGCCATGCGCAGGCCGGCATCGCGCTCGCCGGGATCGCGCAGGCAGAACTCCAGCGCGGCGCGTAGGTTGTCGTGCTCCAATCGCATCCGGGTGTACCAGGCGAGCTGGCGCGGCCCGAACCAGTCCGCCGCGGCCTGCTCGGACAGCCGCAGGTACCAGTCGCGGTGCCGACGGCGGTACTCCGGCTCGGCACCGCGGTCGCGCAGCCGCTGCGCGCCGTACTGGCGGATCGTCTCCAGCATCCGATACCGGGTGGGCGCCCCGTGCTGGCGCCGCGTCTCCTCGCGGGTGACCACGGACTTGTCGACCAGCCCGGCAAGCACGTCCACGAACGACTCGTCGCTCGGGTCCCCGTCCGCGCACACCTCCTCCGCGGCTTCCAGGGTGAAGCTGCCGGCGAACACCGACAGCCGGGACCAGAGCTGCCGCTCCGCCGCCGAACACAGCTCGTAACTCCAGTCGATCGCTGCCCGCAGCGTGCGGTGCCGCGCCTGGGTGAGGCCGCGGGCCCCGCCGAGCACGCGGAAGCGGTCGCCCAGCCGGGCCAGCAGCTCCTCGGCGGAGAGGGCGCGCAGCCGCGCCGCGGCCAGCTCGATGGCCAGCGGGATCCCCTCGAGTTGCTGGCACAGTCGCACCACGGCCGCCTGGTTGTCCGGGGTGAGGCGGAAGTCGGAGAGCGCGGCCGACGCGCGCTCGCAGAACAGCGCCACGGCTTCGTAGTCGCCCACCTCGGCGCCATCCCACAGGTGGCCGGGCTCGGGCGCCGCCAGCGGCGGGACCCGGAGCATGTGCTCGGCCGGGATGCCGAGCGGCTGCCGGCTGGTGGCCAGGATGCGCAGCCCCGGTGCGGCGCGCAGGAGCCGCTCGGCCAGCCTCGCGCAGCCGGTCACCACCTGCTCGCAGTTGTCCAGTACGAGCAGCAGCCGCTTGTCCGCGAGGTAGCCGGCGAGCACGCTGACCAGATCCCGGCTGGACAGGTCCTGCAACCGCAGCGCCCCGGCGACCGTGTGCGCCAGCAGGTTCTCGTCCTGGACCTGGGCCAGCTCCGCCAGCCACACGCCGTCCGGGAAGGACCGGCTGACCTCGGCGGCCACCCGCAGCGCCAGCCGCGTCTTACCCACGCCGCCGACCCCGGTCAGCGTCACCAGCCGGGAGACGGACAGCAGCCGCCTGGTCTCGTCGCGTTCCCGGCGCCGGTCGACGAAACTCGTCTCCTCGGCGGGGAGGTTGCCCTGTCCTCGCCGGGCCGTCATGTCCGGAGCAACGGTCCCAGCCACCACGAACCCCCGGTGCGGGAAATGTCGATACTGGCCACGGTAGCCCGGTCGGCGCAACGTCGCCATGACGGCGACCGCGGTGACGGCGGTGGCGCGGGGTCAGCGGCCCCCGTCGAACTCCTGCACGGCTCGCGCGATGCCCTCGGCGATCGCCTGCTGCCCGGCCGGGGCTTCGGCGATGGCCGCCTCCCCCGGGTTGGTCACGAACAGCGGCTCCACCAGCGCGCCGGGCATCCCGGTGGGCTCGGCGAGGTAGCCGGCGGCGGGCGGGCCGAGGATGATCAGGTGACCGTAGCTGGCGCCCTGCTCGGAGAGCGCGGGCCCGCCGGTGCCCTCGTCGCTGTCGACGCCCCGGTCCTCGACCCGCCACCCGTGGCCGGCGAGCGCGGCGACGATCCCGCGCTGCAGGTCCACGGCGAGTCGCTGGTTGTCCGCGGCGAATGGCCGGCTGGGGTCGTACACGGTGGTGGCGCCGCCCTCGCCGGGATCGTCGAAGGCGTTGAAGTGGATCGAGATCAGTACCGCGGCGTGGGCCAGGTTCGCGCAGCGCACCCGGGCGATGTGGTCGGCATGCGACTGCTCGACGGTGAGCACGCCCGCATCGGTGCCGCCGGGCAGGTGGGCCACCGGGCCGTCCTGGGTGCGGGAGAGCACCACCCGGTAGCCGGCCTCGCGGAGCAGCCGCGCCGCGCGCAGCGCGACGGGTAGCGTCGCGTCCTTCTCCGCGACGGGGCCGCCGGCGGCGGTGCTGCCGACCGCGCCCGGGTCGGGGCCGCCGTGCCCGGCGTCGAGGAACACCGTGCGGTGCCGGTTCCCGCGCAGCGGGCCGAGGGCCATGCAGGCGCCCGGCGCGAAGCCGGGGGAGTCCAGCGGGGCCGGCTCGACCGCGGCGACCTGTGGTGTCTCCATCCGGGGCTGGGGCGGCGAGGTGGCCGGCCGGGCCGGCGGCGGGTGCCCGGCGGGCAGGTCGGTGGGGGCGAGATGCCCGGTGGCCAGCCGGACGGCGAGCGGGGCGAGCAGCATGGTGACCGCGCCGGCGCCGACGCCGGCGAGCCGCCACCGGCGCCGGGGCGACCCGGCACCGCCGGCACGCCGGCCCCGGATCCTCATCCCAGCCCCCACCGGGCGCGGCTCAGCGCCTGTTCCGGAACGTGCCCTGGCACGTTCCGCTGCTCGCCATCGCGGGTCGGTCCCGTTCCGGAACAGGCAGTCAGCACCGGATTACCAGCTCCCGGAACGCGGTGTAGTTGGCGACCAGGTCGACGTGCCCGGGCCGCAGCATCTCCACCGCCCACCACGGCTCGGGCAGGCGCACGTGCGGCACGTCGGCGTAGGTCAGCCGCACCGCCAGATCGGTGGCCCGCTCCCCGCTGGCCACCACCGACCGGCCGCGGAGCCGTTCGAACGGCACGTCCCACAGCCAGGATGTGTCCCGCCCGTCGGCCTCGCGCGCGTTGACGGCGATCACCACCGGGTCGCGGCTGCCCGCGAGGAGGTCGAGGGTCTCCGCCCAGCCGGCCGGATTCTTGGCCAGCAGCAGCCGCACCCGGTGCGTGCCCAGCCGGACGGTGCGGTACCGCCCGGCCACCTCGGCCAGCGAACCGACCCGGGAAACCGCCGCGTCCACCGGCACGCCCAGGGTCACCGCCGCCGCCACGGCCATGGCCGCGTTCCGCGCGTTGACCCGGCCGGGCAGCCGCAGTTCCAGCGGGACGCGCCCGCCCTCCGGGGTGATGATCTCGGTGCCGTCCAGCGTCCACTGCGGGCGGGGGCTTTCGAACCCGCACGCGCAGCCCCAGCCGGCACCGTCGCCGGCCGCGTCGGTGGTCACCGGCTGGCCGCACCGCGGGCAGCGCGCCGCGGTCTCCTGCCATGTGCTGCCCACCGACACCCACACCGGGTGCGCGACATCCCGCGCCGCGGAGGTCATCAGCGCGTCGTCGCAGTTGACCACCGCGGTAACGCCGTCAAGCGTGTGCAACGCGTCCCGGATGGCGCGCTCGGTGCGGCTGACCTCGCCCACCCGGTCGATCTGGTCGCGGCTGAGGTTGAGCAGCACCGCGACGCCGGGCCGCACGGTCGCGGCGACGCTCGGGAAGTAACCCTCGTCGACCTCGAGCACGGCCAGCGGAGCTTCGGGGCTCTGGGCCAGCGCGGTGACCAGCCCGCCCGGCATGTTGGCCCCGGACGAGTTGGACGCGACCTCGCCCAGCTCGGACAGCGCGGCGGCGAGCATGGCCGTCGTGGTGGTCTTGCCGTTGGTTCCGGTCACCAGCACGGTGAGCCGGCCCTGACTGAGCCGCCGCAGGGCCCCGGGGTCCAGCGCGAGCATCAGGCGGCCACCGATCATGGCGCCCTGGCCCATCTGCAGGGCCTGCGACAGCCACGCGACCGCTCCGCCGATCCGCATGGCCATCCGGGTCCGCAACGGCAGCCGGTGCCCGTCCCGCCGCGGCCACGGCGGGCGCCACGGTGGTGCCTCCGGCGCGTCCCCGGCGCCGTCGGGCGCGGGCTCGTCACCCAGCCGG
This sequence comes from Gandjariella thermophila, assembly GCF_005405885.1. Taxonomy (GTDB): domain Bacteria; phylum Actinomycetota; class Actinomycetes; order Mycobacteriales; family Pseudonocardiaceae; genus Gandjariella; species Gandjariella thermophila. The sequence goes on from NZ_BJFL01000002.1 coordinate 377,938, forward strand.
TGGGGCATGCCGGAGTGGGTCATCCCCGCCTCTCGGATGGGTCGCCGGGGGTGCGGTGCGGTGTGGACGGCATGTCCCGAATGTCGCGGACCCCGCAGGTCTCGGCCATCCGAGGCGAAATTCGCACCGGATAGGGGGACGGCCACGGCCATTCTGACAGTTGGCACGATTAGTTCAGTGTAAACCGAAATTAACTGCGACAGCGCGCCGGGCCACCACCCCGGCACGCCGGGAGGGGCGGTGGGGTTCCGGCGGGCGGACAAACGGGACATCGCGGAGATCGCTTCGGCGGCCTTGTTGCCGCACGGCCCGGCTGTCTAGCGTCGGCTGCGTCCTCGCCGCCGGGGCACCCGGCGGCACCAGCCTCGGGTCGGTCGAAGGGGTGGGCACCATCAGCGCCGCAGCGGAAGCCGGAACGTCCACAGGGGCCGAGCGGCTGCTTCGGGTGCTCGCCGGGCACGGCGTGCACACTGTTTTCGGCCTTCCCGGCGTGCACAACCTGGCCGTGTGGGAGGCGGCGCGGGAGCACGGCCCGCGCCTGGTCGGGGTGCGGCACGAGCAGGCCGCGGTGTACGCCGCGGACGGCTATGCCCGGGCCAGCGGGCGGCTCGGGGTCGCGGTGGTGACCACCGGTCCCGGCGCGGCCAACACGCTCGGCGCGACCGGCGAGGCGATGGCCTCCGGGTCGCCGGTGCTGGTCGTGGCCACCGACATCCCGAGTTCGCTGCGCCGGCCCGGGGTGTACCGCGGGGTGCTGCACGAGACCAGGGACCAGCGGGCGATGTTCCTTCCGGTGGTCAAGGACGCCTGGCAGGTGCCCGGCGCGGCGGACCTGGCTGGGTTGACCGACCGGGCGGCGCGGCTGGCGCTGGCCGCTCCGCGGGGACCGGTGTACCTGGGCGTGCCCACCGACTTCCTGAGCGCGGAGGTCGGCACCGACCCGCTGCCACCGGTCGCCGCCGCCGAGCACGACGAGTGTTCCGACGCCGACCTGGACCGGGCCGTGGCCGAACTGTCCTCGGCGCGGCGGCCGCTGGTCTGGGCGGGCGGTGGCGCTCTCCGCTCCGGCGCGGGCGCCGAGGTGGCGGTGCTGGCCGAGCGGATCGGCGCGCCGGTGGTCACCACCTACGGCGGCCGCGGCCTGATCCCGGTGGACCACCCGTACGCCGTGCACGGGCCGGTGCACCTGCCCGAGGTGGGCCGGCTGTGGGATGAGGCCGACGTGGTGGTCGCGGTGGGCACCGACTTCGACGGGATGATGACGCAGAACTGGGCGATGCCGGCCCCGCAGCGGCTGGTGTCGGTCAACGTCGACCGGGCCGACGCGAGCAAGAACTACCGGCCCGACGTGCTGCTCGCCGGTGACGCCCGGCGGGTGCTGGCCCGGCTGGTCGCCGCGCTGCCGGAGCGGGAGATCGACTCGGACCTGGCCGAGCGGCTGGCCGCGCTGAACGCCGAGGTGCGCAAGGCGGTGCTCGCCGAGGAACCGCAAGCCGCGCAACTGCTGGACGTGCTCGACGCGGTGCTGCCGCCGGACGCCGTGCTGGTCGCCGACATGTGCATCCCCGGCTACTGGCTGGGCGGCTTCCACCGGGTGCGCCGGCCGCGCGGGTTCGCCTATCCGGTGGGCTGGGGCACGCTCGGGTTCTCCTTTCCGGCCGCGCTGGGCGCCGCGCTCGGCGGCACCGGCCGGGCGGTGAGCGTCTGCGGTGACGGCGGGTTCCTGTTCGCCTGCGGGGAACTGGCCACCGCCGCGCAGGAGCGGCTACCGGTGACCGTGGTGCTGGTGGACGACGGCGGCTACGGGATGCTGCGGTTCGACCAGGCGAACGCCGGCCACCCGTACTTCGGCGTGGACCTGCACACCCCGGACTTCGTCGCGCTGGCCCGCGCGTTCGGCGTGGACGCCGCCGTGGTGGACGGCTTCGGGTCGGAGTTCGCGGTGCGGCTCACCGAGTTCGTCGCCGCGGACGGACCGAACGTGCTCGTGGTGCGCGCCGCGCTCACCCCGCCGCCGACCACCTCACCCCGCTGGTACCGGCGGCGGTGACCACAGCGGTGGGCGGGTGCGGTGTCCCCGCGCCCGCCCACCGAGAACGGCTCAGGCAGGCTGGCGAGGCTGCGGCATGTGTGCGCGCACGATGCCGTGCGGGTCGAGCACGAACTTGCGCGCCGCACCCTTGTCGAAGTCCGCGTAGCCGCGCGGCGCGTCCTCCAGCGGCAGCACGGTCGCGTTGACGTTCTTGGCGATCTGCACCCGGTCGTGCAGGATCGCCATCATCAACTGCCGGTGGTACCGCATCACCGGGCACTGCCCGGTGGCGAAGGACAGCGACTTGGCCCAGCCGAGGCCGATCCGCAGTGACAGCGAGCCCTCCCGGGCCGCCTCGTCGGCCGCCCCCGGGTCTCCGGTCACGTACAGGCCCGGGATGCCGACCGCACCGCCGGCCCTGGTCACGTCCATGACCGTGTTGAGCACGGTGGCCGGGCGCTCGGTCTGCGCCTCCCGGCCGTGGCCACGGGCCTCGAAGCCGACCGCGTCCACCGCGCAGTCGACCTCCGGCACGCCGAGGATCTGCTCGATCTGGTCCTTCGGGTCTGCCTGGCTGACGTCCACCGTCTCGCAGCCGAAGCTGCGCGCCTGGGCCAGCCGGTCCTGGTTCAGGTCGCCGACGATGACCACCGCGGCGCCGAGCAGGAACGCCGAGGTGGCGGCGGACAGCCCGACCGGTCCCGCGCCGGCGATGTAGACCGTGGAGCCGGGGCCGACGCCCGCGCTGACACAGCCGTGGAACCCGGTCGGGAAGATGTCGGACAGCATGGTCAGGTCCAGGATCTTGTCCAGGGCCCGCTCCTTGTCCGGGAACTTCAGCAGGTTCCAGTCGGCGTACGGCACGAGCACGTAGTCGGCCTGACCGCCGGTCCACCCGCCCATGTCGACATACCCGTACGCGGAGCCGGGCCGGTCCGGGTTGACGTTCAGGCAGACGCCGGTCTTGCCCTCCTTGCAGTTGCGGCAGCGGCCGCAGGCGATGTTGAAGGGCACCGAAACCAGGTCGCCCTCCTTGATGAACTCCACGTCCCTGCCGACCTCGACCACCTCACCGGTGATCTCGTGGCCGAGCGCCAACCCCTGCGGCGCGGTCGTCCGCCCCCGCACCATGTGCTGGTCGCTGCCGCAGATGTTGGTCGCGGCCACCTTGAGGATCACGCCGTGCGGTGTCTTGCGCCCCACGTTGAGCGGGTTGACGCCGGGCCCCTCCTTGAGTTCGAAACTCGGGTACTCGGTGGACTCGACCTCCACCTTGCCCGGGCCCTCGTAGATCACAGCCTTGTTCTCTGGCATCGGTGCTCCCTTTCCGCGAGTGTGCGCGGCATGCCGGCAGCGGCGCGCGGCGTGGTCACCTCGGGCCTCGCGACGTCACCCCGGCATAGGGCGCCTCGCGGGTCGCGTCACGGCCCCTGTTGGCCGCGCGGCGCCGGTGCACCGGACGCCTCCGAAGCTAAACGCATAGCCATTCGGCAATAAGAGCCGAAAGTCCCCGTTTCACCGCCGCGACGCCGTGACCCGCGCGGGCGGTGGCGGCCGGGCGGTGAGCCGCCGGCAACCCACCTGCGGGAGCCCCCCGGACCGGAGAGGGAGGTCAGCGGCGTTTCACCGGGGACCGGCGCAGCACCGTTTCGGTGATCTCGCGGAGGTGGTCGGCTACCTCGGCGAAGGGCAGGTGGCCGCTGCCGGCGAGCACCATGGCCCCGACGAAGGCGGTCAGCACGGCCCGCTCGGCCGGGGGGTCGGCGTCCGCGCCGAGCGCGTCGGCCAGCCGCGCGTAGATCTCCCGGCCGATCTGGTCGCGGAGCCGGCGCACCTCCTCGTGGTCGGTGAGCATGGCCAGCGTGCACGCCTGGGCCAGCTCCGGTTCGTCGACCAGCAGCAGCGCGATGGCCCGCACCACGGCGGCCACGTCCTCGGCGGGCCGGCCGGCGCGGTCCCGCTCGGCCGGTGGCAGCGCCTGCACCTTCTTCCAGAACACCGCGGTGACCAGGTGTTCCTTGGAGGAGAAGTAGGTGTACGCGGTCGCCGGGGAAACCTGGGCCCGCCTGGCCACCGAGCGCACCGTCAGTGCCGGGAAGCCGACCTCGCGCAGCTCGGCCACGGTGGCGTCGAGCAGCCGCCGCACCGTGTCGGCCCTGCGGCCCTCGACGACCTGGCGGATCGGCTCGCTCATGAACACCGGGCCGGCTGCGGCGGAGCCGTTGACGCGGCGGTTGCACTTGGTGACGTCCGGTCGGTCATGGCGTGAGGGTATCTCGCGGCCGGCGCGGCTCCGGCGATCCTCGCCGATGCACCGCGAGTGATGGACAGGTGTCCAGATTAGTGGCTACTGTGCTGTCGATCTCGGTGACGCTCGGTGGCCCGCGGACGTGCGACCGGCGCGGGTGACCCGTCGCCGTGGCCCGCGCCGGAAGGAGACGCCATGTCCCGCTTGTCGTTGTCCCGCCGCCGGTTTCTCGGCCTGGCCGCCATGCGGACGGCGGCCACGTTCGGATTGACCACGATCGCCTGCGGCAGTGCCCGCGCCGCCGATCGCCCGGCCGACGGCGCCACGTTCAGTCCCGCCGTGGTGGTCGGCACCGGCTACGGTGCGGCGGTCACCGCGCTGCGCCTCGGCGCGGCGGGGGTGCCGACGCTGATGCTGGAAATGGGCCAGTTATGGGACAAGCCCGGCCCGGACGGGAACGTGTTCTGTACGATGCTCAGCCCCGACCAGCGGTCCATGTGGTTCCGCACGCGGACCGAGGCGCCGCTGGCCACCTTCCTCTGGCTGGACGTGATCAACCGGGACATCACCCCGTACGCGGGTGTGCTGGACCGGGTGCACTTCCCGAACATGGACGTCTACGTCGGCCGCGGCGTGGGTGGCGGCTCGCTGGTCAACGGCGGGATGGCGGTGACCCCGCTGAGGTCGTCGTTCGCCGACATCCTGCCCGGCGTGGACGCGGACGAGATGTACCGCGTGTACTTCCCGAGGGCCAACGCCGGTCTCGGGGTGAACGACGTCGACCCGGCCTGGTTCGAGACGGCCGACTGCTACCGGTACGCGCGGGTGGCGCGGGAGAGCGCCCGCGTGGCCGGCTACGGCACGGCCTTCGTGCCCAACGTCTACGACTTTGGTTACATGGCGCGGGAGGACGCCGGCCTCGTGCCGAAGTCCGCGCTGAACTCCGAGGTCATCTACGGCAACAACCACGGAAAGCGCAGCCTGGACAGGTCCTACCTGCCCGCCGCCCTGGGCACCGGCCATATCACCATCCAGACCCTCACCGAGGTGCGGAGCATCGAGCGCCAGTCGGGTGGTGGCTATCTGCTGCGCGCCCGGCAGATCGACCCGTACGGCTCGGTGGTCGCCGACCGGGAGATCGGCTGCCGGTACCTGTTCCTCGGCGCGGGCAGCCTCGGTACGACGGAACTGCTGCTGCGCGCCCGGGAGACCGGCGCGTTGCCCGACCTCAGCCCGGAGATCGGGCAGCGCTGGGGCAACAACGGCAACATCATGACCGCGCGGGCCAACCACGTGTGGCAGCCGACTGGCACGGTGCAGTCCGGGATGCCGGCGCTGGGCATCGACCACCGGGCCGACCCAGCCAATCCGGTGTTCGCCGAGATCGCCCCGCTCCCCGCCGGGTTCGAAACCTGGGTGAACCTCTACCTGGCCATCACCAGGACCGTCGAGCGCGGCAACTTCGCCTACAACCCGGCCACCGGCCGGGCGGAACTGCGCTGGGGCCCCGAGCAGAGCCAGCCGTCGGTGGCCTCGGCGAAGGCGCTCTTCGACAGGATCAACGCGGCGAACGGCACCGTGTACCGGTATGACCTGTTCGGGCACAACAAGGCATTCGCCGACGACTTCTGCTACCACCCGCTCGGCGGCGTGGTGTTGGGCAGGGCCACGGACGGCTACGGCCGGGTGCGCGGCTACCCGAACCTCTACGTCACTGACGGCTCGCTGATCCCCGGCTGGGTGGGGGTCAACCCGTTCGTCACAATCACCGCGCTCGCGGAGCGGAACATCGAACGCGTCATCGCCGAGGACGTGCTGCGCTGATCCGCCGGGTGCCGCGCGTGACCTGGGACCCGAACCGCTCGTTTTCCCGGTACCGACACCTCGGTTGAGCCATAACGATAACGTGTTCTAGCGTGTCCGGGGTTACCGAGGACAAACCCGATGGAGTTCGATGACCGTGTCAGGCGCGGCACCCGCCGCCCCGGGCGATGCGACCGCCGCCGGCGGCCGGGACCGGGTGCGCGACGCGCTCGCCGTGCTCGCCGTGCTGGCGGTGGCCACCGCCAGCTGGTTCGGCTGGTCGTGGTGGCACACCGCGCACGATGAGGACCTGCAGTTCGCCTCGGCCAGGGATGCCGTGCTGGACGCCGGCCGGCAGGAACTGATCGTGCTCAACACGCTGGACTACCAGGACGCCGACCATGGGCTGGAGCGGTGGCGCCAGGCGGCCACCGGGGCACTGCTCGACGAGTTGACCCGCAGCCGGGACAGCGACGCGCAGCAGATCCGCACCGCGAAGACGGCCACCGCGGCGAAGGTAGTCGAGGCCGCGGTGACCAGGCTGGACACCCACGCTGGGACGGCGGATGTGATCGCCGTGCTGGAGGTGTCGGTGACCGCGAACGGCGGCCAGCCGTCGATCAGACGCAGCCGGTTGGACGCCGGCATGGCCCGCACCCCGCAGGGCTGGAAGGTGGCCTCGTTGCAGGTCGTCGGCGTGGTGGGCTGAGCGGCCGGCACGGAAGGAGGAGAACAGTGGCGTTCTCCAGGCGTGGTGGCGGGACGGCGCACCGGCGGCGCCGGCCCCGGGTCGCCGGGCTGATCCGGCGCGACAGCCCGGAGCCGGCCGGCCGGGCGGAGCCGGACCCGGTGCGCGGCGCGCTGAGCCGGCCCGGAAACGGTGCCGGACACGGCGCGGTGGACGGCGCGGCCAGCCAGGCTTGCCGGCGGGCCGCCGAGGCCGCCGAGCCGGACTTTGACCGGGCTGCCGAGCCGGACCGTGACCAGGCACCCGAGCGGGACCGTGACCGGGCCGCCGAGCCCGGCGCCACCGAGCCACCGCGCGAGGTGGAAACGGCCAGCCCGGCCGATCGGCGCCGGCTGGTGCGGGCCGCGCTCGCCGGGGTGGCCGTGGTGGCCGCCGGCCTGGCCGTGTGGTTCGGGCTGTCCGCGCACGCGGTGGGCGGGATCGAGGCGGCTCGCAACACCGCCCTGGTCGACGTGGCCACCACGAACGCGGTGAGCACCCAGGTCGGCGAGGCGGTGCGGGCCGCGTTCAGCTACGACTACACCAATCCGGCGACCACCCGCCAGGCCGCGCAGAACGTGCTCACCGGCCATGCCATCGACGAGTACAACCAGTTGTTCGCCCAGGTCGAGCGGGACGCGCCGGCGCAGAAGCTGATGCTCACCACGACCGTGCGGTCGGTGGGCGTCATCCAGGTCGACGGCGACCACGCGCGGGCGCTGGTCTTCGTCGACCAGCAGGCGTTGCGCGCGGACAGCAGCCAGAGCAACTCGGGCGCCGCCCAGCTCGACGTGGTCGCGGTGCGCACCGGAACCACCTGGAAGATCAGCGACCTCACGGTGCTGTGACCGGCCCGGCGGCGGTCAGCCGAGCAACAGGCGAACCGTCAGTTCCAGCCGGTTGGAGACGTCGGTGGCGGAGGCGCGCCGGGTGACCCAGGCGACCAGGTTGGACAGCCACACGTCGCCGATCACCCTGGCGATGGCCTTCTGCTCGTCGGTCGGCTCCTCGTCGCTCATCGCCCGGGTGAACATGCCCTCCATCAGCCGGGCCACGGTGTCCACCTCGGCGGCCGCGGACGCGTCGGCGAACATGAACGCCCGGGTCATCGCCTCGGCGAGATGCGGGTTGCGCTGCATCCCCCTGGTCACCCGGCCCAGCACGAAGAGCACCCGCTCGTACGGCGTCTCACCGCGGACGGTGGCCCGGTCCAGCCGCTCCTGAGCGCGCTCGAACTCGCGCGCCAGGCTGGACACCAGCAGGTGGATCTTGGACGGGAAGTAGCGGTACAGGGTGCCGAGCGCGACGTCGGCCCGCTCCGCCACGGTCCGCATCTGCACCGCGTCGTAGCCACCCTTGGAGGCCAGAGCAACGGTCGCGTCGATGATCCGCTTGCGCCGATCACGCTGCGCAGCCGAGCCGAGCTCGTCGTCGGCGAGTGTGTTCAGCACGTTGCCGGTCGACGCGTTCGTCTTTGCCGTCGATGTCATCGAGGCGGTCCCCTCGGATGGTCGGGCGGGGTGACGTCGGATCGTCCCTCCGCTCAGATCGGATGTTCGTCCGGAAGAAGGAACCTGTTTCAGGTTTCACGTTCCAGTTTACCCGAGGCGCCGCGTCGCCCCGGCGGCCGGGCAGTGTGTGGCTGTCGTCCTGGGCGTCACCCGCGTCCCGGTGCCGCCACGCGGACCCGTCAGGGGAAGGCAACGCGTTTCATTAAGGCACGGTCAGTGGATGGTCAGTACCGCGTCGGCGAGCACCGGAGCGTCGTCGCGCTCCACCACCGACGTGGTCAGCAGTATCCGGTCGTCGGACTCCCAGACCCGGGTGCGCAGCGTCTCCCCGGGATACACCACGCCGGCGAACCGGGCGGAGAAGCCGGCCACCCGGGCGGTGTCGCCCTTGAGCAGGCCGTCCACCAGGGCCTTGCACACCACCCCGTAGGAGCACAGGCCGTGCAGGATCGGCCGGGGGAAGCCGGCGGCCGCGGCGAAGTCCGGGTCGGCGTGCAGCGGGTTGCGGTCGCCGCACAGCCGGTACAGCAGCGCTTGCTGCGGCAGGGTGGGGGACAGCAACTCGGCGTCCGGGTCGCGGTCGGGCAGCGTGGTGCTGCCGGACGGCCCGCGGTGGCCGCCGAAACCGCCCTCGCCGCGGGCGAAGATGCTGGATCGGGTGGTGAACAGCGGGTTCCCCGCGCCGTCCACCGCCTCGGACTCCTGCACGATCACCGCGGCCTTGCCCTTGTCGTGGATGTCGGCGATCCGGATGCGGGCGCGGGCGGACCCGGCCACCGGCAGCGGCTGGTGCACGGTGATGCCCTGCTCGCCGTGCAGCACGCTGGCCAGGTCGATGTCCACACCGGGGAAGGACACCCGCGGCGGCTCGGTGGCCCCGAACGTGGGCGCCACCACGCCGAAGGTGGGCAGCACCTGGAGGTCCCGCTCGTAGACGTAGCGCAGTTCGCGCGGGTCCTCCGGGTCGGCGCCGGCGCCCAGTCCGAGGTGGTACAGCAGGACATCGGAGGCGGTCCAGGAAAACTCCACCTCGGGAAGCTCGGCGCCGATGGCGACGCTCGGGTCGATGGGCATGCCGCCCCCTTTCCAGGACGAGGGATCAGTCGCGACCGCGGGTGGTCAGCCGGCGTCGGCTTCCCGGCGTGGCACCTCCACCAGTCCCTCGTGGACGGCGTGCTCGATGCTGGCGCGCAGCCGGGCGCAGGTGTCCACGCGCGCCGGGTGTTCCCCGGCGGCGACCCGCGCGGCGATCTCCGGGCAGCGGTCGGTGCCGGTCGTCCACTGGATGCTGGTGTGCTCCGGGCTGAGCTTCTTGACCAGCACCTCGATGCCGCAGCCGTGGCAGGTCAGCGGTCGCAGCCCGCCCTCCAGATACAGCCTCCGGTCGGCGGCGGTGTCATTCGCCGCCTCGGCGGGAGAACCTGCCTCGGCGGAGGCGGCGCGCACTGCGGCGTGGTCCGTCATCGGGTGGACGTCTCGGTCTGGCGGTTGGCCAGGTTGGCCGCGACCTCGGCCTCCCAGGAGGCCACCGCGCGGGTGGTGTCGACCTCGAACTCGAAGCGGCGGGTCATGTCCTCGGTGACGTCCTCCACGTCCACGTAGAACTGCTCGTACCAGCGGCGCAACTGGTAGACCGGGCCGTCCTCCTCGCACAGCAGCGGGTTGTCGATGCGGGTCTTGTTCCGCCAGATCTCCACGTCCTGCAGGAACCCCACGCCGAAGGACTTGGCGAACTTGCCGGCCACCGCGTCGGCCTGGGCGTCGTCCAGGCCGGGCAGCTTCCTCACCGTCACGCCCCACTGCAGCACGAAGGACTCCGGGGTCACCGGGTAGTGGCAGTTGATCAGGATGGCGTCGATCGGGGTGCCCCGGTAGTTGGTGGCCAGGTGGTTGATCATGTAGGAGGGGCCGTAGTAGGACGCCTCCGACCGCAGGGTCACGTCCTCGCCGGCGTAGTTGCCCTGGGCGGCTCCGACATCCGGGCGGCCGCGGGAGTGCAGGTACTGGGTGGCCACATGGCCCTCGAAGACGTTCTTGAAGTAGGTCGGGAAGGCGAAGTGGATGTAGAAGAAGTGGGCCATGTCCACGACGTTGTCGATGATCTCCCGGCAGTTCGAGCCGTCGATGCGGACGCTGTCCCAGGTCCAGTTCGACCAGCCGGGTTCGAACGCCTCGGGGATGCGCGGGATGACCACGTGCTCCGGCGGCGGGTTGCCCTGCGGGTCGTGATAGACGAACAGTTGCCTGTTCTCCTCCAGGGTCAGCCACGATCGGGTCCGGGCCCGCGGCGGCACCCGCTTGGCGTAGGGGATGTCCACGCAGCGCCCGTTGCCGCCCCAGCGCCAGTCGTGGAACGGGCAGGCGACCGCGTCGCCCTTGATCGTGCCCTGGGAAAGGTCGCCGCCCATGTGCCGGCAGTAGGCGTCCAGCACGTGCAGGGCGCCGGCCGAGTCGGCGAAGACGACGAGCTTGGTGCCGAAGGCCTCCACGGCGTGTGGCTTGCCGTCCCGGAAGGTGTCGGCCAGGCCCAGGCAGTGCCAGCCACGGGCGAACCGTTGCGGCGGGGCGCCGGTATCGATGCTGCGGACCCCGTTCCCACTCATCGCGTCCCTCCGGTGTGCGAGCCGTCCTGCCTGAAACAGGTTATCGACCGGTGGCGATTTGACGCCATCCGTTCTCGGTGTTCGGTCGCGCACAGAGTAGAACACGTTTCACAGTGGCGCACGTGGCTGCCCCGGATACGCTGGTCGGCGGCGATGTGTCGGCTCAGCCGAGCGACCCGCCGGAGCGGGCCGGGCCGTCCAGGCCGAGCAGCCGACCCAGCCGGGCCGCGTGCTCGCGCGGCTGCCCGAAGAGCTGCGCGCTGCCGTGCGCCCGCTTGAAGTACAGGTGGGCGTCGTGCTCCCAGGTGATCGCGATGCCGCCGTGCAACTGGATCATCTCGGCGGCCACCCGGCACAGCGCCTCGGAGCAGTACGTCTTGGCCGCCGCGGCACGGGCGGCGAGCAGCTCGGCGTCGCCCTCCTCGGCCGCCTGCGCCGCCGCGTGCGACGCCGACCGGGCCGTCTCCACCAGCACGTACATGTCCGCCATCCGGTGTTTCAGCGCCTGAAAGCTGCCGATCGGCCGGTCGAACTGCACCCGCGCCTTGGCGTACTCCACGGTCAGCTCCAGGCACCGGCTGGCCGCGCCGACCTGCTCGCCGGACAGCGCCGCGCAGGCGGTGTCACGGGCCCGGCGCAGCGCCGGCCGGGCGTCGTCGCCGATCCGCCGCCCGGTGGCACCGGCCAGCCGCACGGTGGCCAGCCGGCGGGTGAGGTCCATGGTCGCGGCGTGCCGGCGGTGCACGCCCGGCTGGTGCGGCGTCACCTCGAACAGCCCGATGCCGGTGTCGGTGCGCGCGGCGACCAGCAGCACGTCGGCCAGGTCGCCGTCGAGGACGTGGTGCGCCCTGCCGTGCAGCGCCCAGCCACCCGTGCCGCGCGGCTCGGCGGAGCAGGCGGTGTCCTCGGCGGACCAGTGCCCGGCCGGCCCGGTCCACAGCACGGTGGCGATCCGGCTGCCATCCGCGATCCCGGGCAGCAGCCGCTTGCACGCCTCGGCGTCGCCGGAGGCCAGCAGTGCCTGCGCGGCCAGCACCGCGGAGCCCAGCAGCGGCGACGGGGTGAGCGTGCGGCCCAACTCCTCCAGCACCAACCGGATCTCCGGCACCCCGGCCCCGGCGCCGCCGTACTCCTCGGGCACGGCCAGCGCCGCGACGCCGATCTGCTCGCACAGCACCGACCACAGGTCGGGGTCGTAGCCGCGGCCGGACGCCGCCGCCGCGCGCACCGCGGCCGGGTCGGACCGCCGGGACAGCAGCGACCGAACCGCGTTCCGCAGCGCCACCTGCTCCTCGGTCAACGCGTACACGCCCCGGAGTAAACCAAACAATCGCTTGGTTATCTACGGGCGGCGGTGGTGGCCGCGTCCCGGAGTGCGGCCGCGACGCGGGCGCGGTGCGTGGTCGCGGTGCCCCAGGCGGACAGCAGGGCGCGGACCTTGGTCAGCCACAGCCCGAGGTCGTACTCCTGGGTGTAGCCGACCGCGCCGTGCACCTGGAGCGCGGTGCGCGCGGCCTGGTAGGCGGCCCGGCCGGCGGCGACCTTGGCGGCCGAGCAGTCCCGGCCGGCGGTGGCGGACCGGTCGGCCACCGCCACCGCCGCGCCGTACACCAGCGGCCGGGCCAGCTCCAGCCCGACCAGGACGTCCGCCAACTGGTGCTTGACCGCCTGGAAGGCGCCGATCGGCCGGCCGAACTGGCTGCGCTGCTTCGCGTAGTCGGTGGCCCGTTCCAGCAGTGCCTGGCCGGCGCCGACCAGTTGCGCGGCACACGCCAGGGTGCCGGCGTCGAACGCCCGCCCGGCCGCGGCGGTCACCGCCGGCCCGGAGGCGAGCACGCCGGCACCGTCCACCGCGAACAGCCGGCGGGTTGCGTCCACTGAGGACAGTGCGGTGGTGGTCCTGGCCAGGCTCAGGGTGCCGTCCACGACGAGCAGCACCGGGTCGGCGAGGTCGGCGTCCAGCGCGTAGGGCAGGTGCGGCGGAGCCGCCAGAGTGGCCACGGTGGTCCCGGCGGAGAGCGCGGGCAGCCAGCGCCCGGCGAGCGCGTCGTCGCCCAACTCGACCAGCAGGGTGGGCACCGCGGCCACCGACTCGACCAGCGGTCCGGGCACCGCGTGCCGGCCCAGCTCCTCGAAGGCGACCACCAGGTCGACCGGGTGCGCGGCCAGGCCGTCCCAGCGCTCCGGCACGGCCAGCCCGGTCACCCCGAGGTCGGCGAGCCGCCGCCACGTGGCCAGGTCGGGTTGTCCGGCGCCCCACCGGCGTGCCAGGCCGGGCACGTCGGAGCCGCTGAGCAGATCGCCGATGCTGGCGGCGAACTGCCGCTGCTCCGGACTCAGCGTGAACTTCACCGGTCACCGTCCTCTCCGCGACCCCGCGCGACCGCGATCGTCTCGCCGGGGCGTCGCTGCGGTAGCCGAGGTCAGCACGCTGACGCCCCGGTGCGCGCTCTGCCGGGGTGGGTGCCGCGCCTCGACACGCTCATCTACGTCCCTTTGGGCAAGCCGAGCAGCCGCTCCGCGACGACGTTGCGCTGGATCTCGTTGGTGCCCGCGTAGATCGGGCCGGCCAGGGAGAACAGGTAGCCGTCGAGCCACCGGCCGGTCAGCTCGCCCTCGGCGCCGAGCAGGTCCAGCGCGGTCTCGTGCAATGCCACGTCCAGTTCGGACCAGAACAGCTTGTTCACGCTGGACTCGGCGCCCAGGCCGCCACCCTCGGCAAGCCGGGTGACCGTGCCGAAGGTGTACAGCCGGTATGCCTGCGCGCCGATCCAGGCGTCCACCACCCGGTCCCGCAGCGCGGTGTCGGACGGGGCGCCGACCGCCCGCCACAGCCGCACCAACCGGTCCGCGGCGGCGCGGAACCGGCCCGGGCTGCGCAGCGACAGGCCGCGCTCGTTGCTGGCCGTGCTCATCGCCACCCGCCAGCCGTTGTGCACCTCGCCGAGCACGTCGGCGTCCGGCACGAACACCCCGTCCAGGAAGATCTCCGCGAATCCGGGCTCGCCGTCGAGTTGGGGGATGGGCCGGATGGTGACGCCCTCGGCGCGCAGGTCGAACAGGAAGTAGGTGAGACCGCGGTGGCGTTCCGCGTCCGGGTCGGTGCGGAACAGCCCGAATCCCCGGTCCGCGAAGGTGGCCCGGGAACTCCACGTCTTCTGCCCGGACAGCAGCCAGCCGCCGTCGGTGCGCACCGCGCTGCTGCGGATCGCGGCGAGGTCGCTGCCCGCCTCGGGCTCGGACCACGCCTGCGCCCAGATGTCCTCGCCGCGCGCCATCCGGGGAAGCAGCCGCTTGCGCTGCTCGTCGGTGCCGTGCGCGAACAGCGTCGGGGCGAGCAGGAAGATGCCGTTCTGGCTGACCCGGCCGGGCGCGCCCGCCGCGTAGTACTCCTCCTCGAAGAGCACCCAGCGCAGCAGCGACGCGTCCCGGCCGCCGTACTCCGCCGGCCAGGACACCGCGGACAGCCGCGCGCCGGCGAGCGTGGCCTCCCACTCGCGGTGCGCGGCGAAGCCCTCGGCGGTGTCCATCGACGGCAGCGGCCGCGCCGGCACGTGTTCGGTCAGCCAGTCCCGTACCTCGTCGCGGAAGGCGACATCGCCGGCGTCCAGGTCGAGGTCCACGTCAGCTCCCGGCCCGCTTCATGGCGCGCGCGTCCAGGCCGGCCAGCGAGTCCGCCGACACCTCGGCGTTGTGCGCGTGCGCGAAGTGGTGCAGCCCGAACACCGAGTCCATGCCGGAGCGCATGCCCATCAGGTCCTCGCACTGGTTGACCGCCCGCTTGGCCAGCGCCAGGCCGAAGCGCGGCATCTTGGCGATGGTCTCGGCCAGGGTGAACGTCTCCGTCTCCAGCTTGTCCCGAGAGACCACCCGGTTCACCATGCCCAGCTCGTAGGCGCGGCGGGCGTCGAACCGTTCCCCGGTGAACAGCACCTCCTTGGCCGCGCGGGGGCCGAGCACCCACGGGTGCGCGAAGTACTCCACCCCCGGAATGCCCATCCGCAGCACCGGGTCGGCGAAGAACGCGTCGTCCGAGGCGACGATCATGTCGCACACCCAGGCCAGCATCAGCCCGCCGGCGATGCACGCGCCCTGCACCATGGCGATGGTGGGTTTGGGCATGTCCCGCCACCGCCGGCACATGCCGAGGTAGACCTCCATCTCCCGGGCGTAGCGCTGGTCCCCGCCCGGCTTGTCCACGTGGTCCCACCACATCACGGCCCTGCGCTCGTACGAGACGTCCACGTCCCGGCCGGGTGTGCCGATGTCGTGGCCGGCGGAGAAGTGCTTGCCGGCGCCGGCGAGCACGATCACCGAGACGTCGTTGTCGTCCACCGCCGTGGTGAACGCGGCGTCCAGCGCGTAGGTCATCGCGGAGTTCTGCGCGTTGCGGTACTCGGGGCGGTGCATGGTCACCACCGCGACCGGGCCCCGCCGCTCGTAGCGGACCACGTCCTCGTCGGTCATGATTGCTGGGACTCCTCTCGCAGTTGGCGCTTGAGGACCTTGCCGCCGGGATTCCGGGGGAGCTGGGTGCGGAACTCGACGTGCCGGGGGACCTTGTAGTTGGCCAGCCGGGTGCGGCAGTGCCCGATGACGTCCTCTGTGGACAGTTCGTGCCCGGGCCGGGTGACCACGTACGCCTTGCCGACCTCGCCGAGCCGGTCGTCCGGCACGCCGACCACCGCGGAATCGGCGACCCCGGAAAGCCGGGCGAGTACCTGCTCCACCTCGGCCGGGTAGACGTTGAACCCGCCGCAGATGTACATGTCCTTGAGCCGGTCGGTGATGGTGAGGTAGCCGCGCCTGTCCAGCCGGCCGACGTCGCCGGTGTGCAGCCAGCCGTCCCGGTCGATCGCCTGGCCGGTGGCCTCCGGGTCGTCGAGGTAGCCGAGCATCACGTTGGGGCCGCGCAGCAGGACCTCGCCGGGTTCGCCGGGCGGCAGCGGGTTGCCGTCCGGGTCGGCGACCCGCACCTCGAATCCGGCGGCGGCGCGTCCGGAGGTGCGGGCGACCCGGTCGGCGTCGTCACCGGGCCGGCACATGGTGGCCACCACCGCCTCGGTCAGCCCGTACGCGGTGAGCACGGTGCGGAAGCTGAGTTCCGCGCGCATGCGTTCGATCAGGGCGACCGGCACGGTCGCCGCACCGGTCACCGCCAGCCGCAGGGTGGACAGGTCGAACGTGTCCCGGCTCGGGTGGTCCAGCATGGTCTGGTAGATGGTGGGCGGGCCGGGCAGCACGGTGATCCGCTCCGCGTCGACCAGCTTCATCGCCCGCTCCACGTCGAACACCGGCTGCGGCACCAGGGTGGCGCCGCGCAGCAGGCAGACGAGGATGCCGGCCTTGTAGCCGAAGCTGTGGAAGAACGGGTTGATCACCAGGTAGCGGTCGGCCGCGGTGACCTCGCCGCAGTCCGCCCACGCCTCGGCCACCGCGAGCGCTTGGCGGTGCGCGCTCATCGCGCCCTTGCTGCGGCCGGTGGTACCGGAGGTGAACAGGATGTCGCTGACGCCGTCCGGGTCGACCGCCTCGGCGCGTGCGTCCGCGTCGGCCGTGGTGAGCATGTCGGCGTAGGCGTCGATCTCGTTCCACTCGATGGCACCGGCGGTGGGTTCGGCGGGCTCTTCGGTCGGGATGCGCAGCACGGTGCGCACCGCGGGCAGCCCGGGCACCGGGTCGGCGGGGTCGGGCGACCCGTCCGGCTCGGCCGCGGCGGCCCGGCGCAGCTCGGCCAGCCGGTCGGTGCCGAGGAACGGGCCGGCGACGGCCAGCGTCCGAGCCCGGCTGCGCCGCACCACGTCCAGCGTTTCGGGGCCGGTGAACCGGGTGTTGACGGGGACCAGGGTGGCCCCGGCGTACAGCGCGCCGAGCGCGGCCACCGCCCAGTGGTGGGTGTTCGGCGCGCACACCGCCACCCGGTCGCCGGGCTCGACGCCGCGGGCCAGGAACAGGCGGGCCAGGGTGCGGACCCGGTCGTGCAACTCGGCATAGGTCAACCGCACCGAACCGTCGACCACGGCCTCGGCGTCACCGAACCGGGCGGCGGCACGGGCCACGGCGGCCGGGATCGTGCTCGCGTCGTCGAGACTCACGTCCCCTCCCGCTGCGCCTTTGGCAAAGCAAGTGCTTGGTAGGCTAGCCTACGCAGGTCGGGTTCCGTTTGGCCAGACGGAGGTGCGCGTGACGGACGAGGCCTTCCGTCGCCAGGTGCGGGAGTGGTTGGCGGACAACCTCTCCGGCGAGTTCGCCGCGCTGCGCGGCCTCGGCGGTCCCGGCCGGGAGCACGAGGCGTTCGAGGAGCGGCTGGCGTGGAACCGGCACCTCGCCGCCGCCGGGTGGACCTGCCTCGGCTGGCCGGTGGAGTACGGCGGTCGCGGGGCCACCGTCGAGCAGCAGGTGATCTTCCACGAGGAGTACGCTCGCGCCGGCGCCCCGGCGAAGGTCAGCCACCTCGGCGAGGAACTGCTCGGCCCCACCCTGATCGCGTTCGGCACGCCCGAGCAGCAGCGGCGGTTCCTGCCGAAGATCGTCGCCGTGGAGGAACTGTGGTGCCAGGGCTACTCCGAACCCGGCGCCGGCTCCGATCTGGCCTCGGTGTCCACGACCGCGACGCTGGACGGCGACGAGTGGGTGGTCAGCGGGCAGAAGGTGTGGACGTCGCTGGCGCACGTGGCCGACTGGTGCTTCGTGCTGGCCCGCACCGAACCCGGCTCCCGGCGCCACGCCGGGCTGTCGTACCTGCTGGTGCCGATGCGCCAGGACGGCGTGACGGTGCGGCCGATCCAGCAGCTCACCGGCACGTCCGAGTTCAACGAGGTGTTCTTCGACGGTGCCCGCACCGCCCGTGACCTGGTGGTCGGCGAGGTCGGTCAGGGCTGGAAGGTGGCCATGGGCACGCTCGCCGTCGAGCGCGGTGTCGCCACCCTCGGCCAGCAGGTCGGCTTCCGCCGCGAGCTGGAGGGCATCACCGAACTCGCGAAGCGCAACGGCGCGGTGGACGACCCGGTGCTGCGGGAGCGGCTGACCCGGGCCTGGCTCGGCCTGGACGTGCTGCGCGCGCACGCGCTGCGCACCCTCGCCGGTTCCGGCGGCACGCCGGGCATGGCCGAGGCGTCGGTGGCCAAGCTGTTCTGGGCCGGCTGGCATCGCGCCCTCGGCGAGCTTGCCATGGAGGTGATCGGCGCGCCCTCCATGGTGGCCGGTACCGACGCCGGTGACCTGGACGAGTGGCAGCGGCTGTTCCTGTTCAGCCGGGCCGACACGATCTACGGCGGCTCGGACGAGATCCAGCGCAACATCATCGCCGAGCGGGTGCTCGGCCTGCCCCGGGAGGCCCGGTAATGCGCGTGTCAAGTCGCGATGCCCGAGATGACCGCAGCGCGCGCCCTGCCGACCCGCTCGCGGGGGCGCGCGAAGCCGCGGAAAGGAAGGCGCGCCCGTGATCCCTGCCTACCCCGCCGGCCACGACCTGCTGGCCGACAAGGTCGTCGTGGTGACGGCCGCGGCCGGCACCGGCATCGGCTCCGCCGCCGCCCGGCGCTGCCTGGAGGAGGGTGCCCGGGTGGTGGTCAGCGACCACCACGAGCGGCGGCTCGGCGAGACCGTGGACAAGCTGGCCGCCGAGCACGGCGACCGGGTGCACGGGCTGCCCTGCGACGTCACCGACGGCGGGCAGGTGCAGGCGTTGCTGTCCGGCGCGGTGCGGCGGTTCGGCCGGATCGATGTGTTGATCAACAACGCCGGGCTGGGCGGCACCCGGTCGGTGCTGGAGATGACCGACGAGGAATGGCAGCGGGTGCTGGACGTGACGCTGAACGGCACGTTCCGGTGCACCCGGGCGGCGCTGCGGCAGATGGCCGCCCAGGGCGGCGGCGGCGCGGTGGTGAACAACGCCTCCGTGGTCGGCTGGCGGGCGCAGGTCGGCCAGGCGCACTACGCGGCGGCCAAGGCCGGCGTCATGGCGCTCACCCGATGCGCCGCGCTGGACGCCGCCGAGCACGGCATCCGGGTCAACGCGGTCGCGCCGAGCCTGGCCATGCACCCGTTCCTGGCCAAGGTCACCAGCGAGGACCTGCTCACCGAGCTGACCTCCCGGGAGGCGTTCGGCCGCGCCGCCGAACCCTGGGAGGTGGCCAACGTCATGGTGTTCCTGGCCAGCGACTACGCGTCCTACCTCACCGGCGAGGTGGTATCGGTTTCCAGCCAGCATCCGTAGCAGGACGACGACGAGGAGACCAGGATGAGCCCGCGAGGACGCCGATCGGGCGGTTCCGGGGAGAGCAACGCCGGCGGTTCCGAGCGCCGGGCGGAACTGCTCGCGCTCGCCGCGGAGATGTTCGCCGAGCGTGGCTTCCGGTCCACCACGGTGCGGGACATCGCCGACGCGGCCGGCATCCTCTCCGGCAGCCTCTACCACCACTTCGACTCCAAGGAATCCATGGTGGACGAGATCCTGCGCGGGTTCCTGGACGAGCTGTTCGGCCGGTACCGGGAGATCGTCGCCGCCGGGGGTGACCCGAGGGACATGCTCGAGGCGGTGGTGGTGGCCTCGTTCGAGAGCATCGACCGCCGGCACTCCGAGGTGGCCATCTACCAGAACGAGGCCCGCCACCTGGCCCAGTTCGAGCGGTTCTCCTACATCGACGACCTCAACGTGGAGTTCCGCAAGCTGTGGGTCGGCATCCTCGAGGAGGGCGTCCGGTCCGGCGCGTTCCGTCCCGATCTCGACGTCGAGCTGGTCTACCGCTTCATCCGGGACACGGTGTGGGTCGCGGTCCGCTGGTACCGCCCCGGCGGCGCGCTGACCGCCCGCGCGGTGGCCGAGCAGTACCTGGGCATCCTGCTCGACGGCATCTCCACCCGGCGCCGCCGGTCCGCCGCCCGCCGGCAGCCGGCCACCTGAATCCAAGGCGTTTCAGTGATCGTGTCGAGCCGCGATACGGCCGCGACCACCGAGCGCGGTCCGGCCGCCGCACGATCCCGGAGGCAGGGCCCCTACGAGCAGACCGATGTCGTCCCGAGCCCGGCCCTGCCGACGGGATCGTAGGCGCGCAGACTCGCGGTCAAGAAGGAGGACAGTTCCATGTCCGAGGCGTACATCATCGACGCGGTGCGCACTCCGGTCGGCCGGCGAGGCGGGGCGCTCGCCGGGGTGCACCCCGCCGACCTCGGCGCCAGGGTGATCACCGCGCTGCTGGACCGCACCGACGTCGACCCGATCGACGTGGACGACGTGATCTTCGGCTGCGTGGACACCATCGGCCCGCAGGCCGGGGACATCGCCAGGACCGCCTGGCTGGTCGCCGGGTTCCCGGAGCAGGTGCCCGGGGTGACCGTGGACCGGCAGTGCGGGTCCAGCCAGCAGGCCGTGCACTTCGCCGCCCAGGCGGTGATGAGCGGCACCGCCGACCTGGTGTTGGCCGGCGGGGTGCAGAACATGAGCCAGATCCCGATCGCCGCCGCGATGACCGCGGCCGAGCCCTACGGTTTCGCCGACCCCTTCAGCACCTCCGAGGGTTGGAAACACCGCTACGGCGACGAGGAGATTTCCCAGTTCCGCGCGGCCGACCTGATCGCGCTGCGCTGGGACCTCTCCCGCGAGGAGATGGAACGCTTCGCGCTGACCAGCCACGAGCGGGCCGTCGCCGCGATCGACTCGGGCCGCTTCGACCGGGAGATCGTGCCGATGGGCGAGGTGCGCCAGGACGAGGGCCCGCGCCGGGACACCAGCCCGGAGAAGATGGCCAAGCTGGAACCGCTGCGCCCGGGCGGCCGGATCACCGCCGCGCTGGCCAGCCAGATCTCCGACGGCGCCAGCGCGGTGCTGGTCGCCTCCGAGCGGGCGGTGCAGGAGTACGGGCTGATCCCGCGGGCCCGGGTGCACCACCTGTCCGCGCGCGGCTCCGACCCGGTCTACATGCTCACCGCGCCGATCCGGGCTACCCGGCACGCGCTGGAGCGCACCGGCATGGAGTTGCGCGACATCGACCTGTTCGAGGTCAACGAGGCGTTCGCCAGCGTGGTTCTGGCCTGGGCCAAGGAGATCGGCGCCGACCTGGACCGGGTCAACGTCAACGGCGGCGGCATCGCCCTGGGCCATCCCATCGGCGCCACCGGGACCAAGCTGATGACCACCCTGCTGCACGAGTTGGAGCGCACCGGCGGCCGGTTCGGCCTGCAGACCATGTGCGAGGGCGGCGGCCAGGCCAACGTCACCATCATCGAACGCCTTGGCTGACCAGCACGCCGCAGCCGGCCGCCCGGCAGCCCGGACGCGGCTCGTCACTCCCCGGAACGCGGCCCCGGGTCACGACCCCGTGGCGGCACCCGTGACGTCGGGAACCGGTTGTTGCCCCGTTGCGACCTGGTCAGCGACTGGCCTCGATGACTTCGTATCCGTTCTCGCCGAACGGGCCGTACTCGACGTCGATGTCCGCCGGCAGGGCTTCCCTGAGCTGTCGGGCCAACTCCCGCCCCTCGGCGTTGAACGTCGCCTGCTCCTCGGTCGTGGCGAATCCTGCGTCCCGCGGGTTCGCGTCGTCGTAGGTCGCCTGAAACCGGCTGTCCCATACCTGGACCCGCTCGAGCAGTCCGACGTCCACGGGCACGACATCGGTGATCTCCTCGACACCGTAGGGGTGGGCGACCCCGCCGCCGACGGCTACCCAGAACGGGCCCGTTTCCCAATCGGCCATCAGACGAATGGTAATCTTCGAATTCGTTTTCTCGGTCATGGCAACGGTTTTAACTTCCTGTCCGGTGAGACGGGATTGGCTCCGACGATGAAGCCGTTACTGCTGATGGTCACCGCCACTCGTTGTCGGCGACCTCGGTAGACCGTCTCGAACACCGTCCGATCCTTTCCTGAGATACCGATCGGCGTACCATGGGTGGCGGCGTGGAACACCAGGTCCACGATATCGGACTCCGCCACCCCGACCCGCGCGAACTCGTCCACACGCTTCGGATTCATGATGTGGCCAACGCCGGCGTTTGGGATGTCCTTCTCCAGCCATCTGATGTGGCCGTCGACGTTGCGGCCGATGCGCACAACGCCCTGTGGCCTGATCTTGTGGCCCTGACGTCGTACCTCCGCCACCAGGCAGGGATCCACTTCCGGATCCCTGCGGACTCCGGGCGCCGCCGTCGTGTTTCCCGAGCAGTCGCTGCTGATGGCCGAGCTGGACTGTCGGGCTTGCCGGTCCCTTCAACCACCGTGCGCCAGCACCTCGTTGGCCGCGCTTCGGAGCCTCTCCTGCAGGCCCGCCAGCATGGCCGTCAGTTCCTGCACCTGGCTCTGGGTGGCGAGGGCCTCGTGCGCCATCGCCTCTCCGAATTGTCCGCCCGCCTGCTGGGCATACTGCGCTACCGTGCCTAACTGTTGTTCCGCTTCGACGAGATAGTTAACCGGTACCTGATTGGCCGCCGCGCGGAGCGCAGCCGCCGCGTCGTCCATGTATCCCATGGCGTGGGTGTCCTTTCGGTGTCGATAAAGCGCAGTTCGGCGCTACCTTTCGTTGACGATCGAGATGATGGGCGACAGCACCGCTGTCGGCGAGATCGGTATGGATCAGAATCCGTCCCGTAGCCGGCAGGCCAGCCGCACCTGCGGGCACGGCCACGGTTGTCCGCACTGACCGCACGCGTCCGTGCGGCTCACCGGTGCGTGCAACAGCAGGGCCAGCCCGATGAGGGCGTAGAGCTGCGCTGGCTCGGGCATCCGCGGCTCGGCGGCCGGAGTGAGCCGATTCTTGCGGTACAGCCGCAAAGAGATGACGTCCGCCATGACGACCTCGCCGTACCTCTCGTCGGGTGGCCTGAGACGGCGCCCGCCGCCGGGGGAAATGGCGTATCCGGAGAGCCGACCGGGGACTCGGCTCGGCCGGATCACGACGCCCAACTGGGGCCGGTTGGGCGGCTCCCGGCGGCGGGGCCTGGCTCCGAGCTTGGCGAGTCGAGCACCATCCGGGAATGATCTGGTGTTGCACTCTCGTTGCAGCCCTGCTGCGCCATGGCCTGCCAACATGATTCGATCGGGTCGGGAGAGGAGCCAACAGGATGCCGACCGTGGGCCAGTGGACCGGGCGGGAGACCCGCGCGCTGCGCATGGCGTTGCGTCTCACTGTGGGAGGGTCGGAGGCTGACGCGGTGGGTGTAGCCGACTTTAGGTCTGGGCGCTCCTGCCTGGGGTTTCCCTCAGGCAGCTTTCGTTTTGACCTTGGCCGGTACCGTTCCGTTTCCAG
>NZ_BJFL01000003.1 GCF_005405885.1 Gandjariella thermophila
GGGAAGATCTTCTGGCCGATGTCCCAGTCATCGCCGACCCTGCCTACCAGGGAACTCACGCAATCACGCCTCGCAAGAAACCCAAGGGTGGCGAGCTCTCTATCGGCGACAAGGCAAACAACAAGATGATCTCCTCACTGCGCTCTGCCGTCGAACGATGCATCGCCCATGTCAAGAACTGGAAGATACTTGCCACCGGCTTTCGAGGGCGCCTCGCCGAGCTTCCGAATGTCATCCGAATCGTCACCGCACTGGAGTTCTACCGACTTGGCTGGTAAGGGCTCTGAATAACGCTCTTGGCTCGCGAGAAGCCGACGCCCAGCCGATCGGCGACCTCCTGGTGCGTCAGGCCGGCCGCTTCTCTCAGCCTGTGCAGCTCAGCCGCCAACCGACGACGGCGCACAGTGGGGCTGATCGCCACGGGAGTACCTCCTGCTGAGAAGACGAGCGCGATCATCCTCTCCCCGCACCAAGGGCGCACCAAGGGGTGTTGACGCCCGGTCACCACGACGATCACTCTCTTGCGTGATGCTCATTCTGAGCACTCAGAATTAGAGTTCACTAGGCGGGCGGCGTGACCTTCCTCGCGGGTCGTCCCGGTACCCAGGCGAACCAGAGGGGGCATCGGGTGACCCACGCCGAAGAACAGCCGGACATGATCGAAATGCCCGGCGAGTGCGCCGCCGCCGCAGTGCGGTACCTCGAAGACGAGGGCTGGCCGGCCGTCGCGCACGGGTGGGCTGTGTGGACCCTGGCCGGGCGGGCCGTCGACGCCCTCGGCGTGCCGTTACCGCTGGCCGAACGCGTCCGTGCCCGGCTACGAGCCAAATGCCGGCCGACGCCGGTGATCTGCGTGCCGGGTCAGGAACGGTGGGTCTTTCTCACCGCGCCGATGGACGGGGTGGACCACGGCGTGCTCACCGAACTCGCCGCCTGCGGCATCGACCACGCGCCACCCGCCAGCAGGATCGAACTGCCGCCCACCCGCGTGCCCGGCGGCCCGCTCGCCTGGGTGGAACCGCCGTCCGGCGAACCCGCTCCGTTCATCGCGGTCGCCGGGGCAATCCTGATCGTGAGCATCGAAGCCGTCGGAGTACGGCCAGGCGCCTGCGCGGCAGACCGGAACGTCGAGGATCACGGCGAGCGATAGCTTCGCTACCGTACGGGCCATGCGGAGCTACCGGCGGCGCCCCACCGCGGTGCTGGCGCTGCTTGCCCTGCCGATCATGGCGGTCGCCGGCTGCCTGCCCGGCCCGCTGGCCCGCTCGCACCAGCGGACCTCCGTGGTGTCGCCACCGCCCACCACGACGATCTCGCTGCCCCCGCGCCCGCACGACCTGCGGCTGGACGGCATCGACCCGTGCCGAATCCTGGACCCGGACCAGCGCGCCCAGCTCAGCCTGGACAACCCGCCCAGCAGGTACCTGGACGCCGGCATGGGCGGCGCGCAGGCGTGCACCATGCGCGGCTTGGGCAGCGGGACGGTGGCCCGACTCGCCCTGGTGACCACCGAGGACGTGCGGGTGTGGCTGTCCGACAACGCCCAGGTGGACGCCCGGCCGCTGGCCGTGGCCGGGTTTCCCGCCCTGGAGGTGCGCACCCCGGGTGTGGAGACCGCGTGCAACGTCGACATCGGGGTGGCCGACGGCCAGTTCCTGGACGTGCTGTTCCGCGACGGCGGCAACGCCACTCCGCTACCGCAGGACACGCTGTGTGCCGGGGCGCGGCGGGTGGCGGAGGCGGCGATGACCGGGCTCGGCCGACAGCACTGATCATCGTGGCCGGTGAACGGCGGGTGCACGCGGCCGGGCGGGCCCGTACCACATGGCGAAATGTCCGGCGAAACCCCTCCCGGTGGTCACGCACGGTGGCTAAAGTGTCGCTGCACGTCCACCCCAGGGAGGTCATGTGCCCGCACACCCGCGTCCCAACGGTGCCGGAGACGCAGCGGTACCCGACCCGTCGCGCCTCCCCGATCCACGCACGATGCGCGTGGACCCCGCGGCGATCCCCGGCCTGCGCCGCGCGTTCGGCAACGCGCTGACCAAGCTGGACAAGCAGATCGAGCTGGCCATCACGGACATCCGGATCAAACCGTGGGCCGGCGATCCGGTCAGCGCCGAGGCCGCGCAACAGTTCAACCAGCGCTCGGTGGAGGCCGGCGACTCGGCGCTCGCCGCGCTGCAGGGCTACCAGCGCCAGCTCAAGTCCGCGATGGACGCGCTGCAGCAGGTCGACGAGCAGTACCAGGTCATCGAGGGCGACAACACCACACTGCTGCGGCGGCAGGGCGGCTGCTAGCCCGCCGAACGAGGGGGTCTGGAATGAGCGGCGATCACCGGTGGCAGGGGTACACGCACGAGGAGCTGTTCACCAAGCTGAACTCCGGCCCGGGGCCGAGCGCGTCAGCCGCGTCCGCGGAGCGCTGGCGCGGGGTGGCGGACGCGCTCGCCGAGATCGACCAGGAACTCAGCCGGGGCGTGGCCGCGTCCGGCGCGGCCTGGGAGGGCGTCGCGGCCGAGGCGGCCAGGGCCGGCATCGGCCCGCTGGCCGAGTGGGCGGCCCAGGCCAGGACCAGCGCGGACGTGATGCGGCTGTCCGCGGAGCTGCAGGCCGACTACGTGAGCAAGGCCAGGGCCGAGATGCCCCGCCCGGTCGCGGTGACCAGTGAGCAGCCGGGCGCGGTGGTACGTGGCCTGACCCACCTCTTCGGCGGGCAGACCGACTACGAGAACCAGGAGGCCGAACGCAGCGCCGCGGAGCAGCGCGCCTTCCAGGTGATGGCCGACTACGAGAGCAACACGGCCAGCAACACCAGCTCGCTCGGCCGGTTCGGCCCACCGCCGGAGGTGGTGGGTGCCGCGGCCCCGATGCACGGGGATAGCGCCGGGGCCGCGGCGCACCGGTCCGGCGGCGTCCCGGTCCGGGCCGGTGAGCCGGTGCGAGCCGGCGCGGCGGGCCCTCGGGAGACCGGACGCCGGCCGGGCCGGGAAGCGTCCCGAACCGGCCACGGTGCGGCCGAGCCGGGCCGGGCCCGGTCCCGCACCGGCCACGGTGCCGGCGGACCGGGCCAGGGCGCGTCGCGCGCCGGAGAGGGTGCCAGCGAGAGTGAACCCCACCCCACGGCGCCCGCGCCGAGAACGCCGGGCGCCGAGGGAACCGCACGGCCGGCCGCGGCGGCGCCGGATGGTCCCACGCCGGGCAACTACCTGGTACGCGCCGAGGACGGCTTCGGCAACGGCATGATGGTCTCCCCACCCGTGATCGGAGGAGACGCGTGACCATGTTCCGCACCGAGCTCGGCCCGGACCAGTTACGGGAGCCCATCACGATCTCGGCGCTGGAGTTCGACGTGCTCTGGGAGCACCTGCGGCTCGCGGTGATGCCGCTGGTGCTGCGGGTGCCCTCGCCGGGCAAGACGCACACCGAGCGGGCCGGCCTGGTACGGCGCACCTGGGAGGGGCTCTCCGCCCGCGGCCTGGGCCGCGAGGTGGCCCCGGACCCGACGCTGGTCGAGTTGCTCACCCTGCTGGACCGGCCGGAGCGGGAGGTCGACGGGCGGATCTGGCTGGGCCGCAGCGTCCGGTTGCTGGCGGCGGCCAAGGGCGAGTCCGCGGTGCTCGCCGTGCTGACCGGAGACGCGCTGACGCTGCGCTACGCCTCCGCGGAGGGGCTGCCCCGGGAGGCGCTGTCGGTGTTGCCGGCCGCCCACGCCGGGCCGGGCCACTCAGTCACCCTGCCAAGTGCGGACCTGGACGCCGCCGCGGCCGAGGCGAGCACGCCGGAGGAACTGGAGAAGGCGCTGCGCGGCCGGGGCGTGCGTGCCGACGACGCGAGGACGCTGGCCGCCATGGTCACCGACGCCGGCAACCGCGGCCAGTTCGGCGCGGCCGCCAGGGACAGGTTCGGCCGGCGGGTACGCGGCGAGCGGGTGGTCGCGTTCTTCGACACGCCCAAGGGTCGCTACGTGCAGATGCGCCGCGAGTTCCCCGGCGGCACGCCGTGGAGCACGATCTCCCCGGCCGATCCGCGGCGGCTGCACCAGCACGTGAGCGAGCTGTACGGCGAGGTCGTCCAGGCGGCCTGAGCCGAGGGGTCCGACCGTCAGCTCACCTGCTCGAGAATCTCCGGGCGGATCTCCGGCGCGGCCGCCCGGCTGGCGTCCGCCGCCTGGTCGTCCGGCTGGGTCTGCGAGTCCCGCTCGGCGTCCACCCGCGCCCGGTACACCTCGACCTCGCGGGCGATGGTCGCCTCGTCCCAGCCAAGCACCCCGCCGACCAGCCGGGCCACCGGCTCGGCGGAGTCGACCCCCCGGTGCGGGTACTCGATGGAGATCCGCATCCGCCGGGCGAGCACGTCCTCGACGTGCAGCGCGCCCTCGTAGCTGGCCGCGTAGACCACCTCTACCCGCAGGTAGTCCGGCGCGGCCGGGACCGGGCGGAGCAGCTCCGGCTCGTCCAGCGCGAGATCCAGCACCTCGTAGATCGCCGAGCCGTACCGGTCGAGCAGGTGCCGCACCCGGTAGGGGTGCAGCCCGTACCGGGCGCCGAGCTGGTCCACCTGGTTGACCAGGGCGTGGTAGCCGTCCGCGCCGAGCAGCGGCACCTTGTCCGTGATGGACGGCGCGACCCGGCCGGGCAGGTCGGCCGAGGCGGCGTCCACCGCGTCCGCCGCCATCACCCGGTAGGTCGTGTACTTACCCCCGGCGATGGCCACCAGGCCGGGGGCCACCCGGGCCACCGCGTGCTCGCGGGACAGCTTGGAGGTCTCCTCGCTCTCCCCGGCGAGCAGCGGCCGCAGCCCGGCGTACACGCCCTCGATGTCGTCGTGCGTGAGCGGGGTGGCCAGCACCGCGTTGACGTGTTCCAGGATGTAGTCGATGTCGGCCTTGGTCGCCGCCGGGTGTGCCAGGTGCAGGTTCCAGTCGGTGTCCGTGGTGCCGATGATCCAGTGGTTGCGCCACGGGATGACGAACAGCACGGACTTCTCGGTGCGCAGGATCAGCCCGGTCTCGGAGACGATCCGGTCCCTGGGCACCACGATGTGCACACCCTTGCTGGCCCGTACCCGGAACCGGCCCCGGCTGCCGGACAGCCGCTGCAGCTCGTCGGTCCACACCCCGGTGGCGTTGATCACGGCATGCGCACGGACGTCGGTTTCCTCGCCGTTCTCCGCGTCCCGCACCCGCACCCCGCACACCCGGTCCGCCTCCCGCAGGAACGCGGTCACCTGCGTGGAGCTGCGCACCACCGCGCCGTAGTGGGCGGCGGTGCGCGCCAGGGTCAGCGTGTACCTGGCGTCGTCGGCCTGCGCGTCGTAGTAGCGCACCGCGCCGATCAGCGCGTCCCGCTTCAGCGCCGGCATCATCCGCAGCGCGCCGGCCCTGGTCAGGTGCCGCTGGCCGGGCACCGAGCGGGCGCCGCCCATGGTGTCGTAGAGCAGCAGGCCGCTCGCCACGTAGGGGCGCTCCCAGAACCGGTGGGTGAGCGGATACAGGAAGCTGACCGGCTTGACCAGGTGCGGCGCCAGCCGGGTGAGGACCAGTTCCCGCTCCCGCAGCGCCTCCCGGACCAGTCCGAACTCCAACTGTTCCAGGTAGCGCAGGCCGCCGTGGAACAGCTTGCTGGACCGGCTGGAGGTGCCCGAGGCGAGGTCCCTGGCCTCCACCAGGGCGACCCGCAGGCCCCGGGTCGCGGCGTCCAGGGCGGCACCCGTGCCGACCACGCCGCCGCCCACGATCACCAGGTCGAAGGTCTCCTCAGACAGCCGCCGCCAGGAGTCCACGCGCTCCGCGACGCCCAACCGGCCGGTGGCCCGCCCGGAGTCGGCGCGCCCTTCCGCTGTCGTTCGCGGCTTGCGGTTGGCCACCGCCCCCACCCTCCCTGGCAGTCAACGGGACTACATCCGATCACTGACAACGCTACCTGCTCAGCCGTCGTCCGGGCGCCGCCGTACGCCGGCCGCACGCCCGAGAAGGCGCCTCCGCCTTCCCCGGACTGACCTCGGTCAACGAAAACTGGCGGGAGTGCTACGGCCGAAGTAGCGTCAAGTCTCACCTCCGGACGGGGCGGCGCCGCCCCACCCGGTTTCGGGGGGCGTGGTCGTACCGCCGCGGGGACTGCCTACGCCGGGAGGTCGTCGGCATGCGGTACCGCCTGCGCCCAGGTGGCGGGGCCCGCGGGTCGGGCCGGGGTGCGGCGGCTTTCGACGCCGGCACCGTTCCGCGTCGCCCAGCATCGTCCCGGCCGGCCACGAAGCGATCCGACCGTGCGGCCGCCCACGCCCGGGCGGAGCTTTCCGTGCCATGCGCCGGGGTACCCGTCTCGCGGGAAGGAGGCGCCGTCCATGTCCGAACAACGCAGGGTCGAAGGGCCATCGGGGCTGTGGGCCTCGGTGTGCCGGAGCACAGGTGGTGAGCTGCTGGCCGAGTTCTTCGGAACGATGATTCTGATCCTGCTGGGGTGCGGCTCGGTGGCGGTGGCGGTCGCCGGGCTGCCCGGCTCCGGCCGACAGAGCATGCCGTTCGGTCCGGCCAACTGGTTGATCGTCGCCTTCGGGTGGGGCCTGGCGGTGGTCTTCGGCGTCTATGCGGCCGGGGGCGTCAGCGGCGCGCACATCAATCCCGCGGTGACGCTCGCCTTCGCTGTGCGGCGCGGCTTCCCGTGGCGGAAGGTGGTGCCGTACTGGACTGCCCAACTCGCCGGGGCGCTCGCGGGCGCGGCCGTCGTCTACGCGGTCTACGCCTCCGCCATCAACGCGTACAACACCACCAACAACATCGCGTCGAGAACGCAGTCGCTGGACACGTTCGCCATCTTCGCCACGTTCCCGGCGAAGTACTTCGGCAACGGCTGGGTCGGGCCGTTCGTGGACCAGGTGGTGGGGACCGCGATCCTGCTGGCCCTGATCGCCGCGCTGATCGACCGCCGCAACCAGGCGCCGGCGGCGAACGTCGCTCCGTACCTGATCGGTTTCGTGGTGGTGGCGATCGGCCTCACCTACGGCACGAACGCCGGCTACGCCATCAACCCGGCCCGCGACCTCGGGCCGCGGCTGTTCACCTTCGCCGCGGGTTGGGGACCGATCGCCTTCCCGGGCCACTACGGCTGGTTCACCAACTACTGGTGGATCCCGATCGCCGGACCGCTGGTCGGCGGCGTGCTCGGGATTCTGCTGTACGACCTGTTCGTCGGTCTGGTGCTGGCCGCCCGGCAGGTGCCGGAGGCGGAGCCGACGCCGCCGCCCGGGCGGGTACCGGAGGCCCGTGAGGGCGAGGGGCAGGAAGGCGTCACCGCGGAGAGCGGGCGGGTGCCCGGGTCCGGCGGCTGACGTGGACCGGCACGCGACCCCCCGGCGGCGCGATCGCGGTCGCGCGAACCCGCGGGAGGAAAGGAACCGACCATGACCCAGTACGTAGCCGCGATCGATCAGGGCACCACCTCGACCCGGTGCATGGTCTTCGACCACTCCGGTGGCGTGGTGGCCGCCGACCAGATGGAGCACCGGCAGATCTTCCCGAGGGCCGGCTGGGTGGAGCACGACCCGGAGGAGGTGTGGGGCAACACCCGGGAGGTGACCGCGCGTGCGCTGGCCAAGGCGGACCTGACCGCCGGGGACATCGCCGCGGTGGGCATCACCAACCAGCGGGAGACGACGGTGGTGTGGGAACGCTCCACCGGCCGGCCGGTGCACAACGCGATCGTCTGGCAGGACACCCGCACCGACGCGATCTGCCAGGAACTCGCCGGGCGCGGTGGTGGCCAGGAGCGGTACCAGTCCACCACGGGGCTGCCGCTGGCCACCTACTTCTCCGGGCCGAAGATCCGCTGGATCCTGGACGAGGTGTCCGGGGCCCGGGACCGCGCCGAGGCCGGTGAGCTGCTGTTCGGCAACATGGACACCTGGCTGCTGTGGAACGCCACCGGCGGTCCCAACGGCGGGCAGCACATCACCGACGCCACCAATGCGTCCCGCACCCTGCTGATGAACCTGGACACGCTGTCCTGGGATGGTGACATCTGCGCCGAGATGGGCATCCCCACCGCGATGCTGCCGGAGATCCGGTCCTCCTCGGAGGAGTACGGCCGGGTCCGGGAGCGCGGCGTGCTCTCCGGCGTGCCGATCGCCGGCATCCTCGGCGACCAGCAGGCGGCCACCTTCGGTCAGGCGTGCCTGTCCGTCGGCGAGGCGAAGAACACCTACGGCACCGGCAACTTCGTGCTGCTCAACACCGGCAACGACAAGGTGATGAGCCGCAACGGGTTGCTCACCACGGTCTGCTACAAGATCGGCGACCGGCGGACGGTGTACGCGCTGGAGGGCGCCATCGCGATCACCGGGGCGCTGGTCCAGTGGCTGCGGGACAACCTGGGCCTGATCGCCTCCGCGCCCGAGGTCGAGGACCTGGCTCGCACGGTGGACGACAACGGCGGCTGCTACTTCGTGCCGGCCTTCTCCGGGCTGTTCGCCCCGTACTGGCGCTCCGACGCGCGCGGCGTGATCGCCGGCCTCACCCGGTTCGTCAACAAGGGGCACCTGGCCAGGGCGGTGCTGGAGGCGACGGCCTTCCAGACCCGCGAGGTGATCGACGCGATGAACGCCGACTCCGGGGTACCGCTGAAGTCGTTGAAGGTGGACGGCGGGATGGTCGCCAACGAATTGCTCATGCAGTTCCAGGCGGACATCCTCGGGGTGCCGGTGATCCGGCCGGTGGTCGCCGAGACCACCGCGCTGGGTTCCGCCTACGCCGCCGGGCTGGCGGTGGGGTTCTGGTCGGGCGAGGACGACATCCGGGCCAACTGGGCCAAGGACAAGCAGTGGGACCCCACCATGGACGAGGAGACCCGGGAACGCGAGTACCAGAACTGGAAGCGGGCCGTCACCCGCACCTTCGACTGGGTCCAATAACCGCCCGTTCCGGAACGGGACTGACCTGCGACGTCGAGTATGGCGGGCCCCCGCGATCGCGGGGCGGGGCGCCCCATCAGGGACAACCGCGGTGCCATGTCCCGATCGCGCCCCGGCGACGCGATCGCGGCACGCGTTCAGGAGCAGGCACAACGAGTCCGGGCGGACCGGCCGGGCCGTGCTCGCGGGCCCGGCCGGTCCGGTCATTCCATGACGGCGTAGGCGATGATGTTGTCCCGGTAGCTGGCGGCTCTCCGGTCGAACCGACCGCCGCAGGTGATCAACCGCAGCTCGGGCCCGGTTGTGTTGCCGAACACCGCCTGGGTGGGGAAGGAATCCTTGGGCACCCGCTCGACACTGCGTACCCGGAACACCACCCGGGCACCGTCCTTGCGGGTCACCAGGATCTCGTCGCCGGGGGCGAGCTGGCGCAACCGGTAGAACACCCCGGCACGCGTGTAGCCGTCCACGTGCCCGACCAGCACCGCGGGGCCGACCTCGCCCGGGGTCGGGCCGTAGGAGTACCAGCCGGCCTGCATCGGGTCGTCCAGCGGCGGAACCTGCATCGAGCCGTCCGGGTTGAGCCCGAGCGGGATCAGCGAGGAGTGCACACCGATCTTGGGGATCTCCAGGAGCACCGGCGGTGAGGGCAGCAGGCCCCTGGGCTCCTCCTGACCGGTGGGCACCGGCGCCGGCGCGGCCACGGCGGGTGCCGGGGCCGGCTCCGCGGTCACCGTGTCGAACACGTCCCTGGCCACCAGCCCGACCAGGGCCAGCAGCAAGGCCGCGACCGCCACGCCAAGGGCGCGGCGGTCGCGGTCCGAGCGCCACCACGAGCGCATGGATGCTGCCCCGGTCAGTGCGTGGCGCCCGACCGGCGGCGGCGCCACACCACGACACCGGCGGAGGCACCGAGGGCGGCGAGCGCCGCGCCGAGCACGGCCGGCCCGTCAACGGCCGCATCGGTGGTCTCCGTGGCGGTGCCGCCACCGCCGCCCGCGACCGGGCCGCGCGGCACCCGGGGCACCTGGGAGGTCGGCGGGGTCGTGGTGGTCGGCGCGGCCGGCGGAGCGGCGGGCGGGGCGGCCGGCGGGGCCGGAGCAGGTGCGGGCGGCGGGACCGGAGCCGGCTTGGGCGGCTTGCACGCCGCACACGCCGGGCAGTCGGTGCAGCTGGGCAGCCCGGGAACACCGGGACCACCGGGCCCGCCCGGAC
Organism: Gandjariella thermophila; assembly: GCF_005405885.1. Lineage (GTDB taxonomy): Bacteria > Actinomycetota > Actinomycetes > Mycobacteriales > Pseudonocardiaceae > Gandjariella > Gandjariella thermophila. The sequence continues at coordinate 10,123 of NZ_BJFL01000003.1, forward strand.
CACCGGGGCCGCCGGGCACACCACCACCCGGACCACCCGGACCGCCCGGACCGCCGGGCACACCACCACCCGGACCACCCGGACCGCCCGGACCGCCCGGACCGCCCGGACCGCCGGGCACACCACCACCCGGACCGCCCGGACCGCCGGGGGCGCCCGGACCACCCGAGCCACCCGAGCCACCCGGGCCGCCCGGAGCATCCGGCTGCCCCGGGCGGGGAGCGTGCCCCTGGCCCTGACCAATGTCACTCGGACCGGCCGCGGCATACGCGGCTGGCGACGCAATCGACGGCGACAGCGCGAAGATGGCCATGCCGGCCACCCCTGCTGCCGCGAGCAGAATCCGGCGGTTGATCACAGCGCAACCTCTCTCGAGCATCCGGACGCAGGTGGACGGTGCCGCGCGGGAAGCGCTTCGGCCGCGTTGCCGGCCACCGCCGCAGGGAAGGGTGCGTGTCGTCGCCCATCCCCCACCGTGCGTATCGGTACTGGGCGTATTGGTACGGGCACCATCCGAACACGTCGGGCCCGTCCCCGCGCCCGGAAAGGCGCCGCGACACAGGCACTCCACCGCAACGTGCGACGCCCGGTCGGGTGCCAGGGAACGCGGCCGTGAGAGAGGTTGAGCGCTGCCTACTCGGCAACTCGCGCCGCGACCGCGCCGCCGCGGCTAGTCCAGATCGTCGTGCCGCATCAGCTGGCGGCCGGCCTCGGTGATCGACCCGGACAGCGAAGGGTACACGGAGAAGGTGGTGGCCAGGTGCTCCACGGTGAGCTGGTTCTGCACCGCCAGCGCGATGGGCAGGATCAGCTCGCTCGCGGTGGGCGCGACGACCACGCCGCCGACCACCACACCGGTGGCCGGGCGGCAGAACAGCTTGACGAAGCCGCGCCGCAGGCCCTCCATCTTCGCCCTGGGGTTGGTGGCCAGCGGCAGCATGATCGTCCGCGCCGGGACCTCGCCGGAGTCGATGGCCTGCTGGGTGATGCCGACCGTGGCGATCTCCGGGTGGGTGAACACGTTCGCCGCCACGGTCTTGAGCTTGATCGGGCTGACGCCCTCGCCGAGGGCGTGCCACATGGCGATCCGGCCCTGCATCGCGGCCACCGAGGCGAGCATCATCACCCCGGTGCAGTCGCCGGCCGCGTAGATGCCGGGCACCGAGGTGCGGGACACCCGGTCCACCGGGATGAACCCGCCAGGACCGGTTTCCACGCCGACCCGTTTCAGGCCGATGTCGGAGGTGTTGGGCACCGAGCCGACGGTCATCAGCGCGTGGCTGGCCTCGATCTTCCGGCCGTCCTGCAGGTGCACCACGACGCCGTCGGCGGTGCGCTCCACCCGCTCGGCGCGGGCGTGCTTGGCCACCGTGGTGCCCCGCTCGGCGAACACGTCCTCCAGCACCGCCGCCGCGTCGGCGTCCTCGTGCGGCATCACCCGGTCCCGGCTGGACACCAGGGTCACCTTGACGCCCATCTCGGTGTAGGCGGAGGCGAACTCGGCGCCGGTGACGCCGGAGCCGATCACGGTCAGGTGCTCCGGTAGCTCGCGCAGCTCGTAGATCTGCCGCCAGGTGAGGATGCGCTCACCGTCCGGCTCGGCGCCGGGCAGGATGCGCGGGGTGGCGCCGGTGGCCACCAGCACCACGTCCGCCGACAGCACCTCCTCGGTGCCGTCCGCGGTCCGCACCGCCAGCCGGTGCTGGGCCAGCCCCGGCTGGTTGTCGCAGAACTCGGCGTGCCCGGTGACGAGCCGCACACCCTCGCGCTGCAGCCGGGCGCGGATGTCCGCGGACTGCGCCAGCGCCAGCCCCTTGACCCGGCCGTGCACCCGGGGCAGGTCCACCGCGGCCTCGGTGTTGTTGGTGCGGATGCCCAACTCGTCGGCGTTGCGGAAGTTCGATCGGGCGCCGGCGGAGGCGATGAAGGTCTTCGACGGCACGCAGTCGTAGAGCACGCAGGCGCCGCCCATCGCGGCCGCCTCGACCACGGTCACGTCGGCGCCGTGCTGCGCGGCGACCAGGGCGGACTCGTAACCTGCCGGGCCACCGCCCATGATCACGATCCGGGTCACCGCGGGTCCTCCTCCAGCACGCATGGTCATCAGTGGGGCAGCCGCAGACAACCGTACGCGCTCCCCCTCGTCCCCGTTCCGAGTGGATGGGTTTTCGCTCTACCCGCGGTGCAACCTCCCAACGGGTGATCGTGGTGTCGCTACTCTGTCCGAGTGCCGCTCTACGCCGCTTACGGGTCCAACATGGATCCAGCCCAGATGATGGAGCGAGCCCCGCACTCGCCGATGATCGGTACGGGCTGGCTGCAGGGTTGGCGGCTGACCTTCGGCGGGGAGGACGTCGGCTGGGAGGGAGCCCTCGCCACCATCGTCGAGGAGCCCAACTCGCAGGTTTTCGTCGTGCTCTACGACGTCAGCCCGTACGACGAGCCCAGCCTCGACCAGTGGGAGGGCTCGGAGCTGGGCCTGCACAAGAAGATCAGGCTGCGGGTGCAGACCCTGGAGGGCTCGGTGCTGGCCTGGCTGTACGTGCTGGACGCCTACGAGGGCGGGCTGCCGTCGGCGCGGTACCTCGGCGTGGTGGCCGACGCCGCGGAGGCGGCCGGCGCCCCCGCCGACTACGTCGAGGACCTGCGCACCCGCCCCTGCCGGGGCATCGGCCCGTAACCCGTCAGGACTCCAGGGCCCCGGCGACGCGATCGGACGCTGCGCGGCTAGGAGTTCAACACCGCGCCGGGCGGAGCCCGTCCGATCGCGGTGGCGGGGCGCCCACCAGGCACCTACCGCCGGATGCGAACCCCTGCCCGAGCCCCGGCGACGCGATCGGACGCTGCGCGGCTAGGAGTTCAACACAGCAAGGGCGGCGTGCACCATGACCCGGACGCCGACCAGCAGGGCACGCTCGTCCAACCGGAAGGTGGGCTGGTGCAGGTCGTACCTCGGCCCCTCACCGGACCACACGCCCAGCCGGCAGAACGAGCCGGGCACCTGCTCCAGGTACCAGCCGAAGTCCTCACCGCCGGAGGACTGCTCGGTGCCGGCCAGCGCGTCCTCGCCGAGCGCGGTCCGCACCGCGCCGCGCAGCAGGTGGGTGCTCTCCCGGTCGTTGACCACGGGCGGCACGCCCCGGCGGTGCTGCAGGTCGTAGGTGACGCCGGTGGGTGCGAGCAGGGCGCCGACCAGTTCCCGGATCAGCGGCTGCAGCTCGATCCAGGTGTCCCGGTCCCCGGTGCGCAGAGTGCCGCGCAGCACGCCGTCCTGGGGGATCGCGTTGGGCGCCTCGCCGGCCTGCACCGCGCCCCACACCAGCACGGTGCCCGAGCGCGGGTCGACCCGGCGGGACAGCAGCGTGGGCAGACCGGTGATCACCGTGCCCAGCGCGTGCACCAGGTCGGCGGTCAGGTGCGGCCGGGAAGTGTGCCCGCCCGGCGAGGTCAGCCACAACTCCAGCAGGTCACTGGCGGAGGTGATGGCGCCGATCCGGGTGCCGATCCGGCCGACCCGCAGGCGCGGGTCACAGTGCAGGCCGAAGATCTGCTCGACGCCGTCCAGGCCACCGGCGGCCAGCACGTCCAGCGCGCCGCCCGGCATCACTTCCTCGGCCGGCTGGAAGATCAGCCGCACCCGTCCCGGCAGTTCCGGCGCGCTGGCCAGGGCCAGTGCGGCGCCGAGCAGCACGGCGGTGTGCGCGTCGTGGCCGCAGGCGTGGCAGGCGCCGTCCACGGTGGACGTGTAGGGCAGGTCGGTGGCCTCGGTGAGCGGCAGCGCGTCGATGTCGGCGCGCAGCGCGACGCAGCGGTGCCCCCGCCCGATGTCGCACACGAGTCCGGTGCCGCCGGGCAGCACCCGCGGCCGCAACCCCGCCGAGCGCAGCAGACCGGCGATGAGCTCAGTCGTCGCCCGCTCCTGACGGGACAGTTCCGGGTGGGCGTGCAGGTGCCGACGCCAGGCGACGACCTCGGATGCGTTGGCCGCGAGCCAACCGTCCAACCAGGAGGGTCCACGACCGGCGCCGAGGTCCTCCACAGTGGACATGCTGACCCCGCGGTCGGTGATCAGCACTTCGGAATCCTCCTCGCGGGGAACGCCGTTGCCGGGCGGCACACCCGGCCTGGAGTCCAGCACGGTCATCGGGTTCCTCCGGTGGGAACGCTGCGCGCGGTGGCCCGGGCGAGCAAGCGGGCGCGCTGGTCGTCGTCGGTGGCGGCGGCCACCGCGGTCCAGGCCATGGCCAGCGCGGCGTCGAGGACCGCGCGATCGGCCGATGCCGATGCGCAGGCCGCCGCGAACTCCGCTTGGTGGTGCACCGCGTCTCCGCAGTCGATCGCGATGGTCGGATGGATGGCGGGCAACGCGCGGGTGATGTTGCCCATGTCGGTGCTGCCCGTCTTGCGGGTGCGCTCCTCTTCCGGGCTCAGCGGGTTCCTGCCAAGCTCCATGATGGCGGAGCGGTATGCCCCTGCCAGCCACACGTCCGGGGCCAGTTCGGCGTAGACGGGTGACACCTGCACGACCTCGTGGGTGCATCCGGTGGCCACCGCGCCGGCTCGGAAGCAGTCCCGGATCCGGCTCTCCAGGCGAGTCAGCGAGTCGACGTCCGCGGCGCGCAGGTAGAACACCGCCGACGTGCGTTCGGGCACGATGTTCGGCGCGTCGCCACCATGGGTCACGATACCGTGCACCATCTGCTGGGGTTCCAGGTGCTGCCTGACCAGACCGACGGCCACCTGGGCGACGGTGATCGCGTCCGCGGCGTTCACGCCCAGGTGCGGCGCGGCCGCGGCATGCGAGGCCCTGCCGGTGTAGCTGACCTCCAGGTCGGTGATGGCCAGCGAGGTGGACGCGCAGGTCTCCTCGCGCGCCGGGTGGACCATCATGGCCATCGCCACGTCGTCGAACACGCCGCGCTCCAGCAGCAGCACCTTGCCGCCGCCGCTCTCCTCGGCCGGCGTACCGATCAGCCTGACGGTGATGCCCAGTCCCTCGGCGACGTCACGCAGCGCGAGCGCGGCGCCGGTGGAGGACGCGGCGATGATGTTGTGGCCGCACGCGTGGCCGATCCCGGGCAACGCGTCGTACTCGGCACACAGCGCGACCACCAGCGGACCCGTGCCGTAGGTGGCCGTGAACGCGGTGTCCAGCCCGGCGACGCCCCGCTGCACGGTGAAACCCTCGCGCTCGACCAGGTCGGCGATCTTCGCGGCGCTGCGGTGCTCGGCGAAGGCCAGTTCCGGTTCGGCGTGGATGCTGCGGGAGAGCCCGACCAGCGCGTCCGCGTACCGCTCGACGGCCCAGCGGCATTGCGTCGTGAAGTCGGTACTCATTTGCCGTCCATCCTGCACCACGTGGGCCCCGCCACGGGGCACGGCCGGCGTACCAACCGGTCGGCCGGTTGCGACGACGCGGCGAACGGCGTGCGGAGTTTCGGTCCGGCCGTACGTCACGGGCGCGGACGAGCGGGGCGGTCGCCGGGTTCGGCGGACACCGGCGACCGACCGGACGGAGCCGGCGGGCTCAGTGCTTGTCCCCGAACGCGCGCCGCGATCGCGAGGCTTCGCCCTGGCGCGTTCCCATACTCGTCATCGCAGGGTCGGTCCGGTTCCGGAACAGGCTGTCAGCCGGAGCTGCTCTCCTGCCGCTTCTTCCTGCGGCGCCGACCGAAGATCACGCTGCCGATCAGCACCGCGGCAATGCCGATCGCCCACATCTTGTTCTTGTCCGCGGTGATGTTGCTGACCGGACTCTGCGGCGGGGGCGCGATCGACGGGCCGGGCGGCGCGGTCGCCGGGGTCGGCGTGTCCAGGCGCGGGGCCGGCACGGCGGCCGGCCGGACCGCCGCTGCCGCGGCCTGATACCCGGCGCCGGCCCGGCCGGGGCTGGCGGACGCGGCACCGGCCGCCGCGATCGGCACCGTCGCCAGCACGGCGGCGAGCAGCGCGAACAGCCCGGCGAGCAGCTTGTGTTTCGTCCGCACGCGCGCGGCTCCCTCCTGCGTCCCGGTTGGCGTCGCGCCGGCCGGGTCGACCGCGCGACCGGCCGCGGGCGACCATGATCGGCCCGCGGCTCCCGGCTACCCAGTGTGCCCTGCCGACCCCGTCCCGGTCACGCCGCCGATCCGTGGCATCCCGCATTCCGCGGGCTCGACGGGCTTTACGAGGCGACCCGAAGCGCCGTTGAGCCGGCTGAATGCGGGAGCGGGGATCACTCGCCGTGCATCTGGCGGCGGGCCTCGGCGTAGCGGGCCCGCACCTCGGCGCCGGACCGCACCGCCGCGCCGTCCGGCTCCCGCCGCTCCGTGCCGGCCGGCCAGGAGGGCGGCTCCGCCTCGCCGGAGAGCGCCCATGCCGCCTGCCGCGCCGCGCCCACGGCCACGTACTCGGCCGGCTCCGGCACGTCCACCGGCACGCCGAACAGCGCGGGCGCCACCGCGCGCACCGCCACCGAGCGGGCCGCGCCACCGACAAGCAGCACCCGGCGCACCTCGACGCCCTGCTCCCGCAGCGCGTCCAGGCCGTCGGCCAGGCCGCACAGCATGCCCTCCACCGCGGCCCTGGCCACGTTCTCCCGGCTGGTGTTGGTCCGCCGCAGGCCGGCCAGGGTGCCGGTGGCCTCCGGAAGATCCGGGGTGCGCTCGCCGTCCAGGTACGGCAGCAGCACCAGCCCGCCCGCGCCGGGCTCGGCGGCCAGCGCGAGCGCGTCCAGGCCGGCAAGGTCGGTGCCGAGCAGGCCGGCGGCGGTGGTGAGCACCCGGGCCGCGTTGAGCGTGCAGACCAGGGGCAGGAAGCGGCCGGTGGCGTCGCAGAACCCGGCGACCGCGCCGCTCGGGTCGGCGGTCGGCGCGCCGGTCACCGCGAACACCGTGCCGGAGGTGCCCAGCGACACCACCACGTCGCCGGGGCCGGCGCCCAGGCCGAGCGCGGCGGCCATGTTGTCGCCGGTGCCCGCGCCGAGCGGCACGCCGTCCCCGGTTTCCCCGGCGACCTCGGCCGGGCCGAGCACCCGGGGCAGGTCCGGCCGGTGGCCGGCGAAGGCGTCGGCGAGCAGGTCGGGCAACCACTGCCCGCGCGCCGGGGAGAAGTACCCGGTGCCGGAGGCGTCGCCGCGGTCGGTGGCCGGCTCGGTCCCGGGCGCGGCCAGCCGCCAGGTCAGCCAGTCGTGCGGGAGCAGCACGCGGGCCACCCGCTCGGCGTTGGCCGGTTCGTGCTCGGCCAGCCAGGCCAGCTTGGTCACCGTGAAGCTGGCCACCGGAACGGAACCGGTGCGCTTGGCCCACACCGCCGCGCCGTCCCGCTCGACCAGCTTGCGGGCCTGCGCCGCGGAGCGGGTGTCGTTCCACAGCAGTGCCGGCCGGACCACCTCGCCCGCCGCGTCCAGGGCGACCATCCCGTGCTGCTGGCCGGCCACCGAGACGGCCCGCACCGGCTCGCCGGCCTGCGCGCTGGCCTGCGCCATGGCCTCCTCGCATGCCGCCCACCAGGCGTTCGGGTGCACCTCGGTGCCGTCCGGGTGCGCGGCCCGGCCCTCGCCGAGCACGGCACCCGTGTTCACGTCGACCACCAGCGCCTTCGTCGACTGCGTCGACGAGTCGATCCCCATCACCGCCGCCATGGCCACACATCATCCCCCATGCCACGGCGCGGACGTGACCGGGCACACATGCGTTAACCTCCCTTCGCTTGCTGGTTGAATTCGCGCTTTTCCACGCGGCGACCACGGCGAATCCGGACCGAGATCACCCGGACAGCCCATTTTTCGCCACAATTCCGCTTTTGCTGGTAACCTCACGGCGTGGTCGGCTCGATGCTATTCGTGGTCGGCCACGCCCACATGTGCGGCATGTGACCACATGTGGCGGCGACCATCCCGGACAACATCACCAGGAGGGGGAGTTGTTGAGACTGAACCCGATGGACGGAAACAACGTCCGTTTCGGTGTTCTCGGTCGGCTGGTGGTCTGGCGAGGTCCCCGCGAGGTGGCACTGCCCTCCGGCGTGCTGCAGCGGCTGCTGGCCGTGCTGCTCACCGCCGAGGACCCGATTCCCGCGAAAACGCTGCTCGACCTGGCCTGGATGGGCAACACTCCGCCGAGCGGGCGCACCGCCATGCAGGTGGGCGTGTCCCGGCTGCGCCGGTGGCTGGCCACGGTGGCCGGTGGATCCGTCGCGGTGGTCTGCGAGCACGGCAACTACCGGCTGATCAGACCGTTAGGCAGCCTGGACGCCGAGGCGTTCGAACGGCAGTTGCAGCGTTGTGCCAGCCTGCGGGCGCCGAGCCATCGCCTGGTTGACGAACTGCTGCGGGCGCTGTCCATCTGGCGAGGACCGGCGCTGGACGGCAACCCGATCGCGGCCCATCTGCCCGCCGTGCGGCGGTGGGAACTGCAGCGCACGGCCGCGGGGAACTCGCTGGTCGAGGCGGCGCTCGCGTCCGGAAGGGCGACCGAGGCGCTGCCCTGGCTGCTCAGGCTGGCCGACGAGCACCCGATGCACGAGGCACTGCACGCCGGGCTGGCCCGGCTGCTCGCGGTCACCGGCCAGCAGGCGGCGGCGTTGTCGGTGTTGCAGGCCATCCGCAGCCGGCTGGCCGAAGAACTCGGCCTCGACCCCAGCCCGGTGCTCACCTCGGCGCTGGAGGGCGTGCTGCGCCAGTCGGTGCGCCGCTGACCCACTGAGCCGGAACGGCACAGTTGGCGGTGGCGGGACGGCGCGGCGAGCGAGCCGGCACCTTCCCGGCCTGACCAGCCCTCGGCGGCGCGATCGGGCGCGTTCCGCGGACCGGCACCGAGCCGCCGAAGCGGGGCCCCGGTCGATGCCGAGCGAGCACCTAATTAGATCGTTCCAGACCCGCCCAGAATACGTTTCCACAGTGCCTGGCGTATCGGACGAAGCCCGTGCAGACTAAGAGTCACTGGAGTCCCATCGCGAATTTCGTCCGAACACCGACGATCGTTGTAGGCCATCCGTAAGTGTTCAGTAAGTCGATTGGTCGAGTGGAACCAGCGAACGTCGGCGTCCGATTTTCCGGTCGCACAACTCACTCGGCTTCCACCCGCGAATGCGACGGCCCCGCATCGGTCGGATGCGGGGCCGCGGAGTCGTCGAAACCAAACCAAACGTCGCGCGGTTCGGTCAGAGACTGCCGTCTCCGGAGATCTCAGCGCCTGTTCCCGAACCCGCCCCGGCGCGCTCCCATGCTCGTCATCGCAGGTCAGTCACGTTCCGGAACGGGCGGTCAGAAGGTGTCCGGCGGCACGTACGTACCCCAGACGTCGCGCAGCGCGTGGCACACCTCGCCGACGGTCGCGGAGGCGGCCAGCGCCCGCTTCATCGGGTGCAGCACGTTGTCCCGGCCCTCGGCGGCCCGCCGCAGCTCGTCCAGCGCCGAGGTGACCTCCCCGGTGGACCGGGAGGCGCGGAGCTTGGCCAGCCGCTCCGCCTGCTGCTGCTCGATCGCCGGGTCCACCCGTAGCGGGTCGTACGGCTCCTCGGTGTCCAGGTTGTACCGGTTGAGGCCGACGACGATCCGCTCGCCGCTGTCGATCTCCTTCGCGGTGCCGTACGCGGTGCGCTCGATCTCGGACTTCTGGAAGCCCTGCTCGATCGCCCGGACCGCGCCGCCCCGTTCCTCGATCTTGGCCATCAGCTCCAGCGCGGTGGCCTCGACCTCGTCGGTCATGCATTCCACCGCGTACGAGCCGGCGAACGGGTCCACCGTCTTGGTCAGGTCGGTCTCGTAGCCGAGCACCTGCTGGGTACGCAGCGCCAGCCGGGCCGCCTTCTCGGTGGGCAGCGCGATCGCCTCGTCGTAGGAGTTGGTGTGCAGCGACTGGGTGCCGCCGAAGATCGCCGCCAGCGCCTGCACGGTGACCCGGATCAGGTTCACCTCGGGCTGCTGCGCGGTGAGCTGCACGCCGGCGGTCTGCGTGTGGAAGCGCAGCATCAGCGACTTGGGGTTCTGCGCGCCGAACTCGTCCTTCATCAGCCGCGCCCAGATCCGCCGGGCGGCGCGGAACTTGGCCACCTCCTCCAGCAGCGAGGTGCGGGCGACGAAGAAGAAGGCCAGCCGCGGCGCGAACTCGTCCACCGCCAGCCCGGCGCGGACCGCGGCCCGGACGTACTCCACCCCGTTGGCCAGCGTGAACGCGATCTCCTGCGCGGGGTTCGCCCCGGCCTCGGCCATGTGGTAGCCGGAGATCGAGATGGTGTTCCACCGGGGCAGGTGGTCCTTGCAGTAGGCGAAGATGTCGGTGATCAGCCGCAGCGAGTGCACCGGCGGGTAGATGTAGGTGCCTCGGGCGATGTACTCCTTGAGCACGTCGTTCTGGATCGTGCCGGTGAGCTGCCTGCCGGAGAAGCCCTGCTCCTCGGCGACGAGCTGGTAGAGCAGCAGCAGCACGCTGGCCGGCGAGTTGATCGTCATCGAGGTGGACACCTCGCCCAGCGGGATGCCGTTGAACAGCGTCCGCATGTCCTCGATGGAGTCGATCGCCACGCCGACCTTGCCGACCTCGCCGTGCGCGATCGGCTCGTCGGAGTCGTAGCCCATCTGCGTGGGCAGGTCGAAGGCCACCGAGAGGCCGGTCTGGCCCGCCTCCAGCAGCTGGTGGTAGCGGGCGTTGGACTCGGTGGCGGTGCCGAACCCGGCGTACTGCCGCATGGTCCACGGCCGCTGCGTGTACATGGTGGGGTAGACGCCGCGGGTGAACGGGTACTCGCCCGGCTCGCCGACCCGCTCGGCCAACCCCTCCGGGCCGCCTCGGACGTCGTCCGGTCCGTACACCGGCTTGACCTCGAAGCCGGATTCGGCCCGCCTCGGCTCCACCATGAGCCGCCTCCTACTCGTCAGTACACCGCCCTGGCCTGCCTGTATGGCACAAAATTGGCCGGCTCCACAACATGAGTACCACCACAGCGGCCTCCCGTGGCGGTGGACAATGGTCCGGTGCCTCCTGCCGACCTCGACCATCCGACCGGGCGACTGATCGCCGGGCGCTACCGGCTGCAGCGCGTCCTCGGTCGCGGCTCCATGGGCACCGTGTGGGCCGCGTATGACGAGGTGCTGCACCGGCGGGTGGCGGTCAAAGAGATGCGGCTGCCGCCGGGCATGCCGGAGACCGAGGCCGCGGCGCTGCGCGAGCGGACCCTGCGGGAGGCCAGGGCGATCGCCGTGCTGTCCCACCCCAACGTGGTCACCCTGCACGACGTGGTGCAGCAGGACGGCGAGCCGGTGGTGGTGATGGAGCTGGTGCCCTCCCGCAGCCTCGCCGAACTGCTGCGCACGCACGGCGCGCTGTCCGCCGCGCAGGCGGCGGCGGTGGCCGACGCGGTGGCCGCGGCACTGCAGGCGGCACACCGGTCCGGCATTACGCACCGGGACGTCAAGCCGGGAAACGTGCTGGTCGGCGCGAACGAGCAGATCAAGCTGACCGATTTCGGTATCGCCCGCAACGTCTCCGAGGTCACCATGACCACCACCGGGATCATGCTGGGCACTCCGGCGTTCATCGCGCCGGAGGTGGCCGCGGGCGGCGCGGTCTCCCCGGCGGCGGACCTGTGGGGGCTGGGCGCGACGCTGTTCGCCGCGGTCGAGGGCCACCCGCCGTACGACGCGGACGGCGATCCGCTGGCCACGGTGACGCAGGTGGTGCACGGCGAGGTGCCCCGGCCGGCCAGTACCGGCCCGCTGGCCGAGGTGATCGAGGCTTTGATGGTGAAGGACCCCAGGGCCCGCATGCCCCTGGTCGAGGTGCGCCGCCGGATCTACCCGCTGCTGCCCGAGCCGGGCACGTCCGTGTTCGCCCCGCTGGACCTGGAGGAGCCGACCGAGCTGACCCGGCCGGCCACCGCCGAGCTTCCGGCGTTCCCGCCGCCGCGCCCGGCGCCGGTGGACCCGGACGCCCCGCTGGCCGCCGACCCGGGACCGTTGCCGTTCGCGCCGAGCACGCCGTCTGGGTCGTGGGAGTCGTGGGCGCCGTCGACGTCCGCAGCGCCGCCACCGCCGGCGGCGCCGGTGCCGCGGCGGGTCCGTCGCGGGCCGGTGGCCACAACGCTGCTGGTGCTCACCGCCGCGGTGCTGTTCGCCGCGGCGGCGGGCGGCGGCTTCGCGCTGACCCGGGTGGCCGCCGGGCGGTCGCTGCTGCCGCCGCCGGCCGCGGTGCGCTACGAGGCGCCGGACGTGGCCACCACGGTGCGGCCGCTGCAGCCGCGCACCGCCGGCACGGCACCGGCCTACGGGGTGCCGGGGGGCGAGTTCACCATCAGCGTGCCGCAGGACTGGACGATGTTCGTCGAGCAGCGGGCCAACGACCCGGCCGATCCGCTGCCGCCCCGCACGCTGGTCCACTTCGTCTCGCCGGACGGCGTCATGGAGGTCACGGTCGAGAGGTTCCCGGTCTACTACCCGAACTACTCGATCAGGCGGTACCTGGACGCCCTGCGGTCCTGGTGGGCCAGGCCCGGCCACAGTTACGTGCTCACCCGGGTGGCACCCGCCGACGCGGCGAGCGGACGCGGCCCCGACCGGCAGACCGACGTGACCTACCGGACCGTGGAGACCCAGGCCAGCACCGACATGGCCCGATCGCACTTCGTCCGGTTCCTGCCGCAGCGCGTCGGGCTGTGGGTGATCGACGTGACGGTGCCCAACGACCAGGAGGAGAAGGGGCAGACCCTGTTCGACCAGATCGCCCCAACCTTCACCGCGGCCACCTGAAGACGTGCCGGGACGTGGGCCTTCCGACCGCGCGAGCGCGGGCGTGCGGCGTTCCGGGGATGCCCTAGGCTGACGGACCGTGACCGGCAGCGACCACACCGCCACCAACGACACACCGATCTCCCCGGCCGGCATCCGGCCCGACGCCGACCCGGCCGCGCTGGCCGAGGCGGCGGCCGCGGCGCTGGCCGCGCGGACCGGACTGGCCACGCACGACGTCGCCGTGGTGCTGGGGTCGGGATGGCGGCCGGCGGCCGACGTGATCGGCGACGCGGTGGCCGAGGTGCCCATGGCGGAGCTCCCCGGTTTCGCCGCGCCCGGCGTGGTCGGGCACGGCGGCACGATCCGCTCGGTGACCGTGGCCGGTCGGCGGGTCCTGGTGCTGCTCGGGCGTACCCACCTGTACGAGGGCAAGGGCGTGGCCCGGGTGGTGCACGGCGTGCGCACCGCCGCCGCGGCCGGCTGCCGGGTGGTCGTGCTGACCAACGCGGCGGGCGGGCTGCGCGACGGCATGCGGGTCGGCCAGCCGGTGTTGATCAGCGACCACCTCAACCTCACGGCCACCTCGCCGCTGGTCGGCGCGCAGTTCGTCGACCTCACCGACCTGTACTCGCCCCGGCTGCGGGCCGCCGCGCGGAAGATCGACCCCACCCTCGAGGAGGGCGTGTACGCCGGGCTGCCCGGCCCGCACTTCGAGACCCCGGCCGAGATCCGCATGCTGCGCACGCTCGGCGCCGACCTGGTGGGCATGTCCACCGTGCTGGAGGCCATCGCGGCGCGGGCGGCCGGCCTGGAGGTGTTCGGCCTGTCCCTGGTCACCAACCTGGCCGCGGGGATCACCGGTGAGCCGCTGAATCACGAGGAGGTGCTGGAGGCCGGCCGTGCGGCGGCCACCACCATGGGTGGCCTGCTCCGCGACCTCGCCGCGAAGGCATGAGCGGACCAGAGTCGAGCCGCGGCACCCGGCGTGACCGCAGCGCGCGCCAGGGCCGAGCGGCCGCCCGATCGGGGTGGCGGGGCGCCGTCGGATACGACCGGACCGGGGCTCGTGCGAAGCGCCTCGCCGGCACGAGCGCGGTCGCGGGCGCAGCCGCGGAGAGCACCGCATGAGCGGGCTCGCGCCCGACGTCCGGGACGCGGCGTTCCGGTGGATCGCCGACGACCCGGACCCGGACACCCGCGCCGAGTTGCAGGCCGTGCTGGCCGCCGCCTTGGCCGGCGACGGCACGGCCGCCGCGGACGTGCGGGACCGGATGGCCGGCGCGCTCGCCTTCGGCACCGCTGGGTTGCGCGGCCCGGTGCGGGCCGGGCCGAACGGGATGAACCGCGCCGTGGTGCTGCGGACCACCGCGGGAGTCGTGGACTGGCTGCGCGGCCACGGGCGCACCGGCGGCGTGGTGGTCGTCGGGCGGGACGCTCGGCACGGCTCGGCGGCGTTCGGCGCGGCCGCGGCCGGCGTGCTCGCCGCGGCCGGCTTCGACGTGCGGATGCTGCCTCGGCCGCTGCCGACGCCGGTGCTGGCGTTCCTGGTGCGCGAGTGGGACGCGGTGGCCGGCATCCAGATCACCGCGTCGCACAACCCGCCAGCGGACAACGGCTACAAGCTCTATCTCGACGGCGGGACGCAGATCGTGCCGCCCACCGACCGGCAGATCGAGCAGGCCATCGCGCGCGCCGGCGCGGCGGTCGCGGTGCCCACCGCCGAGTCGTGGACCACGGTGCCGGAACCGGCCGTCGAGTCCTACCTGGACCGGGTCGCCGCGCTACCCCGTGGCAGCGCGCGGGAGTTGCGTATCGCGCTCACCCCGATGCACGGCGTCGGCGGCGCCACCGCGGTGGAGGCGCTGCGCCGCGCCGGGTTCCACGACGTGCACCTGGTCGTCGCTCAGGCGGAACCCGATCCGGACTTCCCCACCGTACCGTTCCCGAACCCGGAGGAACCCGGCGCCACCGACCTGCTTCTCGACCTGGCGTCCACTGTGGACGCCGACATCGCGGTGGCGCTGGACCCGGACGCGGACCGCTGCGCGCTGGCCGTGCCGGACCGGGACGGCACCTGGCGGATGCTGCGCGGCGACGAGACCGGCGTGCTGCTCGGCGCGCACATCTTGTCCACTCTGGACCGTTCCGCGCACCCGGACCCGTTGGTGGCCACCACGATCGTGTCGTCGTCGCTGCTCCGCTCGGTTGCCGCCGCGCACCGGGTGCGCTACGACGAGACGCTCACCGGGTTCAAGTGGCTGGTGCGGGCCGGGGACGGCGCGGGAACCGGGCTGGTGTACGCCTACGAGGAGGCGATCGGGCACTGCGTCGACCCGGACGCGGTTCGGGACAAGGACGGCATTTCCGCCGCGGTCCTCGCCTGCGACCTGGCGGCGACCCGGAAGGCGGCCGGCCAGACGCTGCTGGACGCGCTGGACGAGCTGGCCGTTGCGCACGGGCTGCACCTGACCACGCAGGTCTCGCTGCGGGTCACCGAGCTGAGCCGGATTGCCTCGCTGATGGCGGAGCTGCGGGAGAACCCGCCGGACCGGCTGGGCGCCGTGCCGGTCACCGCGGAGAACCTGCTGCCCGAGGTGGACGCGCTCCGGCTGACCGGCGACGGCCTGCGGGTGATGGTGCGCCCCTCCGGCACCGAACCGAAGGTCAAGGCGTACCTGGAGGTCGTCGAGCCGGTGCCGGCCAAGGAGGAGCTGCCCGCGGTCCGCGAGCGGGCCACCGCGCGGCTGGCCGCCCTGCGCGCCGAGGTGGCGCGGCTGCTTGGCGCGTGACGCCTGCCCGGTTGCGTTCCGCCGGGCCGGCCGGCAGGCTCGCGGAACGTGCCCAGGCTGCTGATCGTCCACCACACGCCCTCGCCGGCACTGCAGGAGATGTTCGAGGCCACGGTGTCCGGCGCGACCACCGACGAGATCGAGAACGTCGAGGTGGTCCGCCGTCCAGCGCTGGCCGCGACCGCGGTCGACGTCCTGGAGGCCGACGGGTACCTGCTCGGCACCCCGGCCAACATCGGCTACATGTCCGGCGCGCTGAAGCACTTCTTCGACACGATCTACTACCCGTGCCTGGACGCCACGAAGGGCCGGCCCTACGCCCTGTACGTGCACGGCAACCAGGGCACCGAGGGCGCGGTGCGCGCCGTCGACGGGATCGCCTCCGGGCTGGAGTGGCAGAAGGTGGCCAACCCGGTCTGCGTGATGGGCCAGCCCGGCCGCGAGGACATCGAGGCCTGCTGGGAACTCGGCGCCACCGTCGCGGCCACCCTGATGGGCTGACCGCCCGCCGGGACCGGTCAGCGCGGCTCGGCCGGCGGGTCCTCGCCGCCGGCGATGGTGCGCTGCATCCAGGCCACGTCGTGCCACGCGCCGTGCTTCCAGCCGATCCGCCGGTAGACGCCGACCGGCTGGAAACCCATGGCGCGGTGCAGGCCGGCGCTCGCCTCGTTGGGCAGCGTCATGCCCGCGACCGCGGTGCGGAACCCGCGCGCCGCGAGCCGGTCGAACAGCGCGGTGTAGAGCGCGCGGCCGCCGCCGGTGCGCCGCCGCCCCCACTCCAGGTACACGCTCACCTCGCAGGCCCAGCGGTACGCCGGGCGCGACTTGAACGGGCTGCCGTAGGCGTAGCCGACGACCCGGCCGCCGTCGCAGAGCACCACCCAGGCGTGGGTGCGCCGCGCGGTGGCGATGCGCTCGGCCATCTCCGCCGGCGACGGCGGCTCGTTCTCGAAGGTGATCGCGGTGTCGGTGACGTAGGGGGCGTAGATCGCCGCGCACGCGCCGGCGTCGCGCTCGGACGCGTCCCGAACCTTCAGCGTGCTGCCGACCATGGCACCTCAGGAGGGCAGGCCCAGGGCGACGGCCAGCGCGGCGTTCAACCGGCCGATTGTTTCCGGGCTGAGGGCGCCAAGATATTCGCGGAAGTCCTCGGCCGGATAGAGCTGATGCAGGTCATCGGCCAGTACACGCCCGGCCACCGGGTCGTTGTTGCCGAGCCGCACGATGGTCGGTAGGTCTGGCTTTGACGTAGTCGTGACGCGAACTGCCAGAACGCTGTCGAGTTGGCGATTCCGCACGTTGTTGCTGACCACCACCCACGGCTTGGGCCCATATCCCAGATCCGCGCGGTACACCTGACCGCGCACGGGTGCGGTCACTCTGCGTACCTCGTGTCGATGCGCCGTGCGTAGCGAGCCCGCAGCGCACGGGCCTCGTCTCGTTCGTCACCGCCGGCGAAGGTCTTCGCGAGTTCCGCGTAGCCCTGCTCCAACGCCTGCTCCTGCAACGCTTCCGCGCCGGCGCGCAGCAGGGCCCGGACCACGGCCGCTTCGTTCCGCTCGCCAGCCGGAAGCGGCACGCCATGGCTGGCTGCCCAGTGCACGAGCGCGGCATGTTCGGCGCGCTCCGGATCGGCGAACACGCGGAGCACACCTTCCTCCGCATCGCGCAGTGTGATGGTGGTACGACGGGCCATGCATCACATTGTACCGCGCTGTGCGATGTTCCTGGCGATGCTGATATTGATGCACATGGTACGACGAGCCGGCCGGCCCGCGCCTCGCTGGTGAATGAGGCGCAGGCCGGCGTTCACGCACGTTCGCGGTCACCGGTTGAGCAGCCGGAGGCCCTGCTCGGGGTAGCGCTCGCCGGCGACGGCGCCGGCCGGCACGGCCGCCTCGACGGCGGCCAGCTCGTCGGCGGACAGCTCGATGGACACCGCCGCCACGTTCTCCTCCAGGTACGCCCGCCGCTTCGTTCCCGGAATCGGCACCACGTCCTCGCCCCGGTGCTGCACCCAGGCCAGCGCCAGCTGACCAGGCGTCACACCACGCTCCGCGGCCAGCTTGCGCAGCGCCTCCACGATCTTCAGGTTCCGCTCGAAGTTCCCCTCCGCGAAGCGAGGCTGGGCAACCCGCCGGAAGTCGCCGTCGGGCAGGTCGGCGGGCGAGGCGAACCGGCCGGTGAGGAAGCCACGGCCGAGCGGCGAGTACGGCACCAGGCCAATACCCAGCTCCCGGCAGGTCGGCACGATCTCGTCCTCGATGTCGCGCGACCACAGCGACCACTCGCTCTGCAACGCCGTGATCGGGTGCACCGCATGCGCCCGGCGAATGGTCGCGGCCCCGGCCTCGGACATACCCAGATACCGCACCTTGCCCTCGGCCACCAACTCCGCCATCGCGCCAACGGTCTCCTCGATCGGCACGTCCGGATCCACCCGGTGCTGGTAGTACAGGTCGATGTGATCCACCCCGAGCCGCCGCAGCGACGCCTCGCACGCCTGCCGCACGTACGCCGCGTCGCCGCGCACGGCGGACGCCGGACCGTTGCCGTCCCGGATCGCGCCGAACTTGGTGGCCAGCACCACCTCGTCCCGCCGGCCGGCGATGGCCCTGCCGACCAGCTCCTCGTTGGCGCCCCGCCCGTACATGTCGGCGGTGTCGAGCAGGGTGACCCCCAGGTCGAGCGCCCGGTGGATGGTGGCCACCGACTCGGCCTCGTCGGTGGGCCCGTAGAACTCGCTCATGCCCATGCAACCCAGGCCCTGGGCGCTCACCTCCAGCTCGCCGAGCCGGCGGGTGGGCAGCTTCGACGGTGCCGTCATGCGGTGGCTCCCTCGGGATAGTGGGTGAGCAGCGTGTCCATCTTGCTTTCGATCTGCTCGTAGTTCGTGATCTTGTAGTTCAGTACCTCGAGGCAGCCCTGCAGCTCGGCGATGCGCTCCAGCACGGAGGCCCGATGCTCGACGAGGATCTGCTTGCGCCGGCCGGCGCTGCCCACGCCGCGGTGCCGAAGCTGCGCGTACTCGCGCATCATCCGGATCGGCATGCCCGTGGTACGAAGCTTGGTCAGGAACTCCAGCCACTGGAGGTCCTCGTCGGAGTAGTTCCGCCGACCACCGGCGTCCCGCGCCGGCGGGTCGACCAGCCCGATCCGCTCGTAGTAGCGGAGGGTGTCGATGGAGAGCCCGCTGCGCTCGGCTGCCTGCGCAATCGAGTAAGTCACGATTCGACGGTAGAAGCTGGAGTGCGCTCCAGGTCAACCGAGCGGCCGAACCTTCGGGCTACTCGTCCTTGGCCTCGGCCCAGGTCTCCAGGTGGGAGGCCACCTCGGACAGCTCCATCTGCTCCCGGTCCACCGCCCTGACCAGCTCCAGCGCGTCGTCCTCCTCGGCGTCGACCCACCAGCCGTTGACGTCGCAGAGGGTCACCGCGGCCACCCAGCCGAGCCGCCAGTTGCCCTCGGCGAGCGGCCGGGTCCGCACCACGGACTCCAGGATGGCGGCCGCCTTCAGCCAGAGCGTGGGATAGGCCTCCATGCCGAGTACGGTCGCCCGAGGCCGGTAGGCCGCCGTGTCGAGCAGGCCGAGATCACGGACCACCAGGTCGCCACCGGCCACGGCGGTGGCCAACACGAGCAGGTCACCCGCGTCCAGGTAGGAAGTCACCGACGAGCGTCAGGCGCTGCCGAGGCGGTCGAGCAGGCCGCGGTAGCGCGGCATGATCCGCGCCAGCACCTCGCCGATCTGCTCCTCGCGGTGCTGGCGGGCCCAGCGGTCGGCCAGGGCCAGCCGGACCACTTCCTGCTTCGAGCGACCCTCGGCGGCGGCGAGCTCGGTGAGCCGCCGGTCCTCCTCCTCGGTGAGCCGCAACGTCATCGCCATGCGGCCATGGTACCAACTTGGTATCACGGCCGCCGATATGACTCTGGTCGCAACCGCCTCAGCGCGAACAACGATCACGACGTGCGCAAACGACGTTACAGAACGCCGTTGCGATAAGCTCCCCCGGTGCCGCGACCCAGGACGCACGACGAGGCACTCCGGACCCGGCTGCTGGACCGGGCCGGCGAGGTGCTCTCCGCGGAGGGGCCGCACGCGCTGAGCCTGCGCCGGCTCGCCGCGGACGTGGGCACGTCTACCACCGCGGTCTACTCGCTGTTCGGCGGCAAGCCCGCGCTGATGCGCGAGGTGTACCGGGAGGCCTTCCGGCGGTTCAGCGAGCACCTGGCCACCGTGCGGCCCACCGGCGACCCGGCGGAGGACCTGGTCCGGCTCGGCCTGGCCTACCGGAGCAGCGCGCGGGCCGATCCGCACCTGTACGCGATCATGTTCACCCGGGTGGTCCCGGAGTTCACCCCGGACGAGGAGACCGCCGCGGAGGCCCGCGCCACGTTCGAGCCGCTGCTGGACCTCGTCCGGCGGGCGGTGCGGGCCGGGGTGCTGGTCGATGCGCCGCCGGAGCGGGTGGCGCTCGCCCTGTGGGGCCTGGTGCACGGCCTGATGTCGCTGGAACTCGGTGGCAACCTGCCCGCCGGGCTGGAGGTCGCGGACAGCTTCGAGCCCGCGCTGCGGGCCGCGGTGGAGGGATGGCGCCGCACCGCCGGGTGAGCCGGCCGGTCCGCGCGGAGGGGTTCGGGGAGGCTGCCGCCGCCGCACCTCCCCGAACCCCGTGACGGCCGGCCGGGTTTCACGTTCCGGCACGACCGGGTGGGCGCCGGCCGCGTCCGGGTACGCCGTGCGCCGGACCCGACCGGCCGTCCGCGGGACCGCCGATATGGTTCAGACCATTAAGCCCGGCGGTTCCGACCACGGCAATCACCCGGTCGGCCCATCGGGGAGCGCCGGCCGACCACACCGGTCGGCCTGGGCCGACCGGACCACACCGATCGGACGGGGCGGTTCGGTGCTCGTTCCGGAACGCGCGGCGCAGCCGCGCCGGCGGGACGCGGCCCCGCGCGAATCGCGCCGTCCGCGGGGAGCCGCCCCGCCTCCCCGATCGCGGGGCTTCGCCGGGCGCGGTGCCGGAACAGGCCGGTGCTCGCGGTCGCAGGCCGGTGCGGTGCCGGAACGGGCCATCAGACCGCGCCGTACTGCCGGTCACCGGCGTCACCGAGGCCGGGCACGATGAAACCGGAGTCGTTCAGCCGCTCGTCGACGCTGGCGGTGACCACGCGGACCGGCAGCCCGGACTCCTCCAGCCGCTTGATGCCCTCCGGCGCGACCAGCGCGCACACCGCCGTCACGTCCGTCGCGCCGCGCTCGGTGAGCAGCCGGATCGTGTAGGCCATCGAGCCGCCGGTGGCCAGCATCGGGTCGAGCACGAATACCGGCCGGCCGGACAGGTCGTCCGGCAGGGACTCCATGTACGGGGTGGGCTGCAGCGTGCGCTCGTCCCGGGCCAGCCCGACGAAGCCCATCTGCGCGTCCGGGATCAGCCGGTGCGCCTGGTCCGCCATGCCCAGGCCGGCGCGCAGCACCGGCACCAGCAGCGGCGGGTTGGCGAGGCGGTGGCCGGTGGTGCGGGCGATCGGCGTGTGGATCCGCTCGGTGACCACCGGGGCGTCGCGCATCGCCTCGTAGATGAGCATCACGGTCAACTCGTGCAGCGCGGCGCGGAACTCCACGCTGTCGCTGCGCGCGTCCCGCATGGTGGTGAGTCGAGCCTTGGCCAGCGGATGGTCCACCACGAGCACCTGCATGGGCGCCAACGGTAGCCCGTGGCGGCCGCGATCCCCGCATCCAGCGGGGTCAGGTGCCGGGCGTGGGGTGCCGGACCTGGCGGACCGGCAGATCGCCCACCCCGTGCCAGGCGGCGTCCGCCCCGCTGTGGCCGATCCGCACCACCTCGACCACCGACGCCACCGACACGGCCACCCCGAGCACCGCGATCACCACCAGCACCAGGTTGCCGCCGCGCGGGCGCACCCGGGGGCTGGTGAACACCAGCAGGGCCAGCGCCACAACGGCGACGCCCATGCTGATCGGCAGCAGCGGGTCGGCCATGCTGGCGTGCGCCCGGATCAGGTCGCTCTCCGGCAGTTGCCGCTCCAGTACCTCGCCGGCCTGCTGGGTGACGTACACCGAGACGACTCCTAACACCGCGGCGGCGGCGACCGGCCAGCGCAGGGCGCGGCGGGTGCCCGGGACCAGCGCCGCGACCAGCAGGGCGACGGCGGTGACCGGCACGAGCACCACCGTCAGATGGACCACCAGCGGGTGCAGCGGCAGTCCGAACACGTCGTAGGGCATGTCCTCTCCAGTCCTGTGCGGGAAGCTGTGCCTTGTTCAAAGCTCGCGTCATCGCGGCGAGCCCGTGCTCGTTGCCGGCATCCTGCCGGCAACCCTGGTGAAGTAGCCGTTTTCCCAACCTGTCGGTTTCCTGTCGCCGGGCTACCGCTGGTCCGGCCGCCGGCGCCGGGTAACGGTGTCACCGAGGGTTCTGTGCGGGCGCCGCCGGCCGCACTACCCTTCCTGTCGTGAGCGATCAGCCCGCGGTTCCGGACCCTCGCCAGTTGCGCGCCTCGGACGCCGATCGGGAGCGCGTCGCCCAGGTGCTCCACCAGGCGATGAGCGAGGGACGCCTGTCGCTCGCCGAGCTCGAGCAACGGCTGGACGTGGTGTACGCCGCGAAGACCTACGCCGACCTGGAACCCGTCACCAGGGACCTGCCGACCGCCTCCCCGATCGCGGCCGGCCCGGACCTGGCGCCCGCCACCGCCGGGTCCCCGGCCCGGGTCAGCCGGATCGGCGGGACGCCGGGATCGAGCACCGCGATCGCGGTGATGTCCGGCGTCGAGCGGCGCGGCGACTGGGTGGTCCCGGCGCACCTCAGCGTGGTCGCGATCATGGGCGGCGCGGACCTCGACCTGCGCGCGGCCCGGTTCGCGGAGCGCGAGTGCACGATCAACGTCATCGCGATCATGGGCGGCGCGCGGATCACCGTGCCGGACGATCTCACCGTGCGGGTCGAGGGCGTCGGCGTGATGGGCGGGTTCGACCGGCGCGGCGAGGGCGGGGGCGACCCGTCCGGCCCAGTGCTCCGGGTGACCGGACTCGCCCTGATGGGCGGGGTCGAGGTACGCCGTAAGCCGCGCGACGGGCGCAAGGCCCTGGAGGGCTAGCGAACACCGGAAGTCGGCCGTGTCGGTAGCCGCCTCGCCATAGACTCCTGGGCATGGCTGCACTGTCGACGGGGACGGCGGCCGGCGAGCGGGAGACCCCCGCGCCCAGACCGTCCCCGCTGCCCCCGGACCTGGCCGACGCCACCCGTGACGAGTCGACCCTCCGCCGGTTCCTGCACGGGCTGCCCGGCGTCGACGCCGTTGGCCTGGAGCAGCGCGCCGCCGCCCTGGCCACCCGCAGTATCAAGAAGGCCGCCAAGCTGTGGGCCATCGACACGGCGATCGGCATGGTGGATCTGACCACGCTGGAGGGCGCGGACACGCCGGGCAAGGTGCGCGCGCTGGCCGCCAAGGCGCGCCGGCCCGACCCGGCCCGGCCCGAGGTGCCGAGCGTGGCCGCCGTCTGCGTCTACCCGGACCTGGTGGACACCGCCGTGGCCGAGTTGCGCGGCACCGGGATCGGCGTGGCCAGCGTGGCCACCGCGTTCCCGTCCGGCCGCTCCGGGCTGCGGGTCAAGGTCGCGGACACCGAACTCGCCGTCGAGGCCGGAGCGAGCGAGGTCGACATGGTGATCGACCGGGGCGCCTTCCTATCCGGCCGGTACGGCCGGGTGTTCGACGAGATCGTGACGATCCGGCGGGCGTGCCGGGGCGCGCACCTGAAGGTGATCCTGGAGACCGGTGAGCTGGCCACGTACGACAACGTGCGCCGGGCGAGCTGGCTGGCGCTGCTGGCCGGGGCGGACTTCGTCAAGACGTCGACCGGCAAGGTCTCCCCCGCGGCCACGCTGCCGGTCACCCATGTGATGTTGCAGGCGGTCCGCGACTGGTACGACCGCACCGGCACGCCGCGCGGGGTGAAGCCGGCCGGCGGCATCCGCACCACCAAGGACGCGATCCGCTACCTGGTCGCCGTGCACGAGGTCGCCGGGCCACGGTGGCTGTCCCCGAAGCTGTTCCGGTTCGGCGCATCCAGCCTGCTGAACGACCTGCTCATGCAGCGGCGGACGCAGCTTTCCGGACACTACAGCGGCCCCGACTACGTGGCGGTGGACTGAAGGCATGACACGGGAGCAGGTCTGGGAGTACGCGCCGGCACCGGAATCGCGGGACGTGGCGCGGCTGAAGCCGGCCTACCGGATGTTCGTCGACGGGGAGTTCGTGGACGGCACCGGCGAGCCGCTGAAGACGGTGAACCCGGCCACCGAGGAGGTGCTGGCCGAGGTCGGCACCGCGAGCCCGGCGGACGTGGACCGGGCGGTGCGCGCCGCCCGCCGCGCCCACGACCGGATGTGGGGCCGGATGCCGGGCGCGGAGCGGGCCAAGTACCTGTTCCGGATCGCGCGGCTGGTCCAGGAGCGCGCCCGCGAGCTGGCCGTGCTGGAGACGCTGGACAACGGCAAGCCGATCCGGGAGTCGCGGGACGTGGACGTGCCGCTGGTGGCGGCACACTTCTTCCACCACGCCGGGTGGGCGGACAAGCTCGCCTACGCCGGGTACGGCCCTGACCCGCGGCCGCTGGGCGTGGCCGGGCAGGTGATCCCGTGGAACTTCCCGCTGCTGATGGCAGCGTGGAAGATCGCGCCCGCGCTGGCCTGCGGTAACACGGTGGTGCTCAAGCCGGCGGAGACCACCCCGCTGTCCGCGCTGGTACTCGCGGAGATCTGCCAGCAGGCCGACCTGCCGCCCGGGGTGGTGAACATCGTGCCCGGCGCCGGCGACGTGGGCGCGGAACTGGTCAACCATCCCGGCGTCAACAAGGTGGCGTTCACCGGGTCCACCGAGGTGGGCAAGCTGATCCAGCGTGCGGTGGCCGGGACGGGCAAGAAGCTCACCCTGGAGTTGGGTGGCAAGGCGGCGAACGTGGTGTTCGACGACGCCCCGCTGGACCAGGCGGTGGAGGGCATCGTCAACGGCATCTTCTTCAACCAGGGCCACGTGTGCTGCGCCGGTTCCCGGCTGCTGGTGCAGGAGTCGGTGGCCGACGAGTTGCTGGAGACGCTGCGGCGGCGGGTGAGCACGCTGCGGGTGGGCGACCCGCTGGACAAGAACACCGACGTGGGCGCGATCAACTCGGCGGAGCAGCTCGCCAGGATCCGGGAGCTGGCCGAGTCCGGCGATGCCGAGGGCGCGCGGCGGTGGACCAGCCCGTGCCCGTTGCCGGACAAGGGTTTCTTCTTCGCGCCGACGGTGTTCTCCGAGGTGCAGCAGTCGATGCGGATCGCCCGGGAGGAGATCTTCGGCCCGGTGCTGGCGGTGCTCACCTTCCGCACTCCCGACGAGGCGGTGGCCAAGGCGAACAACACCCCGTACGGGCTGTCGGCCGGGATCTGGACGGAGAAGGGTTCCCGCATCCTGTGGATGGCGCAGCGCCTGCGGGCCGGCGTGGTATGGGCGAACACGTTCAACCGGTTCGACCCGAGCGCGCCGTTCGGCGGCTACCGGGAGTCGGGTTTCGGCCGGGAGGGCGGCCGCGCGGGACTGGAGGCGTACCTAGATGTCTGAGCAGCGGGTGGCGGTGGCCAAGACGTACAAGCTGTACGTGGGCGGGGCGTTTTCGCGGTCCGAGTCGGGGCGGTCGTACCCGGTGACCGGGGCGCGCGGCGAGTTCCTGGCGCACGCCGCCCAGGCGTCCCGCAAGGACGCCAGGGACGCGGTTTCCGCCGCGCGCAAGGCGTTTCCGGGCTGGTCCGGGGCGACCGCCTACAACCGCGGCCAGGTGCTCTACCGGGTGGCCGAGCTGATGGAGGGGCGCCGCGACCAGTTCCTCGCCGAGGTGTCGGCGGCGGAGGGCACCAACGGCAGGCGGGTCCAGTCCCTTGTGGACGCCGCGATCGACCGCTGGGTGTGGTACGCCGGGTGGACGGACAAGATCGCGACGGTACTCGGGTCGGCGAATCCCGTTGCCGGGCCGTACTTCTGCTTCTCCGTACCGGAGCCGACCGGGGTGGTGGCGATCCTCGCGCCGCAGTCGTCCTCGCTGCTCGGCCTGGTCAGCGTGCTCGCGCCGGTGCTGGCCGCGGGCAACACCGCGGTGGTGGTGGCCAGCCAGGACCGCCCGCTGCCCGCGGTGACCCTGGCCGAGGTGCTGGCCACCTCGGACGTGCCCGGCGGGGTGGTCAACCTGCTCACCGGCCGCACCGCGGAACTGTCCCCGTGGCTGGCCTCGCACGCCGACGTGAACGCGATCGACCTGACCGGGGCACCGGCGCCGCTGCGCACCGAACTGGAGCGCACCGCGGCCGGCACGGTGAAGCGGGTGCTCCGCGCCCCGGCCAGCGAGCCGGACTGGACCAGAACGCCGGACATCACCCGGCTTCGGGCGTTCGTGGAAACCAAGACGGTGTGGCACCCGATGGGCGCCTGAAACTAGCGGATGCGCCAGTCCAGGCGGCCGTCGGTGGTGACCGCGGGCTGGCAGTGGCCGACCGGGGAGCCGTGTTCCAGCGCCGTGGCGACCTCGGCAAGCATCGCGTCCACGCTGGTCCACTCCGGACCGTTGAGCTGGCACACCTCGTGGTCCCACTCCAGCACACAGCCGCGCAGCGGGCCGGGCCGCAGGTCGATCACCAGGTCGTCGCCGAGACCGTCGAAGGCGAACGGTACCCACGCCGGGTGGTAGCTGCGCGCGGCGGAGCCGGCCTCGACGTCGCAGTCCGGCCGTTCCCAGGTGTCCAGCCACAGCTTGCGGTGCTTGCGCCAGGCCTCCAGCGCCTCGCGTGGCCCGTACGGTGTGTAGAAGGGCGGGATCACCTCGGCGAACTCCGCGGTGCTCACACCCCCGCACACCGACCACCACGTGAACAGCTCGTCCGGGATCTGGACGCCGAGTTCGTGCTCCAGGTCGAGCACGTCCTCCGGTAACGCCATGGTGCGTAACGCCGCACCGGTGGTGGGGGCATGCACGGAGAGCCAGCGCACGATCTGGCTCCATTGTTCGGCGACACCCACGGCCACCATGATCGAGTGCGATCTTTGAAAGCGGTACCGCTCATCGGAGGACGGGCGCCGAAATAATCGATACACCATGCCGGCAACGTCGGATCGACACCGTATCGGCGCGGTGTCGATGTGGTACCAAAGCGTCTGCCGCACACCGAAATTCCGGGAAAACCACCAGCTCGGGCCGGGTCATCGGGGAAAGCGTTCACGGATCGCACGATGCAATAATCGATGCGCAATTTGCACTTCCGTCGGTTCACCCGGCGGTGGTGCGGCGGGGGCCGGCCGATGCGTTGATCGGTCGCCCCGTAGGCTGCGCCCGTCGGCACGGAAGCCGCGCTCGACGGGTGGCACGACCGAGGAGGTCGGATGGCGCAGGACATCGTCCCGATCCAGCTCGGGCTGCCACAGGGCGACGTGGTCACCCTGTGGGCACCGAGGTGGCGGGAGGACGGCGAGGAGTGGGAGGCCTTCCTCGGCCACGAGGAGGACCTCTACGGGTTCCCGGACGCCGCGCACCTGGCCGCGTTCATCCGCACCGTGGACGACCACGACCTGGCCGACCACCCGGCGTGGCACGTGGTGCCGGGGCTCTCCGCCGCGGAGTTGGTCCCGGACGAGGACCACCAGTTCGACCTGGTCGGGCTGCCCGAGCTGGTCGCCGAGGACCCGGACACCTGGACCGTCGGCGAGCTGGCCGACGTGGTGGAGATGGTGCGCTCGCTGGCCGACGTGTGCGAGCTGGAGAAGGTCCACGAGATCCTGGACTCCGCCACCGGCTTCGACCTGCTTCCCCAGGGCCTGCTGCCGTTCACCGGCCGGGAGGGTCGGAAGCTGTGGACGGAGCTGGCCGAGGTGGTCGCCGAGCGGTGGGACGAGGTGCTCGACGCCGTCGACGCCGTGGTCGCCGTGCCCGAGGTGGACGCCGACGCGCTGGACACCGCGCAGGACGAGCTGGCGGAGTTCCTGGCGGAGGCCGGGTCCGCGGCCGCGGTGGAGCCGGTGGACGCCGACGCCGAGGACCTCGAGGAGGCGTCCGAAGAGGACACCGAGGAGGACGAGCCGACCGGCTTCTGGGCCGAGGTGGGCATCGACCCGATCAAGATCATCACCGACACCGGCGAGTACTACACGCTGCGCTGCTACGTCGAGGACGAGCCGGTGTTCCTGGGCAGCAAGGGCCGGATCGACGTGTTCGGCTCGCCGAGGGGGCTGGCCCGGTTCCTCGCCGGGGACAGGCTGGACGGCTACGAGATCGCGGACCTGCCGACCTGGCCGGACGTGGCCACCAAGGCCAACGCCGGTGAGCTGGACGTCGAGGTCGACACGGCCAACACCTATGTGCTGACCGGCATCGCGGACGACATCGCCGAGGGTCCCGAGGCCATCGACCCGACCCAGCTCGACCTGGCCGTGGAGTTGCTCACCGACGCCGCGGACTGGGCCGGCGACGACACCGCGCACGACGCGCTCGCCCCGTCGGAGCGGTTGGGCTGGCTGGTGTCGTTCGTGCTGCGGCCGGACCCGACCCGGCTGGCGCCCAGCGCGCCGTTCGACGCCGAGCAGCTCGCCTGGCGCGACCTGGTCACCGCCTTCGAGGAGCGGCTGCGCGTCCACTGACGACCTTCCCCGCATTCAGCGGCCTGAACGGGCGCTCGTGAGGCGCACGAACCGCCGTTCAGCCCGCTGAATGCGGGAATGGGCGAGGCGGAGACGGTCAGGCCATCAGGGCGGCGTAGCCGGGCTTGATCTGCTCGTTGATCAGGGCCAGCCGGTCGTCGAAGCCGATGAAGGCCGACTTCATCGCGTTGACGGTGAACCACTGCAGGTCCGCCCAGCCGTAGCCGAACGCGTCCACCAGCGCGGCCATCTCGGTGGCCATCGAGCAGTGGCTCATCAGCCGGTTGTCGGTGTTCACCGTGACCCGGAAGCGCAGCCTGGCGAGCAGGCCGATGGGGTGCTCGGCGACCGAGGACGCCGCGCCGGTCTGCAGGTTGGACGACGGGCACATCTCCAGCGGGATGCGGCGGTCGCGCACGTAGCTGGCCAGCCGCCCCAGGTTGACCGTGCCGTCCTCGGCCACCTTGATGTCGTCCACGATGCGCACGCCGTGACCGAGCCGCTCGGCGCCGCAGTGCTGGATGGCCTCCCAGATCGACGGCAGCCCGAACGCCTCGCCGGCGTGGATGGTGAAGTGCGCGTTCTGCTGGCGCAGGTACTCGAAGGCGTCCAGGTTCCGGGTGGGCGGGTACCCGGCCTCCGGACCGGCGATGTCGAACCCGACCACGCCGACGTCCCGGTACCGCACCGCGAGCTCGGCGATCTCCAGGGAGCGGGCGTTCTGCCGCATCGCGCACAGCAGCGTGCCGATCCGGATGCGCCGGCCGGCCTCGGCGGCCCGCCGCTCCCCCAGCCGGAATCCCTCCTGCACCGCCTCGACGATCTGCTCCAGCGCCATGCCGCGCTCCTGGAACAACTCCGGGGCGTAGCGCACCTCGGCGTACACCACGCCGTCGGCGGCCAGGTCTTCGACCGCCTCGGCGGCCACCCGGACCAGGGCGGCCTCGTCCTGCATCACGGCGCAGGTGTGCGCGAAGGTCTCCAGGTACCGCTCGAGCGAGCCGGAGTCGGCGGCGTCGCGGAACCAAGCGCCGAGCCGGTCCACGTCGGTGGTGGGCAGGTCGCGGTAGCCGGCCGCGTCGGCCAACTCGATCACCGTCGCGGGGCGCAGCCCGCCGTCGAGGTGGTCGTGCAGCAGGACCTTGGGCGCGCGACGGATGTTCTCCAGGGTGACCGGGCTCGACATGGCACCACGTTACCGTGGCAGGGTGTTTCGACGATCGAAGTAAGACAGCGGTTAGTCGGCCGGGTTCACTGCCACGCGCAGTAAAGATCACAGTTCACCCGATCGGATGCACTACCGCCGGCATATCCCCCCGCCTCTGACGAATCGTGATCAATATCGGTGGTCGGTCGACACCTTGCCACTCGAACGGGCTAGATCGTCACGGTCCGACATCAAGGTCACGAAACAATCGTTTACCCGGTGGCAACATTCGCGCGAGCGTGCGTCACCCATTCGGCCTAGCGCCGGGCACAAACGCGTCAAGAAGTCCAGGGGGCGCTGCTGGAGTACACCCGGAAGTGGCTAGGCTGCGTGCCGTCTGCCGTCCCCCTCGACGAAGGCTCCCCGCCGTGAACGACAGCACCCACTCCACGATGTCTTTCGACCGCATGCGCAACATGCTGATGCGCGCGGCCGAGATCCGTGAGAGCGAGCAGCAGCAGATCTTCGACGCCCTGGACGAGATCCACGCGAGGTTGTCGCCGCTGGAGTCGCTGGGCTCGGTCCGCAAGCGGTTGGCCGAACTGCCCGACCGCAACGAGGTGAGCGTCCTGGCCGAACGCCTGGACGAGGCGCTGGCCAGGCTGGAGTCCCAGGACGGTGCGATCGCCGGGCTCAACCAGCTCGTCGACGGGCTGGTGGACCGCCTGGCCAGGCCGTTCGCGCAGCTCGACGGCCGGCTGGACGGCGTATCCGGGCGGTTCGAGGGTGTCGCCGGCCGGATGGACGGCCTGGAGGACAAGCTCGGCCACATCCACCAGCGGCTGAACGAACTCGAGCAGCACCTGGACAAGCAGGACGGCCGGCTGGAGAGCCTGCCGAGCGCGGTGCACGGCCCGCTACGCGAGCGGCTGGACGCGCTCGAGACCGCTTTGCGGGCTCGGCTGACCGAGATGGACGAGGGCGTGCACGAGCACCTCGACGGCACCCGGGAGGCGCTGCACCGGTCGATCGCGGAGACCAGCAACACGCTGGGCAACGCGGTCACCGAGGCCCGCGACTCGGTACAGGCGCGGATCGACGCCGCCCGCGAGGCCACCAACGGCAAGCTGGACACCACCAACGACAGCCTGCACGGCAAGCTGGACGACCTGCTGTCCCGGCCCGCGGTGGACCCGACCGACCGGCTGGAGGCGCTCGCCCAGCGGCTGGAGCAGGTCACCTCGCGGCTGGACGAGATGGCCGGCCGGCTGGACACCGTGGAGAGCGGGGTCGGGAGCCGGATCAGCCAGCTCGCCGGCGCGGTCGACCAGGGCCTGCAGCGCGTGCACCGCACCGTGGAGCAGCGGCCCGACGTCGACTCGCTGGCCTCGCTGGTGCGCGACGCGAACGAGGAGTCGGAGCGGCGGCACGCCGGCCAACTGGACGAGGCCATGGCGACCTTCGCGGAGCTGATCCTCGGTGGCGGCCCGCCCGCCGCCCCGCAGCCGCCGCCGGCCCTGCCCCGCCCGCAGCGCCGGGCCAGCCGCAAGCCCGGCGGTAAGGCCGACAAGGGCATGGACCTCGACGACCTCGACCTCGGCGCCGAAGGCGCCTGACCACCCCGTACCCGCTCCTCGCGACCGATCGAGACCGTGCCGGCGCATGCGCTGCACCCGGGCCCGTCGCGCGATATCGTCGCCCGGTCGTGGGATGGTGCGGTGGTGATGGCTGACCGGTCGCGTCGCGACCCGGTGTCGCGAGCCCACAAGGAACTGTCCGGGGCGGACGGCTTGGCCCGGCGGCTGGGCACCGGCGACGCGGTGGTGATCGGGCTGGGCTCGATGATCGGCGCCGGCGTGTTCGCCGCGTTCGGTCCCGCGGCGAAGGCGGCGGGCACCGGGCTGCTGATCGGCCTGCTGCTGGCGGCGGTCATCGCCTACTGCAACGCCGTCGCCTCCGCGCAACTGGCCGCGCAGTATCCGACCTCCGGCGGCACCTACGTCTACGGCCGCGAGCGGCTCGGGAACTGGTGGGGGTTCACCGCCGGGTGGGGGTTCGTGGTCGGCAAGACGGCGTCCTCTGCGGCGATGGCGCTGACCTTCGCCGCCTACGTCGTGCCCGGTCCATGGTGGGCGCAGCGCCTCGTGGCCGTCGTCGCCGTGCTCGCACTGGCGGCGCTGAACTACCGCGGGGTGACCAGGACCGCCGTGGTGACCCGCGTGCTGGTGGCCATCAGTCTGACCGCCCTGGCCGTGGTGGTGGTCGGCATCGCGGTGGGTGGTCAGGCCAGCCCGGCGAACCTGGGAGGCTGGCCGGCGGTCGGCTCCGTTGGCGCCTACGGCGT
This sequence comes from Gandjariella thermophila, assembly GCF_005405885.1. GTDB lineage: Bacteria > Actinomycetota > Actinomycetes > Mycobacteriales > Pseudonocardiaceae > Gandjariella > Gandjariella thermophila. The sequence goes on from NZ_BJFL01000003.1 coordinate 41,796, forward strand.
CCTGCAGGCCGCCGGGCTGCTGTTCTTCGCGTTCGCCGGCTACGCCCGCATCGCCACCATGGGCGAGGAGGTCCGCGACCCGGAGCGGACCATTCCGCGCGCGATCCCGCTCGCCCTGTTCCTCACCGTCGTTGTCTACGTCGTCGTGGGCACCGCCGCCCTGCTGGCGGCCGGCCCGCACCAACTCGCCTCCGCCGTGGCACCGCTGGCCACGGCGGTGCAGGCCGCCGGAGCCGGCGTCCTCGCCCCGGTGGTCCGCCTCGGAGCCGCGCTGGCCGCGCTCGGCGCCCTGCTGGCGTTGATCGCCGGGATCGGCCGCACCATCCTGGCCATGGCCCGCCACCACGACCTGCCGGGCTGGCTCGCCGCCGTGCACCCCCGGTTCCGGGTGCCGCACCACGCCGAGGTCGCCCTTGCCGTGCTGGTCAGCGTTCTGGTGCTCACCGTGGACCTGCGCGGAGTCATCGGGTTCTCGTCCTTCGGCGTGCTGGTCTACTACGCCATCGCCAACGCCGCCGCGTTCACCCAACCCGCCGACCGCCGCCGCTGGCCCCGCTGGCTCAACCTGCTCGGCGGCACCGGCTGCCTGGTCCTCGTCGCCACCCTGCCCTGGGAGTCCGTCGTCGCCGGCCTGGTCATGTTCGCCATCGGCCTGTGCGGACGCCAGCTGATCCGCCACCGCACCACAGGGTCCACATCCGACTGACAAGGCGGGTGGCAACGCGCCGCATGGTGAATACCGGTCGCGTCGGCCACCGGCGGGCACTTGTATTCCGGAACACGGCGGGTGACAGACTGTGCCCATGCCAGTCAGCCGCGGCCGCAAGCGCAAGAAGGACAACGGCAGGACGGCGGTGCAGCGACAGAACGCGCCCGCGCTGTACCCGGTGCCGGACGACGATTGCTCCTGCCCGATCTGCACCGGCGAGGTCGAGGACCCCGGCGAGCTGGTCGACGCACTGGCGGCCGACGCCGGCGATCTCGTGGAGATCGAGGACCCGATCGAGGCGGAGGTCATGGGGGCCCTGCTGCTGTCGTCCGGCGAGCTCCTCGGTCCGGAGTTCGAGGAGGCGCTGGTCGGCGGGTTACTGCCGGGCCTCGAGGCGCGGGCCGGTACCGAGGCGCTGGCGCTGCTGCTGGCCCTTGGCGCGGTGGCCGAGGGCGAGGTGCACCAGGCCGCGACCGCGGCGGCCGGACGGCTGGTCGCGGCCGGCACCACGCGGCCGGCCTGGGCGGCCGAGCTGGACGAGCCGGTGACCGTCGGAGAGTGCTGGCACGTCGGCGACCCGCTCGGCATCGCCTCGGTGCTGGCGGGAACGTTCCGGCGGGCCGGACGCTCGCACGGATTCCTGGTGACCGTGGACCACCTCGACTGCGGCGCCGCGAGCGAGATCGCCCTCCTGGACGGAAACGACCTTGCCGGCGCGTTGGACGACATGTGCGCGGGCGCCCGGCGCGACGGCGTCGACCTGGTGAGGACGTCGCTGGACCCGGCCGATTTCCGCGGTCGCGTGGAGAAGGCACTGGCGACCCGGGCCGACCACGACCGTGACGAGCTTGAATCCGATCCGGGCGGGGTCGGCCTGCCGGATGCGGACACCGACGATGACGGCGAGCCGCCATACGAGGTCATGGCGACGTTGCTGCGGTCCCGGCTGAGGACCCTGCCCCAACCGCCGCGGGAGAGCACGGTCTCCGACCATGCGGCCTCTCTGCCAGCGAAGATGTTGGCGCAGCTTGTCCCGAGGCTGGGAGCCAGCCCGTTCGACATGCCACCCGGCCGGCGGCGACGCACCGAGAAACTCCTACCCAAACGGAAGAAGGCGGACGGCCCGGCACCGATCTACCAGATCAAGGTGAGCCTGCGGGGCGCGAAGCCGCCGATCTGGCGGCGGCTGGAGGTGCCCGCCAACATCAGCCTGGCCAGGTTGCACCGGGTGATCCAGGCCGCCTTCGGCTGGACGGACAGCCACCTGCACGCCTTCGAGACACCGTACGGCGACTTCGGCATCGCCGACCCGGCGATCGGCCACCGCGCCGAAGCCCCCGTGTCGCTTGAACAGGTCGCGCCGGCGGAGAAGAGCAAGATCCGCTACACGTACGACTTCGGCGACGACTGGGAGCACGAGATCGTGGTGGAGAAAATCCTGGCCCGGGAGTCGAAGACGAGCTACCCCCGGTGTACCGGAGGGCGGCGCGCGGCTCCACCGGAAGACTGCGGTGGTATCTACGGCTACGCCGAACTCCTGGAGGTCCTGGCGGATCCCGACGACCCCGAGCACGACGACCGGCTGGAATGGCTGGGAATCGACACCGCCGCCGAGTTCGACCCCGCCGCATTCGACGTCCAGGAGGTGAACCGGCGCCTCTCCGCCCTGCGATAACCACCGCCTCAACCGCAAACGCCGGGTAGCTGCGATACGCGCTCAGGCGAGCGGCTTGACCGGCAGGCCGACGCCCGTGGCGTCGCGGAACAGTGCGGCGTCGAGGGTCCACAGCGTGGTCCCAAACCGCTGGGTAAGGCGGATGTAGGCCGAGTCGGTGGAATGCCGACGCCGCAGCTTCGCGGTGATCTCGGCTATGTCCTGGCCGTCCTGGGGTGGTGGACAGGTTCAGCGCAACCTCGCGTGCCAGATTCTCCACGCCTGACGGCAGCCGCGGCGCGACCAATGTTGGAGCTCGCGTTGGCGACGCAGTCATCCATGTTCGGCGAAATCACCTGTCTCACGTGCCGCGGAACAGTTGAGTCATGGTTCGTCTCGCGCGTCGCTCAGAAGTGCACGGTGGCCAGCAGGGATTCGAGCTGGGAGCGGAACAACTGTGGGGTCGCCGGGGCGATGGTGACCCAGAGCTGGCCGTTCTGGCTCGGCTGCTGCCACATCGCCCACCGGCCGGATTCGGTGTCGATGTAGGTCACCGGATACTGGCTCTTGCGGCGCCGGCCGAGCCGGTCACGCGCCGCCGCGTAGATCCGGCCGCCGCCGCGGCGCGGCTGCCGGACCAGACGCATGACCGCTGACAGCTCGGTTTCCAGCCGATCGGACTGGCCGCCTTCCAGCCATCCGGATTCGGCATCGCGTGCTGCCGCGTCGGCGGACAGCGTGGCACGGTAGGCATCCAACGGGACGGTGCGGGAATGACCGCGGCCGGGCGGCACGGCCGGAAGCAGACCGATCATCGCGTCCACGAGCTTGGTCGGTTCGATCGCGTGGACGTGGACGGCCTCGTCGTCCAGCACGGCGAGCACCGCGCCGGCGCGACCGTCCACGGCCGCGACAGCACCCACACTGACCCGATTGTGGTAGCCGACCCAGCCATGCAGCTCAAGCGGTGGCCGGGCGAGCAGCGACATGGTGTCGAGCAGCGCACCGTCCACAGTGGTGCCCCAGGCGAGCCCGGCGCGGGCCAGCTCGTCGAACGCCCGCCGTTCCAGCGCCGGATAGTCCTCCGGCCTCACCTCGGGCGTGGTGATGTGCAGGACATGGTGCTGTTCCTCGATACCGTGGCGTTGCCGCACCACGTCCCAGGCCAGCCGGGAAACCTGGAAACTGCCCCGCAACAAACCTTCCCCCGTATTCGGTTGTGGCTGGAATCTTCTCCGGTCACCTCAGCCGATCACCGGCGGCGCGGTCCGCGGCAGATCACCCACGATCTCGTTGGCGTGCATCTCGTCCACCAGATACGCCGCCGACCGGTGCTCGCGGTCCTCTTCCCTGCGACCACCGGCACCGCCCATGGCACCCATGCCGGGTCCACCGGCCGCACCCGACCGGCCCGCCGCGACGCCACCCTGCCTGGCTGCGATGCCTTCCTGGGCGGCACCCACGCCGGACATGACCCCTCGGCCACGAACGCCGTCAGAACCGGAGCCGCCACCGGAGAAACCACCCGCGCCACGAGCCCCATATCCGGTGCCGCCACCGACTCGGCCGCCGCTCGCCCCGTCGCCTCCCAGGCCGCCCGGTCCAAAACCACCGCCAACAAATGGCGCACCTGGACCGAAACCACCACCGACGGGACCGCTGCCAGGGCCGACCGGCGCACCACCGTAGGGGTAACCGGACCCGGGCACCGGCCCGCCAGCCACCGGCACCGGCGGCGGCGCATAACCCTGCGCCCCCGTACTGCCGCCGCCGCTGCTGGGCGGCGGGCCGATGATGGGCGAACCGCCGCCGTTCCAGCCGCCGCCCGAGTAAGTGGTGCCGCCAGGCTGCGAGCCACCCTGGTAGCCGCCGTACCCGCCGCCGGAACCCGAGGCTCCGCCACCACCCACCGCAGGCCCCGTGCCGCCCGGCCCTCCGCCGGCATACACCCGGCTGCCGCCAGACACCGAAACATCACCAGCGCCGAACGCGCACTGGGAAACGTCGGCGCCGAGCCGTAGTTCTTCGACGTGGCCTCCGCGTACTGCTTGTACGCCGCCTGGTTCGCCTTGTCGATGTCGCTGTTCTGCTCCAAGGCGTCGTCGTGGGCCGTGTTGAACGGATCGATCGGCTCGTACCACGGCGGGTCCGGGACGTACACATGGTCCTTGATCGCCGCCTGCGCCGCACCGAAATGCCCGGCCTGGGTGCTCAACGTCGACGCCGACTCCTTGGCGATCGTCTGACCCTGCCCCAGCGCATCGATCAGCGGCTTGAACGCGCCCTCCATCTGCGACGCCGCGTTACCGCTGTACGTCGCCCGGATCGTACTCAACGCGCTAACCAGGTCCCGCTGATGCTGCTCGTAATCGCTGGCGATCTTCTCGAGAACCTGCACCTTCTCATGCAACTGGCCTGACCCCGGCACGTCCACGTGGAACTGCTGGTACAGGCTCCCCTTGTTCGCCGTACACACATACGGACCCACGATCAACCCCCCGCCCTCTTCAAGTTCTCAATCGCCGCAACGACAAGCGCGTCCGACACCGTGCACATGTCCCGGTAGTGCGCATACGACGGCTGACTTGCCGTGACATACACACCGAAGATGCCATGATCAGACACCGCCACGGTCGTTTCACAGTCGCCACTTTGGGGGCCGTTGAAGCCCTGTGCACTATGCACTGCCGGGTAGCCACCCACCAAGCCCGCACGCTCGAAGTAGGGAAAAGAGGAACCCGAGTTGTACAAGCCGTTTACGCCGGTCAGCTTGGGGAAAGTGTGCAACGCTGCGCTTGCCAGGTTCCCATCGTCGGGGTCCCAGTTACATGCCGGGCCGACCTCCGTGTCAGTTCTTTCGAGCTTTCGGATCTTGCCCATGTACGGAGCCAACTGCGCCGCAGTGAGCGCGCTGCATGGATCAGTCCGGAGTTTGCTCGCGTCCAAGGGGCTGGTGATGGCTGGGATGCTGCTGGTCGACTCCGACACCGACGACGGCGCTGGGGACGGTGGGCCCGACTCGGGCCTCGACGAGCACCCAGCCAGGGCCAGCAACACAATGCCGCACGCGGCAGGAACGAATGGGGCAAGTCGCACGTGTCACACCCTCGGCGTGTTGTTCTGCTCGACATGCAGGTAGCGGTCCCGGGCGGCCTTGACCCGGTTGATCAGGTCCTGTAACTCGTTCTGCCTGGCCAAGTTCCACTGACGGTGCTGGTCAATCACCGAGTTCATGGTGAGAGCGAAGGCTTCGCTGTAGTCGTCATGTCCCGGAGGTTGGACATACAGGCGCTGCGCCGTGACGGTGAGCGTCCTGTTCAGGTTGGCTCTTGTGTCCTCCAGGGCCTTGATGAAGCGGTCGACGTCGGCCATGTCGATGCTGTAGCCGTTACCCAGGTCGAGCTGAGTCACCGCGATCCTCCCCGAGCCGTGATCTCGGGGCGATGGTAGCGACCCCACCCGTCGCCGTGGGCGGAACCGACCGAACCGCCTTGTGATGCCGGCCGCCGATGCTCGCCAACCACCCAGATGGACCAACAGGGTTTACTACGGGATGAACGGCGGCGGGTTGCCAGCGCGCTTGCTCAGCGCCGCGATAATTTCTGCGTCAAACAACGCGGCCGGATCGGCGGACGGATACACCTCACTCACGGACACATCGAACCACCGCTGCGCCGCCCCTCGCGCCACCAGAATCGTGGTCCGAGTCGGCGGAGGAACCAACACCGCGTCACCGGGGCGGGAGCCGTAGGTGTAGACCCTGGCTCCGGGAGGCCAGTCGACACTTCGGGCGCCGTCCATCCTGGCGATGATCAGTCCGCACACGTCGGCGGAGCCAAAGTCGTTGGTCATCGACCATTCCTCTCGGTCTTGATGGATCAGTAGGACATTCGAAGGTGATGCCTGCCGGCGACGGCCTGCTGGGCTGCCTCGGCGGCCAGCCGGTCGCGTCATTCCCAGACTGACAGGGCACCTTCGCCGAATCCCGCGTGTTGCGGTTTTGCGTGGAGCGTCAGGCACACGAGGGTCACGCCGAGCATGAGCACGGCGAGGACGACGACGGGGACAACGAACACGGACATTCCTTCGGAGAAGAGAGGGGCAGGCAAGCAGGCGGCGTAGCCACTGGCTGTCCACAATGGACGTCTCCGTCGCGTGGTAGCGGAGTGGCGAGAACGTCGAGGGTGTCCCCGGCGGTCATCTCCCACTGGCCGTCGTCCCAACGAACCGGGAAGGCGAAGATCGCCCACCGCTCCCGCGGCATCACCGTGCCGTACCGCTGGCCACGGCGGACTCGCGCGTACGGCCGCGGCCAGTGCTCCGGAGGCTCGATCACGACGCGCGGGCCTCGGACCAGTTGACGCCGTACCGCTGCTGCTTGGCGTATTCCTCGATCAGCGCCAGGCACCGCTCGCACTTCGGCATCCGCTCCCAGCTATAGCCGTGCGGGTAGCGCAGGCACGGCTGGCCACAGATCGCGAAGTACGCCAGGCCGGCCGGACCGGACCAGCCGTACTCGCCGGCGAGGACATAGTGCTGCCCGTTCCACACCCCCGGCATCCACCGACTCTCCGGCAGACGCGACCGCAACTCCTCCTCGGTGGCGCGCGGCGGCACCCGGAACGGAACGTGCACAGCGAAACCTCCCCCGCTGGAACGGAGGGGCCGAACCGGTCCGGTCCACAGCCCGACCCCTCCGGGCTGGCGGCTGCGCGGTCCACATGACGCGCGCAAACTTGCACACAGAGACTGACCGCGGCCTAAACGATCTAGCAAGCTTGCACACTCGTAAGGATGCAATGATCATCTGATCGGGCTACCGAGTGATCGGCTGGCTACGATGCGCCGCATGGCCAGGCCACCCACGCTCGCGGCCCGCCGTCTGGGCCGCGAGCTGAACCGACTTCGCAACGAAGCGGGCTTGAGCATCGACGAGGCCGCCGCGCGGACCGGGCTGTCGACGTCCAAAATCAGCCGAAGCGAGAATGCGCTGGTCCGTGTCGCCAGTGACGATGCCCGCACCATGTGCGAGGCGTACGGCGCGGACACCGCCACCGTGGAACGGCTTGCGGCGCTGGCGCGCGCGTCACGAAAGCGCGGCTGGTGGGTGCCCTACAAGGTCGATGACCACCTGGCCGCGTTTCTCGAACTCGAAGACGAAGCGGTCAGTGAGAGCGCGTGGACCATCGACATCGTGACCGGGCTACTGCAGACCGAGGACTACGCGCACGCGCTGGTCCGGGCTGGGAACCCGCACATGTCGGCCGAGGACGTGAAGGCGCGGGTCGAGCTCAGGATGCGCCGGCAGGAGCGGCGGCTCAACGACATCATGCTGTGGGCGGTGATCGGCGAACCGGCGCTCATGTATCCGGTAGGCGGGGCCGCAGTCATGCGCCACCAGCTCGAACATCTACTCGACGCCGCCGAGCGGCCGAACGTCGTGGTGCAGATTCTGCCGTTCAGCGCAGGCGCGACCGTGGCGATGGGCTCGCCTTTCCACCTGTTCGACCTCGGCCAGCGCGGTCCGGTCACCGCTCACGTCGACTACCACACAGGCTCGGTCTATGTGGAAGACAAGGACGAGGTGGAACAATACAACCGCACGTTCCAGCACCTGACTGCCTCGGCGCTCAGTGCGGCGGACTCAAGGCAACGCATCGTCCGAGCTGTCGAGGAAATGAGGTAACCATGTGGCAGTGGCGCAAGAGCAGCCGCAGCACCGCCAACGGCGGCTGCGTCGAGGTGGCATGGCCAGCCGGTCGGACCGCCATCCGCGACTCGAAGAACCCCGATGGCGGCTACATCACGGTGGCGCGAGAGCAGTTCGCCGCCCTCGTCGGGATGGCCAAGAACGGCAAGCTCGACATCTGACGGCCGGCGAACAAGGTCAGGCCCCCGGATGGTGAGGTATCCGGGGTCCTGTGCTGTGGGCAGGGAATTCATGGCGATCGGTCGCCCGGGCATGCTGCGCTGGAACAGTCGTCCGGAGTGGACGGTCAGTGGGAGCGCAGAGTGTCCAGCACGAGTGGACCGGACGGTGGGGCGGCGTCCGCGATCTCGATGGCGCCGTCCAGTGCGGCGAGGGCGGCCGGCACGGTGTCCGGGGCGTCGGTGCGCAGTTCCAGCAGCGGCTGGCCGGCGGTGACCCGCTCCCCGGGCTTGGCCAGGCAGAGCACGCCGGCGGCGTGCTGCACCGGGTCTTCCTTGCGGGCCCGGCCGGCGCCCAGCCGCCAGGCGGCCACGCCGACCGCGTAGGCGTCCAGCTGGGCCAGCACGCCGTCGTCGGCGGCGGGCACCACCTGGGTGTGGCCGGCACGCGGCAGCGGGGCCTGCGGGTCGCCGCCCTGGGCGCGGATCATCCGGCACCACGTCTCGTACGCCGCGCCGGAGGCGAGCACGGCGGCCGGGTCGGCGGCCGGCAGGCCGGCGAGTGCCAGCATCTCCTCGGCCAGGGTGACGGTCAGCTCGACCACGTCGGCGGGGCCGCCGCCGCGCAGCACGTCCACCGCCTCTTCCACCTCGACGGCGTTGCCGACCGCGCGGCCCAGCGGTGTCGACATGTCGGTGAGCAGGGCAGTGACCGCGAGGCCGTGCTCCGCGCCGATGCCGACCAGTGCCTCGGCCAGCCGGGTGGCGTCCTCGCGGGTCTTCATGAACGCGCCCGAGCCGACCTTGACGTCCAGCACCAACGCGTCCGCGCCCTCGGCGATCTTCTTGCTCATGATCGAACTGGCGATCAGTGGCACCGACTCCACGGTGCCGGTGACGTCGCGCAGCGCGTACAGCTTGCGGTCGGCGGGGGCCAGGTCGTCGGTGGGCGCGCAGACCACCGCGCCGACCTCGGCGAGCTGGGCGCGGATCTCGTCGAGTGACAGGCGCGCGCGCCAGCCGGGGATGGACTCCAGCTTGTCCAGCGTGCCGCCGGTGTGCCCGAGGCCCCGGCCGGACAGTTGCGGCACGGCCGCGCCGCAGGTGGCGACCAGCGGGGCCAGCGGTAATGTGATCTTGTCGCCGACCCCGCCGGTGGAGTGCTTGTCCACGGTCGGCCGGTCCACGTCGAGCCGCAGCCGCTGCCCGGAGTCGATCATGGCGCGGGTCCACCGGGCGGTCTCCGTCGTATCCATGCCGTTGAGCAGGATCGCCATGGCCAGCGCGGCCATCTGCTCGTCGGCGACCACGCCGCGGGTATAGGCGCCGACCACCCAGTCGATCTGCTCGCCGGTCAGCCGCAGCCCATCCCGCTTGGTTCGGATCACGTCCATCGCGGACATCGCCTCCCGGCTCATCCATTGCTCCCTGGCAGGTCGGCGGGTCCGAAGGCGTCGGGCAGCACGTCGCCCAGCGGCGCCGGGCCGTGCGGGGTGTCCACCAGGCAGTCCACGCCGCCGAACTCGTAGAGCACCTGCCGGCACCGGCCGCACGGCATGAGCAGGTGGCCGTCTCCGTCCCGGCAGGCGACCGCGATCAGCCGGCCGCCGCCGGTCATCCTGAGCTGGCCGACCAGGGTGCACTCGGCGCAGAGGCCGAGCCCGTACGAGGCGTTCTCCACGTTGCAGCCGAGCACCATCCGGCCGCCCTCGACCAGCCCGGCGGCGCCCACCCGCAGCCCGGAGTACGGGCAGTAGGCGTGCCGGGCCGCGTTGACGGCGGCGGCGCGCAGCGCGGTCCAGTCCACGGTGTCCACGGTCACCTAGTCTCCCGCACCGCGGCGGTAGATCATGCCGTCCGCGGCGGGTGGTCGCAGCCGCTGCGAGGCCACCGCGAGCACCACCAGGGTGACGATGTGCGGCAGGTAGGTGGTCAGTTCGGTGGGCAGTTCGTCGACCGCCCAGTACAGCGCGTACAGCAGCCCGGCGGCGACCAGTGAGACGGCCGCGGCCAGCCAGCGGCGCCGGAGGAGGTGCACCACGACCAGCACGACCAGCAGCAGCACCGCGCCGTAGACCAGGGCCAGCACCGACCTCCCTCCGGTACCCAGCCGCAGGTCGTCGGCGTAGCCGAAGAGCAGCGAGCCGCCGAGCAGGCCGCCGGGCCGCCAGTTACCGAAGATCATCGCGGCCAGGCCGATGTAGCCGCGGCCGGTGGTCTGACCCTCCAGGTAGCCGGGCTGGCCCGGGTTGAGCACCAGGGCGGCGCCGCCGACGCCGGCCAGCGCGCCGGAGGCGATGACCGCGAGGTACTTGTACCGGTAGACGTTGACGCCCAGCGACTCCGCGGCGACCGGGTTCTCCCCGCAGGAGCGCAGCCGCAGCCCGAACCGGGTGCCCCAGAGCACGTAGTAGCTGGCCGGCACGAGCAGCAGGCCGAGCAGTGTCAGCGGGGACATGCCGGTGAGCACGCCGCGCAGCAGCCCGGCCACGTCCGAGACGCCGACCCGCTGGGCGTGTTCCAGCCTGCCCAGCCAGTCGGACACGCCGGCCACCGAGTAGGTGTCGAACTTCGGCACCGGCGGCGACTCGCGGGGGTTGTGCGACACCGGCTGGAACAGCAGGGTGGCCAGGTACTTGGTGAGCCCGGCGCCGAGCAGGTTGATCGCCACGCCGGAGACGATGTGGTTGACCCCGAAGGTCACCGTGGCGACCGCGTGGATCAGGCCGCCGAGCGCGCCGAACACCGCCGCGCCGAGCAGCCCGGCCCACGGCCCCCACTGGTATCCCGCCCAGGCGGCGCCCCAGGTACCCATGATCATCATGCCCTCGAGGCCAATGTTGATCACACCGGAGCGTTCCGCCCACAGCCCGCCGAGCCCGGCCAGCAGGATCGGCAGCGCCAGGCGCAGCGCGGTCTGCGCGGTCTCGGACGCGGTGAGCTGCGGAACGTTGGTCAGGTACGAGGTGGTGGACAGCACCACCACCGCGCCGACCACCCACAGCGGGCCGGATGCCCATGGCGGCAGCCGGCGACGCGGCGGGGCCGAGCGCGGCACGGTCAGCGGCGCGGAGGACGGGTTGGTGGCGGTCGCGGTCATGACTCCCCTCCCGCGGTGGCCACCGCCGGTTCCGCGGCGGTTCCCACCTCGCGGCCGACCCGGCGCTGCGCGCTGGTCAACTCGATCCGGCGGACCACCTCGTAGGCGACCACCACGGACAGCACGATCGCGCCCTGCATGATGGTCACGATCTCGCGGGGCACGCCGACGTTGTCCAGCGCCAGCGCGGATTTGTCCAAAAAGGACCACAGCAGCGCACCGAACGCGATGCCGCCGGGGTGGTTGCGACCCAGTAGCGCGACCGCGATGCCGGTGAACCCGTAGCCGGACGGGGAGATCACCGTGTAGGTGTGGTCCCTGCCGAGCAGTTCCGGCATGGCGACCAGGCCGGCCACCGCGCCGGAGAGCACCATCGCGGTGAGCACCATCCGCTTCGCGTTCACGCCGCCGGCGGCCGCGGCGGTCGGCGACTCGCCAGACGCCTTGAGTTCGAAGCCGAACCGGGTGCGGTTCATCATCACCCAGTACCCGGCTCCCAGCGCGGCGGCCAGGAACACCAGGCCGAACACCGTGCCGGCGGAGCCGAACGGGATGCCCGGCACCCAGCCGGACGGCGGGATCATCGCGGTCCCGATGTTGTTGCCGCGCAGCACGCCGAAGGTGTCCGGCCGGATCAGGTAGGCCAGGATGCCGCCGGCCACCGCGTTGAGCATGATCGTCGAGATGACCTCGTTGACTCCCCTGGTCACCTTGAGTACCGCGGGAATGGCCGCGTACAGCGCTCCGGCGAGCGCGGCGACCACCAGAATCGCCACGGCGTGCAGGACGGGTGGCAGGGCGACGGTGCCGCCGACGATGGCGCCGGCCACCGCGCCCACCCGGTACTGGCCCTCCACGCCGATGTTGAACAGCCTCATCTGGAACCCGATGGCCACCGCCAGCCCGGCCAGGTAGTAGACGCCGGCGGTGTTGACGATGTTGACCAGGGTGGCGCCGTCCGCGGCCTGGCCGACCATCGCGGTCACCGCGGTGATCGGGTTGCCGTGCGAGATGAGCACCGCCAGCCCGCACAGCAGCACGGAGAAGGCCAGCGCCAGGGCCGGCGGCAGCAACCTGCGGACCAGCGCGGTCATGCGGGTTCACCCCCGTCCGTGGTGGCACCGGTCATGGCCGCGCCCAGTTCCTCGGGGGTGACGGTGGCCGGGTCGGCGTCGGCGACCAGCCGGCCGCGGAGCATGACCTTGATGGTGTCGGACAGGCCGATCAACTCGTCCAGGTCGGCGGAGACCAGCAGCACGGCCAGGCCGTCCGCGCGGGCCTGCCGGATCCGGTCCCAGATCAGCGCCTGGGCGCCGACGTCCACGCCCCGGGTCGGGTGGGAGGCGATGAGCAGCACCGGGTCGCCGGACAGTTCCCGGCCGACGACCAGCTTCTGCTGGTTGCCGCCGGACAGCGCGGCGGCCGGCACGTCGATGCTCGGGGTGCGCACGTCGAACTGCTCGATGATGCGCCGGGTGTCCGCCCTGGCGCCGTCAACGTCCAGCCACTGTCCATTCGAGACCGGTCGGCGGGTCTGGTAGCCGAGGATGCGGTTGGCCCACAGCGGTTGGCTGGCCAGCAGCCCGTGCCGGTTGCGGTCCTCCGGGACGTAGCCGATGCCGGCCTCGCGCCGGTGGAGCGTGCCCAGCCGGCTCAGGTCGTGCTCGACGCCGTCGGCGGTGGTGAGCAGGACCCGGCCGGCGTCGGCGCGGCGCATGCCCATGATCGTCTCGACCAACTCGGTCTGCCCGTTGCCCTCCACCCCGGCGATGCCGAGCACCTCGCCGGCGTGCACCACCAGGTCAATGTCCGCCAGCACGGCCCGGCCCGACTCAGCGGACAGCCGCAATCCCTCGACGGTGAGCACCGGGCGGTCGGTGACGGTGGACTCCCGGGTCTCCGGGCTGGGCAGATCGCTGCCGACCATCATCTCGGCGAGTTGCCGGGTGCTCGTGGCGCGCGGGTCCACCGTGCCGACGGTGGTGCCGCGCCGGATCACCGTGACGGTGTCCGCGATCGCCCGCACCTCGTCCAGCTTGTGCGAGATGAAGACGAAGGTGAAGCCCTGCTCGCGCATGCCGCGCAGGGTGGCGAACAGCTCGTCCACCTCCTGCGGCACCAGCACCGCGGTCGGCTCGTCCAGAATGATGATCTTCGCGCCGCGGTATAGCACCTTGAGGATCTCCACCCGCTGCCGGTCGGCCACGCCCAGCCGCTCGAGGCGCACGTCCGGGTCGACGTGCAGGCCGGTGCGCTCGGCCAGTTCGGCGACCGCGCGGCGGGCGCCGGCGCCGATGCCGTGTTGGTACTCGGCGCCGAGCACCACGTTCTCCAGCACGGTGAGGTTGTCGGCGAGCATGAAGTGCTGGTGCACCATGCCGATGCCGGCGCGGATCGCGTCGGCCGGGGTACGGAACCGTACCGGGCTGCCGTTCACCTCGATGGTGCCCTCGTCCGGGTGCTGCATCCCGTAGAGGATCTTCATGAGGGTGGACTTTCCGGCGCCGTTCTCGCCGCACAGCGCGTGCACGGTGGCCGGCCGCACCACCATGTGCACGTCGGAGTTGGCGACCACGCCGGGAAAGCGCTTGGTGATGCCGGAGAGGGCGACGGCGGGCGGCGGCTCGGTGGCCACGGCGTCCGCGTCCGTTCCGGTGGGGGCGGATGTGGTCATGGGTCAACGCCTTCGGAAACGGTGCTCGGCCCCTGGCGGGCTCGTCGCCGCCAGGGGCCGAACCACGGGGCGGGATCAGCCGGTCAGCTTGTCCTTGACGGTGATCCTGCCCTGGACGATCTCCGCCTTGTAGCCTTCCAGCACGTCCCGGATGTCGTCGATCTTGCCGCCGGAGGTGGCGTAGCCGACGCCGTCCACCTTGAGGTCGAACACCTTCGGCAGCGAGCCGAGGTCGTTCGCGGCCACGGCCCTGATGTAGTCGAAGACCGCCAGGTCGACCCGCTTCAGCGCGGACGAGATGATCACGTCCTTGTCCTGCGCCACAGTGGGCTGGTTGTACTGGTCGGAGTCGACGCCGATGGCCTTGACCCCGCTCTCCTTGGCGGCGTCGAACACGCCCTTCCCGGACGCGCCGGCGGCGTGGTAGATGACGTCGGCGCCGGAGGAGATCTCGCCCTTGGCGATCACGTTGCCTCGGGTCGGGTCCTGGAATCCGGTGTTGTCGCCGGCGGTGGAGATGTACTGCGAGATGACCTTGATGCCGGGTGCCGCGGTCTTCGCGCCCTGCTCGAAGCCGGCCTGGAACTTCTGGATCAGCGGCACGTTCACCCCGCCGACGAAGCCGACCACGCAGCTCCTGCTCTTGTACGCGGCGATGACGCCGGCCAGGAAGGACCCCTCCTGCTCGGCGAAGCCCAGCGGGGTCACGTTGGGCGCGCTGGCGGAGCCGTCCACGATGGCGAACCTGGTGTTCGGGAACTGCGGCGCGACGGCGGCGAGCGCGTCCGCGTAGGCGAAGCCGATGGTGACCACCGGGTTGTAGCCCTCGCCGGCGAGCTGGCGTAGCCGGGACTGCTTGGCGTCCTCGGACTCGCTCGGGCTCGCGGTCAGCTCCTTGGTGTTCTCCTTCTTCACGCCGAGCTGCGCGATCGCCTGATCCAGGCCGGCCGCCGCGGCGTCGTTGAAGGAGGCGTCGCCCCGGCCGCCGATGTCGTAGGCCAGCCCGATCCGCAGCGTGCTTGCGTCAACCTTCGGTCCCGCGTTCGAGCTGCTGGTCGCCGCCGGTGCGGCCGGAGGCTTCGGCGCGAGCTGGCAGCCCTTGCCCCCGGTCCCGGAGGCGTTGTTCCCTCCCGTGTCCTTGGCACAGCCGACCAGCGACAGCGTGCCGGTCAGCGCGATGGCCAGAACCGCCACGCCTCGCATTCGACGACGCACGGCACTCCTCTCCCTCCCTGCTCGAGTGGAGCAGCCACCACCGATCTCGGGGTCGAGATTCGGATGGCGAACCGTACCTCCGGGCCACCCGGGTTCGACACCGCCGTGCCCGTGCGTGACCGAATCGTTGAGGCACCAACGGTCGGCCGACCGCCAAATGGGGCGAACGGCGGTACCCGACTCGTCCGATCATGGCGTTGTGATCTCGGCGACTCTGAGAAAACCCCATGAACCTCCGGACATGGTTGCACGTCTTCACACTGTGCGCCGACAATGTCGCTGGCTGTTAATGCGCCCTCACGTTGTTCGGCCACTTCGAACGCCGTAGGCAGCGAATATTTGTTGAGGGGAAGGGTGGACGTGTACATCTCGGCGGAAGATCAACAAGTCCCCACGGGCACCGAGGATACGCCGCGCGAGATGCGCAGGATGGTCGTCGCCCTGCAGAACAGCGTGGCCCGAATCGCGCAGCTCAAGACCGATGTGCGGGCAGGGCGGGTGGTCATCGACCCGGCTGCCGGTCAGCAGTTGCTCGCCGCGCTGCAAGAGCAGGCGGACAAGGCCGAGGCGTGGCGGGAACGGGCGCGGGGCATGGCCAGGAGCGCACCGCTGGGACGCAACTTCGTCGGCCAGTCGATGGCGGAGAAGTTCCAGCGGCGGGCCGATGGTGATCAGTTCGCCTTCGCCACCGTGCTGGACCAGTACCGGGCCGGCCTGGTCGACGCGCACGCCGCGGTCGACGAGGCGATGCGCCGCTACCACCAGACCGATCAGGTGCACGCGGCCACGTTCCGCCGGCTCGAGCCCTCCTGATACACCGCCCGCTCCGCGGGCCTTCGCGTGTGCGTTCCGACGTCCCATGCCGGGGCGTCGACGTGTATGACCACCCGCCCGGCCGGTCGACGTCGACCCGCCCGCGGCGAACGGTGCGGCCGGACGGACGCGTTCCGCCGGACGCGGTGAGGACGGGATTTCCGTGGATCAACAGAGTTCTTCCGACGGTGTGGTGATCGGCGAGGACAGGGTCCTCAACCAGACGATCAACTGGGCCGCGCTGTCGCACCAGGAGTTATACGACGCGGTACACCAGGACAACGATCCCGCTCAGGCGTACGCGCTGGCCGGCGAATGGAACGACCTCGGCGCGGAGATGGCCGAGGCGTCCCGGGTGCTGGACCAGCGGATCCGGGCGACCGAGTCCGGCTGGCAGGGCGCCGCCGCCGACTCGGCGCGGGCGGCCACGTCGCAGCTGGCGAGCTGGGGCTGCGACGCGGCGCTGACCTCGCAGCACATGAGCGCCCGGATCAACGACCAGGGGCAGATCGTCGAGCGGGCCAAAGCGGCCATGCCGGAACCGGTGAAGTTCGACATGGCCAAGGAACTGGCCATCGGCTTCGCCACCGGCGGGCTGTTCGGCCTGGCCATCGCCGGCGCCGACGTCAAGGCCAAGAGCGATCAGGCGCGCGCCGCGCATGACCGCGCGGTGGACGTGATGACCGCGATGGAGGCCAGCTCGCACACCGTGGACGGCAACACACCCCGGTTCGTGCCGCCGCCCAACGTGGTCGCGCCGCCGCCGGGCGGAGGTCCGCAGCCATTCCTCGGCGGTCCCGGGAGCCCGTTCGTCGGTGGCCCGGGCCCGGTCGTCCCGTCCGTGCCGGGCACTCCGGGGTCCGTGCCCGCCGGCACGGACCCTGCGGGGCAGTCGCCCGCAGCCGGCGACCCGGCGGGTTACCCGTCGCGGAGTTACCAGCCGGCCACCGCGCCGGCCGCCTGGTCCGCCGACCCCTCCGGCGGCGATCCGGGCGGCGAGCGCGGCGGTGGCTGGGGTGACGGGTCGTACGGGGGCGGCAGCCCTCACGGGGGTGGCGCCCCAGCCCTTCCCGGCGGCGGCTCCTCCGGCGGCGTCCCGGGTGACGGCGGCGGCCACACCTCGCCGGCCGCGTACAGCCCGCCGACGACCACCAACCCACAGTACGCCGACGGGTACGGTGCCCTCCCTGACTACGGCCACGGCCGGGATTCCGTGTACTACCCGCGCCAGGCGCCGCAGTGGGACCCGTCATCGTCGTTCGGCCCGCGGGGCGGCGCCGCGGCGAACGAGATGGCCGACCCCAACTACTGGTCCCGCATGCTCGGCTCGGGCGGCGCCGAACCCGGACGCGGCGGGGCCCGGCCCGGCATGCCCGGCAGCCCGGGGATGCCCGCGTTCGGACCGACCGGCGGCGGCCGGGTGCCCTCCGGCGGGTTCGGCGATGTTCCGGGTGGCGCCCGCGGCTACGGTGGCGGCGGTCTCGGCCCCAGCGGCGCCGGGCGGATTCCCTCGGGCACCGGTGCGGGCGAGTTTGGTCCGCGTGGCTCGAGCCAGCCACTCGGTCCCGGTGCCGCGTCAGCGGCCGCCGAGCAGGCCGCGACCGGCCGGGCCGGAACGCCTGGTGGACGCGGCCCGGCCGGCCCGGGCGGCCCCGCCACGGCGGGCGGCCCGATGGGCGCGGGCGCCGGGGCCCGGGGTGGCGCGCAGGACAAGGAGCGCAAGTCCGCCGGCTACCTCAAGGGCGAGAAGCTCATCGAGGAGCCCGGCCGGATCGTGCCCCCGGTGATCGGTGAGACCTTCAAGAAGAAGCAGCCCTGAGCGGGACGGACGCGAACCGATGACGATCTCTCCCGAGTTTGTGCTCTCCGCCCGCGAGTACGAGGTGCTGTGGTCCACGCTCGAACTGCGGCGGATGCCCTACCCACTGCACGTGCCCAGCGAGGGGGTGACCGGGCCGGAACGCGCCCAGGTCATCGAGGACGCCCGAGGGTCGTTGCGGGACAAGGGTCTGCTGCATGGCGACCGGTTCGATGCCGACCTGGTCGCCGCGCTGCGGGTGCTGGCCAATCCCGAGGTGTCGGTAGACGCCGTCGGCTACGCCGATGGCCCGCTGCGCGGATTGGCCGCCTCGGACGGCGGCACCGCGGTGCTCGCCGCACTGGACAACGGCCACGTCGCGCTGGCCACCATCCGGCCGACCGCGCTGGCCCCGAGCGTGGTGCAGGTGATGCCGTCCGGTCAGCCCGGCAGGGGGCAGGCCATGTCGGTGAGCTACCAGGCGCTGCGCCGCGCGGTCGAACCGGACGAGGCGGACTACGACCCGTTCGCCACGGGCGCGGAGCGGGACGCGCTGATCCGTGCGGGCGTGCCCGCCTCGGATGCGGACACCCTGCTCGACCTGGCCAACAACCGGGTGGCTGGCGGCCAGTTCGGTGTGAACTCCGCCGACCGGCGACACGGCACCATGCGCCGCGACCCGACCGTGGTCAGCTGGTTCGACACCAGCGAGGGCCGCTACCTGATGGTCCAGGAGGACGGCTGGCTGAGTCTGAGTCCCGCGGACGACCAGCGGATCACCGCACGCATCGACCAACTGCTCGCGGCAGCCTGAAGGAGACATCTTGGACCCGTCGGGAGAAACGTGGTTGCAGAACTTCGAATCCCGCGTCGCCGACATGCAGCGCAAGTCCGCGGCGCTGGCCGAGGGGCTGGCCGAGGCGTCGGCCACGGTGTCCTCTCCGGACGGTTCGGTGACCGTGCGGATCGGCGCCAACGGCGGCCTGGAGAACCTGGAACTCGGTCACCGGGCCACCGAACACAGCCCGGCCCGGCTCACCGCGCTGATCATGGAGACGGTGCGCAGGGGCCAGCGGATGGCCGCGCACAAGGTCAGCGAGGCATTCGCCCCGATGGGGCCCAACAGCGAGGCCATGCGCCTGATCAGCCGCTTCGCCCCGCCACCAGCTGATGAACCGGGCGGTGACGGCGAGGACCCCTTCCCGGTCGAGGACTCCGCAGCGGAGCCGCCGCGGGCCGACCGCCGGCAACCCCCGCCCCAGCACCCCAGGCCACCTGCGCCACCGGCCCGGCCGACCGGCCGCCAACGTCCGGCAGAGGACGACGATGACGACGTCGACCTCTGGTGACCCGGCCGGCATGAGCGCACGAACCCGTGGGAAGGGAGAGCAGCCGTGACGGCCGCAGTGAGCAGCAGCGTGACCACCTCGACCACCGGGGCGGGCATTTTCGACAGCTACCACGGTCTCGTCCAGTCGATCCAGGAGGACGCGGAGAGCGAGGGCGAGAAGGTCCTCGACGTGGCGATCAACGCGGCCGGCGTGGTCGCCGACACCGTCGCGTTCGCGATGGATCCGCTGGCCGGCCTGCTCACCGCGGGCGTCGGCTGGTTGCTTGAACACGTCAGCTTTCTGCGTGAGCCACTGGACATGCTGCTCGGCAACCCTGAGGAGATCCAGGCCAATGTGGATAAGCTGAAGACCTACGCCGCCAACGTCAGGTCACTCGCGGACGCGCACAGCCAGGACATGGCGAACTTCCAGGACTGGACGGGACAGGCGGCGGACGCCTTCCACAGCAACATGGACCGGCTCGGCGGCGAACTGGCGTCGCTGGCGGATACCGTGGAGGGTACCGCGACGGTGGTCGCGGTTTCCGGCGTGCTGGTGACCACGCTGCGCTCGATCGTCCGTGACATGATCGCCTCGCTGATTGCCGAGTTGATCGAGGGCGCGCTGATCGCGGCGGCCTCCGCCGTGGTCACCTTCGGCGCCTCGATCGCCGGTTTCATCGGGTACGCGGTCGGGCGCGCGGCCGCGCTCGGCGCGAAGATCGCCGGCAAGATCAGCAAGCTGATCGCCGGAATGGCCCGCCAGGGCTCCCGGCTGGCCAAGCTCGGCCAGGCCATGGGCGAGTTGGCCAAGAACCTCGGCCGGTTCGCCATGATCGCCGGGGTCGGCAAGAGCGTCTACGACGCCACCAAGCCCGGCCAACCCGACCTCGACACCGGCTCCGGCGACGACGGCTCCGGCGAGAACGGGTACGGCGAGAACGGGTACGGCGAGAACGGGTACGGCGAGAACGGGTACGGCAGCGACGGTGCCGACCGGGCGGGTTACCCGGCGGCGCAGGCACCGTCCGGGCAGTACCCGCAGCAGTCCCGCGTGGACGGCGAGCCGCTGCGCCACGTCAAGATGGACCGCGCCGCAGCCGAACCGTACCTCCGCGTCGGCGTCGAAGTGCCGCCCGACCGGGGGGCGACCGCATTCCAGAACTTCGGGCCCCGCCCGGGTGAGCGGGAGTCAGGAGACAACCCGCGATGAACGTGCACGTCCCGCATCCCACCCACACCAGTCCTCACGCGCCTGGCAAGCCGCCCGTCCCGCACCCGCTGGCCGGCTCCAAACCCACCGATACCGAGAGCCGACCGCCGCGCACCGGGCAAGGCTCGGAGCCCGGCGGCCACGGCTCCGGACGCCCGCACGACAGCACGGGACCCGGCGGCAAGCGCGTCGGTGTCAACACCGACTCCCTGCACCGCGTCGCCGGCAACCTGGACCACACCTCCCGGGAACTGCACAGCATCGCCGCCGGCATCAGCGGCATCAACGTCGGCCCGACCAGCTTCGGCCTCCTCGGCCAGGGATTCGCCGTGGGCACCAGCCAACATCTCCACAACACCCAAGCCGCCACCAGCCACGCCGCCAAGAACGTCGGCCTTGCCGCCACCGCCACCAGGAAGACCGCGGAGGACTACCGCGGCGTCGAAGACCACAACGCGAACACCTTCCACGGCATCAACCCGGACGGCCGGCCCGCCCCGAATCCCCACGGCGGAGACGGCACGGCGCCGAGTTCGGCGGGCACGACCACGCCATCCGGCTACCACGCGCCCAAGGACCCGCCGGGTGCGGCACCGACCACGCCGCGCCACGACAACCCCGCCGGCGGCGGCACCCACCAGCCGCCGACGCTGCCCACCAGCGCGTCCCCGGCCACGACCCGCTCCTCGACGGGAACCCGCAGGGGCAAGGGCCCCGCCAAGACCGGCGGGGGGAAGAAGCCTTCGGACCCGCCCGGCCCGAGCAAGAACAACCAACCTCCCGGCGGCGGGCGCGGTGGGCGCGGCGGTGGCGGCGGAAGTGGCGGCGGCCGTCCGGGTGGCGGTGATCCCGGCGGCAGCGGCGGCGGTGGTGGCGGCGGCGGCAGCCGCGATCACCGGCCGTTGGGCAGGTACAACGGGGTGGACGTCAGCGTCGACAGCCACCAGAACAAGCACCACACACGCCCGATCTTTCCCGGCGAGCTCAATAACTACACCGGTGCGCCCGGAGCCAAGTTCCCCCACAACGTGCGGGAGGAATGGCACCAGAACTACTTCGCCCACGAGGTGTCCAGGCTCACCCATCAGGAGGTCCAGCGACTCGAGGGAGAGGCCCACCACTACCGGCAGCAGGCCGACAACCTCAAACCACAACTCGAGGACGCGCGTCGGCAGGCGGAGATCGCGGACATCCGGGCGAACAACATGCAGCACCGGGCCGACGTCGCCCGGCAGAAAGGGTGGCCGGACGCGGACCATCTCGAGAGCGAGGCGCGGCGACTGGCCGCCGAGCGAGACGCCTTCCGCCGGGACACGCTCGGTCCCCTGGAGCGGCAGTACGAGCAGGCCGACAGCAGGGCGGCCGCCGCGGAGCGCAAGCTCAACGGCGACGAGGCGTTCTCACCGTCGAAGGACACGCAGAGGGACGGCGTGAAGTACGACATCACCGCCAGAAAGAACCCCGAGACGGGCCAGTGGGAGGCCGTTTACCACAACAACCCGGACACCAGCCGACGGGACCAGGGAAACGATGAACGGGCCGGCCAGCCGGGCAGGTCCTGGTGGGACGGCTACGGAAGGGACATCGGACGGAGCCGTCCCGATCTACCGGGCTTCAACTAGTGAGCCGGTGGCCGGCTCCCTCCCCACGGAGGTGCAACCGGCCCACGAGTGTCGAACCCGTCGGCGGCGGGCCCGGCCACAGCGGTCGGCGGCGAGCGTCCACCGTGACCTTCGCCGCCGGCCGCGGCGCCGCTTTCACCACCGCCGACGTCGCCACGGGACACGGCGCTGTCTGCTGGCTCACACAGTGCGCCAGGTCATGCGGGCCGCGCAGCTGGCAGGGCTAGCATCCGTCAGGTCAAGGACCCGTATGGACGTACTGCAACGTTTTTCGGGCCAAGTCCCACCAGTGACGTTGGAGGCCGTACACCATGGCCAGCAGCAGCGCCCCGGCGGCGGGCGCCCCCGAGCGGGCGGGCGGCTCGCACGGCGGGACGCTCTACCGCGGCGACCTGGGCATGTGGTCGTGGGTGGCGCACCGGATCACCGGCGTGCTCACCTTCTTCTTCCTGTTCGCGCACGTGTTGGACACCGCGCTGGTGCGGGTCTCGCCGAACGCCTATGACAAGGTCATCGAGACCTACAAGAACCCGGTGGTCAACCTGCTCGAGGTGGGTCTGGTCGCGGCCATCCTGTACCACGCGCTGAACGGGATCCGGGTGATGCTGGTCGACTTCTGGTCCAAGGGGCCGAAGTACCAGCGCCCCATGCTGTGGGGAATCGTGGGCATCTGGCTGGTGGTCATGGTCCCCGGCGCCTACTTCATGCTGGAGCGCACCCTGCACACGCTGTTCGGGGGCAACTGATGGCCACCACCGCACCGAACTCCTCGCTGGTTCTGGACAAGCCGCACGCGCCCCGCCGGCCGGCCGCCCGCCGCAGCAACTTCGAGCTCTACGCCTGGCTGTTCATGCGGCTGTCCGGCCTCGCGCTGATCGTGCTCGTGCTCGGCCACCTGTTCATCATGAACATCCTCGACGGCGGCGTGCACCGAATCAACTTCGCGTTCGTCGCCGGCCGGTGGTCCTCGCCGTTCTGGCAGTTCTGGGACCTGGCCATGCTCTGGTTGGCCCAGTTGCACGGCGGGAACGGGCTGCGCACCGTGATCAACGACTACGCGCGCAAGGACACCACCCGGTTCTGGCTGAAGATGCTGCTCTACACGTCGATGGTGGTCATCGTCGGCCTCGGCACGCTGGTGATCTTCACCTTCGACCCCAACATCAGCCGGTAACCGGACGACAAGAGGCTTCTCATGCAGTTCCACAAGTACGACGTGGTGATCGTCGGGGCCGGCGGCGCGGGCATGCGGGCGGCGATCGAGGCCGGACAGCGCACCCGGACGGCGGTGCTCACCAAGCTCTACCCCACCCGGTCGCACACCGGCGCGGCGCAGGGCGGCATGTGCGCCGCCCTGGCCAACGTGGAGGAGGACAACTGGGAGTGGCACACCTTCGACACGGTCAAGGGCGGTGACTACCTGGTCGACCAGGACGCCGCGGAGATCATGTGCAAGGAGGCCATCGACGCCGTCCTCGACCTGGAGAAGATGGGCCTGCCGTTCAACCGCACGCCGGAGGGCAAGATCGACCAGCGGCGGTTCGGCGGGCACACCCGGGACCACGGCAAGGCCGCGGTGCGTCGCTCCTGCTACGCGGCCGACCGCACCGGCCACATGATCCTGCAAACGCTCTACCAGAACTGCGTCAAGCACGGCACGGACTTCTTCAACGAGTTCTACGTGCTGGACATCTCGCTGGTCGACACGGACGAGGGTCCGACGTGCAACGGCGTGGTGGCCTACGAGTTGGCCACCGGCGAGCTGCACGTGTTCCAGGCCAAGGCGGTCATCTTCGCCACCGGCGGCGCAGGCAAGATCTTCAAGACCACGTCCAACGCGCACACACTCACCGGCGACGGGCTGGGCATCATCTTCCGCAAGGGCCTGCCGCTGGAGGACATGGAGTTCTTCCAGTTCCACCCGACCGGCCTGGCCGGCCTCGGCATCCTCATCTCCGAGGCGGTCCGCGGCGAGGGTGGCATCCTGCGCAACGGCAACGGCGAGCGGTTCATGGAGCGCTACGCGCCCACCATCAAGGACCTGGCGCCGCGCGACATCGTGGCCCGCTCCATGGTGCTGGAGGTGCGGGAGGGCCGCGGCGCCGGCCCGAACAAGGACTACGTGCTGCTCGACGTGACCCACCTCGGCGAGGAGGTGCTGGAGTCGAAGCTGCCGGACATCACCGAGTTCTCCCGCACCTACCTCGGAGTGGACCCGGTGAAGGAGCCAGTGCCGGTCTTCCCCACCTGCCACTACGTGATGGGCGGCATCCCCACCAACGTGCACGGGGAAGTGTTGCGGGACAACGAGAACGTGGTGCGCGGGCTGTACGCGGCCGGCGAGTGCGCGTGCGTCTCGGTGCACGGCTCGAACCGGCTGGGCACCAACTCGCTGCTGGACATCAACGTGTTCGGCAAGCGCGCCGGGATCGCCGCCGCCGAGTACGCCGCCGCGCACGACCACGTGGACCTGCCGGACGACCCGGCCGCACTGGTGCGGGGCCAACTGGAGCAGTTGCTCTCCGAGCACGGCAACGAGCGCGTCGCGGACATTCGCACCGCCCTGCAGTCCACGATGGACGCCAACGCGTCCGTGTACCGCACCGAGGACACGCTCAAGCAGGCCCTGCACGACGTGCAGGCGCTCAAGGAGCGCTACCAGCACATCACCGTGACCGACAAGGGCAAGCGGTTCAACACCGACCTGCTGGAGGCCGTGGAGCTGGGCTTCCTGCTGGAACTGGCCGAGGTGCTGGTGCAGGGCGCGATCGCGCGCAAGGAGTCCCGCGGCGGGCACGCCAGGGAGGACTACCCGAACCGCGACGACGTGAACTTCATGCGGCACACCATGGCCTACAAGATGGGCGAGGGTCTCGCCGCGGACATCCGGCTGGACTACAAGCCCGTGGTGCAGACCCGTTACGAGCCGATGGAGCGGAAGTACTGATGACCGCGACGCAAGAGCAGACCACCTCCGCCGCCGGCTCCCGCGGTAGCCAGCCCCCGGTGCCGGACGGCGCGGTCACGGTCACGCTGAAGATCCTCCGGTTCAACCCGGAGGTCGACGAGGAGCAGCACTGGCAGTCCTTCGACGTGCCGGCGCTGCCCACCGACCGGGTGCTGAACCTGCTGCACTACGTCAAGTGGTACCTGGACGGCACGCTGACGTTCCGCCGGTCCTGCGCGCACGGCGTGTGCGGCTCGGACGCGATGCAGCTCAACGGGGTGAACCGGCTCGCGTGCAAGGTGCTGGTGCGGGACCTGCTGGCGCCCAAGGGCAAGCCGACGACCATCACCGTGGCCCCGATCAAGGGCCTGCCGGTGCGGAAGGACCTGGTCGTCGACATGGAGCCGTTCTTCGAGGCGTACCGGGCGGTCAAGCCGTACCTGATCACCTACGGCAACGAGCCGACCCGGGAGCGCATCCAGTCGCCGGCCGACCGGGCCCGCTTCGACGACACCACCAAGTGCATCCTGTGCGCGGCGTGCACCACGTCCTGCCCGGTGTACTGGAGCGAGGGCTCCTACTTCGGACCGGCGGCGATCGTCAACGCGCACCGGTTCATCTTCGACAGCCGGGACGAGGGCGCCGAGGAGCGGCTGGACATCCTCAACGACCGCGAGGGCGTGTGGCGCTGCCGCACCACGTTCAACTGCACCGACGCCTGCCCCCGCGGCATCCAGGTGACCAAGGCCATCCAGGAGGTCAAGCGCGCGCTGCTGTTCCGCCGCGTGTGACGGGGCTTGTGACGGAGAGCACGGCACCGCCCGGGTGGGGTCCAGAGGGACCCGCCCGGGCGGTCCTGTCCCGGCTACGAGCGGCTCGACTCGGTGTGCTCTCCGCCACCTTCGCGGGAAGAAGCACGTCGGCGGTGCTACCTGCCGCCTCCGCGGGAGGAAGCACGTCGGCGGTGCTACCTGCCGCCTCCGCGGGAAGAAGCACGTCGGCGGTGCTACCTGCCGCCTCCGCGGGAAGAAGCACGTCGGCGGTGCAGCGCCAGCAGACCGCGCACGCCGATCACGCCGATCGCGGTGCCCAGCGCCACCGACACGACCGTGAGCACCAGGTGCACCGTGAAAAACCCGGTCGGGCTACCCGTGGCATCCCACGATCGAGGGTCCATCCAGACGTTGCGCATGAAGTTGGGCCAGATCACCCAGGACCACACCGCGAAGGCGAGCAGGAACAGCGAGGCGCCTCGGGACAGCTTCACACGGGCAGTATCCGACGTGGCGACTGTCGACCTTCATGGCGGGGTGGCTAGCCTGCCTTCCGTGCCCCTCACCGCTCGACGGTCCACGATTGCCCTCGTTCTGTCCCTGTGCGCGCTGGTGGCGGCCGTGGCGGCCAGCCCGGCCGCGGTGGCGACGGCGCGGCCGAGGCAGCCCACGGACGCCAGGATCGCCGCCGGAGCGCCCGCACCGAACTGCCCCAACCAGGAGGCACCCCCGCCCGCGGTGGACACCTCCGAGCAGCCCCCGCCCGGGGTCCGCGGCCCGAGCCCGCTGCCGATTCCCGAGCAGCCGATCGGGGGACCGCGGATGGGTGAATGCGGTCTCGTGTTGCCCGCGGGCGCCAAGCCGCCGCCGAACGCGCTGTTCGGCTCCTGGGTGCTGGCCGATCTGGACAGCGGCGCCGTGCTCGCCGCCAAGGACCCACACGCCCGGCTGCGCCCCGCGTCGCTGATCAAGGTGCTGCTCGCCCTCGTCGTGGTGCGCGAACTCAAGCCGGACATGGTGGTCACCGCGATCGACGAGGACGCCAGGCAGGAAGGCACCCGGGTCGGCCTGGTCCCCGGCGTGCCCTACACCGTCGACCAGTTGCTGCACGGGTTGGTGATGGGTTCGGGCAACGACGTGGCGCACGCCCTGGCCCGGCAGCTCGGCGGCGTGCCGCGCACGCTGAACAAGATGAACGCACTGGCCAGGCAGCTCGGCGCGATGGACACCCGGGCCGCCACCCCGTCCGGCCTGGACGGCCCGGGGATGAGCACCTCGGCGTACGACGTCGCGGTGATCTTCCGCACCGCCATGCAGGACCGCGAGTTCGCCGACGCGGTCGCCACCCGCCGGATCGACCTGCCCGGCGGCCCCGGCAAGCCGCCGTTCGCGCTCTACAACGACAACCCGCTGCTCACCAGCTACCCCGGCGACCTGGGCGGCAAGACCGGCTACACCGACGACGCCAACCACACCTACGTCAACGGCGCGCAGCACGGCGCCGACCGGCTGTTCATCGTCGGACTGAACGGCAACATGCACCCGGTCAGCGCGATGTACGCGCAGGCCAAGCCGCTGATGGACTACGCGTTCGAGTTGAAGGCGGCGAACAGCGCCCCGGTCGGCCAGCTGGTCGACCGGGGCATGGTGGAGTCCGGCACCAACGCGGCGAGCGCCGGCGAGCAGGGCGCGGCTCGAGCCGCCAACCTGCGCGCCGCCAACCAGATGTCCAGGGCGTTCGGCAACGTCGGTGGCCCGCTCACCGCGGTCGCCGGGGTGTTCCTGCTGCTGGTGCTGGTGATGTGGTGGCGGAGGCGGCGGGCCCGGCTGGCCCGGCTGGCCAACGCGGAGCGGCCCACCGAGGTCATCCGGACCCAGGCGCCATAACGCTAGCGGCGCCGGCGGGAGCCGCGGCACAGCAGCAGGCCGGCGAGCACGCCGAGGCCGAGCAGTCCGGCGGCGGTGCGGCCGTCCGGCCCGGACCGCACCCGCACGATCGGCCGGATCACCGCCGGCGGGGGCGGCGGCACCGGGCGGAGCAGCACGTTCTCCCGGGCGGTGGCCATCCACGCGGTCACGTAGAGCAGGAAGCGGGCGACCAGGTTGGCGAACACGAGAACGCCCAGAATCGGCCCGAACGCGGCTCCGGCCGGCGAGCCGGTCACCGCGCGCAGGTAGACCGCGCCGAGCTGCTTGAGCACCTCGAAGCCGACCGAGGCCACCAGCGCGCCGCGCATCGCGCTGCGCAGCGTCACCGGCTCGCGCGGCAGCCGGGTGAGCGCGTAGAGGAAGAGCAGCCAGTTGGCGGCGAGGGCGAGCAGCACGGTCAGCACCAGCAGCAGCGCCCGCGCCCAGCCGGAGCCCGCCAGCCCGGCCCAGCGCAGCACCGTGGCGCCGGCACCGGTGCCGGTCGCGGTCAGCCCGAAGCACACCGCCAGGGCGACGCCGAGCGCGACCAGCGCCGCCAGGTCCCGCAGCGCGGTGCGCAGGAACGGCAGTTGCGGGCGCTCCTGCCCCCACTGCGCGGTCAGCGCGTCGCGGACGTTGCCCATCCAGCCGATACCCGAGTACCCGGCGACCAGCAGGCCGATCACGCCGACCGCCTCGCGGGAGGCGATCGCCTGGTCCACGATCCCGTTCACCTCGGCGCCCAGCGTGCCCGGCACCGTCGCGGTGATGCTCACCCGGAGCTGGTGCAGCAACTGCGGCTGGCTGGCCAGCACGAAGCCGGTCACCGAGAACGCGATCATCAGCAGCGGGAACAGCGAGAGCACGCTGAAATACGCGATCGCGGCCGCGTAGTGGTTGCCGTAGTGGAGGTTGTAGGAGTCCGCCGCCCGCTTCAGGTGGTCCAGCCAGGGGTACCTGCGCCGCAACCGGTCGAACCGCGCCTCGGCCTCCTGGACGCGCTCGGCCACGCGCCGGGTCGGGTTGACCACGCCAGGACGTTAGCCATCCTGCCGATCAAGCCGCAATTCGGGGTGGCCTCACTCCGCGCGCGGCAGGAACCCGACCCGCTCGTACACCTGGCGCAGGGTCGCCGAGGCCACCTCGCGGGCCCGCTCCGCGCCCCGCGAGAGCACCTTGTCCAGCTCGGCCGGGTCGTCCAGGTAGGACCGGACCTGCTCGCGGATCGGGGTGAGGAAGTCGGTGAGCACGGCGGCCAGATCCTTCTTCAGGTCGCCGTAGCCCTTGCCCTGGTAGTCCCGCTCCAGGTCGGCGACCGTCCGGGCGGTCACCGCGGAGTAGATCACCAGCAGGTTGCTCACCCCGGGCTTGGTCTCCGGGTCGTAGACGATCTCCCGGCCGGTGTCGGTGACCGCGGAGCGGATCTTCTTCGCGGACACCTTGGGGTCGTCCAGCAGCTCGATGATCCCGGCGGGCGACGAGGCCGACTTGCTCATCTTCGCGCCGGGTTCCTGCAGGTCGTAGATCTTCGCGGTGTCCTTGACGATGTGCGCGCCGGGCACCACGAAGGTCTTGCCGAACCGGCTGTTGAACCGCTGCGCCAGGTTGCGGGTGAGTTCCAGGTGCTGCCGCTGGTCCTCACCCACGGGCACGGCATCCGCCTGGTAGAGCAGGATGTCCGCGGCCTGCAGCACCGGGTAGGTGAACAGGCCGACGCTGACCCGGTCGGCGCCCTGCTTGGCCGACTTGTCCTTGAACTGGGTCATCCGGTTGGCCTCGCCGAACCCGGTCAGGCACTCCAGCACCCAGGAGAGCTGCGCGTGCTCCGGCACCTGGCTCTGCACGAACAGCGTGGACCGCTCCGGGTCGATGCCCAGGGCGAGCAACTGGGCGGCCGAGCGCCGGGTCCGCTCCCGCAGCAACTTCGGGTCGTGCTCGACGGTGATCGCGTGCAGGTCGGCGATAAAGTAGAACGCCTCGTTGTCCTGCTGCATGTCCACCCAGTACCGGAGCGCGCCGAGGTAGTTGCCGAGGTGGAACGAGTCGGCGGTGGACTGGATACCGGACAGCACGCGCGGCTTGCGGGCGCTACCTTCGCTGGACGTCTGCTGGGTGGACACGTCCCGAATTGTCCCAGGCCGGCGGGGTGGGCCGGCAACGGGGTTTTCCGCCCGGAAGGGGTTACACCTGGGTGGGCAACTGCTCGGCGGCGGTCGCGCCGACGCCGCCGGCGGTGGCCTGCCGGACGCCCTCCGCGGCCCGCTGCCTGGCCTCGGCCGCGCTACGCGCCAGCGCCGCGCGGCGGTGCCTGACCAGGCCGAACACCAGCCCGCCCACGCCGAGCAGGATGGCGATCATGCCGACCGGACCGGTGATGCCCAGGCGCATGTGGGTCTGCACGGCGAACAGCGACGATTCCGGCGCGGCGCTCGCGGTGCCGGTGCCGGCGGCCACCAGGACCGCCACCGTGCCGACAACCGTGCCCATGCTCGCGCTCCACCGGGCCACCAGGCTGCGCACCGGTCCGCCTCCCACAGGGATGACAACATCACACTTCTGGGTGATGCCATGGCTGCCTATGAGCGAAAAAACTACCGAACGTGTCAATACCGGAGGCTGCGCTTCGCAGTCTCGATCTCGACGAGCCAGAGACTAACCCGATCGTGCCGAGACGATCAGGGGGGGTGTCTTTCTCGGCATCCTTCCTGGCAGCGGCGCCGCCGTCACGTCGACACGCCGATCTCGCCGTAGGTGGTGGTGCGCTGCCGGGCCGGGCGGCCGGCGAGCGCGGCGATGCCGTGCAGTTGCTCGGCGGTCCGCGCCGAGCCGTGTTCGGAGCCGGCCATCCGGCTGATGGTCTCCTCCATCAGGGTGCCGCCCAGGTCGTTGGCGCCGCCGCGGAGGATCTCCGTGGTTCCCTCGTCGCCGAGCTTCACCCAGGAGCACTGGATGTTCGGGATCCGCCCGTGCAGGGCCAACCGGGCCATCGCGTGCACCGCGCGGTTGTCCCGGCGGGTGGGACCGGGCCGGGCGATCCCGGCGAGGTAGATGGGCGCGCTGCGGTGCACGAACGGCAGCAGCACGAACTCGGTGAAGCCGCCGGTGTCGTCCTGCACCCGGGCGATGGTGCGCAGGTGGGCCAGCCAGTGCCCGGGGTGGTCGACATGCCCGTACATCATCGTGGACGAGGACCGGATGCCCAGCCGGTGTGCGGTGCTCACCACGTCGATCCAGGTGGACGCGGGGAGCTTGCCCTTGGTCAGCACCCACCGCACCTCGTCGTCAAGGATCTCGGCCGCGGTGCCCGGGATGGTGTCCAGCCCGGCGTCGCGTAGCTCGGTCAGCCACTCGGCCACGCTCACCCCGGCCTTGGCCGCCGCGCTGACCACCTCCATCGGGCTGAACGCGTGCACGTGCATGCCGGGCACCCGGGCCTTGATCGCCCGCACGATGTCGGCGTAGTAGGAGACCGGCAGCTTCGGGTCGATGCCGCCCTGCATGCATACCTCGGTGGCGCCGGCCTGCCATGCCTCGTCCGCCCGGTCGGCCACCTCGGTCACGGACAGCCGGTACGCGTCGGCGTCCCGCTCCCGCTGGGCGAACGCGCAGAACCGGCAGCCCACGTAGCAGACGTTGGAGAAGTTGATGTTCCGGTTGACCACGTAGGTGACGTCGTCGCCGACAACCTCGGCCCGCAACTCGTCGGCCAGCCGGGTCAGCGTCTCCAGCGCCGGGCCGTCCGCGGTGAGCAGGGCCAGCGCGGCATCCGCGTTGGCCTCATCCAGTAGCGCGGCCGGGTCGTCCCCGGCGATCCGCAGCCCCGCCGCGACGTCGCCGGTCAGCCGCTCGGGTGCGCCGACGCGTCGGGTGGTGTCGCGCAGCGCGTCCCAGTCGCCGTAGACGCTGTCGAAGTCGCCCCGACGGTCCGCGCTCCGGCCGGTGGTGTCGATCGCGGTGTGCAGGTCGGCCCGGCCGGTGGTGTCGAACCCGCCGTCCGGTTCCTGCCACGGCCGGCCCTCCGGCACCGTGTCCGCCGCCAGCCCGGTGTCCGGGTCGACCAGCGCGGCGACGTGCTCGGCCAGCCGCACGTCCACCCACTGCCCGGCGGCCTTGCCGTGCACGAACCGGGGGTAGGCGGTGAGCCGCTCGCGGAGGTCGAACCCGGCCTGCTCGGTCCACCCGGTCAGCGCGTCGAGCTGCGGCCAGGGCCGCTCCGGGTTGACGTGATCCGGCGTGACCGGGGAGACGCCGCCCCAGTCGTCGATGCCGGCACGCAGCATCAGGTCGTGCTGGTCGCCGACCAGGTTCGGCGGAGCCTGCACGCTCACCCCGGGCGGCAGCAGCAACCGCGCCACGGCCACGGTGGCGGCCAGGTCGTGCAGGTCGGCGTCGGGCACACCGCGCATCGCGGTGTCCGGCTTGGCCCGGAAGTTCTGCACGATCACTTCCTGAATGTGCCGGTACTGCCGGGCGCTGGCTCGGATGGCGAACAGGGACTCGGCCCGCTCGGTCAGCGTCTCGCCGATGCCGACGAGGATGCCGGTGGTGAACGGCACGCCGACCCGGCCGGCGTCGGCGAGCACCCGCAGCCGCACCGCGGGCTCCTTGTCCGGGCTGCCGTAGTGCGGGCCGCCCGGCTGCGACCACAACCGCTCGGCGGTGGTCTCCAGCATCATCCCCATGCTCGGTGCCACCGGCCGCAGCCGCTGCAGCTCCTCCCAGCTCAGCACGCCCGGGTTGAGGTGAGGCAGCAGCCCGGTCTCCTCCAGCACCGCCACCGCGCACGCGCGCAGGTAGTCCAATGTGGACGCGTAGCCGCGCGCCTCCAGCCACTCCCTGGCCGCCGGCCACCGCTCCTCCGGCCGGTCGCCGAGGGTGAACAGCGCCTCCTTGCACCCGTTGGCCGCGCCCTGCCTGGCGATCTCCAGCACCTCGTCGGTCTCCAGGTACGGCGCGTCCAGCCGGTGCGGCACGGTGGCGAACGTGCAGTAGTGGCAACGGTCTCGGCACAGCCTGGTGAGCGGGATGAAGACGTTCTTGCTGTAGCTGAGCACGCCGGTGCGGCCCTCGGCGGCCAGGTGCGCGTCCCGCACCCGCCCGGCGATCGCCAGCAACTCGTCGAGGTGGTCACCGCGGGCGTGCAGCAGCACGGCCGCTTCGGTGACGTCCAGCGTCGCCCCGTCGCCGGCGCGGCGCAGCGCCCTGCGCAGTGCGGCGTCACTCGGCTTCGGCTCGGGCGGCGTGATGCTGATGTCGCGTGGCACGCCGTCGAGCCTAGGAGCTTGCTCCGATGTGCAGCAGTGTCGTGATTCGGCGCACAGTCCGGTATGTCGTCAATTCCTTCTTGACGACCACGCCGTCGTCAAGCCAGGCTTGACGCATGAGCAGCCCACTCGACATGAACCTCGGCGACCTCATCACCCGCGTCGAGAAGGCCAACCCGCAGGCCACGGCGCTGGAACAGGTCTCGATGGCGCAACTAGTCGCGGACACCCTGGACAACCTCGGCGACCAGCTCGTCGGCCACTTCGTCACCCGAGCCCGCGAGTCCGGCGCCACCTGGAGCCAGATCGGTGACGCGCTCGGGGTGTCCAAGCAGGCGGTGCAGCAGCGCTGGTCGCCCGAGGTGTTCCGGAAGTACACGCCCCGCGCCCGGCACGCCGTCGTGCTCGCCCAGGAACGCGCCCGGGCCCGCAAGCACAGTTACATCGGCACCGAGCACCTGCTGCTCGGTCTGCTCGGCGAGCCGGAGGGGCTGGCCGCCCAGGTGCTCGCCGGCCACGTCGACTCCCTGGCGGAGATCGAGCGCGCCGTGGATGCCGCCATGCCGCCAGGCGGAGAGACCTCGCCCGGGAAGATCCCGTTCACCCCGCGCGCCAAGGAGGCGCTGGAGC
This sequence comes from Gandjariella thermophila, assembly GCF_005405885.1. Lineage (GTDB taxonomy): Bacteria > Actinomycetota > Actinomycetes > Mycobacteriales > Pseudonocardiaceae > Gandjariella > Gandjariella thermophila. The sequence continues at coordinate 75,314 of NZ_BJFL01000003.1, forward strand.
AGGCGCACAGCCGGTCCACCGAACTCGGCCACGACTTCGTCGGCACCGAGCACCTCCTGCTCGGCCTGTTCCACGACCCCGGCGGCGTCGCCGCCCGCGTCCTCGCCGACCTCGGCTTCGACTACGACACCGTCCGCGCCGACGTGCTGGCCGGCATCGCCCGGCTGACCGGCAAAGACTGATCCTGGCCCGGCCGCGGGCGCCCGGCGCGCAGCGCCCCGGCCCGGCCAGCCCCAGCGCTCCATCGGCATCAGCCAGGCGGCCTCGCCTGCCCAGATGATCAGGGTGTTACAGATCCAGCGGATGGCTCCAGCGCAGTCGCTTGAAGCGCGCGAAGCCGCGGTCAGCGCTCAGCCAGGTCGCGTTGTGCTCAAGCGCATACGCGGCCAGGTAGGCGTCTGGAATGTCATTGCCACGCGCATCGATGTCGTGCGCGAGTTGCTGGAACAGCGTCCAGTGACGTTCTCCTGCGGCAAGCCTCATCACCGCGGGCGCCGCGAGCAACGCGTCAACCGCCTGCCACGCCTCGTCCGAACTCGCCGGCTCGGTGAAGACCCGACGGTTGGTCATGACTCGTATGAAGCCGCTGAGCACGAGATCCGGCAGACCGAGAGGCTCGTCGTCGTTGGCGAGACGCTCGAGCAACGGACGATATTCCGCATGTTCAGGGAGGTCCGCGCGGTGGGCGTAAACGAGAACGTTGACATCAACGCTGAGCATCGACCGACGTGCCTTCGTCCATCACCTCGGCGAGAGCGGCGTTGGAGGAAAGGTCCACGCCGGACCGAAGGCCTCCGCGGCCTGTCGGCCGGACCGTGTAGCGGGCTCCGGACCGCTGCTCAGGTGGGTTGAGACCACGCCGCACCGCGTCCTCGAGGACCGCGGCCACGGTGCGCCCGGAACGGACGGCCCTCGCCTTCACCTCGCGGTAAAGCTCGTCGTCGATGCGGATCGTGGTTCGCACGTCGACATCTTAGCATCACCCCTGAGCATCAAGATGACGCCATGGCGCAGCATCGCCCATCGAGCCGGGCGCCCAACTCTGCCCTCAGCCGCGCAACGCCATGGCTCGCGGCAGCGCGGCCACCTGTTCCTGGATCGTCGCCAGTTCCATGCAGCCCTCGGCCGTCGTCTGCCCAGTCGGCAGCTGGTGGGCCACGGCGTCCAGTGCCCACTGGGTTTGCCACAGGACGACGGCCAGTTCCGCCCGCGAAGACGTCACGGCCGAAAACTCGCCAAGGTGTGGCGGGCCGGGGGTTTGTCTCGATCCGGTAGGCGTCCGAGTCGGCGGCGCACCGGAGTACCGGGCAAGGTGGCCACCACCGCCGTGGGTACCTGCGGGGGCACGGCAGGCTGGCCACGCCGGGCCCGTGAGCTTCACTGGTACGTCACGGTGACCGGGGCGTGGTCGGACCAGCGGGTGTCGTAGCTGGGGGCGCGTTCCACCACCGCACGCACCGCGCGCTCGGCGAGCCCGGGAGTGGCGACGTGGTAGTCGATGCGCCAGCCGGAGTCGTTGTCGAATGCCCTGCCGCGGTAGGACCACCACGAGTAGGGGCCGGCGACATCGGGGTGCAGGCGGCGGACCACGTCGACGTAGCCGACGTCGCCGAAGACGCGGTCCAGCCAGGCGCGCTCCTCCGGCAGGAAGCCGGAGGACCTGCGGTTGGCCTTCCAGTTCTTCAGGTCGACCTCGCGGTGGGCGATGTTCCAGTCGCCGCAGACCAGCACCTCGCGGCCGCCGGCGGTGGCCTTCTCGCGCAACTCCACCAGGTAGGGCAGGAAGGACGCCATGAACCGCTCCTTCTCCTCCTGCCGGGGTGTGCCGACGTCGCCGCTGGGCAGGTAGAGGCTGGCCACCACCAGCCCGGGCAAGGTGACCTCGACGTAGCGGCCGCTGCCGTCGAACTCCGGGTCGCCGAATCCGATCCGCACCGCGCCGGGCGCCTCGCGGGTAAGCAGCCCGACGCCGTTGCGCCCGCGGACCTCGCAGTGCGCGAACACCGGGTGCCAGCCGTCCGGCTGCCGCAGGTGTCCCGGGAGCTGGTCCAGCTCGGCGCGGGTTTCCTGCAGGCACACCACATCCGCTCGGGTGGCGGACAGCCACTCCACGAAGCCCTTCCTGGCGGCGGCGCGCAGCCCATTGACGTTGACGGTGGAGACGGTCAGCACGCCTCGCAGGCTAACCGCGGCCACCGACAGGCGACCGCCGCGGGCTCAGCAGCGCGCGCCGGGCAGCGGGACGAGGTACCGGCTGGCCGACCAGCGGCCCTCGCCGAGCCGGCGGAAGCCGTTCCAGGTGATCGGGTCGGCGGTGGTGGTCGCGCCGCGCGGGTACGTGCCCACCACCCGCCAGCCGGTGCCCGGGCCGGAGCGCACGTTGAGCACGTCAGCGTCGATGCGAACCTGGCACTGGCCGGCGTCCAGCGCCCGCTCCAGCGCGTCGAACAGGTGGCCGCCGGTGTAGTACCACGCGGCGGCAACGGCGCCCACCACGATCAAGGGTCGGATCGGCAGACCGAACATGACACTCGCCCCCCTGCGAAGTGCCGTAGACCCGGACAATCCGGGCATGTCCGGGATGACCGGAACCAGGCCGGTCCGAAACCGGCCGGACCGAAGACCACCCGACCGGCACGACCGAACCGGCACGATTCGGGGAACGCGGGGGCGGCGGAACGGCCACCACCTCACCCGCGCTCACCCGCGCTCACCCGCGCGAGCGACCCTCGAAGGGTGACCTACTCCCGGCGGAGTGCCGGCTGGTTCACCAGCGGCGACATGCCGGCGGCCTTCTCCAGGGGCGCGCCGGTGCCGGCGGAAGGCGGCGCGGGGACGCGCGGCGGGCCGGGCGCGGTGGGCGGCGCCGGGGTGGTCCGGCGGTGGTGGGGGCGAAGTTCGGAGCGGAACCTGCGCAGCGAGCCGGGGCGCAGGTCGAGCAGCCGGGCGGAGACCTCGTAGCCCGGGCGGGCGACCTTGCCGTACGTCGTGTCGTGGTGGCTGTGCACGCACGCGGCGGCCGAACCCACGAACCCGGCCATGGTCAGCGCACCGGCGCACGCCGCCACGCGGAACCACGAGACCACGACGCCCTCCTCGACACTCGGATGTAGCCCGAACGTAGCGCGATCCTGCCAGCCGTGTGTGAAAGAGGCGTGATCGCCCCCCGGACGGGCGGATACACAAGGGCCGGTCACCACGCTGTGTGACCGGCCCTCGACGGACGCGCGACGTCCTGACCTCAGACGGCGACCTTCTTCTGCAGGTTCTCGTCCAGCGCGTTGAGGAATTCCTGGGTGGTCAGCCACGGAGTGTCGTTGCCGACCAGCAGTGCCAGGTCCTTGGTCATCTTGCCGCTCTCCACGGTCTCGATGCAGACCTGCTCCAGCTTCTCGGCGAAGTCGATGACCTCGGGAGTGTTGTCCATCTTGCCGCGGTGCTGGAGGCCGCGGGTCCAGGCGAAGATGGATGCGATCGGGTTGGTCGAGGTCGGCTTGCCCTGCTGGTGCTGGCGGTAGTGCCGGGTCACCGTGCCGTGCGCGGCCTCCGCCTCCACCTTGCCGTCCGGGGTCATCAGCACCGAGGTCATCAGGCCGAGCGAGCCGAAGCCCTGGGCGACGGTGTCGGACTGCACGTCGCCGTCGTAATTCTTGCATGCCCAGACGTAGCCGCCCTCCCACTTCAGGGCGGCGGCCACCATGTCGTCGATCAGCCGGTGCTCGTAGGTGAGCCCCCGCTCCTTGAACTCGGCCTCGAACTCGTTCTCGAAGATCTCCTGGAACACGTCCTTGAACATGCCGTCGTAGGCCTTGAGGATCGTGTTCTTGGTGGACATGTAGACCGGGTAGCCACGGTCCAGGCCGTAGCGGAACGAGGCGCGGGCGAAGTCCTCGATCGACTTCCGGTAGTTGTACATGCCGAGCGTGACGCCGCCGCCCTCCGGGAACTGGGCGACCTCGAACTCCATCGGCTCGCCGCCGTCGGCGGGGGTGTAGGTGATGGTGACCGTGCCGGGGCCGGGCACCTTGAAGTCGGTGGCCTTGTACTGGTCGCCGTGCGCGTGGCGGCCGACGATGATCGGCTTGGTCCAGCCTGGTACCAGGCGGGGAATGTTGGAGATGACGATCGGCTCGCGGAAGATCACGCCGCCGAGGATGTTGCGGATGGTGCCGTTCGGGCTCCGCCACATCTTCTTCAGACCGAACTCCTCGACCCGAGCCTCGTCGGGGGTGATCGTCGCGCACTTGACGCCCACACCGTGCTTGGCGATGGCGTTCGCCGCGTCGACCGTCACCTGGTCGTCGGTGGCGTCCCGGTGCTCGATGCCAAGGTCGTAGTACTCCAGGTTGATGTCCAGGTACGGGTGGATCAGCTTTTCCTTGATGAACTGCCAGATGATCCGGGTCATCTCGTCGCCGTCGAGCTCGACGACGGTGCCCGATACCTTGATCTTGGCCATGTCGGCGCGGGGCTCCTCTCGCGTTGCTCTCGCGATACCGCAAGTAAGACAAGCGTACTGGTAACTTTTCGTGATCGGTCCCCGAGTTGGGCGACGCTCGACGTGGGAACGCTCACCAGCACGAGGTGGCGCGCCTGCCACGCTCCCCGGGCACGATCACATAGTGTCCTCGCCGGATCGAGTGGATCACGCGCGAGGGGGCGAGGGTGGCGACGGGTCCGACGCACGCCATGAGCGGGTTGCTGGCCTGGAGCGGGGTGTGCCTGGCCGGCGTCTCAGGAACGGCCTCCGGTGCCGTCGGGCACGCCGGCCTGCCGCTGTCCGTGCAGACCTGGGCCGTGGGCGCGGCACTGGCCACCGGGGCGGCCCTGCTGCCCGACATCGACCACCCCGAGTCCACCATCGCCCGCACCTTCGGCGCGGTGAGCGAGGTCGCCTCCCGCGGCATGCACACCCTCAGCCACGCCGTCTACCGGGCCACCCGGACCCGGAAGGACGCCAACCGGCACGGCGGCCACCGTGGGCTGACTCACACCCTGGTGTTCGGCTTCTTCGCCGGGCTCGCCACCATCGCGGTGATCAACGCCAACCAGCGCTGGGCGCTGCCCGCGCTGCTGTTCGTGTTCTGCGGGCTGGCCGTTCGGGGGTTGCTGCACGAGTGGACGCCGCGCGGCGACGCGCTGGCGGTGACCCTGGTCACCGCCGGGCTGACCTGGGTCTGCTGGCGCTGGCTCACCCCGCTCGCGCCCGGGCAGGCGGAATGGTGCGGCATCGCGGTGATCACCGGATGCGTGGCGCACTACCTGGGCGACGCGATCACCGAGCAGGGCTGCCCCATGCTGTGGCCACTGCCGGTGCTGGGCAAGACGTGGTTCCCGGTGGCGCCGCCGAAGGCGCTGCGCATGCGCACCGGAGGCAGCGTGGAGCTGATGGTGGTGCTGCCCGGGCTGAGCCTGCTCGCGGTGTGGTTGACCGCCGCCACCCTGCACCGGCTCGGCATGCTGCCCTGGCTGGACCGGTTCTCGCTGCTCCCGACCTGAGGGCACCCGCCGGGACGGGTGCGGCGCGTCGGGCACGGGGATGCGCGGGCCACCGGCGGGTGACCGCATATCGTTGCCGCGCAGGCGCGGTGCCGGAGGTGGGCGGGGAGCGTGCGCGTGGTCGACTACTACGAGCTGCTCGGCGTGGAACGTGGCGCGTCCGCGGCGGAGATCAGGTCCGCCTACCTGGCGAGGGCGAAGGCCGCGCACCCGGACGTCGGTGGCAGCACGGAGCGGTTCCACCTGCTCCAGCAGGCGTACCAGACGCTGCGTGACCCGGCGCGCCGCGCCGAGTACGACCGGGCCACCGCACGGCTGCGGGCCGCGTCCGCCGGCGTACGGCCGCGGCCGGTGACCGTGCCGGTGCCGCGCACCGCCAGCCGCCGGCGGGACTTCGGCGACGACCCGGACTTCGTGCCCGTGCTGCCCCGGCTCAGCCGGGAGGCCGTCGCGTGGTGGCACGCGGTCGAGCCGGACGACCCGGTGCACTACCTGCCACGCACCGGCCCCGGCCGGGTACCGATCGCCGCCAGCCTCGGCGGGTGGCTGGTGCTGGTGGCCGCGGTGCTCGCGATCGACCTGCCGCTGCCGCTGCTGCTGATCTGCCTGGGGCTGCTGGTCGCCGGCGCCGGCGCGCTGTTCGCGCTGCTCCGGCGGCACCTCGCGGACGCCCGCTCGGCGCGGGCGTTCGTCGCCGAGTTCGGCGGGCGCCTGGTGTTCGGCCGGCCGGGCACCGAGGTGGCCGAGCGGCTCACCGCCCGGCTGCTGGGCGGCTACCTCACCGCACTGCCCGGCGTCCGGATCTTCCACGGGCTGGCCCTGCCCGGCTCGGTGTTCGCCGACGTGGACCACGCCGTGCTGTGCGGGCGGCGGCTGGTGCTGGTGGAGTCGAAGCGGTGGCTGCCGGGGCACTACGCCGCGGACGGCGCCGGCGGGCTGTGGCGCAACGGCCACCCGTTCCGCGGCGGCGCGATCCGGCTGCCCAAGGCGGTGGACGCCTACCGCGCGCTGCTGCCCGGCGTCGAGGTGCGCGGGGTGGCGCTGGTCCATCCCAGCCGACCGGGCGAGATCACCACCGACGAGTCGGCCGAGGCGCCGGTGCCGCCGATGCACGCGGAACGCTTCGTCCGGGAGGTGGGGGCGTGGCTGGCCGCCGAACCCGCCACCGTGGACCGTGACGCGTTCCGTACCGTCCTCGGCCAGGTGGTGTCGTAGCGAGGGCGGCCGCGCCGCCGCGCCAGCATGGTCGGGACCGGCGTGGTCCGCGGGCCGGGGCGGCCTACTTCGCCGCTGCCTTGGCGGCCTTCTTGAACGCGCGGACCTCGGCGAGTGACTCGGCGCTCGTGACGTCGGCGATCGACCGGTGCGAGCCCTCCTCACCGTAGGCGCCGGCCGCCTCGCGCCAGCCGTCTGGCCGCACGCCGAGTTGCTTGCCGAGCAGGGCGAGGAAGATCCGGGCCTTCTGGTCGCCGTAGCCGGGCAGTGCCTTGAGCCGCTTGAGGACCTCTCGACCGTCCGGCTCGCCGTCCGTCCAGATCCGCTCGGTCTGCCCGTCGTAGCGTTCGACGATGTGCCGGGCGAGTGCGTGCACCCGCCGAGCCATCGCGCCGCCGTAGCGGTGGATCGCCGGTTTGGTGACACACAGATCGACGAACTCGTCGAGATCGCACTCGGCGATCCGGTGTACGTCGAACCCGCCCATCCGGTCCGCGATCTTCTTCGGCCCGGCGAAGGCGACCTCCATCGCGATCTGCTGGTCCAGCAGCATGCCGGTCAGCAGCGCGAACGGGTCCTTCGACAGGAGCGCGTCGGCGTCCGCGTCGCCGGTCAGGTGCAGGCTTCGTGCCATGGGGGCCAGCATGTCATGAGCGGGGGCGGTCCCGAAGCGAGCCGGGGCCGCGTCGCACCTACCGGCAACCGGACACCCCATCAGATCCGGCGCGGACGCGACCGAGACGGGGGGTTCGGCAGGGTCACGGCGAGGGGTGGTACCACGGGACGGAAGACGAGTGGCGGCGTCCCGCTCACCCGGGCGGGTACTCGCCGCCGGGAGACGCCGATTGAGGCATGGCGGCTGCCCCCACAAGGGCTAACCTAAGGCTGCGGAGGTGTACGACATGCGAGCGACGGTTGGTGACAAGCTGCACGTGCACGGACGCACGGTGGGTATGCAGGAGCAGTTCGCGGAGATCATCGAGGTGCGCGGCCAGGACGGCGAACCGCCGTACGTGGTCCGCTACCCGGATGGCCGCGAGGGACTGATCTTCCCCGGCCCGGACTCGATCGTCGAGCCGCGCGCGGAGTCCTGACGCCCAGATCGGCGGAAGTGGGTGGTCACGGGCGGGTGCGCGCGCCGCGTGCCGCCGTACGGTCCGGCGGGTGGTGCTGCCCGACCGAGTCAGCCGAGGATCGTGGCGATCAGTTGCTCGCCCAGCGGCCGGGTCGCCGCCACCACGCCGGACCAGCGGCGGGTCACGTCCATCGCGAACTCCAGCGGACGGCCGTGCACGTCCAGCACCACGCCGCCGGCCGCGGGCACGGTGACCATGGCGGCGGCCAGGTCGACGATGCGGTGCGTGTCCGAGCCGGGGTCGGCGAAGGCGTCCACCGATCCCTCGGCGACCAGTGCGGCCTCCAGGCAGGAGGTGGACAGCGCCCGCACCCGGCCGGCGACCCGGGCGACCCGCTGCCACGCCGGCAGCGTGTTCGCCTTGGGGCGGAGCAGGTTCACCGAGGCGCCGGCCAGGTCGGTCCGGCCGCTCGTCCGGTAGGTACTTTCGGTGCCGGCGCGCGTCCACCAGCACCGCCCGGTGTCCAGCCAGCAGGTGACCGCCTCGGCCGGCGTGCCGTCGGCGAGCACCACCCCGGCGAACGCGCACAGCGGCACCCCGGCGGCCGCGTTCGCCGAGCCGTCCACGGGGTCCACCACGAGCGTGGTCGCCGAGCCGTGGTCGAGGTAGCCGGCCTCCTCGCTGAGCAGGTTGACCCCGTTGCGCGCGGCCGCCTCGGCGATGGCGTCCTCGACCAGGGCGTCCACCCGCATGGTCGGCGTGCCGTCGGCGCCGTCCGCGACCTCCTCGGCCAGCGCCGCCCTGCTGTGGGTGTGCCGTGCCGCCCGGTACGCGGTGGCCGCCGCCCGGACGGCCTCGGCGAGCGCGGGGTGCACCTCCGCCGGGAGTTCCGGCTCGGGCACCGGCCAGTTGATGTGTTCGGGGTTCGCGCTGATCACGTTCGTTCCTTTCCCGCGGGACGGCGCACCCCAATCCCATGGGGTCACCGGTCCGGGCGGCCCGCGGGCGATCAGCCGAACGGGCCGCCGGTGATGGTCAGCGCGATGAACAGCACCGCGGCGCCCAGGCCCGAGTACAGCAGCGCGTCCACCGGGCGGCTGCGGATCACGATCAGCCCGGCCCGCTCGTCGGAGAGCACCAGCCGCAGCGCGGCCGCGACCACCAGTGCCACGCCGAGCAGCACCGCGCCCTGCCGCCAGTGGTACTGCACGATCCGCACCAGCCCGGCCACGGCGAACGCGGCGACCAGCCCGAAGGGCAGGTGCACGATGGCCGGCCGGCGCCAGCGCCGGGACCGGCCTTCCGCCGCCTGGGACGGGCGGGTCTGGACCGTCATGGGCTGATCCCGGCCGCCCGCTCGGCGGCCTCCACGACGTTGGTGAGCAGCATCGCTACGGTCATCGGGCCGACGCCGCCGGGGATGGGCGCGAGGAACCCGGCCACCTCGCGGACGTCCGGGTGCACGTCGCCGACCAGTCCCTGGTCGGTGCGGGTGATGCCGACGTCCAGCACGGCCGCGCCCGGCTTGACCATGTCCGGGGTGATCAGGCCGGCGCGCCCGGCGGCGGCCACCACGATGTCCGCCCGGCGCACCTCGGCGGCCAGGTCCTTGGTCCCGGTGTGGCACAGCGTGACGGTGGCGTTCTCGCTGCGCCGGGTGAGCAGCAGCCCGATCGGCCGGCCCACCGTGACCCCGCGGCCGACGACCGTGACGTTCGCGCCCTCGATGGTCACGCCAAAGCGGCGGAGCAGGGTGACGATGCCGCGCGGAGTGGCCGGCAGCGGTCCCGGCTCGCCGAGCACCAGCTTGCCCAGGCTCACCGGGTGCAGCCCGTCGGCGTCCTTGGCCGGGTCGATCCGCTCCAGCAGCGCACCCGCGTCCAACTGCTCGGGCAGCGGCAACTGGATGATGTATCCGGTGCATTGCGGGTCCGCGTTCAGCTCATCGATCACCGCCTCCACCTGCGCCTGCGTGGCGTCCGCCGGGAGGTCGCGGCGGATCGAGGTGATGCCGATCTTGGCGCAGGCGTTGTGCTTGCCGCGCACGTAAGCGTGCGAGCCAGGATCGTCGCCGACCAGCACGGTGCCGAGCCCCAGCGTCACGCCACGCTCGGTGAGCCTGCCGACCCGCTCGCGCAGGTCGTCGAAGATCGCGTCGCGGGTGGCCTTGCCGTCCAGGATCGTCGCGGTCACGCACGCCATCCTCTCAGAACCGGCGCCCGTTCGGCGCACGGCGGGACGGCACCGTCGCCACGGCGACCGCGACGAGGATGATCGCCGCGCCGACAAGGGTGGTCACCGCGAGGTGCCGCCCCGGCGCGGGCACCACCAGATCCAGCAGCACCGCGCCGACCAGCAGCCCGGCCACCGAGCACAGCCCGACCACCAGCACGCCCACGTAGCGGACCGCGGCGGCCGCGGTGGCGATGACCACGATGCCCAGCAGCCCACCCAGGTAGAGCCACCACGGCGCGGAGGTCACCGCCGGCCGGCCGCGCAGCGGCACGTCCACCGCGACGGCGAGCAGCAGGGCCGCCGTCCCCACGGAGAAGTTGACTAGGGCGGCGACGAACGCGTTGCCGGAGGCGCCGCGCACCCGCCCGTTGACCGCCTGCTGCCACGCCGTGCCGATACCGGCCAGCGCCGGCAGCACGGCCAGCCACAGGCCTCTGGAGCCGCCGAGCCCGCCGGCCACCGAGACGACCACCGCGACCACGGCGAGCACCGCCCCGGCCACCCGGGTCGCGGTGACCGGCTGCGGCCCGGTGGGTCCGAGGCCGAGGCCGTCCACCAGCAGCCCGCTGACCACCTGGCCGGCGACCACCGCGACGGTGAACACGGCGACGCCGAGCACGCCGACGGTCAGGCCCTGGGTGGCCACCAGGTACGCCCCGCACGCCCCGCCGAGGGTCTGCCACCAGCGCAGCCCGCCGCCGCGCAGCGCGCCGCGCAGCCGGCGCAGCCCCCGCCGCCCGGGCGGCACCGCCGGCACGACCAGCGCGAGCAGCAGCAGCCCGCCGCCGAACGAGATGAGTGCGGTGACCACGCCGTCGCCGATCTGCCCGGCGAGTTGGCCGTTGAGCCGGGACTGTACGGCCAGGCTGACCCCGCCGAGGAAGGCCAGTCCGGCGCCGAGGGTGCGCTGCGCCGCGGTGGTGGTTTCGGGCACGGTGTCGGCGGTCCCGCCGGTGCGCGTCGAGGTCACGTGTGCCGATCCTCGCCCACCGCACAAGCGCTTACCCCATCATTACCGCTTACGGTGACCTTAGTCACATCATGTCGGCCGGGAACGGCGAGCGCGCACAGCGTCGCCGCGACGGCCAGCACGGCCGCGCCGCCGGCCGACGCGGCCGCCCCGGCCCGGTCCAGCAGCCACCCAGCCAGCGGCGCGGCGAACGTCGGCCCCGCCGTGATCGCGGTGGTCACCCAGCCGAACACCTCGGCCCGCCGCCCCTCGGGGGCGAGCGCGCTCAGCCGGGAGTTGTTGGCGGCCAGCGCCGGGGAGATGGCCATCCCGCCCACCGCCAGTACCACGCCGAGCAGCCACGGTGACGACGCCGGCGACACCGGCGGCAGCACCGGCACCAGGGCGAGCACGCCGAGTGCGGTGCCCGCGGCGCGCAGCGGCAGCCGGGGAGTGCCGCCCAGACCCCCGGCGATCAGCCCGCCCGCCGCGGAACCCAGCGCCCACGCCGCGCCGAGCACACCGGCTGTGGCGGGCGTGCCGCGGTCCCGTGCCCAGGCCACCACGACCATGTCCACCGCCTCCAGCGCGGCGATCAGGAACATCGACACCGCCACCGCGGCCAGCACCCCGCGGATCAGCAGCACGGACCGGCGCCGCCCGGGTCGCGGTCCGGCCACCTCGCCGGCGCCGACCGGGCGCGCCAGCCCGGCGCGGCGCAACACGCCGGCGAAGCCCAGCGCGCCGAGTACCGCGAAGCCGCCGCACAGCGCCGTGGCCGCGGTGGCACCGGCCAGCGCGACGGTGACCGAGATCAGCACCGGCCCGGCGGCGAAGACCAGCTCGACCAGGGTGGCCTCCACCGCGTAGAGCGACTCCCGGGCCGCGCCACTGGCCAGCCGCGGCCACGCCGCCCGGCTCACCTGGCTGACCGGCGGCATGGCCAGCCCGGTAAGCAGCGCGAGCAGCGGCTCCACCGGCCACGCGGCGGCGGGCAGCAGCGCGGGCAGCACCCCGAGCATGGCCAGCCCGGCCCCGTAGAGCAGGCCGGTGGCCACCAGCAGGCGCGGCGCGGACCGGCGGTCCGCGGAGCGGCCGCGGGACGGCCCGGAGAGCCCCTGCCCCAGCGCCAGCGCCCCGCCGACCACCCCGGCCAGGGTGTACGACCCCGTCCAGCCGGCGATCAGGAAGGAGAGCGCAAGCGCGGTGCCCGTGACGTGCAGCCGGCCGAGCAGAGACCAACCCAGCAACGCCGGGAGGTGCGGAATGCGGGCCAGCTGCCGGTACGGGCGGAGCACCCCCCAACTCTGCGACACGGGCCCGGCACCGGACACCCGGAAAACCGGGCCGGCGCTGGCGAAATGGCCGGGTTTCATCCCCCGCCGGGGCGACCGTCCGCAACACTGCATGCACCGCCCGATGCCACCGCATCCTCGACCCGGGCCGCGAAGCCAGGCGGCCCAGCGCCACCCGCGAGAAAGGAGGCCGGAACGTGGCCGACCTCCCGCAGTGGCAACTCGACCGGGCGGACGAGTTGCTGCGGGGTGTCGGGGAGGCGCTGCTGGAGGTGGCGCCCGAGGGGTGGCGCCGGCTGGACCTGGTCTGCCGGTCCTGCGCGACCGTGCAGGACATGGCGCTCACCGCGGTGGCGGAGGACGGTGAGACCTGGCCGCTGCACCCGCCGGACGCGCTGTTCGACGCCATGGCCGAGGTGCGCAGGCTCACCTACCGGCCCGGCAAGGGTGCCTGGTTCTCCGCGCGGTTCAGCATGGAGCCGCCGGCGCGTTGCTCGCTGGTCTACAACTACGAGCACGACCCGCGCTGGGATCCGCCGCTACCCAGCGCCGCCCTGGAACGCGACCTCACCGAGTACCCGAGGGTCAACGAGCGGGTGCCGGAATGGCTGATCGCGGCCATCGAGGAGGTGGCCGGGGAGCCTCCGCCGCCCAGGGCGCCGGGGTCGGTCGGCCCGCGGGAACGCGACGACCTGCTGCGCAGCATCGCCGTGCTGCTGGTGATGGCGGCCCCGGCGGAATGGCAGGAACTTCGGCTGGAATGCCGCGCCGTCGGCCGGTACCTGGAGTTACCGGTCGAGCTGGTCACCGTGGACGGCGCCACCCGGTGGTGGACACCGCCGCCGGAGGCCCGGCGACTGTTCGTCGACCTGCGCTCCGGGATGTACCGCCGGGACGCCGGCACCTGGACCACCGCGTCGCTGACCGTCCGCCATCCCGCCCGGTACGCCGCCGAGTTCGACACCGACAGGGAACCGAACTGGTCGAGCCCGCCGCCGGCGCGGGCGTATGCCGACGAGCTCCGGATGTTCCCGCGGGCCCCGGAGCAGACGCCGGAGTGGTTGCTGCGCCGGACCGGTCGCCCGGTGCCGGACCGGGCGCCGCGGGAGGGCCCGCCGGCCGCGCCGCCGGTGCTTCCGCCGGTGCGCCCGGTGCGCGTGTTCGACGGCGTGGACGCCAGCGGCCGGCCCTTTGTCCGCCGGCCGCCGGTGCCGCCGGAGGAGGTCGGGCCGCTGCTGGAGTACCTGGAGCTGGCGCCCGTCGTGCTCACCGCGCCCGGGTTCGCCCAGGACGCACTGAGCCCGGTCGGCGTGGCGGACGTGCCCAGGGCGTTCCACACCGACGGGGCCTGGGTGTGGCCGGCCGCCGTTCCGCACCACCTGCGCAGGCACGGGCTGCCCCCGCAGACCGAACTGGTGGAACACGCCCGCGCGCGCGGCTTCCGGCTGCCCGCGGTCTCCACCGCCGCCCGGGATGCCGCGGTGTTCGCCATGACCGGCCGCCCACCCGCCGCGGACGGCTGCGCCGAGCCGGAGCGGCGGGTGCTCACCCTGCTGCGGCGGCGCCTGGACGAGCTGGGCGTACTGCCCGACGAGTACGGCATCGGCCGGCCCACCGGTCCCGACCAGGAGGTGCTGGAACGCCGGCCGGACGGCCGGGGCTGGCAGGTCACCAGGTACCTCATCGACGCTTCGCCGGCCCAGCGGCCGGTGGCCTTCGACGACGTGCGCGGCGCCGCGACGTACCTGCTCGGAACGCTGCTGATCGACACCGAGCGGGCCGCCGAGCGCGCCGCCCGGCGAGCCCGGCTGGCCGGGTTCACCGAACCCGGCGGCCGGTTCGCGGCCGCCGGGCGCTGGCCGTTCCAGCCGCTGCCGGGCGAGCCGCCGCTGTCGCTGTTCCGCGACCGCCGGGTGGTGGAGCTGCCCGCCGGTACCGAGGTGGACCGCTTCGGCGAGCCGGAAGGCAACCTGACCTACGCGGCCGGCACCGAGTGGTCCGCCCGATCCCTGCCGGCGGAATGGCGCCGTCGCCCCTACCATGTCTACCGGTTGACCCGTCCCCTACCGGCGATCACGGGTCGCGCGGTGCCGTGGTTCGGGCAGCCGGGCGGCGGAATCGGTTATCTACTACCGCGTTCCGTGGCCGAGCTGCTCGCCGAGGGCAGCCTGTCCGAGCCGGACGAGCCGTACTCGGTGAGCGCGTACGGGCAGGTCCGAACCGGTCAGTAAGAGGGCGGCTGTGTCGAACGGGAAACCAGCAGGCGAAGATGGAGGCGTGTCGCAGCCGACGCCGATGACTCCGATCGAGCAGGACGCGCTCGTGAAGCAGATCGGCCTGACCCTGATGCGCTCCGCGCCCGAGGAGTGGCAGCAGGTCCTGGTCGCCTACCGCGCCACCGGGCGCTACTTCGAACTGGCCGGCGAGGTCCGGTCGGCGGAGGGCCCGGGGCGGAGCTGGACGCCGCCGCAGGAGGTGGCGCCGCTGTTCGCGAGACTTCGCGCCGGCATGTACCGGGACGGCCGCGGCACCTGGTTCAACGCCCGCTACCAGCTCGACCGGCCGTCCAGCTACAACCTTGACTTCGACCGCGACGAGCCGCGCTGGCAGTCGCCGCCGCCGCCCCAGGCCTACCAGGACGAGCTGCGCTTCTTCCCGCGCACCGAGGAGAACATGCCCGAGTGGTTGCAGCGGCGGCTGGGACCGCCCCGGCCGGAAGGTCCGCCGCCGATGCCGCCCGGCCCCCGGCTGCGCCCGGCCCGGGTGTTCGACGGTGCCGGCGCCGGCGGCCGGCCCACGGTGAACCGGCTGCCCGTCGTGGAACCCGATCTCGAGCCGCTGCTGAACTACCTGGAGCGCGCCCCGCTCGTCCGCGGCGGCCGCGGCCTAGACGTGGACCTGCTGTCGCCGGACTCCGCGCTGGCCGTGCCTGTGGCCTTCCACACCGACGGCGTCTGGCTGTGGCCCGCGGCCGTGCCCTACTACCTGCGCCGCTACGGCGTCCCGCCGGAGCCGGAGCTGGTGGAGCACGCCCGGTCGCGCGGCTTCCAGCCGCCGCAGGACGTGGACGAACCGACCCGGCGCGCGGCCAACGCCCTGCTGGACCGGCCGGCGACGCCGCCGCGCGGCTTTCCACCGCCCGGCGAGCAACCACCGGGCCAGCCACCCCAGGCGCCGCAGCAGCCGCGGCCGGGTTTCGCCGGCCCGCCGCCCGGACCATCCGCCGCCCCGCCGCCCGGGGGCGCGGGAGCCGGCGGCACGCCGCCGGGCGAGGCCACCGCGATGGTGCCGCCGCCGGGCCCGGCCGCGCAGCGACCGCCGACGGGCCGGCCCGCGCCGGACGACCACGCCGAATCCCAGGCGGGGCCCGGCACCGAGCCGGTGGACCGGGTCGACCCGGGGGAGGCCACCAAGACGGCGGCCGGGGAACCGGTCCGGCCGACCGGCCCGGGCGTCCCGGAGGAGCAGGCGCGGTCCGAGCCGGACCGGGACCGTTACGACGAAGAACGCTCCGCGCCGGCGCGGTACGAGGACACCCCGCAACGGTGGGATCCGGCCAGTTACCCGCACTCCCCGGCCGGCTCGGCGGCCGCGGAACCGGTGGAGCCGCCGGTGCGCTACGTCTCCGAGGATATCGACCTGTTCCGGCCGTATCAGCCCCCGGCAGAATCGGAACCGGCCGAGCCCGGCCGGTTCGGCACCGAGCCCGAGGACTACCACGCCGAACCGGAGCGGCAGTTCCGGGCCGAGCCGGAGCCGTTCCAGGGCGAGCCCGAGGCGTTCCGGGCCGAGCCGGACGAGTTCCCGGCGGAACCGGAGCAGCGGTACCAGCCGCGGGAGACCACCCTCCCGGCCGAGCCGGACCAGCAGTCCCATGCCGAGCCGGAACAGGTCCGCGCCGACGACGATCGCCGGGGCGGGGACGAGGGACACGCCGAACCCGGGCACGCCGGGCGGGTGGAAGCCGGTGACGACCTCGCCGGCAACGGCCCGTCGAGCGGCGAGCACCGGGACTGGTCGGCGCCGCAGGCGGACGGCCCGGACGATGAGCTGGCCGCGCTCCGCGACCTGCTCGGCGACTACGACCTCCCGCCGTCGACCTACCGGATCGGCGAGCTGGACCCGGCGGCGTGGAGCCTGGTGCCCGACGGGGACGCCTGGCAGGTCACCCGGCCGGCCCGGAACCCGGGCGAGCCGGTGCGCTTCGGCGACCTCGACGACGCGGCCGCCTACCTGATCGGCCGGCTGGTGCTGGAATCGGCCCGCGGCGAGCACGACCGGCCGCAGCCGGCCGCGTTCGCCGAGGCGGTCACCGACGACGGCTGGTCGGTGGACGCCGCCCCGCGGGACTTCCACCAGCACGACGAGCCGTTCCAGCACGACGATGCCGCCCGCCAGCCCGATGAGCCAGGCTCCGAGCCGGCGCAGAGCGGGCGCGCGGCCCAGGACCCCTACGCCGACGGCACCGGCGAGGCGGTCGTCACCGCTGAGTCGTCGACGAACGGCTGGCAGCCCGGCTACCCGGGCACGGACACCCAGCAACGCGCCGAGCCCGGTTACGCGGGCACAGACGCCCCGGAACACATCGAGCCCGGCCAACCGGTGCGGTACTCCGCCGACCACGGGACGCCGGGCGGCCAGCCGGCACCGGCTGACTACTCAGCACCGGCTGAGTACCCGGCGGCGGCTGAGTACCCGGCGGCGGCTGAGTACCCGGCGCAGGTCGGGCACCCTGCGCCGGCGGGGCACGGCCAGGCTGCACCCGGGTACGCCGCCGAAGGCGGGCGGGCCGAGCACGCCGCCGCGGTGGCCGCGCCGGACGCCACCGCACCGGAGCCCGCCTACCAGGCGTACCGCCAGGAGCCGGAGGCCGGCGGCCCGGAGACCGAGGACGTGCCGGCGCCGCCGACCGTGGAAACCGAACCGGCCACCGACATGCCACCGGAGCTGCTGTACCCGCCCGGCCACCCCATGCGGGACGCGGCGTCCGGCACCGCACGCCCGGCCGCGGAGGGCAGCGACCGCCGTCCCGGCGAGCCACGCTTCGACCAGGAACGGCAGCCGGTCGTGGCGCCACCGACCGGCCCGGAGAACACCCAGCCGGCCGTGCCCTCCGCGACCACCGCCGGACCGCCGGCCGCGCTACCCGAAGGGAACGCGTCGGCGATGCGACCTGCCGTCCCGCCGGCACCGCCGGGCGCCGCGGGGGCGAGCACTCCGGTGGTGGCGCCGGCCACCTCGGGTGGCACCGCGCCGGCGATGCCACCCGCCGCCACCGCGGGGAACGCCGCGGCGGTACCACCGGCCGCCCCGGCGGGCGGGAGCGCCTCGGCGGTACCGGCCGCCGCCCCAGCGGTGCCGGCGGCGCGGCCGGAGCAGGCCGCCCGGCAGCAGGAACCCGCGTCGGCCGGGCCGGCGCCCGCGCAGCGTGAGGACACCGCGCCGCGCACCGGGAACTGGCCGATCCAGCCGATGCCCGGCGAACCGCCGCTGACCCTGTTCCGCCACAAGCGGATGGTGGAGCTGGGGCCGGGCACCGAGTTGGACCGCTTCGGCGACCCGGACGGGAACCTCACCTACGCGGTGAACACACCGTTCGAGCAGCGGTCCCTGGTGCCGGAGTGGGTCAACCGGCCGTACCACGTGTACCGGCTGCTGCGGCCGATCGAGGTGCTGAACGGCGTCGCGGTGCCGTGGTTCGACCAGCCGGGCGGCGGCTCCGCCTACCTGCTGCCGCAGTCGGTGGCGGAACTGCTCGCCGACGGCAGCCTGGTCGAGGTGGAGTGGGACGGCAGCGTCGGCAACCACCAGTGATCCACCCGCCGATCTCGCCCGACGCCGGCTCCACCAGCGTGCGCCCACCCGGTGGCGGCCTGGTCGAACGCTCCCTAGTCGATCCGTAGGCCGTGCGCCGCGGCGAAGGCCACCGCCGTGTCCAGATCGATCCGCGCGCCGGCCAGCCTGGCCTGGACCAGGGCGTCGGCGTCCAGGTGTGCCCCGCGCAGGTCGGCGTCCTCCAGCCTGGCGGCCAGCAGCCGGGCGCCGCGCAGGTCGGTCTCCCGCAAGTCCGCCCGGCGCAGGTCGGTCTCCACCAGGTTGGCCTCGCGCAGCCGCAGGCCGCGCAGGTCCGCGCCACGCAGGTCGGCCGCGCCGAGGCCGACCAGGGTCAGGTCGGTGTCCCGTAGCGTCCACGGCCGCAGCCGGCACTCGGTGAACAGCGAGCCGAGCAGCGTGCACGCCTCGAAGGTGCTGCCGGCCAGCACGGTGCGGTGGAACGTGCAGGACCGGAAGGCGCTCGCCACGTGCCGCGACTCGCCAAGGTCGGCGCCGGTGAAGTCGCAGTTGGTGAACGTGCAGCCGTGGATCTCTATGCCGCGCAGATCGGCGTCGGTGAACGTGCAGCGCTCGAACACCCGACGCACCCAGCGACGCCCCGCCAGTACCGCGTCCGTGTAGTCCTCGCCGACCTCGGCCGGGACGGCCGCCTCCGATTCCATCGGCTCCCCCGGAACGGCACCGTCCGGGGCCTCGAGTTCGTCCACGCGGTCACCTTGCCACGGCATAACCGGAAGTCGCGGGAGCGGCTCGGGATGCGCAGGTGAAGCTGTTGCAGCCGGTCCGCGACCAGGCTGACCACGCCCTCGGCGTTCTCCACCACGCCGCGGACGAGCAGCGCACCGCTGGACCGGGCCACCCGGCGGTACCGGGCCCACAGCCCGGCCGAGCAGACCACGTTGACCATGCCGGTCTCGTCCTCGAGGTTGAGGAAGGTGACCCCGCCCGCGGTGGCCGGCCGCTGCCGGTGCGTCACCGCGCCGCCGACCAGTACCCGGGTGCCGTTCTTCGTCTCGGCCAACCTGGCGGCGGGCAGCGCGCCCATCGCGTCCAGCCGCTCCCGGACGAACTGGATGGGGAAGCTGTCCGGGGACAGCCCGGTGGCCCACACGTCGGCGACCGCGACCTCCACGGCGTCCATGCCGGGCAGCGCGGGCGCGTCGGCGCCGACCACCGTGCCGGGCAGCCGGTCCTCCCGCTCGCCGGCCACCGCGCCGGCGGCCCACAGCGCCGCCCGACGATCCAGCCCGAAGCAGCCCAGCGCGCCCGCGGTGGCCAGCGCTTCGGCCTGCGCGGTGGACAGCCGCACCCGGCGAGCCAGGTCGGCCGGGCGGCGGTACGGCCCGTTCCGTTCCCGCTCGGCGACCAGCGCCTCGGCGAGCTTGTCCCCGATGGTGCGCACCGAGCCCAGCCCGATCCGCACGGCCAGGTCCGGGTTGCCTTCGGCGACGGGTTCCAGGGTGGCGTGCGCCAGGCTGGCGTTGACGTCCGGGCCGCGCACCACCACCCCGTGCCGGCGGGCGTCGGCGACCAGCGACTGCGGTGAGTAGAAGCCCATCGGCTGGGCGCGCAGCAGCGCGGCACAGAACGCGGCCGGGTGGTAGCGCTTGAAGTAGGCGCTGGCGAACACCAGGTACGCGAAGCTCAGCGCGTGGCTCTCCGGGAAGCCGAAGTTGGCGAACGCCAGCAGCTTGGCGTAGATCCGCTCGGCCAGCGCGCCGGTGATCCCGTTGCGCGCCGCGCCGGCGTAGAACCGCTCCCGCAGCCGTTCCATCCGGGCGGTGGACCGCTTGGCGCCCATGGCACGGCGCAACTCGTCCGCCTCGGCCGCGCTGAACCCGGCCACGTCCACCGCGATCTGCATGAGCTGCTCCTGGAACAGCGGCACGCCCAGCGTCTTCTCCAGCGCCGGTCTCAGCAGGTCGTGCTCGTAGCTGACGTCCTCCTGGCGGTTGTGCCTGCGGATGTAGGGGTGCACCGAGCCGCCCTGGATGGGACCGGGGCGGATCAGCGCCACCTCCACCACCAGGTCGTAGAACTTCTTGGGTTTCAGCCGGGGCAGGGTGGCCATCTGCGCGCGGCTCTCCACCTGGAACACGCCGACCGAGTCGGCCCGCTGGAGCATCTCGTACACCTTCTGGTCGGTCAGGTCGAGCTCGCCGAGGTCGATCTCGACGCCCTCATGCTCGCGAACCAGGTCGATGGCGTAGTGCAGCGCGGAGAGCATGCCCAGCCCGAGCAGGTCGAACTTGACCAGGCCGACGGTGGCGCAGTCGTCCTTGTCCCACTGCAGCACCGAGCGGTCCGCCATCCGCGCCCACTCCACCGGGCAGACCTCGCTCACCGGCCGGTCGCAGATCACCATGCCGCCGGAGTGAATGCCCAGGTGCCGGGGGAACCCCTCCAGCTCGCCGGCCAGCTCCATGACGGCGGGCGGGATGTCGTGGTCGTGATGGTCCATTGTGGACGCAAGCGGGCCCCACCGGTCGATCTGCCTGCTCCAGGCGTCCTGCTGGCCCGGGGAGTAGCCGAGCGCCTTGGCGGCCTCCCGTACCGCCGACCGGGACCGGTAGGTGATCACGTTGGCCACCTGGGCGGCGTTCTGCCGACCGTACTTCCGGTAGACGTACTGGATGGCCTCCTCCCGCCGGTCGGACTCGATGTCCAGGTCGATGTCCGGCGGGCCGTCCCGGGCCGGCGCGAGGAAGCGCTCGAACAGCAGCTCCCAGCGCACCGCGTCGACCTTGGTGATGCCCAGCGCGTAGCAGACCGCCGAGTTCGCCGCCGATCCCCGTCCCTGGCAGAGGATGTCGTTGTTCCGGCAGAACGTGACGATGTCGTGCACCACCAGGAAGTAGCCGGGGAAACCGAGTTCCTCGATCACCCGCAGCTCGTGGTCGAGCTGGGCGTAGGCCCTCGGGTTCTCGGTGAACGCGCCGTAGCGGCGCGCCGCGCCGCGGTAGGTCAGCTCGCGCAGGTAGCTGTCCTCGGTGTGGCCCGCGGGCACGTCGAACGGGGGCAGTTCGGGGGCGACCAGCCGCAGGTCGAAGGAGCACTGCACGCCGAGCACGGCGGCCCGCTGCACCGCGCCGGGGTAGCGGGCGAACCGCTCCGCCATCTCCGCGCCGGAACGCAGGTGCGCGGCGGGCGCGGGTGGCAGCCAGCCGGCCATCTCGTCCAGGCTGCGCCGGGCCCGGATCGCCGCCATGGCCGCGGCCAGCCGGCCCCGCCGCGGGGTGGCGTAGTGCACCGCGTTGGTGGCCACGGTGGGCAGCCCCATCTCGCCGGCCATCCCGGCGAGCAGGTCGTTGCGGTCGGTGTCCTCCGGGAGGCCGTGGTCGACCAGTTCCACGAAGACGTGCTCGGCGCCGAACAGGGCGACCAGCCGGCGCAGCTCGTCGACCGCCGCCCGCGGGCCGCGCTCCGCCAGCGCCCGGCGCACCGCGCCCTTGCGGCACCCGGTGAGCACCGCCCAGTGCCCGCCGGCCTCGGCGGCGAGGCGCTCCAGGTCGTACACCGGCCGGCCCTTCTCCTTACCGTCGAGCTGCGCCCTGCTGATCACCCGGCACAGCCGGTGGTACCCCTCCGGGTCGCGGGCGAGCACGAGCAGGTGGTCGCCCTCCGGGTCGGCCACCCCGTTCTGCGGCGCGGTCAGCCCGAGACTCAGTTCGGCGCCGAACACGGTGCGCACGCCGAGTTCCTCGGCCGCCTCGGCGAACCGCACCACCCCGTACATGCCGTCGTGGTCGGTGATCGCGATGGCGTCCAGGCCGAGCGTCGCGGCCGTCTCGACCAGCTCCTCGGGATGGCTGGCGCCGTCCAGGAAGCTGAAGTTGGAGTGGCAGTGCAGTTCGGCGTAGTGCTGCCGGGGATCACCGTCCGGCTGGTCGGTGACACCGGGCAGGCTCACTCCCGGTGGTGCCACGTACCGGTCCCGCCGCCTGGTCCACGCCGGGCTGTCGTTGCCGTCGCCCGGCCCGGTCCGGCCGGACAGCGCCCGTTCCAGCTCGGTCCAGGTCACCGGCGGGTTGTTCCACCCCATGGTCAGTTCTCGGGGGAACGCCGCTGCCGCGGGACCACCACCCGCGGGTCCGGTTCCGGCAGGGCCAGGAACACGTCATCCATCGTCCACTCCGGACGGCCCCGTACCATGGCCCGGTACCGCACCCAGCCCATGCCAGACCACGGTTCGCGCCCGCGGTCGCCCTGCGCTCCGTGCGGCCAACCACTGGACATCAGTCGTACACCCCTTCCACCAGCCACCGGCCGCCCTCACGGACCAGCAGCAACGCCGTCTCTCCCGGCTCTTCCCGATCCGGCTGCCCCGATGCGCCGAGCAGGACCTGGATCCGGGCCCGCCTACGCCTCTCCCCGGCCGCCCACCAGCTCTCCACCGCCGGCCACGGGCCGGCCCAGCCGAGCACCGGGCGGGCCGGCCCGCCGGCCACCGAGACCCGCTCCGGCGCGGCGGTGACCACGTGCCGGCCGGTGACCCCGACGTCCGCGCCGGCGGCGTCCAGCACCTCGGCGGAGGCCGGCCGGGTGGGCACGATCGACGGGGAGGGCGCGGGCAGCCGCCCCGGCCACGGCGGATCCGGGTCCAGTGCCGGGGCGCGCTCGTCCCCCCAGGGCACCCAGCGCACCCGGTCCGCCGGGCCCCGCCCGCCGCCGAGCACGCCGGTGACCACCGCGTCCTGGCCGAGCAGACCCTGCACGTGGACGAACGCCCTGCCGGCCCGCTCGGCGCCGGCTCCAGGATCCTCCCCGTCGCCGCGCCACAGCCCGAGTTGCAGTGCCCCCGCGTCGACCACTTCCTCCGGGTCCAGCCGCAGCACGCTCATCGCCGCGCTGGGCGCCCGCTCCTCGGCCGTGCCGCGCAGCCAGCCGTCGAGTTGCCAGCGCACCCGGTCGGCGATGCCGGCCGGGGTGAGCGGTTCGGCACATCGCCACACCCGGCGGAGTTCCTCGCCGCGCTCGGTGGTGGCCCGGATGCCCAGCCGGGTGCAGGCCAGGCCGCGCTCGGCGAGCCCCGCGTGCAGGCGCTCGGCGAGCGCCCGCGCGGCGAACGCGGCCGCGTCCACCCGGTCCACCGGCGGGTCGAGCGTCTCGGTGACGAGCAGTTCCACGGCCGGCCGGCGCCGCGCCGGGGGCCGTTCCTCGAGTCCGCGGGCCAGCCGGTGGGCCAGCACCGCTGCGGCGCCGAAGCGGGAGGCCACATCCCGCTCGGGCAGCGCGGCGAACGCGCCGAGGGTGTGCAGGCCGAGCCGGCGCAGCAGGTCGACCAGGGCGGCCCGGCTCCGGGCGGCGCGCCCGCCGTGCTCGGCCGCCGCCTCCAGGGTGCCGACGTCCAGTGGGGCGAGGAACGCCGCGCTGCCGCCCGCCGGCACGACCAGGCCCCGGCGCGCCGCCTGCCCGGCGGCGAACAGGCCGTCGGCCACGCCGACCTGGCATTCCACCCCGGCCACCGCGCCGACGTGGTCGACGATCCGCTCCGCGGCCGCCTCGGCACCGCCGAAGTAGCCGGCCGGGCCCCGCGCGGGCACCGCGACCACGCCGGGACGCACCACCTCCACCCCGGGCGCGAGCTGCTCCACGGCCACCGCGACCGGTTCGAACGCCCGCGCGTCCCGCACCGGATCGTCGGCGAACACCACCAGTTCGGGGCAGCGGCCCTGCGCCTCCCGCCGCCGCAGGCCGCGCCGCACCCCCTCGGCCCTGGCCACCCCCGAGCAGACCACCACCCGGTTCGCGGCCAGCACGGCGGCCGGCACGTCCGGAGGCAGGCCAGCCGCCCTGGCCGCGGCGACCACCGGCCAGTCCGGGCACCACACCACGAGCATGCGCGCGGTCATGCTGTCTTCTCCGCGAGTTCGCGCGCAGCCGCGATCGCGCCGCCGGGGCACCCCGCACCCGCACAAAACAACCCCGCCAGAAAAACGCCCTGCCGCCCCGATCGCGGGGCCTGACAGCCCCAGCGCGCCCTGTGGTCCCCCTGACTACCGCGACTCGGCGTGATCATGCGGTTCTCCCCGCGAGTTCGCGCGCGATCGAGCGCGGCCGCGCCGGGGCCGGGCGGTCGGCATGGGTTGCCCGGAGCCGGGTCGCGTCGCCGTCCGGCCCCTCGACGAGCATCCCGGCGGCGACCAGGTCGCGGGTGGCCGCGGAGACTGCGCGGTGGATCTGACCGTCCACTCGAGACTGATGCTCGGCGTCTACAGTGGACACTTCGGTGGCGCCGAGGATGCCGGCCTCGGCCGGCCCGAGCGCGCCGCCCTCGGCGGGCAGCAGCACGTCCGCCCGCCTCGGCCGGGCCGCCACACCGCGCCCCCGGGACAGCACCCGCACCCGCCGCCTGCGCAGGAAACCGTGCCCCGCACCCATCCCGGACCACCGGCCATCCGTGCAGATCAGCTCCACGTCCGGGGCCGGCCAGGGGCCGAGTGGAAGCAGTACGGCACCGCGCTGGCGGGCCCGCGCGGACAGCCGCCGCGCCATCCGGGAATCGAACGCGCCGCCGGCGCCGGAGCCTGCGGCGTCGCGGCGCTCGGCCGAGATCGGAGAGAGCGGCCGGACCGCCTCGGCCGGCCCGCCCTCCCCGGCCGGAACCCCTCTCTCGGGCAGGGCGGCGTTGCCGGGCGGGGCCGCCGCGACCAGGTCGACCCCGTCCAGCAACGCGGCCACCACCGAGGGGAACTCGGCGCCCGGCCGAGGGACCAGGGCGAGCCGGTGCACCGCGACCCCGAACTCTCGGGCGGCAAGCAACCCGAGATCGGGAACGCCCACCACGGCCGCCCACGAACCCTCCGCCGTCGCCGTGGCCAGCAACGCGAGCAGCAGCGACGTCGACCCGCGCACCGGCACCGTGCTGCCCCGCCGCAGGCCGCCCCACGGCAGCAGCCCCGCCAGCTCCGCCGGCACCGGCAGCACCCGCCCGGCGGCCCGAGCCTGGGCGGCCGTGGCCACCCCGCTGGCCGCGCCCACACCCTCACGCGCGGCCAGCGACGTCAACGACGCCACAGCGGACCCGGACAACCCGACTCTCCTCCCCACACCGACGTCGTGCGTACTCGCCGCCGCAGTGGACGCCGACGGCCCTCCGGTGAGGGAACGCCTCGGCGCGGCACCTCGGCGGATGCCCGCAACGAACCGCCGTGGGGAAGCCGGCGGCCGGAGCGGCCAGCCCCCGACGCCGGCCACTCCATAGTTCGAACACACGTTCGAACTATGGAGTCATCATAGCGGGCCGCCTCGCGACCGTGTCAACTGTTTCCCACGCCGTGTCTCGCCCCACGATCACGGCTCTCACCTGCGGTGATGCCGCCACCACTCGGCCAGACCGGCGGCACGTCCGGCGAGTTCCACCGGCACGAGCGCCCGGGCAGGCTCAGAAGGGCACCGTGACGCAGGCCAGCCGAGCGCCGGCCACGCCGGCCTGGCCGGGCCCGGTCATCGTGTGGGTCTGGTGGATGACCACGGAGTGGGCGCCGTCCGCGCGGAACCTCCACGGCACGGTGGTCTTCACGTCCGCCGCGCCCTGGGCGTTGGTGGTGAAGTCCAGCCACACCTCGTTCTGCGGATTGGCATAGGCCGGGTCGGTGGAGGGCTGGTGCGGGTCGTTCCTGTTCTGGTAGTGCGGACCCGCGTCCTCACCCGTGGCACCGCACCGCCTGGTATGCACGTGCGCGCCGTAGGCGTGGTTCGGCAGCAGGCCCGCCACCTGCAACTCGACCTGGGTGCCCTGGCCGGCGGGCGTGCTGGTCACCGTGGCCGTGGCGCCGGCGGGCACCTGCGCCCGGTCGTAGGTGATCGCCGTGGCGGTGTTCTGCGCGGAGTAGACGGCGAACGCCCCCGACGCCCGCGCGACGCCGGCACCACTGGTGGGCGCCGGGCTCGACGCCCCGGGCGAGACCGGGATCGAGCCACCGGGTGGGGCTCCGCCGCGCGAGCCGCAGCCCGCGACGGCGCATGCCGCCAGAACCACACCCACCAGACCAGCGAGCGTGCGCACCGTCATCCCCTTCCCCCGGGTCCCGAGCCCGCCACCCTCGCCATCAGCCTGCGGGCTCCGGCTCCGCCGCACAACCGGCCAGTCGGGGATAGCGGACCTCGTCACCGCATGGTGGGACGGCGGTGGCCAGTTCCGAACGCGCGCCGCGATCACGTTCCCACGATCACCAACGGTGCGGTTCGTGGAACGGGCCGTCAGTGCGCGAAGTGGCGGGTGCCGGTGAGGTAGAGCGGAATGCCGGCGGTCTCCGCCGCGGCGATCACCTCGGCGTCCCGCACCGAACCACCGGGCTGCACCACGGCGCGCACACCCGCGTCCAGCAGCACCTGCAACCCGTCCGGGAACGGGAAGAACGCGTCCGAGGCGGCCACCGAGCCGCGCGCCCGGTCGCCGGCGCGGGACACCGCCAGCCGAGCCGCGTCGACCCGGTTCACCTGGCCCATTCCCACGCCGACCGTGGCCTCGTCGTCGGCCAGCAGGATCGCGTTCGACTTCACCGCCCGGCAGGACCGCCAGGCGAACGCCAGGTCGGCCAGGGTCTGCGGGTCCACCGCCTTGCCGCAGGCCAGGGTCCACTTCGCCGGGTCGTCGCCGTCCGCGTCGACGGCATCCGCGGTCTGCACCAGCAGCCCGCCGGAGATCGCCCTGGTCTCCATGCCCCCGCGCGGCCTCGGCTCGGCCACCAGCAGCCGCACGTTCTTCTTGCGGGAAAGCACCTCCAGCGCACCGTCCGCATAGGACGGTGCGACAACCACCTCGGTGAACACCTCGGCGACCTGCTCGGCCATCTCGACGGTGACCTCGCGATTCGCCGCGATCACGCCGCCGAACGCGCTCACCGGGTCGCACGCGTGTGCCTTGCGGTGCGCGTCCGCGATCGCCGCCGGACCGTCCACACGGGACACCGCGATGCCGCACGGGTTGGCGTGCTTGATGATCGCCACGCAGGGCGCGTCGTGGTCGTACGCGGCGCGCAGCGCGGCGTCGGCGTCCACGTAGTTGTTGTACGACATCTCCTTGCCGTGCAACTGCTTCGCACCGGCCAGCCCGCCGGCCTGCTCGGCGGCGCCCGCGGTGAACAGCGCGGCCCGCTGGTGCGGGTTCTCGCCGTAGCGCAGCACCCTGCCGCGCCGCCAGGCGGCGCCGATCCAGCCGGGAAAGCCGGAGCCCTCGTCGTCCGGGGCGAGCACGCTGCCCATCCAGGACGCCACCGCCACGTCGTAGGAGGCGGTGTGCCGGAAGGCGTCCGCGGCCAGCCGCCGCCGGTCGGCCAGGGTGAACCCGCCGGCGCACACCTGCTCCAGCAGCCACTCGTAGCGCGCCGGGTCGACCACGACGGCCACGCTCGCGTGGTTCTTGGCCGCGGCCCGGACCATCGCCGGACCGCCGATGTCGATCTGCTCGACGCACTCGTCGGGTCCCGCGCCGGAGGCCACGGTGCTGGTGAACGGGTAGAGGTTCACCACCAGCAGGTCGAACCCGGCGATGCCGAGTTGCCGCAACTGCTCGACGTGCTCCGCCCGGCGGGTGTCCGCGAGCAGGCCGGCGTGCACCCGGGGGTGCAGCGTCTTCACCCGGCCGTCCAGGCACTCGGGGAAGCCGGTGACCTCCTCCACCGGGGTCACCGGGACACCCGCGTCGGCGAGCGCGCGGGCGGTGCCCCCGGTGGAGACGATCTCCACACCGGCCGCGTGCAGGCCGGTGGCCAACTCCAGCAGGCCGGTCTTGTCGGACACCCCGATCAAGGCTCGGCGCACCGGCCGCCGCTCGCCGGCGGCGGAGGGCGCCGAGGTCGTCGTCGAATCGGGCACAGCGGTCACGGGATGCTCACCTTCCGTCCGTTCACGGTGCAGCCCTCGCGCGCCAGCCGGGCAACCACGTCGACCAGCAGCCGCCGCTCCACCACCTTGATCCGCTCGTGCAGGCTGCTCTCGTCGTCGCCGGGCTCGACGAGAACGGCTTCCTGGGCCACGATCGGCCCGGTGTCCACGCCGTCGTCCACCAGGTGCACGGTGCTCCCGGTGACCTGCACGCCGTAGGCGAGCGCGTCGGCCACCGCATGCGCGCCGGGAAACGCGGGCAGCAGCGCGGGGTGCGTGTTGACCACCCGGCCCCCGAAGGCGGCCAGGAAGGTGGGGCCGAGGATCTTCATGAACCCGGCGGAGACCACCAGGTCCGGCCGATGCTTCGCGACGGCGTCGGTCAGCGCCACGTCCCACGCGGCGCGGTCGGCGTGGTCCCGCAGCCGCACCACGAATGTGGGCACTCCGGCCCGCTCGGCCCGCTTCAGCCCCTCGATGTCGCCGCGGTCGGCGCCCACCGCGACCACGTCGGCCGGGTAGTCCGGGTCGGCCGCGGCGTCCAGCAGGGCCGCGAGCAGCGTGCCCGAGCCCGACACGAGCACGACGACCCTGGCCGGCACCGGAACGCGGAGCCGATGGGTGTCCTGCGGGGCATCGGATGCGGCGGGATTCAGCATGATCTCCTGGCGGCGCCTGGTCGCGGGACAATGGCCAGCCTAAGCGGTGGCCTGTCGATCTTCCGCGCCAGGTCCGGCCAGCGACTTCGCCGCCTGCGGCGGCATCGGCATCAGCCCGGCCGGTTCGCTTCCTCGCCGCCGTCCGCCTCCACCGCCACGTCGGCCCCGCTCCCGGCATCCGGTCCGGCATCCGGCCCGGCATTCGGCTCGGCGTCCGGCTCGGGTTGGCTCGCGGCGCGCTCCGCGGCATCGTCCGTCGCCGAGGATTCGGCGCCGGCCCGGTCGGCTGCGGCCAGGGCGTCCTCCACCGCGGACTCGTCCAGCACCAGTTCCTCCGGTGCGGCCGGTTCCCGGTGCCGTGTCGCGCGGGCGCGGCGCCGCGACCGGGGACCGGCGAGGACGGTCACCAGGCCACCCGGCACGCCGACCCAGCCGAAGGCGACCAGGGCGAGCAGCCCGGCCGGCAGGCTCACCGGGTCGAACGGGCCGGCGCCCAGCCGGCCTCCGGTCACCGCGGCCAGCATGAAGGTGCCGGCGGCCACCACGGCGGCGGCGATCGCCACGGCACGGCACCTGGCCAGCGGGCCGCGGGCCAACCGCCGGCACCGCCAGCCGACCAGCCCGCCCACCGCCGCGGGCAGAGCGAGCACCAGCGCCGACGAGGCCGAGTGCTGCCGGGGCAACGCGGCGAGCAGCGGCACGTCCGGCAGCGCGCCGCCCACCACGTGCAGCGGACTGGCCACCACCGACCCGATGGAGAAGCCGGGGCCGAGCAGGTAGCTCAGCGCGCCCACCACCGCGTTCGGCAGGTAGCCCACGCACAGCAGCAGCATGCCGACGCCGTTGCCCGGCTCGGGGCCGACCCGGGCGAACAGGTCGCTCATCGCCGCCGAGGACCGCACCATGCCGAGCAGCAGCAGCCCCGCCGCGCAGCCGACCAGCGCGGCCAACCCCATGACGCCGAACCGCAGGCCGCGCCGGGCCACCCCGTCCAACCGGCCGAGCAGCACCTCGGCCAGCCCGCACCGCCGGGACACGCCCAGCGTGGCCGCCACCCCGGCGACCGCGCCGCAACCGAAGAACGCCACCACCGGGGACGCCGCCACCGGGCCGGCCGGCAGCAGCGCCGCGAGCGCCGCGCCGAACGTGGCGTGCGCCGCGGTGACGGTGAGCACCACCTGCCGGGCGTCCGCCGGCTCCACCAGGTCCAGCCGGTCGGCCGCGGCCGAGGACACCTGCGCCACCAGCAGCATCACCAGCGCGGTCGGCAGCAGCGGCAGCACTCCCAACTCGCCGCCGGAGAGGGTGAGCGGCACGTGGTACGCGGCGAGCCAGCCCGGCACCGCGCCGAACAGCGCGCCCGCGGTGGAGAACGTCGCACCCGAGGAGATCGCGGTGACCAGCGCCAGCAACGCCGCGACCGCGGCATACCCCGCGACCAGCGGACCGGCCGCGGCGAACGCCAGCACCCTCGCTCTCATCTCCCGGGAGAGCCCGGACGGCCGGACGGGATCGACAACCCCGTGCGGCTGCGGCGGCAGCACGGACACGGGCCCACTGTGACAGCCCGGCGCGGCAGCGGGCGGCCAGCCACGCCGGCCGGTCCGGCACCGTTACCGCGATCGGGGTGGGACGGGTGGCCGCCGGCCATCCGGATGAGCCGGTTCAGCCCTGGTTCTGCGCCCCGAACCCGCCGGGCGGCGTACCGGGCTGCTGGCTCTGCTGGCCCTGGCCGGACTGGCCCTGCTGCGGCTGCTGACCGGTCTGGCCCTGCCCCGAGCCGCCCTGACCCGAGCCGCCCTGACCCTGGCCCGGCTGACCGCTCTGGCCGCCCTGCCCGGCCTGACCGAACTGGCCCGGCTGGCCGAAGCCACCGGAGAACTGCCCCGGCTGGGACATGAACGCGGTCTGCTGTGCCGGCTGACCCGGCTGCCCCTGGCCGTACTGCGCCGGCGGCACCGGCTGGCCGTACCCGCCGGGCTGCGGACCGTACTGGCCCGGCTGCGGGAACCCGCCGGAACCGGGGCCGCCCCAGGCGGGCGGCGCCGGGTACGGCGCGGCCGGCTTCGGCTGCATGTTGATCAGTCCGACCTGGGCGAGCAGCGCGGTCACCGCGGCGACCATCTGCAGCACCCCGACCGCGAGAATGACCAGCACGATCGCAGGCAACGAGCCGGAACTCGCCACCACCGTGCGCAGCACGCCCAGCGCCCCGACCGCGCTGAGCACCGCCACCACCGGCGTCAGCATGGCGGGCGTGGCCAGCTTGGGCACCGCGGGCAGGGCGCCGAGCAGCCCCGCGGTGAGCAGGATGAGCACCTCGAAGCTCAACGGGCTGGCCTCGCCGGCGAAGGAGCAGAAATAACTCACCAACCCCAATCCGGCCACGGCGAGGCCAAGTTTCGACTCCGGGTCGGGGGACGGGGCCGGACCGCCTGGCCGTTGCTGGGGCGCGCCGATGGGCACGGACATGGTGAGGTCTCCTCCTCCGCGAGGGAGCTGTCACGGTCGACAAGACAAGCAGCCGAAGCTCATCGGCCCTGACTTTACCGACGAGCATGACCCACCGAAGGTTCCCGCACCCCGTGGCCCGAAAGCCGCGGCCCACGACGGGGGGGCCGGGCACCGCCCGTGGCGGCACCCGGCCCCCGCGGGAAGCCCGGCGGACTCGGCCTCAGCCGAGGGACTTCATGATCTCGCGCATCAACGCGGCGGTCTCGCTGGGTGTCTTGCCCACCTTCACGCCGGCCGCCTCCAGCGCCTCCTTCTTCGCCGCCGCGGTACCCGAGGAGCCGGACACGATCGCGCCGGCGTGCCCCATCGTCTTGCCCTCCGGCGCGGTGAAGCCGGCCACGTAGCCGACCACCGGCTTGGTGATGTTGGCCTTGATGTACTCGGCCGCCCGCTCCTCGGCGTCGCCGCCGATCTCGCCGATCATCACCACGGCCGCGGTCTCCGGGTCGTCCTGGAATGCCTGCAGCGCGTCGATGTGCGTGGTGCCGATGACCGGGTCGCCACCGATGCCGACGCAGCTCGAGAAGCCGAAGTCGCGCAGCTCGTACATCATCTGGTAGGTCAGCGTGCCGGACTTCGACACCAGGCCGATCTTTCCGGGCCCGGTGATGTCGGCCGGGATGATGCCCGCGTTCGACTTGCCTGGGCTGATCACGCCGGGGCAGTTTGGCCCGACGATCCTGGTCTTGTTGCCGCCCGCCACGGCGTGCGCCCAGAACGCCGCCGAGTCGTGCACCGGGATGCCCTCGGTGATCACCACGGCCAGTCCGATGCCGGCGTCGATGGCCTCGAACACCGCGGCCTTGGCGAACTTCGGCGGCACGAAGATCACCGTGACGTCGGCGCCGGTGGCCTCCATCGCCTCGGACACGGTGGCGAACACCGGCAGCACGTTGCCGTCGAAGTCGACCTTCTGGCCGGCCTTGCGCGGGTTGACTCCGCCGACGATGTTCGTGCCGGCCTTGAGCATCCGCTTGGTGTGCTTGGTGCCCTCGGAGCCGGTCATGCCCTGGACAATGACCTTGCTGTTCTCGTTGAGGAAGATGGCCATTGCCGTCACACTCCCGCAGCAGCGAGCTCGGCGGCCTTGTCGGCCGCGTTGTCCATCGTGTCCACCACGGTCACCAGCGGGTGGTTCGCCTCGGCGAGGATGCGCCGACCTTCCTCGACGTTGTTCCCGTCCAGCCGGACGACCAGCGGCTTGGTCGCCTCGCCACCCAGGATGCCCAGCGCCTGGACGATGCCGTTGGCCACCGCGTCACACGCGGTGATACCACCGAAGACGTTCACGAACACACTGCGCACGTCCGGGTCGGACAGGATGATCTCCAGCCCGTTGGCCATCACCTCGGCGGACGCGCCGCCGCCGATGTCCAGGAAGTTGGCCGGCTTGACGCCACCGTGCTTCTCCCCGGCGTAGGCCACCACGTCCAGAGTGGACATCACCAGGCCGGCGCCGTTGCCGATAATGCCGACCTGCCCGTCCAGCTTGACGTAGTTCAGGTCCTTGGCCTTGGCCCTCGCCTCCAGCGGGTCCTCGGCCCGCTCGTCCACCAGGTCGGCGTGGCCCGGGTGGCGGAAGCGCGCGTTGTCGTCCAGGGTGACCTTGCCGTCCAGCGCGACGATCTTGTTCTCCGGGTCCCGCACCAGCGGGTTGACCTCGACCAGCGTGGCGTCCTCGCCGACGAAGACATCCCACAGCTTGACGATCACCTCGGCCACCGCCTCGGCGACCTCCGCCGGGAACTTCGCGGCGGCCACGATCTCCTTGGCCTTGGCCAGATCCACACCAGCCAGCGGGTCGATCGGCACCTTGGCCAGCGCCTCGGGCTTGGTGGCGGCGACCTCCTCGATCTCCATGCCGCCCTCCACCGAGGCCATGGCCAGGAAGGTCCGGTTGGCGCGGTCGAGGAGGAAGGAGAAGTAGTACTCCTCGGCGATGTCGGACGCCGTGGTGACCAGCACCCGGTGCACGGTGTGGCCCTTGATGTCCATGCCGAGGATGGCCTCGGCCTTGGCCCGGGTCTCGTCCGGGTTCTCGGCCAGCTTCACGCCACCGGCCTTGCCCCGGCCTCCGGTCTTCACCTGGGCCTTGACCACCACGGTCTGGCCGAGTTTCTCGGCGGCGGCCCGCGCCTCTTCGGGGGTGGTCGCCACGGTGCCCGGCAACACCGGGACGCCGTGGGCGGCGAAGAGCTCCTTCGCCTGGTACTCGTACAGGTCCACTCGACTCTCCTGCGACGTCGGTGTCGGACTGGTGGCTCGTGTCCAGGTGGCCCGCCTGGTACTCCGGCGTCCCGGGTGGCGCCTGGCTGCCCCGTCGGGCGGCGTGCCGGCCGTCGCCGGCTCCAGCCCCGACCGCGGGCGCCGGCATGGCCCCTCGGATCCCGCCTTGACCTCGCCAGAAAGCCACCTGGCACGCCGGCCGTTCCGGCGGGGACCACACCGGACAAGGCTCGCGCAGACCCTATCGACCAGCGGCGGAGGTCGGGGCACCGCACTCGGTGAGGTCCGTCACCGGGCGCCGTGAGGTCGGTCACCCCAGGTCAGCGAGGCTTGCCTGTCGTCAGCCAGTCCGGCGCGGCCCCGCCCGCGCCGGCGGGCCGGCACCGCCTCAGGCGCCGGCGGGCTGGGCGACGTGGGCGCGGACCCATTCGACGATCTCGTGGGTGGTCGCGCCGGGGGTGAACACCTTCGCCACACCGAGCCGCTCGAGTTGCGGGATGTCCTCCTCGGGGATGATCCCGCCGCCGAACACCACGACGTCCTCGGCGTTCTTCTCCTTCAGCAGGTCGACCACCTTGGCGAACAGGGTCATGTGCGCACCGGAGAGGACGGACAGGCCGACCGCGTCGGCGTCCTCCTGCAGCGCGGTCTCCACGATCTGCTCGGGCGTCTGGTGCAGGCCGGTGTAGACCACCTCCATGCCGGCGTCACGCAGGGCGCGCGCCACCACCTTGGCACCCCGGTCGTGCCCGTCCAGCCCCGGCTTGGCCACGACGACGCGGATCCGGCCGCTCATGGTTACCTCACTCCTCCGCGAGAACGTGTGCACGTCTCAAGCCGCGGCACCCACAGCGCCGAATCGCCTCAGCGTCGAGGACCGCGAGCGCAGGGTAAGCCATGCGACGCCAGGGGTGACCGCGACGAAGGGCACGTCACACCGGCCCCGCCCGCTCATCGTCCGCCCTCCCGCGCGCACCGTCCTCCGCCGTGCGCGTGCCGCTCCGCGCCGAGGTCAGCGCACCGACCAGCAGCGCCAGCGCGCAGGCCACCGCCAGCCAGGTGCCGGGACCGGCCGACGCCCCCTCGGCTCGCGCCCCGGTCAGCGGCATCTCCAGCAACCGGACACCGACCACGCCGGCGGCACCGAGCAGCAGCGCGGTGCGCCGCGCCGGCCGGCACAGCGGGGCCAGCACCGCGGCGCCGACCACGGTGGCCAGCCCGACCAGCAGGCCCCAGGAGGCGACCCGGAAGTCCGACCACACGCCCGGCTCGACGTAGTCGGGGGCGCGCAGTGCGGGCAGCCCGAACGCGCCCACGGCCAGCACCGCCGCGACCGCCGCAGGCACCGTCGCCGCCGGGTTCGGCCGCACGTCGGTGAGGTCGACATCGTCCCGCTCCACCCCGCCGGCCAGCGCGGCGCAGCAGGCCACCGCCACCGACCCGAGGACGGCCAGCCCGGTCAGCCAGGCGCCCACCCCGGGCCGCACGTCCGCGCCGACCTGGCTGGCGGTGAGCACGGCGTCCCCGGCGGCGGCCCCGGCCAGCGGGATCGCCGCCCAGGCCACCGCCAGCGCCGGCCGCACCGCGGTGGCCAGCCGCGCGGACAGCGAGGCCACCCCGAGCACGCTGACCAGCAGCCCGGCCGGCAGCAGCAGCCGGCTGGCGTAGCCGGCCGGCAGCGAAACGCCCTCCGGCACCACCAGTTGCGGGGCGAGCACGCCGCCCAGCGCGGCCACCCCGGTCAGCACGGCCAGCAGCCCGGCCGCGGTCTGCAGCCGGGCCTGGCCGGGCAGGGTGACCTCGGCCGGCTCCTCCGGCTGGTCGTCCTCGGCCGGCACGGCGCGCCCGGCGGGCACCGCGAACGCGGCCAGGCCCACCGCGGCGGCCAGCGCCACCGGCGGGCCCCAGGTCAGGTGCACCTCCGCCACGCTGGCCGTGGCCGCCAGTGGCGGCACGGCCAGGACGAACACGCCGGTGGCGATGCCCAGCAGCCCACCACGGGTGGTGGCCGGGTCGGCGGAACTCGCCGCGAGCACGGCGGCCAGCGGCACGGCGATCGCGACAAGCAGCCCGCCGGCCATCGCGGCGACCGGGGCGTCCAGCGCCGCACGCGGCACCAGGAACGGGTCGTCCGAGGTGAACGGCCGGCCGACCAGTCCAACCGCGCCGGCAAGCCCGAGGCACAGCGCCACCGCCAGCCGGCCCTGGCGCAGCGGCGCCACCCGAGCCACCGGCTCGCCGCGCGCCGCACCCTCCGGCTGGGCGCCCGGCCGGCTCGCGGCCAGCAGCCCGGCCAGCCCGGTAGCCAGGTGCCCGGCCAGCAGCAGCCACAGCCCGAGGCTCGGATGCAGCGGCGCCAGCGAGGTGGGACGCAGCAGTTCGGGGCGCCCGGTCAGCCCGGCGTCCACGGCGAGTTGCAGGTCGGCCACGGCCCTGCCGGGAGCGATCAGGGCGAACGCGGTGAGCACCGCCGCGGCCACGCCCGCCCGGCCACGCAGCAGGAACCCGCCGGCCAGCACCACCGGCAGCAGATCGAGTACGAGGAGCATCGGCCAGGCGGGGAACGCGGGCGGCGCGGGCGGGCTGACCACTCCGGCGATCGCACCGGCGGCCAGCAGCAGGGCGCCGACCGCGGCGGCCACCAGCGCCGCGCGCAGCCGCCCCGGCACGCCGGAGCCGGCCTCAGCCCACTCGGCAGGTGTCGCGTCCTCGCCCGGCGGTTGTCCCTCCGGCGCGCGCCTGGCGCCGCCGCGGGGGCCGCGGCCGGCACGCCGAACAGTTGAGCCGGAATACGGCGAACGGCTCCGGTCGGTCACTACGCAGACGCTAGCAAGGTCGGCCGCGATATGCGGCCCCTTCTCGGTGTCGTTTCGGATGTTCGCGTCATCCGGCGACCTCGGCGCGGTCCGTGCGGCCGGTCGGACGAGCAGAACCGGCGGCCGGTCGCCGGGCCCGGTTCTGAATGACGCTCACGGGGTATCCGGAGGCATGTCGTGACCAAGGAGTTGTCCACGTTGTCGGTTCCGTCACCTATGGTCACTCGTATGGGCAACGGCGTCCTTTCCCGGCTGACCGGGGCGCTGCGTAGCGGGGCCGGTCAGGGGTTGGACCTCGCCCGTGACATTGGCGTGCACACCGCGCAGACGATCCGCGCGCTGTCCTCGCTGGGCGCCATGCGTGGCGTGGTGGTTGAGGCCACCTGGCTGGCGCTGCACGCCGTGCTCTACCCGCTCGGCACCGTGGCGCAGGACCTGCGCCCGGACGGCCCGTACGGGCACTACCGGACCGACGACCTCCCGCCCCAGCAGCGCGGCCTGGTGGTGGCCGCGATGGAGGCGGCGGGCACGCCGATCGTGCTGATCCACGGCGTCGCGGACAACCGCTCGGCGTTCGCGCTGCTCGGTGGCGCGCTGCGGCGGCGAGGGTTCGGGGTGGTGCACGCGCTGAACTACGGCTGGCTGACCGCGTTGACCGGGGACATCCGCCGGGCCGCCGAACTGCTTGGCACGCACATCGAGCGGATCTGCGAGCAGACCGGGTCGGAACGGGTGCACATCGTCGGGCACTCGCTCGGCGGGCTGGTGGCCCGCTACTACGTGCAGCGCCTGGGCGGTGACGCCAGGGTGCGCACGCTGGTCACCCTGGGCACGCCGCACCAGGGCACGCTGGCGGCGTACCTGCTGCCCACCCGGCTGGCCGGCCAGCTCCGCCCCGGCTCGCCGCTGCTCACCGAGCTGGCCGGGCCGGCGCCCGGCTGCCGCACCCGGTTCGTGGTGGTGTGGAGCGAGATGGACCAGGTGGTCATCCCGCAGCGGAACGCCCGGCTGGTACACCCGGACCTGGTGATCGAGGAGCACCGGCTGCCCGACACCGGGCACCTGTCGCTCGCCGTGGACGCCCGCGCCCGGCACGTCGTCGTCACGACGCTGGCCCGGCTGGAGGACGACGAGTCGCCGACCGGGCTGCTGCCCCACCCCCGGCAGCCCGGAGAGCCACCGGCGCACCGGCCGAGCGCGCGGGTGCACCACCCGCACTAACCGACAGGGGACAACCGGTCGGCACATCCGGTCAGATCGGCATATTCGGGATCTCGGTGTTTGCCGGAGCGGCCGAAGGTTCGCTAATGTCCCCCGGTCCGTTGTCACAGTCCGGTCACAGTCGGACATGGAGCCGGTCACCCCGAGCCGGCACCCCGGGATCCCCCGCCCGGCGTCCACACCGGATTCCCCGAGACGGAAGGGCAGGCTTTGGCTCCATACCGCTCCCCGGGCGGCCAAATCCAGTCCCCGGCGCGCGCGCGGGCACGTACCCCGGTCCCGTCGCGCCCGAAGGCCGGCCACCGGCTTCCCCCGCCGCCGTCCGCGCTGCGCGGCCGGGTCATGATCGCCGCGGTGGCGGTCGGCGCGTTCGCCGCCGCCGGCGCCGGCCAGGTGCTGCACCCCATCGCGTCGGCCGAGGGCTTCACGCCGCTGGCCGATGGGCAGGACGCGAACGCGGCGTTAGGAGTCGGCGGTGCCCCGCCGGCCGCGCCCGACGTGCTGCCGGTGGCCCGGACCACCGACGCGTCCGCGGAGGCGCAGAAGCTGGTCAAGTCCCAACGCATCGCCGAGCAGCAGGCCGAGGCCGATGCCGAGGCGCACCGGCCGCTGTTCGTCAAGCCGGCCGAGGGCATCTTCACCTCGGGCTTCGGCGGCCGGTGGGGCGTGATGCACTACGGCGTCGACATCGCCAACCGGATCGGCACCCCGATCCTCGCCGCGGCCGACGGCGTGGTCATCGACGCCGGGCCGGCCAGCGGGTTCGGGCTGTGGGTGCGGATCCAACTCGCCGACGGCACGATCAACGTCTACGGCCACGTCGACTCGTATTCCGTGCGGGTGGGCCAGCACGTCCAGGCCGGTCAGCAGATCGCCAGGATGGGCAACCGCGGCTTCTCCACCGGCCCGCACCTGCACTTCGAGGTGTGGAACCCGGCCGGTCGGAAGATCGACCCGCTGCCCTGGCTGAACGAGCGCGGCATCACCCTCTGAACCCGCCGAGACGGGCGCCCGGCTACAACTTCACCAGCGGCACGCCGCCGATGAGCATCAGCTTGATGGTGCCGGCCGAGCCGAAGTCGATGGTGGCGGTCGCCCTCGGGCCACTGCCCTCGGTGGCCACCACCGTGCCCAGCCCGTACTTGTCGTGGTTGACCCGGTCGCCGACCTCGAGTTTCAGCGCGGGTGCTGCCGCCTCGCCGCCGGACCGCCAGCCACGGAACGACGTGGTGCGCATGCCCCGCTCGGCCAGCCCGGCCTGTGCCGAGTCGCCGCCGGTGGAGCGGCGGCCCCAGGTGGTGGCCGCGCTCGGACCGGACCGCTCCGACTCGACCCGCCGCCAGTCGAGCAGGTCGTGCGGGATCTCGTCGAGGAACCGGGACGCCGGGTTGGTCACCGGCTGGCCCCACGCCGAGCGCATCAGCGAGCGGGACAGGTACAGCCGCTGCCGGGCCCGGGTGATCCCGACGTAGGCCAGCCGCCGTTCCTCGGCGAGTTCGGCCGGTTCGCTGAGCGCGCGCAGGTGCGGGAACACCCCGTCCTCCCAGCCGGTGCAGAACACCACCGGGAACTCCAGCCCCTTGGCGGTGTGCAGGGTCATCAGCGTGACCACGCCCTCGCCCTGCTCCGGCACGCTGTCCGAGTCGGCCACCAGGGACACCCGCTCCAGGAACGCGGCCAGCGAGTCCTGCGCCGGCACGTCGGCCGCCTCCTCGGCCTCCTCGACTGGGCCGGCGCCCTCGGTGAACTCCCTCGCCACGGTGACCAGCTCGGTGAGGTTGTCCAGCCGGGAGCCGTCCTGCGGGTCGTCGCTGGCCTCCAACTCCGCGCGGTAGCCGGTGCGGTCCAGCACCGCGTCCAGCACGGCGGCCACGTCCTCGCCGGCGTCCACCAGCCCGCGCAACTCGTCGACGAGGTCGACGAAGCCCGCGATGGCGCGCTGGGAGCGCGGGTTCAGCTCGGGGATCCGGCCGGCCGCCGCCTCGCGCAGCGCCGCGGCGAAGGACACCCGCTCCCGCTCGGCGTGCGCGGACACGCAGGACTCGGCCCGGTCGCCGATGCCTCGCTTGGGCACGTTGAGGATGCGCCGCAGGCTGACCGTGTCCTCCGGGTTGGCCAGCACCCGCAGGTAGGCAAGCGCGTCACGGACCTCACGGCGCTCGTAGAAGCGCACCCCGCCGACCACCCGGTAGGGCAGGCCGAGCCGGATGAAGATCTCCTCGAACACCCGCGACTGGTGGTTGGTCCGGTAGAACACCGCGATGTCGCCGTTGCCGCACTCCCCGGAGTCGACCAGCTTGTCGATCTCGGAGGCGACGAACGCGGCCTCGTCGTGCTCGTTGTCCGCCACGTAGCCGATGATCTTGTGTCCGTCGCCGGCCTCCGTCCACAGCCGCTTGTCCCTGCGGTTGGGATTGCGCGCGATCACCGCGTTCGCCGCGGAGAGAATGGTCTGGGTGGAGCGGTAGTTCTGCTCCAGCAGGATGGTCCGCGCGTTCGGGAAGTCCCGCTCGAACTCGACGATGTTGCGGATGGTGGCGCCGCGGAAGGCGTAGATGGACTGGTCGGCGTCGCCCACCACGCACAGCTCGGACGGTTCCACCTCGCTGTCCGCCTCGGTCCCGACCAGCTCGCGGACCAGCACGTACTGCGCGTGGTTGGTGTCCTGGTACTCGTCCACCAGCACGTGCCGGAACCGGCGCCGGTAGTGCTCGGCGACCTCGGGGAACGCCTGCAGGAGCTGCACCGTGCGCATGATCAGGTCGTCGAAGTCCAGCGCGTTGGCCTCGCCGAGCCGGCGCTGGTAGGCGGCGTACACCTCGGCCACCCGCCGCTCCAGGTCGCCCGCGGCCAGCGCGGCCGCCCGCTGCGGGTCGATCAGCTCGTTCTTGTGGTTGGACACGTGCGCGGCCAGGGTGCGCGCCGGGTAGCGCTTCGGGTCCAGGTCGAGGTCCCTGGCGACCAGGGTGACCAGGCGGCGGGTGTCGTCCGCGTCGTAGATGGAGAAGCTGGACGACATGTCGGAGTCCAGCAGCTCGCGGAGTTGCTTGGCCTCCCGGCGCAGCAGCCGCACGCACATCGAGTGGAACGTGGACACCCACATCGCGTTGGCCCGGGGGCCGACGAGCGCGGTGACCCGCTCCTTCATCTCGGCCGCGGCCTTGTTGGTGAAGGTGATCGCCATGACCTGGCCGGGATGCACGTCCCGCGCGGCGAGCAGGTAGCCGATGCGGTGGGTGAGCACCTTGGTCTTGCCCGAGCCGGCGCCAGCCACCACCAGCAGCGGCGAGCCGGTGTGCAGCACGGCCTCGCGCTGCTGCGGATTGAGCCCGTCGAGCAGGGCGTCGGGCCCCTCGGCGGCGCGCGGGCGCGGGGCGTCGGCATGGACGTCGAAGAGGGTGCTCATCAACGAATCACGTTACCCGGAGAGGGTGACAACGCCCGGCCGCGCCTCCGGCGTTGCGGCGCCCTTTCCGGTGCGCGGGGACACACCGTCGCCGCGCTGCCCGTCCCAGGGTTCGGACGCCGCGCTCGCCCGACTGCGGTGCGGTATGGCAGACTGGCGGAGTGCTGACGCGCCACCGTTTCTACTTTTTCTACGGGAACCGGACTCCGGCTCCCGTGGTCGCGTAGGCACGAACAAGGCCACCAGGAAGCCCTGGAGTCCGGCAGGACCCCGGGGCTTTGTCGCGCCGGGGCCGGGTTCCGGGGGAGAACACCGGAGGGCATAGCGATGAACGTGACCCTGCCCAGCGACGACGAGCAGGCCGAGGCGGAGGCTCCCGAGACCCCACGCACGGCCGAGGACATCAATGCGTTGCGCAAGGAGATCGACTACCTGGACAGCGA
This sequence comes from Gandjariella thermophila, assembly GCF_005405885.1. GTDB lineage: Bacteria > Actinomycetota > Actinomycetes > Mycobacteriales > Pseudonocardiaceae > Gandjariella > Gandjariella thermophila. The sequence continues at coordinate 116,531 of NZ_BJFL01000003.1, forward strand.
GATCCTGCGCCTGGTGAAGCGGCGCAACGAGGTGTCCAAGGCCATCGGGGCGGCGCGGATGGCCGCGGGCGGGACCAGGATCGTCTACAACCGCGAGATGGCCGTGATCGCGCGGTACCGGGAACTGGGACCGGAGGGCCGCGAACTGGCCATGGCACTGCTCAAGCTGGGCAGAGGTCCGCTGGGCCGCTGAAGCCACGGCGACCTCCGTCGCGGGTCGCCCCGATCCGGCGCGGTCGACGACCGCGCGGGGCCGTCCGATGCCCGTCGCGGCCCGGTAGCACGCCACGCGGGCCGGGCCACGGGCGGCGGTCCGGCGCTCAGCCGAAGAGTTCCGGCCAGTACGGCCCGACGGCGGCGCGCACCGCATCCAGGTCGGCCGCGGTGCGCTCGGGGTGCATGGCCGAGTCGTCCGGCAGGTAGGCCAGCGGGTCGGCCAGCAGCGGTCCGGTGCCGAGCAGGCCCTCAACCAGCGCGTGCAGGCACAGCGCGGCGTACCCGCGCAGGTAACCACCCTCCTGGGTGAACAGCACCCGGCCACCGGCCACGGCGTCGGCCAGCGCCGCGACCCGGCCGCCGATCTTCCGGTAGCCGGCCGCGGTGAGGTTGTGCCGCCCGTTGGGGTCGAACGTCGACCCGTCGAATCCGGACGCGCACACCAGCAGGTCGGGTGCGAAGCGGTCCAGCAGCGGGGCCACCACCTCGTCCAGCGCACACAGGTAGGCGGCGTCCCCGGCGCCCAGCGAGAGTTCCACGTTCACGTTGCGGCCGGCGCCAGGGCCGGCGCCGACCTCGGCGGGCGCGCCGGTCTGCGGGTGGTTCTCCCCCCACGGGCCGTGCCGCATGTGCAGCGACACGGTCAGCACGTCCGGGTCGGCGTAGAAGAGTTGCTGGGTGCCGTTGCCGTGGTGCACATCCCAGTCCAGCACGGCGACCCGGCGGCAGCCGGCCCGGCGCGCCGCCTCCACCGCCAGCGCGGCGTTGTTCACCAGGCAGTACCCGTCCGCCCGGTCCACCTGGGCGTGGTGGCCGGGCGGGCGGACCAGCGCGTAGGCACGCCGCGCCTCGCCGGCCAGCACCGCCTCCGCGGCGGCCAGCGTGGTACCGGCCGCCGCGCACACTGCCTCCCACGACCCCGGGCCGACCACGGTGTTCTCCTCCATCGTGGTGCGGCCGGGGCCGGCGCACGCGGCTCGCAGCCGGTCCAGGTAGCGGCGGTCGTGCACGGCGGCAAGCTCCGCCACGGTGGCCAGCCGGCCGGTCCGCCAGCGCAGCCGGGGGGCCACCGGCCCGTCGCGCAGCACCGCGCGGAAGGTGCGCAGCCGCGCGGCGTTCTCCGGATGCGGCTCCGGCTGGTCCAGCCACGGCCAGTGGCCGGGCAACTCCCACAGGCCGTCCCCGGGGTCGTGGTCCAGGCAGGCGTCGTGCCAGAAGACGTCCACGTCCAGTGAGGCTAGGGACCGAACGGTGCGGACCCCGAACGAAATCAGGGTGGTCACGGATGCACCGCACCGGCGGAACTGGCGCACACTGGTCTCATGGGAATGGTCATGGACCTGATCGCCTACGTCGTCGCCGTGGTCGGTCTGCTTGCCGCGCTGGCGCACGATGGCTACCTGGCGATGCTGGGCTCCGCCGCGCGCAAGCGCGCCGGCGGTGCGCCGATCGCGCAGTACGTGCGCGGCCGCTGGCCGGTGGCCGGCGTCACCACGGTCGTCGCGCTGCTCGCACTGTGGATGGCCGGCGGCAGCGCCTTCTCCGACGTGCTGGCCATCGTCGTGGGTGCGGGCAGCGGCATGGCCGCCACCCGGGCGCTGCAGGCCACCAAGGAGCGGTTCCGCACCGGCGGCTGACGCCGACCACCCGCCTCACCCGACCCGGTGTCGCCCGCCGCGACAACGGGGGTCCCTCGATGGTCGGCCGCCACGCCGGCCGTAGTCTCGGCAACGTCCCGGGCGCGCCCGGCGGCGGGACAGCGGGGGAAGGGTCTTTCGGCATGGACAACGGGGCGGACTCCGACGAGCTTGGCCGGGGCCGGCGTGCGGCGCCGGCCGGATCCGGCGGGGCGCCGCACCCGCTGACCGGTTCGCCGCTGCCGCCGCGCGGGCGGTGGCCGGCCGAGCCGGCGAAGGCCGCCTCGCCCGGTGCCGAGCCGGCCGGCCTGTGCGCGTTCAACATCGGCCTGGTGCCCGCCTCGGTGACGCCGCCCCGCACCTGGCGGCAGGCGGCGTGGTTCGCGGTGCTGTCCTCGGCCGCCGTCCTGACCGGCCTGCTGCTGGTCGCCGCGCTGCTCGGATCGCCGCCGCCGGGCAGCAGGATCGACGCGCTGCCCGGATACCCGAGCGTGGTGCCGACGATCGTGCCGCCACCCGGCGGGACACCGGGCCGGCCGGTGCGCGACCGCCCGGTGGTGCTGGCCGCGGGCACCGAGCGCGGCGCGGCGCACGGCTGGCCGGACGGCGCGCGGGAGGGTGATCCCGCCGGGCCGGCCACCGGGCCAGCCGTTCCGGCCCGGCCCGGCCACCTGCCCGGTACGCCGGGTGAACTGCCGGCGGTCAGCGTCGTGGCCGGCGCCGGACCGTCGATCATCAACGGCGAGACGATCGCCAACGAGACGCAGCGCTTCTACGGCAGCGTGCTGGACAACGTGCGGCGGGCGTACACGATGACCACCGGAGCGCTGCACGCCGACGGCCTCGCCGCGCTGGCCGACCGGTACCGCGACGTGACCGCGATGCGGCTGGAAAGCATCACCGCGGACCCGGGGCGGGGCGTCACCACCAACGTCCTGGAGATCACCCGGCGGGACGGCTCGGTGCGCACCGAGCGGCGGGAGCTGGTGTTCTCCCGCGGCTCCGCGCCCGGCGACGGTCCCAAGATCAGCGACGAGCGGCCCGGCTAGCGCGCCCAGCGGTGGATTTCCCGACGCGCAGGTGAACTCCGCAAAGTAAACATTCCCCCTTGCGAGGGACGGCGCCCGACCGCTGGTCGCCACGAAGAGGTGAACTTCCTGCTGAAGCTGGCGCAGGGCTTCGCGACCACGGTACGTGTTTCCCCCACACCGAGCCTCACGCGGAGGCTCGGGCTGCCCGGCGGCACCGCCGACTGTCCCGCCGCCGCCCCCGGCACGGACGCGGGGAACCGGGGGCCACCGGACGGGCACCGGGCAGCCCACACGCCAGGTACGGAGGAAGTGGCAGTGCAGCGTCTGACGGCTCGCCGGCGGCACCGCCGGGCGGGATCGGTCACGGTGGCGGAGCTGCTCAAGAAGCAGCCGGTTCCGATGTCCCTTCCACCCAGCTCCCACTCGGCCGTCCGCAGTTGCGACCTGGACGAGTTGCTCGGCCCGCCCGCCGAGCCCGGTGAGGTGGACCCGGACGAGCCCCGCCAGCCCGGCAACGTCGCCAAGCTGGTCGGCCTCGCCGCCGGCGCGCTGGTGCTCTGCGGCTCGGTGGCGGCCGCCGCGGTGATCAGCGACCACCGGGCCGTCAACCCGTTCCCGCAGCCGCTGGCCACCCCGCCGCTGGAGATCACCGGTGCCGGCGCGCTCCGCCCGGACATGCTCGGCGCTCAGCTCGCCGGGGCCGGTGGGCCGCCGCCGGCTGCCGTGCAACCGGCGGGCCCACTACCCGGTCTCGCGGTCGCCCCGGACGCCGACCCTGCCGGCGGCCCGGCCGCGACGACCGCGCCCGCATCCTCGGCCGTGGTCGCACCGCGCACCAGCGTCGCCGCGGCACCCGGTGCGCCCGCCCCGCTCGCCGCCGGCAGCGGCGGCCCGGCCGGCCAGCGGCCGGGCACGCCGGTCGGTGTGGTGCAGGAGTTCTACCGGCTACTGGGCCAGCAGCCGGACGCCGCCTCCGCCCTGCTGGCCCCGGAACTGCGCGACGCCGACCCGACCGGGTTCGCGCAGTCCTGGGCGTCGGTGCTGGCGCTGCGGCTGGAGCGGGCCGAGCAGCGGGACGACCAGTCGGTGTTAGCCATCGTCGCGATCCAGCGTCGCGACGGAAGCTGGCTGCGGGTCGAGCAGGTGCTGCGGCTCTCGGCCACCAGACCGCCGCAGATCATCGGCGCGGAGATCCTCGCGGCGCAGGTCGATCGGTGACACTACGCATCCGTTTGCCGGTCGACCATTAGGCCGAATGGACGCATTCTCGGGAAAGGTTGAGCCGAAGCGGTGACGCCGCTCGGCCCCGTCAGGTATCTCAACTACGTCCGGTGACGTCCCGAGGAAGGTGTCCGACCGTGCCAAACGGCAGTGCGCGGCCGCAAGAACGTTCACCTCACGATCAGGTCACGGTTGCGGAGCTGATCGCCAGGCACGGCGGCAGCCGGCGCACGCCGTCGCGCCGGGCACGGCCGGCCCAGCAGCCGGCATACCGACCCACGCCACCGGAGAGCGACGCGGACCGCACCGTTCGGTTCGCCGCGGTCCGGCCGGACGCGACCGCCACGGACGCCGGCCGGTTGACCAGATCCACGCCGAACGCCGGCGGCCGGGACAGATCCGACCTGGAGCGGACCGACCGGTTCGCGTTGCGCGGAGACGTCCCGGGCTGGGGCGGGGCGACCACCGGCCGCGGCCGCCCCGGGGCCACCACCGACCTCTTCCGGCCTCATGTGCCGGCCGACCCCGAGCGCACCGGCACCATCGCCGGCCTGGACCGCGTCGCCACGGCGCCCGGCGCCGAGCACACGCGCGTGCGGGTCGAGGGGGCTGAGACCGAGACCGCAGCCGACGCGGAGCGCACCCGGGTGGTGCCCGACAGCGCGCACCGCACCGAGCGCTCCGACGCCATGCGCCGCGCAGACCGATCCGGCACCACTGTCGCGCCGGCCGGGGCGTCCCACGGCGGCACGGCGAGCAACGCCGCGGCGGGCGAGGGGTCGGAAGCCGACGAGCTGTACGTGGGCGAGTTGCTCCGCCGGGAGGGCCGCAACGACGACGAGGTCCGCGGCGGCGTGCAGCTGCGGCGGATCCTCGCGGCCGCTGCCGGGGTGAGCGCCCTGTGCGGTGCCGTCGCGTTCGGCGCCACCCACCTGGTCGACCAGAGCCAGCAGTCCGCCTCCCCCTCGCCGGACCACCCGCTGCGGGTGGTGCCCGGCAATCGGGCCACCGACCCGTCGGACCTCGGCTCCGCGCTCGCGCCGCAGCGGGATGCGGCGACCACCTCGGCGCCCACCCCCGCGGACACCACCACGGCGGCCAGCGCGGGCGGCACCGTGGCCCGGAGCAAGCCGGCCGCGGCCGCCCCGACCCGGGCCGCCACCTCCACCACCCCCACGGCACCCCCACCGAGCCGGTCCAGCACGGGAGCGCCGACCTCGGGATCGACCTCGGGCAGCGGCTCGACGTCGCCGTCCTCGTCGCCGTCGTCCTCCTCGCCGTCCAGCACGACCAGCTCGCCGCCGCCCAGCTCCGGCAGGGGCGGTTCCGGTGGATCCGGCGGCTCGGGTGGCTCCGGCGGGTTGCTCGACCCGGTGACCGGGCTGGTCGGCGGAGTGTTCGGCGCCACCAACCCGTGATTCACCGGGGCGACCGGACCACGCCGTACCCGATCATTGTGTTTTAGGTCACACCCGAATCGGGTATGGCGATGCGGGCATCCGTCACCTGGGCGTGCCAAGATGTCCGCCGCGTGTCCACCGGGTCGCCCCGGCGACGTCCGGTGGTCCGCGGCCGAGGATCGTCAGCCTCGGCGTGCGTCCGGTCCGCCAGGTCCGGGTCGCCGCGCCGGGAGGTGGCTCCCGGCAACCAGACCATGGACAACTGCACGGTGCCGCGACACGACGGGCTGAGTCCATTCCCGTACGGGCAACCCCTACCCTTGGTGCCGTGACCTACCTGGGGAGCCGTCACGTGAGCGAGCAGGGCGACACCGCCGCCCAAGTCCGTTTCTCGGTACACGTGTCACGGCGGTGCGGCGAGGAGCTGGGCGGGTGACTGGAGAAGGCCGTGCGGTCGCCGGGCGTTATCGATTGGTCGAACGCATCGGCAGCGGTGCGATGGGCGTGGTGTGGCGGGCCCACGACGAGCGCCTGCACCGCACCGTGGCGGTCAAGGAACTGCTGCTCTCGCCTGGGCTGAGCGAGGGTGAGGCCGACGAGGCCAAGCAGCGCGCCATGCGGGAGGGGCGGCTCGCCGCCCGGCTGCACCACCCGAACGCGATCGCGGTGTTCGACGTGGTCGACGAGGACGGCGTGCCCTGCCTGGTGATGGAGTACCTGCCGTCACGCAGCCTGTCGGCGGTGATGGCCGAGCGCGGCCCGCTGCCGCCTCGGGAGGTCGCCAGGATCGGCGCCCAGGTGGCCGCCGCGCTGGCCGCCGCGCACAGCGCCGGCATCGTGCACCGCGACATCAAACCCGGCAACGTCCTGCTCGGCGAGGACGGCACCGTCAAGATCACCGACTTCGGCATCTCCCGCGCCAGCGACGACGTCACCGTCACCAAGACCGGCATGATCGCCGGCACACCCGCCTACCTGGCGCCGGAGGTGGCGCTGGGCCGCGACCCCGGCCCGGCCTCGGACGTGTTCTCCCTGGGCTCCACGCTCTACGCCGCGGTGGAGGGCGAACCACCGTTCGGCCTGAGCGAGAACACCCTCGGCCTGCTGCACAGCGTTGCCACCGGCCAGATCAACCCGCCCCGGCAGGCCGGGCCGCTCACCGACGTGCTGCAGTACCTGCTGCGCAGCGACCCCGAGGCGCGGCCGAGCACCGCGGAGACCCGGGAACTGCTGCAGGCCGTGGCCAACGGCCAGGTGCCCAGCGTGCCCGGACCGGACGCCGCCACGTCGTATCTGGGCGGCGGCGAGACCGTGGTGCAGGACCAGTACGGCACCCGGATGCTCGGCGACTCCCCGTACCAGGGCACCACCCAGCACGTGGCCGGTGTGGCCGGCGGCGGGACGCGTGCCCAGGCGGCGCCGGTGCCGCCCGCGCCGCCGCGCAAGGGCCGCCGGGGCCTGCTGGTGTCCGGGCTCGCCCTGCTGGCCGTGCTGCTCGTCGGCGGGCTGCTGCTGGCGAACAACTTCTTCAACAACCACGCCGGCGGCACGCCGCCGCCCAACGACAACCGGCAGACCGCGATCCAGCCGGCCCCGCTGCCTCCGGCCCAGACCAGCGAGACGGAGGAGACCACGACGCGGCACGTCTCCCGGACGACCACCGAGGAAGAGCAGCCGACCGGGGTGACCAGCCAGCGGCCGACCACGACGACCACCACGCCGCCGGAGACCACCACGCAGCGCACCACCACGACGTCGTCGAAGCCGCCGACGACGAGCACGTCAGCAACCCCGCCGCCGACTCAACCGTCTAACGGCTAGTGGGTGTGGTTGCGTTAGTGGTCATACGGGCCGGCGCCGGGGTGGGCCGGTGGTCGGTTCGGGTCCGTTCGCGGCTTCGGTTCGCGGCCGTCGCCAGTGCGGACGGTCGGCCTTTGGCAGGCGAGGAATACGGAGGGGAGCTGTGACCGAGGAGGGCCGCACAGTCGCCGGCCGCTACCGGTTGGTCCAGCGCATCGGCAGCGGCGCGATGGGCGTGGTGTGGCAGGCGCACGACGACCGCCTGCACCGCACCGTCGCGGTCAAGCAGCTTCTCCTCGAACCTGGGCTGCCGGCGGGTGAGGCCGAGGAGGCCAAGCTGCGCGCCATGCGCGAGGGCCGGATCGCCGCCCGCCTGCACCACCCGAACGCGATCGCCGTCTACGACGTCGCCGAGGAGGACGGCCAGCCCTGGCTGGTGATGGAGTACCTGCCGTCGAAGAGCCTCTCGACGGTGTTGACCGAGCGCGGCACGCTGCCTCCGCAGGAGGTCGCCAGGATCGGCGCGCAGATGGCCGCCGCGCTGGCCGCCGCGCACAGCGCCGGCATCGTGCACCGCGACATCAAACCCGGCAACGTCCTGCTCGGCGAGGACGGCACCGTCAAGATCACCGACTTCGGCATCTCCCGGGCCACCGGCGACGTCACGGTCACCGCCACCGGCATGCTCGCCGGCACGCCCGCCTACCTGGCGCCGGAGGTGGCCAAGGGCTACGACCCCGGGCCGCCGTCGGACGTGTTCTCCCTGGGCTCCACGCTCTACGCCGCGACCGAGGGGGAGCCGCCGTTCGGGGTGAACGAGAACACCCTGGCCATGCTGCACGCGGTCGCCGCCGGGCAGACCAACCCGATCCGGCACGCCGGTCCGCTCACCCCGGTGCTGACCCAACTGCTGCAGGTGGAGCCCACCGACCGGCCGGACATGACGCGGGCGCAGGAGGCGCTGGCCGCGATCGCCGCCGGCCGTTCCGTGCCGCCCGGCCTGCTGGCCACCGGCACCGCGACCCAGCCCGTGCAGAACTGGCGCACCACCCAGCAGGCGCCGGCCGAGCGGCCGGTGACCGGGCCGATGCGGGTTCCGCCGCCGGGACCCAACCCGACCCGGCTGGACGCCCGGCCGCTGGGCGAACTGCCCGCCGCGTCGAGGACGGGCACGCGCGGGCCGGTCGGACCACCGCCGCCGGCCCGGCCGGCCGCACCCGCCGCCGCTCCCTCCGGCCCTCCGCCCGGCAGACGATCGAGCCGGCGCCCGATGATGGTGACCGGCCTGGCCATCGTCGCCGCCGCGATCGCCGGCATCCTGCTGGCCAGCGCGTTCACCAACACGAAGAACCAGAGCGACAACCAGTCGTTGCGCACCTCCGCGCCGCCCCCGGCACCGGTCACCAGCACGACGTCCCGGCCGCCCAGGCGGACCACCACGACCACCGCACCGGAGACCACCACCACGTCGGAACAGGTCTCGGTGCAGCAGATGGAGCAGGCGGTGCGGGAGTACTACTCGCTACTGCCCAAGCACCCGGAACAGGCGTGGCAGCGGCTCAGCCCGCGGTTCCAGGCGGCCACGCACGGCTTCGACACCTACAAGGCGTTCTGGTCGCAGATCGACGAGGTGAAAGTGGGCCGCCAGGTCGCGGCCAACGCCAAGTCGATCAGCTTCCTGATGACCTTCAAGACCAAGGACGGCCGCACCGGCCGCGAGCTGCACTCGTTCTCCTTCGCGCAGCAGAACGGCGAGTTGCTGATCGACCAGGAGGGCCGGGCACCGGCACCCGCCTTCGGTGACGGCGGCGACACGTTCACCACCGGTGGCGGCGACCCGGCGGGCGGCGGCGGTACGCCCACCAGCACCCAGGGCGGTGACGCCAACTTCGGCGGCTGACGGCCGGCGGCTACTCAACTCCTGTTCCGGAACGCGCGCCGCGATCACGTCGCCGGGGCTCGACGGTCGCATGGCACCACCGGCCTGCCGGTCGGGAACCCCGCCGCCGCGATCGCGGGGCTTCGCCCTGGCGCGTTCCCCAGCTCGTTATCGCAGCTCCCTCCGGTTCCGGGTCAGACAAGCCGGCGGTCGGTGGCCCACCGGGACAGCTCGTAGCGGTTGGACAGTTGGGTCTTGCGCAGCACGCTGGAGACATGGGTCTCCACCGTCTTCACCGAGATGAACAGCTCGGCGGCGATCTCCTTGTAGGCGTATCCCCTGGCCAGCAGGCGGAGCACGTCCCGCTCCCTCGGGGTGAGCAGGTCCAGCTCCGGGTCCCCGACCGGCGCCGCGCCGGGCCGTTCGGAGAAGGCGTCCAGCACGAACCCGGCCAGCCGCGGCGAGAACACCGCATCGCCCTCGGCCACCCGGCGGATCGAGCGGGCCAGCTCGTGGCCGGAGATCGTCTTGGTGACGTAGCCGCGCGCCCCGGCCCGGATCACCGCGATCACGTCCTCGGCCGCGTCGGACACGGACAGCGCGAGGAACACGACGCCGGGGTGGTCGGGCCGGACCCGGCGGAGCACCTCGGCGCCGCCGCCTTCGGGCATGTGCACGTCGAGCAACACCACGTCCGGCTGCCGGTGCACGATCCCGGCCACCGCCTCGGCCACCGAGCCGGCCTCGCCGACCACCTCGACGTCGCCCGCCGCGGAGTCGAGTTCGGCGCGCACCCCGGCGCGGAACAGCGCGTGGTCGTCCACCAGGAACACCCGCACCGGACCCCTGCGTTCGGCCGGCTGGCCGCTTCCCTGGCTGGTCACCGGGTTCCCTCCTCCGTGTCCACCCGCACTCGGGCCGTCACGCCCTGACTTCCCTGGTCCGCCGCGGCATGCCGAGTTGGACCTCGGTGCCTTCGCCCGGGGTGGTGCGCAGCGCCACCTCACCGCCGTGCCGGTTCATCCTGCCCCGGATCGAGTCGGCCAGGCCGTGCCGGTCCTCCGGGACCGCGTCCGGGTCGAAGCCCTTGCCACGGTCCCGCACGAACATGGTGACCCGCTCGGGCTCGACCTCGGCGTACACGCTGACCTCGGCCACGCCGGCGTGCTTGCCGGCGTTCACGATCGCTTCCCTGGCCGCCTGGACGAGAGCCGCGAGCCGGTCGTCCATCGGGCAGTCGCCGACCACCACCTGCTGCACGTCCAGGGCGAAGCTGTCCTCCACCTCGCCGCACACCGTAGCGACCGCCTCGGCGAAGGTGTCCTCCCCGGCGGTGCCGCCGGCCTGCTCGGCCACCTGCGCGGCCTTCTCCGCGGCGCCGCCGTACCCGGAGGGACCGTACAGCCAGGTGCGCAACTGCCGTTCCTGGCTGCGGGCCAGCCGGCGCACCTCACGGTTGCCCTCCGCGTGCCGCTGGATCAGCGCGAGCGTCTGCAGCACCGAGTCGTGCAGGTGGGCGGCGATCTCCGCGCGTTCCTCGGTGCGGATCCGGGCCCTGCGCTCCTCGCCGAGGTCACGTACCAGGCGGATCCACCACGGCACGGTCAGCACCGCCACGCCGATCAGCGCGGCGATCACCGCGAGCAGGGCGAACTGCACCTGGTCCAGGTTGAGCCGGCCGAGCAGGAACACCGCGATACCGGCCACCACCAGGGCCACCCCGGCGAACACCCGCACCAGCGCGGCCCGGCCGCCGTCGCCGAGCACCACGTTCAGCACGCCGGACCGGGCGCCGTCCTTCCAGCGGCGCCGCTGCGCCTCGTCGGCCTCCCGCCACACCACCGCGGCACCGACCAGGGCGACGCACAGCGGGCCGGTTACCCAGCTACCCACCGTGCCGGAGATCATCCCGCCGAGCAGCGCCATGCCGACGCCGACGGCGACCAGCCCGATCGCCTGCTGCCGCTGCCGCGGCGTCTCCTCCGCCTCCGTGCTGCCGGCCGGCCGCTGCGGCACGAAGATCCAGAGCAGGCCGTAGCCCACCACGCCGGCGCCGCCGAGCGCGGCCAGCGCGGCGAACGCCACCCGCACCCACAGCACGTCCACGCCGAGGTGGTCGGCGAGCCCACCGGCCACCCCGGCCACGACACGGCTGGACCGCCGGCGCCACAGCCGGTTGTTCGCCGCGCGGTCCGCCGGCACGTCGCCGCGGCCGGGCCGCCGTACCGCGCCGCTGGGGACCGCCCCCTCGTCACTCACGAAACCCATGGTCACACGCGGCCCACCGCGGGTCATCAGGGAAGCACCCGGGTTTTCCGGGGCGGGATCAGGGCCCTCCCCGATGTTCCGGGCCGCGCCGCGCCGCATGCTCGTTCCCATGAGCGGAAATGGAGGGGCACCCGGCGTCGAGGAGACGGTCCGGGACTTCTGGGCGAACCGGCCACGGCGGCCCAGGCGGGGACGCAAGATCGCTGGCGTGGCGGCCGGCGTCGGCGCGCAGTACGGCATCGACCCGGTGATCGTGCGGGTGGTGTTCGTGGTGAGCGCCTTCTACGGCGGTGTCGGGGTGCTGGCCTACCTGCTGGGCTGGCTGTTCCTGCCGGCCGACGACGACGAGGTGTCGCCGGTGGAGTCGCTCGCCGGCCGGGGGCGCAGCAACACCTCGGCCGTGCTGACCGTGCTGCTCTGCCTGGCGCTGTTCCCGGCGGCCACGTTCTTCCTGCACAACGGGGTGGGCGCGGTCATCGGCCTGGCGCTGATCGCGGCGGCGCTGTACCTGCTGCACCGGCACCGCGGGCAGGGCGGCGACACCACGGGCCAGGCGGCGGGCGGCGCGCCCACCGGGCCGCCGCCGGGGGTGGCCTCGGACCAGCCGACCGCGCCGGTCCATGAGTTCTCCACCGAGGCAGGGCACGGGCACGGCCGGCCGGAGGCGGGTGCGGCCGGGTCGGGTACCGGTGCGGTGGGGCAGACCACCCCGATGCGGCAGCCGCCGTCCTGGGACCCGCTGGGCGCCGCTCCGTTCGCCTGGGACCTGCCCGAACCGGGCGGGCGTCCGGAGCCGCCAGCCGAGCCGGAACCGCGGCCCCGCCGCTTCCCGGTCGGCCTGCTCACCAGCGGGGTGGCCCTGCTGGTGGTCGGCGCCTCCGTGCTGGTCGGCCAGTTGGTGGCGGGCACGTGGCTGACCGCGCCCCACGTGGTCGGCCTGGTCCTCGGGGTGCTGGGGCTGGGCATGGTCGCCGGATCGTTCCTGCACGGCGGTCGCGGCCTGATCGTGCTGGCCGTGCCGCTCTCGGTGGCCGGGTTCGTGTTGACCGCGGCGTCGCTGGACCACTGGGACGGCGCGGGCGATCGGGTGTACACCCCGACGGTGGCGCAGCAGGTGCTGCCCAGCTACCACCTTTCGGCCGGCAACAACATGCTGGACCTGCGCCAGCTCACCGGGGACGCGGTGACCCGCACCGGCGTGGACCTCGGCGTCGGCAACGCGGAGGTGCGGGTACCGGAGAACGCCGATGTCGAGGTGCACTGCACCGCCCACCTCGGCAACGTTGACTGCCTGGGCCACCAGTCGTCGGGCACCAACCCGCGCCAGGACGTGACCGACGCGGGGCCGGACGGTCCCGGCGGCCCGAAGCTGATCCTGGACGTGCACACGGGACTCGGAAACGTGGAGGTCCGCCGTGGCTGACAACACCGGCAGCACCGACAACGACCGCCTTGAGCGGCGGAGGACCAGCTTGCGGGCGCCGGACCCGATCACGCTGGTCGCCGGGGTCCTCACCCTGGGCGTGTCCGGCTACGTGCTCACCGACGGGGCGCTGGGCATCCCGTCCACCGACCCGAAGTGGCTGCTGGCCGGGGCGGCGCTGCTGATCGGCCTGCTGCTGCTGGCCGGGTCGCTGCGCGGCGGCCGGCGCAACCGGTAGGGGTCGTCACTCCCACTCGATGGTGCCCGGGGGCTTGCTGGTCACGTCCAGGACCACGCGGTTGACCTCGGGCACCTCGTTGGTGATCCGGGTGGAGATCCGTTCCAGCACGTCATAGGGCAACCGGGTCCAGTCCGCGGTCATCGCGTCCTCGCTGGACACCGGCCGCAGCACCACCGGGTGGCCGTAGGTGCGGAAGTCGCCCTGCACGCCGACGCTGCGCACCTCGGCCAGCAGCACCACCGGGCACTGCCAGATGTCCCGGTCCAGCCCGGCGGCGGTGAGTTCCTCCCGGGCGATGGCGTCCGCCGCGCGCAGCACGTCCAGCCGCTGCCTGGTCACGTCGCCGATGATCCGGATGCCCAGGCCGGGGCCGGGGAAGGGCTGGCGGTGCACGATCGTCTCGGGCAGGCCCAGTTCCAGGCCGACCCGGCGCACCTCGTCCTTGAACAGCTCGCGCAGCGGCTCGACCAGCCGGAACCGCAGGTCCTCGGGCAGGCCGCCGACGTTGTGGTGGCTCTTGATGTTCGCCGCGCCGGTGCCGCCGCCGGACTCCACCACGTCCGGGTACAGCGTGCCCTGCACCAGGAAGTCGTAGTGCTGGCCGTGCTCACCGGCCTCGGCCTGCAGGTTCCGCGCGGTCTCCTCGAAGACCTCGATGAACTCCCGACCGATGATCTTGCGCTTCTGCTCCGGGTCGGACACCCCGGCCAGCGCGGACAGGAATCGCTCCTCGGCGTCCACGGTGACCAGGTTGACCCCGGTGGCCGCGACGAAGTCCCGCTCCACCTGGGCGCGTTCCCCGGCGCGCAGCAGCCCGTGGTCGACGAACACGCAGGTGAGCCGGTCGGAGATGGCGCGCTGCACCAGGGCGGCGGCCACCGCGGAGTCGACACCGCCGGACAGCCCGCAGATGGCTCTGCCACCACCGATCCGCTCCCGGATCCGCGCCACCTGCTCATCCACGATCGACGCGGTGGTCCACTGTGGACGGATGCCGGCGACGTCGTGCAGGAACCGGCGCAGCACCTCCTGGCCGTGCGGGGTGTGCGCGACCTCGGGGTGGTACTGCACACCGGCGAACCGCCGGTCGGTGTCCTCGAAGGCGGCCACCGGCGCGCCCGCGCTGCTGGCGGTCACCACGAAACCCTCCGGCGCCTTGGTCACGCAGTCGCCGTGGCTCATCCACACCGGGTGGTGGCCGGGCAGGTCCTCGTGCAACCGGCCGCCGCCGCCCTGCACCGCGAGTTCGGTGCGGCCGTACTCGCGGGTGCCGGTGTGCTCGGTGGTGCCGCCGAGCGCCACGGCCATCGCCTGGAACCCGTAACAGATGCCGAACACCGGCACCCCGGCGTCGAACAGCGCCGGGTCCACCCGGGGCGCGCCCTCCTCGTAGACGCTGGCCGGGCCGCCGGACAGCACGATCGCCGCCGGGTCGCGGTCCAGCAGGTCCGGCACGCTGGCGGTGTGCGGCACGACCTCGGAGTACACCTGAGCCTCGCGCACCCGCCGGGCGATGAGCTGCGCGTACTGCGCGCCGAAGTCGACCACGAGCACGGGGCGCTGGCTGTTCGCGGGCACGGGCCGAACCTCCTGGTCGAAACGAGCGCTCTGATTACCTCCATCGTCCCAGGTGACGCCGGTCTCCGTGGCGGCACCCCTGGCGGTGCCGGCGGCACTCGCCATTGTGGTGCGCATGCGGGCCGACATGGGCCGAACTGGCACGGCCAGGGGGCCTACCGTAGTGCCATGACCGCTTTCACGCCGCAGCCGCGGCCGTGCTGGATCGCCGGGCAGCCCGAGCAGGGCGTGCGGGACCTGACCGTGCAGCATCCCTACGACGGCACCGAGATCGCCACGGTCGCGGTGCCCGGTCCGGAGCAGGTCGAGCGGGCGGTCGCCGCGGCGGCCGCGGTCGCCGGGGAGTTCCGGCGCAGCCCCGCGCACCTGCGGGCGGCCGCGCTGGATCACGTCTCCCGCGGCTTGGCCGAGCGGTCCGAGGAACTCGCCGAGCTGATCACCGCGGAGAACGGCAAGCCGCTGAAGTGGGCCGTGGCGGAGGTGAACCGGGCGGTGTCCACGTTCCGGTTCGCCGCCGAGGAGGCCCGCCGGTTCACCGGCGAGCTGCAGCGGCTGGACACCGACCCGGCCGCCGAGGGCCGGCTGGCGATGATCCGCCGGGTGCCGCGCGGCCCGGTGCTGGGCATCTCCCCGTTCAACTTCCCGCTGAACCTGGTGGCGCACAAGGTGGCGCCGGCGATCGCGGTGGGCGCGCCGATCGTGGTCAAGCCCGCGCCGCGCACCCCGCTGTCCGCGCTGGTGCTGGGCGAGTTGCTGGCCGAGACGGACCTGCCGGCCGGGGCGTTCTCGGTCCTGCCGGTGGGCAACGAGGAGACCGTCGCGCTGGTGCGGGACGAGCGGCTGCCGGTGGTGTCGTTCACCGGGTCCGGCCCGGTCGGCTGGTCGATCATGGATGCGGCGCCGCGCAAGCACGTGGTGCTGGAGTTGGGCGGCAACGCCGCCGCGGTGGTCTGCGCGGACTGGTCCGACCTGGACTTCGCGGCGAAGCGGATCGCCACCTTCGGCAACTATCAGGCCGGCCAGTCCTGCATCGCGGTGCAGCGGGTGCTGGTCGAGCGGGCGGTGGCGGACGACTTCCTGCCCCGGCTGCTGAACGCGGTGCGCGCGCTGCGCACCGGCGACCCGCACGACCCGGACGTGGAGGTCGGCCCGCTGGTCGACGAGGCGGCCGCGGAACGCGTCGAGCAGTGGATCGCCGAGGCCACCGCGGCGGGGGCGAAGGTGCTGGTCGGCGGGGGCCGGCAGGGCTCCACCGTGGAACCGACGGTGCTGGCGAACGTGCCGGCCGACGCGAAGGTGTGGACCGAGGAGGTGTTCGGGCCGGTACTCGCGGTGTCCACTGTGGACAGCGTGGACGAGGCGCTGACGCGGGTGAACGACTCGGCGTACGGGTTGCAGGCCGGGCTGTTCACGCGCGACCTGCGGGTGGCGTTCCGGGCCGCGGCGGAACTGGAAGTCGGCGGGCTGATCGTCGGCGACGTGCCGTCCTACCGCGCGGACCAGATGCCCTACGGCGGAGTGAAGGGCTCCGGCTTCGGCCGGGAGGGTGTCCGCTCGGCCATGGCCGACCTCACCGAGGAACGCGTCCTCGTGCTCACCGGCATCGACGTTTAGGCCAGCCCCTGGTCGAAGGCGAGCACGCGGTCCGGGTCGTAGCGCCGGGCCACCTCGCGCAGCCGGGCGGCGTTGTCGCCGTAGTAGGCGCCGGCCCAGTCGCGCAGCGCCGGATCGACATAGTTGACGTAGGCGGCCGCGCCGAGCAGCCCGGCCAGCCCGTCCCGGACCGCGCCGACCGTGCGCGCGGCCGAGCGCTGCCCCGCGGCATCCGTTCCCCGGTAGATCTGCACCGTGGCCAGGGCGGAGCGGTGCGGGAACGCGGTGGCGTCCGGCCGCACCCCGGCCACGGCGCCGCCGAGCGAGTCGAACAGCAGGTCGGTGCCGCGCTGGCCGGCGACGAGCGCGGCCACCCGGTCCGGGTCGGCGGCCGGTGCGGCCAGCACCGCGGAGGACGCGACGAAGGACTCCCGGCCGAGTTGCCCGCCGGCCTCGGCCGGCCGGCAGGACGCCACGCTGCGCTGGCCGCACCCGGCGAAGTACCGCATCGCGTCCAGGTAACCCTTGGCCTGCGCGTACCGGCTGGCAGGCGCCGTGCCGACCCGCCGGACGAGGTCGTCCAGCAGCGGGCTCAGCCCGTCCGGCGAGCCCACGTAGCAGCCGCCCACCCGCACCGAGGGCGGCGAGCCACCGGAGACGACACAGTTGGTCCACAGCTCGTCCGGCGCGCCGCGCACCCACTGCTGCCAGCCGCCGAGCACCGCGCCGGCCGACCCGGCGGGGAACGTCAGGGCGAACACGGTGAGGTCGGGAGCCGGCTCGGTGCGGAAGGTGAACGAGGTGACGACGCCGAAGTTGCCGCCGCCACCCCCGCGCAGCGCCCAGAACAGGTCCGGCTCGGCGTCCTCGGCCACCGCGCGCAGCCGGCCGTCCGCGGTGACCACGCTCATCGCGCTGACCCGGTCGCAGGTCAGCCCGTACTTCCTGGTCAGCACGCCCACGCCGCCGCCGAGGGTGAGCCCGGCCACGCCTACCGAGGGGCAGGACCCGGCCGGCAGGCAGCGGCCGGCCGCGGCGAGGGCCGCGTACACGTCGATCAGCCGGGCGCCCGCGCCGACCACGGCGGTGCCGTCCGGTCGCACGTCCACCCCGGCCATGCCGCCGAGGTCGACCACCAGCCCGCGGTCCGGGGTGGAGTAGCCGGCGTAGCTGTGCCCGCCGCTGCGCGCGGCGACCGGGATGCCGGACCGGGCGGCGGCCTCCAGGCAGGCCTGCACGTCCTCGGGCCGGGCGCAGCGGGCCACCGCGGCCGGCCGCCGAGCGTCGAACAGGGGGTTGTACGAGCGCCGCGCGGCGTCGTAGTCGCGGTCGCCGGGCAGCACCAGCGTGCCGGCCAGCCGGGCCCGCAGCGCGGACCAGTCCGGTGGCCCGCCCGCGGCCGGCGTGGCCGGGAGGGTGGTCGGCGTGGCGGCCACCGACGTGGCGGGCGGCCCCGCCCTGCCGCATGCGGCCGTGGCCGCGCTCGTCGCCACGGTGACCGCCGCCAGCCCGGCGACCCGTAGGAACGCTCTTCTGCCGATCAACCCCCGCACCTCCCGATCATGGGACGCGCCGGGGGCCGCCGGGTTGTTCAGCCGGAGGGTCGGTCCGCGTGGATTCGCCGGATCGGCGCAGCGGCGGCCGGCGTCAGGATGCGGACGGCAGCCGCAGCGCGCCGGGCGCGCCCTCCGGGACCACCGGGCGGCTCGGAGGCACCGGCGACACGCGCCGGTAGCCGTCACCCGGCGCGGGCCGGGGGTCGGGCTCCCCCTTGTTCGGCCACATGGCGAGCGCCCGCTCGGCCTGCGCGGTGATGGTCAGCGCCGGGTTCACGCCCAGGTTGGCGCTGATCGCCGAACCGTCCACGATGGACAGCGTCGGGTAGTTGTGCACCCGGTGGTACGGGTCGATCACCCCGTGCTCGGGGTCCGAGGAGATTACGCAGCCGCCGATGAAGTGGGCGGTCAGCGGGATGTCGAAGATCTCGCTCCAGGTACCGCCGGCGATCCCGCCGATGTGCCGCGCGGCGGACTGGGTGGCCTCGTACGCGGCCGGAATCCAGGTGGGGTTGGGCTCGCCGTGCCCCTGCCGGGAGGTGAGCCGGCGGCGGCCGAACCAACCGCGCCGGGTGTAGGTGGTCAGCGAGTTGTCCAGGGCCTGCATGACCAGCAGGATCACCGTCCGCTCGCTCCACCGGCGCACCGAGAGGTTGCGCACCGTCAGCAGCGGGTGGCGCAGCACGAACGTCAGGAACTGCCGCCAGCGCGGGGTGGGCAGGTCGCCGCGGGTGGCGAAGGTCTGCAGCAGGCCCATCGCGTTGCTGCCCCTGGCGTAGCGGACCGGCTCGATGTGGGTGTCGGAGTCGGGATGGATGGACGACGTGATCGCCACTCCTCGGCTGAAGTCGCGGGCCGGGTCCACCCGGTCGGCCTTGGCGCCGACGATGGCCTCCGAGTTGGTCCGGGTCAGCTCGCCCAGCCGCGCCGAAAGCCGCGGCAGTTCACCGGAGTCCTTCATCCGGTGCAGCAGTTGCTGGGTGCCCCAGGTGCCGGCGGCCAGCACCACCTGGCGGGCGGTGAAGGTGCGGCGGCCGGCGCGCAGCTTGCCGCCGGTGCGCCGGGTGTCCACCTGCCACGAGCCGTCCGGCATCGGGTGCAACCGGGTCACCGTGGTCAGCGGGAACACCGTGGCCCCGGCTCGCTCCGCCAGGTACAGGTAGTTCTTGACCAGCGTGTTCTTCGCGCCGACCCGGCAGCCGGACATGCACGCGCCGCACTCGGTGCAGCCGGTGCGGTCCGGGCCGGCCCCGCCGAAGAACGGGTCCCGGACACGCTCGCCGGGCGTACCGTAATACACGCCAACCGGCGTCGGGTGGTAGGTGTCGGGCACGCCGAGGTCCACCGCCACCTTCTTGATCACCTCGTCCGACGGTGTGGTGGACGGCTGGGTGACCACCCCGAGCATCCGGCTGGCCTGGTCGTAGAACGGCAGCAGCTCGTCCTTCCAGTCGGTGATGTGCGCCCACTGCCGGTCGGCGTAGAACGCGTCCAGCGGCCGGTACAGCGTGTTCGCGTAGACCAGCGAGCCGCCGCCCACGCCCGCGCCGGCCAGCACCATCACGTCGCGCAGCAGGTGGATGCGCTGGATGCCGTAGCAGCCGAGCTGCGGCGCCCACAGGTAGCGGCGCAGGTCCCAGGACGTCTTGGCGAACTCGTCGTCAGCGAACCGCCGGCCGGCCTCCAGCACGGCCACCCGGTAGCCCTTCTCGGTCAGCCGCAGCGCGGCCACGCTCCCGCCGAAGCCCGAGCCGACCACGACGACGTCGTAGTCGGTGTCGTTCGAACGGTTGTTACTGACGAGTTGGCCACCCATGCCGCAAAGATTAAGTGAACCTCGCGGTTCCGCCTAGCCCCGCCGGCGACCGATCACCCGCGGATGCTCAGGCCGACCTTCTGGAACTCCTTGAGATCGGAGTACCCCGTCTTGGCCATGGCCCGGCGCAGCCCGCCGAACAGGTTGGTCACCCCGCGCGGGTCCACCGACGGCCCGAACAGCAGGGTCCGCAGGTCGAACTCCTGGTCCAGGGCCACCGAAATATGGCTGCGCGGCACCGAGGGATGCGCGGCCGCCGCCGTCCAGTACAGGCCCTGGCCGGGCGCCTCGGCGGCCGCGGCCAGCGGCTCGCCGAGCATCACCGCGTCCGCCCCGCAGGCCACCGCCTTGGCGATCTCGCCGCTGGTGTGCACGCCGCCGTCGGCGATCACGTGCACGTACCGGCCGCCGGTCTCGTCCAGGTAGTCCCGTCGGGCGGCGGCCGCGTCGGCGATCGCGGTGGCCATCGGCACGCCGATGCCGAGAACCGAGTCGGTGGTGGTCACGCCCGGGGTGTAGCCGTAGCCGACGATCACGCCGGCCGCGCCGGTGCGCATCAGGTGCATGGCGGTGCGGTAGTCGCCGATCCCGCCGGCGATCACCGGCACGTCCAGGTCGGCGATGAAGCGCTTGAGGTTCAGCGGCTCGCCGTCCCTGGCCACATGTTCGGCGGAGATGATGGTGCCCTGCACGACCAGGATCTCCACCCCGGCGGCGAGCAGGTCCGGGGTGAGCTCGGCGGCGCGCTGCGGGCTGACCCGCACGGCGACCGTGACGCCGGACTCGCGCACCGTCTTGATCGCCTCGGCCAGCAGGTCCATCTGGATCGGTGCGGCGTGCAGCTCCTGCAGCACCCGCACCGGCGCGGCCGGGTCGTCGTCCTCGTCCACGGTGCGGATCAACCGGTCGAGCACGTCCTCCACGTCGGCGTGCCTGGCCCACAGGCCCTCGGCGTTGAGCACGCCGAGCCCGCCCAACTCGCCGACGGCGACCGCCGTGCCCGGCGAGACGATCGCGTCGGTGGGATGGGTGACCAGCGGGATCTCGAACCGGTAGGCGTCGATCTGCCACGCGGTCGAGACATCCTTCGACGACCGGGTGCGCCGGGACGGGACGATGTCCACGTCACCCAGGCCGTACACCCGCCTCGCGGTGCGCCCCATGCCGATCTCGACCAGGTCCCGCACGTCTGTCCTTCCTCGACTCCGCTGTCCGACCGCGAGGTCAGCCGCGCACCGTGTAGTTGGGCGCCTCGACGGTCATGGTGATGTCGTGCGGGTGGCTCTCCTTCAGGCCCGCCGCGGTGATCCGCACCAGGGCGGCCTGCTGCAGTTCGGCGATGCTGCGCGCACCCGTGTAGCCCATGGCGGAGCGCAGCCCGCCGACGAGTTGGTGCGCCACCTGAGCCAGCGGGCCACGGTACGGTACCCGGCCCTCGATGCCCTCCGGCACCAGCTTGTCCTCGGAGAGCACGTCGTCCTGGAAGTACCGGTCCTTGGAGTAGGACCTGGCCCCGCTGCGGGACTGCATCGCACCGAGCGAGCCCATGCCACGGTAGGTCTTGAACTGCTTGCCGCCGACCAGGATCACGTCGCCGGGTGCCTCGGCGGTGCCGCCGAGCAGGCTGCCCAGCATCACCGAACTGGCCCCGGCCGCGATGGCCTTGGCGATGTCCCCGGAGTACTGGATGCCGCCGTCGCCGATCACCGGAACCCCGGCCGGCCGGCACACCTGGTCGGCCTCGTAGATGGCGCTGATCTGCGGCACGCCCACCCCGGCGACCACCCGCGTGGTGCAGATCGAGCCGGGGCCGACGCCCACCTTGACCGCGTCCGCGCCGGCCTCCACCAGGGCCTTGGCCCCGGCCCGGGTGGCCACGTTGCCGCCGACCACGTCGACGGAGTCGCCCAGTTCCCGCTTGAGCTTGCCGACCATCTGCAGCACCCCGCGGGAGTGGCCGTGCGCGGTGTCCACCACCAGCACGTCCACCCCGGCGTCGACCAGCGCCATGGCCCGCTCGTAGGCGTCCTCGCCGACGCCGACCGCGGCACCGCACAGCAGCCGGCCGTCCGGGTCCTTGGTGGCCAGCGGGTACTGCTCGGTCTTGACGAAGTCCTTGACGGTGATCAGGCCACGCAACTTGCCGGCGCCGTCCACGATCGGCAGCTTCTCCACCTTGTGCCGGCGCAGCAGGCCGAGCGCGGCGTCCGCCGTCACCCCGACCTGGGCGGTGACCAGCGGCGCCTTGGTCATCACGTCCCGCACCGGCCTGCCGTGGTCGACCTCGAAGCGCATGTCCCGGTTGGTGATGATGCCGACCAGGGTGCCGTCGGAGTCGGTGACCGGCACACCGGAAATGCGGAACCGGGCGCACAGCGTGTCCACCTCGGCGAGCGTGTCGTCCGGCGAGCAGGTGACCGGGTCGGTGACCATGCCCGCCTCGGAGCGCTTGACCACCTCGACCTGCGCGGCCTGCTGCTCGATCGCCAGGTTGCGGTGCAGGATGCCGATGCCGCCCTGGCGGGCCATGGCGATGGCCATCCTGGCCTCGGTCACCGTGTCCATCGCCGAGGACACCAGCGGGGTGCGCAGGGTGATGTTGCGGGACAGCTTCGTCGAGGTGTCGACGGCGCTGGGGATGACGTCCGACTCCGCGGGCTGGAGCAGGACGTCGTCGAAGGTCAGGCCGAGCATGGCGAACTTCGGCGGGACTCCGGGGTCGGAGAGCTCGCTGGTCATAGCCTTCTGACTTGCCTTCCTGGGGCGCTGGTGGCGCGCTTGGGGACGGGGGTCTTCGCAGGCGATGGCGGTTACCACCCATGGTATCTGGACGCGCGGGGGGTCCTTGCCGGTACCGTGCGAGGTCGTGCCGCACGATGCGTTGCCACCAGACCCGTTCGCCGGTGACCCGGAGGACCCCGCGCGGGAGATGGGTGAGCCGGAAGAGCAGTCGTACCAACCGATCGGCGACGCCGAACGCGCCGAGCTCATCGGTGACCTCAGCGACCTGGCGGTGTACCAGGCGCTGCTGGAACCCCGCGGAATCCGCGGCATCGTGGTCGACTGCGGGGACTGTGAGGAGCCCCACTACCACGACTGGGAGTTGCTGCGGTCCAGCCTGGAGCAACTGCTCACCGACGGCCGGATGCGCCCGCACGAGCCCGCCTACGATCCCGATCCGGCGTGCTACGTGAGCTGGGAGTACTGCCGAGGGTTCGCCGACGGGGTCACCGCGAACGAGAACGCGCGCTAGCCGCGCGCCACACCGGGCGAAACGCCAGCACCCCACGGATCGTGGTCCGTGGGGTGCTTGGGCTCGTGGTCCGTGGGGTGCTTGGGCTGCGTCGGCGGTCAGCCGCCCGGCGGGATGAGCGGGGTCGAGTCGCCCGGCTTGTCCGAGCGGGACCCGGTGCCGCCGGACTGCGTCCCGGTCGAACTGGTGGGCGGCGCGGTGGACGTGCTCGGCGCCGGCGACGTGGACGGGTTCGGCGTGGTCGACGGCGTGGTCGACGGCGGACTGCTGGACGAGGCCACCGGGCCACCGGGCGCCGGGACGGCCGGGTTGGAGTTCGGGTAGCTCGGCGTGGTGGTGCCGGTCGCGGGCGGGTTGGCGCTCAGGCGCTGGACGAGTTCCTCACGTCTGGCGGCCAGGTCGGCCCTGCCGTCCTCGCGGGACACCGTGGGCAGCGAGACCTGCGCCTTGGCCAGGGCGCTGCGGGCGTCGGCGATCCGGCCGGCGGAGATGGCCAGGCCGGCGCGGTCCAGCTCGTTACGCACCGACGCGGCGGCCTCCACGGAGCGTGCGTGGTCGGAGTACAGCACCCGGGTCAGCCCCCACAGCGGGTCGCCGGGCTGGGCGTCCCTGGCGGCGAGGCCGACACCGGTGAACGCGATGGCCAACACCGCCGCCGCGGTCGCCAGCGGGACGAGGAAGCGGTGGCGGGTACGGACCGGCTGTCGTCCGGCGGCGATGGTGGTCACCGCGGTGTCGGTGTCGACCAGCTCCGGGATGGGCTCGCCGTCGACGTCCCGGCGCCAGGCCAGCAGCAACTCGTTGAGCTCGTGGTCGGCCAGCGATCCGGTCAGCTCGGCGTCGGGCCCACCCAGGGCGTCCAGCAACGCGTCGTCGACCTGCACCGCGGTGAATTCCGCTGCCTCGTGGTTGGTGTTCGCCGCGGGGTCCGCGCCTTTCGAGACGGACGCCGCATCGGGCCGGGCGGAACGCGCCACCCGATCGTCACTGTGCTCGTGCTGCTCGGCCACCTAGACCACCTCCTCCGCAGCCAGCGTCTTGCGGAGACGGGCCAGTGCGCGGTGTTGCGCGACTCGCACCGCGCCCGGTGTCGAGCCGACCGCCTCGGCCGTCTCCTCCGCCGACAACCCGACCACCACCCGGAGCAGCAGGATCTCGCGCTGCTTGTCGGGCAGGATCCTCAGCAACTGGGCCATCCTCTCGGACAGCTCACCATGCATGGCGCGCTGCTCCGGCCCAGCATCGGTTTCCGGTGCATCGGGAACTTCAGGGACTGGCTCCGAACGGTTCCGTGCGGCCGAGCGATGTGCATCGGCCACCTTGTGTGCGGCGATGCCGTACACAAAGGCCAGGAACGGTCGCCCCTGGTCGCGGTAGCTGGGCAGCGCCGTAAGCACCGCGAGACACACCTCCTGGGCGACGTCGTCCGCCGAAGCGAAGGATCGTTCCTGCCTGCCGACTCGGGCGCGGCAGTACCGCACCACCAGGGGACGGATAAACGCCAGCAGACGCTCTATCGCCTGACGGTCGCCCTCGACGGCAGCGCCCACGGCGGCGTCCAGTCCGTCCCCCACGTTGGTCATCGCAGCAAACAGCCTTGGTGTTACCTCTAGGCGATCCGACAACAGGTGACGGCACGGCGGGCGCGAGCGCCGCACGTACCGTCGCTGTTCACGGTACCGCCCGCGGCCAAGCCCGCGGCGCGGTGGTCGGTGCGAAACGCCGGTGTGTCCTGCGAGATGTCCGGGACGGGGATGAATCGGCGCGACACGATCCAGCCCGGCGAACCTCCGCCGGGCTGGGCAGACAGGGCCGGTCCCGGGCGTCGTGCTGACTCGAAGAGGAACCGGTGGGGAGCCGGAGTGCAACTCAAGAGACGAGACCGCGACGGAAGCCGTGGGCGACGGCCTGGGCCCGGTCACGGACGCCGAGCTTGCGGAACAGCCGCCGCGCGTGCGTCTTCACCGTGTCCTCGGACAGGTAGAGTTCCCGCCCGATCTGGCCGTTGCTCTTGCCCTGGCTCATCCCCCGCAGGACCTGCAGCTCGCGCTCGGTGAGCTGCACGCCCGGGTCGGAGGGCTGCCGGGGCGCCGGCACCGCTGTGCTGGCGAGGGTGTGCGCCAGCGCGGCCACCAGCTCGGGACGGGACGCGTCCCAGCGCAGGTAGCCTCGGGCACCGCCGGCGATGGCGGCCGCGATGCTGCCGGCGTCGTCGGGGGCGCCGAACACGATCACGTTCGCCTGTGGGTTCGCGGAGACAAGTCGCCTGGTCGCTTCCACACCAGTCGGGACGGCGCGCTGGGTGCCAACCAGTACGACGTCGGCCGGCTGCCGGGAGTATCGGGCCAGCAACTCGTCACCGTGTGCTACGCAGTCGATGCGACTAACCCCGGGGACAGCCGACATCACACGGGTGAGACCCTCCCGCACGCTGCGCCGGTCATCGCAGATCAGGACCGTCGTCACGGGGACTCCTTCCTGCAGCCGAGTGACGTTCCTCTTCCCCTATCGGACGCCAGCGGCCCAACCTTGACACGATCCGGTGCTTTATCCGTCAAGAACTTCAATCGGGGGGTCGCATTCAGGGGTTCCCCGGAACGGACCAAGGAAACGCGAACCCTCAGCAGACGCTGCCGTGTTTGCCCCGCACAACGCCGGAGCCGCGCCAAAAACCGCAGGTCGAAACGGTCAAGTCCGGGATCATCCCGGCGCACGCCGGGCAGCCCAGGAACCACCAACAGTAGAGCCCGCGGCCAGCCGTCGATCCAGAAACCGTGACGAGGACGTGACCTAGGACACATCTGAAACGGGACCGGCGACCGCGGCGGGACGGCCCTGCGGCCCGCGCGGGGAGGGCTGTTCGGCCTGGTCGACGCGGGTTGGACGGGCTATCGGGGCTCGCCGAGCACGGCCCGCTCGATGCGGTCCGCCGCCCGGGCCAGCTCGTCCAGCGCCTCCACCCGGGACGGCAGGTCGACGGCGCCCCAGCCGGGGCCGCCGACGAACAACCGCACCCGCTGGCGGGTACGGGGCAGCGCGCCGAGCACGGCGGGGTCCGCGCAGCGCGGTAGCGCGGCCCACAGGAACACCGCGGCCGGCGCGGTCCGGCGCACGGCAGCGGCCAGCGCCTCCGCCGGCAGGGCGGGGCCGAGCAGTTGGGCGCCGACCCGCCGCTCGGCGAGCACCGCGGCGAGCGCCCGAAGCGGCAGGCAGTGCCGGTCGTCGGGGACGCAGGCGAGCAGCACGGGGCGGGGGTTCACCGGCGAGGGCGCCGCGGCGACCACCCGGCCGAGCACGGTGAGAAGGCACTCGCTGAGCAGGTGTTCGAACTCCACGCCGGCACCGGAGTGTTCCCAGCGCTCGGCCACCGCCCCCATGACGGGGCGCGCCACCCCGTCCCAGGTGGCTACCACGCCGTCCGCGGCGATCGCGTCGCCCAGTAGCTGCTGCACTCCGGCGGCGTCCATGGCCAGCACCGCGCGGCCCAGCCCGCGGGCCCGCCGGGACGCCCCGGGCATGCGCAGCCCCCGGCCACCGCTGCGGAACATGCCGCCCGCCTCGGCCACGAGGTCGCCCGCCGACGCACGTACCCCCGCGGCGCCGGCATTCCACCCCGCGGAGGCGCGGACTCCCTGCGTGCCGGCATCCAGTTCCGAGGCACGCAGCGGCATGCCCGGGGTAGCGCCGAGGTCGGTGAGGTCGAGCGCGCCGCCGGTCGCGGTCGCCGGCGGGTCGGCGGCCAGCGGGGCCGGCCGGCGGGGCGTGTTACCCCCTCGGAAGCTGGACGCGGGCGCGGCCAGCGCGTACCTGGCCGCCTCGGCCGGCGAGGCACCGCGCAGCAGGGCCTGCTGCATCAGTTCCAGCCTGGCGATGTCCTTGGGCCCGTACCGGCGGTGCCGGCCGGTGGTGTGCCCGCTGGGGCCGAGGCCGTAGCGCCGGTCCCAGGTGCGCAGCGTGGCTGGCGCCACACCCAGCCGGCGGGCGACGGCGGCGACGGTCAGCGCCGGCTCGCCGGCGTCGTCGGCCGCCCGACCTGGTTCGTGATCGCCGCCATCGGCCCGGCGACCACCGCGCGCTCCGGCGCCGTCCGGCTGCGTCATCACGTGGACATGGTCCGTTCACCTCATACGGGGAGCAACTTGATCGCACTCGCCCACCGACCGCGTTGGAGCCTACCCGTCAGGGGGGTTTGGCCAATCTTTGACGGGAAGCCTCTTGAACAAGTATTGGCGCGGTTCTAGCGTGAGCACGTTACTCCAAACGGAGCAGTCCTGCGCGAAACCCGCAGGTAGGGGAGGCGATCACGATGGCGGACACCCGGAGGCTTCCCGGCCCCAACGCCGACGTGTGGGACTGGCAGCTGCGCGGTGCCTGTCGGGGAATGGACAGCGCGTTCTTCTTCCACCCTGACGGGGAGCGGGGCCCCGCGCGTGCTCGGCGGGAAGCCCGTGCCAAGGCGATCTGCCGAACCTGCCCGGTGCTGCAGCTGTGCCGGCGGCACGCGTTGGCCGTGCAGGAGCCGTACGGCATCTGGGGTGGGCTGTCAGAGTCCGAACGCGACGCGATCATCAAGTCCCGCAAACGCCAGTTGGCCCTCGCGGGCAGCTAGTCCACCGGCGACGTGTGACAGGGGGTGCCCGGCGGTGACGCTGGCAACGGTGCAGTGGGTGCAGTGGGAACAGGTGGTCGACAACGCCGCACTGTTCGGCTGGTCGGTGTTGGTCATCGTGCACGTCATGCTGGCGGTCGCGGCCACGCGAAGCGTGGCGCGGTGCCGCCTGCAGGGCCCGCGGGCGAAGGCGCGGTGGGTGCTGGGGGCCTGGCTGTTGCCGCTGGTGGCCGTGGTGTGGTTCGTCATCGGGCGGCGGGTGCTGAACCGCAGGCACCAGGCCGCGCGCGCCGCGTGCGAGACGGTGCCACACCGGTAGCCGGGCGTGCCGGACGTGCCAAGGGGGCGGCATCCCGAGGATGCCGCCCCCTCGCTCGCCTGGCGAACGCGGCACGTGACGCCGGAAAGCGCGTCCCGCGCCGTGGAACCGTCAGCGCCGGTTCCCGAACGCGCGCCGCGTTCCCGTGCTCGCCATCGCAGGTGCGTCCCGTTCCGGAACAGGCTGTCAGAAGCCCGGCCCGTGGCCGTGACCGTGGCCGTGACCACCGGCGGCGGCCTCCGGCTCCTCTTCCTTCTTCTCCACCACGGAGCTTTCCGTGGTGATCACCATGCGGGCGATGGACGCCGCGTTGGTGACCGCGGAGCGGGTGACCTTGACCGGGTCCACCACGCCGGCCTCGACCAGGTCGCCGTAGGAGAGGGTGGCGGCGTTGAAGCCGTGGCCCCAATCCAGGTCACGGACCCGCTCGACCACCACCGCGGCCTCCACGCCGGAGTTCGCCGCGATCCAGTACAGCGGCCAGGTCAGCGCGTCGCGGACGATGGCCACGCCGGTGGCCTCGTCGCCGGTGAGGCCGAGGTTGCCGGCCAGCTCCTTGGCGGCGTGCACCAGCGCCGAGCCGCCGCCCGGGACGATGCCCTCCTCGACCGCGGCCTTGGTCGCCGCCACCGCGTCCTCGACCCGGTGCTTGCGCTCCTTCAGCTCGGTCTCGGTGGCCGCGCCGACCCGGATCACCGCCACGCCGCCGGACAGCTTGGCCAGCCGCTCCTGCAGCTTCTCCCGGTCCCAGTCGGAGTCGGTGGTCTCGATCTCCTTGCGGATCTGCTCGGCGCGGGCGCTGATGTCCGCCGCCTTACCGCCGCCGTCGACGATCGTGGTGTCGTCCTTGGTGACCACGACGCGCCGGGCGGTGCCGAGCACGCTCAGGTCCGCCTCGGACAGCTTCATGCCGACCTCGGTGGAGATCACCTGGCCGCCGGTGAGGGTGGCCAGGTCGTCCAGGAACGCCTTGCGGCGGTCGCCGAAGTACGGCGCCTTGACAGCGCACACCCGCAACGTCTTCCGCAGCGCGTTGACCACGAGCGTGGACAGCGCCTCGCCCTCGACGTCCTCCGCGACGATCAGTAGCGGCTTGCCGGACTCGGCGATCTTCTCCAGCAGCGGGAGCAGGTCCGGCAGGGACGAGATCTTGTCCCGGTGCAGCAAGACGTACGCGTCCTCCAGCACCGCCTCCTGCTCCTCCGAGTCGGTGACGAAGTGCGAGGAGAGGAAGCCCTTGTCGAACTGCACGCCCTCGGTGATGTCGAGGTCGGTGGACAGCACCGAGGACTCCTCCACGGTGATCACGCCGTCCTCGCCGACCTTCTCGATGGCCTCGCCCAGCAGCGCGCCGATCGACTCGTCGCGGGAGGCGACCGTGCCGACCTGGGCGATGTTGTCCCGCCCCTTGACCGGGGTCGCCTTGCTCTTCAGGGCGTCGACCACCGCGTTGGCCGCGGCATCGATGCCCCTGCCGAGCGCCGTCGGGTTGGCGCCGGCGGCCACGTTGCGCAGGCCCAGGCGGACCATGCCCTGGGCCAGCACGGTGGCCGTGGTGGTGCCGTCACCGGCGACGTCGTTGGTCTTGGTGGCGACGTTCTTGGCGAGCTGGGCGCCGAGGTTCTCGAACGAGTCGTCCAGCTCGATCTCGCGCGCGATCGTGACGCCGTCGTTGGTGATGGTGGGGCTGCCGAACTTCTTGTCCAGCACGACGTACCGGCCGCGCGGGCCGAGGGTGACCTTCACCGCGTCGGCGAGCTTGTTCACCCCACGTTCGAGAGCGCGACGAGCGTCCTCGTCGAAGCTGATCTGCTTGGCCATTGCCTGCCTTCCTCTTGACGAGACGCCCTGGTGGCCCCGGATCTACCCGGAGCCACCAGGGCGATCATCAGCGAGTCGTCACTTCTCGATGACGGCCAACACGTCGCGGGCGGACAAGATCAGGTAGTCCTCGCCGTTGTACTTGACCTCGGTGCCGCCGTACTTGGAGTAGATGACGGTGTCGCCGACCTTGACGTCGAGCGGGATCCGGTTGCCGTTGTCGTCAACCCGGCCCGGGCCGACCGCGAGGACCTCGCCCTCCTGCGGCTTCTCCTTGGCGGTGTCCGGGATGACGATGCCGGACGCCGTCGTCGTCTCGGCCTCGGCCGCCTTCACGAGGATCTTGTCCTCGAGCGGCTTGATGTTCACCTTGACGTCTACGCTCGTCACGGTGTGACCTCCACGGGTCTTGGAAAGTTTTGGCAGGTACCGACGGCTCCTGCCACCCCGCCGTCGCGGGTGCCGGGGCGGGCCGGCGCCGTGCAACTAGCACTCTACCCATGAGAGTGCCAAACCCTCAACGCACCCGCCCCTCGAGTGTTCGCCCCGGTCAGCGGCCGGTCTCCGGGACAGGAGCGGCCGCCGGTCGGCACCGCCTCCGCGTCCCGGTGCGGCCGGTGGAACCGGAAGGCGCCCGCCGCTCGAGGTCAGCCGCGAGAAGGTGGGAGAGCGAGTCCGGCTGTGTCAGAATGTTGCCCTGCCACAAGATCACGGGCCTTCTGGGGGCCGGGTGTGCCTCGACAGCGACGAGGACGGTGAGCGCGCGAGCACCCTCGCGGGACGCTCCGCGGAGTGGTTGCTGTCCCGGTCCCGGGAGTTGATCGCGCGGGCCCAGGCGGTACCGCTGGACGGCCAGGCCGCGGCGCTCGCCGAGATGGAGGCCCTGCTGGCGGAGGCCCGCCGCCGCGGCGATCCGCTGCTGTTCCTGCGCATGCTGGCAGACACCAGCGGCACCCGGGTGTCCTCGGTCGGCGCGGGGCACCGGGCCGACCACCTGATCGCCGAGTTGCTGGACCACACCCAGCGGCACGGGTTGTGGCTGCACGAGGTCAAGGCGCACGCGCAACTGGCCAGGCAGGAGGTGTTCGCCGGCCGGGACGACGCCGCGACCAGCCAGGTGGCCATGGCGCTGGCGGTGCTGGACCGCGGCGGCGAACGCTACCCGTGGTACCCGGAGGACGCCTGGCGGAACACGCTGAGCAGCACCCTGAACGATCTGGCGATGGTGCTCTCCCAACTCGGCCTGTTCGAGGAGGCCGACCCGCTGCAGGCACGCGCGCAGCGCATGGCCGAGGAGGACGGGCGCCACCACCCGCTGGCCGTCAACCTGCTCAACCGGGTGGGGCTGTCGCTGGGCTGGGCGCTGCGGCTGGAACGCGCCGGCCGGCCCGCGGAGGCCGCCACCCGGTTCGCCGCCGCGGCCGGGTTCGCCCGCGCGATCGAGGAGCCCTGGTCCCGCTCGCTGTATCCGGACCGGGACCGGCCCGCGGCCGAGGTCCAGCCGGTGGTCGGCGCGGCACACGCCATGGCCGATCCCGGCCCGGCGCACCTCGACCGGCTGGCCGCGCTCGTGGGCCGGTCGCTGGACGCGCGGGACAGCATCGCCGTGGCCATCGCGACCGGCCGCTGCCTGGACCGTGCCGGGCGCCGGGACGCCGCGGTGCGGGCG
Organism: Gandjariella thermophila; assembly: GCF_005405885.1. Classification (GTDB taxonomy): domain Bacteria; phylum Actinomycetota; class Actinomycetes; order Mycobacteriales; family Pseudonocardiaceae; genus Gandjariella; species Gandjariella thermophila. The sequence continues at coordinate 147,861 of NZ_BJFL01000003.1, forward strand.
CTGCGCCGGACGCGCGAGCGGCTGGCCGGCGACTCGTCCGAGCCGTCCCTGGCGGTGTCGCTGGCCTACGAGATCGCCCGGTTGTCCGAGTCCGTGCCGGCGAAGCTCGCCTACGCCGACGCGCTGGAGGCGGAGTTGTGGGCGGTGCACGAGGCGCGGCTGGCCACCGTGCGCACCCGCGTCGACCACGCCCGCCTGGACAGGCAACATCGCGAGACGGTGGCGCAGGCGTTGCGTGACCCGCTGACCGGCCTGCCCAACCGCCGCGCGCTCGCCGACGCGCTGCGGACCGCGACCGTGGAGCCGGAGTGGACACCGCTGGCCCTCGCCCTGGTCGACCTGGACCACTTCAAGCCGGTCAACGACCGGGGCTCGCACGCCGTCGGCGACGCCGTGCTCCGGGCCGTCGCCCAAGCCCTGCGCGACAGCGTGCGCGGTGACGACACGGTGGCCCGCTACGGCGGCGACGAGTTCGTCGTGGTGTTGCCGCGCACCGCGCTGCCGGCGGCGGAGGCCGTGCTGACCCGGATCGTCCGGGCCGTCGCCACGCTCCCGGCCGCCCAGGCGTACGGCGTCACCGCCTCGGTCGGGGTGACCGTGCTACGGCCCGGCGAGCCGGCCGACGCGGCGCTCGGCCGCGCCGACGCCGCGATGTACGCGGCCAAGCGCGACGGCGGCAACCGGGTCCGGTGCAGCGGCGCGGACGCGGCCCGGACCCCCGCGTCCAGCCAACCCTGACCGCCCGCCGTACCACGCGGGCCGGGGCACGGTCGGCGTCGCGGTCAGGCGGGCTGGTGGAAGGCGCCGGTGCGTATGGCGCCGAGGAAGGCCGACCAGGTGGCGGCGGGGAACACCAGCGCCGGCCCGGCCGGGTTCTTGGAGTCCCGCACCGCGGTCCGGGTGTCCCCCGGCCAGGCCACCTCGACGCAGGCGCCGCCCTGCTGGTTACTGCGGCTGGACTTGCGCCACGCGACGCGGGAAAGGTCCGCTCCGGTCATCGCCGCCCCACTCCTTCGCCCGGATCAGCTCAGCATGCCGGCGATCACCTGCGCGGTGTCCCGTGGCCGCAAGGACAACCGGGCCAGCCGGTCGAAGACCAGCTCGTCCATCACCTGCTTGCCGCCCACCGTGCGGTTCAGCACAGGCTCGTCGATGATCGCGTACAGCTTAACGGCGTGCAGGGGACGGAACGGCGCGACCTCCGTTCGGATCAGCGTCGGACACGATCGAGTGAGAAAGGGAAATCCGCACCGGCCTGCCGAGGTCCGCGGATAGCCTCCCGCGCGGCGGCGCGCTCGCCCGGGGTAACGACCCGTTTGTCCACAGAAGACAGTGGCAACTACCGGCCCCCTTCCGTTACGGAGACACTCGATGACCGTGCCCAGCGACGTCCGAGCCTTCAACCGCGCGATCATCGAGGAGTTCCGCGCCAACAACGGGCGGGTGAGCCACGACATGCTCAGGGATGCCGCGCTGGTCCTGCTGACCACCACCGGGGCGAAGAGCGGCCGGCCACACACCACGCCGCTGGCCTACTTCACCGACGGCCCCGGCCGGATCGTGCTGTGGGCCTCGGCCATGGCCGCACCGGCCCACCCCGCCTGGTACCACAACCTGGCCGCCAACCCCCGGGTGGCCATCGAACTGCCCGGCGACTCGGGCACGGTGCGACGCTTCGAGGGCATGGCGAGCACCGCGCAGGGCGCGGAACGCGAGCGCCTGTTCGACATGCTGCGTGAGGCCAGCCCGCACATCGCAGCGCACCAGGAGCGGACCGACCGGCAGATTCCGCTGGTCGTCGTCGAGTACCCCGGCTGACTCCCGCTCCGCGCGGGAGCACCTCAGCGCCTGTTCCTGAACAGGCTGTCAGATGGACACGGTGCTCACCGGGAGCGCCGGGTCGGCGGCGATGTCCAGTTCGGACGGTGCCACGTCCGCGGCGACGAGGTGCGCGCCAAGCGCGGCGATCATCGCGCCGTTGTCCGTGCACAGCCGGGGCCGGGGCACCCGAAGCTCGATGCCGGCCTCGGCGCACCGCTCGCCGGCCAGCCCGGACAGCCGGGAATTGGCCGCCACCCCGCCGGAGATCACCAGCGTGCCCACGCCCAGTTCGGTGGCCGCGCGCACCGCCTTCGCGGTGAGCACGTCGGCCACCGCCTCCTGGAAGGACGCGGCCACGTCGGCCAGCGGGATCGGCTCGCCAGCTCGCTCGCGCTCCTCCACCCAGCGGGCCACCGCGGTCTTCAGACCGGAGAAGGAGAAGTCGTACTTGGCGTCCCGGGGGCCGGTCAGCCCGCGCGGGAAGGCGATCGCCTCCGGGTTGCCCTGCTTGGCCAGCCTGTCGATCGGCGGGCCGCCCGGGTAGGGCAGGTTGAGCACGCGGGCGACCTTGTCGTACGCCTCGCCGGCCGCGTCGTCGATGGTCGAGCCGATCTCGGTGATCTTCGTGGCCAGGTCCTCGACCAGCAGCAACTGGGTGTGGCCCCCGGAGACCAGCAGGGCCAGGCAGGGCGAGGGCAGCGGGCCGTGCTGCACGGTGTCCGCGGCCACGTGCCCGGCCAGGTGGTTCACCCCGTACAGCGGCTTGCCCAGCACGGCGGCGTACGCCTTGGCCGAGGCGAGCCCGACCAGCAGCGCGCCGGCGAGCCCGGGGCCGGCGGTGACCGCGACCGAATGCACGTCTTCCAGACCGAGGCCGGACGCGGCCAGGGCGCGGCGCGCGGTCGGGATCATCGCCTCCAGGTGGGCGCGGCTGGCCACCTCGGGCACCACCCCGCCGAACCGGGCGTGCTGCTCGACGCTGGACGCCACCTCATCGGCCAGCAGCTCCACCCGTCCGTCGTCGTACAGCCGGACCACGCCCACGCCGGTCTCGTCGCAGGAGCTCTCGATACCCAGCACGATCCGTTCGCTCATGGCCTCTTCTCCACGAGAAAGCGCGGGCCGCTCATACCGCTTTCCCCGCGAGTCCGCGCGCCCACGATCCCGGGGTTCCTCATGCCGTCCTCCCGGATACCCGCGCCGCCCGGGCCATGGTGTACGCGTCCGCCCCGGACGGCTGGTAGTAGCGGCGGCGCAACCCGATCGGCTCGAAGTCGTGCGCCCGGTACAGCGCGATCGCGCGCTCGTTGTCGGTGCGGACCTCGAGAAAGGTGGGCGCGGCCACCTCGTCGGCCCGGTCCAGCAGAGCGCGCAGCAGCGCGGTACCCACTCCGGCGCCCTGCGCGGCCGGGTCCACCGCGATGGTATGCACACTGGCCTCCAAGTCGGGCGGCCGGCCGAGCAGCGCGAGCCCCGCGTAGCCGATCAGGCTGCCCTGCTCGTCGTACGCGCCGATGTAGTGGTGGCCCATGTCCAGTTCGGCGTGGAAGGCGTTCTCCCGCCAGGGGTCGTCGTCGGGGAACAGGATGCGTTCCAACTCGGCGCAGCGCGGCACGTCCGCGCGGCCCAGCGGCGCGATCGTGAAGCCGGTCACGGCCGGGTCACCCGCTTCCGCGCGACGGGCACCTCGGCGTCCGGCCGCCGCAGGTAGAGCGGGGTGAGCGGGGCCGGGTCCGCCCCGGTCAGCAGGTCCTTGGCGGCCACCGCGACCAGCGCGTCCGGCGAGGGGTGCCAGGGCTGCGCCACCGGCAGGCCGAGCAGGTCGGCGTACAGTTCCGCGCCCTGGCCGGCGGCCCGCCGCACGGCCAACTCGGGCAGCCGCTCCGCGAGGTCGGCGGGGCGCTGCACGTGCGGCCCGGTGACCCGGTTGCCGGCGGCGTCGTAGGCGGCCCAGTACACCTCGCGGCGCCGGGCGTCGGTGGCCACCAGCAGGGGTTCCGCGCCGTCGACCGCCACCGCGATCGCGTCCAGCGTGCCGACCGGGTAAACCGGGCGGTCCAGCGCGTGCCCGAACGTGGCCGCGGTGACCATGCCCACCCGCAGCCCGGTGAACGGCCCGGGACCGGCGCCGACCACCACCGCGTGCAACTCGGCGAGGGTGATCCCGGCCTCGGCGACCACCTCGCGCACGTGCGGGGTGAGCAGTTCCCCATGGGCCCTGGCGTTGACGGTGGTCCGCCGCGCCAGTGTGCGCGGCACGGAACCGTCGGCCAGCGCGACCACCCCGGCGGTCACCGCCGGGGTCGCCGTGTCCAAGGCGAGTACGAGCACGAGCAACAAGCCTAATGACGTCCCGGACCGGAACGGGACCGGCCTGCGGCCTTTCGCGGCCAGCGCCCGCTCGGGGGAACCGCGGTAACCGCAGGCAACCGATCGATCCGGTGCGCGTCGGTCAGCACGCCGGCCGCGCGCGTGCGGCACGGCGGGGGACGGCCGGACACGGCCGCGCGATCCGAGGAGGGGACATCCGATGAGAAGGAAAGTGCTGGTCACGCTGTCCGTGGTGGCGCTGGGAGGGGCCGCGCTGCTGGGCGTGGCCGCACCGGCGTTCGCGGGCGCGGGGCAGGACGGCGCCTCGCTGTACGTGGACTCCAACACCGTGGTGACCGGGCAGTTACTGCACGTGTGGGGCGCCTGCGGCGGCGGGGGCGAGGGACTGAACTTCGTCGGCTCCGCCGCGTTCGTGCACCGCGGCCAGGACGACCCGTACCCGGGCGACGGTGGGTCGGCGCGGATCACCGCGTACAACCGGGGCGCGTTCGAGGGTGAGGCGGTGGTCGCGAACGTCCCGCCGGGCGACTACACGGTGTCCGCGCGGTGCGGTGGCGGGCTGGCGGCGACGGAGCCGATCACCGTGGTGCGGTCCCCGCGGCGCTGACCGCCACCGGGATCGGTCAGCCGAGGGGGCGCAGGTCGCGGGTGGTCCAGGCACCGTGCGGCTCCAGGTGGGCGACGCGGACGTCGTCGGGTCGGCGCTCCAGCCGGACCAGCAGGTGGTCCTCGGAGAGCCGCTCGGCGACGCCCTCGCCCCACTCCACCACCACGGCGGCGTCCACCAAGTCGGTGTCCAGGTCCAGGTCGTCCAGCTCGTCAAGGCCGTTCAGCCGGTAGGCGTCCACGTGCACCAGCGGCACGCCCCGCCCGCCCTCGGCCGGGTGGTGCACCCTGGCCAGCACGAACGTGGGCGAGCTGACCCGCCCGGCCACGCCGAGCCCGTCGGCCACCCCGCGCACCAGCACCGTCTTGCCGGCGCCCAGCGGCCCGGACAGCAGCACCAGGTCGCCCGCGCGCAGCAGGCCGCCCAGCCGCTGACCGAACTCCACCGTGTCCCGCTCGGTGGGCAGTTCCACCCCGCCCCCCGTGGCGGCGGCCGGCACCGTGGGGCCGGCCTCATCCGTCGAGGTACCGCTCACGCCCTTCTCCACCAGCGTCGCCGACGTTCCGTCCGCTTCACCGCGCACCGTCGCAGCAGTTCGGCCAGGTGATGGGTCACCAGGTCGGGTTGCTCGAGCATGACCATATGCCCGGCGCCGGAGGCCCGCACCAGCTCGGCGTCCGGCAGCTCGGCGGCGATCACCTCGGAGTGGGAGAACGGGGTGAGCCGGTCGGCGTCCCCGCCGAGCACCAGCACCTCGCAGTGCCGCAACCCGGCCAGCGCGGCGTAACGGTTGTGCGTGTTCAGTGTCTCCAGGTAGTCGGTGATCACCCGCACCGGGGTGCCGTTGATCATGTTTGCGGTCAGGTCGACCAGCGCCGGACTGATCTTCTGGTCGCCGAAGGCCAGCATGCGGACGCTGTTCCAGACGACGCCGTCGCCCAGTCCGCGGACCCGCTCCACCAGTTCCGGCCGCCACCCGGCCACCTTGCCCAGGCCCAGGGTGAGCAGGTGGTGGCTGGACAGCACCGGGCGGGGCAGGCCGGAGCGGCCCACCTCGCCGGCCGCGGTGCCGATCAGGGCGACGCCGCAGATCCGGTCGGAGAACAGTTCGGGCTGCTGCTCGGCGAGAGCCATGATGGTCATGCCGCCCATCGAGTGGCCGACCAGCACGATCGGTCCCTCGGGCACCGCGGCCCGCAGCACCGCGGCCAGGTCGCGGCCAAGCTGGTCGATGGTGGCCGTGTCGGCGCCACCGCGCCCGGAGCGGCCGTGGCTGCGCTGGTCATAGAGCACCAGGCGAACCCGGGGGTCGGTGAGCCGGGCCAGGTCGCGGCGCTGGAAGTGCCAGGTGCGCCGGTCCAGCGTGTAGCCGTGCACGAACACCACGGTGACCTGGGGCTCGCCACCGCCGCCGGGGGCGACCTCCTCCGCGGACAGCGGTAAACCGTCGTCCGCCGCCACGGTGAACTCGCGGGTCGGTTTCAGCGCGCCCAGCGGTTCCTCGGCGTACGGGTCCAGCCGGCGCGCCGCGGTCCGGGTGCCCTGAGCGACGGTCCCGGCGACCACGCCGGCCAGCGCCGCGCCGACGGCTCCGCCGGCCCAGCCGATCGCCCGCCACGGCGAGTTCATGGCCCGCCCTCCGTGGCCGCGACCCGCACCGCCTCGGGTGACGTGCCCGGCCGGACGCCGAGGTAGCGGCGGCCGACCCGGGGGCGGTGCATGCCGGTGACGATCTCGTAGTCGATGGTGCCGAGGGTGTCCGCCCACTCGCGCGCGGTCGGCTCGCCGCGGTCGCCGGGGCCGAAGAGGATCACCTCGTCGCCGACGGCCACCGCGTCGTCGCCGCAGTCGACCACGATCTGGTCCATGCAGACCCGGCCCACCACCGGGCGGCGCCGGCCGGCGAGCCAGACCTCCATCCGGCCGGAGAGACTGCGCGGCACGCCGTCCGCGTAGCCGACCGGGACCAGCGCGAGGGTGGTCTCCTGCGGGGTGAGCCAGGTGTGCCCGTAGGACACGCCCTCGCCGGCGGCCACCCGCTTGGTCAGCACCACGCTGGAGCGGAAGGTCATCGCGGGCCGCAGGTCCTCGTGCTGCGGCACGGGGTTGAGCCCGTAGATCGCGATGCCGGTGCGGACCAGGTCGAAGTGCAGGTCGGGGCGGGTCAGCGTGGCGGCCGAGTTGGCCAGGTGCCGCTTCGGGCGCAGCCCGGCGGCGCGGGCCGCCCGGTAGGCCTCGGCGAACCGCTCGGCCTGCCGGTCGATCGACGGGTGGCCGGGCTCGTCGGCGCAGGCCAGGTGGGACCAGATGGCCACGACCTCGACCGATCCCTCGGCCTCGGCGGCGGCCGCGGCCTCGAGGAGGTCGGGCCACTCGGCGGCCGGGCAACCGTTCCGGCTCAGCCCGGTGTCGATCTTCAGGTGCACCCGCGCTGTGCGATCCACCCCCCGGGCCGCCTGCCGGACGGCGGTGAGTTCGTCCAGCGAGGACGCGGACAGGTCGATTCCGGCGGCCACCCCGGGGGCGAGGTCCTCGCCGGGCACGTCCAGCCAGCTCAGCACGGGGGCGTCGATGCCGGCGGCGCGCAGCGACAGGCCCTCGGCCAGGGAGCAGGCGCCGAGCCAGGTGGCGCCGGCGGAGAGTGCCGCCATGGCCACCTCGGTCGCGCCGTGCCCGTAGCCGTCCGCCTTGACCACGGCCATCGTGGCCGCGCCGGACCGCGCTGCCCGCTCGGCGAGCAGCGCCACGTTGTGCCGAACCGCGTCGAGGTCGATCATCGCCTCGGCGCGCGGAGGGGTCCGAACGCTCATACCAGCACTCCATCGTTCCATAGCGGGCGGAGTGCTCCATACCGTCGTGCACCCTCGCCCGGGGCGTCGCGGAGATCAGCCGGGGAGCCGCTGGTCAGAACCGCGGTACCAGGGCGCGCAAGGTAGATGTGACGATCAGCACATCCGACGAGCCCGTCAACCACCCGATTCAGTGATGGCTCAACCGGTGACGGTGGCGGCGCGCACGGTGCGCAACGCGTCGGGCACCGCCTCCACCATCGCGGAGGCACCGATCGGGGCGCCCTCGGCGGCCAGGTCCCCGGCCAGGTCGTGCACGTACGCGGCGCACCCCGCGGCCAGCCAGGGGTCCACACCGGCGGCGAGCAGCGAGCCGATCAGGCCGGAGAGCACGTCGCCGGAGCCAGCGGTGGCCGGCCAGGCCGAGCGGGCCAGATTCACCAGCACGCGGCCGTCTGGATGGGCGATCACCGTGGTGTGCCCCTTGAGCAGGACAATGGAACGGAACCGTTCCGCCGCTCGCCGAACCGCGGCAACCCGGTCCGGACCGATCTCCCCGGCGAGCCTGGCGAACTCCCCCTCGTGCGGGGTGAGGACCACCGGGGTGTCCGGGTCCCGCGCGTCCCACAGGTCCGGATCCCTGGCCAGCAGGGTGATCGCGTCGGCGTCCGCGCACACCGGCACGCCGGCGGACAGCACGTGCTCCAGTACGTCGTGGCCGGCGCCGCCGGTGCCGACGCCGGGGCCGACCACCCAGGCCTGCACCCGGCCGGCGTCGGTGACCGACCCGGTGGCCACCACCTCGGGCCAGCGCGCCCGCACCGCGTCGGCCGCGGTGCCCGCGTAGCGGACCATGCCGGTGCCGCCCTGCACCGCCGCGCCGGAGGCGAGCACCGCCGCGCCCGGGTAGGTGGCCGATCCGGCGGCCACCCCGGTGACCCCGCGCCGGTACTTGTTGTCCTCCGCGCCGGGCACCGGCCACGCCGCGCCCACGTCCGCCGCGTCCAGCAGCACCATGTCCGGCTCGGGCAGTTCCCGCTCCACCCCGATCTCCACCACGTGCACCGTGCCCGAGTGCACCGCGCCCGCGCCGAGCACGTGCACCGGCTTGCGGCAGCCGAAGGTCACGGTGGCGGCGGCGCGTACCGCCGGGCCGTCCACCGCACCGGTGTCCGGGTCCACCCCGCTGGGCATGTCCACCGCGAGCACCGGCGCGGTCACCGCGGCCACCAGTTCGGCCGCGCCCGGGCGCAGCGGACCCTTGCCGGACAGCCCGACGATGCCGTCCACCACCAGGTCGGCGGCGGTCAGCGCGGCGCCGGCCGAGCCGGCCTCGACCACCCGGCCGCCGGCCCGGCGCAGCGCGGCCAACCCCTCGGCGTGGGTGCGCTCCGGGTTGAGCAGCACCGCGGTGACGCCCACCCCGCGGCGGCGCAGGAACGCACCCGCCCACAGCGCGTCCCCGCCGTTGCTGCCCGCGCCGACCAGCAGCGCCACCCGGCGACCGGACACCCCGCCGGCGTGTTCGGTGAGCAACCGGGCAGCCTGCCCGGCCACCCCGAAGGCGGCGCGGCGCATCAGCGTGCCCTCCGGCACGGTGGCCATCAACCGCTGCTCGGCGGCCCGAACCGCCTCCGTCGTCCACACGCCCCGCACGGCTTGCCTCCTCGGCTTTCGTTTCGTCAGCCTGCGATCGCGGCTGTCAGGCTGCCACGCGCGCGTCCGGCCCGCCGACCGCCCGGGCGAGGTGTCCGGCGGCTATTCGACGGTGACCGACTTGGCCAGGTTGCGCGGCTTGTCCACGTCGTAGCCGCGGCTGCGGGCGATCTCCGCGGCCAGCACCTGCAGCGGCACCGTGGACACCAGCGGCTGCAGCAGGGTGGCGACCGGCGGCACCTCGATCAGGTGGTCGGCGAACGGGCGGACCGTGTCGTCGCCCTCCTCGGCGATCACGATGGTGCGCGCGCCCCTGGCCTGGATCTCGCTGATGTTGGACACCAGCTTGGCGTGCAGCACGGCCCGGCCCTTCGGCGACGGCATCACCACCACGACCGGCAGGTCCTGCTCGATCAGCGCGATCGGGCCGTGCTTGAGCTCGCCGGCGGCGAAGCCCTCGGCGTGCATGTAGGCCAGTTCCTTGAGCTTCAGCGCGCCCTCCAGGGCCACCGGGTAGCCGACGTGCCGGCCGAGGAACAGCACCGCCTTGGAGTCGGCCAGGTCCCGGCCCAGCGCGCGGACCTGCTCCACGGTGGTGAGCACCCGCCGGACGGCCGCCGGCATCGCCTCCAACTCGTGGAACTCGCGGGCCACCTCGTCGGCGTACTTGGTGCCGCGCGCCTGCGCCAGGGCCAGGCCGACCAGGAAGTTCGCCGCGATCTGGGCGAGGAAGGTCTTGGTGGCCGCGACGCCGATCTCCGGGCCGGCGTGGGTGTAGAGCACCGCGTCGGACTCCCGGGGGATCTGCGCCCCGTTGGTGTTGCAGATGGCCAGCACCCTGGCCTTCTGCTCGCGGGCGTGCCGCACCGCCTCCAGGGTGTCCGCCGTCTCGCCGGACTGCGAGATCGCCACCACCAGCGTGTCCCGGTCCAGCACCGGATCGCGGTAGCGGAACTCGCTGGCCAGCTCGACCTCCACGGGCAGCCGCGTCCAGTGCTCGATCGCGTACTTGGCGACGAGCCCGGAGTGGTACGCGGTGCCGCAGGCGACCACGAACACCTTGTCCACGTCGCGGAGGTCCTGGTCGGACATGCGCTGCTCGTCCAGCACGATCCGGCCGTCCACGAAGTGCCCGCGCAGCGTGTTGGCCAGCGCCTCGGGCTGCTCCTCGATCTCCTTGAGCATGAAGTAGTCGTGGCCGCCCTTCTCCGCGGCGGAAAGGTCCCAGCTCACCTCGAACGGCTTGCCCTCGGCGGTCACGCCGGCGAAGTCGGTGATCCGGTAGCCGTCCCGGGTGATCACCACGACCTGGTCCTGGCCCAGCTCGACGGCCCTGCGGGTGTGCTCGATGAAAGCGGCCACGTCGGAGGCGAGGAAGTGCTCACCGTCGCCGACGCCGACCACCAGCGGGGACGACCGGCGCGCGGCCACGATCGTGTCCGGCTCGTCGGCGTGCGTGACCACCAGGGTGAAGGCACCGGAAAGCCGGCGGCACACCGTGCGCACGCTGGCCGGCAGGTCACCGGCGGTGTCGCCGCCGTCCGCCCCGGTGTAGGCGCGGGCGATCAGGTGCGCCGCCGTCTCGGTGTCGGTCTGGCTGCTCATCTCGATGCCCGCCGCCTCCAGCTCGGCGCGCAGCGAGGCGAAGTTCTCGATGATCCCGTTGTGCACCACGGCGACCTTGCCGGTGGCGTCCCGGTGCGGGTGCGCGTTGGGATCGGTCGGCGCGCCGTGGGTGGCCCAGCGGGTGTGCCCCATGCCGGCGGTGCCGGCGAAGTGTGACCGGCCCACCTCGTCCAGCCGCGCCTCCAGGTTGGCCAGCCGGCCGGCCCTGCGTTCCACGGCCAGCGCACCCGCCCCGTCCAGGACGGCGACGCCCGCCGAGTCGTAACCCCGGTACTCCAGGCGTTTCAGGCCGTCCAGGACGACGTCCAGGGCTGACCGGTGGCCCACGTACCCCACGATTCCGCACACGCGGCACAGCCTAACGAGCGGCCCGTCGTCATCCCGTGGTCGCCGCGTGGCGTGGTCGCGGCCGGCGGCGGGGCCGGCACCTCGATCGGCTACCGTCTGGACACTATGGCGCGGAGGGCCAAGCAGTTGCTGGCGGAACTCGGCCGGCCGGGACCACACGAGGTACTGCGCGGCGACCTCGCCCTGGTCGGCCTGCCGGGCATGGTGCTGACCCCGCGCGCGGGGCTGGGGCTGCCGGCCGTGGTGTTCGGGCACGGGTGGCTGCAACCGGTGACCCGGTACCGCAGGTTGCTGCATCACCTGGCGTCCTGGGGGATCGTGGTGGCCGCGCCCGCCACCCAGTACGGTCCGCTGCCCTCGCACCGGCTGCTCGCCGCGGATCTCCGTACCGCCCTGGACATGTGCACCGGCGTCCGGCTCGGCGACGGGGAGATCAGCGTGGACCCGGGCCGGGTGGGCCTGGCTGGGCACTCCACCGGCGGCGGCTGCGCGGTGCTCGCCGCGGCGGAGGACACGAGAGTTCGCGCGGTGGTCACGTTCGCCGCGGCGGAGACCCGGCCTTCGGCGGTCGCCGCGGCCGCGACCTGCGGCATGCCGGCGCTGCACCTGGCCGCCGGCGAGGACCGGATCGCCCCGGCCGTCGGCCACGCCGAGCCGATCGCCCGGGCGTGGGCCGGTCCGGTGCAGCTGCGCACCGTGAAGAAGGCCACCCACCTCGGGTTCACCGAGGGCCGGCACTGGAGCGAGTTGCTGCTGGACGGCCGCGCCCAGTACCGGACCCAGCGCCTGGCCCGCGCACTGGCCACGGCGTTCCTGCTGGCCGTGCTGACCGGCGCGCGGAAGTACCAGCGGCTGCTGGAGGACGAGGTGCACGGCACGCGGATCGACCTGCACCGCGGCTCCGCCGCCACCGCCGCACCGGCCCCGCGCTGACCTGGGCGCGGGCACGGCGAAGCGTCCCGCGCGGATCGGCCGAGCCGATAGGGTGCTGCGGTGTGACGCCCGGATCTCCCGCCCAGGGATGGCCGCAGCCACCATCGGGCCAGCCGCCGTACGCCGCGCCCCAGCCGCCCGCCGCACCGCAGCCGGGCGAGCGGACCCCGTCCGGCCAGCCGTTCCCCGTCGACCAGCGGTACCCGCCCGGCGGACCGGTCACGGCTGGCCACCAGTTCCCCGGTGGCCAGCACTTTCCGCAGGGCTCCGGGGTACCAGGGACTGGGAGCGTTTGCGGGCGGCTACCCTGCCGCGGCGCCGGGCGGTCACGCCGGCGCGCCGGCGCCGAGGCCAGGCACCATGGCGCTTGCCGTGGTCACCGCGGTGGTCGCGCTGGGCACCGCGGTGTTCTGGGGCGTGCGCGGCGTCAAGGGCCTGGTCAGTCTGCTCCGGTCGTGGCAGGACACGGACCCGGCCGCAGCCGCCTACCTGGCCCGGCAGGGCCACGATCTCGGTACGGCCAAGGTCGTCGCGGTGCTGCCGGTGGCCGCCGAACTGCTGGCGGCGCTGGTGCTCCTCACCGGGGCGGTGCTGCTGCTGGTCCGCACGTTCGCCGGAGTGCTGCTGGTCGCCGCAGGCGGTGGGCTCGGCGTGCTGCCGCCCATCCTCTACGCGGTCGCGTTCGCCTACTGGAGCACGCCGCCCACACCGCCTGGCGGCGCGATCATCGCTGCCGTGCTCGGCCTGGCCGCGCTGGTGCTGGCGCTGCTGCCCCCGGTAACCAGGACCGTCCGGCGCCACTCCGCGCCACCCCCGGCCCCGGCCTACCCACCACCGATGCCGCCACGGGCCTGGTGACCGACCGCGCCCGCGGGTGATCCGCGCCGATCGGCGCTGACCGCCGTGCGGGCGGCGGTCAGCGCAGCCAGGACTGGTCGGAGAAGTCGTCGTCGCCGTCGTCCACCGGCGGCCGGCGCGGCGGAACGCGACGCGGCGGAGCCGGGCGCGCCCGCTCCGGCGCCTGCGCGGCGGGTGGGGACTGCGGCACGGGTGGCGGCTGTGGTCGCTCCTGGGCGCGCCGCAGGACGCTCCCCGGTTCCTCGTCCGGCGCGCCCGTCGTGGCAGGTCGCGGGCGCGCCACCGGGCCGGGGAACTCGTCGTGCTGGTCGGCGTCCTCGGCGCGGAAGGAGAGCGTGCCTCCGGAGCCCCGGCCGGCCGCCCGGCGTGCCGCGTTCGACTCCCGCAGCCGCTGCACCAGGCGGTGCACGTCGTGCACGAACTTCTGGTTGTGCTCCTCGGTCCGCTTCCGGGTCTCGGCAAGCTGCCGGGATGCCAGCTCCAGCCGCTCGGCCTGCTCCGTGGCCTGGCTTTCCAGCCGCCGCCGGACGGCGGACACCACGTCGCTCTCCATGCTCAGCTCCCGTCGCCGGTAGCGCCACGGTCGTCCGCGCCGAGCACCCCGCGCACGGCGCGGCCACCGTCGGCGGCGTCGTCGAACAACTGGCCCTGGGTGCGCCACTGGCTGCCCGACCGCTCCTGGTCACCGCTCTGGCCACCGGCCGCTCCCATGGCGCCACCCATCATCGGCATCATCGCGCCGCCGGCGACGGCCCCGCCGGCCTGCTGGCCGTGGCCGGAACCGCTGTCCGGCATCGCCGCGAGCCCGGCGTCACCGGCGGCACCGGCCTGCGGCGCGCTGGTGTCGGCCAGCCCGGGATGGTGGTCGCCGCCCTGACCGCCCCAGATGTCGCCGGGTTGACCGCCGCCCGTGCCGTGCGGGTCACCCCCGCCGCCGGCCGCACCCCACAGCGAGCCGCCCCCGCCCGTGGCTTCGCCGGGGTGGCCGAACCCGGCAGAGGCGGCCACGGTGCTCATCGGGCCGGTCGGCCCACCGCCGTACGGTGAGCCGGCCGGTATCCCGGCACCGCCGGGGTAGCCGCCGCCCGGGTTGCCGGGCTCCGGATCACCGCCGGTCGGGTAGCCACCAGGGTCGCCAGCGGAGTAGCCCGCGGCGGCCGCCGCTGCCGGCGGGTACTGCGGCGCGGGAGCGGGGGGCTGGCCGGGCGGGGCGAGCGGGCCCGCGCCCGGGCCGCCGTCCGGCAGTCCCGTGGGTTGCGGCTGGCCGGGCGAGACGCCACCGGCCCACGCGGCCGGCTGGGGGCCGCCAACGGGCACCGCCCCGGGCTGCGGTGGATACCCGGAGGTCGCGCCGCCCGGGGCGGCATAGTCGACGGTGTAGCTGGTGGGCTGCCCGTGCCCGCCGTCCACGGTAATCCGTAGCTGGTCCGGGGCGCCCGCGGGATGCTCGGCGGTGATGGTGAGCGGCCCGTCGTGCACCACGGCCCGGCCGTCCGGACCGGCGTGGACCGGCAGCACGCCACCCGGCACGCCGCCGCCCGGCAGCCCGGCACCGGCCGGATCCGCCGGACCGGGCAGACCGGGCGGACCGGGCGCGAACGGCCCCGGTTGCCCCGGCCCGAACGGGCCGGCCCCGCCCGCGCCCGGCTGGCCGAACCCGGCCGGAGTGCCGAGAACTCCCGCCGCGCTGCCGCCGAAGTCCAGGTCGTATGTCTTGACCTGGCCGTTTCCCGGGTCGACCGTGAGCCTGACGTGGCCCTGCCCGTCCGGGTGAGCCACCTGGATGGTGTTGCGGCCGTCCTGGATGCGGACCGTCTCCTGCGGTGTGCCCGCGGCCGGCGAGTACCCGGCCGGCACCGGCTGCCCGGCACCCGGCGAGCGGGGATCCGGCGTTCGGCCCGCGCCGGGAGGCGGCCCGCCCGCACCGGGAACGCCACCGGCCCCGGGAAGACCCGTGGCTCCGGGCGTGCCCGCCCCGCCGAGCGGGGGCACCGAGCCGCCTGCGGAGCCACCTCCGCCCGAGGCGCCGCCGGAGGGCATCCCACCGCCGCCGGCGTGCCCGCCACCGCCCGCGCCGCTGGGCGCGGTGTGCCCGCCGGAGTCGCCGCCGTGGTCCGCCGGCTGGTCCGCGAACGGGTCACCGGTGATCTTGCCGAGCTGGTCGGTGAGCGACTTGAACGCGTCATCCACCCGGCTCTTCGTGCTGTCGCAGGTCTTGATGAACGCGCCGACCCTGCCCTCCATGTCGGCCGCGAACCTGTTCAGCCACGCGGTCGCGGCATGCGTCACCTTGCTCTGGTAGGTGCTCTTGTGGCAGGCGCCGTCGTCCACCTCGACACCGACGTAGCCGCATGCCTGCTTGAGTTCGTCGTCGCTGGCGGTGCCGGCCGCGCATTTGATGATCACGTCGATCTGACCGGGGCTCTTGCCGTCGTAGGTGTCGCTGTTCCGGTCGTTGTCCAGCAACCACTGGGCCTTGCCGCGCACCGCGTCGGCGATGTTGTGCATGGCCAGCTTGCTGATCTGTGCCGTGTCGTCCAGCGCTTGGGTGATCTTCTCGACGTGCCGGGCGAAGCCGGCGAAGTACTCCTGCGAGGACCGCGAGGCCGGGCCGGTCCAGTGGTTCCACAGGGTGGACAGCTTGTTCGCCATCTCCTGGTGCTCGCCGCGTTCGGTGCCGGCGCAGGAGGCCATCTCGTCGGCGTCGGTGGTGAAGTGGGTGAAGTTGATGCCGCGGTGCTCGTCATACCGCTGGTGCAGGAAGTCCGCGGTCATCGTGACGCCCTGCGGCGGGTTCTTCCGCACCGTGTCGGGCAGCTTCCCGTACAGCGGGAGGAACCGGTCGAAGTAGCGCAGCCCGGGCTTTCCGGCGTCCAGCAGTTCGTCCGAGGTGCCCACCCCGGTGCCGCCGCCGGCGGCCCGGTTCCGCGCGTCCTCGAGCTTGTGCCTGCCGCTCGCGACATCGTCGTCGTGCTGCTTGTTGTCCTTGGCCGCCTGGTCCGCGGACGCCTTCGCCTTGTTGTACGAGTCGATCAGGTACCGCTTGGCATGCCCGCCGTCGCTCCACGAGGCGCCGGAGAACGGGTTGAGGTCCTCCAGCGCGTCCACCGACTGCCGGCCCTGGGTGTTCCAGTACCCGCCGCCGTAGCGGTCAAGGTACGGCTGCACGCGGTCCTCGGTGCCGAAGGCCGACCAGTTGTCGTCGTACGCCTCGAAGTTCTTGGCCAGCTCGGCCTTCTCGGCGTCCGGGACGTTCGGGTCGTCGAGGAGCTTCTTGACGTCGTCCCAGGAGGGGGCGTCAGCCATCAGCGGCCTCCGGCCCGGTTGAGGTCGGCGGAGCTGGACCCCTCGGCCCACTCGTAGCCGCCCTTGGAGCGGTTCAGCCGGTCGGCGAAGTCCCGCATGCCCTTCGCGTGTGCGGCCACCCAGCTGGCGAGGTTGGCCAGGCCGGTCTGGTAGGCGCTCGCCGAGGCGGCGTTCGCCCTGCCGAAGTCGGCCGCGGTCACGGCCGAGGCGGTGAGCTTCCCCTTCAGCTCGTCCACCCTGTTGGCAAGGCCGCCGATGCTGCTGGCGGCGCCGGCCATCTCGCCAGCGTTCGTGCCGTACCCGGACATCGTCACCCTCTCCCCTCGCAACGCCGTTCCCGCCCCGGCGAACGCGCCCGCCGCGGGTGGTGACGTGCGGTGAGACGCAGATTCGGCGCACCCGGTTCCGCGGGGGTTCACGGCCTTTCCGAACTATCGCAGAAACGCGGCGGGCTTCGGGAGAAAACGGTCGAGAAGGGCGGCTTCAGCCAAGCACGAAGGCGAGCCTTCAGCCGAGCACGGAGATCTGGCTTTTCAGCCGAGCGCGGAGACCACACCGGCGAGGCGCTGGGCGGCCGACTGCGCGGCCTCGTGGCTGGGCGCCTCGACCATCACGCGGACCAGTTGCTCGGTGCCGGACGGCCGGAGCAGCACCCGGCCGGTGTCGCCCAGTTCCGCCTCCACCGCGGCCACCGCCTCGCTCACCGACGGTGCCGCCGCCACCGCGGCCTTGTCACTGACCTGCACATTGACCAGGACCTGCGGCAGCCGGCGCATCACGCCGGCCAGCTCGGCCAGCGGTTTGCCGGTGGCGGCCACCCGGCCCATCAGCCGCAGCGCGGTGAGCAGGCCGTCTCCGGTGGTGGCCTTCGCCGGCAGCACCACGTGCCCGGACTGCTCGCCACCCAGCGCGTACCCGCCGGCGCGCAGTTCCTCCAGCACGTACCGGTCGCCGACCGCGGTGGTGCGCACCTGCACGCCGTGGTCCCGCATGGCCAGGTGCAGCCCGAGGTTGCTCATCACGGTGGTGACCAGGGTGTCCGCCACCAGCTCGCCGGCCTCCTTCATGGCCAGGGCGAGCACGGCCATGATCTGGTCGCCGTCCACCGTGTCGCCCGCCGCGTCCACCGCCAGGCAGCGGTCGGCGTCGCCGTCGTGCGCGACGCCCAGGTCGGCCCGGTGCGCCAGCACCGCGGCACGCACCGCCTCCAGGTGGGTGGAGCCGCAGCGGTCGTTGATGTTCACGCCGTCCGGCTCCGCATGGATCGCGACCACCTCGGCGCCGGCCCTCCGGTACGCCTTGGGCGCGGTGGCCGACGCCGCACCGTTCGCGCAGTCCACCACCACCCGCAGCCCGTCCAGCCGCTGCGGGCTGGCGGCGATCAGATGATCGACGTAGCGGCGGGCGGCGTCCGGCACGTCCCGGACCCGGCCGACCGCGGCGCCGGTCGGCCGCGCGCCGCGCTCCCCGGCCTGCGCCTCGATCTCGTCCTCCACCGCGTCCGGCAGCTTGTGCCCGCCCGCGGCGAACAGCTTGATCCCGTTGTCCGGCATCGGGTTGTGCGACGCGGAGATCATCACGCCGAAGTCCGCGGCCAGCTCGCCGACCAGGTGGGCGAGCGCCGGCGTGGGCAGCACGCCGACGCGCAGCACGTCCGCGCCCGCGGCGGCGAGGCCAGCGGTGACCGCCGCCTCCAGCATCTCGCCGCTGGCCCGGGGATCGCGGCCCACCACGGCGACCGGCCGCTGGGTCCGGTCCTGCTCGGCCAGCACCCTGGCCGCTGCGGCCGCCACCGACATGGCGAGCTCGGGGCTCAGGTCCGCGTTGGCCAGTCCGCGTACGCCATCGGTGCCGAACAGGCGTGCCATGGTCGGGAAAGACCTCCTCGAAGCGGGGCCGGCGAGCGGCGCCACGAAGAAGAACCAGCCAAGCAAAACTGCGGGAGCAGCGCCCGACAAGACGGATCGCTACTCCCGCAGTGTCCCGTTGCGATGCCCGGGTTGCTTACCGGCACCGCGGCATCCACCAGCGCCCCACCGGCTCGTCGCCGGGCCGCCAGCGGAGAATCCGCGCGCGGCCCGGCGCCTCGCGGAGCCGGTCAGCGCTTGCTGTACTGCGGCGCCTTGCGGGCCTTCTTGAGGCCGTACTTCTTGCGTTCCTTGGCCCGCGCGTCGCGGGTCAGGAAACCGGCCTTCTTCAGCGCGGGCCGGTCGTCCAGGTCGGCAGCGACCAGCGCCCGGGCGATCGCCAACCGCAGCGCGCCTGCCTGGCCGGAGGTGCCGCCGCCGCGCAGGGTGCCGATCACGTCGAACTGCTCGACCCGCTCGGTGGTCACCAGCGGCTCCTTGATGAGCTGCTGGTGCACCTTGTTCGGGAAGTACTCCTCGAGGCTCTTGCCGTTGAGGGTGAACTTGCCGGTGCCGGGCACCAGGCGCACGCGCACCACGGCTTCCTTGCGGCGACCGACGGTCTGCACCGGACGGGTCACCGCGTCCGGCGTGTCGATGGCGGGATTGGTCACAGGGACTTCCTCGGTGTGCTCGTCGCCGGTCACTGGGCGATCTTGCTGATCTGGAACGGCTGCGGCTTCTGCGCGGCGTGCGGGTGCTCCGGGCCGGCGTAGACCTTCAGTTTCTTGGCCATCGCCCGGCCGAGGCGGTTCTTCGGCAGCATGCCCTTGACCGCCTTCTTGACCAGCTTCTCCGGGTGGTTCTCCAGCATCTCGCCGAACGACCGCTTGCGCAGACCACCGGGGTAGCCGCTGTGCCGGTAGACGAACTTCTGGTCACGCTTGTGACCGGTGAGGGCCACCTTGTCGGCGTTGACGATGACGACGAAGTCGCCGGTGTCGACATGCGGAGCGTAGGTGGACTTGTGCTTGCCGCGCAGCAGCGTCGCGGCCTGCGTGGCGAGCCTGCCGAGCACCACGTCCTGGGCGTCGATCACGTGCCAGGCGCGGGTCACCTCGCCGGGCTTCGGGCTGTACGTGCGCACGGATCTACCTCGTCGTCACTTACGTCAGGGATGTCGTTGCGGCGGCGCTCCAGCCGGTCATCAAGGGTCGGAGCAGCACCACGCGGATCGTGGCGCGGGTTCCGCACAACAAAGTCGAAGGTTACCCGCCCCGCCCAGCAAGGGTCAAAACGGCCCCCATACCAGGGAATCACCCCAGGTGGGACGAGTGTTCGCGCTTTCGAGTGACCGGCCACACACGCACCGAGCCCGGGAAGGCGCGGCCTTCCCGGGCTCGGGTGACGCCTGCGGCGAGTTCGCTCAGGCGTTCCACCGCTTCGCGTTGGTGGCCTCGGTCTGCAGGTAGTTCTCGTGCGCCACGCCGACCGCGGCGCCGATCTGGGCCAGGGTCTGCTGCAGGTCCTTGGCCGCGTTCAGCCACTGCTGCTTGGTCTGCTGGAAGCCGTCGTTGGCGGAACCGACCCAGATGCCCTCCAGGTGCTGCAGCTTGCTGTGCAGTTCGTCGAGCTTGGCGTCCACCTGCTGGGCGCTGGAGTCGATGTCACCGGCGGCCGCCGAAATGGCGCCGAAGTCAACCTTGATCTCGGACATTTATTCCCCTCGTGAAGTCAGTACCTGTTTCTGAACGCACGCACCGTGACCGCGTCGCCGGAGCGGCTGTGACCGATTCCGGAATCGGCGGCCGGATCAGGGGTTGAGCGCCTGGGTCAGCTTGGACAGCGTCTGCGCCTGCTCCTCTTCCTGCCGGGTGTAGGTGTGCGCCGAGCCGGTCACCTGCTCACCGATCTTCTGCAGCGCGTCGTTGAGCTGCTTGGCGTCGCTGGCGTAGCGCTCCAGCAGGGTGTGGAACGCCGTCGCGGCCTGGCCCTGCCACGCGCTCTGCAGCGGCTCCAGCTTGCCCAGCAGCGTGTTGAGCATGCCCTGCAGCTCGTCGTTGGTGGTGTTGATGTCCTGCGCCGCCTTGAGGAGTTCGGGCGCTCCGGTCTGGTAGCCCTGAGCCATCGGGAACTAGCCCCCTTCGGTGGAAGTTCGGTCGTACGCCCTTGCCGCGTACGGAAGCTACGACCGAAACAGTGCCATGATCGGTTCCCCGCTGTCCGGGATATCGCGGAAGTCGTTGCGACAGTGAACGCCGGCCGGTGGCACGCCGGATTCGCTGTTGCGAAACGGCCTTGTCGCGCGGGGTTTCCGCGGGAGGGCGGTGGTCAGCCGGCGACCACGAGGGTGCGGAGGCCCATCTCACAGGCCGCGCCCACCCGGTCCCGGCCCTGGTCGGTGTACTGGCAACCGACGCTCACCTGGACCCGGCCCTGGAACACCACGTACCAGTCCACGGTGGCCGTGCTGAGCCGTTGCCGGTAGTAGACGACGCTCCGGCCGGCGAACTGGGCGGCTGGGTCGAACCCGGAGAACGCCGTGCCAGCGGCCTGGAACTGCTGCCGAAGCTGGTTCACCGCCCGGTCCCGGTCGGCGGTGCTGTCGTAGTTCAGCGCCTGCTCCTGAACCGCGATGAGGTCGTCGCCGTTCGGCTCGTCACCCGGCCGAAGCTGCACCTTGCGGGTGGCCGCCTCGGAACCGGTCTGCTGCCAGTCCACGGGCACGGTGAACCGGTAGTCGTACTGCGCGATCTCCCTGCCCGAGGTGGCGGCCGGCGTGGCGGTCGGGCCGGAAGGCCCGGCCGCGCCGCCGGTGGCGCCGCCACCGGAGGTCAGCGCCCACCCGCCCGCGCCGACCGCGACGACGGCGACCACCGCGCCGGCCACCAGCCACGACGTCCTGCCCCGGCCGGCCCGCCGCCGCACCGCCGGTGTCGCTCCCGGCGGTGCCGCCGCGCCCGGCAGCACGCCCGCCGGGAACCCGGGCGAAGGTGCGGGGAACCCGGTCGGCCCACCCGGCGGCGGTACCGCCGGCACCGGGGCGAGCACCTCGGTCCGCTGCGCCCGGCCGGCCGGATCCGGCACACCGGCCGGCGCGGCGGGGGCACGGCCCGGCGCACCGGTCGCCATCGCGCCGGCCGGCCCGGGCAGGCTGCCGGTACGGTGCGGATCCGCGGACAGCGCCCGCAGCGCGCCTCGAGCCACCACCGTCTCCGGCTGGTCCAATGTGATCGGCACGATCCCGGTCCGCTCGTGCACCAGCCTGGCCACCAGCGGGATCCGGCTGGACCCGCCGACCAGGAAGACGCCGGCCAGCCGGTGCGGCTGCAACCCGGCGTCGGCCACGGTCGCGGCGAGCAACTCCACCGCCCGGGTCAGCGGCGCCGCCACCAGCCGTTCCAGGTCGGCCCGGGTGACGTGCGCGTCCGGGAACGGTGGCGGCATCGGCACGTCCGTGTACGCGTGCCGGGACAGCGTCTCCTTGGCGCCCCGCACGTCCTGCCACAGCACCCGGCGGCGCCGCCGGTCGGCCATCTCCCGGCCCTCGACCAGCCGTTGCCACGCGTCCGGATCCTCTCCGCCGACCAGCCCGCCGACGTGCTCCAGTAACGCCTGGTCGATGTCCGCGCCGCCGAAGTTCGGGTCGCCCCGGGTGGCCAGCACCTGGAACGTCCCGCCCCGGCGGCGGACCACGCTGGCGTCCACGGTGCCGGCGCCGAGGTCGAGCACGGCGAGCGCGGCGCCGTCCGGCAGGGTGTGCGACGCGGAGTGGAACACCGCGGCGGCCACCGGTTCGGGCAGCAACGCCACCTCGCGGGCCAGCGGCCGGCCGGCCCGCCGGAGCACCCCGGTGCGCAGCGCGCCCCAGTCGGCGGGATGGGTGAGCACCAGCAGGTCGGCCGGCGCGCCACCGGCCAGCCGGCGGGCCTCGCCCACCGCCCTGGCCAGCACCGCGCCCACCACGTCCGGCACGCCGACCACGGTGCTGCCCAGCAGCAGTTCGCCCTCGTCGATCCGGCGCTTCGGGTGCGGCTCGTACCGGGACGGGTCGACCGCGGCCTGCCGCTCCGCCTCGGGTCCGACGAACAGCGTGCCGTCCACGCCGGCGAACACCGCGGACGGCACCAGCGGCTGCCCGTCGAACACGACGACCTGCGGCTCCCGGCCGTCGACCGACACCACCACGCACGTGCTGGACGTGCCGAAGTCGACGGCGACGTGCAGGCTCACCGGATGTTCCCGGGACCGGGCACGGCCGCTACTCCGGTTGCACCCATGCCACCTGCATGAGCTGCTGGCCGTGCCGGCGGCTGACCAGCGTGCCGCGGCCCGGCGGCAGCGGGGACGGCTTGACCGTGCCGAGCAGCGCGCCCTCATCCTTGCTGCCGCTGCCGACCAGGCCGGGTGCGGCGATCTCCTTGAGCTTGCCCAGCACCGGGTCGAACAGCGCCCGCGAGGCACCGCCGGTGCGCCGCACCGCGACCAGGTGCAGGCCCACGTCCTTGGCCTGGGCCAGGTACTCGGCCAGCGGCTGCAACGGGTTGTTGCCCTGCGGCGCGACCAGGTCGTAGTCGTCGACGAGGACGAACAACTCCGGCCCCTTCCACCAGGACCGGTTCTTCAACTGCTCCTGGGTGACGTCCGGACCGGGCAGCCGGCGCTGCATCGAGTCCCGCACGTCCTTGACCATGTCAACCAGCTGGTTGGACGAGACCACGTAGCCGATGAGGTGGTCCGAGTCCACGAAGCCGAGCATGGTGCGCCGGTAGTCCACCAGCAGGATCAGCGCCTCCTGCGGGGTGTAGCGGGTCATGATGCCCTGGGCGATGGCGCGCATCAGGTTCGTCTTGCCCGACTCGCCGTCCATGAACGCGAAGAAGTGCGAGTCCGCGTCGAAGTCCAGGTACACCGGGGCGAGGTCGTCCTCGTTGACCCCGATGGGCACCAGCCGGGGGCGCGGCTGCTGCTCCGGCGCGGGCAGCTGCTCGTAGGGCAGCAGTTCCGGCAGCAGGCGCACCGGCGGCGCGGAGCGACCCCGCCACGCGCCGTGCACCCTGGTCACCGCGTCCTGCACGCCCGGCCCCACGTCGGCCGGGTTGCCCGAGCCGTCGATGCGCGGCAGGCCGATGAGGCAGTGCAGCTTGTCCCTGGTCAGGCCGCGGCCGGGCCGGCCGGCCGGCACGTTCTGCGCCACCCGGCGGTCCACATCGGACTCCGTGGGGTCACCGAGGCGCAGCTCGAACCGGGTACCGAGCAGGTCCTTGAGCGCCGGCCGGATCTCCGCCCACCGGTTGGTGGCCACGATCACGTGCACGCCGTAGGAGAGCCCCTGCGCGGCGATGTTGGTGACCTGGGACTCCAGCAGTTCGAAGTCCTGCCGGAAGTTCATCCAGCCGTCCACGATGAGGAACACGTCGCCGAACGGGTCCTCGCGCAGCTCGCCGCGCCGCTTGCGGTTGCGGAACTCGACCATCGAGTCGATGCCGTACTCCTGGAACCGCTGCTCCCGCTCGGCGATCAGGGTGTTCATCTCGGCGATCATCCGGCGGGTCAGGTCCGGGTCGCGCCGCCCGGCGATGCCGCCCACGTGCGGCAGTCCACGCAACGAGGCGAGCGTGCCGCCGCCCAGGTCGATCGCGTAGAACTGCACCTCCTCCGGGGTGTGCGTCAACGCCATCGACATGATCAGCGTGCGCAGCAGCATCGACTTACCGGACTGTGGCCCGCCGACCACCGCGCCGTGCCCGGCCGCGCCGGAGAAGTCCGCCCACAGCATGTCCCGCCGCTGCTCGAACGGCTTGTCCACGATGCCCAGCGGCACCTGGAGCTGCCCGTTCCCGAAGAAGCCCACCGGGGAAAGGCCACGGTCCTCGGTCGGGGTGAGCGGCGGCAGCAACTGGTCCAGCGACGGCGGCTCGTCCAGCGGCGGCAGCCACACCTGGTGCGCGGGCGGGCCCTGGCCGACCAGCCGGTTGACGATGACCTCGAGCATGCTGGGCTCGTTGCCCTCGCTCTTCTCCTCCCTGGCCACCGGCACCGGAGCGACCGGCTCCTTGGGGATCTCGATGTAGTCGGGCACGAACAGCCGGGGCCGCTTGTCGCTGGTGATCGGCGCCGAGGTGGACCCGGTCTGGATGCCGCGCGGCCGGTACGGGCCGGAGACGTACGACGCCTTGAACCGGATCAGCGGCTCACCCTGGATGCTCAGGTATCCGGAGCCGGGAATGGGCGGCAGTTCGAAGGCGTCCGGCGCGCCGATCGCGGCGCGGGACTCCGCGGCGGAGAACGTCTTCAGACCGATCCGGTAGGACAGGTAGGTGTCCAGGCCGCGCAGCTTGCCCTCCTCCAGCCGCTGCGAGGCGAGCAGCATGTGCATCTGCAGCGACCGGCCGACCCGGCCGATCTGCAGAAAGATGTCGATGAAGTCGGGCTTGGCGGTGAGCATCTCGGAGAACTCGTCGATGCAGATGAACAGCGCCGGCAGCGGGTCGAGGTCGGCGCCGTTCTCCCGGGCCTTCTCGTAGTCCCAGACGTTCTTGAAGTTGCCCTTGGCCAGCACCTCCTGCCGGCGGGCCACCTCGCCGGCGATGGCGTCCTTCATCCGGTCGACCAGGGTCAGGTCGCCGGCCAGGTTGGTGATCACGGCCGCGACGTGCGGCGCCTTGTCCAGGCCGAGGAAGGTGGCGCCACCCTTGAAGTCGACCAGGATCATGTTCAGCGTGCTGGACGAGTGCGTGGCCAGCAGGCCGAGCACGAGCGTGCGCAGGAACTCGGACTTACCGGAACCGGTGGCCCCGATGCACAGCCCGTGCGGGCCCATGCCCTCGGCCGCGGCCTCCTTGATGTCCAGTTCGACCGGCTGCCCGTACTCGCCGACGCCGAACGGGATGCGGTAGCGGTCCCGGATCGGCCGCGGCCGCCACGCCGTGGGGATGTCGAAGGTCATCGGGTCGCCCTGGATACCGAGCAGCTCCAGGAAGTCCGGATTGGACAGCAGCGGCTCCTCGTCGCCCTGCACGTCCTGGCCGCCGATCCGGTACGGGGCGAGCCGGCGGGCGAGCGCCTCGGCCTCCACCGCGGACAGCGTGTCCGGCGCGCCGAACCACTCGACGTTGTTCGCGCTTCGGGCGCCCAGCCGGTCCGGCTCGACCACCAGGCGCAGCCCGCGGCGGGCGGTGAGCGCGCCCAGCGAGTCGGAGAGGTCCAGCAGCGTGACGCCGACCAGCCCCTCCTCCAGGATGATCTGCTCCTCGCGGCTCACCTCGCCGTCGTCGATCACGATGATCACGTGCGGCTGGTCGGCGCTGGGCGGGGCGTTACGGGTGAACCGGGGCCGGTCCCGCAGTTGCTCGGCCAGGTACTGCTCGATCTGCGCGAGCGACCCGGTCATCAACCGCATCTGACCGATGCCGTCGATCTCGGTGGGGTGCTGGGCATGCGGCAGCCACTTCACCCACTCCCACTCGGCCTTCGCCCGCCCCGTGGCCACCACGGCGACCAGCAGGTCGTCCGGGGTGTGGAAGGTGGCCATCTGGGCGATCATCGCCCTGGCCAGGCCCCGGGTCAGCTCCCGATCGCCCTGTAACCCGACGGCGGCGAAGCCGCGCAGCGAGATGGCGATCGGCAGGTCCGGCACGATGGAGTGGGCCCGCACGAAGCGGCGCAGCGCGAGCGTGGCGATCGGCTCCAGCTCGTCCACCGGGCCGGTCTGCGGCGGCACCAGGCGGGTGGCCAGCCGCTGCGAGCCGCGCCCGACCCGGACGTGGCAGAAGTCCGCATCGGACTGCCGCCGCTCCCACATCCGCCGGCTGGCCGCCACCGACCACAGCGCCTGCGGATCGGGGTGGCTCCACTCCAGCGCGGCGCGCTGCTCGTCCGCCGCCTCCCTGGCGCGTTCCCGCATCTGGCCGAGGTAACGCAGGTAGTCCTTGCGGTCCTCGTCCATCTCGGCCTTTTTCTGGCCGCCGCCGCGGCCACCTCCGCCGGCCATCATGCCCACGGTCGAGACCAGGAACATGCCGCCGAACAGCAGCGACTGCGGGTTGTTGCCGCCGCTGGTGAAGGTGAACGCCATCAGCCCGACCGAGGCCAGGATCATGGCCGCGGGCAACACCTTCATCAGCACGTTGCCCGGGATGACCCGGGGCACCTCGGGCGGCGGTTCGAGGTGAACCTCACCCCCGGGCGGCCGCGGGGCGGCAAGGCGTGCGGAACGCTTGAACTGCAGCGTGCTCACCGAACGGCAACCCTTCGACTCGTCTCGACTTCCTCTACCGGCTCGCGCCGGCACCACCCCGGAGGACGCCGCGACGCGGCCCGTCCGGCACCGGGCTCCGGGTGGGCGTGCGGACCCGGCGAAGAAGCCACGGAACCACTTCACCGGAACCGGCCGCCCGGCCGTACCCGGTGCAGCCATACTAGGGGCGCCCGCCGACGCCGTGGTCCCATTCCGCGATGACGGGCCGGGCGGTACCGCTGATCGGACAGAAAAGACGGAAACGGACAAGGGATTCGAGGGGGCGCTGGTGGCGACCGGGACGACAGTGTTCAGCCGGGTGACGGTGGTGGCGCCCAACACGCGCATCGACGTCGCGCTGCCGGCCGACGTCGCCGTGGCCGACCTGCTACCGATGCTGCTGGAGATGGCCAGGGAGTCGGCACCGGACGGCGGCGTCCGGCACGGCGGCTGGTGCCTCGCCAAGCTCGGCGAGGGGCCGCTCGACCCGAGCCGCACGCTCGCCTCGCTCGGCGTCGTGGACGGTGAACTGCTGCAACTGCGCCGCCGGTCGGACAACCCGCCGCCGCCGCTGTACGACGACGTGGTCGACGCGATCGCCGAGGCCCACCCGGACAGCTACCGGCCATGGACGGCGGAGACGGCCAGCGCCATCGGGCACATCGCCGCCGGCATGGCGCTGCTCGCCGCCGCGGTCGCGGTCCTGCTGGGCGGCCCGCTGATGGGCGGGAATCCGCTGATCGCCGCGGTCGCCGGCGGCGTGGGCGCGGTGCTGGCGGTGACCGTGGGCGCGGTGCTCACCCGGGTCTACGCGATTCCCACCACCGGCGTGCTGGTCGCCGCGGCCGGTGGCCTGCCGATGGCCTTCGTCTGCGGCCTCTACGTGGTCCCCGGTTCGCCCGGCCGGGCCAACCTGCTGCTGGCCAGCACCCTCGTGCTGATCGTCGCCGCCGCGTCGATCATGGTGATCGGCGCGGGCGTCGTCACCTTCGTGGCCGCCGCGACCGCGGCCGTGTTCGGCGCGCTGGCCTTCCTGGTCGCCACGCTGGTGGACACTCCCCCGGCGGCCGTCGCCGCGGGGGCCGCCGCGGCCGCTCTGGCCGGGCTGTCCGTGCTGCCCCGGATCACCATCCAGCTCGCCGGACTGCCGCTGCCGAACGTGCCGAGCAACGCCGAGGACCTCAAGGAGGACGCCGGCTTCCCCGACTTCGAGGAGATCGAGCAGCGCTCCGGGCTGGCCCACCAGTACATGACCGGGCTGGTCGTCGGCTGTGGCGCGGTCGCCGCGATCGGGTCGGTGGTCGCCGCCACCTCGCCGAGCATCTTCGGGCCGATCCTCGCCGTGGTGGTGACCCTGGTGATGCTGCTGCGCTCGCGCACCTACGCCAACGGCAGCCAGGCGGTCGCGCTGCTGGCCAGCGGCATGGTGTCCGGGGCCGGCGTGCTGGTGGGCTGGATGATCGAGGCGAACGCGCTCACCCGGGTGCTGCTGGTGTTCGGCGCGCTGGTGCTGGCCGCGGCCGCCTCCCTGGTGCTCGGCGTTGTCGTGCCGCACCAGCGGTTCTCCCCGGTGCTGCGGCGCAGCGTGGACATCGCGGAGGCGGTGCTGATCGCGGCCGTGCTGCCGCTGGCGCTCGCGGTGATGGACCTCTACACCGCGGTACGGCACCTCAACCTCGGCTCCTGAAATCGCCGCACGCCCAGCATTCACCCGATCAAGGGACACTGCCACGATGCGCACTGCCAGCACGGCCACCCGCCTCGCGGTGCTCGGCGCCGCGACCCTGCTCGGCCTGGTGACCGCGGCCCTGCCGAGCGCCGTCGCGGACGACAACTCCTACGCCACGCCGCCACCGGTGAACCCCGACCTGGTTCCGCCGAACGAACCGCCCGCGCCGGACGCCCCGTACCAGCAGAAGAACGCGTGCGTCAGCTCCACCGTGGGCAGCCAGCGGATCGAGGGCACGTCCTGGGGTCAGCAGGTCATGCGGCTGCCGGAGGCGTGGCGGTTCGCCACCGGCAAGGGCCAGACCGTCGCGGTGATCGACACCGGGGTCAACCCGCACCCGCGGCTCGCCGGCCGGCTCTC
Organism: Gandjariella thermophila; assembly: GCF_005405885.1. Classification (GTDB taxonomy): domain Bacteria; phylum Actinomycetota; class Actinomycetes; order Mycobacteriales; family Pseudonocardiaceae; genus Gandjariella; species Gandjariella thermophila. The sequence goes on from NZ_BJFL01000003.1 coordinate 176,311, forward strand.
CGGCGGCGGGGACTACGTCGAGCCGGGCAAGAACGGCACGTTCGACTGCGACGGGCACGGCACCGAGGTGGCCGGGATCATCGCCGCGTCCAACGACCCGAACACCGGGTTCGAGGGCGTCGCGCCGGACGCCACGATCCTCTCCATCCGGCAGACCAGCTCCAACTACCAGACGCCGGACGCGGGCTACCAGGGCGGCGAGCGGCCCGCCGGCACGGTGGACACGCTGGCCAGGGCGATCCGCGTGGCGGTGGACCGGGGCGCCACGGTGATCAACGCCTCGATCACCGCGTGCAACACCCCGGCCCAGCTCCGCGGCAACGCGTGGCGCGCGCTGCAGGCCGCGGTGTACTACGCGGTGCAGCACAACGTGGTGGTGGTGGCCGCGGCCGGCAACCGCAAGACCGACGCCACCCCCGGCTGCGAGCAGCAGAACGACAACCCGGACCCGAACAAGGTCAACGTGGTGGCCATGCCGCCGTGGTTCTCCGACGACGTGCTGTCGGTGGCCGCCGCGGACAAGGACGGCACGCCCGCGCCGTTCACCATCTGGGGCCCGTGGGTGAGCGTGGCCGCGCCCGGCACCAACATCATCTCGCTCGACCCGGCCGGCAACGGCCTGGCCAACACCGAGATGTCCGGCAGCCAGCAGCAGCCGTTGCAGGGCACCAGCTTCGCGTCCCCGTACGTGGCCGGGGTGGCCGCCCTGGTCAGGCAGCGGTTCCCGAACCTGACCGCGCGCCAGGTGATGCACCGGATCGAGGCCACCGCGCAGCACCCGGACGGCGCGGGCGGGCGGAACAGGAAGCTCGGCTACGGCATGGTGGACCCGGTGGCCGCGCTCACCGCGGTGCTGCCCGAGGAGAACGGCGCCACGGCGCCGAAGGCGGCGCCGCTGCGCACCTCGCTGGACCGCTCCTCGGCCAACTGGACGCCGGTGCGGGTCGCGCTGATCGGCGCCGGCGCTGGCGTCGGCATCCTGCTGGTCACCCTGTTCGTGGTGCACGCCTCCCGCCGGGTGCGGCGGCGCAGCGCCGGCTCCCGCCGGTACTGATCCCGCGCCGTCGTCCCGCCGGGATCAGCTGCCGCCGGCGGAGCGGGTCGAGGTCGGCGTCGGCCAGGTGCCCGCCCGGTTGTCCACCGGCACGGTGTCGAAGGTGCGCAGCGCGTCGTTGTGGTTCAGCGACGGGCCGGCCGGGAGCAGCCGGAGGATCGCGTCCGGGGCCGGGTCGAAGTTGCCGTTGTTGGTGTTCACCCCGAGCGCGGTGGCGGTGGCCACGTCCGGGATGCCGAACCGGACGCCGGTGTCCGCGACCAGGGTGAGCGGCCCGCTGGCGAAGTCCGCCTTGGAGCTAACGCTGCGCACCATCGCGGCGTGCCCCGGCGGCAGGTAGAACCACTTCACCAGCTCACCGCCGGCGCCCGGCTGGTTGAGCTGCACCGGCTGCATGCCCTGCGGCACCGGCACCTGCGAACCGAGCAGCACCTCGGTGTGCTCGTCGCCGTCCTTGAGGCTCCAGGACAGGCAGGACACCGGGGCGTCCGAGGCGGAAATCACATTCGGCCGCTCCGCGGGGAAGTCGCCGACCGGCAGCGGGTTCTGGGTGCGTGGCGCGGTGGCCTCCTGGCGGGCCGTGATGCTCGGGATGACCTGCTGGTTCGGCGCGTTCTCCGCCTGGAAAAGCTGCGCCACCGCAGGCGAGACCTGCTGCAGACCATCCTTGAGAACCAGGTAGTAGTGCGGATCCTCGCCGGCGACCTGGGCCTGCACCACGGTGCCGATCTTCGCGGCGATGCCGACGTCGTAACCCTTGGGCTGGGCGCCCTCGCCGTCCACGTTCGGCACGGCGAGCCTGCGCACCTCCGGGATGGCGTTGAGCTCCGCCGCGGTCATCCGCCGGGGCTTGGCATCGCGCAGGTTGAAGTTGGCGGCGACGGCGGTGTCGCTCAGGTCCACCCGGGCGCGCACCGCGCTGGCACCGATCTTCGAGCCCGGCGGGGTGGGGTAGACGAGATAGGTCTGGCCGTCCGGCGCGGCCGCGAGCACCGCGTCCCTCGGGCCGAGCGGGTGCAGCCCGTGCATGTCCGCGACGCCACCGAGCACGGTGGTCTGCACGTTCGCCCGGCTGCCCGCGTCCGGCTGGGAGCCCTGCACGTCGAGCTGGTCGCAGACCGCCCAGTTCGGCGAGGTGCGCTGCTCCTGCTTCTCCGGCAGCAGCAGCGGCGCGCCCGGGATGCCGGCCAGCCGGCCGCGCGGGATGCCCTGCAGCGCCGAGTCGTCCACCACGGTGGGCGGGCCCCCCGCCGGCCCGCCCTCGGACGGAGCCGGCGCGTTCGACCCGGACGACGAGGACTCCTGCATCAGCATCAACCGGGCCGAGGCGAGATTGAGCACCGGCACGAGTTGCCGTGGATTGCTGGTCGCCACGTAGACCGCGCCGCTCTCCTTGCTGATCACGATGCCCTGGGACGGCGCGCTGGGGCTCGGCTTGAACAGCCCGAACACGACGAAGCCGACCAGCCCCAGGCAGGACACGATGACGCCGACGGTGATCGCCCGGGTGTGTGTGCGCATCGGGTCGTGCAACATCACCGCGTCCTTGCGCACCAGCGCGGACTGCATCCTCCGGAGCACGAAGCGGTACGCCTGGACCTGTGACTTGGTGGTAGGTGTTGACGGCATTCTCGGCCTGTAGCCCCCTCGGTCGCGGTACGGTTCGGCAGGATAGCCGGACGCGGGGCGGTCCGGGTGCCACTCCGGTGGACCCGACCCCGATCTTCCCGGCCGGCGGTCCGAGAAGACAATCACCATGGATCCGGCCCGTGGGCGCCAGCCAGCACCGAGGGGGAGAGACCGAGCGGATGTCCGTGACCACTCCACAGCCGACCCGATCACAGCCCGGGGCGGCCGGTGCCTCGGCCGCGGCCAACGCGGTGCGCGTCGCGTTACGCGCCCGGCGCCGGACGGTCGGCGTCAGCCTCGCCGGCCTGCCGGTGGCCAACCTGGTGATGCTCGAGATCGGTCTGGCCATCGGGCTCGCCCTGATCAGCGTGAGCCGGCTGCTGCTGCCCGTCGCCGCCGCGGTGCTGCTGGTGGCACTGGTGATCGGGCTGCTGCGCTGGCGGCGCCGGTGGCTGACCCAGTGGCTGGCCCTGGTCGGCCGGTACGCGCTGCGCCCGCACACCCGGGTGGCCACCATCACCGCGCCGGACGAGACCGTGCTGGCGCCGTCGCTGGCGGACGCCGAGGCCGAGGAGGCGCCCACCGTCATCGGCCCGGAGGACCAGCGGGTCGCCCTGCTCCGGCTCGCCGTGCCGGACCTGGTCGTCGCCCAGGGCACCGACCACGAGCGGCGGCCGCTCGGCATGGCATGGCACGCCGGCGGGTGGACCGCGGTGCTGCTGGTCGATCCGGTTCCGGCGCCGGTGACGCACGTCGGTGCCGCGCCGAACCTGCCGCTCGGCGCGCTGGCACCGTGCCTGGAGGACCGCGGCGTGGTGCTGGACGCGATCCAGGTGATCTGGCACTGCTACCCGGGCAGCGCCTCGCTGCCGTCCCGGTCACCGGCGCTGGCCTCGTACCTGGAGGTGCTCGGCCCGCTGCCGGCCGCCGCCCGGCGGACCACGTGGGTCGCGGTGCGGCTGGACCCGAAGCGCTGCGTCGGCGCGATCGCCGAGCGCGGCGGCGGGGTGGTCGGCGCGCACCGCGCGCTGATCGGCGCGCTGTCCCGGGTGCGTAGCGCGCTGGGCGAGCGCGGCGTGCCCACCCGGCCGCTGGCCGCGGACGAACTGCTCAAGGCGGGCCTGTCCGCGGCGGAACTGACCGCGGTGGCCGGCGGCAACCGGCGGGTCGGCCTGCGGGAGCGGTGGGGTCGGGTGGCCAGCGACACGGTCGGCCACTCCAGCTACGCGATCACCGGATGGCCGCACCGCGGCACGGCACACAGCCTCAACGCGCTCACCGGGGTACGCGCGCTGTCGTCCACGGTGGCGATGTCCATCTCGCCGGGCGACGGCGAGGAGGTCGGCCTGCGCGGCCTGGTCCGGGTGAGCGCCCGCACCCCGGGTGAGCTGGGCGCCGCGGACGAGCGACTGCGGGCCATCGCCGGCCGGCTGGGCATCACGCTCACCCCGCTGCGCGGCCAGCAACTCGCCGGTCTCGCCGCGACGCTGCCGCTGGGCGGGACCTCGTGAGCGCCCTGGGATCAGGCCACCTCGTGCGGGAGAGGACGACATGAGCAGCCGGGTGATCGAGACACCGGGACGGTCGGGCGGCATCGCGCCGGAGTTTCTGGTGTCACCGGCCATGCTGGACGCGATCAGCCCGTCCGGCGACCGCGGCGGCATGGTGCTGGGCTCCGGGCAGCAGGGCGAGCCGCTCAGCGTCTCGGTGCTGCGCCCGACCCCGACCAGGATCGTCATCGTGGGCGGGCTGTACCTGGCCCGCCAGGTGGCGCTGCGGGCGATGGCCACCGGGGCGGAGGTGATGGTCGCCACAGGGCGCGACCCGGCGTGGCAGGTGCTGCTCCGGGCGGCCGGGGAGGGGCCGGACGGCCGGCCGGTGCCGATGGTGACCATCCGCAGGATCGCACCGGTCGAGCTGCCCCGGGCGTCGGAGGACCGGCCGCTGCTCGTGGTGCACGACGGCGGCGCGGTGCCGCAGGAGTTGTTCCCGCCGCGGTCGCCCTGGCAGACCACCCTGTACGTGCTGCCCTACCTGCATCCGCAGGCTGGTGCCACGGCGGGCGCCGCGGACATGGTGCTGCTGCAGCGGCTCCCAGTCGGCCAGGCGCAGCTCGCGGCGCGGATCTGGCGGCTGCCGCCGCCGATGGTGCAGCAGCTCAGCACGCTCAAGGACGACCAGGTGGTGGCGCTCGGACCAGGCCTGTGGCGGGTGTTGCGGCTGGTCACCACGCCCAGGGAGCAGCAGATCCTCGGCCCGGTCCGGCGCGGCGACTAAAGGCGTCAGTGCCTGTTCCGGAACAGGCTGTCAGGAGAGCGGCGCGCGCAGCCGGCGGGTCTGCGCGGCGCGGGCGGCCAACTCGCCGTCGGCCGGGTAGTCGACGCCGACCAGGCTGAGCCCGTGCGGCGGCGCCACGGTGACCGAACTGGCGCGCTCGGTGGCGGTGAGCAGCGACGCCGGCCAGTCCGCCGGTCGGCGCCCCTCGCCGACCGCCAGCAGCGCGCCGACCAGGCTGCGAACCATGGAGTGGCAGAAGGCGTCCGCCGCGACGTGCGCGACCAGTACCCCGCCGCTCTCCCGGCGCCAGTCCAGCCGCTGCAGCTCGCGCACGGTGGTCGCGCCGTCCCGGCGCCGGCAGAACGCGACGAAGTCGTGCTCGCCGAGCAACCGGGCGGAGGCGTCCCGCAGCGCGGCCAGGTCGAGCCGGCGCCGCCACGCCAGGGTGTGCCGGCGCTCCAGCGGGTGCGTCCCGAAGGGGGCGTCGCTGACCCGGTACTCGTAGTGCCGGCGCAGCGCGGAGAACCGGGCGTCGAAGTCGTCCGGGACCGCACGCGCGGCGAACACCCGCACGTCGCCGGGCAGCAGCCGGGCCAGCCGGCGCACCAGTCCGGCTAGCGCCTCGTCGACCGCCTCTTCCCGGCCGGCGGTCGCGGCGAGCGCGTCGACGGGCAGGTCGGCGTGCGCCACCTGGCCGGTGGCGTGCACTCCGGCGTCGGTGCGCCCGGCCACGGTCAACCGAACCTCGGTGCGCAGCACCGTGCCGAGCGTGTCCTCCAGCACGCCGCAGACCGTGCGCCGCTCCGGCTGCCTGGCCCAGCCGGAGAAGTCGGTGCCGTCGTAGCCGAGATCGAAACGCACCCGCATGGTCGACCCCGCGGTACGCCCGAGCCCGCCGTCCTCGGTGGGAACGGCGGGCTCGGGCGGCATGGCCTGCGATGGAACCGTCAGGACTTGTCGTCCTCGCCCTTCGCCTCGCCCTCGACGGTCTCGGTCGAGCCCTCGGCCGGCTCGGCCTCCGTCTGCGAGACGGTCTCCGCCGCCTCGGTGGCCTCGGCGGTTTCCTCGGAACCCTCCGCGGGCTCCGCCGCCGTCTGCGACGCGGGCCCGCTCTCCTTGGCCTTGGCCGCCGCCGGTCGGCTGCGGCGGGCCGCCTCGGCCTCGGCGGTCACCGTCTTGTCCGCGATCAGCTCGATGACCGCCATCTGGGCGTTGTCGCCCTTGCGCGGCATCGTCTTGACAATGCGGGTGTAGCCGCCGTTGCGGTCGGAGAAGAACGGGCCGATCTCGGCGATCAGCTTGTGCACGACGTCCTTGTCGCGGATCACCTTCTGGATCTCGCGACGGTTGTGCAGATCCCCGCGCTTCGCCTTGGTGATCAGCCGCTCGGCGAACGGGCGAAGCCGCCTGGCCTTCGCCTCGGTCGTCCTGATCCGGCCGTGGGTGAACAGCGACGTGGCCAGGTTGGCCAGCATCAGCCGCTGGTGGGCCGGCGACCCGCCGAGACGGGGTCCCTTGGTCGGGGTGGGCATCGGTTGCTCCTTACTTTGCGCGGCTGCGCGCGCCGGGTCCTCAGAGCCTCGGTGTCAGAGCTGCTCGGTCTCGGCGTAGTCCTGACCGTCGTCGTGGTTGGTGTCCGTCACGCTCGGCGTGCTCGGTGCGCCCCAACCCTCGGTCGGATATTCGGAAGCGGCGGCCGAAGGGTCGAACCCGGGCGGGCTGTCCTTCAGCGCCAGGCCGAGACCGGCGAGCTTCATCTTGACCTCGTCGATCGACTTCGCACCGAAGTTGCGGATGTCCAGCAGATCCGCCTCGCTGCGCGAGACCAGCTCGCCGACCGTGTGGATGCCCTCCCGCTTGAGGCAGTTGTAGGAGCGCACGGTCAGGTCGAGGTCCTCGATCGGCATGGCGAACGCCGCGATGGTGTCCGCCTCGGCCGGGGACGGGCCGATCTCGATGCCCTCGGCGTCCACGTTCAGCTCACGCGCCAGGCCGAACAGCTCGACCAGCGTCTTACCGGCGGACGCGACCGCGTCCCTCGGCGTGATCGACGGCTTGGTCTCCACGTCGAGGATCAGCTTGTCGAAGTCGGTCCGCTGCTCGACACGGGTCGCCTCGACCTTGTAGGTCACCTTCAGCACGGGCGAGTAGATCGAGTCGACCGGGATGCGGCCGATCTCGGCGCCTGCCTGCTTGTTCTGCATGGCAGGCACGTAGCCGCGGCCGCGCTCGACCACGAGCTCGATCTCCAGCTTGCCCTTGCCGTTGAGGGTGGCGATGTGCAGGTCCGGGTTGTGCACGGTGACCCCGGCCGGCGGAACGATGTCCCCCGCGGTGACCGCGCCGGGACCCTGCTTGCGCAGGTACATGGTCACCGGCTCGTCCTCCTCGGAACTGACCACCAGCTCCTTGAGGTTGAGGATGATGTCGGTGACGTCCTCCTTGACGCCGGGCACGGTGGTGAACTCGTGCAGCACGCCGTCGATGCGGATGCTGGTCACCGCCGCGCCGGGAATGGAGGACAGCAGCGTGCGACGCAGCGAGTTGCCGAGCGTGTAGCCGAAGCCCGGCTCGAGCGGCTCGATGGTGAACTTCGAGCGCGTGTCGTTGACCGGCTCCTCGGTCAGCGTGGGTCGCTGGGAGATGAGCACTGGATCTTTCCTTTCCTTCCGGCGCCCGCCATATGACGCCGTTGGATGGCTCGCCGCCCGGGCCCTCGGCCTGGTCGGCGATGCGCCGACGTACCCTGCGCGCCGGCGCCCGATCCGTGGCCGGGGAGACGGCCGGAACCGCCTCCCCGGCCCTGGATCACTTCGAGTAGTACTCGACGATGAGCTGCTCCTGGACCGGGGTGTCGATCTGCGCCCGCTCCGGGAGCTGGTGCACCAGGATCCGCAGGTTCGACTGGACGACCTGCAGCCAGCCGGGCACCGGGCGCTCGCCGTAGGTCTCCTTGGCCACCACGAACGGCAGCATCGGCATCGACTTCGGCCGAACGTCGATGATGTCGTACTGGGACACCCGGTAGCTCGGGATGTTCACCTTGTGGCCGTTGACCAGGAAGTGCCCGTGGCTGACCAGCTGGCGGGCCTGCCGGCGGGTGCGGGCCAGGCCGGCCCGGTACACCACGTTGTCCAGCCGCGACTCGAGCAGCTTGAGCAGGTTCTCGCCGGTCTTGCCGGGACGGCGGGCCGCCTCCTCGTAGTAGCGGTGGAACTGCTTCTCCAGGATGCCGTAGGTGAAGCGGGCCTTCTGCTTCTCCTGCAGCTGCAGCAGGTACTCGCTCTCCTTGATCCGGCCGCGGCCGTGCTGGCCGGGCGGGTAGGGGCGACGCTCGAACGCCTGGTCGCCGCCGACGAGGTCGACCTTGAGCCGGCGGGACTTGCGGGTGACGGGGCCGGTGTAACGAGCCATCTGTCCTTACTCCTCCCCGTGCCTCAGACCCGGCGCCGCTTCGGCGGGCGGCAGCCGTTGTGCGGCTGCGGGGTCACGTCCTGGATCGTGCCGACCTCCAGGCCGGCGGCCTGCAGCGAGCGGATCGCGGTCTCCCGGCCGGAACCGGGGCCCTTGACGAACACGTCGACCTTGCGCATGCCGTGCTCGGCGGCCTTCCGCGCGGCGTTCTCCGCGGCCATCTGCGCGGCGAACGGGGTGGACTTGCGCGACCCCTTGAAGCCGACGTGGCCGGCCGACGCCCAGCTGATCACGGCGCCGTTCGGATCCGTGATCGACACGATCGTGTTGTTGAACGTGCTCTTGATGTGCGCGTGGCCGTGGGTGACGTTCTTCTTCTCCTTGCGCCGGACCTTCTTGACCCCGGCGCCGGAGCGAGACTTCGGTGGCATTCTTCTTGCTCTCTCTCGTGCGAGGTCTTACTTCTTCCCGGCCTTCTTCTTGCCGGCGACCGTCTTCTTCGGGCCCTTGCGGGTGCGGGCGTTGGTCTTGGTCCGCTGGCCACGCACGGGCAGCCCGCGGCGGTGCCGCAGGCCCTGGTAGCAGCCGATCTCGATCTTCCGGCGGATGTCGGCCTGGACCTCGCGGCGGAGGTCACCCTCGACCTTGAAGTTGTTCTCGATGTAGTCGCGCAGCCGGACGGCGTCCTCGTCGGTCAGGTCCCGCACGCGCAGGTCCGGGCTCACGCCCGTGGCGGTGAGGACCTCCTTGGAACGGGTACGGCCGATGCCGTAGATGTAGGTCAGCGCGATCTCCATCCGCTTCTCGCGGGGGAGGTCGACGCCAGCGAGTCGTGCCATATGGCGCTTACTCCTCGGTTCCTCATGCTCCAGGTCTGCTCCTCACCCACCCGGGAACGACTCGCTGTCGTCGGGCCCGCTCTCGCGGGTTCCCTTCCCGGCCCCGGCCTGGAGTCCGGGGGCAGGCCGGGCGTGCGCCCGGCAGGGTCGAGGAGGCTTGCGGTTGTCTTCGGTTCCGCGTGACCGGTTCGCCCGGCCCGGACGGTGGTGTCGCGGTCAGCCCTGGCGCTGCTTGTGGCGCAGGTTGCTGCAGATCACCATGACCCGCCCGTGCCTGCGGACGATCTGGCACTTGTCGCAGATCCGCTTGACGCTCGGTTGGACCTTCACGGTCGTGGTCTCCTGCTCGGCCTCGTGCCGGGGGCGGCCGCCCCGCGGCACAGCAATGACACGATCGTCACTTGTAGCGGTAGACGATGCGGCCGCGGGACAGGTCGTAGGGCGACAGCTCCACGACAACCCGGTCCTCGGGCAGAATGCGGATGTAGTGCTGCCGCATCTTGCCGCTGATGTGCGCCAGGACCTTGTGGCCGTTCTCCAGCTCGACGCGGAACATCGCGTTGGGGAGCGGCTCGATCACGCGGCCTTCGACCTCGATGGCCCCGTCCTTCTTGCCCATGTCCTCCGCGTTTCGTGACAGTGTGGTTTCTCGCGGTGCCCGGACCCGATCCACGGGCTTCCGGCACGGGCACGCGTCCACCCATCTCCGAAGAACTCGCTGCACGATGCTGGCTACCACGGGCAGGACGAGACGGGCGCGACGAGTGCGCCGGTGTCCTAGTTTACGCAACCATCCGTCATCGCCCCAAATCGGGGCCACGTCGCGCCGCGTCGGGTGATCGTCACCCTGGGTGCGGCCGTTATTCCGGGGCGGTGAGCACCCAGGGGCCGTCGTCAGTGACCGCCACCGTGTGCTCCCAGTGCGCGGCCCGGGACCCGTCCGCGGTCACCACGGTCCACCCGTCCTCGAGTTCCTCTGTCTCCGCGGTGCCCAGGGTGAGCATCGGCTCCACGGCCAGCGCCATGCCGGTCCGCAGCCGGGGCCCGCGGCCGGGCCGCCCGTAGTTGGGCAGGAACGGCTCCATGTGCATCTCGGTGCCGATGCCGTGCCCGCCGTAATCGGTGACGATGCCGTACTCCACGCCGTCCCGGGCGCGGGCGGCCAGTACGGCCCGCTCCACCGCGTGCGAGACGTCGCTCAACCGGGAGTCCGGGCGGATCGCCTCGATGCCGGCCAGCATGGCCTCGCGGCACGCCTCGGAGAGCCTGCGGTCGCCGTCCCGTGGGCTACCCACGGACAGGGTGACGGCCGAGTCGCCGTGCCAGCCGTCCAGGATCGCCCCGCAGTCCACGGACAGCAGGTCACCTTCGGCGAGCACCTGGTCCCGGCTGGGGATGCCGTGCACCACCTGATCGTTCACCGAGGCGCAGATGGACGCGGGGAAGCCGTGGTAGCCCTTGAACGACGGAACCGCGCCCGCGTCCCGGATAGTCTGCTCGGCCAACTCGTCCAGTTCCGCGGTGCTCACCCCGGCGTGGGCGTGCTCGGCCACCAGGGCCAGGGCGCGGGCCACCACCAGGCCGGCGGCGCGCATGGCCTCCAGCTCGGTGCGGTTCTTGATCTCGATCACGCGTTCCTTGCGCAGGGAGCCGAGGATGCCTGCGCGGACGACGCCGCGCAGGCCACCGGTGGTCACTTACCGTCGCGCAACGCGTCCAACGCGCGCGCGGTGACTTCGTCGATCTCGCCGACGGCGTCCACCGCCACCACCCGGTCCCGGTAGTAGTCCAGCAGCGGCGCCGTGTCCGTCCGGTACACCTGCAGCCGGCGCCGGATGACGTCCTCGGAGTCGTCCGACCGGCCGCGCGCGAGCATCCGCTCCACCACCACGTTCTCCGGGATGACGAACTCGACGACGGCGTCCAGACCGGTCCCGTTCCCGGCGAGGATCTCGTCCAGCACCTTGGCCTGGGAGAGGTTGCGGGGGAAGCCGTCGAGCAGGAAGCCCTCCCGGGCGTCCGGCTCGGCCAGGCGCCCCCGGACCATCTCGTTGGTCACCGTGTCCGGCACCAGCTCACCGGCGTCCAGGTAGCGCTTGGCCTCGCGGCCAAGCTCGGTCTGCTGCCCCACGTGCGCGCGGAACAGCTCACCGGTGGAGATGTGCGGAATGCCGAGCTTCTCGCTGAGCACGGCGGCTTGCGTACCCTTGCCCGCTCCCGGCGGGCCGACGAGGACGAGTCGCACTAGCGGAGGAACCCTTCGTAGTTACGCTGCATGAGCTGGCTCTCGATCTGCTTCACGGTGTCGAGTCCGACACCAACCATGATCAGCACGGCGGTGCCACCGAACGGGAAGTTGTTCGAACTCCCGCCCTGACCCGTGATGTCGATGAAGAAGTTCGGCAGCACGGCGATGAGACCGAGGTAGATGGAGCCAGGCAGGGTGATCCTGTTCAGCACGAAGCTGAGGTATTCCGCGGTGGGCCGACCGGGACGGATGCCGGGGATGAACCCACCGAACTTCTTCATCTCGTCGGCGCGCTCGTCCGGGTTGAACGTGATCGCCACGTAGAAGTAGGTAAAGAAGATGATCAAGGCGAAGTACAGCGAGATGTGCACGTAGTTCGACGGCGCGACCAGGTACTGCTGGATGAAGGTCTGCCACCAGGGCGCGTTGCCCCCCTGCGAGGTGGCCAACCGGGAGACCAGATCCGGCAGGTAGAGCAGGGAGGACGCGAAGATCACCGGGATCACACCGGCCTGGTTGACCTTCAACGGTAGATAGGTGGACGTGCCGCCGTACATCCGGCGACCGATCATGCGCTTGGCGTACTGCACCGGGATCCGCCGCTGCGCCTGCTCGACGAAGACCACGCTGGCGATGATGGCCAGGCCGAACACGCAGATCACCGCGAAGGTGACGCCGCCGTGGCCGAGAATGGTCTTGCCCTCGGCGGGGATGCGCGCCGCGATCGACGTGAAGATCAGCAGCGACATGCCGTTGCCCACGCCCCGCTCGGTGATCAGCTCGCCCAGCCACATGATCACCGCGGTGCCGGCGGTCATCGTCACCACAACGACGATCAGGCTGAACACGCTGGAGTCCGGGATCACCGGGTCCGTGCAGTTCTGGAACAACTGCCCGCGCACGGCCAGCGCCACGATGCCGGTGGACTGCAGGATGGCCAGCGCGACCGTGAGGTACCGGGTGTACTGGGTCAGCTTGTTCTGCCCGGCCTGGCCCTCCTTGCGCAACTGCTCGAAGCGCGGGATCACCACGGTGAGCAACTGGATGATGATGCTCGCCGTGATGTACGGCATGATACCCAGCGCGAAGATGGACAGCTGCAGCAGCGCACCACCGGAGAACAGGTTGAGCAGCGTGTAGACGCCGCCCTGGTCGGAGACGACCTTGATGCACTTCTGCACGTTCGCGTAGGACACGCCAGGCGCCGGCAGCGTGGCCCCCAGGCGGTACACGACCAGCATCCCGAGGGTAAAAAGGATCTTGCGGCGCAAGTCCGGCGTCGCGAGAGCCGAGCGGAAGGCGCTGAGCACGCGGGACCTCCTCGGCGTCACCGGGCTCTTTCGCCGGTGAGCATGGCTGGGCCGGCAGGCAGCCGGCGGGCCGCACCTGGTGGACGGCCCTGATGGGCATCACGGACACGCCTCGCACCGGTGGTGCCAAGCGTGACAACGACTGTAACAGCACCCTGTGGAGCCGGAAGACTCCGTCAGCACGAAGGGTGATGCCCTCGGCTGGCGAGAGCCGCCGGGCGGCTGGCACGGTTCAGACGTGCCAGCCGCCCGGGCACTGCCTCTCCCGAGCGCCCCGGCTTCACCGTGGCGCGTCAGGGCGTTACAGCTTGGTGGCGGAACCGCCGGCCGCGGTGATCTTCTCCTGGGCACTCCCGGAGAAGGCGTGCGCGGTGACGTCCAGCCTGACCCCGCCGAGGTCGCCGTTGCCGAGCACCTTCACCGGCTGGCCCTTGCGGACCGCGCCGGCCCGGACCAGTTCCTCGACGCCGACCGTGCCGCCCTCGGGGAACAGCCGGGCCAGGTCGCCGATGTTGACCACCTGGTACTCGACGCGGAACCGGTTGCGGAAGCCCTTCAGCTTGGGCAGCCGCATGTGCAGCGGCATCTGGCCACCCTCGAAGGCGGGGGACACGTTCTTGCGGGCCTTGGTGCCCTTCGTGCCCCGCCCGGCGGTCTTGCCCTTGGAACCCTCGCCGCGACCCACCCGGATCTTGGCGGTCCTGGCGCCCGGGGCGGGCCGCAGGTGGTGGATCTTGATGGTCATGGGTCAGTCGACCTCCTCGACAACCACCAGGTGGCGGACCGTGTTGATCAGCCCGCGGACCTGGGGGGTGTCCTCGCGCACTACCGACTGCCGGATCTTGCGCAGCCCGAGCGTGCGCAGCGAGTCCCGCTGGTTCTGCTTGGTGCCGATGGTGCTGCGCACCTGGGTGACCTTGAGCTGTGCCATCGCGGTCACGCCCCCTGCCCGGCGCGGGCGCGGAGCAGGCCGGCCGGCGCCACGTCCTCCAGCGGCAGGCCACGGCGGGCCGCGACCTCCTCCGGACGCTGCAGCTGCTTCAGCGCCGCCACCGTGGCGTGCACGATGTTGATGGCGTTGTCGCTGCCCAGCGACTTGCTCAGCACGTCGTGCACGCCCGCGCACTCCAGCACGGCGCGCACCGGGCCACCGGCGATGACGCCGGTACCGGGGCTGGCCGGGCGGAGCAGCACGACGCCGGCGGCCGCCTCACCCTGCACGGGGTGCGGGATGGTGCCGGCGACCTTGGGCACCCGGAAGAAGTTCTTCTTGGCCTCTTCCACGCCCTTGGCGATGGCCGCCGGGACCTCCTTGGCCTTGCCGTAGCCGACGCCGACCATGCCCTCGCCGTCGCCGACGACCACCAGCGCGGTGAAGCTGAACCGGCGGCCGCCCTTGACAACCTTGGACACGCGGTTGATCGCGACCACGCGCTCCAGATGCGGGGTCTTCTCGTGGGCCGCCCCGCCGCGGCCACCGTCCCGGCGGTCGCGGCGGTCGCCGCGCTCCCCGCCTTCGCGACGCATGCGTCCTGGCATCAGGCGTCCCTCTCGTTCATCACAGTGTGCATGTTCCTAGAACTCCAGCCCCGCCCCGCGGGCCGCGTCGGCCAGCGCGGCGATGCGCCCGTGGTAGTCGTGGCCGCCGCGGTCGAACACGACCTTGGAGATGCCCGCCTCCTTTGCCCGGGCGGCGACCAGCTCGCCGACGCGGGCCGCACGGGCCTTCTTGTCGCCCTCCATCGCCCGCACGTCGGCCTCCATGCTGGACGCCGACGCCACGGTGTGGCCGGCCACGTCGTCGATCACCTGCGCGACCATGTGCCGCGTGGAGCGGGTGACGACCAGTCGCGGCCGCTCCGGCGTGCCGAAGATCTTCTTGCGCAGCCGGAAATGGCGGCGCGCCCGGGCGAGACGGCGCACGGTCGAGATGTCCTTGCCGACCGGCTTCCGCTTCGGCGCCGCGGTCTTCTGTGCAGTGGACTCGCTCATGCTCACTTACCCGTCTTCCCGACCTTGCGGCGGATCTGCTCACCCGCGTAGCGCACGCCCTTGCCCTTGTACGGGTCCGGCCGGCGCAGCTTCCGGATGTTGGCGGCCACCTCGCCGACCCGCTGCTTGTCGATGCCACTCACCGAGAACCGGGTGGGGGACTCCACCGCGAAGGTGATGCCCTCCGGCGCGGCGACCTTCACCGGGTGGCTGTAGCCCAGGGAGAACTCGAGGTCCGCGCCCTTGAGCTGGACGCGGTAGCCGACCCCGTGGATCTCCATCTTCTTCTCGTAGCCCTGGGTCACCCCGATCACGAGGTTGTTCACCAGCGTGCGGGACAGCCCGTGCATGGACTTGCTCCACCGCTCGTCGTCCGGCCGCTTCACCAGCAGGGCGCCGTCGCCGTCGCGCTCCACGACGATCGGCTCCGGGATGGTGCGGGACAGCGTGCCCTTCGGGCCCTTGACGGTCACCGTGCGACCGTCGATGGTGACGTCGACCCCGGACGGAACGGGGATCGGCAGCTTTCCGATGCGCGACATGCCTTGTTCCCCCTTCCTCACCACACGTAGGCGAGGACTTCCCCGCCCACGCCCTGCTTCTGTGCCTGGCGGTCGGTGAGCAGCCCGGAGGACGTCGAAATGATCGCGACGCCCAGGCCGCCCAGGACCTTCGGCAGGTTGGTCGACTTCGCGTACACCCGCAGGCCGGGCTTGGAGACCCGGCGCAGGCCGGCGATGCTGCGCTCCCGGTTCGGGCCGAACTTCAGCTCGATGACGAGGAGCTTGCCCTTCTCGCCCTGCTCGGTGCGGTAGCCGGCGATGTAGCCCTCCCGCTGCAGGATCTCGGCGATGTTCGCCTTGAGCTTGGAGTGCGGCATCACGACCTGGTCGTGGTATGCCGAGTTGGCGTTCCGCAGACGCGTCAGCATGTCTGCGATCGGGTCGGTCATCGTCATGGTGACCTCTTCTACCTTTCTCGCCGCGGTTCCCTGGCCTTGACCGGCGTCCGGGCCTACGGCGAAGTGGGGATCAGCAGGGCGAAGCTCGTCCTCGGCGGGAGCCGGTTCGTCACCAGCTCGACTTGTTCACGCCGGGCAGCTCGCCCCGGTGCGCCATCTCGCGCAGGCACACCCGGCACAGCCCGAACTTGCGGAACACCGCGCGGGGCCGGCCGCAGCGGTTGCACCGGGTGTAGCCGCGCACCGCGAACTTCGGCTTGCGCGCGGCCTTGGTGATCAGCCCCTTCTTGGCCATCAGCTCTGCTCCTTACCACAATGGAGTCCGGCCGGAAGGACCGGAGACACGGCGCTCCGCAAGTCAGTTCTCCTTGAACGGGAAGCCCAGGCGCCGCAGCAGCGACCGGCCCTCCTCGTCGGTCGTGGCGGTGGTGACGACGGTGATGTCCATGCCGCGCGGGCGGTCGATCGAGCCGAGGTCGATCTCGTGGAACATCGACTGCTCGTTCAGCCCGAACGTGTAGTTGCCGTTGCCGTCGAACTGCCGGTCCGACAGCCCGCGGAAGTCGCGGATACGGGGCAGCGCGATGGTCAGCAACCGGTCCAGAAACTCCCACATCCGGTCGCCGCGCAGGGTGGCCCGCGCGCCGATCGGCATGCCCTGGCGCAGCTTGAACTGGGCGATCGACTTGCGGGCCCGCCGGATCTCCGGCCGCTGCCCGGTGATCGCGGCCAGGTCGCGCACCGCGCCCTCGATCAGCTTGCCGTCCCGGGCGGCGTCGCCGACACCCATGTTCACCACGACCTTGACCACGCCGGGCACCTGCATCGGGTTGGCGTAGCCGAACTCCTTCCGCAGCGCGGCGACGATCTCCTCGCGGTAGCGGGCCTTCAGCCGCGGGACGACCTTCTCAGCGGTGGTCATGATCAGATGTCCTTACCGTTCCGGCGCGAGATGCGGACGCGCTTGCCCTCGTCGTTCGTCCGGTACCCGACCCGGGCCGGCTTGCCGTCGGAGTCGACCACCATCACGTTGCTGACGTGGATCGGCGCCTCCTGGGTGACGATCCCGCCGGACTGCGCGCCGCGCTGGGTCTGCGTGATCCGGGTATGCTTCTTGATCCGGTTGACGCCCTCGACGAGCACCTTCTGGCGGTCCGGGTAGGCCTGGATCACCTTGCCCTTGGCGCCCTTGTCCTTGCCGGCGATGACGACGACCGTGTCACCCTTCTTGACCTTCATCTACAGCACCTCCGGCGCGAGCGAGATGATCTTCATGAACCTCTTGTCGCGCAGCTCCCGGCCGACCGGGCCGAAGATGCGGGTACCGCGCGGCTCGTTGTCGTTCTTGATGAGCACCGCGGCGTTCTCGTCGAACCGGATGTAGGAGCCGTCCGGACGGCGCTTCTCCTTCGCCGTACGCACCACGACGGCCTTGACCACGTCGCCCTTCTTGACGCCGGCACCCGGAATCGCGTCCTTGACCGTGGCGACGATGATGTCCCCGATGCCCGCGTAGCGCCGCGCCGAACCGCCGAGCACCCGGATGCAGAGGATCTCCTTCGCACCGGTGTTGTCGGCGACGCGCAGCCGCGACTCCTGCTGGATCACAACAACTCCTGACCCCTTGTGGCACGCCAGATTTCCGACCTGACGCGCGCGGTCCTCGTTACTTGGCCTTCTCCAGGATCTCCACCAGCCGCCAGCGCTTGGTCGCCGACAGCGGGCGGGTCTCCATCAGCAGCACGCGGTCACCGACACCCGCGGTGTTCTGCTCGTCGTGCGCCTTGACCTTCTTGGTGGTCCGCACGACCTTGCCGTACAGCGGGTGCTTCTTGCGGTCCTCCAGCTCGACCACGATCGTCTTCTGCATCTTGTCCGAGACGACGTAGCCCTCGCGGACCTTGCGGTAGTTGCGCGTCACGGTTCCGTTCTTCTGCTCGCTCATGCCGCACCCTCACCAGTGGAAGCCGCGTCCGGGGAGACGGAGAGACCCAGCTCGCGCTCCCGCATCACGGTGTAGACGCGGGCGATCTCCCGCCGGACGGTCCGCAGCCTGCGGTTGTTGTCCAGCTGCCCGGTGGCCATCTGGAAGCGGAGGTTGAACAGCTCCTCCTTGGCCTCCCGAAGGCGCAGCACGAGCTCCTCATCGGTGAGCTCACGCAGCTCAGACGCGGTGGTACCGGCTGCCATCAGAACTCACCACCCTCTCGCGTGACGATGCGGCACTTCATCGGAAGCTTGTGGATCGCGCGGCGCAGCGCCTCGCGGGCCACCGCCTCGTTCGGGAAGTTCATCTCGAACAGCACCCGACCAGGCTTGACGTTGGCCACCCAGTGCTCCGGCGAGCCCTTACCGGAACCCATCCGGGTCTCCGCCGGCTTCTTGGTCAGCGGACGGTCCGGGAAGATGTTGATCCACACCTTGCCACCACGGCGGATGTGCCGGGTGATGGCGATACGTGCGGACTCGATCTGCCGGTTGGTCACGTACGCCGGCTCCAGTGCCTGGATGCCGTACTCGCCGAAGGTGACCTTGGTGCCACCCTTGGCGAGCCCCTTGCGCTTCGGCGAGTGCTGCTTGCGGTGCTTGACCTTGCGCGGGATCAGCACGACTCAGCCCTCCGTCTTCTCAGCCGCGCCGCTGGCAGCCCCGGCGGCAGCGTCGTTACTGGCCTCGGCCGCGCTGGCCCGGCTGGCCGACTCGGCGGCGGCCCGCCCGGCCTCGGTGCTCGTGCTGGTGGTGCCGGAGGCGCCGGACCGGCGCGGGCGGCTGGGCCGCTCGCGGCGCGGCGGGCGGGACTCGGCCACGGCCTCGCGCTCCCGGCGGCCGCCGACCACGTCGCCCTTGTAGATCCACACCTTCACGCCGATCCGGCCGAACGTGGTGCGGGCCTCGAAGAAGCCGTAGTCGATGTCCGCGCGCAGCGTGTGCAGCGGCACCCGGCCCTCGCGGTAGAACTCCGAGCGGGACATCTCGGCGCCGCCGAGCCGACCGCCGCACTGCACCCGGATGCCCTTCACCTGCGGCGAGCGCATGGCCGACTGGATGGCCTTGCGCATCGCGCGGCGGAAGGACACGCGGTTGGACAGCTGCTCGGCGGTGACCTGGGCGACCAACTGGGCGTCCGCCTCGGGGTTCTTCACCTCGAGGATGTTCAGCTGGACCTGCTTCTTGGTCAGCTTCTCCAGCTCGCCGCGGATCCGGTCGGCCTCGGCGCCGCGCCGGCCGATCACGATGCCCGGCCGGGCGGTGTGGATGTCCACCCGCACCCGGTCCCGGGTGCGCTCGATCTCCACACGGGAGATGCCGGCCCGCTCCATGCCCTTGGAGAGCATGCGGCGGATCTTCACGTCCTCCGCGACGTACTCGGAGTACTGCTTGTCGGCGTACCAGCGCGACTTCCAGTCCGTGGTGATCCCCAGCCGGAAGCCGTGCGGGTTGATCTTCTGACCCACTTACCGGGCCTCCTTCTGACGTGCGCTGGCCTTCGCGCTGGTCTTGCGCGCCTTGCCGGTGCCGGTGGCGGCCTTGGGCCGGGACTCCACCTCGACCGTGATGTGGCTCGTGCGCTTGCGGATCCGGTAGGCGCGGCCCTGGGCGCGCGGCCGGAACCGCTTCAGCGTCGGCCCCTCGTCCACGTACGCCCGGCTCACCCAGAGGGTCTCCGGGTCCAGGCTGAGGTTGTTCTCGGCGTTGGCCATGGCGCTGGCGAGCACCTTCGCCACCGGCTCGCTCGCGGCCTGCGGCGCGAACCTGAGCACGGCCAGGGCCTCCTGGGCGTTGCGGCCCCGGATCAGGTCGATCACCCGACGCGCCTTCATCGGCGTCGTGCGGACGTAGCGGGCCCGCGCCGTGGCGCGCGGCAGCTCCTCCGCGCCGTCGGCGTTGTTACCCATCGCTTGCTACCCCTTAGCTTTCGCTGGTCCGAGCCCGCCGTCACCGGCGGCGCGACTTGCGGTCTTCCTTGACGTGGCCCTTGAACGTGCGGGTCGGCGCGAACTCGCCGAGCTTGTGCCCGACCATCGACTCGGTGATGAACACCGGCACGTGCTTGCGGCCGTCGTGCACCGCGATGGTGTGGCCCAGCATGTCCGGAATGATCGTGGACCGGCGGGACCAGGTCTTGATCACGGTCTTCTTGCCCGACTCGTTCAGCGCGTCCACCTTCTTGAGCAGGTGGTCGTCCACGAACGGGCCCTTCTTCAGGCTGCGTGGCATCCTTCACTCCCTCCCTGCTCAGCGCTTCTTACCGGTACGGCGGCGGCGAACGATGAGCCGGTCACTGGCCTTGCGGCGGCGGGTGCGGCCCTCCGGCCGACCGTGCGGGTTGACCGGGTGGCGACCACCCGAGGTCTTGCCCTCACCACCACCGTGCGGGTGGTCCACCGGGTTCATGGCCACACCGCGGACCGTCGGGCGCTTGCCCTTCCAGCGCATCCGGCCGGCCTTGCCCCAGTTGATGTTGGCGTGCTCGGAGTTGCCGACCTCGCCGACGGTGGCGCGGCAGCGCACGTCCACGTTGCGGATCTCGCCCGAGGGCATCCGCAGCTGGGCGTACGGGCCCTCCTTGGCGACCAGCTGCACGCTCGCGCCGGCCGAGCGGGCGATCTTCGCACCGCCGCCCGGGCGCAGCTCGATGGCGTGTACCACGGTGCCCACCGGGATGTTGCGCAGCGGCAGGTTGTTGCCCGGCTTGATGTCCGCGCGCGGGCCGTTCTCCACCATGTCGCCCTGGCGCAACTTGTTCGGCGCCAGGATGTAGCGCTTCTCGCCGTCGACGTAGTGCAGCAGCGCGATGCGCGCGGTGCGGTTCGGGTCGTACTCGATGTGCGCGACCTTCGCCGGCACGCCGTCCTTGTCGTGGCGACGGAAGTCGATCAGGCGGTACGCCCGCTTGTGGCCGCCGCCCTTGTGCCGGGTGGTGATCCGGCCGTGGCCGTTCCGGCCACCGCGGCCGTGCAGCGGACGCACCAGCGACTTCTCCGGCTCCGACCGGGTGATCTCGGCGAAGTCGGACACGCTCGCGCCGCGACGCCCCGGCGTCGTCGGCTTGTACTTGCGGATGCCCATCTCTTACGCAGTCCTCGCTCGTCAGGCGGCCGGGCCGCCGAAGATCTCGATCGGCTTGCTGTCCGGCGACAGGGTCACGATCGCGCGCTTGGTGTCCTTGCGCTTGCCGTAGCCGTACCGGGTGCGCTTGCGCTTGCCCTCGCGGTTCAGCGTGTTCACGCTGACCACCTTGACGCCGAAGACCTTCTCCACCGCGATCTTGATCTCGGTCTTGTTGGCCGTCGGGCGCACCAGGAACGTGTACTTGTTCTCCTCGAGCAGCCCGTAGGACTTCTCGGAGATCACCGGCGCGATGAGGATGTCGCGGGGGTCGGGGATCACTTCTCGCCCTCCTCGGCCAACTCGCTGGAGCGAGCGGTTGCCTTGACCGAACGGCCACGGGCCGGGCCGGCCAGGAACAGCTCGAAGGCCTCCCTGGTGAACACCACGTCGTCGTTGACCAGCACGTCGTAGGTGTTGAGCTGGTCCGGCGAGATGACGTGCACGTTCGGCAGGTTGCGCGCGGACAGCCAGCCCAGCTCGTCGGAACGGCCGAGCACCAGCAGCAGCCGCTTCGCGTCGGTCACCGAGGCCAGCACCTTGCGCGCCGCCTTGGTGGACGGCTTCTCGCCCTCCACCAGGCCGGTCAGCACGTGCACCCGGCCGGCGCGGGCCCGGTCGGACAGCGCTCCGCGCAGCGCGGCCGCCTTCATCTTCTTCGGCGTGCGCTGGTCGTAGGAGCGCGGCGTCGGGCCGTGCACGGTGCCACCGCCGGTGAACTGCGGGGCGCGCACCGAGCCCTGCCGGGCGCGGCCGGTGCCCTTCTGCCGGTACGGCTTCTTGCCGCCGCCGCGGACCTCGCCGCGGGTCTTGGTGTCGTGCGTGCCCTGCCGGGCCGCGGCCAGCTGGGCCACCACGACCTGGTGCATCAGCGGCACGTTGGCCTGCACGTCGAACACGTCGGCGGGCAGCTCGACGGTGCCGTCGCTCTTTCCGTCCGGGGTGCGGACCTCAACCGTCGCCGTCATCACGCACCACCCTTCGCGGCCGTCCGGACGAAGACCAGCCCGCCCCTCGGGCCGGGAACGGCGCCCTTGATCAGCAGCAGGCCGGACTCCTGGTCCACCTGGTGCACGGTCAGGCTCTGCGTGGTCACCCGCTCGTTGCCCATCCGGCCAGCCATCCGCAGGCCCTTGAACACCCGGCCGGGGGTGGCGCAGCCGCCGATGGAGCCGGGGGAGCGGTGCTTGCGCTGGGTGCCGTGGCTGGCGCCCAGACCACCGAAGCCGTGCCGCTTCATCACACCGGCCGTGCCCTTGCCCTTGCTGGTGCCGGTCACGTCGACCAGCGCGCCGGCCTCGAACACCTCGGCGGTGATCTCCTGGCCGACCTGGTACTCGCCGGCGTCGGTGGTGCGCAGCTCCGCCAGGTGCCGGCGCGGCGTCACGCCGGCCTTGGCGAAGTGCCCCGACTTCGGCTTGTTGACCTTGCGCGGGTCGATGGCGCCGTAGGCCAGCTGCACGGCCGAGTAGCCGTCCTTCTCCGGGGTCCGAACCTGGGTCACCACGCACGGGCCGGCCTTCACCACGGTCACCGGAACGACCCGGTTCCGCTCGTCGAAGACCTGGGTCATGCCGAGCTTGGTGCCCAGGATCCCCTTGATCTGCCTGTCAGACATGGGTCTCGTTACTCTCCGCCCCACATGGGTTAGCTCTGCCGTGCCCAGCGCTTACTGGATGTTGACGTCGACGCTCGCCGGCAGATCGATGCGCATGAGCGCGTCCACCGTCTTGGGCGTCGGGTCGAGGATGTCGATCAGACGCTTGTGCGTGCGCATCTCGAAGTGCTCGCGCGAGTCCTTGTACTTGTGCGGCGAGCGGATGACGCAGTACACGTTCTTCTCGGTGGGCAGCGGCACCGGCCCGACGACCCGAGCGCCGGTGCGCGTCACGGTCTCGACGATCTTGCGCGCGGACGCGTCGATCGCCTCGTGGTCGTAGGCCTTGAGCCGGATGCGGATCTTCTGTCCCGCCATGGTGGCTTGCCGTTCCTCTTCTCGTACCGCTGCGGTGCGGGTGCCTTGCCGGGTGACCCGACGGATTCCGCCGGAGTGCTTCTGCCGTGCCTTCGAGGTCCGGGTCGTCCGGCCTGCCGAACGGCCCGCACACTCGCGCTCCGCCCCTGTTCAGATGTCACGGTCGCCGGTCCACGCGGTCGGGCGTGTCGAGCCCTCGAGCACAGACCGGTCCCACTGACCTCGTCGGTGGGATGAGCCTTACGCTCCGGCGCCCCCACCCGAACCGGAATCACCCGGTGGGCGAAAAGGCGCTCGGTTTCCCTTGTTCAGGGCCTCTCGTGACGGGGTGGCCGGGACCTTCCCGAACACGCCGGGCGCGTTCATGCGGATACCGGCCACCCCGTCCGAGGCAACCCATACAGGATGCCACACCGCTGTGTGGCGATCCAAATCGGGTCACACGCGGGGGAGGCCACCCGAGGGCGACCTCCCCCACCACTCACTTGATGATCTTGGTGACGCGGCCCGCGCCGACGGTGCGGCCACCCTCGCGAATGGCGAAGCGCAGACCCTCCTCCATCGCGATGGGCTGGATCAGCTTCACCGACATCTCGGTGGTGTCGCCCGGCATCACCATCTCGGTGCCCTCGGGGAGGGTCACCACACCGGTCACGTCCGTGGTACGGAAGTAGAACTGCGGCCGGTAGTTGGTGAAGAACGGCGTGTGCCGGCCGCCCTCGTCCTTGGACAGGATGTAGACCTGCGCCTCGAACTCGGTGTGCGGCGTCGTGGTGCCCGGCTGGATGACGACCATGCCGCGCTCGACCTGCTCGCGCTTGATACCACGCAGCAGCAGGGCGGCGTTGTCGCCCGCCTGGCCCTCGTCCAGCATCTTGTTGAACATCTCGATGCTGGTGACCGTCGTCTTCATGGACTGTTCCTTGATGCCGACGATCTCGACATCCTGGTTCAGCTTGACGACGCCGCGCTCGATGCGGCCGGTCACCACGGTGCCGCGGCCGGTGATCGTGAAGACGTCCTCGATCGGCATGAGGAACGGCTTGTCGGTCTCCCGCTGCGGGTCCGGGATGAACTCGTCGCAGGCCTCGAGGAGCTTCATCAGGGCGTCGCCCCACTCCTTGTCGCCCTCGAGCGCCTTGAGCGCGGAGACGCGCACGATCGGCACGTCGTCACCCGGGAACTCGTACTGGTTCAGCAGCTCGCGGACCTCGAGCTCGACGAGCTCCAGGATCTCCTCGTCGTCGACCATGTCGGCCTTGTTGAGGGCCACCACGATGTAGGGCACCCCGACCTGGCGGGCGAGCAGCACGTGCTCCTTGGTCTGCGGCATCGGACCGTCGGTCGCCGCCACCACCAGGATCGCGCCGTCCATCTGGGCCGCGCCGGTGATCATGTTCTTGATGTAGTCGGCGTGACCCGGGCAGTCGACGTGCGCGTAGTGCCGCTTGTCGGTCTGGTACTCGATGTGTGCGATCGAGATGGTGATACCGCGCTGCTTCTCCTCCGGAGCCTTGTCGATCTCGTCGAACGGCTTGAAGGGGTTCAGCTCAGGGTGCTTGTCGTGCAGGACCTTGGAGATCGCCGCGGTCAGCGTGGTCTTCCCGTGGTCGATGTGGCCGATGGTCCCGATGTTGACGTGCGGCTTGGTCCGCTCGAACTTCGCCTTCGCCACTGGAATTGTCCTCCTGGACTTCTGTTCTCTCCGCCGGTCCGCCCGCTGGCTTTCGGTGCGGTCGGCTTCTCGTCAGGGTCGGTTGTGCGGACCCCGGGGGGAGTGCCCGGGAGAGCCGCACTGCTGTGCGGTGCTCCGGTGTGGGGTCACTCCCCCGCGCCTTCGCGACAGCCGATGACTCGGCTCGGGTGAGTGGCCCCGCTGGAAGAGCCCAACACGATCACTCACCTGTCGCCTTCGCGATGATCTCCTTCGCGACGTTGGTGGGAACCTCCGCGTAGGAGTCGAACTGCATGGTGTACGTCGCCCGGCCCTGGGTCTTGGACCGCAGGTCGCCGACGTAACCAAACATCTCCGACAGCGGGACCAGCGCCTTGACGACGCGGGTACCGCTGCGCTCCTCCATCGCCTGAATCTGACCGCGACGGGAGTTCAGGTCGCCGATGACGTCGCCCATGTAGTCCTCGGGCGTGTTGACCTCGACCGCCATCATCGGCTCGAGCAGCACCGGGTCGGCCTTGCGCGCGGCCTCCTTGAGCGCCATCGAACCGGCGATCTTGAACGCCATCTCGGACGAGTCGACCTCGTGGTAGGCGCCGTCGATCAGTGTCACCTTGAGGCCGACCAGCGGGTAGCCGGCGAGCACACCGTACTGCATGGCGTCCTGGGCACCGGCGTCCACCGAGGGGATGTACTCCCGGGGAACGCGACCACCCGTGATCTTGTTGTCGAACTCGTACATCGCACCGTCGGCCGTCTTCTCCAGCGGCTCGAGCTTGATGATGACCCGAGCGAACTGGCCGGAGCCACCGGTCTGCTTCTTGTGCGTGTACTCGTACTTCTCGACGGTACGCCGGATGGTCTCCCGGTAGGCCACCTGAGGCTTGCCAATGTTCGCCTCGACCTTGAAGTCGGACTTCATCCGGTTGACCAGCACCTCAAGGTGCAGCTCACCCATGCCCTCGATGATGGTCTGGCCGGTCTCCTCGTCCAGGCTGACCCGGAAGGTCGGGTCCTCCTCGGCGAGCTTCTGGATCGCCGCGGAGAGCTTCTCCTGGTCGGCCTTGGTCTTCGGCTCGATGGCCACCTTGATGACCGGCTCCGGGAAGGTCATCGACTCGAGGATGATCGGGTTCTGCGGGTCGCAGAGCGTGTCCCCGGTGGTGGTCTCCTTCAGGCCGATGGCCGCGTAGATGTGCCCGGCGCGCGCCTCGTCGACCGGGTTCTCCTTGTTGGAGTGCATCTGGAACAGCTTGCCGATGCGCTCCTTGCGGTCCTTGGTCGAGTTGATCACTTGCGTGCCCGCGGCGACCTTGCCCGAGTAGACCCGGATGTAGGTGAGCTTCCCGAAGAACGGGTGGCTCATGATCTTGTGCACCAGGGCGGAGAACGGCTCGTCGATGCTGGCCTTGCGGGTGGCCTTGGTCTCGCCGTCCGGCAGCACGCCCTCGACCGGCGGCACGTCCAGTGGCGACGGCAGGTACTGGATCACCGCGTCCAGCATCGGCTGGACGCCCTTGTTCTTGAACGCCGAGCCGCACAGGACCGGGTAGACCTCGCTGGCGGTGGTCAGCTTGCGGATGCCGGCCCGGATCTGCTCGACGGTCAGCTCCTCGCCGCCGAGGTAGGCCTCCATCAGCTCCTCGTCGGCCTCGGCTACCGCCTCCAGCAGCTTCTCCCGGTACTCCGCGGCCTTGTCGGCCAGCTCGGCCGGGATGTCCTCGACGGCGTAGTCCTCGCCCTTCTTGGTCTCACCGCGCCAGGTGAGCGCCTTCATCCGGACCAGGTCCACGACGCCGATGAAGTCCGACTCCGCGCCGATGGGCAGCTGGATCACCAGCGGGCGGGCGCCGAGGCGCTCCTCGATGGTGCGCACGGTGAAGTAGAAGTCCGCGCCCAGCTTGTCCATCTTGTTGACGAAACAGATGCGCGGCACCTCGTACTTGTCCGCCTGGCGCCACACGGTCTCCGACTGGGGCTCGACGCCCTCCTTGCCGTCGAACACGGCAACGGCGCCGTCCAGCACGCGCAGCGAGCGCTCGACCTCGACGGTGAAGTCGACGTGGCCAGGCGTGTCGATGATGTTGATCTGGTGGTCCCGGCCGTTCTGGTCGGGCCAGAAGCAGGTCGTCGCGGCGGAGGTGATGGTGATACCGCGCTTCTGCTCCTCCTCCATCCAGTCCATCGTCGCGGCGCCGTCGTGCACCTCGCCGATCTTGTAGTTGATCCCGGTGTAGAACAGGATCCGCTCGGTCGTGGTGGTCTTTCCAGCGTCGATGTGGGCCATGATCCCGATGTTGCGGACCCTGGCCAGGTCAGTTAGCACGTCGCGTGCCACGAGCTTGTCCCCTGTCTTCCAGCAGCTTGTCGCTGTCGGTAGGGCTGGCGGGCCCGGCTGGCTGCCGGGCCGGCGTTCACCAGCGGTAGTGCGCGAAGGCCTTGTTGGCCTCGGCCATCTTGTGCGTGTCCTCGCGGCGCTTCACGCTGGCCCCGAGGCCGTTGCTCGCGTCGAGCAACTCGTTCATCAGCCGCTCGACCATCGTCTTCTCCCGCCGCTGCCGCGACGACATGATCATCCAGCGCAGTGCCAGCGTGGTGGCGCGGCCGGGCTTCACCTCGACCGGCACCTGGTAGGTGGCGCCACCGACGCGGCGGCTCTTCACCTCCAGGGTGGGCCGCACGTTGTCCAGCGCGCGCTTGAGCGTGACCACCGGGTCGGTACCGGTCTTCTCCCGGCAACCCTCCATGGCCTGGTAGACGATCCGCTCGGCGAGCGACCGCTTCCCGTCCATCAGGACCTTGTTGATCAGCTGGGTGACCAGTGGAGAGCCGTACACCGGGTCCGAGATCAGCGGCCGCTTCGGGGCCGGTCCCTTGCGGGGCATCAGCGCTTCTCCTTCTTCGCGCCGTAACGGCTGCGAGCCTGCTTGCGGTTCTTCACGCCCTGCGTGTCGAGAGAACCACGGATGATCTTGTAACGGACGCCGGGAAGATCCTTCACGCGGCCACCACGAACGAGCACCATCGAGTGCTCCTGCAGGTTGTGGCCCTCGCCAGGGATGTAGGCCGTGACCTCGATGCCGCTGGAGAGCTTGACACGCGCAACCTTACGCAGTGCCGAGTTCGGCTTCTTCGGGGTGGTGGTGTAGACGCGCGTGCACACACCGCTTCGCTGAGGGCTTCCCTTGAGCGCCGCGGCCTTGGTCTTGGCGACCTTGTCCTGGCGGCCCTTCCGGACCAACTGCTGGATCGTGGGCATAGACCGGCTGCTTCTTCCGTTCGCGTCTCGTACGTGCGAGCTCTGTGTACTTGGGGTCCCCCTCCGTACCCCGAGGTCGGGCGTGTCAGCCCACTCTCGTGCCCTTGGGCGGCACCAAAGCGTCCCAGCGGGATTCGGGAGGATGCTCCGCCTCCCCGGCGCGGCGTCCGCCACTCACAGGCACGCGGAGTGGCCCGACATAGGTCGGGCACGAGTAACAAAGATACCTGCCTCGCTCGGCACGGGTCAAAACGGGGTACGGCCGCACCATGGCGGGACCTCTCACCCTCACGGTAACTCAGTTCCACCCGTTCGGGCAGGGGTGGCACGCCGAACACGCCCCGGCGGGCCGCACGTGACGCACGCCACCGGGGGCTTTGTCCAATGCGCCCACGTCCTCATTTCGAGTGAAGGATCATGATCCGCGCACGCCTCGTGCCCGGCCTGTCACTACGGGAGGGAACGTCATGACCGAACCGGTCACCGAACAGGTGGAGCGGCTGCGCCACCGTCTGGAGGCCGTCCGGCGCAACCAGCGGGACGCGGAGGAGCGGTTCGCGAGACTCGACGCGATGCGGGCCGAGGTCGCGGCCATCGAGACCGCGGTGACCTCGAGCGACCGCGCGGTCACCGTGGTCGCCGGCCCGGGCGGCTCGGTGAAGTCGGTCCGCTTCGCCGACGAGGCGAGGCGGCTGACGCCCAACCAGCTCTCCCAAACCGTGACGGCGACGATCCAGCGGGCGGTCGCCGAGGCGGCCAAACAGCAGGCCACCGTCGTGCAGAGCTACGTCGGCGACGACATCGACGTCCTCGGCCGCGTGATGAAGACCCAGGAGGAGCTGCTCGGCCACGCGCTGCGGCCGGCCGAGACCGAGGCCCCGACCGGCGTCCCGGGTCACCGCGCGTCCTCGCCCGCGCCGCCTCCCTCGCACCACAGGCCGGGTACGCAGCCGCGCGGCCGGCTCGGCTGGGGTCCCGCCGCGGCCCCGGGCCAGCGGCCGGGCCACGCGCCACCACCTCCGGCCGGGTCCGCCGCGGCGCCGGCCGTCCCCCCGGGTGGGGCGCGCCCGGCACCGCGCCGGCCCGCCGTCGCGCCGAGCCACGACGACCCCGAGCAGTTCTCCGTGTTCGACCGGGGCACGCGGCCCACCCAGCCGCCCGCAGCGCCGGGGACGTCGCGCAACTCCGACGGCGTGATGCGGCTCTATGACGAGGAGAACGGCTGATGGGCGGGTTCCAGACCAACCACGAGCACCTGGCCGAGGCCGGCCGGCAGATCGCCGCGCACGGCGAAGGCTCGCAGGAGATCCAGGGGAAGATCCGGGAGGCCAACGTCTCGCCGCAGTCCTGGGGGCTGCTCGGGCTCGAGGCGTTGTTCCCCATCTACCTGACGCTGCTGTCCGACCTCGAGTCGCACCTGGCCGCCATGCAGCACCACCTGACCGAGACGGGCGACGCACTGGGCCAGACCGCCGACGCGTACCGGCAGCTCGAGGAGGAGGTCGCCAGGTCCTTCCAGGACATCCTCGACCGGCTCGACGGCGGCGGGCCCACGCCGCTGAACTCGCCCAGCGCTCCGGACAGCTCCGGCCTCTACACGTAGGACAGGAAGCGAGACGTAGACATGACCGAGCCGAGCGTGGCCTCCGCGTTCGAAGGAAAGGACCTGGTCTCCGACTTCGGGGGCAGGCTCGCCGACCACTATCGGGGCGCGGTGACCGGTGAGAAGGACGCGTTCACCGGCGAGACGGCCATCCAGAACATCCCCGGTCTGGGTAGCGCCTACCAGCCGTTCAAGGACGGATACACCCTGGTCAAGGACGTCCGCTCGGGAGAGGACACCAAGGCTCTCGCCGGGGACGTGAAGGACGTCGCCTCGGACACGTGGAGCCTCGTCTCCGAGGCGAGGGGAGCGATCGCGGACCCGCTGGGTTGGCTGATCCAGAAGGGCCTCGGCTTCCTGGAAGACGTGGTCTTCCCGCTCAAGGAGATGCTAGAGCTGGTCACCGGCGACCCGGAGGCGCTGGAGAAGTCGGCCGAGCAGTTCGACGCGATCGCCGCGGACCTGAAGAAGCTGGCCGAGAACGTCGAGCAGGCCGCGACGCAGGGGTGCCAGGTATGGGCGGGCGAGGCCGCACCGGCGGCGGGCCAGAAGATCGGCGAGACCAAGCGGAGCATCGAGGAGACCGCGCAGGCCGCCGGGCACGTCGCCACCATGCTGAAGGTCAGCAGCATGCTCATGCAGGCTGCCTACGACATCATCAATGGCATCATCGCCGACGTGATCGAGCAACTGGTGATCACCTGGGTGGCCGCCCAGGCCGCCGCACCGGTCACCCTGGGCGCCTCCGAGGCCGCGGCCGCGGGGGCGAGCGCCGCCGAGGTGGGCATCGGGGTGGCGCGGGCCACCCCGAAGATCGCCAAGGTCACCGAGATCCTGCAGAAGATCACCCAGTTCATCCAGAAGGTCCTGCGGGCGCTGAAGGGGTCGGTCGGGAAACTCCTCAACGAGACCAAGGTTGGCGGCAAGTTCCTGCAGCAGGAGATCAAGGAGGGCGAGAAGGTTGTCCAGAAGGCCGGGGCTGGTCGCGAGGGCCTGGACGCGCTCGGCACCACCAGGCAAAGCCTGGAGAAGGACCTCGGGCGCGAGGTGGACAGCGGGGAACTCTTCGGTCGCCACGTCCGGGACCACCTGGACGACTGGGTGAAGCACAGCGCCAAGGAGCATGCGCTGGAACAACTCGGACTGCCGAGCGAGCGGCCGCAAGGAGCCAAGGAGTGGCTCGAGGCGGGCGAGGAGTTCGCCACGAAAGCCAGGGAGAAGTTCGAGGACGTCCAGCAGGCGGTTGAGTACTCGACTGATCCGGGCGCGCAGGCGGAAGAAGACAAGAACGCGAAGGAGAAGGGCGGCAAGGACTGAGCGGCGCGCCGCCGCCGAAGGAGGTGCTCCGCATGAGCCACGGATTCCCACCCGGACTGACCTACCAGAGCCCGCTCTTCTCCGGGCCCCCGACCGTCCACGGTGTCTATCGCGGGGTGAACGTCTTCGCGGACCGATCAAGGAACTCTTCCACCTGGGACCTCTGGGACGTCGTGAATCTTCTTGATCCCGAAGTGCTGAGCTGGGGTTCGCGGCATGAGCACGAGTCGACCATGCGTGTCGCCGTGGAACTCACCGGACCGCTCCCGTATCTCACGATCGCGAACCGCGAAGGCACGAACGACTCCATCGCCGTCGGATCCGACGGACAACCCCCGCACCCCTTCGACAAATGGAATGTCGACTTTGCCCATTCCCTGTCGATCGGCTATCCACCCTTCGACGACAGGTACGTGGTCAGCAGCGGCGACATCGGGTTCCTGCGCACCGTCATGCGGCCCGAGCTGGCCCAGTGGATGGTCTCGGTGCACGACCGGGTCCGGTGGCAGAAGGTCGTCTTCCTGGAGTCCCGGGTGTGGGCGCTGAGCAGCGACAAGCAACTCGATCCCGGGCACGTGCTGCCCCTGGCGGACTACCTGATCGAGATGCTCCACCACACGCACCCGGTCGCCACGCCCGCACCGGCGCCCGGTGCCCAGGCGTTCGGCGGTGATACGGCATGACGCCCACCCCGGCCGGCGCCGCGGCGGGCGCGCTGCCCGGCCTGTGGCCGCATGCCCCCGACGCGCCGTTCCTCGTTCCGGTGCCCGGAACCGCGGAAGTCCCGGACGAGCTGCGGGCTGCGGGGATCACCGCCGAGGGCCTGCAACCGGCCTACTGGATCGGGCGCGACCGGTTCTATCTCACGGCCACCCGCAACGGCCTGCCCATCGCGTGGCCCAACGTCACCCACCGCGGAGGCGAGGTCGTGCGGAACCCGGGAATACCGCTGGCCGGAGTCGTCACCGTTCGACCCGGGGTGATCTCCAACCTGCGGAAGCCGGTCGAGATGTCGGTGGACGACTGGCTCACACCGTTCGTCGACAAGGTGCTGCTGGACAACGGACCGGCCGTTTTCCTCACCGGCCAGTACGAGGTTTTCCTTCCGACGCCGGACCCGGTGGGGCTGGCCGCCGAGATCGAACGGCGGCGGCAGGGTGTCATCCGCTTCGGCGGCTGGACAATGCCCGACGCGGCAAATCCGCCGGACAACCTCCGCGGTGGCGGGCCCATCGACGGCAGGCCGGTCTACGGCATGGATGCCCAGCCCACCTTCCGGCGCATCACCGCGCTCTTCGCCGAGCCGACGTGGCAGCCGCACACGCCCGCCCCGATCGGTTCGCTGCGTCCGGTGGGCGAACCGCCGAGCGCGCCAAGACCGCCGCGGAACGTGCCGCTCCCGGAGAGCGTGCCCGACCAGGTCTGGAACCTCGGCGGCGCGAACTCGGGGCTGCAGGTCATGGCCACGGTCCGCAGGATGGTCCTGGGACCCGCCCCGCTGCCCCGGATTCCGTCGCTGAGCCTGGAACGGTTCCCGCCCGAGCCTCATCCGTTCATGAGCGTGCCGCTGGCGCGCCTGTCCGTGGTGCGGGCTGGCCAACTGTCCGGACTGCCACCGCGGTGGGCGGTCCGCGGGCTGGCGCCGGACACCCGCACCGAGATCCGGCTCACCATGGCCGACGGCCCCGCGGTATGGCTGTGGGGCCCCACCCACGAGTGGGTCATCCCGGTGCCGGACGACGAGGCGGCGAACGCGCTGGTCGCCGGCATCCGGTCCCGCCAGGAGGTGGGCATGCTCTTCCCCGTCGCGCTCAGCTCCGGCCCGGAACGCTCGGCCTGGCAGCTCTCCGAACTCAGACCGGTGGACGGGCCGCAGGGACGGGCGCTGCCGCCTACGCCGGCGTACGCGCCGGTGGAACCGACCATCGTGCCGCCGGGCACGTGGCAGCCGACCGGAGGGGACAGCAGATGAGAATCCTGGCGGTGGTCGTCGCGCTGCTCGGCGGGGCAGGCATCATCGGTGGGATCGGCATGGGGGTCAACGAGGGCTCCGTGGCACTCGGCTGGGGTGAGAAGGTCACCATCCACGTCGACCGCAGCTACACGACCCGCGAGGTCCAGCGGAACCAGACAACCCACACCCGGCGGTACGTGACCCGGTCCCACCTTGAGGGCCACTACACCAGGGACGGAAGCACGCACACCGTCGACCTCGACGGCAGTTACCCGATCGGCTCGGACGTCACCGGCTATGTGCCGGTGCTCGGCGGCGCACCGACCACCCACACCGGTGGGTCCGCGGTGTTGCTGAGCCTGTGCGGGTTTCTGCTCACGGTGCCGTTCGGAATCGGGCTGTTGTTCCTTGCCCGGTACCTGTGGCGCGGCGGCGCCAGGCGTCCCGCCGCCACGGCCGCGCCCTCGCCGGTCGCCCCGCAGCCCGCTCCGTACCAGGGACAGTCCCCGGACCAAGGCCCCACGCCGTACCAGGCTCCGATGCCGTACCAGGGGCAGCAGAACCCGCCGACCTGGCAGTGAGTGGTACGCCGAAGGGCCCCGGGGTGTTGCGCCCCGGGGCCCTTCTCCTGACGAGTGGACCTCAGCGGTAGTCGCGGCCGAAGTCGTAGTCGTCCAGCGGCACCGCGGCGCCGGTACCCGTGCCGAAGACGTCCGGCGTGTAGTAGCCGTCGTCGTAGGACGGGATGGCGTAGGCGGCCGCCCGTGCCTCCTCGGTGGGCTGAACCTGGATGTTCCGGTACCGGTTGATGCCGGTGCCGGCCGGGATCAGCTTGCCGATGATCACGTTTTCCTTCAGGCCGACCAGCTTGTCGCTCTTGCCCTCGATCGCGGCCTCGGTGAGCACCCGCGTGGTCTCCTGGAAGGACGCGGCCGACAGCCACGACTCGGTGGCCAGCGACGCCTTGGTGATGCCCATCAGCACCGGGCGGCCGGATGCCGGCTCGCCGCCCTCGGCCACCACCCTGCGGTTCTCCGCCTCGAACTGGGCGCGCTCGACCAGCCCGCCCGGCAGGAACTCGGTGGAGCCCGAGTCGATGATCGTGACCCGGCGCAGCATCTGCCGGACGATCACCTCGATGTGCTTGTCGTGGATGGACACACCCTGCGCCCGGTAGACCTTCTGCACCTCCTGCACCAGGTGGAGCTGGGCCTCTCGGGGACCCATCACGCGCAGCACCTCGTGCGGGTCGGGCGTGCCCTCGAGCAGCTGCTGCCCGACCTCGACGTGGTCACCGTCGGCCAGCGCCCGCTCGCTGCCGTCCGCCGAGATGGGGGCCAGCCGCTGACGCTTGGACAGCTTGTCGTAGACGACCTCCTCGCTCCCGTCGTCCGGGACGATGGTGATCTTCCACGACTTGTCGCCCTCCTCGATCCGGATGCGACCGGCCACATCGGCGATGGGCGCCTTGCCCTTGGGTACCCGGGCCTCGAACAGCTCGGTGACGCGGGGCAGACCGGTGGTGATGTCGTCACCGGCGACACCACCCTGGTGGAAGGTCCGCATGGTCAGCTGCGTGCCCGGCTCACCGATGGACTGCGCGGCCACGATGCCGACCGCCTCGCCAACGTCCACCAGCTTGCCGGTGGCCATCGAGCGGCCGTAGCAGGTCGCGCAGACGCCGGTGCTGGACTCGCAGGTGAGCACGCTGCGCACCTTGACCCGGGTGATGCCGGCGCCCAGCAGCTTCTCGATCGCCGGGTCGCCCAGGTCGTCGCCGCGGTTGAGCAGCAGGTTGCCGTTCGGGTCGTGCACGTCCTCGGAGAGGGTGCGCGCGTAGACGCTGGTCTCCACGTGCTGGTGCCGGACGACCTTGCCGTCGAGCACCTCGCCGATCGGCATCCAGATGCCCCGGCTGGTGTCGCAGTCGCTCTCCCGGACGATGACGTCCTGGGAGACGTCCACCAGGCGCCGGGTGAGGTACCCGGAGTCCGCGGTCCGCAGCGCGGTGTCGGCCAGACCCTTGCGGGCACCGTGCGTGGAGATGAAGTACTCCAGCACCGTCAGGCCCTCACGGAAGTTCGCCTTGATCGGCCGGGGGATGTACTCACCCTTCGGGTTGGACACCAGACCACGCATACCGGCCAGCGACCGGACCTGGGTCATGTTGCCCGCCGCCCCGGACTTCACGATCATCCGGATCGAGTTGTCCTCGGGGAAGTTGTCCTCCATGGCCTGGGCGACCTCGTCGGTGGCCTGCTGCCACACCTTGACCAGCTCGTTGTTGCGCTCCGCGTAGGAGAGCTGGCCGCGCTGGTAGCGCTTCTCCACCTGGTCGGCCCGCTTCTCGAAGGAGTCCAGGATCTCCTTCTTGCCCGGCGGCACGACCACGTCGGAGATGGCCACGGTGACCCCGGAGCGGGTGGCCCAGTAGAAGCCGGCGTCCTTCAGCTTGTCCAGCGTCTGGGCGACGGTGACGATCGGGTACCGCTCGGCCAGGTCGTTCACGATCGCTGCCTGCCGCTTCTTCGGCATCGGCTCATTGACGAACGGGTAGTCCGCCGGCAGCAGGTCGTTGAACAGCACCCGGCCCAGCGTGGTGTCCGCGAGCCACGGCTGGCCCGGCTGGTAGCCCTCGGGCTCCTCGCCGGGTGCCGGCGCCCGGTCCTTGATCCGGACCTTGATCGGCGCCTGCAAATCGATCGCCTTCCGGTCGAAGGCCATGATCGCCTCGGCCGGGGAGGCGAACGCCTGGCCGGCGCCCTTCGCGTCCTCGGAGAGCTTGGTCAGGTGGAACAGCCCGGTCACCATGTCCAGACGCGGCATGGCCAGCGGGCGGCCGGAGGCCGGGGAGAGGATGTTGTTGCTGGACAGCATCAGCACCCGGGCCTCGGCCTGCGCCTCCGCGGACAGCGGCAGGTGCACGGCCATCTGGTCACCGTCGAAGTCCGCGTTGAACGCCTCGCAGACCAGCGGGTGCAGCTGGATCGCCTTGCCCTCGACCAGCTGCGGCTCGAAGGCCTGGATGCCGAGGCGGTGCAGCGTCGGCGCCCGGTTCAGCAGCACCGGGTGCTCGGTGATGACCTCCTCCAGCACGTCCCACACGGCCGGGCGGGCGCGCTCCACCATCCGCTTGGCGGATTTGATGTTCTGCGCGTGGTTGAGGTCCACCAGCCGCTTCATCACGAACGGCTTGAACAGTTCCAGCGCCATCAGCTTGGGCAGGCCGCACTGGTGCAGCTTGAGCTGCGGGCCGACCACGATGACCGACCGGCCGGAGTAGTCGACACGCTTGCCGAGCAGGTTCTGGCGGAACCGGCCCTGCTTGCCCTTGAGCAGGTCGGACAGCGACTTCAGCGGCCGGTTGCCCGGACCGGTGACCGGGCGACCGCGGCGGCCGTTGTCGAACAGCGCGTCCACGGCCTCCTGGAGCATCCGCTTCTCGTTGTTGACGATGATCTCGGGCGCGCCGAGGTCGATCAGTCGCTTGAGGCGGTTGTTCCGGTTGATCACCCGGCGGTACAGGTCATTGAGGTCGGAGGTGGCGAACCGGCCACCGTCGAGCTGCACCATCGGGCGCAGGTCCGGCGGGATGACCGGGACGCAGTCCAGCACCATGCCCATCGGCGAGTTGCGGGTGGTCTGGAACGCGGCGACCACCTTCAGCCGCTTCAGGGCGCGCAGCTTGCGCTGGCCCTTGCCGTTGCGGATGACCTCGCGCAGGCCCTCGGCCTCGGCGTCCACGTCGAAGTCGGCCAGCAGCTTCTGGATGGCCTCGGCGCCCATGCCGCCGGTGAAGTACTCGCCGTAGCGGTCCACCAGCTCGCGGTAGAGCTGCTCGTCCGCGATGAGCTGCTTGGGCTCCAGCTTGGTGAAGGTGCTCCAGACCTCGTCGAGCCGGTCCAGCTCGCGCTGGGCGCGGTCGCGGATCTGCCGCATCTCACGCTCGCCGCCCTCCTTGACCTTGCGGCGGACGTCGCTCTTGGCGCCCTCGCTCTCCAGTTCGGCGAGGTCGGCCTCGAGCTTCTGCGCGCGCGCCTCGATGTCGGCATCCCGCTTGTCCTCGACGCGCTTGCGCTCGACCTGGATCTCGTTCTCGAGAGTGGGCAGGTCGTTGTGCCGCATCTCGGTGTTCACCGAGGTGATCACGTAGGCGGCGAAGTAGATGATCTTTTCCAGGTCCTTCGGCGCCAGGTCCAGCAGGTAACCCAGCCGGCTCGGGACGCCCTTGAAGTACCAGATGTGGGTGACCGGCGCGGCCAGCTCGATGTGGCCCATCCGCTCCCGGCGCACCTCGGCGCGAGTCACCTCGACACCGCACCGCTCGCAGACGATGCCCTTGAACCGGACCCGCTTGTACTTACCGCAGTAGCACTCCCAGTCCCGGGTCGGGCCGAAGATCTTCTCGCAGAACAGCCCGTCCTTCTCCGGCTTGAGCGTGCGGTAGTTGATCGTCTCGGGCTTCTTGACCTCGCCGTACGACCACTGGCGGATGTCGTCCGCGGTGGCCAGGCCGATGCGGAGCTCGTCGAAGAAGTTGACGTCTAGCACGTCGGGTCTTCTCCCCTTGAGTTGGTTAGCGGTGAGGCCGGCGCGGGGCCTCGGGGTGGCGCGAGTCGGGCCGGGGCGGGTGGGCGGGAGGAACACCCGCCCCCGCAGGGAGCGGGGGGGGGGGGGGGGGGGGGGGGCCCCCCCGGACCACCCGCCCCGGCAGGGAGCGATCAGGTCACCACGTCGTCCACGGAGGGCGACTCGGTCCTCGACAGGTTGATGCCGAGATTGGCGGCGGCCCGCTCCAGGTCCTCCTCGTCGCCGTCGCGCATCTCGATCGCGGCGCCGTCGCTGGAGAGCACCTCCACGTTCAGGCACAGCGACTGGAGCTCCTTGAGGAGCACCTTGAACGACTCCGGCACACCGGGCTCGGGGACGTTCTCACCCTTGACGATCGACTCGTACACCTTGACGCGGCCGAGCTTGTCGTCCGACTTGATGGTCAGCAGCTCCTGCAGCGTGTACGCGGCGCCGTAGGCCTGCATCGCCCAGCACTCCATCTCGCCGAAGCGCTGGCCACCGAACTGCGCCTTACCGCCCAGCGGCTGCTGGGTGATCATCGAGTACGGGCCGGTGGACCGGGCGTGGATCTTGTCGTCGACCAGGTGCAGCAGCTTGAGGATGTACATGTAGCCGACCGCGACCGGGTACGGGAACGGCTCACCGCTACGGCCGTCGAAGAGGGTGGCCTTGCCGTTCTCGCCGACCATCCGCTCGCCGTCCCGGTTGGGCAGGGTGGAGCCGAGCAGCCCGGTGATCTCGTTCTCGCGGGCGCCGTCGAACACCGGGGTGGCGGTGTTCGTGCCGGGCTCCGCCTCGTAGAGATCCTCGGGCAGCTTGCTCGCCCACTCGGGCTGGCCCTCGATCTTCCACCCGGACTTGGCGATCCAGCCGAGGTGGGTCTCCAGGACCTGCCCGATGTTCATCCGTCGCGGCACACCGTGGGTGTTCAGCACGATGTCCACCGGGGTGCCGTCCGGCAGGAACGGCATGTCCTCCACCGGCAGGATCTTGCCGATGACGCCCTTGTTGCCGTGCCGGCCGGCGAGCTTGTCCCCATCCTGGATCTTGCGCTTCTGCGCCACGTAGACCCGGACCAGCTCGTTGACGCCCGGCGGCAGCTCGTCGTCGTCTTCCCGGCTGAACACCCGGATGCCGATGACCTTGCCGGTCTCGCCGTGCGGCACCTTCAGCGAGGTGTCCCGGACCTCGCGGGCCTTCTCGCCGAAGATGGCGCGGAGCAGCC
Organism: Gandjariella thermophila; assembly: GCF_005405885.1. Classification (GTDB taxonomy): domain Bacteria; phylum Actinomycetota; class Actinomycetes; order Mycobacteriales; family Pseudonocardiaceae; genus Gandjariella; species Gandjariella thermophila. Next base: position 214,724 of record NZ_BJFL01000003.1, read on the forward strand.
GCTCCTCCGGGGTCAGCTCAGTCTCACCCTTCGGGGTGACCTTGCCGACCAGGATGTCGCCGGCCTGCACCTCGGCACCGATCCGGATGATGCCGCGCTCGTCGAGGTCGGCCAGCACCTCCTCGGAGACGTTCGGGATGTCCCGGGTGATCTCCTCGGCGCCGAGCTTGGTGTCCCGGGCGTCGATCTCGTGCTCCTCGATGTGGATCGAGGTGAGCACGTCGTCCTGCACCAGCCGCTGGGACAGGATGATCGCGTCCTCGTAGTTGTGGCCCTCCCACGGCATGATCGCCACGAGCAGGTTCTTACCCAGCGCCATCTCGGCGTTCTGCGTGCACGGCCCGTCGGCGAGCACCTGGCCCACCTCGACCCGGTCGCCCTCGTTGACGATCGGCTTCTGGTTGATGCAGGTGCCCTGGTTGGACCGGCGGAACTTGTGCAGGCTGTAGGTCTGCCGGGTGCCGTCGTCGGCCATCACGGTGATGTAGTCGGCGCACAGCTCCTCGACCACGCCGGCCTTCTTGTTCACCACGACGTCCGCGGCGTCCACCGCGGCCCGCAGTTCCATCCCGGTGCCGACCAGCGGCGCCTCGCTGCGCAGCAGCGGCACCGCCTGCCGCTGCATGTTGGCGCCCATCAGCGCGCGGTTGGCGTCGTCGTGCTCCAGGAACGGGATCATGGCCGTGGCCACGGACACCATCTGCCGCGGCGAGACGTCCATGTAGTCCACGCCCTTGGGGTCGATCAACTCGACCTCGCCGCCCTTCTTGCGGACCAGGACGCGGTCGTCGAGGAAGCGGCCCTCGTCGTCGATCGGCGTGTTCGCCTGCGCCTTGACGTAGCGGTCCTCCTCGTCCGCGGTGAGGTAGTCGATCTGCTGGGTGACCCGGCCGTCGACCACCTTGCGGTACGGCGTCTCGATGAACCCGAACGGGTTGACCCGCCCGTACGTGGACAGCGAGCCGATCAGACCGATGTTCGGGCCTTCCGGCGTCTCGATCGGGCACATCCGGCCGTAGTGCGACGGGTGCACGTCGCGGACCTCGAAGCCGGCGCGTTCCCGGGACAGACCACCGGGGCCGAGCGCGGACAGGCGGCGCTTGTGCGTCAGCCCGGCCAGCGGGTTGGTCTGGTCCATGAACTGGGAGAGCTGCGAGGTGCCGAAGAACTCCTTGATCGCGGCGACCACCGGCCGGATGTTGATCAGTGTCTGCGGCGTGATGGCCTCGACGTCCTGGGTGGTCATCCGCTCCCGGACCACCCGCTCCATGCGGGACAGACCGACCCGGATTTGGTTCTGGATCAGCTCGCCCACGGTGCGCAGCCGGCGGTTACCGAAGTGGTCGATGTCGTCCACCTCGACCGGAACCTCGTTGTCGCCCACCCGCATCGCGGTGTCCCCGGCGTGCAGCCGGACCAGGTACTCGATGGTGGTGACGATGTCGTCCTCGGTGAGCACGCCGACGTCGTAGGGCAGCTCGAGGCCAAGCTTCTTGTTGACCTTGTACCGGCCGACCTTGGCCAGGTCGTACCGCTTGTCCTTGAAGAACAGGTTCTCCAGGAGGGCCTGCGCGCTCTCCTTGGTCGGGGGCTCGCCGGGCCGCAGCTTGCGGTAGATGTCCAGCAGCGCCTCGTCGGTGCCGGCGGTGTGGTCCTTCTCCAGGGTGGTCAGCAGGATCTCGGAGAAGCCGAACCGCTCGCGGATCTGCTCCGTGGTCCAACCGAGCGCCTTGAGCAGCACGGTGACCGGCTGGCGACGCTTGCGGTCGATCCGCACACCGACGGTGTCGCGCTTGTCGACATCGAACTCGAGCCAGGCGCCCCGACTCGGGATGATCTTGACGCTGAACACGTCCTTGTCGGTCGTCTTGTCGACCGCCTGGTCGAAGTAGACGCCGGGAGACCGGACAAGCTGGGAGACCACCACCCGCTCGGTGCCGTTGATGATGAACGTGCCCTTGTCCGTCATCATCGGGAAGTCACCCATGAACACCGTCTGGCTCTTGATCTCGCCAGTGGTGTGGTTGGTGAACTCCGCGGTGACGAACAGCGGGGCGGCGTAGGTCATGTCCTTGTCCTTGCACTCCTCGACGGAGGCCTTGACCTCGTCGAAGCGTGGGTCGGAGAAGGACAGGGACATCGAGCCCGAGAAATCCTCGATGGGAGAGATCTCGTTGAGGACCTCCTCCAGGCCGCTCACGGGGATCTCGTCACCGGCGTCAACTCGGCGCTGGAACCACGTCTCCGAACCGGTGAGCCACTCGAACGACTGGATCTGCAGGTCGAGCAGGTTGGGCACCTCGAGCGGTTCGCGAATCTTGGCGAACGACACTCGCTTGGGCGCTCCGGGGATCCCCGAGGTGGAGTTGGTCGCAGCAATGGCCTTGGTCGCGCGGGAGACTGCCAAGATGCGTCCTTCCAGGGACTATGTGAGCTGGCTAGCAGCTGACTAGCGCGGCTATCAAGGGTGCGGTCGTGCCCGTCATCCTAGCTCTCGGACAGAGGGCACACGGAAAGAGGGCAGCGCAAAAGGGCAGTCTAGCCGCACACTCGGCCACTGTCCAGACGCGCCGCGAGTGGCGGTCCCACGCTCACCGACAGAGTGACCTTCGCGCGGGCCGGAGTCAAGGTGCCACGCCTCGATGCACTCCGCCGGCGCAGTCCACCCACCCCATAACAGCCGCGATGACCTGCGCAGATGCCCAGACGATGAATTCATCTCCCGCGGCGAGGGGATGCGCACGCACACTCTCCGTGTTCCGCGAAGCAGAGATCAGGCGGCCGAAAGTGTGACCAACGTCACGATTCATGAGCGCAGCGGCCGGCCTCGCGTCGGTTCAGGCGGTGCCGCCGCGCCGACCGGCTCAGCCCGTCGTGGTGAGGCCGGCGATCCGGGCCAGCCCGTCCACCACCTGCCGCAGCCACCCGACGTGGAAGTACGGCGTCTCCAGGTGCTCCGGCGGTTCCAGCGGCGGCGGGGCGTCCAGCGCGTCCACCACCCCGGTCTTCACCGCGTACGCCACCCGCAGGTCGACCAGCACCCCGGCCCAGGCCCGCACCTTGCCCGGCTCGTCAAGCAGCACCACTCCGCCCTGCTCGGGCAGGGTGGCCAGGACGATCTCGATCCCGTCCCGGATCCGGCCCAGCACGTCCGGCTCCCACCACAGCCGCACCGGCTCGGGCTCGAACTCCGGCACGTAACGCGCGAGCAGGGTGCGCAGCATCGGCTCCTGCGGCGGCGCCACCGGCAGCGGCATGCCGACGAAGGCGTGCAGCAGGTCGCCGCACCGGTACTGCCGTGCCCGCCAGTCGATCAGGTCCCGGAAGCCGCACAGCTGCCGGCGCAGCCAGCGCACCTGGACGGGCAGGAAGGTGCCGATGACGAGCTCGTCCGTGCGGTCCCAGCAGATCACCCCATGCCCCCCACCGTGGTCACCCTCCCGGGAAGGAAACCGCGCCAGCGCTGCACCTCGACGGCCCCCTTAGTCACCCACCGTTTCCGGTGGAGTCTGCACGGTAGCCACCCGGGTGCGCCAGCCGCCCCGCCCGGATCGTCCCGACGGCACCCGGACGGCGGTCCCGAGGGACCAGCCCGCGCGCTGACCCCTCGGGACCGCCGTCCGCGCTCACCGCATGCTCACCGCATGTTCAGATCCGTGATCACCCAGTTGTTGCCACGCTTCTCGGCGTTCACGCTGAGCTGCGCGGCACCGGAGTTGGTCTGGTTGGCATCGGTGCGGGTGGCTGTCTGGTCCAGGAAGAGCAGCACCTGCGCCCGGTCGCCCTGCAGCATCTTCACGCCGGACGTGACCACCTTGACGCTGACCACCAGCTTCTGCGCCGGGGCCTGCTGCTTGATCTGCGCGAAGAGCTGGTTGTACTGGTCGGCGGCCTTACCGGTGAGCAGTTGCTTGGCGGCGTTCTCGGTGGCCGCGGTGTCCGCGAAGCTGTACGAGAACACCTTCTCCACGGCCGAGCTGATCTGGCCGTTCACCTCGCTCGTCGCGGCCGCGTCGACCAGCGCCTTGTTCTCCGCGTCGCCGCCGGAGGTCAGCGCGCTCGCTTCGCCGCGGAACCACACGGCCAGCCCGGCGAGCACGGCCGCGAGCAGCACCAGCGCGATGGGCAGCGCGAACTCCCGGCTGAACAGCCCGCCCCGGCCGGCCGCGGGCTCGGCCGCCGCCCCACCCGACTCGGCCTCCCCGGCATCGGGCGAGTCCTTGATCTTGCTCAGCTGGGCGGTGGTCTCGGTGGCGCGCTCCGCGCCCTGGTCGGTGCCGTCCTGGGTGGCGCCGTTCTCCTCGCCGATCACCGGCCGCGCCACCCCGCCGTCGGTGGCACTGGCCGACTCCTCGGCCGGCGCGGCGACGCCCTCGTTCGCCGCGCCCTGCTCCGGCGCTTCGGCTTCCTGGTCGTGCGGGCGCTGGCGCATGCCGGCGACCCGGGGGCGGCGGGACCCCGACTGCGTGCCTGTGCGGCGACGGGATGGGGGCACGTCTATCGTCCTCTCAGTGGTTCTGCAGCGGGCCGTTGGCTAGGAGCCGGCGGAACCAACCGGGACCGGGCCCAGCGCGCTGATCTTCCACCCGGACGGGGTGCGGGTCATCGCGGCCTGGAACTCGTTCCGCTTCGTCACCGCCTGGCCGCCCTCCGGGGTGACCACCGTGTCCACCAGCGCGATCAGCGTCGCGGTGCCTGCCCGGTCGTCGAGCTGGGTGACCGCGGCGTCGACCACCTTGGCGGTGGTCGTGGTCTTCGCGTCCTGGATCCGCTTCTTGCTGTCGTCCTTGCCCTGCGCGATCTCGTCGTGGAGTTGGCCGGTGGACGAGTCGAGCCACTGGTTCAGGCCGGCGTCCACGTTCTTGTAGTTCAAGGTGTTGAAGTTGACGATGTCCTGCTGGCCGATGCGCAGGACATCGTCGCGGTCCCGGGCGAACTGCAGCGACTCGTCGTGCGCGGCGCTCCACCACGACCAGCCGAAGATCGCGGCGCACACGGCGGCCGCCGCGGCGAGCGTCGCGGAGACCAGCACCAGGTTGCGGCGCAGCCGGTGGCGGTCGGTCTCCCGCTGGGTGTCCATGTTGCTCCAGTTGGGTTGCGTGGTCGGGTCGGACCGGGGGCGGCCATCACGCTACGTCACCAGTGATGGCCGCCACCAGCCACGGTCAGTGCTTGTTTCCGAACGCGCGCCGCGCTCCGCCCCGGCGCGTTCCCGGACTCGCCATCGCACCTACCTCCAGTTCTGGAACTGGCGTCAGCCCCGTAGACCGAGGAGTTGTGCCAGCGTCGTCGGTCCCTGCATGCCGGGCAGCCCGAGGACGCCGGGCAGCGGGTTCTGCCCGGGGCCGCCCGCGCTCCAGCCACTCTGCGAGTTGGTCTGGTCGCTCGGCGCGGACGCCGCCGGCGCCCTACCGCCGCGCGGTGCGTTCTGCGCCCCGCGCACGTCGCTCGGGCTGCCCGCCGGTTCGGCGCAGTACGCCCTGGTGTTCAGCGGGTCGGGGTTGGTCGCGTTGCCGGGCCGCTTCTGGGTGCCCTCGTAGCCCTTGGTGCACGGCGGCGGGTCGAAGGAGTTCAGCGCCATGCCGAAGTGCGCGGTGCCGTCACCGGGCACGACGGTGTAGCCGCCGGCCACCGCGAGCGGGTAGGTCACGAACACCTGCTCCAGCCCGTTCGTGCGGGTCAGGAACACGTTGGAGGTGGTGAGCAAGTTCGCCACGACCACCCCGAGGTTGTGCCCGGACTCCCGCAGCAGGCCGTCGAACTGCGAGCCGGCCTGCGGCGCGCTGGTGATCAACCCGCGCAGGTCCGGGTCGGACTTCTTGAACTGCCCGGCCAGGGTGGCCAGGTCCCTGCTGAACGACTTGATCGCCGACGCCTCGTCGTTCTGCGTGCCCAGCACCGTGCGGCCGTCGGAGAGCAGCCGCTCGGTCTGCGGCAGGTGGTCGCTGGCCGCGCCGACGAGCGCGCGCTGGCTGTCCAGCAGCCGCTGCAGGTTCGGTCCCGCGCCCTGGAAGGCGGTGTCCAGCTCGTCCACCACGGTGCGCAGCGAGTCGGTGGGCACCGAGGCGGCGAAGGTGTCCAGGTTGGTCAGCAGCCCCTCCACCGGAGGCGGGGTCTCGGTGCGCTGCTGGGCGATCTGCGAGCCGTCCGCCAGGTACGGCCCGCCGTCCCGGTTGGGCCGCAGGTCGACGTACTGCTCACCGACGGCCGACCGGTCGGCCACCACCGCCCGGGTGTCCGAGGGGATCTTCGGTGCCGACGGGTCGATCTGCAGGTCGGCCTGGATCCCGTCGGCGGTCAGCCGGAGTTGGCCGACCCGGCCGACGGTGACGCCCCGGTAGGTGACCTCGGCGTTGGTGAAGATGCCGCCCGAGTCGGCGAGGTCGGCCTTCACCACGTAGCCGGAAGGACCGAACAGCCGCTCCAGTCCGGCGTAGCGCGCGCCCACGTAGCTCACGCCGAGCAGCGCGATCACCACGAACGCGCCGATCTGCAGTCGGACCCTGTGGCTGAGCATCAGTGACCACCATTCCCGAGCAGGTTGCCGAGCAGACCGCCCGAGCCACCGGACGAGTTACCACTGGGGGCGCCACCGCCCCCGCTGGGCAGCGGCAGCGGTGGGCCGCTGTTGGGCAGGCTGATCGCCGGCTGCCGGGACCGCGACAGGTTGTCCACCACGTCGCTGAAGTTGAGGTCCAGCTTGGCGAACAGGTTGGCGTAGTCGCCCTTCATGGCGTCCACCGCGGAGTCCGGGAACGGGTAGGTGAGCAGCAGCTGCAAGGCGTTGGGCAGCGACTGCCCGGCCGCGGCGAGCTGGTTCAGCGTCGGCGCGAGCGCCTTGAGGTCGGCCACCATGTCGTCCCGGCTCTTGTTGATCGTGTCGGTGGCCACCCCGGACAGCTTGTCCAGCGACTGCAACATGGTCACCAGCTGCCGGCGCTGGTCGGCGAGCACCTTGATGCCGGCCGGCACGGTGTCCAGCGCGGTGCCGATCTGGGCGCGCTGGGCGTTCAGCGTGCCGGACAGCCGGTTCAGCCCGTCCAGCGCCCTGGTGATGTCGCCTCGCCGCGCGTCCAGCCCGGTGACCAGGTTGTTCAGGTTGGCCAGCAGGCCGCGGATCTGGCTCTCGTTGCCGCTGGTGGCGTTGTTCAACTCCCGGGTGATGTCCTGGAGCTGGCCGATGCCGCCGCCGTTGAGCAGCAGCGACAGCGCGCCGAGCACCTCCTCGACCTCCGGGTTGCGGTTGGTCCGCTCCAGCGGGATGGTCGAGCCGTTGATCAGCATGCCCTGCGGCTTGACGCCGGTGGGCGCGGCCAACTCGACATACTTCTCGCCGAGCAGGCTGGACTGGCGCAGCATCGCCACCGAGTTGGCCGGCAGGTGGACGTCCCCGTTCACCGCCACGACGACGTCCGCGGTCCAGCCGTCCTTGATCAGATTGATCGACTGGACCTTGCCCACCGGGACGTCGTTGACCTTCACCCCGGCCTGCGGCACCAGGTCGAGCACGTCCTTGAACTGCACGTGCACCTGGTAGGGGTGGTTGCCGAGGTCGGCGCCGCCGGGCAGCGGCATGCCGTAGACCCCGTTGAACCCGCAGCCGGCGACCGCGCCGACGACGGCCAGCCCGGCCACGGCGGCGGCCGCGGCCCTGGCCAGGCGGCGGGGGCGCGAAGCCCTGCCGGATGCCACAGTCGGCCCGTTCACCGGTGACCTCCCTGTGCCGTGGTCGACTGACCGGACAGCAGCGTGCCGACCACCGGCAGCGGCAGCGGCGGCAGCTTGCCTTGTTGCAGTGCGGAGATGGCCTGGCTGGAGCTGGGCAGCGGGACCGCCCCGCTGAGCACCGGGGCGAGCTGGCCACACGCCGTGGACAGGAAGGCCGGCACCTGCTTCGGCTGCGCCTGCTGGAGCAGCTTGCACACGGTGACCAGCGGCGGCTGGGTCAGCTCGTTGATGTCCGCGCGGGTGTCCAGCGTGCCGGACGCGGCGTTGTAGGCGTTCTGCAGGTTGCCCAGCGCGGTGGGGGCCACGTCGAGGATCTCCGCCAGCGAGTTGCGCTGGTCGACCAGCACCTGGGTGATGCTGGCTAGCTTGTCCACGTCACCCTTCAGCGCCGCGCGGTTGTCCTTGATGAAGGCCTGCACCTGGGCCAGCGCGACGGCCAGGTCATGCAGCGCCGCGCCGAGATCGTCCTTCTCGCCGGCGAGGAAGCCGCTCGTGTCGGCCAACTGCTGGTTGAACTGGCGCACCTGGTTGTCGTTCTGCGCCAGCATGGTGGTGAACTTCTGCAGGTTGTCCACCGTGGCGAAGAGGTCCTCGCGGGAGTCGGCGAGCGTACCGGTGGCCTGGCCAAGCTGGTTGATCACGTTGTTCAGCGCTTGGCCGTTGCCGTTCAGGTTCGCCGCCGCGGTGTTCAGCAGGTTGGACAGCGCCCCGTTCTTGTTCGCCCCGTTCGGGCCGAGCGCGGTGGTGAGCTGATTGAGGCTCTTGTACAGCTCGTCCAGCTCCACCGGGGTGGCGGTGCGCTCGCGCGGGATGACGGCGCCGTCGGTGAGCTGCGGCCCGCTGGTGTAGGTGGGGGTGAGCTGCACGTAGCGGTCACTGACCACGCTCGGCGCGACCACGACGGCCTTGGCGTCGGCCGGGACCTTCACGCTGCGGTCCACCGACATGTCCACTCGCACCGTGGTGCCCTGCGGCTGCACCGTGTCGATGCGGCCCACGCTCACCCCGAGCATCTTCACGTCCCCGCCGGGGTAGACCCCGACGGCCGCGGTGAAGTACGCGCTGATCCGCTTGGAATCGGCGTGCTGGAACGCCCACCACATCACGCCCGCGGCGACCAGTGCGAGCACGCACGCCACCGCGACTGCTCGGAAGACGTTCCGGCCGGCCCGGCTGGCCACGGTCATGGTCGGCAGCCCTCCTGGTTGATCGGTCCCACCGCCGGCGGCAGCAGGCCGCAGATGTAGGTGTCGAACCACCGGCCGTTGCCCAGCGCGTTGGCGAACAACCGGTAGAAGGGAGCCATCTCCTGCAGGCTCTTGTTCAGGTTGTCCTGGTTGCGCTGGAGAATCGCGGCCACCCGGTCGAGTTGCTGCAGGGCCGGGCGCAGCTGGTTGTTGTTGTCCGCCACCAGGCCCTGCAGTTGGATGGACAGTTGCTGCGTGCCCCGCAGCAGCTCGCTGATCGCGTCCTTGCGCTTGCGCACCTCGGCCAGCAGCAGGTTGCCGTCCGAGAGCAGTTGCTGGAACTGCTGGTCGCGGTCCGCCAGGGTCTTGGTGATCTGGCTGGTGTTGGCCACCAGCCTGGCCAACTGGTCGTCCCGCGAGGCGATCGTGTTGGACAGCGCGGACAGCCCGTTCAGCGCGCCGCGCACGTCGGCGGGCGAGTCACGGAAGGTATCCGAGATGACCGCGAAGCTCTTGGCGAGCTGCGTGGTGTCGATCTGCTCGACCGTGTTGGCCAGGCCGCCGAACGCCTCCTGCACGTCGTAGGGGGCGAAGGTGTGGCCGAGCGGGATCGGCGTAGACGGGTTGAGCGCCTGGGCGCCCTGCGGGTCCAGGGCCAGGTACTTCTGCCCCAGCAGCGTCTTGATCTTGATGGCGGCGGTGGTCCGGTCGCCGACCCAGGCCTTGTCGACCATGAACGTCACCTTGACGTGGTTACCGTCCAGCGCCACGTCGGTGACCTTGCCGACCTTCACGCCGGCGATCCGGACCTCATCCTTGGGCTTGAGCCCGGCCGACTCGCTGAAGTCGGCCCGGTACGTCGTGCCGCCGCCGATGATGGGCAACTCGTCGGCGTTGAAGGCGGCCAGCACCAGCAGCGCGAGCACGGTCAGCCCGATCGCGCCGATGGCCAGGGGGTTACGTTCGCGGAACGGCTTCATCGGTGGCACCTCGGCTGCGTGGAGGGCAGCGCGGTCAGCGTGACCGGGTTGTTGATGATCGGCGGAAGGCTCGCCTGACCACTGCCCTCGCAGAGGAAGAAGTTGAACCAGGACCCGTAGCTCGCGGTGTGGCTGATCGTGTCCAGCTTGCCGGGCAGGTGCGCCAGCACGCTGTTCACCACGTCGCCGGAGTCCGCGAGGTTCCTGGACAGGTTGCCCAGCCCGGCGATGTCCTGCTTCAGTGGCGCCCTGCTGTCCTGCAGCAGGCCCGAGGTGGTGACCGTGAGGTCGCCCAGCGAGCTGATCGCGTCGCCGATCGGCTTGCGGTCCTCGGCCAGCCCGGAGACCAGTTGCTGCAACTGCACGACCAGGTCGGACAGCTCGTTGCCGCGCGCGTTCACGGTGTCCAGCACGCCGTTGAGGTTGTCGATGACCTGCCCGATCACCTGGTCCTTGCTGGCGATCGCCTGGGTCAGCGACGCGGTGTGCGCGAGCAGGCTGTCCACCGTGCCGCCCTCGCCCTGCAGCACCTGGATGATCTCGTAGGACAGCTTGTTGACGTCGTCCGGGGACAACGCCTGGAACAGTGGCTTGAAGCCGTTGAAGAGCGCGGTCAGGTCGAGCGCCGGCTTGGTGCGGTCCAGCGGGATCACCCCACCGGGCGGCAGCACCGCTCCCGGACTGCCGGCGCCCTGATCCAGCGCGATATACCGCTGGCCGACCAGGTTGCGGTACTTGATGGTGGCGGTGACCGAGGCGGGCAGCCTGATGCCCTGGTCGACGCTGAACTTCACCTCGGCGACCCGGCGGTCGGCGATGTCGATCTTGTCGACCTGGCCCACCCGGACGCCGGCGATGCGCACGTCGTCGCCCGGGTTGAGCGAGGTCACGTCGGTGAACCTGGCCGTGTAGTCACTCTTGGACGCCAGGTCCATGTTGGCGATGGTGATGCCGAGCAGCGTGGTGGCCAGCACGGTCACCGCCGCGAAGACGATTAGCTTGGTCAGGGGCGCGGCGATGCTCCTCACTTGAGCGTCACCTCCGCACCGCGGAACAGCGGGCCGACCAGCAGGCTGGTCCAGTTCGGCATGTCCTGGGGTTGCACCCCGAGTTGCGGCGCGAGCATGGCGGCCAGGAAGTCCTCCTCCGCGGGAGAGTTGGGCAGGCCGAGCCCGTACCCGGCCGACGAGGTCGACGTCGACTGCGGGCTGGTGGCCGTGGCCGGCGGGAGCACGCCGTCATTGGTGCTGCGCGCGGCCGGCGGCGCCTTGGAACCGTCCTTGACCGGACCGTCCGGCGGGTACTGCGGGAACGGCTCGGGCCGCGGGCTGATGTCGTAGCAGCGTGGCCCGCGCTTGTCGGCGTACTGCGGCTCGTCCTGGTTCGGCACGTACTTGCCGCGGTCCTTGGTGATCTCCAGGGTGACGTGCAGGCCGGGCTGGTTGGTGCCCTTGCCCCAGATCTGGTCCATCAGCGGCACCGACTGCGCCATCTGCTTGAGGAAGCAGGGGTACGCCGGGGCGTACTTGGCCAGCACGTTCAGCGTCGGCTGGCTGGTGTCCGCGAGCTGGATCAGGTTGTTCTTGTTGGCCCGCAGGAAGCCGGTCAGGTCCTGCGAGGTGGTGGTCAGGGTGCTGTACAGGTTGGCCAGGTTGTTCTGCTGCTCGACCAGCGTCTTGCTGGTGGTCGCCATGTCGGACAGCGCCCGCACCAGGTTGGGGGCGGCCTGGCTGTAGGTGTCGGTGAAGGTGGCCAGTTGCTTGAGGTCCGCCTCCAAGTTGGGCAGTTGCTGGTTGAACTGGCCCAGGTACTGGTTGAGCTGCACCATGGTCTGGCCGAGCGGTTGGCCGCGGTTGGCCAGCGCCTGGGACAGCGCGGTCAGCGTGGTGGACAGCTTCTGCGGCTGCACCGCCTGCAGCAGCGGCATCAGGTTGGACAGCACGCGCTCCAGCTCGATGGCCGCGCCGGAACGGTCCTGGCCGATGACGTCGCCCTTCTTGAGGTGCGCCGACGACGGGCTCTTCGGCGGCTCCAGGTCCACATACCGCTCGCCGAACAGCGTCTTGGGCAGCAGCTGGGCGGTGACGTTGGCCGGGATCATGTTCACCTTGTCCGGCTGCAGGGCCAACTCCACCACGGCCCCGTCGCCCTTCGAGGTGACCTTGCGAACCTCGCCGACGATCAGGCCGCGCACCTTGACGTCGGATGCCTCCTGAAGCTGGTTGCCGACGTGGTCGGTCTGCAGGGTGACCGGGACGACGCTGGTGAAGGCCTGCTTGTAGACCGCGACGGTCAGGCCGATCAGCGACACGATCACCACGATGAACAGCACGCCGAGCAGTCGGCGCCGCACCGTGGACAGGGTCGAGTGGGTGCTCATCCGGCGATCCTCACCGTGGTCGTGGTGCCCCAGATGGCCAGGCTGAGGAAGAAGTCCAGCAGGTTGACGGCGACCAGCGTGGTGCGCACCGCGTGCCCGACGGCCACACCGACTCCGGCCGGACCGCCCTTGGCGCGGTAGCCGTAGTAGCAGTGCACCAGGATCACCACCACGCTGAAGCCGAGCACCTTGGCGAACGAGTAGAGGACGTCCTCCGGGGGCAGGAACAGGTTGAAGTAGTGGTCGTAGGTGCCCGCCGACTGCCCGTAGAAGTCCACGGTGATGGTGCGGGCGGCGACGTAGGAGGTGAGCAGGCCGATCACGTACAGCGGGATGACCGCGACGAAACCGGCGATCATGCGGGTGGTCACCAGGAAGGGCAGGCTCGGCACCCCCATCACCTCGAGCGCGTCGATCTCCTCGGAGATCCGCATCGCGCCGAGCTGCGCGGTGAAGCCGGAACCGACCGTCGCGGACAGTGCCAGCCCGGCGACCAGCGGCGCGATCTCGCGGGTGTTGAAGTACGCCGAGACGAAGCCGGCGAACGCCGAGGTACCGATCTGGTTCAGCGCGGTGTAGCCCTGCAGGCCGACGACCGTGCCGGTGAACACGGTCAGGCCGATCATCACGCCGATGGTGCCGCCGATCACGGCGAGCGCACCGCTGCCGAAGCTCACCTCGGCGAGCAGGCGGAGGATCTCCTTCATGTAGCGGCGCAGCGCCCTGGGCGTCCAGGCCAGCGCCCGCAGGTAGAACGAGAGCTGGTCGCCGTAGGCGTCGAGAGTCTCCAGCGGCCGGTTCGCCACGCGCCGCACGCGGTCACTGACGGTGGTCATCGGTCACATCCCCTTCGGCGGCACGAGCTGCAGGTAGAGCGCGGTGAGGACGAAGTTCACCGCGAACAGCAGCAGGAAGGTGATGACCACGGACTGGTTCACCGCGTCGCCGACGCCCTTCGGCCCGCCCGCGGGGTTGAGCCCGCGGTAGGCGGCCACGATGGCCGCGATGAAGCCGAAGATGAGCGCCTTGAACTCGCTGATCCACAGGTCCGGGAGCTGGGCGAGGGCGGCGAAGCTGGCCAGGTAGGCGCCCGGCGTACCGCCCTGCATGATCACGTTGAAGAAGTAGCCGCCAAGCACGCCGACCACGCTGACCATGCCGTTCAGCAGCACCGCGACCAGCATCGCGGCGAGCACCCTCGGCACCACCAGGCGCTGGATCGGCGAAACGCCGAGCACCTCCATCGCCGCGATCTCCTCGCGGATGGTGCGGGCGCCGAGGTCGGCGCAGATGGCCGAGCCGCCGGCGCCGGCCACCATCAGCGCGGTGACGATCGGGCTGGCCTGCTGGATGACCGCCAGAACGGACGCGGCGCCGGTGAACGACTGGGCGCCGAGCTGCCGGGTCAGCGAGCCGAGCTGGAGCGCGATCACCGCGCCGAACGGGATGGAGACCAGCGCGGTCGGCAGGATCGTCACGCTCGCGATGAACCAGCACTGCTGGACGAACTCGCGGACCTGGAACGGCCGGCGGAACGACTGGGCGGCGACGTCCAGGCCGAGCGCGAAGAGCTTGCCGGTCTCTCGCAACCCACCGGCGCCCGGGAAGCTGGCCCTGGTGGTGGGAGTGCTCACGAACGCCCTCCCCGACGGAACCACTGACCGGGGTCCTGGGGACGCCGCTGGCTCTGGCCACCCTGGCCCTGGCCGGGCAGCTCACCGCTACGCGAGCCCCACTCGCCGCCCTCCGGAAGCTGGGCCACCGGCGGCGGTTGCGGTGGCTGCGGCCCGGGGCGGGGCGGCTGGCCGCCGCGCGGCGCCGGGCTCGGCGGCCGGCCGGGCGGTGGCCCCTGCGGCCGGGGCGGGGACCCGGCCTGGCCGCGGCCGACCCCGGCGCCGGCGAACACGCCGTACCGGGCCCGCTCCGCCTCGGTGAGGCTGGCGATGATGGCGTCCTGCGCGGCCGGCGGCAGGGTGTGCAGGATCTGCATGACCCGGTCCTTGCGGCGCTGCACCGCCTTGCGCTCCGGCAGCCCGGGCGACGGCTCGATCTGCGGCACGATGCCGGTGCCGCCACCGCCCTTGGGACCGCCCGGGTCCTGCAGGCCGCCGGCCTGCATCTCGGCCAGCTCGGCGGCGACCTGCGCGGAGTCCTTCTCCTCGCTCATCCCGATCGGGCCCTGGCGGCGGCCGTTGAGGAACTGCTCCACCACCGGCTCGGTGGAGGTCAGCAGCACCTCCCGCGGCCCGAACATGACGAGTTGGCGGCGGAACAGCATGCCGATGTTGTCCGGCACGGTACGCGCGGTGCCGATGTCGTGCGTGACGATCAGGAACGTGGCGTCGATCTGCGCGTTGAGATCGACGATGAGCTGGTTGAGGTACGCGGTACGAACCGGGTCGAGACCCGAGTCCGGCTCGTCGAACAGAATGATCTCCGGGTCCAGCACCAGCGCCCTGGCCAGGCCGGCCCGCTTGCGCATACCACCGGAGATCTCACCGGGCAGCTTCTTCTCGGCCCCGAGGAGGCCGACCATCTCCATCTTCTCCAGGACGATGCGCCGGATCTCCGCCTCGCTCTTCTTTGTGTGTTCGCGTAGCGGGAAGGCAATGTTGTCGTAAAGATCCATCGAGCCGAACAACGCACCGTCCTGGAACAACACGCCAAACCGACGGCGCACCTCGTAGAGCGTGTGCTCCGAACACCGGCAGATGTCCGTGCCGCTGATGACGATCTTCCCGCGCTCCGGCTTGAGCAGGCCGACCAGAGACTTCAGGAACACCGACTTGCCCGTACCCGACGGGCCGAGCAGCACGCTGATCTCGCCGGGGGGCAACGTTAGCGTGACGTCCTGCCAGATGGTCTGCCTGCCGAAGGACTTGGAGAGGTCCTCGACGACCACCTCGACGCCCATCAAACCCCTCCCAGGAACTCCACTGTGGACCGGAACGGGGAGCAGCACGTCTCGGCGCTGCACCGCACGACGACACGACACCGCCATTCACGCGGTGTCACTCAGGTGCAACGAGCGTGGTCCGCATGGGTTACTTCGATCGACGATTCAGCGGTCACGAATCGATAACCAAATCGTCGCCGTGATCTCGCACGCCGTGACCATCCCCTTAGCGGGAGTAACGAACGAACGGACGGATGAGTAGCGCGACGACACCAAAAAGTTCGGGGCGGGCACCCCATTGGGATGCCCGCCCCGAGAACAGACGGTCAGCGCGAGATCACTTGAGGGTGACCTTGGCGCCGGCGCCCTCCAGCTTCTCCTTGGCGGCGTCGGCCTGCTCCTTGGCGACCTTCTCCAGGATCGGCTTGGGCGCGCCCTCGACCAGCTCCTTGGCCTCCTTCAGGCCCAGGCCGGAGACGACCTCGCGGACCACCTTGATGACCTGGATCTTCTTGTCACCGGCGGACTCGAGGACGACGTCGAACTCGTCCTGCTCCTCGGCGGCCTCGGCCGGGGCGGCGCCGGCGGCCGGCGCGGCACCGGCCACGGCGACCGGAGCGGCCGCGGTCACGTCGAAGGTCTCCTCGAACTGCTTCACGAACTCCGACAGCTCCAGGAGGGTCATCTCCTTGAACGCGTCGAGCAGCTCCTCTGTGCTCAGCTTCGCCATGGTGGCGCTTCCTTCCTCACTATCAGCGCCCGGGCGGGTTGACCGCCAGGCGGGTGCACGGTTCTCGGGGGGGGGATCGATCAGCTCTCGGCGGACTCGCCGCTCCGCTTCTCCTGCAGGGCGGCGGCCAGGCGGGCGACCTGGGACGCCGGCGCCTGGAACAGGCCCGCGGCCTTGGACAGGTTGCCCTTCATCGCACCCGCCAGCTTGGCCAGCAGCACCTCGCGGGACTCGAGGTCGGCGATCCGGTTGACCTCGTCCTGGGAGATGGGGCGGCCCTCCATGTAGCCGCCCTTGATGACCAGGGCCCTGTTGTCCTTCGCGAAGTCACGCAGCGCCTTGGCCGCTTCCACCGGCTCGCCGGTGATGAACGCGATCGCCGTCGGGCCGGAGAACAGCTCCTCCAAGCCCTGCACGCCCGCGTCCTCCGCGGCCCGCTTGACCAGCGTGTTCTTCGCGATGCGGTAGGTCGTGCCAGCGCCGAGAGCGCGACGCAGCGTGATCAGCTGCGACATGGACAGCCCGCGGTACTCGGTGATGACGGCGGCCGAGCTGTTGCGGAACTTGTCCGCGATCTCGGCGACCGCGGCCACCTTGTCGGGCCTTGCCATGGTCGCCTCCTCTCTGGCTTCTCGCCCGGGACCGGTCGGCCGGTCACGGGCTTCGAGATGGAAGGCTGGTCGACCCCGGAAACGACGAACGCCCCGGCGCAGCAGGCACGGGGCGTGGAAAGGATGCGCGCGCACGCATGGCGCGCGGCACTGGCTGCCTCGTCCCTCCTGCGCGGGCCGCCCGCTTCGCGGGACCTTCGCCTGTGCCCGGTTTCCCGGGCAGCAGGGACCAGCGGTCTCTGGTGGAACCGGGTCCAGAGTACGGGACACCGGCCCGGCATTCCAAACCGGCGCCCGCGGCCACCTGGCCGCACGGCATGATGGGGCACCGGACGATCTCGCCGGGAGGGGACGCATGACGCAGCAGGACAGGGCCGCCCGCCGCCGTCCGGTCTGGCGCCGCTACGCCTGGCTTCCGCCGATCCTCGCCGCGGCGGTGCTGTGGCCGCTCGCCGGCTTCCCGGTGATCCCGGTGGCGGTGGCGGTCGCGGTGCTGCTGGTTGCCCGCATCCTGCTCGGCTTCCTGCCCGGCTTCCTCCGCCGGCGGCGCACCCTGGTGCTCTCCGCCGTGCTGCTCGCCCTGGACCTCTACCTGGTCACCCTGGTCTCGGTGTGGGCGTGGCTGATCGTCGCGGGCGTCGCGCTCATCGCCGGCGGCATCGCCGCCTACCCGCGGCTGCCGGTGGCGGTGCCGCTCGGGGCAGCCGGCCTGGCCGCGATCGTCACCGCGACGGTGGCCCTGTCCATCGAACATCACCAGGCGGCGGTGGCCGAGCAGCAGCAGTCCCGGCAGGAGCAGCAGGAGCACCAGGCCGCGCTGCTGCCGGCCAACCCGAGCGAGACGCTGACCGCCCTGGCCACCTACATCGCCAGGGGCAACGCGACCGCGGCGTGCCTGCTGTTCTCCGCGAACCCGCAGCAGGACGCCCGGCCGGAGTTCGTGCACGCCGTCGCCGGGGCCACCTCCTGCCCGGACGCGGTGGCCCGGCTCCACCAGCAGGTCACCGACCAGAACGAGTACCCGGAGATGCGGCCGCCCGCGGAGTCGACGGGCGGGTCGACGCCCGTGATCGACGGGTGCCAGGCGTCCTGGGACGACCCGACCTCCGGTGCGGCCGTCCCGGCCCCCGGCCCGAAGCTGGGCCGGCTCACCGTGCAGAAGCAGGGCGGTGGCGGGTACCAGATCGTCCACTACGAGCCCTGCGCCGCCGGCCAGTGAGCGTCCGGAACGGGCACACGAGAAACGCCGGAGAGCGCGGGTGCGCTCTCCGGCGTTCGGCGTGGTTCCAGTGTCAGGAAGCGGCCTCGTCAACCAGCAGGTTCCTGGTGCGGTTCGGGTCGACCGGGATGCCGGGGCCCATCGTGGTGCTGAAAGTGACCTTCTTCAGGTACCGGCCCTTCGCCGCCGACGGCTTGGCCCGCAGGATCTCGTCCAGCGCGGCGGCGTAGTTCTCCACCAGCTTCTCAGTGCCGAACGAGGTCTTGCCGATGATCAGGTGCAGGTTCGCCTGCTTGTCCACCCGGAAGCTGATCTTGCCGCCCTTGATGTCGGCGACGGCCTTGGTCACGTCCGGGGTGACGGTGCCGGTCTTCGGGTTGGGCATCAGACCGCGCGGGCCGAGGATCCGGGCGATCCGCCCGACCTTGGCCATCTGGTCCGGCGTGGCGATCGCGGCGTCGAACTCGAGCCAGCCACCCTGGATGCGCTCGATGAGGTCGTCCGAGCCGACCGCGTCCGCGCCGGCGGCCTCGGCCTCGCTGGCCTTCTCGCCGGTGGCGAACACGATGACGCGAACGGTCTTGCCGGTGCCGTGTGGCAGGTTCACGGTGCCGCGGACCATCTGGTCGGCCTTGCGGGGGTCGACGCCCAGCCGAATGGCCACCTCGACGGTGGCGTCCATCTTGGTGGGGCTGGTCTCCTTGGCGAGCGCGGCCGCCTCGAGCGGCGTGTACAGCCGCGTACGGTCGACCTGCTCGGCGGCCTTGCGGTAGGCCTTGCTGCGCTTCATGTTCTGAGTTCCTCGTGGATCAGTCGTGGTGGCGGGCCAGCGCCTGGCCCTCCCACTCGGGAGTACGTTCAGCCTTCGACGCGGATGCCCATCGAGCGGGCGGTGCCGGCGATGATCTTGGCGGCCTGGTCCACGTCGTTGGCGTTCAGGTCGGTCATCTTCTGCTCGGCGATCTCCCGGACCTGGGCCATGGTGACCTTGCCGACCTTGTTGCGGTGCGGCTCGCCGCTGCCCTTCTCCACACCGGCGGCCTTCAGCAGCAGCTTCGCCGCGGGCGGGGTCTTGAGCTTGAAGTCGAAGGACCGGTCCTCGTAGATGGAGATCTCGACCGGCACCACGTTGCCGCGCTGCTGCTCGGTGGCGGCGTTGTAGGCCTTGCAGAACTCCATGATGTTCACGCCGTGCTGGCCCAGCGCGGGGCCGACCGGCGGGGCCGGGTTGGCCTGCCCGGCCGCGATCTGCAGCTTGACGATCGCTGCGAGCTTCTTCCTCTTGGGTGGCATGTCCGTGCGTCCCGTTTTCCGTGTCGATGTCCGGGCCGGTACGGGCCCGAACGGTCCTTCCGCGCCGCGGCCCTGCCCGCCGCGGTACGGCTACCTCTCCGTGACGGAGGGTTAGATCTTGGAGACCTGGTTGAACGACAGCTCGACCGGCGTCTCCCGGCCGAAGATCGACACCAGGACCTTCAGCTTCTGCGCGTCCGCGTTGACCTCGCTGATCGTCGCGGGGAGCGTGGCGAACGGTCCATCCATGACCGTCACCGACTCGCCGACCTCGAAGTCCACCTCGACGGTCGGCTTGGCCGCCGCCGCGGCCGGCTTGCCCGGCTCCGGCTTAGCCTTCTTCTCCACCTCCGGGGCGAGGAACTTCAGCACCTCGTCCAGGCTCAGCGGGGACGGCTTGGACGTCGCCCCGACGAACCCGGTCACGCCCGGGGTGTTGCGCACCGCGCTCCACGAGGCGTCGTTGAGTTCCATCCGGACCAGGATGTAGCCGGGCAGCACCTTGCGCTGCACCTGCTTGCGCTGGCCGTTCTTGATCTCGGTGACTTCCTCGGTGGGCACCTCGACCTGGAAGATGTAGTCCTCCATGTCGAGGGTCTGGATCCGGGTCTCCAGGTTCGTCTTGACCTTGTTCTCGTAACCGGCGTAGGAGTGCACCACGTACCACTCGCCGGGCGCGTTGCGTAGCGCCTCGCGCAGCTCCGCCACCGGGTCGGGTTCGCCTTCCTCGGCGCCCCCCTCCTCGGTCGCGGGCTCTTCGGACGTCTCGCCGGCCGGCGTCTCGGCCGCCTGCTCCTGCGTGCCCTCCGGCTCCGTGTCTTCGGCTGCCCCGCCAACCGGCTCGACGTGCCCGGTGTCGGCCGCGTCCTGCGTGGCGGCCAGCACCTCGTCGTCGGAAAGGCCGGTCAGCTCACGACCGCCGTCGTGGGAGGTCACAGTTGGTCTCGCTTCCTCTCGTGCATCGCGTGTTCGAACCTCCGGTCGACGACCAGCACGGTCGGCTCAGCCGAACAGCCAGAACACGCCCTTGCCGAAGGCGAGGTCCAGCCCCGCCACCAGCGCCACCATGAAGGCCACGAAGACCAGCACGACCGTGGTGTAGGTCACCAGCTGCCTGCGCGTCGGCCAGATGACCTTGCGCAGCTCGGCGACCACCTCGCGGAGGAACCGGAGCAGCCGCCTGAACGGCCCCGGTCGCTTCTCCCTGCGGGCCCGCGACGGTGTCGGCCGGCCCTTCTTGGGCGTGGTGGTCGTCGCGGCAGCCGTCCTTGCCCGGGTCGTTCCGCCCGTGGCCGGCTCGGTGGCTCGGCCACCGCGTTCGGCGTCGGCGGCCGAACGCGCGGAGGCGCGGCGCTCCCGCCGAGCTGCGGCGGTGACCGGTCGGGGGGCGCTTCCGCGCGCTCCCGCCCGCTCCTGCTCGCGGTCCTCGCTCACGCGACCTCCTCGCTGGCGCTCGTCGGACAACGTGTCCGTGCCTGCGCGCTCCGTGGTGGGCTCGCACGCCGACCCACGTCATCCTCCGCTCACCGTCTGCATCGACGCAGGGGCGACAGGACTTGAACCTGCAACCTGCGGTTTTGGAGACCGCTGCTCTGCCAGTTGAGCTACGCCCCTCCGGGTGCTCCGAACTTTCGTTACACCCCGAGAAAGACGCCCTGCACCCTCCCCACCGGATTGTGGGGCTGACGCTCAGACGTTCCAAGTTTGGAAGTGTACGGCAACGGCGGCACCGACCTCCAACCGCACCGGCCAGGGCGCCGGCCGGGCCCCGATCGGCATGCCGGCGCAGCGGGCGAAGCGGCAGGTCGGGTGCGGTCGCCTGGGCCGGTCAGGCCAGCCGGACCACGGCGGCGGCGCGGCCGAGCACGGTCTGGCCCGCGCTCCGGGCGGTGATGTCTATCCGGAAGGTGCCGTCCTCGCGCTGCTCGGCGACCTTGCCGGTGAACTCCACCAGCGCGCCCTCGTCGTCGTCCGGCACCACGACGGGGCGGGTGAAGCGCACGCCGTACTCGACGACCGCGCCCGGGTCCCCGGCCCAGTCCGTGACCAGCCGGCCACCGAGGGCCATGGTCAGCATGCCGTGCGCGATCACGTCCGGCAGGCCGACCTGCCTGGCGAACCGCTCGTTCCAGTGGATCGGGTTGAAGTCCAGCGAGGCGCCGGCGTAGCGGACCAGGTCCGCGCGGGTGATCCGGACCGACAGCGGGGGCAGTTCGTCGCCCACGCTCACCTCGGCGGCGCCACGGCGGCCGGCGGCGGTGTCCGTGCTGCTCACTGGGAAGCTCCCTTCGCGGCGTCGGCGGTGCCCCGGGCGACCAGGGTGGCCCTGGCGGTGGTGACCGGCTCGCCGTTCTCGGTGCCCAACTCGGCGCGCACCGAGAGGAAGTCGTTGCCCGCCCTGCTCATCACGCTGTCCACGTGCGCGACCGCGACCAGCCGGTCGCCGGCGCGGATCGGGCGGTGGTGCACGAAGGACTGGTCGCCGTGCACCACGCGGCAGTAGTCCAGGCCGAGATCGGGGTCGCTGATGATCACGTCGTTGGCCTTCATGGAGATGATCACGGCGAAGGTGGGCGGGGCGATCACGTCCGGGTAGCCGGCGGCTCTGGCCGCCGCCACGTCCCGGTAGAGCGGGCTCGGGTCGCCGATCGCGTCGGCGAACTCGCGGATTTTCTCCCGGCTGACCTCGAAGGTCGACGACGGCGGGTACACGCGTCCGGTGAACGACTCGTCCAGTGCCACCAGCGCAGATTACCCAGCCGGCGCCGGCCGCGACGCGACCGGCGCCGGAGACACGCGAGGCCGCCCCGCCGAAGCGGGACGGCCTTCGTTGCTCTGGCGCCGGTCCCCTTGGCCGGCGCGTCGCGGGCTCGGTGACCTCAGCGGGTCTCGCGGTGCGCGCGGTGCGTGCCGCAGTTGGGGCAGAACTTCTTCAGCTCCAACCGGTCAGGGTCGTTGCGCCGGTTCTTCCTGGTGATGTAGTTCCGGTGCTTGCACTCCTCGCACGCCAGCGTGATCTTGGGACGAACGTCGGTGGCAGCCACGGGAGGTGCCTTTCTCTCGGCTTTCGGATCTCGTCGGATGGCGGGGTCGGGCCCTCCCCCGCAGGCTGGTAGCGGTGGCCGGACTCGAACCGGCGACACAGCGATTATGAGCCGCTTGCTCTACCGACTGAGCTACACCGCCCCACATGAGTTGGCCGCGATGCCCGCTGCGAGAGCACCGCGGCCAACTGTCGAGCCCCAATACGGAATCGAACCGTAGACCTTCTCCTTACCATGGAGACGCTCTGCCGACTGAGCTATTGGGGCGTTGCTCTGCTCTCGCGGAGCATCTAAGACTGTACACAACGCCCATGGCGGACCGGAAATCGGGGCTCCCCAACATCCAGGATCAGTGCACCAACGTGAGCACCGTCTCATCGCGGGCACCGCGGGCGCGCACCGTCCTGGCCGCCAGCCACGCCTCGAACCGCTCCTCGGACAGCGGCCGCGAGATCAGGTAGCCCTGGGCCACGTCGCAGCCCATGGCCACCAACTGATCGCGGGCGGCGTCCTCCTCCACTCCCTCGGCCACCACGCTCAGCCCCAGCGAGTGCCCCAGCTCGACGATCGACCGCACCACGGCCATGTCACCCAGGTCGGTGCCCATGCCGAGGACGAAGCTCTTGTCGATCTTGACCTCGTCCACCGGAAGCTGGCGCAGGTAGGCCAGCGACGAGTAGCCGGTGCCGAAATCATCCACGGCGAGCACCACGCCCAGGGCGTGCAGCCGCCGCAGCACCGGCAGCGCGCGGGCCGGGTCGGCCATCACGCCCGACTCGGTGAGTTCGAAGGTGAGCAGCTCGGCCGGCACGTCGAAGCGGCGCAGCGCGTCCGCGACCCGGTCCGGGAAGTCCTCGTCCGCGAGGTTGCGCACGGACAGGTTGACCGCGGCAGACATGCGCAGGCCGCGGTCCAGCCACTCGCGGACCCGGCCGAGCGCCTGCTCCAGCACGAAGGACGTGAGCGCGTCAACCAGCCCGGTGGCCTCGACGGCGGGCACGAACTCGTCCGGGTCCAACCGGCCGAACTCCGGGTGCCGCCAGCGGACCAGGGCCTCGGCGCCGAGGACCTGCCGGCTGGGCAGGGCCACCTTCGGCTGGTAGTGCACCCGCACCTGGCCGCTCTCCAGGGCCTGCCGGAACTGGGTGACCAGCTGGAAGCGACGCATGAAGATCTGGCCCATGCTGGGCGCGTATGCCCGCACGGCGTCACCGCCGGAGCGGGTGGCGCGCACCGCCACGTCCGCGCGCTGCAGCAGCGTGTCGATGTCCGGCGGCCCGTCGGCGGGCTCGACGTCCGCGGCCACGTAGCCGACCACCGCGCTGGCCTCCACGGTGAGCCGGTCCACCGGGTAGGGCACGGAGAGCCCCACCCGCAGCCGCTCGGCGATCTCGTGCGCCTGCTCCGGTGTCCTGTCGACCAGCAACGCGGCGAACGAGCCGCCTTCCAGCCGGGCCAGCGGCACGCCGGGGCCGAGCGCCTCGCGCAGCCGCCGGCCGGCGGCGACCACCATCCGGTCGCCCCAGGCGTGCCCGAGCGCGTCGCTGACCGTGGACAGCACGTCCAGGTCGACACGCAGTACCACGGCGTCCGGGTGGGTGCGCACCGGCTCGGCGGCCGCCTCGCGGAACCCCGGCCGGTTGAGCAGGCCGGTCAACGGGTCGTGGTACGCGTCGTGCCGCAGCCTGGCCAGCAGCCTGCGGTTGTCCACCGCGGTGGCCAGGTGGCTGGCCAGGGTGCGGAGCAGCTGGATGTCGGCCTTGCCGAAGCCACGCCAGCGGGAGAGCCGGTCGTGCGCCTCGACCGCGCCGAGCAGTTGGGTGGCCCCACGGAGGGGCACCACCAGCGCCTCGTGCGCGCCACGGCGCAGCAGCGCCTCGCGCACCTCGTCGGTGGCGTCCAGCGCCCGGAAGTACCGGACGTGGCTGCCGGGTAGCTGCAGCATCGGGTCCTCGCGCATGGTGCGCGGATCGTCGGAGGGCGCGGCCTCCGGCAGCGGCTCGCCGGCCACCAGCACGGTCACCCCGGCCTGCGGGTCGGGGCGCATGCGCAGCACCACCCGGTTGGCGTTGAGTTGTTCCCGGATCCGCTCGGCGATCAGCTGCCACTCGGTGCCGTCCGCTTCGGTCGCGTCCGGCCGGCCGCCGGGGCGGGACGTGTGGTGCTGGCCCGACCTGGCCACCGTCAGGCTGACGTCGCTGAGCGCCTCCAGGTCGCGCTGCTCGCGCATCAGCCCGGAGTAGGCCCGGTACATCGCGATCAGCCCGGTCATCAGCAGCACCACCAGCGCCCAGCCGCCGGACGTGGTGACCACGATCTCGTAGCAGACCAGCCCCACCGAGGCGTTGAGCAGCCCCACCACGCCCACCCGCAGCACCAGCCGCATCGCCCCACCGAGCCGCATCTCCCGGCCGAGCACGTGCAGCCCGAGGAGCGCGATCAGGGTGCTGACCAGCGGTACGGACAGGGCGCCGAGCAGCGCACCCAGCCACGGCGCCCACCCCCGGCCAGGACCGTGGTCGATGCCCTTGGCCAGCGCGTAGGCGGTGGACACCTCGATCAGGAAGATGCCCGCGTTGTACAGCGCCTTGTCGAGCACCTTGCGGCCGAGCATGGTGCCCACCCCGGCCACCACGTGCGCCACCAGCAGCACCGGGAACGGGGCGGCGAGCAGGCCAACGACAAGCGGGATCTCGGTGAACGAAATGGTCCACGCCACCCCGCCGCGCACGTCCACGTTGATCGCGAGCTGCTCGGCGAGCAGGAAGCCGATCGCCAGCAGCGGGCCGAGCCACAGCATCTCCTGGCTCAGCCGCGCGGGTAACAACCAGGCGACGATGCCGGCCTCGATGACACCGGCGACCAGCACCCCGACGGCCAGCGCGGTGAACCCGCGGCCGCTCGCAGCTACCTGCGCCGCACGCCGGGAGGAGCGCTGTGGGGCTGGGTCTTCCGCACGGCCACGGTCGGACATCCACCCTCCTCGTCGGGCTGCGCTGCGGCCCGCTGCCACCGGGCCGATCGTGGCCGACACGCGGCGGCTTGGCCAGAGGCCGGCTGGCCGTCCCCGTCCGGCGCCGGGGAGCGTCCCCGCGCTTCCGGACCGATCAGCGACCGACCGTCCTCCGCCGCGCTAATTTACCTCTATCGGGGGACATTCAGGCCGACCGTGGGCCACAGAACAACTCCCGGTAACAAGCATTTCCCGGCAAATCGGTCAATGAAGCCGATCGGCCCCAGGATCACCGACACGGCGCCGCCCGCGGCAACCTCCCGGCTACCAGTGGTGATCCTCACGCCGCCGAACCGCCGCCGAGGCGGTGACCATCCGCCCCCGGAGCGGCCCGGCATGTCGCAGTCCGGAACACGGGAGGTATCGAACGTGTGTTCGAGATGTGCTATGGTGGAGGAGAAGGCCGGCACGCCAGGGAGAGGAAGCTCTGGCGCGTCGGCCTTCTCGTCGCCGGCCTCGCTACCGCCGGCCGACTCGAGGCGAACGGGGGCGAGGAGTGCGAGAGATCGCGGTGTTCAGCGGCAGCGCGCACCCCGACCTGGCCGCCGAGATCTGCGCCCACCTCGGGGTGGCGCTGCAACCGGTACGGCTACAGCGGTTCGCCAATGACTGCCTCGAGGTGCAGCTCGCGGCGAACTGCCGGGAGCGGGACGTGTTCCTGATCCAGCCGCTGGTGCGGCCGGTGCAGGAGCACCTGGTCGAGTTGCTGCTCATGCTGGACGCCGCCCGGGGTGCCTCGGCCGCGCGCACCACCGTGGTGATGCCGCACTACGCGTACGCCCGCTCGGACAAGAAGGACGCGCCGCGGATCTCCATCGGCGGCCGGCTGGTGGCTGACCTGCTGGTCACCGCGGGCGCCAGCCGGGTGCTCGCGATGACCCTGCACTCGCCACAGGTGCACGGCTTCTTCAGCGTCCCGGTGGACCACCTGCACGCGCTGCGCGAGCTGGCCGGCCACTTCCGCCAGTACGACCTGTCCAACACCACGGTGGTGGCACCCGATCTCGGCTACGCCAAGCCGGCCGCGGCCTTCGCCCGGCTGCTCGGCGTTCCGGTGGCCGCCGGCGCCAAGCAGCGCTTTCCGGACGACCGGGTGGAGATCAGCTCCGTGATCGGCGACGTGGCCGACCGCGACGTGATCATCATTGACGACGAGATCGCCAGGGGCAGCACCGTGATCGAACTGCTGGCCCGGCTGCGCGAGTCCGGCGTCCGTTCCGCCCGGGTGGCCTGCACCCACGGGCTGTTCGCCGGCGGGGCGCTGCGGCGGATCAGCGACCAGCCGGAGGTGCTGGAGATCGTCTGCACCAACACGGTGCCCATTCCGCCCGAGGAGCGCGTGCCCGAACTGCACGTGCTGTCCATCGCCCCCGCGCTCGCCGAGGCGGTCCGGCGGATCCACTACGGCGAGTCGGTCAGCGCCCTCTTCGACACCGTGTGACCTGGCACCCGGAAGGCCACACAATGGCCCGGTGAGCTACCGGGAGCGCGCCATCGCCGTGCCCGGTGCCGTGCTGT
Source organism: Gandjariella thermophila (assembly GCF_005405885.1). Lineage (GTDB taxonomy): Bacteria > Actinomycetota > Actinomycetes > Mycobacteriales > Pseudonocardiaceae > Gandjariella > Gandjariella thermophila. Next base: position 241,323 of record NZ_BJFL01000003.1, read on the forward strand.
GGGAACGGTTCGTCGGGCCGGCGCCCGCGCGGACCCGGATCCTGCCCGACGGTTGCCTGGATCTGCTGTGGGACGGCCGCCGGCTGTTCGTCGCGGGCCCGGACTCGGCGGCCCGCTGGCATGGCAGCCCGGCGGGCGCGCGCTATGTCGGGTTGCGGTTCTCCGGCGGGCTGGGACCGGCGCTGCTGGGCGTGCCGGCGGACGAGGTGCGCGACCAGAGTCCGGACCTCGACGCGCTCTGGCCGGCCGGCGCGGTCCGCGGGCTGACCGAGCGGGTCGCCGAGGATCCGGTCGGCGCACTGCGGGCGTGGGCCGTCGAGAGCCTCGAGTCCCGCCGCGGCCGGATGCCCGAAACGCGGTCGACCCGCCGCTGATCGACATAGGCTTCTGCCATGGAGTTTCGGGACGGTCGGTACCGCCTGCTTGCCGGGGAACCGGCCAGGGACGGCCACGGGGTGTGGGCCACCGTCGCGGGCGAGGCGGCCTCCGCGCCGTACAGCGGCGCGCAGCAGGAGGCGTACGAGCGCTCCGCGGCGACGGCCTTCCTGACCGCACCGTTCGTGCGGCTGATCGGCGAGCGCGGCCGGCGGCGGATCGTCGTCGGCCAGGTCTACGTCGCCGTGGGGGCCGGGGAAGAAACCGCGGTCAGCCTGGCGTTGCCAGCGGCCTGGTCGGAAATCGGTGGCTGGCACCAGGAGCCCGATCCGCCCGGTCATGCCGACGACGCTCTGCTCGCCACCCTCTCCGAACCCGCCCACCCCGTCCCCGAGGACGCCCGGTCCGCGGCCGCGACCATCGCGAAGGCCCTCGCCGAGGCGTCGCACAACGAGGTGTACCGGCTCCGCGGGCTCCGCTACGAGATGGAGCGGCAGATCGCCGATCTGCTCGCCCACCGGCGGAACACCGCACTCCGCCCGCTGCTCGCGGAACTCGTCGAGCTGTCGATTGCCATCGGACGGGCCCGCGACCAGGCACGCGAGGCCATCCGGGAAGGTCTGTGGGTCTGGCTATGGGACCCCGACACCTACCACCGCAACCGCACCGAGCCGCGCCCCTCGCCGGATGCCCCGACGTGGGCGTCGCAACACCGCGCAGCCGTGCGGCACTGCGAGGCTCTGGACGAGCAACTGGCCGAGGAGGCGGCGCGACTGCACGACCTTCTGAGCAGCATGTCCACCTTCGCCGTGGCGCAGGACGGCGAGGCGCAGCAACGGTTCAACCTGATCGCCGCCGTCGCCGCGGCGGGGCTCGGGCTTCCCGCGCTGATCCTCTCCCTGTATGGGGCGGACTCCGTGCTTCCCCTCGACTCGTTCGACCACGCCTGGCGGGCGCTGCTGCCCATCGCGGTCGCCACGCTGGTCGCCGCCGTGGTGGCGCTGCGCCGGATGCCGGGCCGGGCGGCGCGCCCACGCCACTACGCGCTGGCCGGCATGCTGGTCGCGGCCCTGGTCACGATGCTGCTCCTCGCCGGAGCGCTCGCCCCGGGGCGGTAGCCGCTCAGCGCAGGTTGATCAGGACCATGCCGGCGACCATGGGAAACCCGCCGCTCCAAACACTGCGCGCCGTAAGCGCATGACGTTGCGAAACGCTCTGGACTTCGCGGTCGAGAAGGACACCCGTAGCCACCCGGGGACGGCCGGACATCACCGGACACAACAAGATCGGCCCCTGGCCTGTTGTCCCAGGTCAGGGGCCGGCTCATACTGGTGGCAGGTGTTGGATTCGAACCAACGTAGGCAAAGCCGACGGTTTTACAGACCGCTCCCTTTGGCCGCTCGGGCAACCTGCCGGTAGCGCCCCTCAACGAGGCGCACCGAAAGGATACATAACCGCGTCACGGCGGCCGCAACGGGATACCCGGGTAGCATTCGTGGGTCTTCCGAACAGTGAAGGTGGAGGTGCGAGGCGTGGCGGACGCGTCGTTCGACGTCGTGAGCAAGGTCGACCGGCAAGAGGTGGACAACGCGGTCAACCAGGCGGCCAAGGAGCTGTCCACCCGCTTCGACTTCCGCGGCACCGGCGCCAAGGTGAGCTGGTCGGGTCAGGAGACCGTGACCATCGAGGCGGAGACCGAGGAGCGCTGCAAGGCGGCGATCGAGGTCTTCAAGGAGAAGCTGATCCGGCGCGGCATCTCGCTGAAGGCCCTGGAGGTCGGCGAGCCCGCGGCCTCCGGCAAGATCTACAAGGTCACCAGCCGCATCCTGCAGGGCATCGAGTCGGACAAGGCCAAGCAGATCGCCAAGACCATCCGAGACGAGGGCCCCAAGGGCGTGCAGGCCCAGGTGCAGGGCGACCAGCTCCGGGTCACCGGCAAGAAGAAGGACGACCTGCAACGGGTCATCGCCCTGCTGAAGGAGAAGGACTTCGGCATCGCCCTCCAGTACACCAACTACCGCTGACGCCACGCCACACGTTGCGCCGCGCGCACACGTCGCGATGTCAGCCGTGCGAGCCAGATCACCACGGGCGGTGATCCCCTCGGCACTCTGCCGCTCGCTGCGTCGGTTGCCGGATGCGCGGCGGCCGACCGGTGGCATGTCGCTCACCAGCGGCTTCACGGCCCGACCTCGGCCGGCGGCGCAGTCTGTACGCTGCCGGCGTTTACGTTCGACCACCGCATCAGGGGGAGCGGGATGAAGGGGATCGTCCTCGCCGGAGGCAGCGGCACGCGGCTGCACCCGATCACGCAGGCCGTGTCCAAGCAGCTACTGCCGGTGTACGACAAGCCGATGGTGTACTACCCGCTCTCGGTGCTCATGCTCGCCGGCATCCGGGAGATCCTGGTCATCTCCACCCCGAGCGACCTGCCGATCTTCCGCCGGCTGCTGGGCGACGGCTCGCACCTCGGGCTGCGCATCGACTATGCGGAACAGGCGCAGCCCAACGGCCTGGCCGAGGCGTTCCTCATCGGCGCCGACTTCATCGCGGACGACAACGTGGCCCTGGTGCTGGGCGACAACATCTTCTACGGCCAGGGCTTCTCCCGGCTGCTGCAGCAGCAGGTGGCCACGCTGGACGGGTGCGTGCTGTTCGGCTACCCGGTGAAGGACCCCCAGCGGTACGGGGTCGGCGAGGTGGATGACGAGGGCCGGCTACTGTCGATCGAGGAGAAGCCCCAGCACCCGCGGTCCAACCGGGCGATCACCGGGCTGTACTTCTACGACAACGAGGTGGTCCGGATCGCGCGCGGGTTGACGCCCTCACCGCGCGGCGAGTTGGAGATCACCGACGTGAACCTGGCCTACCTGCGGCAGGGTCGGGCCCGGCTGGTCGACCTCGGCCGCGGATTCGCCTGGCTGGACACCGGTACCCACGACTCGCTGCTGGAAGCGGCTCAGTTCGTGCAGGTGCTGGAGCACCGCCAGGGGGTGCGCATCGCCTGCCTCGAGGAGATCGCACTGCGAATGGGGTTCATCGACGCGGAGGCCTGCTACGCGCTCGGCGCGAAGCTCGAGAAGTCCGGGTACGGCCAGTACGTCATGGACGTCGCCCGGTCCGCCGGCGCCAGCGGCTGAGCGCGGCCGAGCGTGGCGGCCGGCTCACCAGGGCCGGCCGGCCAGCTGCTCGAGCCGCCTGATCCGGTCGGCGATCGGCGGGTGGGTGGAGAACAGCCGGGAGAGCTGCTCACCGGGCCGGAACGGGTTGGCGATCATCAGGTGCGCCTGGGAGACCAGCGCCGGTTCCGGGGCCAGCGGCGCGGCCCGGGTGCCCGCCTCCAGCTTGCGCAGCGCCGAGGCGAGCGCCAGCGGGTCGTTGGTCAGCCGGGCGCCGGACTCGTCGGCCTGGTACTCGCGGGACCGGCTGACCGCCATCTGGATGATGCCGGCGGCGATCGGGCCGACGATCGCGATCAGCAGCAGGGCGAGCGGGTTCGGCCGCTCGTCGTCGCCACCGCCGAAGAACAGCCCGGCGAACATCGCCAGGTTCGCCAGCATGGTGACCACGCTGGCCAGCGCGCCGGCCACGCAGGAGGTGAGGATGTCCCGGTTGTATACGTGGGACAGCTCGTGGCCCAGCACGGCGCGCAACTCGCGCTCGTTGAGCAGCTCCAGGATGCCGGTGGTGCAGCACACCGCGGCGTTGCGCGGGTTGCGGCCGGTGGCGAACGCGTTGGGCGCCTGGGTGGGGCTGACGTACAGCCGCGGCATGGGTTGCCGCGCCGAGGTGGCCAGCTCCTGCACGATCCGGTACATGGCCGGCTGCTCGGCCTGTGACACCGGCCGCGCGTGCATCGCGCGAAGCGCCAGCTTGTCCGAGTTGTAGTAGGTGTACACGTTGATCCCCAGCGCCACGGCCAGCCCGATGAACAGCGCGCCCCGCCCGAAGAAGGAGCTGATCACCAGGATCAGGGCGCTCATCGCGCCGAGCAGCAACGCGGTCTTCAGCCCGTTGTAGTGCCTGTGCACCGTAGTCAGCCTCCGGCTCGTCGCTCCCCATCGGGAAACGCTCCTGGCCGGCGCGAGGTTCCGGCGCCGCGCCCGGGTGGGCGACCCGGCCGGGCGCCGCCGCCCAGCTCGGGCGCGGGCTCCGCGGCCGGATCCAGTGGTGGCGGCGGCGGCACGTCGTCGACCCACTCGCCGAGCCGGCCCCGCTCGTGCACCAGTTCGGCCACGGCCCCGTTCCCCGAGGGACTACCCGTTCCGGGATAACCGAACTCGGGCGCCCAGTGCAACGCGTCGAACGGGCACACCTCGATGCAGATCCCGCAGTACAGGCACTGCCCGTAGTCGATCGCGAAGCGGTCCAGCACGTTGCGCTGCCTCGGTCGCCCGCCGCCGCTGTCGTCGGTCTCGGTGTGCGAGGTGATGTGGATGCACCAGTCGGGGCACTCGCGGGCGCACAGCATGCAGACCGTGCAGTTCGCCTCCAGAAGCGCGATGACGCCGCGTGACCGGGGCGGCGGGGCGGTCATGATGCCGCCTCCGCGGGAAAGATCACGTCGGCGGTCATGATTCCTCCCGGCGTGGGCCCCAGGACGGGTCGGGGACGCCCGGCGGGGTGAGCCGGCGGCGGCCGGGCGGCGCGGCGGAGTCCTCGCCCGGTTCCAGCCGGCCCGGCCAGGGCCGCACCACCCGGGAGGCCAGCACGAAGTCCTTGCGCAGCGGGTGGCCGGTGAACGAGGCCGGCAGCAGCAGCCGCTCCGGCCCGGGATGGCCGGCCAGCGCGATGCCGAGCATCTCCGCGGCCTCCCGCTCGTGCCACGCCGCCCCCGCCCACACCGAGGCCACGCTGGGCAGCGCCTCGTCCTCGGCCACTTCGGTGCGTAGCAGCAGCCCGAGGTGCCGGTCCGGGTTCACCACGTGCAGGGACACCGCGTGGCGCGCGCCGCTGGCACCCGGTCGGCCGGCGTCCTCCGCGCCCAGCCAGTCGAACAGCGCGCAGCCCAGCGCGTCCCGGGCGGCGAGCGCTGCGGTCCGCCACGCCGCCAGCGGCAGCTCCGTCCAGGACTGCCCGAAAGCCGTGCGGATCCGCGCCTCGGGCACCCGTTCGGCCAGCGCGGCGGCCAGTTCCGCGGACGCCGCGGTCATCCGCGCTCCTGCCCGGTCACCAGCCGGTGCAGCGCCACCAGGCCCTCCAGCAGGGCCTCCGGCCGCGGCGGGCAGCCGGGCACCGCGACGTGCACCGGCAGCACCTGGTCGACGCCCTTGGTGACGCTGTAGGAGTCCCAGTACGGCCCGCCGGTGTTGCTGCACGCGCCGACCGAGAGCACGTAGCGAGGCTCGGGCATCCGCTGGTAGGTGGCGATCACGGCGGGCAGCATGACGTCGGTCACCGTGCCCGAGACGACCAGCACGTGCGCCTCGTCCGGGCCGCCGGCCGGGGTCACGCCAAGCGCCTCCAGGTCGGGGCGCGGGTCCTGCAGGGCGGCCATCACCTCGACCCCGCAGCAGGCCAGGCCGAGGTCGAACACGGTGACCTGGTACGTGGTGCCCCAGTCGAGTCGCAGGGTCCGCCCGCCGATCGCGGATGCCGTCACGTCAGGCCAGGGTAATCCCCGCGATGCCGGTCAGCCGCGCAACTCCAGGGTGCAGCACTTCGGGCCGCCGCCGGACTTGCGCAGCTCGGAGATGTCGACCATGACCGGCTGGTAGCCGCGGTCGGCAAGCTGCCGGGCCAGCCCGGTGGCCTCGACGGGGAGCACCACGTTGCGGCCGTCGGAGACGCCGTTGAGGCCGAGGCAGGCGGCGTCCTCCGGGGAGGCCAGCACGGCGTCCGGGAACAGCCGCCGCAGCACCTCCCGGGAGCCGGGCGAAAACGCCTCCGGGTAGTAGGCGATCTCCTGCCGCCCCGGCCGGTCGTCCAGCACGAACAGCGCGGTGTCCAGGTGGTAGTAGCGCGGGTCGACCAGCCGCAGCGACACCACCGGCACGCCGAGCACCTCCTGCGCCTCGGCGTGCGCATCCGGATCGGTGCGGAACCCGCTGCCGGCCAGCAGCACCCGGCCGGTCCAGGCGAAGTCGCCCTCCCCCTCGTTGATCTTGGTCGGCATCACCACGTCGCGGAAGGAGTGCTCCAGAAACCAGCGGCGGTAGTGGTCGGCCTCGGCGGCCCGCTCGGCGGCACGGAACCGGGCGCCGAGCACCCGCCCGTCCACGACCGTGCCGGAGTTGGCCGCGAACACCATGTCCGGCAGGCCGGCCTGCGGCTCGATGACCTCCACGGTGTGGCCGAGCCGCTGGTAGGCCTCCTTCAGCGCGGTCCACTGGGCGACCGCGAGCGCCTGGTCCACCGGCCTGCTCGGGTCCATCCACGGGTTGATCGCGTACACCACCGCGAAGTGGCGCGGCGGGCACATCAGGTAGCGACGCCGGGTGGGCGTCCGGGGCGCAGCGGCCTGCTCGGCGGCGGGCCGGGCGATCGGCGCGTCGAGGGTGGACGACATGGATCGAAATGTAAAGGTGGACGAGACTGCCGATCAACGCCACTGCATTGCGTCTCTTGATGCAGAATGTTGCGCGTGGATGCCATCGACCACCAAATCATTTCGTGCCTGGTTGCCGACGCTCGAGCGAGTTACGCGGAGATCGGCAACACCGTCGGGTTGTCCGCGCCCGCGGTGAAGCGGCGGGTGGACAAGTTGCTGGACTCCGGGGTGCTGCGCGGGTTCACCGCGGTGGTCGACCCCGAGGCGCTCGGCTGGGGCACCGAGGCGTTCGTCGAGGTGCACTTCGGGGGCAACGTGACGCCGGCGGAGATCCGGTCCAGCCTCGAACCGCTTGCCGAGGTGGTCGCCGCCTACACGGTGTCCGGGGCGGCGGACGCGATCGTGCACCTGCGCGCGGCCAGCATCCACCACCTGGAGACCGCCCTGGAACGGCTGCGCGCGGTGGACATGGTGGACCGGACGGTGTCCACCGTGGTGCTGTCCACGCTGCTGGAGCGCCCGCCGGCGCCGGGCGGGGAGGGCTGACCCGCCGGCACGGCACCGGGCCGGTGGTCCGGCCCGCGCGGGCGGACACCCGGACGCGTGACGCCCGGCGCGGTGCGTGAAAGGCATCGGTGAGCGGCTTTCAGCAGCGCCGTGGCCTCGGCCACGTCGGGTGACGTCCGGGTGACGAAGGCGTCCGGCAACGCTTAGTGTGCGGCGGCATGGGTTCTGGGGCAGGGGTCGTTGTCGATCAGCGGGAGTCCGTCGCCGTGGTCACGGTGACCGACCCGGAACGCCGCAACGCGCTCTCCACGGAGCTGTCCGCACAGCTCGCCGAGGCGGTGACCGCGTGCGAGCGGAACGGCCGGGTGCACGCCGTGGTGATCACCGGTGCGCCACCGGCCTTCTGCGCCGGCGCCGACCTGAGCGCGCTCGGGGAGGCCGGGGAGGAGGGGCTGCGCCGGATCTACGCCGGGTTCCTCGCGGTGGCCGACTGCCGGCTGCCCACCGTTGCCGCGGTGGGCGGCGCCGCCGTCGGCGCGGGGCTCAACCTGGCGCTGGCCTGTGACGTGCGGCTGGCCGGGCCACGGGCCCGGTTCGACGCCCGGTTCCTGCGGCTAGGCCTGCACCCCGGCGGCGGGATGAGCTGGATGCTGCAGCGCCTGGTCGGCCCGCAGGCGGCGGCCGCCATGACGCTGTTCGGGGATGTGCTGGACGCCGCGGAGGCGCAGCGCGTTGGCCTGGTGCACCGGGTCGTCGACGGCGAGCACGAGGACGTGGTGGAGGCCGCGGTGCGGTTCGCGGGAGCCGCCGCGGCCGCCCCGCGCGAACTCGTGGTGGCCACCAAGCGGACCATGCGGACCACCGCCACCCTGGACGAGCACACCGCCGCGGTGGAAACGGAACTGGTGCCCCAGCTGGCCTCCATGGAGTCTCCAGCGTTCGCGGAGAGGCTGGCCGCCATGAGGAAACGAATCAGCGGAGGCTGAGCCGCCGGATTATCCATGCTCCACCCAGACACGTCGCGGTGACACCGCCGACCGCTGGTGTGATGTGCGCCGCCTTTGACGGCTGGGGAATTACCGGGTGCCTACCGTGGTACGGATGGCACGGTGCGACGCCCGTTTGGCCAGTGCATACCCCCGTCCGTCCCAGATCGCTGGACACCGGCAGGCCGCCTGGCAGCCAGTTGACCACGCCGGACTACTCTCGTCTGGGTACGCGTTCGCATGCACTGGGGGGCAACGCGCCGCCTGCCGGGTGCACGAGCAGCCACCGGGCGGCACGGGCCCGGTTCAACGTTCGAAGAGAGGTATCGGCGCCGATGAGCGTGACTGCGGGCAGCGACACGCCGGCACGAGAGACCGACGTCCACAAGCTTGATCGAGTCGTGATCCGGTTCGCCGGGGACTCGGGCGACGGAATGCAGCTCACCGGCGACCGGTTCACCTCGGAGGCCGCCGCGTTCGGCAACGACCTGGCCACCCTGCCGAACTTCCCGGCGGAGATCCGCGCCCCGCAGGGCACCCTGCCCGGCGTGTCCAGCTTCCAGCTGCACTTCGCCGACTACGACATCCTCACCCCGGGCGACCGCCCGGACGTGCTGGTCGCCATGAACCCCGCGGCGCTGAAGTCGAACATCGGCGACCTGCCGCACGGCGGCATCCTGATCGTCAACACCGACGAGTTCACCAAGCGGAACCTGGCCAAGGTCGGGTACGAGGCCAACCCGCTGGAGGACGGCTCGCTGGCGCCGTACCAGGTGCACCAGGTGGCGATGGCCACGCTGACCAAGGGCGCGCTGGAGGAGACCGGGCTGTCGAAGAAGGACGCGGAGCGGGCGAAGAACATGTTCGCCCTGGGCCTGCTGTCCTGGATGTACCACCGGCCCACCGAGGGCACCGAGCGGTTCCTTCGGGAGAAGTTCGGCAAGAAGCCGGACATCGCCGAGGCCAACATCCTGGCCTTCCGCGCCGGCTGGAACTACGGCGAGACCACCGAGTCGTTCGCGGTCACCTACGAGGTGGCCCCGGCCAAGCTGCCGCCGGGCACCTATCGGCAGATCACCGGTAACACCGCGCTGGCGTACGGGATCGTGGCCGCCGGGCAGCGGGCGCAGCTGCCGGTGTTGGTCGGTACCTACCCGATCACCCCGGCCTCGGACATCCTGCACGAGCTGGCCAAGCACAAGAACTTCGGCGTGACCACGTTCCAGGCCGAGGACGAGATCGCCGGCATCGGCGCGGCGCTGGGCGCCTCGTTCGGCGGCGCGCTCGGCGTCACCTCCACCTCCGGGCCCGGCGTGGCCCTGAAGTCGGAGACGATCGGCCTGGCGGTGATGACCGAGCTGCCGCTGATCGTGATCGACGTGCAGCGCGGCGGCCCGTCCACCGGCCTGCCCACCAAGACCGAGCAGGCCGACCTGCTGCAGGCGATGTTCGGCCGCAACGGCGAGGCGCCGGTGCCGATCGTGGCGCCGTGCTCCCCGGGCGACGCCTTCGACATCGCGCTGGAGGCCGTGCGGATCGCGCTGACCTATCGCACGCCGGTGCTGCTGCTCTCCGACGGTTCGATCGCCAACGGCTCGGAGCCGTGGCTGATCCCGGACGTGGCGACGCTGCCCGACCTCAAGCCGACCTTCGCCAGCGAGCCGAACGCGCCGGACGGCTCCGGCGAGTTCTGGCCGTACCTGCGCGACCCGGAGACGCTCGCCCGGCCGTGGGCGGTGCCCGGCACGCCCGGCCTGCAGCACCGCATCGGCGGGCTGGAGAAGGCCGAGGGCAAGGGCAACATCTCCTACGACCCGGACAACCACGACCGGATGGTGCGGCTGCGCCAGGCCAAGATCGACGGCATCAGGGTGCCGGACGTCGTGGTGGACGACCCGACTGCCGACGCGCGGGTGCTGGTGGTCGGCTGGGGCTCGACGTTCGGCGCGATCGGCGCCGCCTGCCGGCGGGTGCGGGCACAGGGTATGAGGATCGCCCACGCGCACCTGCGCCACCTCAACCCGTTCCCGCGCAACCTGGGCTCCGTGCTGCGCTCCTACGACCGGGTGCTTGTTCCGGAGCTGAACCTCGGCCAGTTGGCCATGCTGCTGCGGTCGAAGTATCTGGTCGACGCGGTGTCCTACACCAAGGTCGCCGGGCTGCCATTCAAGGCCGAGGAACTCCAGAGCGTGTTCACCGACTTCCTGAAGGGGGCCGACGCGCAGTGAGGCCCACCCACCCGCGCCACGGCGTGACCTGGGCACGCCGTGGTGTGATCGATACCTTTGTCACGGAGGGCGATTCATGACGGCCGTGGACCTGGGCCTGCCGACCCTCGGGGGGCTGGACGGCGTCCCCACCACCGAGGAGAGGCAGACCGCCAAGGACTACACCTCGGACCAGGAAGTCCGCTGGTGCCCCGGGTGCGGCGACTACGCGGTGCTGGCCGCGGTCCGCTCGTTCCTGCCCGCGCTGGGACTGCGCCGGGAGAACATCGTGTTCATCTCCGGTATCGGCTGCTCGTCCCGCTTCCCGTACTACATGAACACCTACGGGATGCACTCCATCCACGGCCGCGCCCCGGCCATCGCCACCGGCCTGGCCACCACCCGTCCCGACCTGTCGGTGTGGGTGGTTACCGGCGACGGCGACGCGCTGTCCATCGGCGGCAACCACCTGATGCACGCGCTGCGGCGCAACGTCAACCTGAAGATCCTGCTGTTCAACAACCGGATCTACGGGCTGACCAAGGGCCAGTACTCGCCCACCTCGGAGACCGGCAAGATCACCAAGTCCACCCCGATGGGGTCGCTGGACTTCCCGTTCAACCCGGTTTCGCTGGCCCTGGGTGCGGAGGCCACCTTCGTCGCCCGCGCGCTGGACTCGGACCGCAAGCAGCTCACCGAGGTGCTGCGGGCCGCGGCCGAGCACCGGGGCACCGCGCTGGTGGAGATCTACCAGAACTGCCCGATCTTCAACGACGGTGCGTTCGACGTGCTCAAGGAGCCGGGTGAGCGGGAACGCCGGATCATCCCGCTGCGCCACGGTGAGCCGGTCCGCTTTGGCCCGGACGGCGAGTACGGCGTGGTCCGCGACGGCGACACCGGCGGGCTGCGGGTGGCCAAGGTCGCCGAGGTCGGCGAGGACGCGGTGATCGTGCACGACGCCAACGCCGAGGACCCCTCGCTGGCCTTCGCACTGTCCCGGCTGGGTGCCCAGGACCTGGACCCCACGGTCACCGGCGTGTTCCGGTCCGTCTCCCGGCCCACCTACGACGACCTGGCCCGCGCGCAGGTGCAGCAGGCCGTCGAGGCCAGGCCGGGCGACCTGCAGGCGCTGCTGCGCGGCAGCGATACCTGGACCGTCGCCGGCTGAGCCGGCGTGCCCCTCCGCATTCAGCGGGCTGAACGGGAGTTCGGGGCGTTCACGAGCCCCCGTTTGGCCCGCTGAATGCGTCTGTGCGGGCGTCTTATGCCGGCGGGGTGACGGCGACGAAGCCGGCGCGCTGGGCGTCGGTGGCGGTGCGGAACCAGACCTGCGCCCGGGTGCGCTCGAAGTCCGGTGAGTCGGCGGTCAGGTAGCGGCGTCCGGCCAGGAACGCCTTCACCCGGAACTCCGGCGACGGCGGCGAGCCGTCCGGTTGCGGCAGCGCCGAACCCGGTCCGAACGGTGCCCGCCCGGCCGGTGGCGATGATCCCTCGGCGGTCTGGCTCGGGCCGGGCGCCGGGCGGGCCCGGCGGCGCGCCTGCTCCGGATCGACCACCGGCTCGAACAGCGAGCGAGGCCGCTCCGCCTCCGCGGACGGCGGTTCGGCGGCGCCGGCCGGCGGGCGGGAGGTGGGCGCTTCCTCGTCCTCGGCGACGTCCTCGACGTCGTCGTGCTCGGCGTTGGACTCCGGCCAGCCGTGGCCGTCGGTCACCTCGGGCGGGGCGAGGACCTGGTCGCCCGGGTCGAACGCGCCGCTGATCCGGGACGGGGGTGCCTCCATCTCGGTGGTCCGGGGCGGGCGCCCGGCGGCGGCCACGTTCGGCTCCGGCGGGGCGGTGGGCCGCTGGGTGCGCCGATCCGGCTCGGCGGTCCGCACCGGCACACCGGTCGGCGCGCCGGGCGTGTCCTCCACCGGCAGTTCGGGTTCCTCGTCCGCACCGGCGCCCGGCCGGCCCAACTGGGCGGTGGTCTCGGTCGGGCGCGTGTCGTGCGGCGGCAGCACCCCGCCGAACACCCGCGGCGGCTGGTCCGGCTCGGGCGCCGGCCGGCCGGGCCGCTGCGCCGGGGCGCCGGCGGCGGGCGGCGGCACCCGCGTCGGCGGTGCCTGTCCGGGCAGTGCCTGCGTGGATGCGGCCTGCGCCGGGTGCCCCGCGGCAGCCGGTGGCTGGCCCGGCCCGGGGAACCCGGCCGCCGGTGCCCGGCCGGCGGCCGCCCGGCCGGCGGCCGCCCGGGTGGCCGGGCCGCTCGACGCGGCGGGCTGACCGCCCGCGTCCCACCGTGTCGGCTGCTCACCGCGCGGCCCGGGCACGCCGGGTGGCGGCACGGCCGGCGCCGGGGCACCACCCCGCGCCGCGGCGGACGAGCGGGCCTCCTCGAGTTGCCACTCCAGGTCCTGGACCTGCCTGCGCAGCGGCCGGGCCAGCCAGAGCCAGCTGAGCACGGCCCCGATGGCGAAGGCCAGCACGCTCCACAGCCAGACCTGCCCGAAAACCGCCATTACCGGACGTCCCTCCTCGAGTGCTCGTCCCGGGGCGCACCGCGATCGCACCGCCGGGCTTCGGCGTGCGCCGCCGGCCGGAACGCCCCGGCAGGTCGGGCCGGCGCCGGATACCGGCCGAAGTGTCCCGGCCTGCCCAGTTTCACCCCGCACGGCGCGAGGCGCACCAGGTCGGAAGGCCCGGGCCGGCCCCGGTCGGCCGGCCCGGTGGCGACGTACCGCGACCCCGGCCGGGCCAGGCCCGACCGGCGCGCGATCCGCCCGCTCCGGCCAACGAGGATGCCGTTCAGCGGGTGCGGTCCACCACGTAGTCGGTCAGCGACTCCAGCGCCTCCCGCGCCGGGCAGGACGGCAGCCTGGCGAGCTCGGCCCGCGCCCGGTCGGCGTACTCGCCCAGCGCCTGCCGGGCCCTGCGCATCCCGCTCGACTCGCGCAGCCTCCCCAGCGCCTCGGCGACCAGGGCGTCGTCGGTCAGCGGCCCACCGAGCAGTTCCCGCAGCCGGTTCTCCGCCGGGGCATCGCCGGCCAGCACGTACAGCATCGGCAGGGTGCGCACGCCCTCGCGGAGGTCGGTGCCCGGCGTCTTGCCGGACTCCGTCGCCGGCGAGGCGATGTCGATCACGTCGTCGGAGATCTGGAACGCGGTGCCGATCAGCTCGCCGAACGCGCGCAGCGCGGTCACGTGCTCGGCCGCCGCCCGGGAGTACATCCCGCCGAAGCGCCCGGCGGTGGCGATCAGCGAGCCGGTCTTCTCGGCGACCACGGTGAGGTAGTGCTCCACCGGGTCGTCGCCCTCCTCGGGGCCGATGGTCTCCCGCATCTGCCCGGTGACCAGTTCGGTGAAGGTCTCGGCGATGATCCGGGTGGCGTCCGTGCCCAGGTCGGCGACCAGCCGGGAGGCGTGGGAGAACAGGAAATCGCCGGTGAGGATGGCGATGGTGTTGTCCCAGCGGGCGTTGGCGCTGGCCGCCCCGCGCCGCATGGTCGCCTCGTCCATCACGTCGTCGTGGTAGAGCGTGGCGAGATGCACCAGTTCCACCGCGGCCGCGGACCGGACCACGTCGTCCCCGATGCCGTCCCCGAACTGGGCGGCGAGCAGGGTGAACAGCGGGCGGAACCGCTTGCCCCCGGCCTGGACCAGGTGCAGCGAGGTCTCGGTGAGGAAGCGCAGGCTGCTGCGCACCACACTGCGCAGCAGTTCCTCCACCCGGACCAAACCGTCCTGCACGGCCTCGGCCAGCTGTGGGTCGGCGAGTTCCAGGCTGGGGCCCGGATGTGTGCTGGTATGTGTTGGTTCGTTCGTCGTCACGTTCTCTCCGGCTCGCGGCTGGTCAGAGCGCGAAGCCGCCCGATCCCGCCCAGTCGAGCGCGAACGCGGGCCACACGCCCAGCAGGAGCGTAACGAGAACGCCGAGGGTGATCGCTGCGGCGGTGAACACACCGGGGACGGTGACCGTCGGACCGTCCGCGGCCGGCTCGCTGAAGTACATCAGCACGATCACCCGGAGATAGAAGAACGCCGCCACGGCGCTCATCACCAGCGCGATCACCACCAGGGGCGCCATCCCGTCCGCCAGCGCGGCCGAGAACACCACGAACTTGCCGACGAATCCGCTGGTCAGCGGGATGCCGGCGAGGGAGAGCAGGAGGAAGGTGAACACCCCAGCGAGCAGCGGGGAACGCTTGGCCAGGCCCGCCCACTGGGACAGGTGGGTGGCCTCCCCCTCGCCGGTGCGCACCAGCCCGACCACGGCGAACGCGGCCAGTGTGGTGAACCCGTAGGCGAGCAGGTAGAACATCGTGCCGGACAGCCCCTGCTCGGTCAGCGCGATCGCGCCGATCAGCAGGAACCCGGCGTGCGCCACCGACGAGTAGGCGATCATCCGCTTGACGTCGCGCTGGGTGAGGCCAAGCACCGCGCCGATCACCATGGAGATGATCGCCACGGCCCACAGCACGCCGCGCCACTCCCAACTCGTCGCCTTGAACGCGACGGTCAGCACGCGGAGCAGGCCGCCGAACGCGGCCACCTTGGTGCAGGCCGCCATGAACGCGGTGACCGGGGTCGGCGCGCCCTGGTAGACGTCCGGGGTCCAGGTGTGGAACGGCCCGACGGAACCCTTGAACAGCAGGCCGACGGCGAGCAGCCCCAGGCCGGCGAACAGCAGCGTGTCCGACCGGTTGGTGCCGCCCGCGGCGGCGGCGATGTCGGCCAGCTTGACCGAGCCCGCGTACCCGTACAGCAGCGCCAGCCCGTAGAGGAAGAAAGCCGAGGCGAACGCGCCGAGCAGGAAGTACTTGACCGCCGACTCCTGGGAGAGCAACCGGCGCCGCCGGGCCAGCCCGCACAGCAGGTACAGCGGCAGGCTGAGCACCTCCAGCGCGACGAACATGGTCAGCAGGTCGTTGGCGGCGCAGAAGACCATCATCCCGCCGAGGGCGAACAGCGCGAGCGGGAACACCTCGGTGTGCATGTTCGCGCCAGCCGCCTGGGCGCGGTCCTGTTGGGTGCCGGGCCGGATCGCGGCCTGGGCGACGAAGTAGCCGCCGGGCTCCACCGAGCGGTCCGCGATGAGCAGCACCGCGCCCAGGCCGAGCACCAGCAGGGTGCCCCAGAGGAACAGCGCCGGGCGGTCGATGGAGAGCGTGCCGGCGAAGGTCTTCACGCCCTGCGCGGGCGCGTCACCGAGGTAGGCGTAGAGCGCGACGCCGGCCGCGAGCAGCGCGGCCACGGTCAGCGCGACCTGCCACAGCCACCGCCGCGGCCGGGGCAGGAACGCCTCGAACAGCACGCCGACGCAGGCAGCGCCGAGCACCACCAGCACCGGCAGCACCGCGCGGTAGTCCATCTGCGGCACCTGGGCCAGGCCGGCCGCGAGGACGGACACCGCCGGGTCAGCCGCGGTTGGAAGCACCATCGTCGACACTCACTTGCCTCCCTGCGAGGTGACCGGGTCGGAGAAGCCAGCCTCGGTCATCGTCGCCCCGACCGACGGGGTGATCACGTCCAGCAGCGGCTTCGGGAAGAACCCGAGCCCGATGACCAGCAGCACCAGCGGCGCCAGCACCGCGATCTCGCGGCGGGACAGGTCCCCGACCATCCGGCGGGCGGAGCGGGTACCCGTCTCCGAGTCGGGGTCCACCGCGGCACCCGGCCCGCCGGCCAGGCCCACCAGCGCGTCGCCGCGCGCCGGGCCCTGCATCACCCGCTGGTACAGCCACAGCACGTACATCGCGGCCAGCACCATGCCGATCGTGGCCAGGACGGTGAACACCGGCTCCCGCGGGAACGAGCCCAGCAGCACCAGGAACTCGCTGACGAACGAGTTGGTGCCCGGCAGCGACAGCGTGGACAGGCCGGCCAGCAGCAGCATCCCGGCCAGCAGCGGGGTCAGCTTGGCCATCCCGCCGTAGTCGTCGATGACCGTGGACCCGCCTCGGGCGATCACCATGCCGAGCACCAGCAGCAGCATCCCGGTGGCCACGCTGTGGTTGACCATGTAGGACACCGCGCCGACCTGGGCCTGCGAGCTGAACGCGAAGATGCCCAGCGCGATGAACCCGAAGTGGGCGATGGACACGTACGCGATGAACCGTTTCATGTCCCGCTGCCCGGTGGCCAGCACCGAGCCGTAGAGCACCCCGGCCACCGCGAGCACCAGCAGCAGCGGGGCCAGTTCCCGGCTGGCTGCCGGGAACATCGGCAGGCAGTAGCGCAGGAACCCGAACGTGCCGACCTTGTCCAGCACGCCGACCAGGATCACGCCCACACCGATCGGGGCCTCCGCGGTGGCGTCCGGCAGCCACGTGTGCAGCGGCACCAGCGGCGCCTTGATCGCGAACGCGGCGAAGAACCCGAGGAACAGCCACACCTGCAGCGACGGTGGGGCGTTCCGGGTGATCTGCGCCAGGGTCGCCCAGTCGAAGGTGCCATGCCCGGTCTGCGCCGCCGCGTAGGCGTACGCGCCGATCGCCGAGGCCAGCATGAGCAGCCCGCCGAGGAAGGAGTAGAGGAAGAACTTCACCGCCGCGTACTGCCGCCGGGCGCCGCCGTAGCCCCCGATCAGGAAGTACATCGGGATCAGCATGATCTCGAACAGCACGTAGAACAGGAAGACGTCGGTCGCGGCGAACACGCCGACCATCAACGACTCCTGCACCAGGATCAGCGCCAGGAACCCGCCGGCGCTACGCCCCGCCGGCAGCTTCTCCGCCCAGCCCGCGCCGATGACCACCGGCACCAGCAGGCCGATCACCGCGATCATCACCAGCGCGATGCCGTCCACGCCGAAGGACAGATGCACGCCGACCGTGGCGATCCAGTCCGCCGAACTGACCATCTGCAGCCGCGCCCCGGTCGGCCGGTAGCCGACGCACAGCGCGAGGGTCAGCACGAACTCGACCAGGGACACGCCCAGCGCGGTGAGCTTGGCCACCCGGTCGTTGGACCGCAGGAAGGTCACCGCGAGGCTGCCGGCCAGCGGCAGCAGCAGCACCAGGAGCAGCAGGCCGGCGCCCGCACCCGCCGAGGTGGTCATCCCGTTCATCCGTACCTCACCGCGAGCAGCGCAGCGATCACGAGGATCGAACCTCCCAGCATGCTGAGCGCGTAGGAGCGCACGAAACCGGTCTGCAGCCGGCGCATCCGGCCGGAGCTACCGCCGAGCAGCGCCGCGGTGCCGTTCACCATCCCGTCGACGCCCTTGTTGTCCACGTACACCAGCGCGCGGGCCAGCCACACGCCCGGCCGGGCGACCAGCGCCTCGTTGATCGCGTTGGCGTACAGGTCCTTGCGGGCCGCGGTGACCACCGCGGACACCCGGGCCGGCCGGACCACCGGCACCGGCCGGCGGCCGACCAGCAGCCAGGCCAGTGCCACGCCGACCACCATGAAGACGATGCTGAGCACGCTGACCCCGGCGGCGTTCAGCGGGCCCTGCTCGCTGACCTCCAGCGTGCCCAGCGAGGGGGCCAGCCAGCGGGCCAGCCGCTCGCCGACCGCGAAGAACGCGCCGGCGGCGACCGAGCCGACCGCGAGGATGATCATGGGTACGGTCATCACCGGCCCGGACTCATGCGGGTGGTAGGCGCGGCCGTCCTCGGTGGTGAGGTTCTCCCACCGCTTCTCGCCGAAGAAGGTGAGCAGGAACAGCCGGGTCATGTAGAACGCGGTCAGCCCGACACCGACCAGCGCCAGCCCGCCGAACACCCAGCCGTGCCAGCCGGGCTGGCCGAACGCGGCCTCCACGATCGCGTCCTTGGACCAGTACCCGGACAACCCGGGGAACCCGATGATCGCCAGGTAGGCCAGGCCGAACGTGGCCGTGGTGATCGGCATGTACCGGGCCAGGCCGCCCATCCGGCGCATGTCGACCTCGTCGTGCATGCCGTGCATGACGGATCCGGCGCCGAGGAACAGGCCGGCCTTGAAGAAGCCGTGGGTGAGCAGGTGCATGATGCCCAGCGCGTAACCGAACGGGCCGAGGCCGACGGCCAGGATCATGTAGCCGATCTGGCTGACCGTCGAGTACGCGAGCACCTTCTTGATGTCGTCGTAGGCGCAGCCGATGATGCACCCGATCATCAGAGTGACCACGCCGATGACCATCACCAGTAGCCGGCCGTCCGCGCTGAGGTTGTAGATCGGGTTGGCCCTGGCGATCAGGTACACCCCGGCGGTCACCATGGTCGCCGCGTGGATCAGCGCGGACACCGGGGTGGGGCCCTCCATCGCGTCCGGCAACCACGCCTGCAGCGGGAACTGGCCGGACTTGCCGCATGCGCCGAGCAGCAACAGCAGCGTGATCGCCAGCAGCGCGCCGCTGGGCAGCTCGCCGGCCCGGGCGAAGACCTCCGTGTACTGGGTGGTGCCCAGGTAGCGGAACATCAGGAAGATGGCCAGCGCTAGGCCGACGTCGCCGACCCGGTTCATCAGGAACGCCTTCTTCGCCGCGGTCGCCGCGGACGGACGGTTCTGGTACCAGCCGATCAGCAGGTACGAGGCCAGGCCGACGCCCTCCCAGCCGAGGTAGAGCGTCACGAACCCGTTGCCGAGCACCAGCAGCAGCATGGAGGCGACGAAGAGGTTCAGGTAGCCGAAGAACCGCCGCCGGTCCCGGTCGGTGTCCATGTACCCGATCGAGTAGACGTGGATCAGCGCACCAACGCCCGTGATCAGCAGCACGAAGGTCAGCGAGAGCGGGTCGATCCGCAGCCCGAAGTCGACCTGCAACGCGTTGACCGGCAGCCAGGAGTACAGGTGGAGATCCTGGACGCGGCTCTCCGGCGGTAGGCCGGTGGTGGAGAGGAACAGCGCCAGGCCATAGCAGAACGCGGCGATCACCGTGGCGCAGCCGAGCAGGTGCCCCCATGCGTCCGTGCGCCGGCCGCCGACCAGCAGCACCAGCGCGCCGAGCGAGGGCAGGGCGAGCAGCACCCAGGCGTAGCCGGCGATTCCGGTGGCAGCCGGCACGGAGGCGGTGGCCGCCGAGCTGAGCATGTATCCCGTCACCACTCGAGCCCCTAGTACTTCAGCAGGTTGGAGTCGTCGACCGAGGCCGAGCGACGCGTGCGGAAGATGGACATGATGATCGCCAGGCCGACGACCACCTCGCAGGCGGCGACCACCATCACGAAGAACGCCATCACCTGCCCGTCCAGCGACCCGTTGATCCGGGCGAAGGTGACCAGCGACAGGTTCACCGCGTTGAGCATCAGCTCGACGCACATGAACACCACGATGGCGTTGCGGCGCACCAGCACGCCCACCGCGCCCATGGTGAACAGCAGCGCGGACAGCAGCAGGTAGTACGTGGGCGTCACGACGAACCCTCCTCACTCTCCGCGGCCTTGCGCGCCCCCGCGACCGGGTCGGCGGGACTCCGCCCCGCCACCCCGGTCGCGGGCCTGACGGCCGGGCGCGCGCCGTGATCGCTCCGGGTGCCGCGGCTTGCGCCGGTCATGGAGCCTCCTCGCCGCCGGGCGCCGAGCCGCTGGTTCCCGTGCTGGCCGGGAGGCCGGGACGGGCGGAGCCGTTGCGGTGCCCGGTGCCGTTGGCGCCGCCGAGCGCGTGCGCGTCCGGCGCGGGCACGTTGCCGGAGACCTCGGCGATGTCCTCGGAAAGCCGCTTGGTCGAGGTGGCCTCGATGATCTCGGACAGTGACTCCGGGGCCACCGAGCCGTCCGGCAGCAGCGCGGGCGTGGCCACCGAGTCGGCGGTGGCGAACACGCCGGGGCCGGGCAGCGGGGACGGCCGGGCGTACTCGCCGCGGAACCGGGCGATGACCAGCTCGCGCTGGGTCTTCTTGCCGCCCGGGGCGTGCCGGTCGGTGTAGGCCAGCACCATCGCGCCGATCGCCGCGGTGATCAGTAGCGCCGAGGTCAGCTCGAACGGGAACAGGTAGTCGGTGAAGATCGACTGGCCGAGGTTGGCGACGTTGCCGCCGTTCGCGTTCGGCCCGGCCAGCCCGATCGGGGTGACCAGGGAGAGCGCCCTGGCCAGCGCGCTGACCAGCAGCACGGCGAAGCCGATACCGAGCACCGTGGCGGCCAGCCGCTGCCCGCGCAGCACCTCGACCACCGAGTCCGAGCTGTCCCTGCCGACCAGCATCAGCACGAACAGGAACAGCATCATGATCGCGCCGGTGTACACGATGATCTGCACGAAGCCCAGGAAGGGCGCCTGCTGGATCATGTAGAGCACGCCGAGGCTGAGCATGGTCACCGCGAGCCACAGCGCCGAGTGCACCGCGTTGCGGGCGAACAGCATGCCGAGCCCGCCGAGCACCGCGAGCGGGCCGAGGATCCAGAAAGCCACCGCCTCCCCGGTGGACACGGCCCCGGCCGCGTTCGCCGCGTCGGCCGCGAGTACCAGCCCGGTGGTCACCGCCGTGCCTCCTTCGTTCCGCGGCTCCGCACGCGGGTCATCGCCGCGCCTCCTCGCGCCCGGTCTCCACGGTCTCGCCGGCCGGCACGCCGCGTTCGCGGGCCAGTTCCGGGCCGCGCGCGTAGTAGTCCTGCTCGTCGTCGCCCAGCCGCATCGGGTGCGGCGGCGCCTCCATGCCGGGCAGCAGCGGGGCGAGCAGTTGCTCCTTGGTCCAGATCAGCCGCTGCCGGTCGTCGTCGGCCAGCTCGTACTCGTTGATCATGGTGAGTGAGCGGGTCGGGCACGCCTCCACGCACAGGCCGCACCCGATGCAACGCAGGTAGTTGATCTGGTAGTCCTTGCCGTACCGCTCGCCAGGGGAGTAGCGCTCCTCCTCGGTGTTGTCGCCGCCTTCCACGAAGATGGCGTCCGCCGGGCAGGCCCACGCACACAGCTCGCAGCCAACGCACTTCTCCAGCCCGTCGGGATGCCGGTTGAGCTGATGCCTTCCGTGGTAGCGCGGGGCCGTGGGACGGAAGTCCTCCGGGTACTGCTCGGTCACCACCTTCTTGAACATCGTGGAGAAGGTGACGCCGAAGCCCTTGACGGGATCAAACACTCCCATCGCTGGCCTCCTTGCTGGACGCGGTGGATGCGCTGGAGTCCTCGCCGGCGGTGACCCCGGCCGGTTGCCGCTGCGTGCCAGGCACACCGGTGCGGCGCCGGCGCGGCGGCGTCTGGGGAACCTTGAGGTCGATCGGGGGCACCGGGTAGCCGCCGCCGGTCAGCTCGATGCGGCCATCCTCCGGCTCCGGCCGGGTGGGCAGCAGGAAGGTCACCGCGAGGATCAGCGCGACCACCACGCCGACCGCGATGAGCACCTGCTGCGGGCTGACGTTGGGCGAGTTCTTGAACGCACGGATGCCGACGATCAGCACGATCCACACCAGGCTGATCGGCACCAGCACCTTCCAGCCCAGCCGCATGAACTGGTCGTAGCGATACCGGGGCAGCGTGCCGCGCAGCCAGATGTAGACGAACAGGAAGATCAGCATCTTGACGACGAACCACAGCAGCGGCCACCAACCGGTGTTGAGCACGCCGCCGCCGACCGCGGACAGCGGCCACGGGGCGCGCCACCCGCCGAGGAACATCGTGGTGGCCAGCGCCGAGACGGTCACCATGTTGATGTACTCGGACAGGAAGAACAGCGCGAACTTCAGCGAGCTGTACTCCGTGTGGAAGCCGCCGACCAGTTCGGACTCCGCCTCCGGCAGGTCGAATGGGGCCCGGTTGGTCTCGCCGACCATGGAGATCGTGTACACGGCGAAGCTGGGGAACAGCAGCCAGACGAACCAGCCGGACTGCTGCGCGGTGACGATGTCCGAAGTGGACAGCGAGTGCGAGTACAGCACCACCGCCACGATGGACATGCCCATGGCGATCTCGTAGGAGATCACCTGCGCGGCCGAGCGCAGCGCGCCGAGCAGCGGGTACGGCGATCCGGACGACCAGCCGGACAGCACGATCCCGTACACGCCCAGCGAGGAGCAGGCCAGCACCACCAGCACGCCCACCGGCAGGTCGGCCAGTTGCAGCGCGGTGTGGTGCCCGAAGATGGACACCTCGCCGCCCAGCGGGATCACCGAGAACGCGGTGAACGCCGGGATCGTGGAGATCACCGGGGCCAGGAAGTACACCCACCGGTCGGCCAGGACGGGGCGGATGTCCTCCTTGAACGCCAGCTTCAAGCCGTCGGCCAGGGACTGCAGCAGGCCGAACGGGCCGACCCGGTTCGGGCCGGGGCGGTGCTGCATCCTGGCCACCACCCGGCGCTCCCACCAGATCATGAACAGGGTCATCACCACGAGGAACGCGAAGATCGCGATGACCTTGACGATGGTGAGCCACACCGGGTCGTTGGCCAGCAGCTGCGCGGTGCTCATCGGGCCACCTCCGACTCCGTGGTCGCGCGGCGGAGGGTGACCACCGCGCCGTGACCGGCGCCGAGGCTGCGGCGCACCGTGGACGGCCCCGAGTTGCCCGGCAGCCACACCACGCCGTCCGGCAGGTCGGCGATCGCCACCGGCAGGGTGATGCTGCCGTGGTCGGTGGCCACCGTGACCGGGTCGCCGTCGGCCACGCCGAGCCGGCCCGCGGTGGCCGGGGACAGCCGGGCGAGCACGGCCCGCTGGGTGCCGGCCAGGTGCGGCTCGGGATGCTGCAGCGCGCCGTTGTCCAGCAGGTGCCGCCAGGTGGCCAGCAATGCCTGCCCGGCGCCGGGTTGCGGCGGGGACGGCGCCGGCACCGGCTCCGGCCGGACGTCCCGGCGGGCGCCCCGGCCCAGCCGGGCGTACTCGCCCGCGGCGGCGGCCGGGGTCTGGGTGAACAGGTCGGCGTCCATCTCCACGGCGAGCGCGTCCAGCACCCGGCAGTCGGACACCGCGCCGGTGCCCTCCAGGACGGTGCGGAACCCCCGCCGGCGGCCCTCCCAATTGAGGTAGCTGCCGGCCTTCTCCACCGCCGGGGCGACCGGAAGCACCACGTCGGCGTGCGCGGTGACCGCGCTGTGCCGCAGCTCCAGGCTGACCACGAAGCGGGCCTCGGCCAGCGCCCGCCCGGCCAGCTCCGGGTCGGGCAGGTCGTCCGGGTCGACGCCGCCGAGGACCAGCGCGTCGAGCTGGCCGGCCGCGGCGGCGCGCAGCATGCCGTTGGTGTCCCGCCCGCGCACCGCGGACAGCGTGCCCGGTTCCAGCCCCCAGGCCCGCTCCACCTCGGCGCGGGCGGCGGCGTCGCTCACCGCGCGGCCGCCGGGCAGCAGGGTGGGCGCGGCACCGGCGTCCAGCGCACCACGCTCACCCGCCCGGCGCGGCACCCAGGCCACCCGGGCACCAGTGCGCTCGGCCAGCCGGAGCACCGCGGAGTACAGGCCGGGCACCTCGGCGGCCCGCTCGCCGACCAGGATCACCCCGCCGCCGGCGAGCGCGGCGTCCAGCTCGGCGGCGTGCTCGTCGAGCGCGGCCGGCTCGGCACCCGGGACGCAGGCAAGCAGCGTGCCGACCGTCTTGCGCACCGCCGGGGTGGTCCACTGGCCGAGGTGGAAGACCTTGAGGCCGTTCTTGCGCACCGCCTTGCGCAGCCGGAGGAAGACGATCGGCGACTCCTCCTCCGGTTCGAACGCCACACACAGCACGGCCGGCGCGGACTCCAGGTCGGTGTAGCTGACCCCGCCATCCTCTGGCGACCGGCCGACCACCGCCGCGGCGAGGAAGTCCAGCTCCTCGGCGGAGTGCGGCCGGGCGCGGAAGTCGACGTCGTTGGTGGCCAGCGCGACCCGGGCGAACTTGGCGTAGGCGTAGGCGTCCTCGACGGTGAGCCGGCCGCCGGTGAGCACCCCGGCGCCCTTGCCGGCCCGGGCGGCGGAGAGGCCGTCCGCAGCCAGCCGCAGCGCCTCGGTCCAGGACGCCTCGCGCAGCTCACCGGAGCCCCTGTCGCGCACCAGCGGCCGGCGGATGCGGTCGTCCGCGGTGGCGTAGGTGAACGCGAACCGGCCCTTGTCGCAGTTCCACTCCTCGTTGACCTCGGGGTCCTCGCCGGCCAGCCGGCGCATCACCCGGCCGCGCCGCCAGTCGGTGCGCTGGGCGCAGCCGGAGGCACAGTGCTCGCACACGCCCGGGGTGGACACCAGGTCGAACGGCCGGGAGCGGAACCGGTATGCGGCGCTGGTCAGCGCGCCGACCGGGCAGATCTGGATGGTGTTGCCGGAGAAGTAGCTCTGCTGGGCGTGCTCCGGATGGCCCTCGATCTCCGCGGTGGCCGCGGTGCCGATCTGCTGCTCGGCGCCGCGTTCCAGCAGGTCGAGGAAGTCGTCGCCGGCGATCTGCGAGGAGAACCGGGTGCATCGCTGGCAGAGCACGCAGCGCTCCCGGTCCAGCAGGATCTGGCTGGACACCGCGATCGGCTTGGGGAAGGTCCGCTTGGTCTCGGTGAACCGGGAGTCCGCGCGGCCGTGCTTGAGCGCCTGGTTCTGCAGCGGGCACTCGCCGCCCTTGTCGCAGATCGGGCAGTCCAGCGGGTGGTTGATCAGCAGCATCTCCATCATGCCCTGCTGGGCCTTGTCGGCCACCGGCGACGTGTGCTGCGTGCGGACCACCATGCCGTCGGCCACGGTGAGCGTGCAGGACGCCTGCGGCTTGGGCATCGGCCGGCCGCCCAGTTCCACCTCGACCAGGCACTGCCGGCAGGCGCCGGCCGGGTCGAGCAGCGGGTGGTCGCAGAACCGCGGGATGACGATGCCCATCCGCTCCGCAGTGCGGATCACCAACTCACCCTTGGGCGCGACCACCTCGATGCCGTCGATGGTCAGCTTGACGTGACCCTCCGGCACCGCGATCTCGGTGGTTGGCTCGGTGGTTGCCGTCATCCTTGCGCTCCTGCCAGTGCGGGTGCCGGGACGCCGCCCGAGTTCTTCTCGCACAGTTCGAGGAACTCGTGCCGGAAGTACTTGATGGCGCTGGTGATCGGGCTGGTCGCGCCGTCACCGAGGGCGCAGAACGAGCGGCCGAGGATGTTGTCGCAGACGTCCAGCATGGTCTCGACGTCCTCCGGGGTGCCCTCGCCGCGCAGCATCCGGTGCAGGATCTGCTCCAGCCAGTAGGTGCCCTCCCGGCACGGCGTGCACTTGCCGCACGATTCGTGCTTGTAGAACTCGGTCCACTTCATCACCGCCCACGGCACGGACACCGTCTCGTTGAAGATCATCAAGGCGGTGGTGCCGAGCATCGAGCCCTCGGCGGCGGCGCCCTCGAAGTCCAGCGGCACGTCCAGGTGGTCGGCGGTGAACAGCGGGGTGGACGAGCCGCCCGGCGTCCAGAACTTCAGCGGGATGCCGTCCTTCATGCCGCCGGCCATGTCCAGCAGCTCGCGCAGGGTGATGCCGAGCGGCGCCTCGTACTGGCCGGGCTTCTCCACGTGCCCGGACAGCGAGTAGATCTTCGGGCCGGGCGACTTCTCGGTGCCCATCGAGCGGAACCAGTCCGATCCGCCGTTGACGATGTAGGGCACGGTGGCGATGGTCTCGACGTTGTTGACCACGGTTGGCGCCGCGTACAGCCCGGCGGTGGCCGGGAACGGCGGCTTGAGTCGCGGCTGTCCGCGCCGGCCCTCCAGCGAGTCCAGCAGCGCGGTCTCCTCGCCACAGATGTAGGCGCCCGCCCCGGCGTGTACCACGACCTCCAGGTCGAAGCCCGAGCCGAGGATGTTGCGGCCCAGGTAGCCGGCCCGGTACGCCTCCCGCACCGCCGCGTGCAGCCGGCGGATGCAGTGGATCACCTCGCCGCGCACGTAGATCGCGGCGTAGTTGGCCCGGATCGCGTACGCGGTGATGACGATGCCCTCGATCAGCGAGTGCGGGTCGGCCATCATCAGCGGCACGTCCTTGCAGGTGCCCGGCTCGCCCTCGTCCGCATTGATCACCAGGTAGTGCGGCTTGCTGTCGTTCTGCGGGATGAAGCCCCACTTCATGCCGGCTGGGAAGCCGGCGCCGCCGCGGCCGCGCAGCCCGGAGTCCTTGATGAGCTGGATGAGCTGGTCCGGGTGGGCGGCGAGCGCCTTGCGCAGCGCGGTGTAACCCTCCAGCTGCTCGTAGGTGGCCAGCGTCCAGGAGTTCGGCGACAACCAGCGCTTGGTCAGCACCGGGGTCAGGTGCCGCTGCTCGGTCACATTCGCCCCCTCACTCACTTCTTCTCCGGCACCGGTGGTAGCGGCGCGTCGTCCGGCATGGCCGGGGCGGTCCAGCCGCGCTCCGCGGCGAGCTGGGCGCCGCGCAGCGTCTCCTCGGCCGCGGAGGGGCCGGCCACGTCCGCATCGCGGCCCTCGAAGAACCCGGCGAGCTGCAGCTCCGCGGTCCTGAAGTTGGTCAGCGGGGCACCCCGGGTCGGGTTGGGCCGCTCGCCGCGGCGCAGCGCCCGGACCAGTTCCACCGCGGAATCCGGCGTCTGCCTGTCGAAGAACTCGTAGTTCACCTGGAGAACCGGGGCGAGGTCGCAGGCAGCCAGGCACTCGGCGTGCTCCAGGGTCACCGACCCGGGACTGCCGGCCTCGCCGGCGGTCTCCTCGTGGCCGACGCCGAGTTCCTCCTTCAGTGCCGCGTAGATGTCGTCCCCGCCGAGCGCCGCGCACAGCGTGTTGGTGCACACGCTGACCAGGTGCTCGCCACACGGCCGGCGCTTGTACATGGTGTAGAAGGTGACCACCGCGCTGACCTCGGCGATGCCCAGGTCGAGCTGCTCGGCGCAGAACTGGATGCCGGCCTGGCTGACGTGGCCCTCCACCGACTGCACCAGGTGCAGCAGCGGCAGCAGCGCGGACCGCGACTGCGGGTACCGGGCGATGATCTCCTTCGCCTTCGCCCGCACGTCCTCGCCGAACACCTGCCCGGAGGACCCGTTGGACCGCGGGGTCCCGAGGTCCGCCCTGGCCGCCGCGTCGGCGGGAAAGCGTGCCTCGTCGGTGCCCTTCGCCGCCTCGGCGGGAAAACGTGCCTCGTCGGTGCCCTTCGCCGCCTCGGCGGGAAAACGTGCCTCGTCGGTCATCGGTCACACCCCCCCATCACCGGGTCGATGGAGGCGACCGCGGCGATCACGTCGGCCACCATGCCTCCCTCGCACATCGCGGGCAGCGCCTGCAGGTTCACGAAACTGGGGTCGCGCAGGTGCACCCGCAGCGGCCGGGTGCCGCCGTCGGAGACCAGGTGCGCGCCCAGCTCGCCGCGCGGCGCCTCGACCGGCACGTACGCCTGCCCCGGCGGCACGTCGAAGCCCTCGGTGACCAGCTTGAAGTGATGGATGAGGGACTCCATCGACTGGCTCATGATCTTGCGGACGTGCTCCAGCGAGTTGCCCAGCCCGTCCGGGCCGATGGTCAGCTTGGCCGGCCAGGCGATCTTGGGGTTGTCCACCATGACCGGCCCCGGCTCCAGCTTGTCCAGCGTCTGCCGGATGATCTTCAACGACTGGTGGATCTCCTCCAGCCGGATCAGGTACCGGGCGTAGCAGTCCGCCGCGGTTTCGGTCGGCACCTCGAAGTCGTACTCCTCGTAGCCGAGGTATGGCTCGACCTTGCGCAGGTCCCAGGCCAGCCCGGCGGAACGCAGGATGGGGCCGGTGACGCCGAGCGCGAGGCAGGCGTCCAGCGGCAGGTAGCCGACGTTCTGCAGGCGCTTCTTCCA
This sequence comes from Gandjariella thermophila, assembly GCF_005405885.1. Lineage (GTDB taxonomy): Bacteria > Actinomycetota > Actinomycetes > Mycobacteriales > Pseudonocardiaceae > Gandjariella > Gandjariella thermophila. The sequence continues at coordinate 269,478 of NZ_BJFL01000003.1, forward strand.
GATCGGCTGGCCGGTGAGCAGCTTGTCGTAGTCCGGCAGCCGCCTGTCCATCACCGTGATGAACTCGCGGATCTTCTGGTCGTAGTCCTCGGGCAGGTCCTGGGCGATCCCGCCGGGCCGGATGAAGGCGTGGTTCATCCGCAGGCCGGTCAGGTACTCAAGCAGGTGCAGGACCTCCTCGCGCTCCCGGAACCCGGCGGTCATCCCGGTCAGCGCGCCCAGTTCCATGCCGCCGGTGGCCAGCGCGACCAGGTGCGAGCCGATCCGGTTGATCTCCATCAGCATGACCCGGATGACCTCGGCGCGCCGCGGCGGCGTGATGCCGAGCAGCTTCTCCACGGCCATGCAGTAGGCGGTCTCGTTGAAGAGGGGCGAGAGGTAGTCCGCCCGGGTGACGAAGGTGACGCCCTGGGTCCAGGTGCGGTACTCGCAGTTCTTCTCGATCCCGGTGTGCAGGTACCCGATCACGGAGCGGGCCTGGGTGACGGTCTCACCCTCCAGTTCCAGCACGATCCGGAGCACGCCGTGCGTGGACGGGTGCTGCGGACCGAGGTTCATCACGATCCGCTCGTCGTGCCTGGCGTCCTCGAGAACCTCGTCCCAGTCGCCGCCGGTGAGCGTGTAGACCCGGCCCTCGGTGGTCTCCCGGGCGCTGGCGTACGGGTCGGTGTCGTAGTCGGTGCTCACGAGTACGCCCTCCGCTCGTCGGGCGGCGGGATCTCGGCGCCCTTGTACTCCACCGGAATCCCGCCCAGCGGGTAGTCCTTGCGCTGCGGGTGGCCGTCCCAGTCGTCCGGCATGAGGATCCGGGTCAGCGCGGGGTGACCGTCGTAGACGATGCCGAACATGTCGTAGGCCTCGCGCTCGTGCCAGTCGGCCGTCGGGTAGACGTCGACGATGCTCGGCACGTGCGGGGAGTCGACGTCCACCGCGCACTCCAGCCGCAGCCGGCGCCGGTACGTCATCGATGTCAGGTGGTAGACGGAGTGCAACCGCTGCGGCACCTCGGGACCGTAGTCCACCCCGGAGACCGAGCTGCACAGCTCGAAGCGCAGCGCCGGGTCGTCCCGGAGGATGCGGCAGATCTGCGGGAGGAACCCGGGCTCGACGTAGAAGGTCAGCTCGCCGCGGTCCACGGTGACCTGCTGGATCGCCTCGGCCGGCAGGCCGGCGTCCGGCATCGCGGCCAGCAGCGCGTCGGCCACCTCGTCGAACCAGCCGCCGTAGGGCCGCTCGGCCGGCGGCGGCGAGTAGGCGGGCAGCCGCAGGCCGCCGTAGCCGGAGGTGTCGCCGCTGCCGCGGACGCCGAACATGCCCTTCCGCGCCCGGCCGGCGACCAGCGGCGTCTTGTGCTCGGCCGGCTCGGCCCCGTTGCGCCGCGGCTCCAGGCCCTTCTTCCCGCGCTCCGCGCTGGAGTGCTCCTCGCCCGGGGCTGGCGTGGTGGCCTTCTCCGGCTGGTCACTACCGCTTGCCATGGTGCTCACTTCTTCTTCGCGTAGCGGACCGAGGACGGGATCAGTTCGGTGCGCTTGCCACTCGCGGCGCGCAGCGCGGCCCGGGTCGGCCCCAGCGGCTCGTCCATGATCTTGGCGTGCAGCTTGAGGATCGCGTCCATGAGCATTTCCGGGCGCGGCGGGCAGCCCGGCAGGTACATGTCTACCGGGACGATATGGTCGACGCCCTGGACGACGGCGTAGTTGTTGAACATGCCGCCGGAGGAGGCGCACACGCCCATCGCCAGCACCCAGCGCGGCTCGGGCATCTGGTCGTAGATCTGCCGGAGGACGGGCGCCATCTTGTTGGTCACCCGGCCGGCCACGATCATCAGGTCGGCCTGCCGGGGCGAGGCGCGGAACACCTCCATGCCGAACCGGGCGAGGTCGTAGCGCGGCCCTCCGGTGGTCATCATCTCGATCGCGCAGCAGGCGAGCCCGAAGGTGGCCGGCCACAGCGACGACTTCCTGGTCCAGTTGACCAGCTTCTCCACCGTGGTCAACAGGATGCCGTTGGGAAGTTTCTCCTCCAGACCCATGACACGCCCCTGGTTCTTGTCAGTTCCAGTCCAGGCCGCCGCGCCGCCAGACGTAGGCGTACGCGAACCCGACCGTGGCGATGAACAGCGCGATCTCCACCAGGCCGAACAGGCCGAGGGCGTCCGCGGAGACCGCGAACGGGTAGAGGAAGACCATCTCGATGTCGAACAGGATGAACAGCATCGCCGTCAGGTAGTAGGCGACCGGCATTCGGCCGCCCCCGACGACGGGCTGCGGCGACGGCTCGATGCCGCACTCGTAGGCATCCAGCTTCGCCTTGTTGTAGCGACGGGGGCCGACGTACGGCGCGATCGTCACCGAGAACAGGGCGAACAACGCGGCAAGCACGAACAGCAACAGGATGGGGACGTAGCTCTGGAGCACCGGTCCGCCGTCCTTTCCTCGTCCTCGCGACCAAGTGGCCGCCACTCGTCCCGAACCCTAGACGTGACGAACCCCTCGCCGTCACTGAGGCGTACCTAACACCCGTACGCCCGTACGGCGAGACGCAGGTCACGCGCCATGCGGACCAGCTTGTGAACTGCTTCACAAACTAGCGCGTGACAAGTGTATGCCCGTGGAGCGATGTTGTGGACCTCGGGTCCCCCCAAATGCCGCTGGCCAGCCACCGTCAGCGGCCGGCTACCAGCACCTTTAGGCCATCCGAGTGACACCGGCAGATCATCTTCGCGGCCCGCGGTGACCGCTCCTTAGCCGGAGAACAAGCCGCCAACCCGCCGTCAACTCGGGCATCCATCCCATTTCGGTCGGGGTGTCGCGCGCCAGCGACCTTCGAACCGGGCCGCGACCGTCGCGGGGTCCGCGATGCTGCCCGGCATGAAGCCTCGTTCCGGCCGCCGGCGGGCGCCGTGGGTCAGGGTGGCGCGGCTCGGCCTCGCGCACTGGTTCTTCGGGAACGCGTACGAGGCCGTGGTGGACGTGCCGCGCCTGCTCGCGGACGCCCAGCCGCGCCGCGCACCGCGACTTCTCGCCGCCGGCAGCCCGGTCCGCTACTACGCACCCGTCGCACCGGTGACCCTCGCGGCGACCGCGGCCACCCTGGCAGACGGCTGGCGCTTCGGTGACCGCCGCCGGGTCGCCACCGCGGGGGCCGCCGTTGTCTCGGCCGTGGGGCTGACCGGCTACCTGGTGCTGACCACCAACCGGCGGCTGCTGCAGAGCCCCGAGCCGCTGGCCGAGGCAGAGCGCCGCGTCCTGGTCGCCCGCTGGCACCGGGTCAACCTGGTCCGCCTGGCGGCCCTCACCGTCGCCGCGGCGGCCCTCCGCCAAGCGACGACACCCGGCCGCGCGACGTAGTGGCTCGGACATCGCTGTCCCCGAAGTTTCGAGGTCAGGCGCTGTGATCGTGGTCCGCCAGCACCTCGTTGATCACATGACGTTGGCTGGCGTGTTCCGCATCGCTGCCGACGGCGTCGGCCAGGCAGATGAGCGCCTTCCAGAGTGCCCAGCCACGGGCGCGTGCCCAGGTACCGGGGTCCTGGCCAACCGCGTCGCGGAAGGCTTCCCGGCTGGCGCCCGCGAACATCGTCCAGGTGATGACCAGATCGCAGGCCGGATCGCCGACACCCGACGTGCCGAAGTCGATGACGGCGGCCAACCTTCCGTCCTTGACTAGCAGGTTGCCAGCGGACATGTCGCCGTGGAACCAGACTGGCGGACCGTGCCAGGCCGCGTCGAGGGCGGCCTGCCACACGGCCGCCGCCCTCCCGGTGTCGATGTCGCCGTCCAGCAGGTCTAGGGCATGGCGGGTCTCGGCGTCGTAGTGGGCCAGCGACGCGCCCCAGTAGAAGCTGTGCGCACCCGCCGTCGGCCCGTCGGCCGCGTCGATGCGCTGCAGGGCAACGATGAAGTCGGCGACCGAGGCCGCGAAGTCGGACATGTCGTGGACACGGTCGGCGCTCGCGGTCTCGCCGTCCAGCCAGCGGCGAACCGACCAGTCGAAGGGGTATCCCTCGGCCGGCGTTCCCTTCGCCAGCGGCACGGGAATCGGGACCGGCAAAGACGACGCGAGAACCGGCAGCCACCGATGTTCCTTGCCGACCGCCGCGGCGTACCGCTCCGCGGTCGGCAGCCGCACGCTCATCGTGTCACCGAGGCGGTACGTCCGGTTGTCCCACCCGTCGACCTCGACGGGCGTCACCGCAAGATCCCTCCACTGTGGAACTAGTCCGCAATCAGGCGCCTGACCAGTGCCGCGTCAATCCCCGTGCGCCCGTCCACGGGTCGGTTTCCCGACGAGCCGGCCAAGGATCAGGCCGGGTCGAGATCGCCAGAGCGGACCTTCACCACCTCGGCGACGTACGCCACCTCGACGCAGTTCCCACCGCCGTTGGCTCCGCCGGTGCGGCTGCTCCTCCGCCACCTGGCGCGAGCCAGATTCGGAGTGCTCATCTCGCGCCTCCTCACCATCGGTCACTGGTAGTCATGTAGCACAGCCTTGATCACTTCAAGGGATGCACTGACTCCGAGCGCCGTGCTCGTCAGGATGCCGAACCTCAGCGTACAGCGGCGAACATGCTCCTGTTCCTCCAAGTAGATGGCGCCCTCGATGCCCTCCACATAGCCCTTGTCTCCGTATGGCTCCGGGAGCGTGAGGATCGTGAAGCCGTTCTCCAGACCGGGATGTGCGCCGGCCTCGAGGGGCACCACCCGGTGGGCAGCCGCCGTCCCGGAGCGGCTGGGGTCACAGGCTGGGCGTGATCCTCGTCGCAAGCGTGATGGCGCGGTCCACGAAGTCCCCGTTGCGCTGGTCGTACAGGCCGGCGAGCAGCTTGAGCAGGGCCCGCATGACCGGGGCCTTGTTCATGCCGATCTGCGCGCCGCCACGCATGATCTTCGGGTTGCCGATCAGCCTGCTGAAGTAGGTGCCCAGCCGGTAGTAGCTGCCGAGCTGGGACTTCAGCGCCGCCGGGTAGCGGGAGAACGCGTGCTCCCGGGACGGACCGGTCTTGCGGGCCAGTCCCTGCACCACGCACTCGGCGGCCAGCTTGGCGGACTCCATGGCGAAGCCGATGCCCTCGCCGTTGAACGGGTTCACCACGCCGCCGGCGTCGCCGAGCAGCATCAGGCCGTCGCGGTAGTGCGGGGTGCGGTTGAAGCCCATCGGCAGCGCCGCGCCGCCGATCCGGCCGGTGGCGTTCTCCTCGCGCAGGCCCCACTCCTCGGGCGTGCCGTCCAACCAGGCCCGCATCATGGCCCGATAGTCGGTGCCCTTGAAGGCCTCCGATGTGGACAGTGTGCCGAGGCCGACGTTGGCGGTGCCGTCGCCCATGCCGAAGATCCAGCCGTAGCCGGGCAGCAGCTTGGGGTTGGCCGGATCGGAGCGGTCCCACAGCTCCAGGTGCGACTCGAGGTAGTCGTCCTTGCTGCGCGGGCTGGTGTAGTAGCGGCGGATGGCGACGCCGATCGGGCGGTCGTCGCGCTTCTGGATGCCGACCGACAGGGCGAGCCGGGCGGACACGCCGTCGCAGGCCAGCACGATCGGCGCCCGGTAGCTGACCGGGACCTTCTCCGGGCCGGCCTTGGCCTGCACGCCGACCACCCGCCCGGTGCGCTCGTCGGTGATGGCACCGCTGACGTTGGTGTTCTCCGCCAGCCGGGCGCCGGCGCGCTGCGCGTGGTGGGCCAGCATCTCGTCGAAGTCCCGGCGCGGCCGCACCACGCCGTAGGGCGGGTAGTCGGACAGCTCCGGCCAGTCCAGCTCCAGCACGGTGCCGCCGCCGATCACCCGCAGCCCCCGGTTGTGCAGCCAGCCGGCCTCCTCGCGGGTGTCGATGCCCAGGTCGATGAGCTGCTTCACGCCGCGCGGGGTGAGCCCGTCGCCGCACACCTTGTCCCGGGGGAAGGTGCTCTTCTCCAGCAGCAGCACGTCGAGCCCGGCGCGGGCGAGGTACGTGGCGGCGGTCGATCCGGCCGGCCCGGCGCCGACCACGATCACGTCGGCGTCGTCACCCGGCTGGCGTCGGCTGGCGGTGCTCATGCTGTGTCCTCCGCGGGTCTGCGCGCGGCCGCGATCGTGTCGCCAGGGCGCGGCCGAAGTGCCTTGAGACGTTCCCCCGGAGGGCGCCCCGCCGCCCCGATCGCGGGGCCTGGCGGCCCGTGCGCGCGTGGATGGTTCGTTCGGGTGGCGCAGCTGTCGAGGGATCAATCGTCCCACTCCCTGCTCCACGAATCGCTGCGCGGCCACGGTCAAGACTATTCGGCGGGCATGGCCGGCCGGGTCGCCCGGTGCACGGCGACGATTCCCCCGGTCAGGTTGCGCCAGGCCACGTCGGTCCACCCCGAGTCGTTGATGATCTCCGCCAGCCGGTGCTGGTCCGGCCAGGCGCGGATGGACTCGGCCAGGTACACGTACGCCTCCGGGTTGGCGGAGACCCGGTGCGCGATCCACGGCAGCGCACGCATCAGGTAGTTCAGGTACACCGCGCGGAACGGCCCCCAGACCGGCCGGGAGAACTCGCACACCGCGAGCCGCCCGCCGGGCCGCGCCACCCTGGCCATCTCGCGCAGCGCCCCGGCGGTGTCCGCCATGTTGCGCAGGCCGAACAGCACGGCGACCGCGTCGAAGCTGGCGTCGGCGAACGGCAGCCGCAGCGCGTCCGCGGCCACCATGGGGACCCCGCGGTGCCGGCCGTGCCGCAGCATGCCCAGCGAGAAGTCGGCCGCCACGCACCACGCCCCCGACCGCGCGAACTCCACTGTGGACACCGCGGTGCCCGCGGCGAGGTCGAGGACCCGCTCGCCGGGCCGCGGGTCCAGCGCGCGGCGGGTGACGTCGCGCCAGTGCGCGTCCAGGCCGAAGGACAGCACCGAGTTGGTCACGTCGTAGCGGCGCGCCACGCCGTCGAACATCTCGGCGACCGCGCGCGGGTCCTTGTCCAAACCTGCTCGGGGCATGGTCAGCAGGGTACGCGCAGCGCGGTGAGCATCCCGTCCACCGCCGCCGGCCAGGGGAACTGTTCCGCCCTGGCGCGGGCCGCGGCCCTGCGGTCCGGCTCGGGGCCGGCCATGATCTGGGTCACCGCGTCGGCGAACGCGGGCGCGTGGTCGGGCACGGCCGCGCCGTAGCCGGGGCCGACGATCTCGCGCAGCGCCGACGACGCGGACACCACCACCGGCGTGCCCGAGGCCAGCGCCTCCAGCGCGGCCAGCCCGAACGTCTCGTGCGGCCCCGGCGCCAGCGACACGTCCGCCGAGGCGAGCAGGGTGGCCACGTCGGAGCGGGAGTTGACGAAGCCCAGGAAGGTGACCGGCAGGCCGCGGGCCCGGCGTTCCAGCATCTCCCGGCTGGGCCCGTCACCGGCCACCACCAGCCGCACCCGCTCGCCAGAGTCACGCAGCGCCGCCGCGGTGTCCACGCTGCGCTCCACGTGCTTCTCCGGAGACAGCCGGCCGCAGTGCACCAGCAGCGTGCTCGCGCCGCCGGCCAGGTCGGAGCGGAGCCCGGGATCGCGCCGGACCGGGGTGAACGTCTCCAGGTCGACGCCGAGCGGCACCCGCCGGACGTTCGGCGCGGAGACCCGGGCGAACTCCTCGCGGGCGAACTCGGTGGTGCACACCACGGTGTCGTAGCTGGCCGCCATCCGCGCGTTGGCCCAGTCGGCGACCCGGCGGGCGGCCGGGCCGGGCATGAGGAACTGCTCCAGCAGCCGGTCCAGCCGCTCGTGCGAGATCACCACGCTGTTCACCCCGTGCCGCGCCGCCCAGCGGCCCATGCCGCGCAGGGTGAGCCGGTCGGAGACCTCCAGCCGCTCCGGGCGCAGCCGTTCCAGCAGGGCCCGCACCCGCCACGGGTCGACCGCGCGGTAGCCGCCGGTCTTGGGGATGCGGGGCGCCGGCAGGGTGATCCGCCGCACCCCGGTGGGCAGCATCTCGTCGGCCGGCGCCGATCCGGGCACCACCAGCACGACCTCATGGCCGCGCAGCACGTAGCCCGCGCCGAGGTGGTGCAGGGCGGTGCGCAGGCCGCCGGAGCGGGGTCCGTAGAAGTTCGCCAGCTGGATGATGCGCATCCCACTCAGGCGGCGCGCCGCCGGGTTTCGCCCACCACCGCAGCGTAATGGCCGAGCAGCTCGTCACACAGCGCCGGCCAGCTCCGGCCGAGCACCGACTTCCGGGCCGCCGTGCCGAACGCGGTACGCAGGTCGTCGTCGCCCAGCGCGCCCACCGCGGCGCGCAGCCCGGTGCCGAACGCCTCGTCGTCGTGCGCGGGCAAGAGGTAGCCGGTGCGGCCGGGACGGACCAGGTCGCGCGGGCCGCCGGCGTCCGGGGCGATCACCGGCACGCCGCTGGCCATCGCCTCCTGCACGGCCTGGCAGAAGGTCTCGTGCGGGCCGGTGTGCACGAACACGTCCAGGCTGGCGTACGCGGCGGCCAGCGGCTCGCCGGTGCGGAAGCCGAGGAACGCCGCGCCGGGCAGCCGCTCGCGCAGCGCTGGCAGGTCGGGGCCGTCGCCGACGACGACCACCCGGACGCCGGGCATGCCCTGCAGGGCAGCGAGCCGGGTGACCTGCTTCTCCGGGGCCAGCCGGCCGACGTAGCCGACCAGCAGCTCGCCGTTCGGGGCCAGCTCGGCGCGCAGCCGGTCGTCCCGCCGGGAGGGTCGGAACAGGTTCGTATCGACGCCGCGCGCCCAGCGGAACACCCGGGGCACGCCGTGCTCGCGCAGCGCGTCCACCGCCCAGCCGGACGGGGCCAGGGTGCGGCTGGCCAGGGTGTGCAGCCGCCGGGTCCACCGCCACGCCGCCCGCGCGGTCAGGCCGAGCCCGTAACTGCCGGCGAACCCGGCCACGTCGGTCTGGTAGACGGCGACGGTCGGCACGCCGAGCCGGCGCGCCGCGGACAGCCCGCGCGCGCCCAGCACGAACGGCGAGGCCAGGTGCACCACGTCCGGGGCGAACCCGGCGAGCGCGGTCAGCACCTTCCTGGTCGGCACGCCGATGGGCAGCGAGGACACCACCGGCAGGTCCACCGCGGGGACCCGGACCACCGGGGTGTCCTCGTGGTGGTCCGGCCCGTTGCCGGGCGCGACGACCAGCGCCGGCAGGCCGTGTCGCCGCAGGTGCTCCAGCACCCGCAGGACCGAGTTGGTCACCCCGTTCACCTGCGGAAGGAAGCTCTCGGTGACGATCGCGACGCGCACCCGGACACATTCGCGTGTTTCGGCGGCCGGCGAGTGAACGATGGTGTAACACCCTGGCGAACTGTGGCGGAAATCCTCATCGTTGGCCTTCCGCCCGCCGGGTCCGACCTCCAGACTTGGCCTGGCGATCTATCTCCTGTCACCTCTGTGTCGCACCACGGTCACCCGGCGCGATCACGCTAGACCGGCGTGACCCTCTTGTCCTCACGCCCGGCGCATCCCGTCGATCCCGGCCTGCTCTCCCGCGCCCTCGAGGTGGCGGGGCGGCTCGCGAACGACGCATCGGACGTCATCACCGCGACAGCGGGCCGAGGTGCGCGGCCGGAGGCCAAGGAGTCGCCGTTCGACTGGGTGACCGACACCGACCGGACGCTGGAGCGGCACACCCGCCGGGTGCTGGCCGCCGAGTTCCCGGGCATCCCGGTGATCGGCGAGGAGTTCGGCAGCGACGCCAGCGCCGAGGGGGCGAAGTACCGCTGGGTGGTCGACCCGGTGGACGGCACCGCCAACTACGTGGCCGGGGTGCCGTGGTGCGCCTACAGCCTCGCCCTGGTGGACGGTTCGGGCCCGGTGGTGGGCGTGGTGGCCGACCCGTACCGGGCGCAGATCTACGCGGCGGCGCGGGGCCGGGGCATGCGGGCCAACGGCATGCCCGTGCGGCTGGCCGACCGGACGTCCACGGCGGGCGCGATCGTATGCACCGAACTGGCCCGCAACGGCCCGTGGCCGGGGATGACCGGGTTCGTGGCGCACGCCGCCGAGGCGCACGCCGGGGTGCGGGTGCTCGGCTCGGCGGCACTGGCCGTGGCGCAGGTGGCGCTCGGCCACGCGGCGGCCGCCGTGCTGCACAGCTACCACGAGTGGGATGTGGCCGGAGCGATCGCGCTGGCCCTGGAGGCCGGGGCGCACGTGCTGGACCGGCACGGCGAGGACACCCCGCTGCCGGTGGACGGCCTGCTGGTCGCCGCTCCGGGCGTGGCCGACGAGGTGCTGTCCTGGTGGCAGAAGGCCGCCGAGTGAACCAGGCATCGCCATCCACGCCTGCCGCGGCCCGGCTTGTCAGGCGTCGTAGTCGACGGTGACGTGCTCGGTGACCGGCAAGGACTGACAGGTGAGCACGAAACCGGCGTCCAGTTCGTGCTGCTCCAGCGCGTAGTTGCGGCGCATGCGCACCTCGCCGTCGACCAGCCGGGCGCGGCAGGTGCCGCACACCCCGCCCTTGCAGGCGAACGGCAGGTCGGCGCGGACCCGCTGAGCCCCGTCCAGGATCGGGGTGTCCGCGGGTAGCGGCACGGTGGTGCGCCGGCCGTCCAGCAGCACCGTGACCTCGGCGACCGCCCGCTCGGCGTGTTCCACCCGGCGCGGCGGTGGCGGCGGAGCGTCCACATAGAACAGTTCGCGGTGTACCCGGTCGGCCGGCACGCCGCGCTCGGCGAGCACCGCCTGCGCGTCGGTGACCATGCCGTACGGCCCACACAGCCACCAGTGGTCCACGTCGCCGGTGGGAATCACCGTCTCGGCGAGCCGGCGCAGCCGGTCGGCGTCGAGCCGGCCGGAGAACAGCTCCACGTCCCGTGGTTCCCGGGACAGCACGTGCACCAGCTGCAGGCGGGACGGGTAGCGATCCTTCAGGTCGGCCAGCTCGTCGGCGAACATCACGGTGTCCGAGCGGCGGTTGCCGTAGACCAGGGTGACCCTGGTGTCCGGGTGCGCCGGCAGCACACTGGCCACAATGGACAGTACCGGGGTGATCCCGGACCCGGCGGCCAGGAAGGCGTGGTGCGCCGGGCCGTCCGGCGGGGTGAACGAACCCTGCGGCGGCAGCACGTCGAGCACGTCGCCGGGCCTGGCGCGGTCGACCAGGTGAGCGGAGAACAGGCCGCCGTCGATCCGCCGTACCCCGATGCGGGGCGCGGCGCCGGCCGGGGCGCAGATCGAGTAGTTGCGGCGCTCCTCCCGGCCGGCCACGGTGCGGCGCACCGTGAGGTACTGGCCGGGGCGGAAGGCGAAGTCGCCGGCCAGCTCGGGCGGCACGTCGAAGGTGACCGCCACGGCATCCGCGCACAGCCGGTCCACCCGGGTGATGGCCAGCGGATGGAAGGTGGGCCGGCGGGTCGCGGTGCGCACCGGTGACGCCACGGCTAGATCTCCTTGACGTGCTCGAACGGCTCGGCGCAGGCCGTGCAGCGGCGCAGCGCCCTGCACGCTGTGGCGCCGAAGTGGGACAGCTCGACGGTGTCTGGCGAGCCGCAGCGCGGGCAGCGCACGGTGCGCGCCGGGGGGTCGAGCCGGAGTGGCACCGGGCCGGCGGGCCGCGGGCCGAGCCGGTCCGGCGGTGCGATGCCGGCCTCGGCGAGCTTGCGCCGCCCGGCGTCGCTGATCCAGTCGGTGGTCCAGGCAGGGTGCAGCGCGGTGCGCACCTCCACCTCGGGGAAGCCGGCCTCGCGCAGCCGGGCGCGCAGGTCGTCCCGGATGGCGTCCAGCGCGGGGCAGCCGGAGTAGGTGGGCGTCACGGTGACCACCGCCCGGTGGCCGGTGACCCGCACGTCGCGCAGCACGCCGAGGTCGGCGAGGGTGAGCACGGGCAGCTCCGGGTCGGGCACGCCCTCGGCGACCCGCCGGGCCAGCTCCACGCCGGGCATCCTCACCACACCGCCTCGGGCTGGCTGCGGGCCAGGTACTGCATCTCGGCGAGCAGGTAGCCCATGGCCTCGGTGTGCACGCCGTCCCGGCCGGCGCGGCCGCCCACCGGGGCCAGCGGCCGCACCTCGGGGCGGTCCAGCCCGGCCCGCGCGAGGACCTGGTCCAGCACCTCGTCCACTTCGGACTCCAGCGCCGACGGGTCCGCGGCGACGCCGGTCTCGGCCAGCCGCAGCTCCACCGGATGCGCGATGAACAGCTCGTCCAGCAGCGGCCACACCGTGGCCAGCCCGGCGACCATGCGTCGGTGCGACTCCTCGGTGCCGTCGCCGAGCCGCAGTGTCCACTGCGCGGCGTGGTCGCGGTGGTAGGCCAGTTCCTTGACGCCCTTTGCGGCCACCGCGGCCAGCACCGGGTCGGTCGAGGAGGTCAGTCGGGACAGCAGCGCCAGCCGCCAGGAGGAGAACACCAGCAGCCGGGCGATGGTGGCGGCGAAGTCCCCGCCGGGCCCGGGGCCGCAGTCGATCTCCACCAGCCGCACGTTGCGGAAGGCGTGCTCGTCCCGGAAATAGGCCAGCGCGTCCTCGTCCGGCACGTGGCGGGGCACCCCGGCCGGCCGGCCCGCCGGGTACACCTCGCCCGCCCTGGTGTAAAGCGGTCGGGCCTGGCCGAGCAGGTCGAGCCCGATGTTGGCCAGCGCGACGTCCTCCTCCAGTTCGGGCGCGCGCGAGCACCACTCGGCCAGCCGCTGGGCCAGCACCAGCGCGTCGTCGCCGAGCATCAGGCAGTACGCGAAGAGGTCGGCCGGGTCGGCGCCGGCGGGCAGCGCGTGGGCGACCCCGGCCATGGTGTCGGCGAAGCCCGTGCCGTACGCCCAGCGAGTCTCCTCGCCGTGCTCCTCGGTCAGCGACTCGTACGCGTTGTCGAACGCCATGGCAGGTCTCACAGGTGCGGTACGTCGTCGGGGATGACGTAGAAGGTGGGGTGCCGGTACACCTTGTCCCCGCTGGGCGCGAAGAACGGGTCCTTCTCGTCCGGGCTGGACGCGGTGATGGCGCCGGCGGGCACCACCCAGATGCTCACGCCCTCGTTGCGCCGGGTGTAGACGTCCCGGGCGTGGCGCAGTGCCAGTTCGGCGTCCGGCGCGTGCAGCGAGCCCACGTGCACGTGGTTCAGCCCGCGCTTGCCGCGCACGAACACCTCCCACAGCGGCCAGCTCATGCCGCCCCCTTCCGCTCGGCGGACCGCCTGGCGGCGTAGGCGGCGGCTGCCTCGCGCACCCAGGCGCCGTCCTCGTGGGCCTTGCGGCGGTGCGCCAGCCGCTGCGCGTTGCACGGGCCGTCGCCGGAGACCACCCGCTTGAACTCGGCCCAGTCAGGCGTGCCGAAGTCGTAGTGGCCGCGTTCGGGGTTCCAGCGCAGCTCGGGATCGGGCAGGGTGACGCCGAGCCGCTCGGCCTGCGGCACGGTCATGTCCACGAACTTCTGCCGCAGCTCGTCGTTGGTGTGCCGCTTGATCCGCCAGGCCATGGACTGCCGGGTGTTCGGCGAGTCGCCGTCCGGCGGTCCGAACATCATCAGCGACGGCCACCACCAGCGGTTGGTCGCGTCCTGCACCATCCGCCGCTGCTCCTCGGTGCCGCGCATCATGGTCATCAGCAGCTCGTAGCCCTGCCGCTGGTGGAACGACTCCTCCTTGCAGATGCGGATCATCGCGCGCGCGTACGGGCCGTACGAGGTACGGCACAGCGGCACCTGGTTACAGATCGCCGCACCGTCCACCAACCAACCGATGACACCCACGTCGGCGAAGGTCAGCGTGGGGTAGTTGAAGATCGACGAGTACTTCTGCCGGCCCTCGATCAGGTTCCGGGTGAGTTCCTCGCGGTCGGCGCCGAGGGTCTCGGTGGCCGAGTACAGGTACAGCCCGTGCCCTGCCTCGTCCTGCACCTTGGCCAGCAGGATCGCCTTGCGGCGGAGCGAGGGGGCCCGGGTGATCCAGTTGCCCTCCGGCTGCATGCCGATGATCTCGGAGTGCGCGTGCTGGGCGATCTGCCGGATCAGCGTGCGGCGGTAGCCGTCCGGCATCCAGTCCCGCGGCTCGATCCGCGCCTCCGCGGCGACCGTCCGCTCGAACTGCCGCTCCAGCTCACCCTCGGGTGTGGTCCGCTCTGACACACCACCCACCTCCCGACGCAGATGTTACACCTTCTCCTCGAATCCGAGGAGAAGTGTCACACCTGGCCGCTCACGAGGCGCGGGACGGGCGGCGCAGCCACCACAGCCCGGGCAGCACCACGGCCCACACCCCGAGCAGCGTCGACCCGGCGGGCAGGTAGGTGAGGTAGGCGCCACGGCCGGCGACCCGGACGAGGTCGGGGTTGTTCGTGTCGTACTCGACCCGGACGAGTTGGCCCTGCTCCAGGCCCTCCGGGTAGAGCACGCCGTCGGGCGGGATGCGCACCGCGCCGTCCGGGGTGTCGAAGCGCACCACCGTGCGGTTGAACGCCACGGAGACCACCTCGGCGGTGGCCCGGCCGGTGCGCGCGTTGATCGACGCGTCCTCCAGCCAGGCGGAGACCACCAGCAGCACGCACAGCAGCGAGACCAGCGCGGCGAGGCCGATCAGCACGAGCGCGGCGATCCGCCGGGCGCGGCCCAACCCGTGCCAGCCGAACCGCGCGCGGCGCCCGCCGCCGGGCGTGCCGGCTGGGCCGTTGCCGTCCATCTCGGCGGCCGGCGCGGTGGCGACCCCCGTGGCGGCCTCGACGCCGGCCGGTCTCGGGTCCGCTGCTGCCGCGTTCGCCACGGCTGAGTTCTCCGCCACGTCGCCCGAGTCTAGAGCCGGGGCGGGAGCGCGGCCTGCGCCTTTGCGACATACCCTCAGCGGGTGACCTCACCTGCATCTTCGCGAAGTAGCCGCTGGCTGCGTGTGCGTACCCGCGAGGTCTCCTGCCCGGTCGAACTACTCGACCTGCTGCCGGGGCCGGATGACGCCCTGGCGTGGGTGAGCGGCGGCGAGGGCCTGGTCGGCTGGGGAGAGGCCGCCAGGGTCGAAGCCTCCGGACCCGACCGGTTCGCCGAACTCGACCGCTGGTGGCGGAGATTCGCCAGCGAGTTCGACGTGCAGGACGACGTCAGACGCCCGGGCACCGGCCCGGTGGCGTTCACCAGCATCGCCTTCGCCGACGAACCCGGCCGGTCGGTGCTGGTCGTGCCCAGGGTCGTGGTCGGCCAGCGGGACGGCGTGACATGGATCACCGAAATCGGCGGTCCGGGGGATGGCGCCGCCCAGGTCCCCATGCAGCGGGTGCGCCCGGTGCGGCGGCCCACCGTGGACCGCTACACCGCCGGCCAGCTCCCGGTGGTGGGGTACCGCGACGCCGTGCACAAGGCAGTGCACCGGATGCGCACCGGCGAGCTGGACAAGGTGGTCCTCGCGCACGACCTGCTCGCCGTCACCGACGGCCCGGTGGACGCCCGGTTCCTGCTGCGCCGGCTGGCCGACCGGTACCCGAACTGCTGGGCGTACGCGGTGGACGGCCTGGTCGGCGCCACCCCGGAGCTGCTGCTCCGGCGCACCGGCCGGCGGGTGTCGTCCCGTGTGCTGGCCGGGACCACCTGGCCCCGCCCGGGCGTGGACGCCGACGAGCTGGCCGCCGGGCTGCTCGGCTCGGCCAAGGACCGCGAGGAGCACCGGTTCGCGGTGCGGTCGCTGGCCGCGACGCTGTCGCCGTACTGCGCCGAACTGCGGGTGCCGGAGGCGCCCACCGTGATGCGGCTGCCCAACGTGTTGCACCTGGCCAGCGAGGTGCACGGGCGGCTGCTCGACGGCACCCCGTTACTGCGGCTGGCCGAGGCGGTGCACCCGACGGCGGCGGTCGGTGGTTTTCCGACCGCCGCCGCCGTGCGGTTGATCGCCGAACTGGAGCCGATGGACCGCGGCCGCTACACCGGTCCAGTCGGCTGGCTGGACGCCGAGGGCGGCGGTGAGCTGGGCATCGCCCTGCGCTGCGCCGAGCTGGGGGACGGCGCGGTGCGGCTGTTCGCCGGCTGCGGCATCGTCGCCGACTCCGATCCGGACAGCGAGGTGCGCGAGGCCGCGGCCAAGCTCGTCCCGATGCGCGAGGCGTTGGAGGACGGCACCACCCTCGGCTGACCCGGCGGGCGCCGGTCAGCCACCCGAGCGCGCGAGCAGCTCGTGCGTGCGCCGGAGCACCGGGTAGGACGCCGGCTCCGGAGCGGGCCGCACCGCGCCGAACGACAGCCCGGTGGCCGGGCCGAGCGCCGGCTTACCTCGGGTAAACAGCCAGGTTTCGAAGAGCGGATCAAGGCGCTTACCAGAGACGCGGTCCGCCAGGGCGATGAAATCCGCGATCGTGCCGTTGCCGTACCGGTGCTCGGCCACCCACGCGCGCAGCAGGCGGAACATCGCGTCGTCGCCGATGACGTTGCGCAGCGCCTGCAGGGTCATCGCGCCCCGGTCGTAGACGGCGACGTCGAACTGCTTCTCCGGCCCGGGCGCCCGGCAACACCTGCCAGAACGGGTCCTCCGCCGGGTGCTGGGCGTAGGTGTGGTCGAAAAGCTGCTGGGCGGTGCCCTCGTGCTCGTGCTCGGACCACAGCCACTCGGCGAAGGTGGCGAAGCCCTCGTTCAGCCAGATGTCCCGCCAGTGCGCGACGGACACCGCGTCGCCGAACCACTGGTGCGCGTTCTCGTGCACCACCACGTACGTGTTCGCGCCCCTGGCGAAGAACTTCGGGCTGTACACCGGCCGGGTCTGGTTCTCGAGCGCGAAGCCCAACCCCTCCGAAGCCACCACGCCGCCCTGCGCCTCGAACGGGTACGGGCCGAACAGGCCGGACAGGAACTCCAGCGCCTCCGGGGTGCGCTCCACGCTGGCCCTGGCCGCGTCCGCGCTGTCGCCGAGGCCGGTGCCGTACGCGGTGACCAGTGGTTGCCCGGCGAGCCCGGTGGCCCGCCGGACATCGAAGTGGCCGATTGCCAGGAACGCCAGGTAGCTGGCCTGCGGCCGGCTGCTGCGCCAGTTCCACCTGGTCCAGCCCAGCCGGCTGGTGGTGCCGGTGAGCACCCCGTTGGAGATCACCTGGGTGCCGTCCGGCACCGCGACCGACACGTCGTAGCTGGCCTTATCCAGCGGATGGTCGTCGCTCGGGAACCACCAGCGGGCGATGTGCGGCTCGTCGACCGCGAGCGCGCCGTCCGCGGTGCGCTTCCACGCCTGCTCGCCGCCCACGGTCACCTCGGACGGGACGCCGTCGTAGCGCACCACCACGGTGGCCGGGCGGCCCTGGGCGAGCGGCGCCGCCGGGGTGATCACGAGTTCGCCGTCACCCTCGGTGAACCGTGCCGGCACGTTGTCCACCAGCACCGAATGCACGGTGAGCGCGAAGTCCAGGTTGAACCGGCTGAGGTCCTGGGTTGGGGTGAGCAGCACGGTGGTGCTGCCGTCGAGGTGGTCGGTGCCGGGCTGGTAGGTGAGCCGGATGTCGTAGTGGGTGGCGTCGTAGCCGGTGTTGCCATCACCCGGGTAATAGCTGTCGCCGATGCTCGGCCCACCCGGTAGGGGGGTCGCGCTCGCGGCGCCGGCCGGGGCGCCGATCAGGGTGGCGGCGCACAGCGCGGCAGCCGTGCAGAGGCGCAGACTGGATCTTCCCGACACGTCTCGACCTCCTGTCGATCGGGAGAACAGTGCGCCGAGCGTAAGTAGGCAGCCACTCTGCGTACTACCGACGACGGTCGGGTCTCACCGGGCCGGGCTTCACCCGGTCGAGCGGCACCGATTCCCGCATTCAGCGGGCTGAACGGCGGTTTCGGGCGCCGCGGAACTGCCGTTGCGCCCGCTGAACGCGGGGAGAGGGAGGCGATCAGGCGAGCGCGGCGGCGACGGCGGAGCGCAGCCTGGCATGCAGGGCGCGCAGGCCGTCGCGGCGGCCGCGCACCTCGACCACCCGCAGCCCGGGGGCGGGGCGCAGCGCCGCGCGCAGCGTGTCGGGGTCGCCGGCCAGCGTGTGCGGCACCCGGTGCGCGGCGCACAGCGCGGCCAGGTCGACGTCGTGCGGGGTGCCGAAGACCCGTTCGAAGGCCGCCTCGTGCTCGGCCGCGCCCTGCTCCAGCAGCGAGAAGATGCCGCCGCCCGAGTCGTTGAACACCACGACGGCGAGGTCCGGCCGGGGCTCGCCGGGCGGGATCAGTAACCCGTTCCCGTCGTGCAGGAAGGTCAGGTCGCCAAGCAGTGCGTAACCGGGGCCGCCGTGCGCCAGGGTCGCGCCGACCGCGGTGGACACCGTGCCGTCGATGCCGGCCACGCCGCGGTTGCGCAGCACCCGCACGTCCGGCCGGGCGCGGGCGGCCAGCGCGACGTCCCTGGTCGGGTTGGACGAGCCGATCACGAGCAGCGCATCCGGGGGCAGCGCGTCCACCAGCGCGCGGGCCAGGTGCGGCCCGGTGGGCCAGTTCTCGGCGTCCAGCGCGGCGTGCACCGCGACCGCGGCCTGCTTGCCGGCCTGCTGCCAGGCGGCCAGCCACGCCGGGTCACCCGGCTCGGTGGGCTCGCCCAGCGACGCGCCGACCTGGGCGACCCGGTGCGCGGGGTTCGGCCACCCGGCGGTGTCGCGGTGCACCAGCAGCACCTCCACACCCTCGTCCGCGAGCAGCCGCGCCACCTGCCGGAACACCGTCGGCCTGCCAAGGCAGACCACCTGATCGGGACGGTGCCTGCGGAGGAACTCGTCGACGCCGAGCAGCCACATGCCGGCGCTGATCGCGTTCGGGCCGCCGAACCCGGCGCCGCCGGTCTCCGCCAGCAGCGGCCAGCCGTGCCGCTCCGCCCATGCCGCCGCCGCGCGCGCGTCACCCTCTGCGGCCAGCAGCAGGCCGCGCCGCGCGGTCGGGCGCAGCACGCGCGCTGCCCCGCCGGGCGCGACGACCTCCGTCCACCGCGCGCCGCCTGGCCGGCCGTCCAGCGGTTCCGGCCAGTCCGCGTCGCCGCCGGGCACCAGCGGCTCCCGGAACGGCAGGTTCAGGTGCACCGGGCCGGCCCAGCCCTGGCCGAGCGCTGCCTGCCAGGCCCGGCACGCCTGAGCGCGCCAGTACGCGACCTGGCCGGCACGCCGCTCGGCCACGCTCAACTCGTCGTACAGCCGCACCGCCGGCCCGTACAACCGGTCCTGGTCGATCACCTGGCTGGCGCCGGCCGCGCGCAGCTCGGGCGGCCGGTCCGCGGTGAGCACGACCAGCGGCACGCCCGCCCGGTCCGCCTCGACCACCGCCGGGTGCAGGTTCGCCGCGGCCGTGCCGGAGGTGCAGGTCACCAGGGTGGGCACGGCGGAGCGGGCGGCCAGGCCGAGCGCCAGGAAACCGCCGGAACGCTCGTCCACCCGCACGTGCAGGGTCAGCCGGCCCGCCTCGGCGGCCTCATGCAGCGCGAAAGACAGCGGGGCGTTGCGCGAGCCGGGGCACACCACGGCGTGCCGCAGCCCGTTGCGGACCAGCTCGTCGACCAGCACGCGGGCCTGCGCGGTGGACGGGTTCATGGCGTAGGCCTCACGGGGTGGGGGTGGGCGGGGCTGCTGCGCATATCCTCGCAGCGTGCCAGACCAGCGGATCTCCGAGCTGTTCGACCCCAAGGCGTGGCGTGAGGTCGAGGGCTTCGACTTCACCGACATCACCTACCACCGCGCGGTGGACCAGGGCACCGTGCGCATCGCGTTCAACCGGCCCGAGGTGCGCAACGCCTTCCGCCCGCACACCGTGGACGAGCTGTTCCGGGCGCTGGACCACGCGCGGATGACCTCGGACGTCGGCTGCGTGCTGATCACCGGCAACGGACCGTCCCCGAGGGACGGCGGCTGGGCGTTCTGCTCCGGCGGCGACCAGCGCATCCGCGGCCGGGACGGCTACCGGTACGCCTCCGGGGACACCGCGGAGACCGTGGACCCGGCCCGGGCCGGCCGGCTGCACATCCTGGAATGCCAGCGGCTGATCCGGTTCATGCCCAAGGTGGTGATCGCCGTGGTACCCGGCTGGGCCGCCGGCGGCGGGCACAGCCTGCACGTGGTGTGCGACCTCACCCTGGCCAGCGCCGAGCACGCCCGGTTCAAGCAGACCGACGCGGACGTCGGCAGCTTCGACGGCGGCTACGGCTCCGCCTACCTGGCCAGGCAGGTGGGCCAGAAGTTCGCCAGGGAGATCTTCTTCCTGGGCCGGCCGTACACCGCCGAGCAGGCACACCGGATGGGCATGGTCAACGCGGTCGTACCGCACGCCGAACTGGAGGCCACCGCGCTGGAGTGGGCGCGGGAGATCAACGGCAAGTCGCCGACCGCGCAGCGCATGCTCAAGTACGCCTTCAACCTGATCGACGACGGGCTGGTGGGCCAGCAGGTGTTCGCCGGTGAGGCCACCCGGCTGGCGTACATGACCGACGAGGCGGTCGAGGGCCGGGACGCCTTCCTGCAGAAGCGGGAACCGGACTGGAGCCGGTTCCCCTGGTACTTCTAGCCATGCGCGAACTGCTGCCGCTGCCGGTGCCGGCCGGGGCGGGCGTGCTGGACCTGCTCGACCCGCTGCGCCGGGCGCTGGCCGGCGAGGGACCGGCATGGCTGCCGGTGCCGGTGGACGAACCCGGCCGGGCGGCCCGGCTGACCGAGGCGCTGGCCGGGCCGCTGGACGACGGCGAGGACGACGCCGGCGACCCGACCGCGCTGGTGATCGCCACCTCCGGCTCGACCGGCGAACCGCGCGGCGTGCTGCTGGCGTCGGGTGCGCTGCGCGCCTCGGGCACGGCCACCCACGCCCGGCTCGGCGGGCCCGGCCGGTGGCTGCTCGCGCTGCCGGCCACGCACATCGCCGGCATGCAGGTGCTGCTGCGGTCGCTGCTCGCCGGCACGGTGCCCGCGGTGCTCTCGGGTGCCTTCCGGCCGGACGCCTTCGCGGCGGCGGCCGCACCGGTGCTCGCCGGGGACGGCCCCCGGTACACCGCGCTGGTGCCGACCCAGTTGGTGCGCCTGGTGGCGGACGGCGGGGCGGGCCTGGCCGCGCTGCGCGCCTTCGACGGCGTGCTGCTCGGCGGCGCGGCCACCCCGCCGGCGTTGCTCGGCCGCGCCCGGGACGCCGGGGTGCGGGTGGTCACCACCTACGGGATGAGCGAGACCGCCGGCGGCTGCGTGTACGACGGGACACCGCTTGACGGTGTGCGGGTGTCGGTGACCGGCGGTGATCCGGGGCGGATCGAGTTGGCCGGGCCGGTGCTGGCACGCGGCTACCGGCGGCGGCCGGCGGACACCGCGGCGGCGTTCGTCTCCGGCCGGTTCCGCACCGGCGACCTCGGCCGGCTACACCCGGACGGGCGGCTGGAGGTGCTCGGCCGGGTCGACGACCTGATCAACACCGGCGGCGCCAAGGTGGCCCCCGCCGAGGTGGAGCGGGTACTCGCCGCGCAGGCCGGGGTGCTGGAGGCGTGCGTGGTCGGGGTGCCGGACCGGGAGTGGGGCGAGGTCGTGGTCGCCGCGCTGGTCCCCGCCGACCCGGCCACACCGCCGGGTGAGGACGCGCTGCGCGCCGCGGTGCGTGACCGGCTCGGCCGGGCCGCGGCACCGAAGTCGCTGCGCTTCGTGGCGGAACTGCCGCTGCGTGGCCCCGGCAAGATCGACCGCCGGGCGGTGCGCTCGCTGTTCGACTCCTCGTCGGTGGACGCGTAGGTCGGCTACGTGACGTGTGTGTTCGTCACACCGATGAGCGAAAGGGGCCTCCCGTACCGGAGTATTGGACGCATGGCCACAGTCGCGCAGTGGGTCGAGGGAGCGCGGCCGCGCACGCTGCCCAACGCGATCGCCCCGGTGCTGGTCGGTTCCGGGGCGGCCGCGGAGATCGGCGGGTTCGTCTGGTGGCAGGCCGGGCTGACGCTGGTCATGACGATCGCGCTGATCATCGGGGTGAACTTCGCCAACGACTACTCGGACGGCATCCGGGGCACCGACGAGCACCGGGTCGGCCCGCTGCGCCTGGTCGGCTCCGGCATCGTGCGGCCGGTCGTGGTACGCAACGCCGCGTTCGCCGCCCTCACCGTGGCCGGGCTCACCGGGCTGCTGCTGGTCACCGCCACCGGCCGGTGGTGGCTGCTGGTCGCAGGTGGGATGTCCATCGTGGCGGCCTGGTACTACACCGGCGGCAAGCGGCCGTACGGCTACGCGGGCCTCGGCGAGATCGCGGTGTTCGTGTTCTTCGGGCTGGTGGCCGTACTGGGCACCACGTACCTGCAGGCGGGCACGGTGACCGCGACCGCGCTCGGCTGCGCGGTGGCGGTCGGGGCGTTCTCCTCGGCCGTGCTGGTGGCCAACAACCTGCGGGACATCCCCACCGACGCGCAGACCGGCAAGCGCACGCTCGCGGTGATGCTCGGCGAGGCACGTACCCGGCGGCTCTACCGGGTGCTGGTGATTACGCCGTTCGTGGTCAGCGTGGTACTCGCGGTCGCCAGGATCCCGCTGGCCGCGGGCCTGCTCGCGCTGCCGCCGGCGGTGCTCTCCGCCCGCCGGGTGTCCTCCGGCGCCGCGGGGCTGTCGCTGGTGCCGGTGCTGCGGGACACCGGGATCGCCATGCTGCTGTGGGCCGTGCTGACCGGGGTGGCGCTCGCCGTCTGACCGGTCACGGCTCGGCCGGCCACTCGCCGGTGCTCAGGAACTTCTCCAGGATGTCGTGGTACGGCGCGAGGTCCAGGCCCTCGGCGGCCACCCAGGCGTCGTCGTAGTAGGTGTGCGCGTACCGCTCGCCGCCGTCGCAGAGCAGCGTCACCACGCTGGCCCGGCGGCCGGCCCGGCGCAGTGCGGCGACGACCTGGAAGGCACCCCACAGGTTCGTCCCGGTCGACCCGCCGACCCGCCGACCGAGCAGCGGTTCCACCGCCCGGATCGCGGCGATCGAGGCGGCGTCCGGCACGTTGACCATCCGGTCGATCACCTGGCCGACGAAGGACGGTTCCACGCGTGGCCGGCCGATGCCCTCGATCCGGGAGCCGAGGCACCCGGTGCGGGCCGGGTCCCCGTCGCGCCACGCCTCGAAGAACACCGAGCGCTCCGGGTCCACCACGGCCAGCCGGGTGCGCAGCCGCCGGTACCGGATGTACCGGCCGATGGTCGCGCTGGTACCGCCGGTGCCGGCGCCGACCACGATCCACTCCGGCTCCGGGTGCGGCTCGAAGGCCATCTGCTCGAAGATCGACTCGGCGATGTTGTTGTTGCCCCGCCAGTCGGTGGCCCGCTCGGCGTGGGTGAACTGGTCCATGAAGTGGCCGCCCAGTTCCGCGGCGAGCCGCCGGGACTCGGCGTAGATCGCACCGGGTGCGTCGACGAAGTGGCAGCGCCCGCCCTGCCGCTCGATCAGCGCGATCTTCTCCCGGCTGGTGGACGACGGCATCACCGCGATGAAGGGCAACCCGAGCAGACCGGCGAAGTACGCCTCGGACACCGCGGTCGACCCGGAGGACGCCTCGATCACCGGGGTGCCCTCGCACACCCAGCCGTTGCAGATCGCGTACAGGAACAGGGATCGGGCCAGCCGGTGCTTGAGCGAGCCGGTCGGATGGGTGGACTCGTCCTTGAGGTAGAGGTCCACGCCCCATTCGGCGGGCAGCGGGAAGCGCAGCAGGTGCGTGTCGGCGCTGCGGTTGGCGTCCGCCTCGATGATCCGCACCGCCTCGCACACCCAGTCCCGGGTGGACTCACTACACCTGTCGACCACGGCCACGGTCGACCAGCCTACGAGGTCAGGGGCTGTCCGGCGGATCCTCACCGCGCAGTTGGGCGCGCAGCCGCTCGCGTTCCGCCCGGCGCCGCGCGGCACGCTCGGCCATGCCGGCGGCCACCCGGGTGCGCAGCCCGCGGAAGACGAACAGGGACAGCGGCATGGCCACCACCACGGCCACCGCGAGCGCGACCAGCAGCGGCACGTGCGCGACAACCAGCACGGCGGCGATCGCGGCCAGCAGGCCCAGCCTGGCCACCGTGTACAGCGCGAGGTCGCGGGCCAGGGCACCGCCGGGCGGCGGGGTGCGCACCGGCTCGCCCGCGTCGACGTCGTTCCGGTCGACCTGCACGGACCCGAGGGTACGCGGCCGGCCGGGCACCTTCTGCGCGGCCTACCCGGGTGCCACCTCGGCGTTGTTCGGGCGGCCCTCGAACCGGGTGGACAGCACGACCGTGGTGCGGGTCCTGGCCACCCCGTCGATCCGGCGCAGCCGGCCGAGGGTGCGTTCCAGCTCGTCCACCGTGGGCACCCGCACCTTCACCACGAAGGCCTCGTCGCCGGCGACCGCGTAGCACGACTCGACCTCGGGCAACTCGGCCAGCGCCTCGGCGATCTCCTCGTTGTCGCCGGTGTCCGTGGGCACGATGCCGACCAGCGCGGTGACGCCCAGGCCGACCGCGGTCGGCTCGACCACGGCGTGGTAGCCGGTGATCACACCGGTCGACTCCAACTTGCCCACCCGCTCGTGCACAGCGGACGCGGACAGGCCCACCTGCCGGCCGAGATCGGCATACGTTGCCCTTCCGTTGACTCTCAGCGCGGCGATGATCTGCCGGTCGACAGCGTCCACGGCGCCAAGCGTAGGACCACGCCTTTCGGGGTCCCGACGGTGTCCGAACCGCGGCTTTTGCCCCTTACTCCCCCTTTACTATCACCCAAGTGTTCGAGTACCCACCGGGTGAGATGCAACGATGCGGCCGGTACGCCGGACCCCCGCTGGCATAACTCAGCAAGGAGGACGAGAGTGACCGCGTCCGTTCACCAACCCCGACAGCATGTGAGCGAGCGGCTCCTCACCCCGGGTGAGGTCGCGTCCCTGTTCCGTGTCGACCCCAAGACGGTAACCCGCTGGGCCACCGCCGGCCGGATCGGCTCGATCCGGACTCCGGGCGGGCACCGCCGGTTCCGCGAGTCCGAAGTCAAGGCCCTGCTGGCCGAGTTGACAACAGAGGCGACCGAGCCGGTCCGCAATCTCTGACATATCCGCTCCGCGGCCGGCTGGCCGGTCATCCGAGACCCCCTGACGCGCCGCCACGGGCCGCGCGAGAAACACCCCGGCCAACGCCTCTTCCGCACCCGCCGGCCCCGTGGTGACCTGCGGCTCCGGCACAATCGTCGAAGATCCGGCATGCTGGTGTCCGTCTGGCCCCGCCAGCGGCGATCTTGGAGGAGGTGGCGGCCATGCTGCTGTACCTGCTCGCGACCATCGGCGCGGTGACGGTTGCCGTGCTGCTGTGGCGCGCGTTCGGTTCCGAGCACGTCGGCGTGGGTTCGCGCCGCAGCGTCGCCCCCGACGACGACCCGGAGTTCCTCCGCAAGCTCGGCGAGCAGGCCCGCCGCCCACGCAAGCCGGGTGACTCCGACTCGAACGAATAACGCTCTCCCGCGAGTGCGTGGTGGCGCCCCTGGCGCCGGCTACGCACTCGCGGTGTATCCGGCCCACGTCGCCCGGCGCTCCGCCACCAACCCGCCCGCTTCGAACGCCGTCGGCACAGCGAGCGCCACCACCAGGTAGGGCCGTCCTCACCATCCCGAGCGCTTTCATCTCGTGCCCCAGCACAGTGGTGAGCTGCGGAGGGGTGAAGACGGACACCAGGTCGAAGGAGTTCCGGAGCGGTCACCCGCTGCTCGTCGTCCTCGTCCACCAGGGGCGAACAGCTCCTTCAACTCCTGCATTCCAACGTCTCGTCTTCCGATACTCCCGGTCCGGCTGGGAGCTTGCCGCCGGCCAAGATTTCCCTGCTGGACGGGAAACGCCTGTGTGGTGATGGAGGGGCGCTACGGTCTGGCCCACCGCTGAGAGGAGCCTTCGATGCCGACCGCACTCCGAAGCCTGCGGCAGGAGCAACGGCAACTGTCCGCAGAGTTGCGCACACAGCACAAGACGTGGGGAGAGATCGCTGCCGTCTTCCGTCAGCGCTACAACGTCAACGCTAGAGTTGCGCTTCGGCTAGCGCATAGCTGGAGCCAACGGGAGGCGGCCGATCGCTGGAACGATCGTTGGCCAGCCGACCCGAAGACGTTCAAGAACTCCTCCTATTGGGAGCTGTGGCCAAGCGCGACTGGCCATGCTCCCTCACTCGCCGTGCTCACCAAACTAGCCGAGCTGTACGAGTGCAGTATTTCGGACCTGGTGGCAGACTGTGCGGACTTCCGTGACCGTGACGCGCAGTGTCACGGAGGTGCCGACGGTATACCGATGTTGGCTGAGACTCCCGGCTTACTGGGGCTCGGCAGCCCCAATGTGCCCGAACCACGCAACGGCGGTCTCGCCGAGTTCGTGGGCAAGTTGCAGGACCTCGATGTGCATGAACTGGCCCGCCTCGCAGCTACGTGGGCAGACCGTGTCGGGGTTGGTGTCGATCGGCGGTCGTTGTTGCTCAAGCTTAGCGCGAGCCTGTCATTGGCGGCGGCATCGCCGTTGCTCGGCATTGAGGCAGAAGCCGCACCAGTTCGTAGGACGGAGTCGCCCAACAATATCTTTTCCGGAATATGGCACAGCCGTTATGTCTATCCCAGCACAGGTCGCGACGCGGAACTGGTCGGCGAGCACTATGTTGTCATTCGTCAGCAAGGCGACCGTCTGATTGGCGAAAGCGTTCCCGCATCGAACGGGTCCATACTCAGACTAGATCTCGCGCTCAGTGGTCCGGTTGCCACAGGCACTTGGTCAGAGCGCACTTCGCCTGCGGGATACTACCGTGGCTCCATCTACCACGGCGCCATCCAACTTGTCATCGACCCACCAGGCAAGACCACGAGGGGCTGATGGGTGGGTTTTGATCGTGAATTCAAGGTGAACAGCGATATCTGGGAACTCGCCTGGGTCGAGGATTCCTCAACGAAAACGGTCCAGCGAAGCTATCACTTCAAAGCTTAGCAAGCTTCCGCCGCTAAACAGATTGCGCGCACACCGCGCTCGTTGTCGCCAGACACGCGGCGTGGTGCGAACGGTGGCGCGCACCGTTCGCCCGTTCCAGTTCTCCTTGCTGATCCGGGAAATCATGCAACACAAGATCACAGCAGCACGGGGTGGTTCGCGATCCCGACCTACGATTCCCTTGCCGAAGAGCAGGCCAGATCGGGCTTGTAGACAGGCAAGAAATCAGCACAGGGAGATGAGTTGTGAATGAATCCTCCTGTGGGAGTGGCCGGACACGACAGCCGGGATCGGGAGTTGCTGGCGGCTCTTGCTTCTTTGAACAAGCAACTTGTGCGCTACATGTGCGCCGAACTCGACGCCGACTCCGGCCTGACGGGGTACCGCTGGCCGGCCGAGGATCAGCGGAGGCTCGGTGCGCGGATGGTCGAACTCGGCCGAGCGGTGCGGGAGCGTGCCGCGCTTTCCCTCTCCACGGACTGACGAGGGCGACATGCTACCGAACATCACGGTCACCTGTGGTGACTGCAAGGGCAAGGGCTGTGGCAACTGCGATGGCACTGGAACCATCACCATTGTGGAGGATTAGCGCCAGCACGGAGATTGGCGGCGGAATACGGATACCCGACGGTGGCACGGCTTCCATCGAAAAACTCCGGGACGGTACCACGTACGAGCGGATCACCGTTCCATTCCCCGAGTACGGCCCCGCGTTCGAAACGGTCGACTCGGGGATCGCTGCCATCGTCTACGGTTACGGTGGTTTCTCCTTCACATGGCGGAAGAGTGCGGTATCCGTGGTCATCACCCATGGGCGCGATCTGCTCATATCCCAGGTGACCGTGCCGGACGGTACGCGCTGGGAACCGGACTCCATGGTGACCTTCGCCCGCACCTGGGTGCATCAGCGCCTGGACTGGGCCGCGGAGCAGTCGCGGGCTTACTACCGCCGCCGCCACCGATCCGACGACCAGCAGGAGACGGCCGAATGACAGCAGCGGAGGGATTCGCGGTGGGTGCCCAACACATGTTCCGGGAGGGCAACCAGTGGGGCGTGACGGTGCGGGAACTGATCTCGCGGATGCGCCGGGAGGGGTTGGCCGTCTGCCTGGCGTGGCCGGCGGACGAGGCGGCCGGACGGCTGGCGCCGGACGACTACCCGACCGCCGTGCTGCCGCCCGTGCGACTCCCGGACGAGCCGAGACATGCCCTGAGAACTCCTTTCACTCCGGGTGTCCCGACCCCGGAGTGAAAGGACGCGCGGCGGGGGCCGTCGCCTTCCCCAGGGATCACCCAGGCCCTCGCCGCGCACCCACCATTCAGCGATGACTGGCGCGGAAACGCAGCGCCGGGCGCAGGCTCGTTCCCGCCCCGATCGGCCACAGCCGAGTTCGGCAGCGGCCCGAGGTCCGCAGGTACCTTGCGAATCCGATCGCCTACGCTGGGCGGCAGCGAACCCTTCCGCTACGACGCGAGCGAGGACCGGATGTCCGTTGTCGGCGAATCGGACGGCGTGCTACCCACGGAGATCGACACCAGCCAGCCCAGCATCGCCCGCGTCTATGACGCCTTCCTGGGCGGCAAGGACAACTACGAGGTCGATCGGGCGGTGTACCGGCAACTGCTGGAGATCGCTCCGGAGACCCCGCAGGTCGCGCGGCAATGCCGGGCGTGGCTGACCAGGGTGGTCCGGTTCCTGGCGGGGCACGCCGGCGTCGACCAGTTCCTGGACTGCGGCTCCGGGCTGCCCACCGCGGAGAACACCCACCAGGTCGCGCAGCGGTACAACCCGGAGGCGCGCGTGGTGTACGTGGACAACGACCCGGTGGTCGCCGCGCACGGCCGCGCACTCCTGGAGGAGAACGAGTTCACCCACTTCGTCGCGGCGGACCTGCGGCACCCGGCGGAACTACTGCGCAGCCCCGCGGTGGCCGAGCGCCTGGACTTCGAGCGGCCGATCGCGCTGATCCACTCGAACACGCTGCACCACGTCGCCGACGCCGAACGGCCGCGCGACATCATATCGTCCTATGTGGACGGTCTGCCGAGCGGCTCCTACGTGGCCATCAGCCACCTGTACGACCCGGCCGACGGAAGCCCGCGCAGCGAACTCGCAAGGGAGGCGCAGCAGCGGTTCATCAACCTGATGGGCACCTGCTTCTTCCGCACCCGCGACGAAATCACCGCGTTCTTCGACGGCCTGGAGTTCGTCGAGCCCGGCCTGACCTACCTGTTCGAGTGGTGGCCCGAGGGGCCGCGCCTGACGCCGCCGGCCGACGGGGAACACCTGCTGCTCGGCGGCGTGGCACGCAAGCCGTGAACCGGCACCAGCCGCCGCTCTAGCGGCGACGGCCGGTGTCGTTGGGGAAGTCGTCGGCGACGGTGGCGGCGAGTTCCAGCAGGGCAAGCCTGGTTGCCGGAGCCAGCCGGTCCAGTTCGATCTCCGCACCCTCCTCCAGATGCGGGTCGAACGGGACGCGGCAGACCGCCCGGCAGCGCGCGGCGAAGTGCTCGGCAAGCCGGTCCAGGTTGACCTTGCCGGACCGTGGCCGCACCGAGTTGATCACGGCGACCGAGCGGGACACCAGGTCGCGGTAGCCGTGCGCGTCCAGCCAGTCGACGGTGGCCGACGCGCTGCGGGCGCCGTCCACCGAGCCGGACGACACGATGATCAAAGAGTCGGCCAGGTCGAGCACGCCCTTCATGGCCGAGTGCATCAGTCCGGTGCCGCAGTCGGTGAGCACGATGTTGTAGAAGTGCTCCAGCAGGGCGACGGTGCGCCGGTAGTCGTCCTCGCTGAACGCCTCGGACACGGCCGGGTCCTGCTCGCTGGCCAGCACCTCGAGCCGGCTCGGCCCCTGCGAGGTGTACGCCCGGACGTCGCTGTACCGGGTGATCCGCTTGGCGTCGCGCAGCAGGTGCCGCACCGTGGCGGTGGTCTCCAGCGGGATCTTCTGGGCCAACGTGCCCCGGTCCGGGTTGGCGTCCACGGCGATCACCCGGTCACCGCGCAGCGAGGCGAACGTGGCGCCCAGGCTGGCCGTGGTCGTGGTCTTGCCGACGCCGCCCTTGAGGCTGAGCATCGCGATCCGGTAGCAGCCCCGCAGCGGCTGGTTGATCCGCGCGATCAGGTCACGGCGGCGCAGGTCGGCCGGGCTCTCGCCGAGGTTCACCAGGTGGCCGGTGGCCACGTAGACGGCGCGGCGCCAGCCGGACTGCGGCGGTCGCTTCTGCTGCCGGAGCAACTGCGCCGAGGACAGTTCCTGGTTGCCCTGCCGACCCTGCTGCGGCGCCTGATGCGGGTACGGCTGCGCCTGCTGCGGCCCGGACGGGCCGGACTCCACGTACTGCGACCCGTCCACCCGGTGCGGGCCGGAGGCACCGCCGGCGACCTGGTAGGGGCCGGACGGGCCACCACCGACGGAATGCGGCCCGGACGGGCCACCGGAAACCTGGTGCGGCCCGGAGTAGCCGCCACCGACCTGGTACGGACCGGAGGACCCGCCGGACACCTGGTACGGACCCGAAGTGCCGCCACCGACCTGGTACGGGCCGGACGGGCCACCGCCGAGCTGGTATGGCCCGGACACCGAGGGATCGACGTACAGCGGCGCGGGCGCGGCGGGGTCGGCCTGCTGCTCCGCATGGCTGGCATGCCCACCCGGGCCGGCCGTCCCGTTCGGCTGCTGGGCGTTGCCGCCCGCCCCCACCGTCGACTGCCATGTCGCGTCATGGCGCGGCTCAGGCTCTTCGTAGCGACCAGTCACCGCACGATCCTCCCCGGCAAGCGGTTGGAAAGCTCCCCGATCTCCGGGAGCGACGGTAGCCGCCGAATCACCGCGGGTCGACACCAGGTGCCGTGTCGTAATCGACGTTCCCCCAGGTGAAGCACAGCACCCGATCAGCCGTTGACGCCGGCGTACGAATGCAGGCCGGAGACCACGAGGTTGATGAAGAAGAGGTTGAACACCATCACCGCGAAGCCCAGCACGTTGATCACGGCGGCGCGGTTGCCCCGCCAGCCCGCGGTCGCCCTGGCGTGCAGGTAGGAGGCGTAGACCACCCAGGCGACCAGCGCGGTGGTCTCCTTGGGATCCCAGCCCCAGAACCGGCCCCACGCGGACTCCGCCCAGATGGCGCCGCACACGATGCCGAAGGTGAACAGCGGGAAGGCGAAGATCGTGGTCCGGTACGCCAGCCGGTCCAGCATGTCCGCCCCGGGAAGCCGGGGAGCCAGCCGGGCGAACCGCCGCGGGTTGTGCTCGTTGGCGGTGCGCACCAGGTAGAGCAGGCTGGCCACGCCGGGCAGCAGCAGGATGCCGCTGGAGGTGGCCGCGGCGGAGACGTGGATCACCAGCCAGTAGGACTGCAACGCCGGCTGCAGCGGGGCGGCGTTCGCGTAGAGCACCGTGCCGCCGAGGAACAGCAACACCACGATCGGCAGCAGCACGAAGCCGGTGAGCCGGCGGATCGGGAACCGGCGCATCAGCACCAGCCAGGTGACCATGGCCGCCAGGCACACCGCCGAGCCGTACTCGTACATGTTGCCCCACGGCACCCGGTGCACGGCCAGCCCGCGCGTCAGCACCGCGGAGGCGTGCAGCGCCACGCCGAGCACGGTGAGCGCCACGCCCATCCGGCCCAGCCGCTCCGGTAGCGGCCGCCCGGCCGGGGTCACCCGGGGCGGCGCCGGCCGGTCCAGCACGGCGGTACCGCCACCAGAGCCACCCACGGTGGCCGCCTCGACCCGCTCGGAGCGCCGCGCGAACCGGCCGAACGCCTGCTCGGCCAGGTAGAACAGCATGGACAGGACATAGATCGCGATGGCGGTGGCGTAGGTCCAGTCGCTGTACGTCGCCAGCGTCGTGTTGACCGTCATGTGCTGTCCCTCTTCTCCGCGGCTTCGCGCGGCCGGCCCCGGCACGCGCCGTGGTCGGTACGGGTGCCGCGGCTCGCCGGGATCATTCGGGGTCCTGCTCCGCCCGCTGCCGAGGCGCCGCGAGCAACTCGCCGGAGAGCCTGGTGAACTCCTCGCCGTAACCCGCCTGGTCGGTGCGTGCCAGCCCGCCGACCTCGACAACGGTACGACCGCCGCCCTCGGCACCGCTCTCCGGGGTGGCGCGCACCCACACCCGGCGCCGCTTCACGGTCAGCGAGGTGACCAGCCCGCCGATGATCAGGATGGCGAACACCAGCACCAGGTCCTGCGTCGGATCGTGGGAGACCTGGAGGTTGACCCACGGCACCACGCCGTCGAAGCGCACCGTGGTGCCGTCGTCCAGCCGCAGTTGCTGGCCCAGCCCGAGGTTCTGCGAGGCGACCTTCTTCAGCCGGCCGTCCGCGATCATCTGGTGGTCGACGGAGAAGATCGACTGCCCGCGGCCGGAGTCGGTGCCCAGGTCGCCGCGGTACACCTGGACCGCGACGGCCGGGCTGGTCAGCGCCGGGAACCCGGAGGAGAGGACCTTCCCGTCGTAGACGGCGGTCGGCGCGAACAGGCCGGTGACCGCGATCTGCTGCTGGCGGCGCAGCACCGGGTCGGTGACGTCCGGCGGGTCGAACTTGGTGGCGCCCTGGGACAGCTTGGTCTGCTGGTCCACCGGCTCCCACTGCACGTGGCCAGTGCGCTGCTGCCCGTTCGGGAAGGTCACGGTGAACACCGGAGAGTAGCCGTTGCCCAGCAGGTAGACCCGGTCGCCGGCGGTGCGCAGCGGCGAGTTGACCCTCAGGTCGTACGGCTTCCAGGTGTTCGTCTCCAGGTCCGCGCCGGACTGGTACTGCACGTCGGCCTGGTACGACTCGGCCTGGCCGTCCGGCAGGTACCGGGCCGTGAAGCCGTTCACCTTGACGCAGAACGGGTCCAGTTGGGTGCCGTCCACCCGCAGGCCGGGCCGGAACGAGTCGTAGTTGAGCACCCCGGAGTTGCAGAACTGGGAGCCGTCGGCCTGCACGATGACCTGGCCCTCGTAGCCGTACATCTTGCCCACCGCGTACGCGACCAGCAGGCCGAGCAGGGCGAAGTGGAACAGCAGGTTGCCGGTCTCGCGGAGGAAGCCGCGTTCGGCGCTGATGCTGCGCGCCCCACCGTCCTCCTCGCGCTCCACCGCCCGCCAGCCGCGCAGCTTCGGCCGCACCGCGGCCAGCACGTCCGCCGGCGAGGCGTCCACTGTGGACGTCGCGTAGTGCGGCATGCGGCCGAGGTTGCGCGGCGTGAGCACTGGCTTGGCCACGGACTGCCTGGCGTACTCGACGCTGCGCGGCACCAGGCAGCCGACCAGCGAGACGAACAGCAGCACGTAGATCGCGGCGAACCAGACGCTGCCGTACACGTCGTAGAACTGCAGCTTGTCCAGCACCCGGCCCCACCAGCCGTGCTCGGTGATGTACTGGCCGACCTTGGGGGCGTTGAGGGAGCGCTGCGGCAGCAGGGCCCCGGGCAGCGCGCCGAGGGCGAGCAGGAACAGCAGGGCCAGCGCGGTGCGCATGGACGTGAGGCCGCGCCAGGTGTTGCGCAGCAGCGCGAGCACGGCACCGATCCGCGAGCCGGTCAAAGCGGCAACCTCGTGTCGTCCACCACCGCGCTCTGCAGGAGCGCCACCATCTCCCCCCACAGGCCGGTGACCAGCAGCACGCCCACCACGACCAGCAGCGCACCGCCGGTGAGCTGCACCGCGCGGACGTGCCCGCGCAGCCAGCCGACCGCCCGCAGCGCCCACCGAGCGCCGAGCGCGAGCAGCACGAACGGCAGGCCCAGGCCGAGGCAGTAGGCCAGCACCAGGAGCACCCCGCGCAGCGTGCTCGAGCCGACCTGGGTGCCGCTGGCCACCGCGACCACGCCGACCAGCGTGGGCCCCAGGCACGGCGTCCAGCCCAGGCCGAACACCGCGCCGAGCAGCGGGGCGCCGAGCAGCCCGGCGCGGGGCACCCGGTGCAGCCGCACATCCCGCTGCAGCACCGGCACCAGGCCGACGAACACCAGGCCCATGACGATGGTGACCACGCCGCCGACCCGCTGCAGCAGCGTCTCGTTGGTGAACACCACGTCGGAGACGCCGAGGACACCGATCACCCCGGCCGCGAAGACGACGGTGAAACCGAGCACGAACAGCAGGGCGGCGCTGGCCACCCGCCACCGGCCCCGCCGGGCCGGCTCGCGCTCGCCGACCGCCGGCGCCTCGGCGCCCACCAGCCCGGCCAGGTAGGCCAGGTAGCCGGGGACCAGCGGCACGCAGCACGGGGACGCGAAGGACACCGCACCGGCGAGCAACGCGACCCCGGCGGCCAGCACCAGCGGCCCCGACGTGGCGAGCTCGGTGGGATTCACGCCACCGAGCGTAGGTAACCCCGGTGCGGAGCCAGGCACCGGTATCCCCTCCCGGCGGGCTGGGTCACAGGGGCCCGCCGGTCAGGCGCGTTCCGCGGTGAGCCGCTGCACCTCGGGCAGAATGTCCGAGGCCAGGATCGACTCCAGGTAGATGGCGGCCACCCGGTGCTGGCGGTCCAGCACGATGGTGGACGGCACCACGGACCGGGGGTAGCCCTTCAGTGCGAACAGCGACCGGCCGGGCGGGTCGTAGACGGACGGGTAGCTGAGCCCGCGGTCCCGGACGAAGTCGGTGGGCGCGCTGCGGTCCGCGTCCCGCAGGTCGATGCCGATCAGCTGCACCCCGGACGCCTTCGTCTGGTCGTACACCTGCTGGAGCTGGGGCATCTCGGTGCGGCACGGCCCGCACCAGGATCCCCACAGGTTGAGCACGATCACCTGGTTCGGGTAGTCGGACAGCTTGATCTGCCTGCCCGGCTCCAGCAGGCTCTCCCCGCCGATATCGGGGGCCCTGCCGCGCTTGTCCGGCGGGTAGAAGATCCGGGTCTGCCCGCCGGGCGAGACGAACTGGAAGTCGCCGCCCTGGGACACCGCGTCCTTGCCGGTCGAGCAGCCGGCCAGGGCGAGCACCGCGACCAACGCGACCAGCGCGCCCCGCACCATCCTGGTCGTCGTCGTCCGGCGGGTGCGCGTGGGACCGCGGTCGTGGCCGGTCATGCTCCCGTCACCGTGGGGTCGCTGGAACCGGCGGGCTCCCGGTAGGTGATCCGGACCAGTTCCTCGTCGGCGAACTCCAAGCTGGTCAGCGAGGCCAGCGAGCACTGCCGGCGGCGCGGGTCGTGCCACAGCCGCCGGCCCTCCAGGAACCGGCGCACCGTCCAGATCGGCAACTGGTGCGACACGCACACCACCTCGTGCCCGGCGGCCTCCTCCCGGGCCCGGTGCACCGCGGCCAGCATCCGGTGCGCGATCTCCAGAAAGGGCTCGCCCCAGGACGGGCGGAACGGGTTGCGCAGCTTGATCCAGTGCTTCGGCGAGCGCAGCGCCCCGTCGCCGACCGAGACCCGCTGACCCTCGAAGAGGTTGTCCGCCTCGATCAACCGGTCGTCCACGACGACCTCGAGCCCATGCGCCTCGGCCACCGGGGCCGCCGTCTGCCTGGCCCGCTCCAGCGGCGAGGACAGCACCCGGACGATGTCGTGGTCGGCCAGATCCTCGGCCACGGTGAGCGCCTGCTTCTCGCCGACGGTGGACAGCCGGAACCCGGCCATCCGGCCGTAGAGGATCCCGTCCGGGTTGTGCACCTCACCGTGCCGCAGCAGGTGGACGACCGTCCGGGTCACCGTTCCTCCCTCCGCCGGGTTGCTTCGGTCACTGGCGCCCCTCCTCGGTCGCCGCCGCGGCGGCCGCCGCCGCGTGCGGCAGCGCCTCGGCGATCACCGCGAACGCGGCGTCGTCCATGGCCGCGTTGACGAACATGCACTCGAACCCGCTGGGCGGCGGGTAGACCCCGCGGGCCAGCAGCGCGTGGAAGAACACCGGGAACCGCCAGGTCTGGGAGGCCTGCGCGGCGGCGTAGTCGCGCACCGGCTCGTCGGTGAAGAACACGCTGAGCATGTTGCCGGCGTACTGCACCTGGTGCGGCACACCCTCGGCGGTGAGCGCGTCGCCGATCAGCTCGCCCAGCCGCCGGGCGTTGCGGTCCAGCAGCCGGTACACCTCGTCGTCGGCGGCGCGCAGGGTGGCCAGTCCGGCGGCCACCGCGACCGGATTCCCGGCCAGCGTGCCGGCCTGGTAGACGGGCCCGGACGGGGCGAGGCGGGCCATCACGTCGGCCCGGCCGCCGAACGCCGCCGCGGGCAGCCCGCCGGACATCACCTTGCCGAACGTGTAGAGGTCGCCGGCCACCCCCTCCAGGCCGTACCAGCCGGAGCCCGACACCCGGAAGCCGGTCATCACCTCGTCCATCACCAGCAGCGCGCCGGAGGCGTGGCACAGCTCGCGCAGTTCGGCGTTGAACCCGGGCTCGGGGGGCACCGCGCCCATGTTGCCGGCGGCCGCCTCGGTGATCACGCAGGCGATGTCCGCGCCGTGCTCGGCGAACGCCGCGCGCACCGCCTCGACGTCGTTGTACGGCAGCACCATGGTGTCCCCGGTCTGCGCGCCGGTCACCCCGGGTGTGCCGGGCAGCGCCAGGGTGGCCACCCCAGAGCCGGCCTCGGCCAGCAGCGCGTCCACGTGACCGTGGTAGCAGCCGGCGAACTTGACCACCTTGCTGCGGCCGGTGAACCCGCGGGCCAGCCGGATCGCGCTCATCGTGGCCTCGGTGCCGGAGTTGACCAGCCGGACCTGCTCCACCGGCGGCACCCGGCGGATGATCTCCTCGGCCAGCTCCACCTCGCCCTCGGTGGGGGTGCCGAACGACAGCCCGGCCCCGCTGGCCCGCCGCACGGCGGAGACGACGTCCGGGTGGGCATGGCCGAGGATCATCGGCCCCCAGGAGGACACCAGGTCGACGTACCGGTTGCCGTCGGCGTCCCAGAGGTAGGGGCCCTCGCCGCGGGCCATGAACCGGGGGGTGCCGCCGACCGCGCGGAACGCCCGCACCGGCGAGTTGACCCCGCCGGGGGTGGCGGTGGAGGCGCGGGCGAAGAGCGCCCGCGAGCGGGTGACTGCTGCGTGCTCCACGTTGGCTGTCACGTCCCCAAGTCTCGCAGGTGCGTCCGAGCGGTTCTCGGCCGACACTAACGGCGTGGCGGTGTACGTGGGGACCTCCGGCTGGCAGTACCCGCACTGGCGGGGTGTCTGCTACCCGGCCGGGCTGCCGCAGCGGCTGTGGCTGGAGGAGTACACCCGGCTCTTCCCCACCGTCGAGCTGAACAACGCCTTCTACCGGCTGCCGACCCGGGAGGCGTTCGAGGCGTGGCGGCAGCGCACCCCGCCGGGGTTCGTCATCGCGGTCAAGGGCAGCCGCTACCTCACCCACATCAAGCGGCTGCGTGAGCCGGCGGAGCCGGTGGAGCGGCTGATGGGCCGCGCGGCCGGGCTGGGCGACCGGCTCGGCCCGGTGCTGCTGCAGCTGCCGCCGACGCTGCGGGCCGACGCCGCGCTGCTGGACGACTGCCTCACCCGGTTCCCGGCCGGGGTGCGGGTGGCCGTCGAGCCGCGGCATACGAGCTGGTGGACCGAGGAGGTGCGGCGGGTGCTCCAGGCCCGCGGCGCCGCGCTGTGCTGGGCGGACCGCGCCGGCCCGATCACCCCGCTGTGGCGCACCGCCGACTGGGGCTACCTGCGCTTCCACGAGGGCCGGGCGCGGCCGTTCCCCCGCTACGGCCGGCAGGCCCTGCGGTCCTGGGCGGCGCGGACCGCCGAGGCCTGGCCGGCCGACTCCGACGTGTACGCGTACTTCAACAACGACACGGGCGGCGCGGCGGTGGCCGACGCGGAGGCGTTCACCCGCGAAGCCGAGTCGCTCGGCCTCTCAGTCGTCCACCCCGTCGCCGCCTGACTCGTTCTCGGCGGATTACGCCGGGGAGCAGAGCCGGTGCGTGCGGAGGCGACCGATCTGCGCGGCGGTGCCGGAGATCGGGCTGGTCAGCGTGGCTGTGGCCAGGTTCTGCCGCGCGGCGAGCAGTTCCGCGTTGGCCGCGTCCACGGCCGCCTGGTCGGCGGCGATGCTGGCGGCCGTCGCGGGCTGGCCGCTGCCGCCATGGGACGCCGAGCCGGCGCCGCCGACCGTCGGCGGGGTGCCGCCGCGGCCGACCGAGGACGAGCCCGCCGACCCGGACGACGATCCCGCCGGCGCCGACGCGGCGCCTGCCTGCTGCACCACCTGGTTGAGCACGGCGGTCAACGAGCTTTCGGCCTTGGTCAGCGTCTGGACGTCGCTCGCCGTCGGGTTCTGGTCGTCCGCGACCTGGTCCACCGCCGGCTGGCAGCTGGGCCCGTCCGCGTAGCTGGACGGCGAGGTCGTCTCGGACGGGTGGGCGGCGGGGGCGTGCTCGACGGCGTCGACGAGCTTGACCCCGCGGACGGATCCGGCGCGGGAGACGGCGGCATTCGGACAAAAACGGGCAGCGGCTCGCCGAAGAGATCGCCGGAAGGGACCGCGGGTCAGCCGGGAAACCGGTCGGGGCCGATGCGCACCGCGAGCACGAGTTGGCGCACCGCGTCCACGACCAGCAGTGCGGCGAGCGTGCCGAGGGCGACCGCCCCGGTCATCCAGTTGCCGAGGTAGCGGGTCGAGTCCTCGGCGGGCAGCCCGTCCGCGGCCGGATAGTGGATCGTCACCACGCCCTGCCGCCAGCACCACACCGCGGCCGCCACGGCCAGCACCGCGAGCACGGCGTCGCCGAGCACCCGGAACATCCGCCACGGGTGGTGCAGCGTGATGCGGCGCGACCCGACGCGCACCGACCTGGGCGCGGGCCGTTCGTCCACGCTGGCGGTGCTCGCCGGTGGATCAGCCGGATAATGCGGACCGGTCACGGCCGTTCAGCCTCTCACGTCCGGACCAGCGGGCGCAGCGCCTCGCGCAGCGCGTCCACATCCCTGGCCCAGGCGAGCACCACGCTGCCGTCGTCCAGCCGCACCGGCAGCGCGGTGGTGCCGCGCGGCGGCGCCCAGCCACCGCCGAGCACCCTGGCGCCCACCGGCGCGCCGACGTCGTCCACCTCGGCCACTCGGGCCACCGGCAACTCCTCCCGACCCTGCCGCAGGGCGACCGGGGTGAGCCGGACCGCGTACACCTTGGACCGGGCATTCACCCAGACCGCGGCGGCCACCGCGAGCGCCAGGCCGACGAGCAGCCAGCCGGCCACGTGCGGCGCCCCGGCCACCACCTCGGCACCCAGGCCGATCAGTGCGAACGCCGGCCCCCACAGCACCGGCCACCAGGTGGATCCGCGCTCGGTGTACAGCGTGGGCTGCGGCTCGTCGGATGCGGTCGGGGTACTCATCCTGGTCCTTCCTCGGCTGACTGGGTTCGTCGCGCGCGGCCCGGCCCAGTCCATCACCCGAGCCGGCGCGGTTTCCACTCCCGCCGCCGTCAGCCGGCCCGCCGCTCGGCCAGCCAGCGCGAGGTGGTGCCCCGCCAGGTGAGCAGCAGGCCGGCCAGGATCAGCACGGCGACCAGCACGTTCTGCACGGTCCGGCCGCCGGCGACCAGGGTGAGCGCGAGGTGCAGGCCGGCCACCGCGGTGAGGCCGAGCCGGGCCCAGGACCGCCCGGTGCGCAGCAGCACGGCCAACGCGGCGTAGACCACGGCGAGCAGCACCGCGGTGACGGTGTTGTCCACCAGGAGTTGGTGGGTCAGCCCCGGCGCGTCGTCCGGCCGCACATGCTGCTGCTCGATCAGCAGCCGGCGCACGCTGTCCCGCAGCAGCCACAGGTAGCCGGCGTTGGCCAGGCCGAAGATGGCCAGGGCCAGCCAAACGCCGACGGCGCCGCGCAGCGCCAGGGGGGCGTCCTCGGCGGGTTCCGCGTCCCCAGTGCCCTCCGGCTCGTCGGGCGCCGCGTTGTCCGGGTCGACCGTGTCGCTCATCGGCTCATCCTGCCCACAACCGCGCGGCCGGGCGCGGGTGCGGCTTCCGGGTCAGCGGAGCGGGCCCGGGCGGCGCTGGAAGTACCCAGCGGCCGCCGGCACGAACATCAGGGTCAGCGCGGCGGCGTCGAGCAGCAGGCCGGCCACGCCCACCACGACGTCCAGCGCGCCGAACTGGAAGCCGAGGTCGGTGGTCACGCCCGCGCCGAAGGCGGCCAGGCCGACCGCGCCGAACAGCACGCTGGCGCCGCCGAACACGCCGAGCACGATCCGCGCCCAGTTCGCCCCGCGCGCCATCCGGTTGGCCAGCAGCACGTACCCGCCGAGCACAAGCGCGCAGAGCAGCAGGCCGAGCAGCACCGTGCCGGACACGGCGGCGTCCACCTCGTCCTGGCCGAGTTGGGGCACGGCCTGCGTCAGGTCGTCCACCAGCGCGCGACGGTCGGCGAGCCGGACCACCGAGCGGCCGGCGGACAGCACCGCGCCGCCGATCCACAGCCACCGCGACACCACCACCGGGCGGGGCGGCGCGGCGACCCCCGGTCGATCCTCCGGCCGGTTCATCACATCCATCGGCGCGCGTTTCCCGTGGCTCAGCCGGAGGCCAGCCAGCGGGCGGCGTCCACCGCCCAGTAGGTGAGGATCACGTCGGCACCGGCGCGGCGCAGCGAGGTCAGCGACTCCAGCACGGTGAGCCGGCGGTCCAGCCAGCCGTTCGCGACCGCCGCCTCGATCATCGCGTACTCGCCGGACACCTGGTAGCTGGCCACCGGGACCGGCGACATCTCGGCCACCGCGCGCAGCACGTCCAGGTAGGGCAGGCCGGGCTTGACCATCACCAGGTCGGCGCCCTCGGCGAGGTCCAGTTCGGTCTCCCGGAGCGCCTCCCTGGCGTTGGCCGGGTCCTGCTGGTAGGTGCGGCGGTCGCCCTTGAGCTGGGAGTCCACCGCCTCGCGGAACGGGCCGAAGAACGCCGAGGCGTACTTGGCCGAGTAGGCCAGCAGCCCGGCGCCGGTGTGCCCGGCGGCGTCCAGCGCCTCGCGGATCGCGCCGATCTGGCCGTCCATCATCCCGCTCGGCCCGATCAGGTGGGCGCCCGACTCGGCCTGGGCCACCGCCATGTCCCCGTAGCGGGCCAGGGTGGCGTCGTTGTCCACGGTGCCGTCCGGGGCGAGCACGCCGCAGTGGCCGTGGTCGGTGAACTCGTCCAGGCAGCAGTCGGACATCAGCACGGTGGCGTCGCCCAGTTCCTCGCGCAGGTCGCGCAGGGCCACGTTGAGCACGCCGTCCGGGTCGGTGGCGCCGCTGCCCACGGCGTCCCGGTGGGCGGGCACGCCGAACAGCATCAGCCCGCCGACGCCGGCGTCCACCGCCTCCACGGCGGCCTTGCGCAGCGAGTCCCTGGTGTGCTGCACCACGCCGGGCATCGACGAGATCGGCGCCGGCTCGGTCGCGCCCTCCCGGACGAACATCGGCAGCACAAGCTGCCTCGGCGCCACGGTGGTCTCGCTGACCAGCCGGCGCAGCGCCGGGGTGCGGCGTAGCCGGCGTGGCCGGTGGGTGGGGAACACGGTGCTCCCTCCCTTCGGGAAAGCCTTCGCGAAAGCGTCAGCGTCGGGAAAGCACCCGTGCGCCCGCCACCGGCGGGCGCACGGGTCTCATCGTTGTCAACGCGCGCCGCGGTCGGAACGTCACGAGCGGCGGGCCCGCTTCGTCTTCCTTGGCGGCGGCAGGGCGCCCTCGGCGCGCAGCCGGGCGGCGTGCTCGGCAAGCGCGTCCACCAGCGCGGGCACCTGCGCCAGGTCCGGCTGCACGTCCACCCGCAGGCCGAACTCGCGCGCGGTCTCCGCGGTCTTCGGGCCGATGCAGGCGACCAGCGTGCGGGCGTGCGGCTTGCCGGCGATGCCGACCAGGTTGCGCACCGTGGAGGACGAGGTGAAGCACACCGCGTCGAACCCGCCGGTCTTGATCATCTCGCGGGTCTCGGCGGGCGGCGGCGCGGCGCGCACCGTGCGGTACGCGGTCACGTCGTCGATCTCCCAGCCGCGCTCGCGCAGACCGGCGGCCAGCGTCTCGGTGGCGATGTCCGCGCGCGGCAGCAGCACCCGGTCCACCGGGTCGAGCACGTCGTCGTGCGGCGGGAAGTCGGCGAGCAGGCCCTCGCTGGACTGCTCGCCGGAGGGCACCAGCTCCGGGTTGATGCCGAAGGAGCGCACCTTCTCCGCGGTGGACTCGCCCACGCAGGCGATCTTCACGCCGGAGAAGGCCCTGGCGTCCAGGCCGAACTCCTTGAACTTCTCCCATACCGCGCGGACCGCGTTGGTGGAGGTGAACACCACCCACTGGTAGCGGCCGTCGACCAGGCCCTTGACCGCCCGCTCCATCTGCGCCGGGCTGCGCGGCGGCTCGACGGAGATGGTCGGCACCTCGACCGGGATGGCCCCGTGCGCGCGCAGCCGCTCGCTCATCGCGCCGGCCTGCTCCTTGGTGCGCGGCACCAGCACCTTCCACCCGTACAGCGCGCGGGACTCCCACCACGACAGCTTCTGCCGCCCGGCGACCGTGGCGCCGACGGTGACCACCAGCGGACCGGACAGCTCGCCGGCGTCCGCGGCCAGCGACGCCAGCTTGGTGTCGATGGTGCGCTGGTTGGCGCCGGTGCCCTCGACCGTGACCGCGACCGGGGTCTGCGCCGCGACCCCGTGCTCGACCAGCGCGGACGCCGCCTCGGCGAGGTGGCTGCCGGTGGCGTGTAGCACCAGGGTGCCGGACGCCGCGGCCAGGCCGGCCCAGTCCACTCCAGCCCGCACGTCGGCCTCGGTGTGCACCGCGCCGAGCGCCACGCCCGCGTAGGCGGGCACGGCGGTGCCGGCGGGCACCCCCGGCACCACGTCGAAGGCCACCGCGAGGGTGGACACCGCCTCGGCCTCGCGGACCACCGCGTCCTGGGTCAGCGGGTCGCCGGCGACCAGCCGGACCACCTCGCGCCCGGACTTGGCCTCACCGGCCAGGTCCCTGGCCACGTCGGCGGGGTCGCCGACCGCGGGACGAACCTCGACACCCTCCGGGACGAGCGCGACCACGTCGGCCGGCACGTCCGGGTCGGTCACCACCAGCTCGGCCCTGGTGAGCAACTCGCGGGCCCGGACGGTGAGCAGCCCGGCGTCGCCGGGGCCGGAGCCCACGAAGGCGACGCGTCCTGGCGTCTTCGCTGCACGGGTCATCAGGGCACTCCCCATCCATCTAGGCCCCGGGGCCGGGCACCGCCGCGGCCCCGAGGTCGAGCAGTTCGGCCGCCACCTGCCGGCCGAGCCGCTCCGCTGCGGTCAAGTCACCGGTGGCCGACGCGCGGAGAAGCGCCACGTCGCCCCCGGCCGCGTCGCGCGTTTCGGTCGCGTAGGTCGCGGCGACCCCTCGCAACGACAGCCGGATGACCACGCCGGAGCCGTCGTCCGCGAGGTCTTCCACCACATCGGCCAGCGCGCCGACGGGTGCGCTGCAACCCGCCTCGAGCGCCGCCAGCAGGGCGCGCTCGGCGGCAACCGCCGCTCGGCTGGCCTGATCATCCAAAGTGGACCGGAGCAGATGTTCGGTGTCAACATCGTCGATCCGGCACTCCACGGCGAGCGCGCCCTGCGCGGGCGCGGGAAGCATCTGGAGCGGGTCGAGCACCTCGGTGGCATCGGCGAGCCGGCCGGTGCGGGCCAGGCCGGCGCGGGCCAGCACCACGGCGTCCAGCTCGCCCTCGGCGACCCTGCGGATCCGGGTGTCGATGTTGCCGCGTACGCCGACCACCGAAAGGCCGAGGCCGAGGGCGTCGAGCTGGGCCTTGCGCCGGGGCGAGCCGGTGCCCACCCGGGAGCCGGCGGGCAGCTCGCCCAGGGTGAGCCCGTCCC
This sequence comes from Gandjariella thermophila, assembly GCF_005405885.1. Taxonomy (GTDB): domain Bacteria; phylum Actinomycetota; class Actinomycetes; order Mycobacteriales; family Pseudonocardiaceae; genus Gandjariella; species Gandjariella thermophila. The sequence goes on from NZ_BJFL01000003.1 coordinate 313,001, forward strand.
GGGCGACCAGCACGTCCCTCGGGTCCTCCCGGGGCGGCACCGCGGCGATGACCAGTCGCCGGTCCGGCGCGGTGGGCAGGTCCTTATAGGAGTGCACCGCGACGTCCACCCGGCCGTCGGCCAGCGCGTCGCGCAGCGCCGAGGTGAACACGCCGACGCCGATCTCGGTGATCGGCTTGGTGGAGCGGTCGCCGGGAGTGGAGACCGTGACGATCTCCACGTCGACACCGGCGCGCTCCAGCGCGTCGGCCACGGTGCCGGTCTGCGCGAGCGCGAGTGCGCTTCCCCGGGTGCCGATCCGCAGGGTGCGGTTCACCGGTCGTCATCCTCCACGGGTGTCTCGTCGTCCCGCACGGTGCGGGGCGTGCTCACCGCCGCGGGCGCCTGCGGGTCGAGGCCGAACAGCTCGCGCAGCGCGTCCGCGTAGCTGGCCCCGCCCGGCGCCGAGGCAAGCTCCTTGACCCGCACGGTCGGGGTGTGCAGCAGCTTGTCCACCACCCGGCGCACCGTCCTGGCCAGCTCCTCGCGGACCTTGGGGTCCACCTCGGGCAGCCGGGACGAAAGGCGCAGCAGTTCGGCGTCGACCACCTCGGCGGCCCGCTTGCGCAGCGCGGTCACCGTCGGCGTGACCTCGGCCGAGCGCTGGCCGGCGAGGAAGGCGCGGACCTCCTCGGCGACGATCGCGGTGGCCCGCTCGATCGCCGGCCGGGTGGCCAGCTCAGCGCCGCCGCCGTCCGGCTCGCCGCGCAGCCGCTGCTGCAGGGTACGCAGGTCGATCAGGGTGACACCGGGCAGTTCGGCGACGCTCTCGTCGACGTCCCGGGGCAGCCCGAGGTCGCAGACCGCCAGCGGGCGGTCCGCGGCTCGGCCGGCGAGGGCCCGCTCCACCACGTCCGCGCCGACCACGGTTTCGGCCGCGCCGGTGCAGCAGAACAGCAGGTCGGCGGCGCCGATGTGGCCGGAGAGGTCGGCCAGGTCCACCGCGCTGGCCGGCACGCCCTCGGCGCGCAGTGACTCGGCCAGCCGCTCGCCGTTGGCCGCGGTCCGGTTGGCGATCAACACCTCGCCGATACCGGCGCGGCGCAGGTGCGCCACGGCCAGGCCGCCCATCGAACCGGCGCCGACGATCAGCGCCCGCCGGCCGGTCAGGCCGCCGAGCACGCCGTCGGCGTCGGCGAGCGCCTCGGCGACCACCGATGTCCCCGCGTGGTCGATGTCGGTCTCGCTGTGCACCCGCTTGCCCACCCGGAGCGCGTGCCGGGCCAGGTCGTGCATGGCGCGGCCGACCGTGCCGGCGGCGTCGGCGTCGGTGTAGGCGGCGCGAAGCTGGCCGAGGATCTGCGGCTCGCCGACCACCATCGAGTCCAGCCCGGCGGCCACCGAGAACAGGTGCTCCACCGCGGCCGCCGCGTAGTGCACGGAGAAATACTCGGCGAGATCCATCACATCCGCGCCGGCATGCCGGGCCAGCACGTCGGAGACGTCACCGAGACCGCCGTGGAACGCCTCGACGACGGCGTAGACCTCGACGCGGTTGCAGGTGGACAGCAGCATCGCCTCGGAGATGTTGTCGCAGGCGAGCAACTCGTCCAGAACCTTGGGAAGATCCGCTCCGGACACCGCGACCCGCTCCAGCACGCGTACCGGTGCCGTGCGGTGGGAGATGCCGACGACCAGCAGGTTCACGCGGCCGCCCCCCTGTCCGCGAGCGGTTCCACGCTGTGGTCTCCTTGCCAGCCGCGGCCGGACCGACGCATTGGCTCCAGGGACCGCACGCCCCGCTGGCTCACGGGCGCATCACCATCCCGTCCACTTCCGACATGCCGGTCCCGTTCACCGCGCCGTCCGGCCCGGCCGCTGTCGACTCCGTCGACCCCTCGTCGGCCCGGCGGGCAACGTGGAAGGACAGGATCTGCATCTCCACTGCCAGGTCCACCTTGCGCACCTCGACGTGGTCCGGAACCTGGAGCACGACGGGTGCGAAGTTCAGGATGCATTGCACGCCGGCCGAGACCAAACGGTCGCAGACCTCCTGCGCGGCCGACGGCGGCGTGGCGATCACGCCGATGGTGATGTCCCGATCGGCGACGACCTGCGGGATGTCGTCGATGTGGTCCACCGGGATGCCGCCGACCGGTACCCCGATCAGGTCAGGGTCCACGTCGAACAGCGCCGTCACCGGAAAGCCGCGGCCGGGGAAACCGTTGTAGTTCGCCAGCGCATGTCCCAGGTTACCGATTCCGACCACCGCGACGCTGTGGTTGCGGGTGAGCCCGAGGATCCGCTCCACCTGGCCGATCAGCACGCCGACGTCGTAGCCCACGCCGCGGGTGCCGTAGGACCCGATGTAGGACAGGTCCTTGCGCAGCTTGGCGGAGTTCACCCCGGCCGCGATGGACAGTTCCTCGCTGGACACCGTGCCGACACCCTGCTCGGACAGCTCGGTCAGGGCCCGCAGGTAGATCGCCAGGCGGGCGACGGCGGCCTCCGGGATCGCCCTCGCCCGCTCGCGCACGGCGGGCTCATCGGCCGGGTGCGGCACGGCGGGGGGCTCGGCCGGGGTGGTCACGACCTCGTCACCCTGGCCTGGCTCTGCCACCACGCTTGTTCTCCTCGTCGACACCGACTCGCATCGAATCCGCCCGCGCGCGGCGGAGTCGGATAGGCTCCACGAGTGCCCCGGGCGGTGTGATGGGAACACGGTAGCCGCTTGTGAACGCAGGCACAAAGTCGCACGACGGCCGCGTAACGAGCGGCACAGTCCCGGGTGTACCTGGCGAAACTGATCAGCCTCGGTGCGCGTCACTCGGCGAGGGCCCGGCGCAGCCGGCCCTCCTCGACCGACCAGTAGCCGTGCTCGACGCCGTCGACCAAGATCACCGGGACCCGGTCGCCGTACTCGGCGCGCAGTTCAGGGTCGGCGTCCACGTCCTCGGTGGACCACGGCACGCCCAACTCCCCGCAGATCCGCCGCAGGTCGGCCGCGGCCTGCTCGCAGGAGTGGCACTCCGCCCGGGTGATCAGCGTGACGTGGTGTGACGACACCGCGCTCCCTCCTCAGTCGGCCAACCCACCATCCTGCCGCTACGCGGTGCGCAGCCGGCGGCGGGCCAGCTTGCCGGTGGGGGTGTGCGGCAGCGCCGAGGCGAACTCCACCGCGGTGGGCACCTTGAACTTGGCCAGCCGCTCGGCGCAGTGCGCGACCACCGCCTCCTCGGTCAGCGAGGCGCCGTCCCGCAGCACGATCACCGCCTTGACCGACTCCCCGGTGCGCTCGTCCGGCACGGCGACCGCGGCGGCCTCGGCCACCTCGGGCAGTTCGCACAGCACCTGCTCCACCTCGCGCGGGTAGACGTTGAACCCGCTGACGATGATCAGGTCGTTGAGCCGGTCGACGAGGTGCAGGTCGCCGTCGGCGTCGAGGTAGCCAACGTCGCCGGTGCTGAACCAGCCGTCCGCGTCCGGACCGCCGTGACCGTCCGGCCAGTACCCGCTGAACAGGTTCCGGCCGCGCACCGAGACCAGCCCGGTACCGCCCGGTTCCTCGCCGAGTTCGTCCTCGTCGACCAGTTCCGCCAGGTCCTCCAGCGGCTCGCCGGCGGCGTCCACCAGGCGCAGCTCCACGCCCGGCACGGGCCGGCCCACCGAACCCGGCTTGGGTTGGCCGCCGGCCAGCGTGGTGGTCAGCACCGGACCGGTCTCGGACAGCCCGTAACCCTCGTACACGCCCAGGCCGGTGACCTCGCGGATGCCGTCCAGCACCTCCGGCGGCAACGGCGCCGCCCCGGAGGTGAACAGCCGCACCGTGGCCAGCCCGGCGTGCAGCCGCTCGGTCGGCAGTTGCAGCAGTGCCCGGTACATGGTCGGCACGCCGATCACGGTGGTGACCAGGTGCCGCTCGATCGCGGCGAGCGCGGCGGCCGGCTCGAACCGGTCCAGCAGCACCGCGCACGCCCCGGCGTGGCAGACCTGCAGCAGCCCTGGGCCGAGGCCGTAGGCGTGGAACAGCGGCAGCGCGAGCAGCACCCGGTCGGCCGCGGTCACCGGGGCGGGACGCAGCGCGGCGCACTGCTCCAGGTTGGCCAGCAGCGCCCGGTGGGACAGCATCACGCCGCGCGGCACGCCGGACGCCCCGGACGTGTAGACCAGCACGGCGAGGTCCTCACCGCCGGTCCCGGCGGCGACCTCGGGTTGCTCGCCGACATCCAGTGCGGGCGGGTCGAGCACCGTCACCCCGGCCGCGCCGGTGGCCGGGTCGGTCTCGCCGACCAGCAGCCGGGCGCCGCTCTCCGTGAGGATCCGCCCGGTCTCCCGCGCGGTCATGCCCGGGCCGATCGGCATGGCCACGCAGCCGGCGCGCAGCGCGCCGAGCGCGGCCACGCAGAACTCGGGCCGGTTGGGCAGCCGGACGGCCACCCGGTCGCCCGGTTGGGCGCCGCGCACGGCCAGCCGGCGGGCCTCGGCATCGACCGCCCGGTCCACCTCGCTCCAGGAGTAACCGCGCCCGCTGGTCGCCTCGATCAGCGCCGGCTGATCGGGCGAGCGCCGGGCGGCCGACCGGACCAGGTCGGCGACGTTGCGGGCGGCGGCGCTGCCGGCATCGGTCATCCGGAAACCTCCTGGTCGACGGGGGCGGCCCGGCACAGCAATGCAGGTTGCGGCTCGCCGCGAGTGTGGCACGCGGCACCCTCGAGGCGCACCGAATCCGTGCTCTTCGCCCCGTCAAACCACGGGCAGCTACCTACTACGTAGTAACAACCCGTATGCTGCACCACGCCCCCGGCTGGAGGCGCGACCGCCAGGCGCGAAGGACGAGGGAGTGGCGCATGCCCCGACCAGTGGGTTCGTCCTGGTCACCAGGCTGCGTACGGTACGGGTACCGCGGGGCCCTGCTGGGCGCCCGGTGGACGCGCACGGATCGGGGAGGTGTCGCAGCCTGATGACCACCCCGGCACACCCGAACGCAGCCGAGCACGCCCACCGTTCGAACGACGACCGGGTCACCCCGCCGGTCGAGGTGACCGATCCGGCCCACGACGAGGCGTGGCGGCTGGTCACCGCCGCGCAGGACGGCGACACCGACGCGTTCGGGCTGCTCTACGACCGGTACGTGGACTCGGTCTACCGGTACGTGCTGTTCCGCGTCGGCGACCGCAACCTCGCCGAGGACGTCACCAGCGAGACCTTCCTCCGCGCGCTGCGCCGCATCACCTCGGTCAGCTACCAGGGCCGGGACGTGGGCGCGTGGTTCATCACCATCGCCCGCAACATCGTGCTCGACCACGTGAAGTCCTCCCGCTACCGGCTGGAGGTCACCACCTCCGAACTGGACGACAACAGCGAGGTGACCGCGGGCCCGGAGCAGGAGGTGCTGAATGAGGCGACGTACTCGGAGTTGCTGCGCTGCGTCACCATGCTCAACAATGACCAGCGAGAATGCATCGTGCTGCGTTTCCTGCAGGGACTCTCCGTGGCCGAGACGGCGAGCCTGATGGGGCGCAACGAGGGAGCGATCAAGGCGTTGCAGCATCGGGCGGTTCGCCGGCTGGCCCAGCTGCTACCGGCGGAGCTGCGCTGACGACCGCTCCACCGGGCTACGGGCCGACATCGTGGTCGGTCCGTAGCCAGACGCGCCCATCACGGCGCGCCACGGGGGTCGGCGCCTGAGGCGGCGCCGGGAGGCGGCGTGGCGAGCGCTGACAACCGGCAGTGACGCTCGTGACAACACACTGCCGGGTGACGGTGCTGTGCGTAACCAGGTACGAAACGGCTCGTTGCTCGGTGCAGGATCGATGAGGCGGTGCGGGAGTTGACGGGATTCAGGAGGCGCCTCGGGCGAAGCGAACAGTTCGCCCGCGCGGTCGAGGCCCTGCCGGAGGACGGCGGGTCGCTCGACCGTCATCCGGTTACCCCACCGCCCGGCCCGGTCGACGAGGTGCTCGCCGGCGAACTCGCCCTGGTCGGGCTGCTGCGAAGAGCCGCCGCCACCGCGGGACCGGACCCGGAGGCGCGCGGCCGCATCCGCCAGCGGGTGCTCGACGGGCTGGCCGAGCGCCCGCCGTCCCGGGCACCGCTTCCGCCGACCACCGCCTGCCGCCAGGGCCGGGCCGGCCGGGCCAGCCACGGCAAGCATTCCTCCCGGCGCCGGCCGCCGAGCAGGGACGACGCTTACGCAAGAACGCGGGGCCGGCTGCTCGTCGCCCTCGCCGCGGCGCTCTGCCTGGTGCTCTCCCTCGGCGCCACCAGCCTGCTGCTCTCCCGCGACGCGCTGCCCGGTGACTCCCTGTACTGGGTCAAGCGCACCGCCGAAACCGCCTCGCTCGGCCTGAGCTTCGGCGACGCGGCGAAGGGACGCCGGCACCTCGGCTTCGCCTCATCCCGGCTCGACGAGATCCAGACCATGGTGACCAGGGACAACGCCTCGGGCGCCGAGCAGGCCAACCGCTACCTGGGGGTGCTGGCCGACTTCGAGGCGGACAGCGCGGCCGGGGCCAGGGAACTGGCCGCCTCCGGCACCAACGGCGACGACACCGTGCTCGCCTCCCTGCGGGACTGGGCGAACGCGCAGGCCCAGCGGCTGGACGCGGTGCGCGCCGAACTGCCGGCCCTGGCGGCGACCAGGTCGGCGAACTCGCTGGCGCTGCTGGACCGGATCCGCGACCGGGTCGCCGTGCTGCTCGCCCGCACGCGCTGCCTGACCGTCACCTCGGGGACCAGCGACGACCTCGGCCCGCTGCCGGCCGCCGACCCGTGCACCCCCCGGCCCACCACCGCCGGCGTCACCTCGTCGGCCGGGCCGGGTGGCGCCAGGAGCGGCGCTCCGGCGGGTTCGGCCGGGGCACCGGCCGCCATCCCGCCGGCGCCGGCACCGGCGCCCTCGGGTGGCGAGCACCCGCCCGGCAACCTGCTCCCGCTGCCCGGACTCTCCGTGCCGCAGCCGACGGCCGGCGGCCCGGCCACGGCCACGCCGTCCACCGCGCCGGCACCGTCGGTGCCGATCCGCGTCCCGCCGCTGCCCTCGCTGCTTCCCGGACTGCTCGGCGGCTGATCGTGGGTCGGACGGCGGGGCCGGCGGGCAGGCCGGCGGCGCTGCGTACCGCTGTGCCGGGCGGGCGGCCGCTGGCCACCAACCCGGTCACATCAACCGCTCGGCGTCCTGGCCAGGAGCTCTTCGGTCGCTACGCTGTGGCGGATGGCAGCGGCAGCTACCGGACCGGGAGGCGCGGCCGTGTTGCGACGGCAGAGCGAAGGTAACGGCGTGGAGCGGGAGCGGCTCGCCGAACTGGCCGGCGAGGCTTCGGCGCAGGCCGCGGTAGCCTCGACGGCGCTCGCCGCGCTGCCCGACCTGGACGCCTCGCTGGCCGTGCCCACCGACCTCACCGCGGCCGCCTTCTTCGACGTGGACAACACGATGATGATGGGCGCGTCGATCTTCCACTTCGCCCGCGGGCTGGCCGCGCGCAAGTACTTCACCACCTCCGACCTGGCCGCCTTCGCCTGGCAGCAGGTCAAGTTCCGGGTGGCCGGCAAGGAGAGCCACGACAGCATCCGGTCCAGCCGGGAGCAGGCACTGTCCTTCGTGGCCGGCCGCAGCGTCGAGCAACTGGTCCAGCTCGGCGAGGAGATCTACGACGAGCTGATGGCCGACCGGATCTGGTCCGGCACCCGCGCGCTGGCCCAGATGCACCTGGACGCCGGCCAGCGGGTGTGGCTGGTCACCGCGACGCCGGTGGAACTGGCCCAGATCATCGCCCGCCGGCTGGGGCTCACCGGGGCGCTGGGCACGGTCGCGGAGAGCGTCGACGGCGTCTACACCGGACGGCTGGTCGGCGACATGCTGCACGGCAGAGCGAAGGCGCACGCGGTGCGCGCACTCGCCGCCCGGGAGGGGCTGGACCTGCGCCGCTGCACCGCGTACTCGGACTCGATCAACGACGTGCCCATGCTGTCCGTGGTGGGCACCGCGGTCGCGGTCAACCCGGACGCCGGGCTGCGCGACGAGGCCAGGGCACGCGGCTGGGAGATCCGCGACTTCCGCACCGGGCGCAAGGCCGCCCGGATCGGCGTGCCGTCGGTGCTCGGCGCCGGCGCGCTGGCCGGCGCGGTCGCGGCGGGCATGGCCTACCGCCGCCGCGACCGCAGCTAGCCCGGGTCAGCCCAGGAACACGTTGCGGCGCTGGGTGAGCAGCCGGTACAGGGTCTGCTGGATTGTCTCGCGCACCTGGTCAGTCAGGTTGAACACCAGCATCGGGTCGTCCGCCGCGCCCGCTTCGAAGGTGTCGGTGCGGATCGGCTCGCCGAACTCGATGTACCACTTGGACGGCAGCGGCACCATGCCGATCAGGCCGAACCACGGGAACAGCGGCGTCACCGGGAAGTACGGGAAGCCGAACAGCCGGGCCAGCGGCTTGATGTCACCGATCTTCGGATAGATCTCCTCGGCGCCGACGATGGCGCACGGGATGATCGGCGCGCCGGTGCGCAGCGCCGCGGAGACGAACCCGCCGCGGCCGAAGCGCTGCAGCTTGTACCGGTCCCGGTACGGCTTGCCGATGCCCTTGAACCCCTCCGGCCACACCCCGGCGAGTTCGCCGGAGCGCAGCAGCCGCTCGGCGTCCGGGTTGCACGCCAGGGTGTGCCCGGCCTTGCGGGCCAGCGGGCCGAGCACGGGCAGCCGGAAAACCAGGTCCGCGCCGAGCATGCGCAGGTGCCGGTGCCCCGGATGGTGCTCGTGCACGGCGTACCCGGTGATCAGCGCGTCCAGCGGGATGGTGCCGGAGTGGTTGGCCACCAGCAGCGCACCGCCGTCGGCGGGCACGTTGTGCATGCCGATGGTCTCCACCCGGAACCACTTGTCGTACAGCGGGGCCAGCAGCGGCAGCAGTACGTTGTCGTTGAGTTCGACGTCGAAGCCGAACTCGTCCACCTCGTAGTCGCCGCTGATCCGCCGGCGCAGGAACGCGAGCAGGTCGGCGAGTTGCTTCTCCCAGTCCGGGATGCCCTCGCCCAGCTCGGCGAACTCGTCGCCGGGTGCCCGCCCCCGGTGGGCGGCCGGCTCGGCGCCCCGGTCGCCGGGGCGTCCCGCGACGGGTGGGAGCGAGTGCTCCGGCCCATGCAACGGGATGACGCGTGCGTCGGGCATGGCAGCCACCTCCCTCACCTCCTCATCGCAGCTTCGCGGCCATGTCGAGGATTTCCCGCTCGACCGCGGCCACCCGGTCCGGATCGATGAACGGGCACAACCCGCGACCGTTCACGAAGTCGTCGAACGCCTCCCGGGTCGTCCACCGCGGCGTCAGACCGAACTCCTGCTTGAGCCGCGTGGTGTCAACGACCCGACCGAAGTTGAGGAAACGCATCTGGTCCGGGGAGAAGTCCACCAGCCGGGCACTGCGGATCACCGTGCCCACCGTGGGCACCATCAGGCTGGGCACCGGCAGCGGGATGCGGCCGGCGCGGCGGATCGCCTGGGAGAGCATGAGAACGCCGTCGCCGCCGGCGTTGAACACGCCGGGCAGGTCGTGCAGGGTGGCCCGCTCCAGGATGGCCAGCGCGTCCTCGGCGTGCAGCAACTGCACCCTGGCGTCGTAGCCGAGCACGGTCGGCACGATCGGCAGGGAGAAGTAGCGGGTCATCACCGTGTCGATGCGCGGGCCGATGAAGTTGGCGAAGCGCAGCGTGGTGATCTGCACGTCGGGCCGGCGCCGGCCGAAGCCGCGCACGTAGCCCTCCACCTCGACGGCGTCCTTGGCGTACCCGCTGGACGGCAGGTCCTTCGGGCCCATCTCCTCGGAGAACACCGCGGGATCGCGCGGGCTGGCCCCGTACACCGCGGTGGTCGACTTGACCACGAGCTTGCGCACCAGCGGCGACTTCTGGCACGCGGCCAGCAGCTGCATGGTGCCGATGACGTTCATCTCTTTCAGCGTGGTGCGCCCACTCGGCCCGGCGGGGTTGGCCGTGACCGAGGCGTGCACCACGGTGTCCACCCTGGCGGTGGAGATGACCTTGGCGATCAGCGGGTTGCGGATGTCGGCCCGGACGAACTCCGCCCGTCCCATCCTGCGCAGCAGGTCCCGGGACGGCGGCACGGTGTCCACGCCGAGTACCCGCTCGACGTCCGGGTTGCCAGCCAGCCGAGCGGCGAGGTAGCCGCCGAGGAACCTGCTGACCCCGGTGACGAGAACGACCCTGGGCGCCATGCGACCCCCTGTGCACGTTGGGTGACGCCCGATGCTACCCGCGGAACGTCCCTTTCGTTGCCCGGCCACACGAGCTGTTAACCCCTGTCACGAAGGTTTAGCGGGGTGGTCACCCGGAATTGTCACCCGATCGGAGTGGACGGATCCAATCACGTGGATCGTTTCCCACGTGGTGGCCAGTCCCCACGGGTGCCCGTTCCGGGCGACCCACGCCGGACGGGACTCTCCCAACACGCGAGACGCCCGCAGCCCCGGACGGTGGTGCGGGCGTCGTTGCGGCGCCTACTTCTTCAGCTTGCGGCGCTGGACGCGGGTCTTCCGCAGCAGCTTGCGGTGCTTCTTCTTGGACATGCGCTTGCGGCGCTTCTTGATGACAGAGCCCATGCGGGATCCTTAGCTGTCGTGGTTGGTGCTTCAGGCTTGGCGCGCCGGGCTGCCAATCATCCGATCGGGCAGCGGCACGGAACGGCCCCTCACCTTACCTGGACGGCGTGGGCCCTCGGCCGGCCCGTCCGGACCGGCCGAGGGCCGGCTCGCGCCAGGGCGAGTCGGTACTCGTCGGAACCATCCCGTCCCTACCCCGCGTCGAAGTAGGCGTTCCGCAGGTACTCGTGAACCGCCTTCTCCGGCACCCGAAAGGACTTGCCCACCCGGACGGCGGGCAGTTCCCCCGAGTGCACCAGGCGGTACACGGTCATCTTGGACACGCGCATCAGCGCGGCCACCTCGGCGACCGTGAGGAACTGCACCTGGGGCAGATCTGGGTGGTCCGTCTCCCTCTTTTCCGCCGGCATGTATCACCGCGTCCTTCGACACGTGTCGCGCCGCCGGCTTCCCCTCCGGCGGAACGGACACGCACGTGCTTTCTCGAGCGTAGCGGGACTCCCGAGGCCCCTGCGACACTCAGCTACCCTTCCGGCGCCGTAGCTCTACCCGGACAGACGCGCCGGTCACCGCCGTTCGGGTGCCGGTCACCGACCGGTCCGGAGGAGCCGCGGCCCGGGCGTGGTGGCACGCGCCAGGATGACGGTGGTCGGGACCGGTTCACTCCGGCTGGTGCGCGCGACCCAGTTCCACCGAGCGGTCCCGGGCCGCCTCGATGGCGGACAGCAACGCGGCCCGCACGCCGTGCTTCTCCAGTTCCTTGATCGCCGAGATGGTGGTGCCGCCCGGCGAGGTCACCGCCTCGCGCAGGGTGACGGGGTGCTCGCCCGACTCGGCCAGCATGGTGGCCGCGCCCACCGCCGACTGGATGATCAACTGCGCCGCCACCGCGCGCGGCAGGCCGAGCAGGATGCCCGCGTCGATCATGGCCTCGACCAGGTAAAAGAAGTACGCCGGGCCGGAGCCGGACAGCGCGGTGACCGCGTCCTGCTGCGATTCGGGCACCCGCACCACCTTGCCGACGTGCGACATCAACTCCTCGACGAAGGCCAGGTCGGCGGGCACCGCGTGCTGGCCGGGCGAGATCGCGCTCATCGCCTGGCCGACCAGCATCGGCGTGTTCGGCATCACCCGCACCACCGAGGTGCCCTCGGGCAGCCGCCGCTCGAACAGCGCGGTGGGCAGGCCGGCGCACAGCGTGACGACCAGCGTGTGGTGGCTGATCGCGGGCGCCAGCTCGTCCAGCAGTGGTTCGATGTCCTGCGGCTTGACCGCGACCACGAGCACGTCCGCCCACTCGGCCGCGGTGCGCACGTCCACCGCCCGCACCCCGTAGCGCTTGGTCAGCTCGGCCGCCCGCTCCGGGTACCGCTCGGTGAACACCAGGTCGTCCGGGCTGTAGCCGCCGTGAAGCAGCCCGGACAGCAACGCCTCGCCGATCTTGCCAGCACCCAGCACACCGATGGTCTTCATGGCTCCCAAGCCTGCCAGACCGCCGAGGTACGTACTCCCGCCGAGGCGGCAGAGGGTACCGCCGAGGTACGTACTCCCGCCGAGGCGGCAGAGGGTACCGCCGAGGCACGTACCCCAGCGGTCAGGAGCGTTCGCGGGGGCGGTTGAACGGGGCGACGGCGCTCAGCGCGAGCTGCCGGCACTGGCAGACCAGCCGGCCGGTCGAGTCGATCACCGTGGCGTCCTCGTCGAACCACTGGCCGTGCACCGCGCGTGACTCCACCTGCACGCGTAGCCAGCCGGGCGCCGGGCGGCCGCGCAGCAGCGCGGTGAGCTGCACGGTGGGCGACCAGCCGAACCGGCCGAGGTTGAACGTCACCGGCATCGACACGTCCCCGGCGACCAGCGAGAACAGCGTGTCCGGCTGGTCGTCGCGGGGCCGCACCCACAGCCGCAGCCGCAGCGGGTCGCCGACCCGGCCCTCCAGGAACCCGGCGCCGCTCGGGTCCAGCCGGACCTCGCACGGGCCGGAGAGCCGGAACACGTCCGCGCTGGGCAGCGTGGCCAGGTCGACCGCGTGCACCGGCGGCTCGGCCGGCATGTCGGGCAGGTCGGCCCAGGCCGGGCGGTCGGCGGGCAGCCGGCTGAGCGTGACCATCGCCTCCACGCAGCTCCGGCCGCGCTGCTCGAGCTGGGCGAACACCACCGTGGTGGTGCGGCCGGCCTTGCGCACCTCGGTGTGCACCAGCGCCGGGCCCACCGCGGGCGCGTTGAGGAACTGCGCGCTCACCGCGACCGGGTCGGTGGCCGTGCCCTCACCGCCGGCCGCCTGCAGGCCGGCCCGGGTGAGCAGGGCGATCAGGTAGCCGCCGTGCGGCTTGCTGCCGACCGTCCAGTCAACCGGCAGGTCGCTCGCGAAGCTGCCGTCGCCGAGCGGGCGCACCGCGCAGGCGACCGGGAAGGGGTGGACGACGGTGGAGGTTCGCTCGGTCACGAGCGCCCCGCCACCGCGCGCAGGAAAAAGGCCATGTTGGCTGGTCGTTCCGCGAGCCGCCGCATGAGATAGCCATACCACTGCACGCCGTATGGCACGTAGACGCGCACCGTGTGGCCGGACAGCGACAGCCGGCGTTGCTCCTCCGGCCGCACGCCGTAGAGCATCTGGTACTCGAAGCTGCCGGGCCTGCGGTCGTACCAGCGGGCCCGCTCGGCGATGATCCGGATCAACACCGGGTCGTGCGTGGCGAACATCGGGTAGCCCGCTCCGGCCAGCAGCACGTTGGCGCAGCGCACGAAGTTCCGGTCGACCTCGTGCCGCCCGAAGTAGGCCACCGCCTCGGGTTCGGCGTAGGCGCCCTTGCACAGCCGCACCCGGGAGCCGGCGGTGGCCAGCTCCCGGCAGTCGTCCAGGGTGCGGCGCAGGTAGGCCTGCAGCGCCACGCCCACCGACGGCCAGGTGCGCCGCAGCTCGGCGAGCACCCGCAGGGTGGACTCGGTGGTGTTGTGGTCCTCCATGTCCAGGGTGACCGTGGTGCCGCACTGCTCCGCCGCCGCACACACCCGGGAGGCGTTGTCCAGCGCCAGCTTCTCGTCGAACTCCTGACCGACGGCGGAGAGCTTGAGGCTCACCTCGGCGCGGTCGGAGAGGGCTGCCGCGTGCAGCGCGTCCAGCAGCTGGAGGTAGGACCGCACCGTCTCTTCGGCCAGTGCCCGGTCGGTGGTGTGCTCGCCGAGGTAGTCGAGGGTCACCGCGAGACCTTCACCGACCAGCTCGCCGGTCGCCCGCACCGCGTCCGGGGTGGTCTCCCCGGCGACGAACCGGCGAACCACCGCGCGGCTCACCGGCGCGGTGGCGAGCACCTGCTTCACCGTGGCGTTGTCCGCGGCGGCGAGGATCAACGTGCGCAGCGGGTTCACGGCGGGAACTGTACGGCTTCAGGCGAGATCAAGGTGCAGCCGGGCGAACAGCAGCGCCTCGGCGAGCATGCTGGCCCGCTCGTCGGTCTGCCGGGCACGCCGGGTGTTCACCTCCAGCACCACCTGCCCGCGGAAGGAGTTTCGGGCGAGTTGCTGGCACACCTCGGCGCACGGCTGGCTGCCCCGGCCGGGCACCAGGTGCTCGTCCTTCGAGGCGCCGTTGCCGTCGGCGAGGTGGATGTGGGTCAGCCCGTCGCCCATCCGTTTGGCCATCTCCAGGGCGTCCATGTGCGCGGCCGCGGTGTGCGAGAGGTCCAGGGTGTAGTGCGGCAGTCCGATGTCGGTCGGGTCGATGGACGGCCGGAACGCGGACACCTGCACCTGCCGGCCGCGGCCCAGCGGGCGCACCGGGAACATGTTCTCCACCGCGATGGCCAGGCCGCTGCTCGCCTCCAGGGCGCGCACCAGCGCGGCGAACCGCTCGGCGTAGCGGCGCTGCCAGCGGAACGGGGGATGCAGCACCACGGTGCGGGCACCCAGTGCCTTGGCCGCGGACACGCTGCGGCGCAACCGCACCACCGGGTCCGGCGACCAGACCCGCTGGGTGATCAGCAGGCAGGGCGCGTGCACCGCGAGCACCGGCACGTGGTAGCGGTGCGACAGCCGGCGCAGCGCCGGCACGTCCTGGCTGACCGGGTCGGCCCAGACCATCACCTCGACGCCGTCGTAGCCGAGCTCGGCGGCCAGCGCGAAGGCCGCCTCGGCCGGCTGCGGCCACACGGAGGCGGTGGACAACCCGACGGGGATGCGCGCGTTCACTGGCCCACGAGCAGCAACGCGGCCGGTGACACGGTGACGACCAGGCCGACCAGCACGGCGAGCACCGTGGTCTGCAGGTCGTCGGCCCTGCGGATGCGGCGGACGATCAGCACCAGCCCCACGGTCACGGCGACCGCGACGCCCAGGGCGGCGGCCGGCAGGGTACGCCACAGCCACTCGAAGACCAGCCACAGCACCGCGCCGCCGACCACGCCCGCGGCCAGCTGGCCCACCATGACCAGCCACTCCTTGCCCGGTGACCGCTCCGCCTCCGGTTCGGCGCCGGTCTCGGCGTCGGCGGAGTCCTCGGCCGCGGCGATGGGCTCCTCGTCGGCGAACCGGTCGATCTCGCCGGAGGGCGGCCCGCCGGGGTAACGCGGCTCGTCGTAGCGGTCGTAGTCGTCGTCCAGGTACGGGCCGGGATGGCCCTGGGTGTCCTCCAGTACGGGATGCGCCTGGGTCTCCTCCAGTGCTCCCGTGGCGGGCGGGATGGCCTGGGTGTGGTCCATCGACCCGGCCGGCGGAATGGCCTGGGTGTGGTCGAGCGCACCGGCCGGTGGGATCGACTGGGTGCGCTCCAGGCCCGGTGGGGCGGCGACCCTCGGGATCTGCTCGGTGACGGGTTCCCTGGTGGGGCCAGCCAGGGACCCGGTACCGCGCTCGCCACGGGCGGGGGTGGGCGGCAGGTACCGCGTCTCGGCGGCGGGATCGGCCTCATCCGGTGGCGCCGCGGGGCGGTGGTACCCGGTGCCTGGTTCGGTGTAGCCGCTGGGCGGGTCCTGGTAGCGGGCTGGCGGGCGGGGTTGCTCCGAGCGGCGGCGGTGCGGGCTGTGCGCGCCTCTGCGGTGCTCCTCCTCGTTGACCGGGAGCAGCCGGCCGCTGTCCGAGAGGACCCGGTTGATGATGGTTTGCGGGGCGGTGTCCGGGTTGTCGCCCTCGGCGCGGCGGCGCCGGCGGCGCTGCCCTCCCGCGCTGGGCTTCCCGCCGTACTGGGCGAGCAACTCCGCGACGGTGCGCTGGGTGCGCTCCGAACCGCTCTCTCCACTCATCATTTCCACCGTGCCCCGTGCTGGCCAGTCCGTCCAGTGCTGCCGTCCGACCGGGGGGTCCCGGCCAATCCGTCAGTCTGGTCCAGACGCCGCAGGATTACACCTTCCCGCAGCGCCCACGGGCAGATTTCCACCTGGCTCAATGACAACGCCCGCATCGTGGCCTCCGCCACGAGCGCCCCGGCGACAAGCTGGTGCGCCCGGCTCGCGCTGACCCCCTCCAGTTCGGCCAGGTCCGCCGCGGACATCCGGCTGATGAACGCGGTGATCTGGCGCAGCCCGGCGTCGGTGAGCGTCCTGGGCACCCTCGGCCCGGCGGAGGACGGCGCCGCGCCGGTGAGCCGGGCCAGCGAGCGGAACGTCTTCGAGGTGGCCACCACGCGATCCGGCGCGCCGGCCTCGCGCACCGCTAATGCCGTGCCGGCCAACTGCTCGTCGAGCCACTCGGTGGTCTCGGCGACCTCCTTGCGGCTCGGCGGGTCGTTGCGGAACCGGGTGCGCCGCAGCCGGCCGGCGCCGAGCGGCAGCGAGATCGCGAGGTCCGGATCCTCGTCGATGCCGATGGCCAGCTCCAGCGAGCCGCCGCCGATGTCCACGACCAGCAGCCGGCCGGCCGACCAGCCGAACCAGCGGCGGGCGGCGAGGAAGGTGTAGCGCGCCTCGTCCTCGCCGGAGAGCACCTGCAGGTCGACCCCGGTCTCGTCGCGGACCCGGTCGAGCACCGCGCCGGCGTTGCTGGCTTCGCGGATCGCCGAGGTGGCGAACGCCATCAGGTCCTCGCAACCCATGTCGGCCGCGGACTCCCGGAACTCGGCCACCGTGCGGACCAGCCGGTCGGCACCCGCCTTTGTCAGCTTGCCGGAGCGGTTGATCTGCTCGGCCAGCCGCAGCACGGTCTTCTCCGAGCTCATCGGCGTCGGGTGGGCACCCCGGTGCGCGTCCACCACCAGCAGGTGGACGGTGTTGGAACCCACGTCGAGCACGCCGAGCCGCACGTCAAGCACGTTACCGGGCCAGCGGCCCCCGGTGGTCGCCGACGCCCGCCGCCGCGGGCCTCGGCGGGGTGGCCCGGCCCCGCTTCGGTCCCCCGGCCATGACTGCCGCCGGCCGGGACTGCGGAGGGCTCAGGTCTCGAACTTGTAGCCGAGACCGCGCACGGTGACCAGGTGCTGCGGGTTGGACGGGTCCGGCTCGATCTTCGACCGCAGCCGCTTCACGTGAACGTCCAGCGTCTTGGTGTCGCCGACGTAGTCCGCGCCCCACACGCGGTCGATGAGCTGGCCACGGGTGAGCACCCGGCCGACGTTGCGCAGCAGGTACTCCAGCAGGTCGAACTCCTTCAGCGGCAGGTTGACCTCGGCGCCCTCCACGGTGACCACGTGCCGCTCCACGTCCATCCGCACCGGCCCGGCCTCGAGCACCTGCGGCAGCAGTTCCTCGGACTCGCCGCCGCGGCGCAGCACCGCGCGCACCCGGGCGATCAGCTCGCGTGCCGAGTAGGGCTTGGTGACGTAGTCGTCCGCGCCCAGTTCCAGGCCGACCACCTTGTCGATCTCGCTGTCCCGGGCGGTTACCATGATCACCGGCACGGAGGACCGCTGGCGCAGCGCGCGGCACACGTCCGTGCCGCTCATCCCCGGCAGCATGAGGTCGAGCAGGACGATGTCGGCGCCGTTGCGGTCGAACTCGTCCAGCGCCTCCTGCCCGTTGGCCGCCACCGCCGCGGTGAACCCCTCCTTGCGCAGCAGAAAGGCCAGCGGGTCCGCGAAGGACTCCTCGTCCTCGACGATCAGCACCCTGGTCACAACACTCCTCCGTGGTCGGCGCGCACGGCGCCGTTCGAGCCGGGCAGCGCGTTCGGGCGGGATGCCGCCCGGCCCGACTGCCCGTCCGTCCCAGTCGGGACGGGCTTGCTGGCACGGCCACGGTCGGCCGGCCCGGCCTGCTCCGGCACGCTCGTCCCGTTCACGCCCGCGCCCGAGGTCCGGGCCGGTAGCCGCAGGGTGAACGTGGAGCCCGTGCCCGGCTGGCTCCACAGCCGCACCTCCCCGCCGTGGTTGGCGGCCACGTGCTTGACGATGGCGAGGCCGAGGCCGGTGCCCCCGGTGACCCGGGAGCGCGCCGGGTCGACCCGGAAGAACCGCTCGAACACCCGCTGCTGGTGCTCCGGGGCGATGCCGATGCCCCGGTCGGTCACCGCGATCTCGACGAACCCGTCCACCAGCCGCCGGCTGATGGACACCGGGCTGCCGTCCGGGGAGTAGGCGATCGCGTTGTCGATGAGGTTGCTCAGCGCGGTGATCAGCAGCATCTGGTCGCCGTCCACCTGCAGCCCGCTCGGGGCGTCGGTGGCGATCTCGATGCCGGTGCGCTCGGCGACCAGCCGGCAGCGGCCCAGCGCCTCGCTGACCACCTCGTCCACGTCCACCGTGGTCAGCTCGGGCAGCCGCTCCGCGCCCTGCAGCCGGGACAGCGCGATCAGTTCGGTGACCAGCGTCCCCAGCCGGGTGGCCTCGTGCAGGATCTTGCCGCTGAACCGGCGGACCTCCTCCGGGTCGTCGGCGGCGTCCAGGATCGCCTCGGCGAGCAGCGCCAGCGCGCCGACCGGGGTCTTCAGCTCGTGGCTGACGTTGGCCACGAAGTCCCGCCGGGTCGCCTCCAGCCGCACCGCGTCCGACTCATCCGAGGCGTCCACCACGGTGAACCCGTCGCCGAGCGGCCGGACGTCGCCGAGCACCGCCTCCGGGCCGCGGCCGCCGAGGCGCTCCAGCGGGGAGAGGTCGACGCGGACCACCTCGCCGGTTTCCCGCACCTGCTCCGCGGCCTTGGCGGCCCGCTCGTCGACCCGCTGGTTGCGCACGATGCCCAGGGCCACCGCCCGCGGGTTGTGTAGCACCACGTCGCCGAATTGGTTCAACACGGCCACGCCGTTGTGCGAGGAGTCGATGATCCGTCCGACGAGGTCGGCGATGGTGAGACCGGCCGAGGAATGACGTTCCCGCCGCACGGCCGAACGGCCGAGCAGGAAACCGAGGGCCACGCCAATCAGCGCCGCGCCGACTGACAGGGCGATGTGTCCTGCAACGGTCACGGCCGCATGGTAAGCAGGTAAAGGCCGTGATGGCCTAGCCCGCACGGGTCAACCGTGATGGCGCTGACATCAACCCCGTTCATCGTTTCCACGCGGCTCGGCGAGTGTTCACTCTCCGGTCAGCCGGTCGTGACCGGACCACGACCCGCCGCCGCGGCGGTGGGTGGGTCAGCGGCCCTGGTTGGCCACCGCCTGGATGGCCTCGGCGGCCGCCTCCGGGTCGAGGTAGGTGCCGCCCGGGTTGGTCGGCCGGAAGTTCTCGTCCAGGTCGTAGCGCAGCGGGATGCCGGTGGGAATGTTCAGCTTGGCGATGGCCTCGTCGGAGACGCCGTCGAGGTGCTTGACCAGCGCCCGCAGCGAGTTGCCGTGCGCGGCGACCAGCACGGTCCGCCCAGCGGCCAGGTCGGGCACGATCGCCGCGTCCCAGTACGGCAGCAGCCGGGCCACCACGTCCTTGAGGCATTCGGTGCGGGGCAGGTCGGCGCCGAGGTCGGCGTAGCGCGGGTCGCCGTCCTGGCTGAACTCGCTGCCGTCCTCGATGGGCGGCGGCGGGACGTCGTAGGAGCGGCGCCAGAGCATGAACTGCTCTTCGCCGTAGGTTTCCAGGGTCTGCTTCTTGTTCTTGCCCTGCAGCGCACCGTAGTGCCGCTCGTTGAGCCGCCAGTCCCGGCGCACCGGGATCCAGTGCCGGTCCGCGGTGTCCAGCGCGATGTTCGCGGTGGAGATGGCCCGGCGCAGCACGGAGGTGTGCACCACGTCGGGCAGCAACCGCGCGTCACGGAGCAGCTCGCCGCTCCGCCTGGCCTCGACCTCCCCCTTCGCCGACAGCGGCACGTCCACCCAGCCGGTGAACAGGTTCTCGGCGTTCCACACGCTCTCGCCGTGCCGAAGCAACACCAGGGTTCGCTCGCTCATGGATCTTCCTCCGCGAGTTCTCGCGGGCCCTGCCGGCCCGGGGCTACTCGCGGCCAAGCCTGCCAGACGCGGCCAGGCCGGCGAGCCGCGCCTGCCGGCCCGGGTGGCGCGGGCGGCCCGGCTACCGGCCGGGCACCGGCTGCCGGGCGCGCAGTTCCTTGCGCAGGATCTTGCCCGAGGCCGACTTGGGGATGGCGTCGACGAACTCCACCTGCCGCACCTTCTTGTACGGCGCGACCCGCCCGGCCACGAACGCCATCACCTCGTCGGCGGTGAGCGCGGCCTGCGGCTGGCGAACCACGAACGCCTTGGGCACCTCCTCGCCGTCGGCATCCCGCACGCCCACCACCGCGACGTCCGCGATGCCCGGGTGGGTCAGCAGCAGCGCCTCCAGTTCGGCCGGCGGCACCTGGTACCCCTTGTACTTGATCAGTTCCTTGACCCGGTCCACGATCGTGTAGTAGCCGTGCTCGTCGACCCTGGCGAGGTCGCCGGTGTGCAGGAAGCCGTCGGCGTCCACGGTGGCCGCGGTGGCTTCGGGGTTGTTCAGGTAGCCCTTCATCACGTTCGGCCCGCGGCACCACAGCTCGCCGGTGGCGCCCACGCCGAGTTCCTCGCCGGTCGCCGGGTCGACGATCTTGCACTCCATGTTCGGGATGGCCACCCCGACGGTGCCGACCGGGATGTCCTCACGGTCGTCCGGGATGGTGTGGCTGACCGGGCTCAGCTCGGTCATCCCGTAGCCCTGGCGGACCCGGCAGCCCAGCCGCCCGGCGACCGCGTGCGCCAGTTCCTCGTCCAGCGGGGCGGCGCCGGAGAAGACGATGTCCACCGCGGACATGTCGTAGGAGTCGATGATCGGGTGCTTGGCCAGCGCGACCGCGATCGGCGGGGCGATGTAGACCCGGTTGGTCCGGTATTCCGCGATCACCCGGCAGAACTGCTCCAGGTCGAACCGGGGCATGGTGACCACGGTGCCGCCGATGGCCAGCACGTGGTTCATGATCACGGTCATGCCGTAGATGTGGAAGAACGGCAGCACGCCCAGCACCCTGGTGTCCTCGCCGCGCAGGTCGAAGATCGCGTTGCACTGGACGATGTTGGCGACCAGGTTGCGGTGGGTGAGCATGACGCCCTTGGACCGGCCGGTGGTGCCGGAGGAGTAGGGCAGTGCGGCCAGGTCCTCGGCGGGGTCGATGGGCACCTCGGGCGCGGGCGCCGTGGTGGCCAGCAGCTCGGCCAGGCTGGTGTGGCCCTCCATAGGGTCGAAGGTGACCACCTCGCCGATGCCGGCGGCCGCCGCGGCCGCGTCCGCCCGCTCGGCCAGGGCGCCGACGGTGAACAGCAGCTTCGCCCCCGCGTCGGTGAGCTGCGCGGCCACCTCGTCGGCGGTGTAGAGGGTGTTGATCGTGGTGGCCACCGCGCCGGCACGCAGGATGCCGTGGAAGGCCACCGCGTAGTACGGCGTGTTCGGCGCCAGGATGCCGACCGTGTCGCCCTTGCCGACGCCGCGCTCGGCCAGCGCCGCGGCCAGCCGGTCCACCGCCCCGGCCAGCTCGGCGTAGCTCAGCGACTGCCCGGTGACGCCGTCGACCAGCGCCGCGCGGTCAGCGTGCGGGCCGAGGTCGGTGAACAGCAGGTCGGTCAGCGAGACGGCAGGAATCGACACATCCGGGTAAGGACTGCGGAAGACCATCGGTAAGCCTCGATTCACCCGATCCGGCCCCCAACCCAACACGTCATCGTGATCAGCCGCACATCACAGGGTCAAGCACGAACGTGTTGCAACCAAGGCGTTACTTCGATCGCGGAAGTTCACACAAATGGAGTAGTGAGCCGGCCTTGTGGCCGGAAGGCGCGGTCTGCCAAGTTGACATCGCGTTCGCGGATCGGCTCCCACGCACTCCCCGGTCCGCGTAAGGCGCGCAACGCGGTTCGCTTCCCCCCGTCGGACCGCGGCCCGCTCGGTTTCCCGGGTCCCCCCGCCCGGGAGGTCCGCTGCAGCGGGGACCTGACGCGGGGCGGCTCGAGCTCGCGACTCCCCCTCTCTCCCGAGCCGCCCCGCGCTGGGCTGTGGTGATAGAGCTGCGCTGACAAGCAGGCGCGCACGACGAACGGGATCGCCGGCGGCAGGCCGGGTCAGGTGTCGTCGCCGGTGGTCAGTGGGCGGTCGGTGGTCGGCGGGCGGACCAGGTGCTCGAACGGCCGCAGGTTGGCCAGCGACTCGCCGCGGGACACCCGCCAGTCCCACTCCCGGCGGATGGCACTGGCGAAACCGATCTCCAGCAGGACGTTGAAGTCCCCGTCCGCGGCCTCCACCACCTGGCCGAGCAGCCGGTCCAGCTCGTCCGGGGTGACGGCGTGGTGCGCGACCCGGCCGACCAGGTAGATGTCGCCGCTGCCGTCGATCGTGTAGTGCACCCCGTACAGCCGGGCGTTGCGCCTGAGCAGGTAGCGGTAGACCTCCTCGTGCGCCTCGTCCGGCCGGCGGCAGACGAACGCCTCCACCACCAGGGCGTGCCGGCCCACGATCAGCCAGCAGTTGGTCTGCAGCTTCCTGGTGCCCGGCAGGGTGACGAAGAACCGCCCCGGGGCCCTGCGGTCGTAGCCGATCTCGCGCTCGTCCAGGGCGGCCGAGATGACCTTGTCCAACTCCTCGAGGGGCACGCTCATTCGACAGTCCCTTCTCGTCCGCCACCCGCGCGCGACCGCCGGGCCGCGACACCACTCATACCGCGATCTCCTGCCGGTCGAGTGCCCGGTCGAGCGCGGTGCGGAACGCGGCGGCCGCCTCGGTGTAAGCGCCCAGCAGGGCGTCGGTGGTGCGGTCCCAGGAGAACCGCCGGGCATGCCCCACCGCGCCGGTGGCGAGCTGCTCCCGGTACGCCGGCCGCAGCGCGACCTCGGCGAGCACCGCCGCCCAGTGCGCCGGATCGTGGTCCGGCACCAGCATGCCGGACACGCCGTCAGCCACCGCCACCGGCAGGCCCCCGACCGCGGCGGCCACCACCGGAGTGCCGCAGGCCTGCGCCTCCAGCGCGACCAGGCCGAACGACTCGTTGTGGCTGGGCACCGCGACCACGTCGGCGGCGCGGTAGACGTCGGCCAGCGCCGGGCCGCCCTGCGGCGGCAGGAACCGCACCACGTCGGCGATGCCCAGCGACGCGGCCAGGTTGTGCAACACCCTGGGCTGTTCCAGGCCGGTTCCGGACGGTCCGCCGACCACCAGCACGACCAGCCGGGCGCGCAGCGCGGGGTCGCGGGCCAGCAGTTCGGCGGCGGCGCGCAGCAGCACGTCCGGCGCCTTCAGCGGCTGCACCCGGCCGACGAAGGCGAGCACCACCGCGTCGCGCGGCAGGCCCAGCACGGCGCGCGCGGCGGAGGCGTCGCCGGGGGTGAACCGCTCGAGGTCAACCCCGGGCGGCACGGTGAGCACCTTGTCCGGGTCGGCGCCGTACAGGCCGACGAGCTGGCCGGCCTCCACCGCGGTGTTGGCCACCAGCCGGTCGGCCTCGGCCACCACCTGATCCTCGCCGATCACCCGGCTGCGCGGTTCGGGCACGTCACCGTCGGCCAGCGCGGCGTTCTTCACCTTGGCAAGGGTGTGCGCGGTGTGCACCAGCGGCACCCCCCACCGCTCCCTGGCCAGCCAGCCGACCTGCCCGGACAGCCAGTAGTGCGAGTGCACCACGTCGTAGTGGCCCGGCTCCTGGCGGGCCTCGGCGCGCAGCACCCCGGCGGTGAACGCGCAGAGCTGGGCGGGCAACTCGCTCTTGTCCAGGCCCTCGAACGGCCCGGCCACCACATGCCGCACCAGCACTCCCGGCGCCAGCTCGACCACCGGAGGCAGTTCGGAGGAGGTGGCCCGGGTGAACACCTCGACGGCCACGCCGCGGCGGGCCATCCGGGTCGCGGTCTGCACGATGTAGACGTTCATCCCACCCGCGTCCCCGGTGCCCGGCTGCTCCAGCGGCGAGGTGTGCACGGACAGCACGGCGACCCGGCGCGGCAGGCGGGC
Source organism: Gandjariella thermophila (assembly GCF_005405885.1). GTDB lineage: Bacteria > Actinomycetota > Actinomycetes > Mycobacteriales > Pseudonocardiaceae > Gandjariella > Gandjariella thermophila. Next base: position 336,848 of record NZ_BJFL01000003.1, read on the forward strand.
ACTCACCGAACCACCTCTCTCGTCTCGGCCCGGCATTTCTCCAGGAACGCGGCCAGCTCGGCGGTGAACTCCTCGGGGCGCTCCAGGAACGGGGCGTGGCCGGCGTCGTCGAACCAGCGCAGCGTCGCGCCGGGGATGGTCGCGGCCGCGTACTCGCCCGCGGCGGGGTCCACCACGGCGTCCCGCCGGCCGTGCATGACCAGCGTCGGTACGTCCACCGCGGCGAGGACATCGGCGCTGGCCACGTCCCGGCGAAACAGCGCGGCGCGGACCCGGGGCGGCACCCGGAGCGCGGCACCCAGCAGCCGCTGCACCAGCTCGCCGGGCAGCCGGCCCGCGCCGAGGCCGGCGGTGAACTCCAGCAGCGCCGGGACCGCGACGGCCGGGTCCTCGTCCAGCGCGGCGGGCAGTGCGGCGCGCATCACCGGGCCGATCCGTCCACCTGGGTGGTCCCGGCCGATCTCGGTGATCGCGCCGACCAGCACGATCCCGGCCAGCCCCGCGGTGCCGTGCCGGCGCAGGTAGTCGGTGACCACCAGGCCGCCGTAGGACCAGCCGAGGAGCACCGCGCCCGGGCCGGCGTGCGCGAGCAGCGCGGCCACGTCCCCGGCCCACGCGTCCGGGTCGGCGTAGCCGCCCGCCGAGGCACTCTCTCCCGCCGAGGCGGCAGACGGCCCGTCCGGCGCGTCGGAGTCCCCGTGGCCGCGCAGGTCCGCCGCGACCAGCCGGAACCCGTCAGTCATGGCCGGGGTGTCGAGCAGCCCGCTCCACACCGCCGAGGACTGCGCCCAGCCGTGCAGCAGCACCGCCGGAAGTGCGCCGCGCCGGCCGGCCTCCCGGACCGCCAGCCGGATGCCTCCGGCGCCGGTCACCGCCATGCTTCTCACCGGACCTCCCCACCTCGTCTCGGGCAGCGCCCCGTCAAGACCCCTCGCAAGGAGCCAACAGCCCACCATCGTCCCTTCTTCCGGGTGGGAGAGGATCGGGGCATGAGCAGCGAACGTCCCATCGCCGTCGTCACCGGAGCCAGCTCGGGCATCGGCGAGGCCACCGCCCGGCGGCTGGCCGCCGAGGGTTTCCACGTCGTGCTGGGCGCCCGCCGCATGGAACGGCTGAAGGCCGTCGCGGACGAGATCGGCGGCACCGCCCGTCACCTGGATGTCACCGACGCCGACTCGGTCGCCGCGTTCACCGAGGCGCTGCCCGGCTGCCGGGTGCTGGTGAACAACGCCGGCGGCGCGCTCGGGCTGGAGCGGGTGGACGCCGCCGACGAGGAGCACTGGCGGTGGATGTGGGAGGCCAACGTGCTGGGCACGCTGCGGCTGACCAGGGCGCTGCTGCCCACGCTGGTCGAGTCCGGCGACGGCCACGTGGTCACCGTGACCTCGATCGCCGCGCGGGAGATCTACGACGGTGGCGCCGGCTACACCTCGGCCAAGCACGCGCAGTCGGCGCTGCACCGCACGCTGCGCGGCGAGTTGCTCGGCCAGCCGGTGCGGTTCACCGAGGTGCTGCCCGGCATGGTGGAGACGGAGTTCTCCCTGGTGCGCTTCGCCGGTGACGAGGAGCGGGCGGCCCAGGTGTACGCCGGGCTGATCCCGCTGACCGCGGACGACGTGGCCGACGCCATTACCTTCGCGGTGACCAGGCCGTCGCACGTGAACATCGACGAGATCGTGCTCAAGCCCCGCGACCAGGCGTCAGCCACCCGGGCGCACCGCCGCGGCTGATCAGCAGGTGAGCACGTCGACGTCGAGCTGGTCGAGCACCTTGCCGATCGGGTTGGCGTAGCCGGCGCTGCCGGAGCCGTTGCCGGCGAAGTACAGGCCGACGATCCGGTTGTCCGCGTCCACCAGGACCGCGCCGGAGTCGCCGTAGTCGCCGAACCGGCCACCGGCGCTCTCCACCCGCACCTGGTCGCGCAGCGTGCGCACGCCCAGCCCGTCGCCGTAGTCCACGGACAGGGTGGCGTCCAGCGAGGCCACCCGGGCCACAGTGAGCCCGGTGGCCCGGCCGCGCTTGCGCACCAGGGTGCCCAGCGTCGGGTTCGCGGTACCGGCCACCGGGCCGACCTCGGTGATCACCGGCCGGTACGGCCGGCCCGGGCGGAGCAGCACCGCCGCCGCGTCCACCGAGCCGGACAGCGCGGCCCTGGCCAGGGTGGCCACCACGTCCCGGGCGCAGCGGCCGCCGTCCACCCGGGACGGGTGCAGCATCTCGTCGCCGACCTGCCACGCGTCGTCCACGCAGGCCACGTGGAAGGTGGTCAGCGCGAGCACGTCTCCGGCTCCGGCGCGGTCGGTGACCAGCGCGCCCAGCGTGCCGACGATGACGTACTCGCCCTGGCGCGGCGCCTGCGGCGGGACCAGCAGCACCGACCGGGCCGGGCCGGCGCTGATGCCGCCGATCACCACGTCGTGCCGCTCCGCGCCCTGCGCGGCCGGCGGCGGGAACCCCTCGGTGAGCAGCGCGCGGTGCAGCACCACGGCGTCCTCGACCACGTCCACGGGAACGCCGGCCACCTCGCGGGGGATCAGGTGCTCGGTGGGCACGTCCAGTTCGTGCCGCTTGCGCAGGACGGTCACCACGATGGCCGCGCGCCCGGTACGCGCGCCGCCGGTCACCTGCTCGCCGATGTCCACGGCGACCACTCCGGGCAGCGCCAGCAGCTCGTCCTCGACGCGCTTCTTCACCGGCCGGATCGCCGCTCGAACGGTCTCGTCAGGGCTGGTCATGACGCCCTCCTTGATCCGGCGAACTGTTCTCCTCGCCCGTTCCGGAACCGGCTGGACGCACCGCGGTGGGCGTACGACGTGCCCGGGGCGGGGGCGATCGTGGCGGCGGAACTCGCGGGGACGGCCCGGCGACGCGATCGTGGTACGCGTTCAGGAACGGCACTGACCATGAAACACGCGTCGTGAGACGCTCGTCACATGCCGTCACCCGTTCAGTCGTTCAGCCGATCGGCGCAATTCGATCAGGCGTAGTCGCGAGGGCGCAGGCGCGCGCAGCGTCGACGCCACGCGATCGGGTCGTGTCCCGAAAGATCTAGAGCGCGCAGCCGACGAGCACCGGTTCGGGGGACAGCTCGACGCCGAACGCGTCCCGTACCCCGTCCCGCACCTCGCGGGCCAGCGCGAGCAGGTCGGCGGTGCGGGCCCCGCCGCGGTTGGTGAGCGCGAGGGTGTGCCGGTTGGACAGCGCCACCCGGCCGCCGGGCCCGTGGTGGCCCCTGCGGAAGCCGGCGCGCTCGATCAGCCAGGCGGCGGACAGCTTCACCAGGCCATCACCGGCGGGATAGATGGGCACCGGCACGTCCGCGCCGAGCCGCTCCGCCACCCGGCCGCGCACCACGTCGAACTCGTCCTCGCCGATCACCGGGTTGGTGAAGAACGACCCGGCGCTCCACGTGTCGTGGTCGGCCGGGTCGAGCACCATGCCCTTGCCGCGGCGCAACTCGAGCACGGCCCCCCTGGCGGCCTCGGCGGGCACCCGCTCGCCCGGCTCGACGCCGAGCACCCTGGCCAGTTCGGCGTACCGGATGGGCGCGGACATGCCCCCGTCGGCCAGCGCGAACCGGACCCGCAGCACCACCGCCGAGTCGGTGCCCTTGAGCACGCTGGTCCGGTAGCCGAGGCCGAGTTCGGCGGCGGCCGCGGTAGTCACCCGGCCGGTGCGCCGGTCCAGCAGGTCCACCGAGACCAGCAGGTCGGACACCTCGACGCCGTAGGCGCCGACGTTCTGCACCGGGGTGGCGCCGACCAGCCCGGGGATGCCGGAGAGGCATTCCAGCCCGCCCAGCCCGTGATGCACGGCGTCGGCCACCACGGCATCCCAGTCCTCGCCGGCCTCCACGGTGAGCTGCACCACACCGTCACCCAGCCGGTCGAACCGGCGGCCGGCGGTGGCGATCCGCACCACCGTGCCCGCGAAGCCCTCGTCCGCGATCACCAGGTTGGAGCCGCCGCCGAGGACGAGCAGCGACTCGCCGGCCGCGTCCGCGCCGCGGACCGCGTCGACCAGGTCGCCGGCCGTGGTGACGGAGGCCAGCCGGGCGGCGGGACCGCCGAGGCGGAGGGTGGTGAACCCGGCGAGCGGGACGGACGCCCGCACCTCGGCGCTGGACAGCGGGGTGGACACGGTCGCTCACGGTAGCCTGCCCGGTGTGGCACGCCGTATCGAGCACCGCACCAGCACCCCATGGGACGCCGACCGGGTGCACGCCGCCCTGGTCGATCCGGCGTTCCTGCGCGACCGGCTGGCCGCGCTCGGCGGCCCCGGCGCCGAACTGGTCGAGCACCGGGTCGACGACGGCGCGGTGACCGTCCGGCTGCGGCACGGCATCCCGCCGGAAGAGGTGCCCGCGGCGGTGCGGCCGTTTCTCGGCAGCGGCCTGAAGCTGGAGCGGATCGAGACCTGGCACGGGGACGGGCCCGGCCGGTACTCGGGCACGGTCCGCCTGGACACCAGCGGGTTGCCCGGTGAGATCGCCGGCGCCACCGCGGTGCAGAACCTGCCGGCGGGCGGCAGCGAACTGTCCGTGGACGGCGAGGTCAAGGTGAGCATCCCGCTGGTCGGCGGCAAGATCGAGGACATCGTCGCGGAGCAGGTGCGGAAGTTGCTGGCCAGGGAGGCCGACTTCGCCCTGGAGTGGATCGCCGAGCACGCCGGCTGATGGCTCGGGGTGCGCCGCGACTCGCCGCGGGGCGGGCCCGCGCGCTGGGCCTGCCCACCCGGGGCACCACCAACCCGAACCGGTTACGGCGGGTGGACCGCTGGCTGGTCGGCACGCCGTGGGTGGTCGCCGCGCTGGCCGGCGCGGACGATCCGCTGGTGGTCGACCTCGGCTACGGCGCCTCCCCGGTGACCACGGTGGAACTCGCCGACCGGCTGCGCGGGGCGCGCCGGGACGTGCGGGTGCTCGGGCTGGAACTGGATCCGGAGCGGGTGGCCGCGGCCGAACCGCACGCGGACCCGCCGCGCCTGGCCTTCCGCCGCGGCGGGTTCGAACTGGCCGGCGCACGCCCGGCGCTGCTGCGCGCGTTCAACGTGCTGCGCCAGTACACCGAGGCGGACGCGGCGCGGTCGTGGACGACGATGGTGGACCGGCTGGCGCCCGGCGGGCTGCTGGTCGAGGGCACCTGCGACGAGATCGGCCGGCGGTGCTGCTGGGTCACCCTGTCCGCGGCCGGCCCGCTCACCTTCACCCTGGCCTGCCGGCCGTCCGACCTGGACCGGCCGTCCGACCTCGCCGAGCGGCTGCCCAAGGCGCTGATCCACCGCAACGTGCCCGGCGAGCGGGTGCACGACCTGCTGGCCGACCTGGACGCCTGCTGGGCGAAGGCCGCCCCGTTCGCCCCGTTCGGTCCGCGGGCGCGCTGGGCGGAGGCGGTGCGGCTGTTCGCCGGCCGCGGCTGGCCAGTGTGCGACCGCTGGCGCCGCTGGCGCCTCGGCGAACTCACCGTCGCCTGGTCCGCCGTCGCCCCGTGACGGTCGGGTGGTAGATGCGGCCGGACGTCCGGAAGGGCTAGCGTGCGCGAGCGTGGAGTACGCAGTATTCGTCGAGCAGATCCGTGTCCAGTCCGAGGCGCTACGCGCCGCGGCTGTGAAGGTCGGCCCGGATGCCCGGGTGCCCACCTGTCCGGAGTGGACGGTGAAGGACCTGGTCGCGCACATCGCCAGGGTCCACGTGCTGGCGGCGGCCGGGGTGCGCACCGCGCCGGACGCCGAGCGCCCGTCCCCTGCCCCAGGGCCAGAGGATTGGGACGAGTTGCTCGCCTGGTGGGCTGACCGGGAGCGCGAGCTGACCGACCTGCTGGACGCCACCGACCCGGACGCCCCGGCCTGGGTGTTCGCCACGACCGTGCCGCGGGTGGCCGGGTTCTGGGCGCGCCGGCAGGCGCACGAGACCGCGATCCACCGGTTGGACGCCGAGCACGCGCTGGCCGGCAGCGCTGCGCCGTCCGCGGTGCCCACGCTCGTGTTCACGCCCGAGTTCGCCGCGGACGGGATCGACGAGTTCCTCGTCATGCAGCGGGTCATGGGCGAGCGGCGCGGCTGGTCCCAGCACGACGGCCGGCTGCTCATCCACGCCGCGGACGCCGGCCGGGCCTGGCACGTGGTGCTGCGCCCAGGTCAGCCGATCGAGGTCGGCCCGGCGGTGGGCTCCGGCACCCAGGAGGACGCCACCATCGCCGGCACAGCGGACGCCGTCTACCGGGCACTGTGGGGGCGGCCGAGCAGCGCGATCGTCACCGGCCGGAAGGAGCTGCTGGACGCCATCGCCGCGCCCTGATCCCGTGGCGTCCCGGCCCGGACGCTGGTCGGCGACGCGTCCCGCTGCGGCCGTCGCGCCCCGGACAACCCGACTGACCTGCGCGGAGTCTGGTCGACCTGGAAGACTGGTCAGCCGTGTCACTGCCCGAACGCCGCTACGTGATCACCTTCGGCTGCCCGGACCGCACCGGCATCGTGGCCAGGATCGCCTCGTTCCTGGCCGAGGCCGGGGGGTGGATCGTGGAGGCCGCCTACCACACCGACCCGGACACCAACTGGTTCTTCACCCGCCAGGAGGTGCGCGCCGACTCGCTGCCGTTCGACGTGGGCGAGCTGCGCCGGCGGTTCGCCCACGTGCAGCGGGAACTGGACGGCCAGGCCAGGATCATCGACACGGCGGAGCGCCGCCGGGTGGTGATCCTGGTGTCCAGGGAGGCGCACTGCCTCTACGACCTGCTCGGCCGGGTCGCCTCCGGCGAGCTGGACGTGGACGTGCGCGCGGTGATCGGCAACCACCTCGACCTGGCGCCGATCACGCGGGCGCACGGCATCCCGTTCCACCACGTGCCGTTTCCGAAGGACTCGGAGGGCAAGGCCGCCGCGTTCACCGAGCTTCGCAAGATGGTCGACGAGCACGATCCGCACGCCATCGTGCTGGCCCGGTTCATGCAGATCCTGCCGGCCGAGCTGTGCGAGGTCTGGGCGGGTCGGGCGCTGAACATCCACCACAGCTTCCTGCCCTCCTTCGTCGGCGCGCGGCCGTACCACCAGGCGTACACGCGCGGGGTGAAGCTGATCGGCGCCACCTGCCACTACGTCACCGCCGAGCTGGACGCCGGCCCGATCATCGAGCAGGACGTGATCCGGGTGGACCACTCCGACTCGGTGCCGGACATGGTGCGCAAGGGCCGCGACATCGAGAAGGTCGTCCTCGCCCGCGGGCTGCGCTGGCACCTGGAGGACCGCGTCCTCGTGCACGGCAACCGCACCGTCGTGTTCTGATCCGCGCCGCCAGATCGGTCCACCACCGTCAGGTTCAGCTCGCTTCCGCGATGGTTGGCCCACGCGGCGAGGACGTGTAGGAGTCCTACATCGAGAACCGCACCCCGGGCGCATGGCGGTTGTTCTGGGTATATGGGCCCGGGCCGGAAGAGACCACCGTCGTCACCCTCGGGCCACACCCACAACGGGCACGTCGATGGCCGGTCCCAGGTTGCGTGTGCCTTGCGGTTGCCGTCCGTCGGCTCGCATCCGAACGAGTGCGCGGGGAGGGGCCCTGGGTGATCTCGGGAAAGGCGACGACCCTCGAACGGTGCGTCAGGTGACGGGGCGGGCGAGGTCGGGGAGGACCTCGGCATCGGGGAGTTTGGTGAGGACGTCACCGGGGATGAGGATCTTGCTGCGGCGCAGGCCGCTGCCGATGACGAGTTCTCCGGCGGCAGCGACGGCGGGGTCGATCAGCAGCGGCCAGCCGTCGGGCAGGCCGAGCGGGGTGATGCCGCCGTACTCCATGCGGGTCTGGCTGACCGCGTCGTCCATCGGCGCGAAGGACGCCTTGCGCACGTCCAGGCGGCGGCGCACGACGTTGTTCACGTCCGCGCGGGTGGTGGCCAGCACCAGGCAGGCGGCGTAGCGCTGCTCGCCGGCGCGCCTGCCGCTGACCACGACGCAGTTCGCGGACGCCTCCAGCGGGGAGCCGTACTCGGCGCAGAACGCGGCGGTGTCGGCCAGGTCCGGGTCGATCTCCACTACGCCGAGGCGGGCGGCAGCGTCCGCGGGCAGGGCACGCAGCGCGGCGGCCACCGGCTCGGCGAGCAGGTCCGGCCGCTCGGTGGCCGGCGCGACCCGCAGGGTGCCAGCGATGGTCCACTCGGTCATGGGCCCAGGCTAGACGCGCGCTCGGCCGCTGGTCGCCGGGGACAACGGCCCGGAGACCGGCGGACCGGCCGCGCCTATTTCCGGGCCTGGTTGAAGCGGAGCATGTTGCCGGCGGGGTCGCGGAAGGCGCAGTCGCGGACGCCGTACGGCTGGTCGATCGGTTCCTGCAGCACTTCGGCGCCGGAGGCCCGGATACGTTCGAACGTGGCGTCGCAGTCGTCGGTGGTGAAGATCACGGCGCGTAGCAGGCCCTTGGCCAGCAGTTCGGTGAGCGCCTGCCGGTCGGCCGGTGAGGCGTTCGGGTCCGCGCACGCCGGTTCCAGGACGATCTCCACGTCTGGCTGGGACGGTGAGACCACGCTCACCCAGCGCATGCCCTCGAACGAGACGTCGTTGCGGACCTCGAGGCCGAGCACGTCACGGTAGAAGGCGAGCGCCTTGTCGTGGTCGTCGACGGCGATGAAGCAGTGCGAAACCTTGATGTCCATGCAGGTCACGCTAGGGGTTCCGGCCCGGCTTTGGCTTCTTGGATCCTGACCGGCCGGGTCAGGATCTTGGCGAAGCAGGCCGGGATGGCCGCACCGTGGTCGTGCGAGCGTGCCCGGTAGGCGCTCGGGCTCTCGCCGACCAGTTCGCGGAACCGCGTGCTGAACGAGCCCAGCGAGGTACAGCCGACCGCGAAGCAGACCTCGGTCACCGTCAGGTCGCCCCGGCGGAGCAGCGCCTTGGCCCGTTCGATCCGCCGGGTCATCAGGTAGCTGTAGGGCGTCTCCCCGAAGGCGGCGCGGAAGCTGCGCGAGAAGTGGCCCGCCGACATGTACGCGGAGCGCGCCAGCGTGGGCACGTCCAGCGGCCGCGCGTAGTCGCGGTCGATCAGGTCGCGGGCACCGCGCAGCCGGACCAGGTCCTCCGGGGTCACCGGCTCAGCCTGCCATGCCGGGGCACGCCGGTCACGCCGTTCGGCGCAGGAAGCCGACCAGCAGTTCGCGGACCCGGGCGCGGTGGGTGAGCAGCGGCGCGGCGGAGTCGAGCAGTTCCAGCCGGCCGTGGGGGAACGCGGCGGCGGTGGCCTTGGCCGCCGACTCCGGGTGCAGCGGGTCGCCGGTGCCGCCGAGCACCAGCACGGGGGCGGGCACCGCGGCCAGCGCGGCCGGGTCGTCGAGCGGAGCCTGGGTGGGCAGTTCGCGCAGGGCGTCACCGAGCCGCAGCAGCGTGCCGGCCCGCTGGCGCACGTAGTCGCCGACGTCGACGCCGGCCGGGATGTCCGAGGCGACCAGGTCGCTCAGCCGGTCGAGCCGCCCGGCGTGCGCCGCGTCGGCCAGCCGGCGACAGGTGTCGGTGGCCGTGACCGAGCGCCGGTCCAGCGCGGCGGGCAGCAGCAGGGCGAGGCGGTCGAACGCGTCCACGTGCTCGGCGGCCAGCCTGATCAGCGCGCCGGCGCCGAGGGAGACGCCGACCGCGCGGGTGGCGCCGGTCGCCTCGGCCACCCGAAGCAGGTCGGCGGCCACGGTCGGATAACGCCAGTAGCCGGGCGGGGCGTCCGGCGCTTCGCCGTGGCCGGGCAGGGTGATCACCACGCGGGTGCCGGGCAGGCCGGAGGCGGGGATGCGGGCCTCGCCGGGGGTGGCGCCGAGCCCGTGGGCGACGAGGGTCACCGGGTCGCCGGAGCCGTACCCGCGCCAGCGCAGGCCGCTGGGCAACTCGCCGGAGCGGGAGGTCACCACCGCTGGCCGCGCTGCACCTCGATCAGCTTGGGCCGTACGTCCACGATGTAGACCAGCACCGCGACCAGGCCGGCGATCCAGAACATGAACCCGAAGCCGCCCGGGGGGAACAGGGCGAGCGCGGCGGTGCCGCCGCCGGTGATGCCCAGCCAGGCCGGCTTGGTCATCCGTTCCGCCGCGGTGAACGCGTCGGCGCGCTGCAGCAGGGCGTGCACGAACGCGAAGACACCCACCGGCACCGAAGCCCAGTGGATGATCTCCATGACCCAAACGTCGATCGGCGGCACGACCCCAGAGTACGTGTGAATGCGCGAAAGGGGGACACCCGGACAGCCGGCACGGGCGCCCCCTGGGGTTGGGAGCGCCCGTGACCTGCGGTGTTACTTGGTGGTCGACTTGCGGGTGGTGCTGGTGGTCCCGCTGGTCGATTTGCGGGCCGAGGAGGCGGTGGAGGCCGCCTTCGCCGCGGTGGTACGGGTCGTCGACGCGGCCTCGCGGCCAGCCTCGGAGACCTTCTCCGCCGCCTTGTCGCTGGCCCGCTCGGTGGCCTTGGCGGTCTTCTCGCCGGCCGCCCTGGTCCGTCGGGTCACCCGGCCGAGCACGTCGTCGGCCAGCTCGCGGGCCTCGCCAGCGGCCGCCTCGGCCTGCTCCAGAGCCCGCTTGACCTGCGGCTGGGAGCGCAGCCGGTCGATGGTCTCCTCACCGTGCTGGGCCAGGTGCTGGTAGTACTGCAGCGCCGACGCGGTGTAGGAGTCGACCACCTTGCGCAGCTCGGTCGGGCCGAACCTGCTGCGCAGCCCGCTCAGCTCGCCGGGCAGATCGTCCACGGTGGACCGGGCGGCCTCGGCGCGCTCGTTCACTTGCTTGCGCACCTTCTGCACCGTGTCCACAACGGACTTCGCCGCGATGTCACTGGCGCCGACCAGGGCGAGCAGCGGGATGCGCGCCCGCTCCAGGGCGACGGTGACGACGTCGCCGGGCTTGCGCTCCGATTTGGCGGTAGTTGCCATGGAGAATCACTCCTTCGGTGGGGTCCGCGTTTCCGGTCCCGCTCCATCCACATCGGACCCCTCCACTGTGGACTTCGTGACGGATGCTTCGGCGGCGTTCTCCCGCCGGAACGACTCGTAGACGTCGAGCAGCACCTGCTTCTGCCGCTCGGAGAGGTCGGGGTCGGCGAGCACCGCGTCGACCACCGGACCGCCCTGGCGCTGCTCCAGAATCCCGGCCTGCACGTACAGCGCCTCGGCCGAGATCCGCAGCCCCTTGGCGATCTGCTGCAAGATCTCCGCACTCGGCTTGCGCAGCCCCCGCTCGACCTGGCTCAGATACGGGTTGGAGACGCCGGCCAGCTTGGCCAGTTGACGCAGTGAGATCTTCGCGTTGCTGCGCTGCTGGCGGATGTACTCGCCGATGTCCCGGCTGAGGTTGGCGACCGGGTTGCCGTTGCGGGCCGACTGCTCGTCCGGCTCGAGGTTCGTCATGGCCGGCCACCTCCTCTCACCACTGTTGACGGTACGCGCGGGCGCTAGCTCTTGCAAGCGCTCAGCTTGCACGTGTGGCTGTTAGTCGGGTCACCCCTGGATGGAGCACGCCGTGGCGGGGTGGCCCACGAAGTTCGCAACACGCAGCGTGAACCGTGGGTACCCAGGCGCCGCTGCGCGATGATGCGGCCATGTCCCCGAGACGACAGCGAGTGGTCGTGGCGGCCTGCGGAGCCGCCGCGGCGCTCGCCGTCCTCGGCGTGGTGTGGACCGCGCCCGGGGTGTCCACCACCACCTGGCTGACCGGCGTGGCCGTCGCCTTCCTGCTCGTCCTCGCCGCGGCCGACCCGTGGCTGCGCCGCTCCCGGGTCAGCGGGCTCGCCAGCGACGAGCAACTCGACGCCGCGGCCGACGCGCTGGCCACCGCGCTGCGCCGGCAGTGGCAGGCGGAGCGGGACGCCCGCGGGCTGACCGATCCGGAGCCACTGCCACTGCGCTGGGCGCCCGCGGACCCGGCGCTCGCCGACGAGGCGGTCGCCGGCGCGGCCCCGCACGGCCGGCTGGACCAGGTGGTCGGCCAGTTCGAGCGGTTGCCCCGGCGGCGCCTGGTGCTGCTCGGCGCACCCGGCTCGGGCAAGAGCACGGTGGCCCTCCTGCTCCTGCTCGGGCTGCTGGACCGCAGGCGTCCCGGAGATCCGGTGCCGGTGCTGCTGTCACTGGCCTCCTGGGACCCGGCGGCCGAGGATCTGCGCACCTGGCTCGCCCGCCGGCTGCGCGAGGAGCACCCCGCGCTGGCCAACGCCGAGCTGTACGGCAGCTACACCGCCGACCTGCTGGTCGAGCAGCGCCGGGTGCTGCCGATCCTGGACGGCCTGGACGAGCTGCCGGACCGGCTGTGGGCGAAGGCCGTCGAGGGCATCAACCGCGCCGTGCCCCGCACCCGCCCGCTGGTGCTGACCTGCGGGCGCACGGAGTTCCGCCGGGCCGTGGCACGGGCCGGGGTGGTGAACGGGGCCACCGTGGTGGAGCTGGCGCCCCTGGACCCCCAGGACGTCGTCGACTACCTGCGGGCCAGCATGCCGGCGCTGGCCGCCGCCCGGTGGGAGCCGGTCTTCCTGCAGCTCTACGGTTACCGGGACGAGCGGCTGACCGGTGCGCTCGGCACGCCGCTGGCGGTGCGGCTGGCCGAGCTGGCCTACGGTCCGGCGGGCACCAACCCAACCGAGCTGTTCGACCGGGCCCGCTTCCCGGACCCGGCGACCATCGAGCGGCACCTGCTGGACGCGGCACTGCCCGCGGCGTTTCCCCGCGAACCGGTCGACTACCTGCCGGTCACCGCCGAGGGGTGGCCGGCCGGCCGGGCGCTGCGCTGGCTGCGGTTCCTCGCCGGTCACCTGGCCGGCACCGGCCGCCGCGAGCTGGCCTGGTGGGAACTGACCGGCGCGGTGCCCCGGTACGGGCTGGCGTTACTCACCGCGGTCGGCCTGGCGCTGGTCAGCGCGGCCGGAGCGAGCCTGGTGCTGCTGCTCGCCCGGGCTCCGTCGTTGGTGCCGCTGGCCGCGGGCGGGGCGAGCTGCGTGGTGGGCGTGGGCGCGCTGGCGGCCACCGTCTCGCCCCGGCGCGGGCTGCCGAGGACGCGGCGGCCCGGGATCGCCGGCAGCCTGCTGCTGGGCAGCGCGGTGGCCGGCGCGGTCGGCGGCGCGGTGTTCGGGTCGATGTTCGGCACCACCGCGGCGCTGGTCTTCGGCCTCGGTGTGGCGGCGACCACCGCGCTCCGCTACGCGCTGAGCAGCTCGACCGAGCTGACCAGGGCGGCGACGCCGCTGGCGGTGTTCGCCAGGGACCGCGCCGTGGTGGCGATGACCTCCGTGGTGTGCGGGGTGGGTGCCGGAGCGGTGTGCGCGCTGCTGTTCGGGTCCACCACCCCGCACGTGGTGTGGTCCGGGTTCCTCGCCGGGCTGCTCGCCGGCTTTGTGCTGTCCGTGGTGTCGCATGGCTGGTGGCGGTTCGTGGTGGCGCGGGCCTGGCTGGCGCTGCGCGGCCGGCTGCCGTGGCGGCTGATGGCCTTCCTGGCCGACGCGCACCGGCTCGGGCTACTGCGGCAGTCCGGCACCCGGTACGAGTTCGCGCACGCGAGGATGCAGGACCGGCTGGCGGAGTGGCCCACGCCCGGCGGTGCCGAGCCCGCGCGGTCCGCGGAACCCGGATTCCCCACGGACATCCATCCGGCCGCCGAGCAGAGCTAGTCGAGCGCGGGGCGGGCCCACTCCACGACGGCCAGACCACGCCGGGCGCATTCCTGGGCCAGGTGCACGGTCCAGGTCAGGCCGAGGGAGAACAGGTGGATCAGCTCGCGCGCGCCGGCCTCGCGCAGGGCCAGGTCGAGCTGTTCTTCGGCGGCCATCGGGTCACCGTAGCCCGCGGCGAGCATGATCCGGATCATGGTGCGCACCGGGGGTTCCAGGGTGTCGATCGGCACCGGTCGGGACTGCCGGTCCAGCACCTCCACCCGCACCGGCTCGGCCGGCCGAGGGACACCGCTCGGGCCGGTGAACGTGCCCACCATGGCCGCACACTCCTGCACCAGCACGCCGATGAGGGTGCGCAGGTCGGCCTGCCCGTCCGAGGAGTGCTCGAGGAAGTCGGCCAGTTCCGCGAGCAGGCCGTCGTGGTCCTGCCGGCGCACCATGCCGAGGGCGTCGCCGGCCATGCGCAGGATGCGCCGGTGGTGGTCCAGATCACGGTCGAACTCCACAGGGCCACTGTTCCCCACGACCGAACCGGTCCCCACACCGGGTGACGGTTCGGCCAACGCGCGGTAACTACCGACTGGCCAAGTGGGGGTTAGCTATCCACACGGGAATGCCCGGGCACCCTACATTGGTGTGGTGACTGGTCTGGCTGCTGGCGCAGGCGCCGGGCAGGAAACCGGCTGGAACGTCGAACGAGATGTGGAGTTGCTGGTCGCCTTCCTCAACACCGGGTCCGCCGCCGCGGGCACGGACGTGCTGGTCGACCCGGTCGGCTGGCGGATCTGGGCGGCCGAGCGGGGACTGACCACCGAGGCGGATCTCGACCAGGTACGGATGGTCCGCGACGCGCTGCGGGCCGCGGTGGGTGATCCGAACGGCCGCGGCCTCGGCGAGGGGCTGGGCAGCCCGGTGCGGATCGAGCTCCGGGGCGGCGCCCCGGTGCTGGCGGCGACGGACGCGGTCGGCGCGGTACTGGCCGCGGCCGCCCGGATCGCCGTGCTCGATCAGTGGGACCGGGTGAAGATCTGCCCGGCGGAGGACTGCGGGTGGGCGTTCTTCGACCGCTCCCGCAACCGCTCGCGAACCTGGTGCTCGATGCGGGTGTGCGGGAACCGGGAGAAGGCCCGCAACTGGCGGGAGCGCGCCCGCGGCGGCGCCGACCGCCCGCTGGTCCTGCCCTAGAAGAACAGCTGGGTGCAGGTGTAGATCAGCAGGCCGGCGAGCGCGCCGACCACCGTGCCGTTGATCCGGATGAACTGCAGGTCCCTGCCGACCTGCAGCTCGATCTTGCGCGAGGTCTCCTCGGCGTCCCAGCGCTCTACCGTGTCGGTGATCAGGGTGGTGATCTCGGCGCGGTAGGTGTCGACCACGTAGGCGGCCGCACCCTCCAACCAGCCGTCCAGCTTGGCGCGCATCGACGCGTCCGCGACCAGCCGGCTGCCCAGGGACATCAACCCGTCCCGCACCCGCCTGCGCAGCTCGCTGGACGGGTCCTCGGCGGCGTCCAGCAGCATCTGCTTGGCCCGGCTCCAGATCGAGTCCAGCACGTTCTGCACCTCGTGGTGGGCGAGCAGCCGGTGCTTGACCTGCTCGGCGCGCTCCATGGTGGCCGGGTCGTACTGCAGGTCGTGCGCGAACTCGGCGAGAAACCGGTCCACGGCCAGCCGCATCGGGTGCTGCGTGTCGGTCTTCACCGCCCAGGCGAAGCCGAGCACCTCGGTGTAGACCTTGTCCGCGACCAACTCGTCGACGAACCGGGGCGACCAGGCGGGGGACCGCTCGGTGACCACCCGCATCACCGTGGCGTGGTTGTCCCGCACCCAGTCGTAGGCCCGGTCACAGATCAGGTCGACCAGCTTGTGGTGCGCGCCGTCGGCCAGCACCTCGCCGAGCAGCTTGCCCAGCGGCGGACCCCACGGCTGCGCGATGAGCCGCTTGAGCACCGCGTGCTCGATGACCGCCTGCACGTCCTCGTCGCGCAGCACGGCCACCGCGCCGCGCAGCACGGTGGCCAGCTCGGAGGTCACCCGCTCGGCGTTGGCCGGCTTCGCCACCCAGGCGCCCAGCCGGCCGGCGATCTCCGCGCGGCGCAGCTTGTCCCGCACCACGCCCTCGGACAGGAAGTTGGAGCCGACGAAGTCGCCCAGGCTGGCGCCGAGCACGTCCTTGCGGGTGGGGATGATCGCGGTGTGCGGGATGGGCAGGCCGAGCGGCCGGCGGAACAACGCGGTGACCGCGAACCAGTCGGCCAGCGCGCCGACCATGCCGGCCTCGGCGGCGGCCCGGACGTAGCCGGCCCATGCGCCCGCCCCGGCCGACTCCTGCCAGCGCGCCAGCAGGTACACGACCGTGGCCGTGGCCAGGAACGCTGTCGCGACCAGCTTCATCCGCCGCAGGCCGCGCCGCTTCGTCGCCTCGGCGGCCGTGAGGTGCTCCACGGGACCATTGTTACCGCGCGGAAGCACTCGTCCGCTTACCGAGCTGGTTTGCCCCTGCCCGGTGGCGATGGGGCACCATGCCTGTCGTGCAGCAACCAGCCCTCGTCAGCCGACTGCGCCCGTTCACGTCGACGATCTTCGCCGAGATGTCCGCACTGGCGGTGCGCACTTCGGCGGTGAACCTCGGCCAGGGCTTCCCGGACACCGACGGCCCGGCCGGCATGCTCGACGTGGCCCGCAAGGCCATCGCGGACGGCGTCAACCAGTACCCGCCCGGGCCGGGTATCCCGGAACTGCGCCACGCCGTGGCCGGGCACCGGGCGCGCTACGGGACGGAGTACGACCCGGACACCGAGGTACTCATCACCGTGGGCGCCACCGAGGCGATCGCCTCGGCGCTGCTCGGCCTGGTCGAGCCGGGCGACGAGGTGGTGCTCATCGAGCCGTACTACGACTCCTACGCGGCCGCGGTGGCGCTGGCCGGGGCCACCCGCCGGGTGATCAGCCTGGTCGAGGACGGCGACCGGTTCGCCCTGGACGTGGCCGCGCTGCGGGCCGCGATCGGGCGGCGGACCAGGGCGATCCTGGTGAACTCGCCGCACAACCCGACCGGCACCGTGTTCACCCGCGAGGAACTGGACCAGATCGCCGCGGTGTGCCGGGAGCACGACCTGGTGGCGATCACCGACGAGGTGTACGAGCACCTGATCTACGACGGCGGCCGGCACGTGCCGCTGGCCTCGCTGCCCGGCATGGCCGAGCGGACGCTGTCCATCTCCAGCGCCGGCAAGACGTTCAACGTGACCGGCTGGAAGATCGGCTGGGCGTGCGGGCCGGCCGAACTGGTCGCCGCCACCCGGGCCGCCAAGCAGTTCCTCACCTACGTCGGCGGCGCCCCGTTCCAGCCGGCCGTGGCGTACGCGCTGCGGCACGAACTGCCCTGGGTGGGTGGCCTGCGGGAGGACCTGCAGGGCAAGCGCGACCGGCTGAGCAAGGGGCTGGCCGAGGTCGGCTTCTACGTGCGCGCCTCGGCGGGCACCTACTTCGTGTGCGCCGACGTGCGCCCGCTCGGCTTCGCCGACGGCGCGGAGCTGTGCTGGCAACTGCCGGAACGCGTCGGCGTCGCGGCGGTTCCGGTCCAGGTGTTCACCGACAACCCGGAGCGTTGGCGGCACCTGGTGCGGTTCGCGTTCTGCAAGCGCGACGACGTGTTGGACGAGGCGCTACGCCGATTGGCCGAACTGGACGCGATCCTTGGATGAGATCGGCGTGGGAACGGCCGGAGACAATCGGCCGATCGGGTTTCATTTGCAGCCTCGGCCGGGTCCCGGCCGAAATGGTTTCGCCTTCGCCGGAGGATCGCCGGCCCGGACGGCTGCGGCCGAACGGGTGAGTATGTGCCACCGACTGCGACAGTTGTGGCCTCACCAGCCGCGTTAGGCTCACCCTGGGTCCGGATAGAATCCGCTTCGGACGAAGGACCCGAAACCCTGAGTGTCTACAACGGACTGTCCGCGTGGTGGCATTGCCGGGCGACTCGGCCGGAAGGCTATTCGCAACGCACAAGCGAGCACGGATTGCAGTGGCCGTCCGCCTTTCCGGGTGGTTAACGGCGAGTGCGCGCGCGGATGGGCGTGGGAATGCTAGACATGTCCCATCGCCGGCGTCCTGATGGCACATCACGGCATGTTGCGTCGGCGGTGACCGAACGGTGGTGGTAGCCGTGGGCAGCACGAGTACGGAGCCGGGCGTGCGTGCGCGCCTGCGCTCCTTCGCGCTGCGGCTGCTCTTCGTCGGCGGCCTCACCGCGATCAGCTGGTTCGCCGGTTCGGCGATCGCCTCGGCCAGCACGCTCGGCCCGTCCACCGGCGGGCCACTGCTCGACGTGTCCCCCTCGGGCACGGCGCCGGTGGCCGCCACCGTGTACGCCGTCGACGGCGTCACCGGCTGGTGCGGCGGCCTCACCGGCGGCCTCACCGGCACGCCCACCGCCGCGCCGCTGCCGAGTCTCGGCGTCGACCTGGCCGGACCGGACCTGTCCGTCTCCGGTGGACCGGTCGGCGCCTCGATCGGCGTCGGCGCGGCCGCCGCGACGATCGGGGTGGCCGGCTACGACGTGTCGGTCAGCACGCAGCACTCCGGCCCCGTGGCCACGCCGCGGCCCGGCCACCACGGCGAGCGCACCGGGCAGCCCGGCTCCGTACCCGCCGCCCCGGCACCGGCCGTCGCCCCACCCGCCGCACCGCCCCCGGTGGCCGACGTCGCCGCACCCGCCGCACCGGCCGACCTGGCGAGGCCACTCCTCCGGCCGACTCCCGCACCGCCCCTGCCGGCGACCGCGCCCCAGCAGGACGGCCTGGACCCGGCCGCGCCGCTGCCCGGGCCCGCGCCCGCGCCACCCGCCGCACCGGTGGCCCCCTCCGCGTCCATCGGCGGTCACGACCACAGCGGTGGGCTGCGCGGCTGGCACGCCGTGCTGATCCCGCGGCCGCACGTGGCCGCCACCACCACCGCCCTGCTGATTCGCGCGGGCGACCTCCCGGCCCCCGGCCACGACGCCGGGCTGCCCAGCAGCTCACCCGACTGACCCGGCCACGCGACCGCCGACGTCGCAAAACGAGCACCGCGGCCTTGCCCGGCCGTGACCGTGCTGGCGCGCCGCCCCGGCAGGCGCCCCGGTCGCCCCGGCGGGCCGAGCACCGTCCCCCATCGCCCATGGCTCCCCTACCTGGCCACCGCGCCCGGTCAGGTCGGGGTTCGCCCCGGCGCCGTGTTGCCCCCACGGCGCCGGGGCTCTTCCCCGCTGCACCGACCTTCCGGCCCATCGAGGGGCTGCGCCGGAGCAGTGCGGCAGCCGCCGGGTGTTGGGCGGCCACCGCGGGTGTCCCAGCCCGCGGGTGGTGCGTCGCCCAACACCCGGCCGGGGATACCCACCCCTCCCTTCCCGCCCGTACGCTGCGCTGACGTGCCCACCGTGACCGTCGCCGAGCAGCCGGGCGTGGATGTCTCCGGCCGGCCCCGGCCCACCGAGGACCGTGTCGTGGTCCTGCCGCACGCGGTGATCGTGCTGGACGGGGCGACCGCGCTGCGCCCCGAAGCGCGCGGCGGCGGCTGGTATGCCGGCGAGCTGGGCCGGGAGCTGGCCGACCGGCTGACCGAGCGGCCCGGCGCGGACCTCACCGAGACGCTGGCCGAGGCCATCGCCGCGGTGGCCGGCGCGCACCACCTGGTCCCCGGCGCCGCACCCTCCAGCACCGTGGCCCTGCTGCGCTGGGACGACGACGTCGTGGACGGGCTGGTGCTCGCGGACAGCCCGGTGGTGGTGCGCACCGCGTCCGGGGTCGACGTGCTTACCGACGACCGGCTGGCCACGCTGCGCCGACGCGGCGGCGGCTACCGGGGCCGGCTGGCCCGCGGCGGCGGCTTCGGGGCCGACCACGTCGCCGCGTTGCGCGCCTCGGCGCGCGCGGTCGGCGAGTTGCGCAACACCGACGGCGGCTTCTGGGTGGCCGAGGCCGACCCCGCGGCCGCGCACCGGGGGGTGCGGCGGAGCTGGCCGAGAGCCGAGGTGCGCGCCGCGCTGGTGGCCAGCGACGGGGTGTCCTGCGGCGTGGACGACTACCAGCTGTTCGGCTGGTCCGAGGTGTTCCGGCTGGCCGGCGAGCACGGCCCGCGAGCGGTGCTGGACGCGGTGCGCGATGCGGAGCGCGCCGATCCGGACGGCCGGCGCTGGCCGCGGCCGAAGCGGCACGACGACCAGGCGCTCGTCCTGGTCGACCTCACCGGTCCCGGGTGACGAACCGCGCCCGCTGGTCCAGCATGGGGTGCGGAGGGGGCTCGTCCGGGCGGAGACACGGGTGAGCGCACGACGAGCGCAGGAGCTGGCCACCGCGTGGCCCGCGCTGGTGCGACCGATGCTGGCCATCCCGGGTGAGGTGCCCACCGAGCCCGGCTGGGGCTACGAGTTCAAGTGGGACGGCGTCCGGGCGATCGCCTACGTCGCGGACGGCGAGTTGCGCCTGATGTCCCGCAACGACCTGGACGTCACCCGCTGCTACCCCGAGCTCATCGACCTGGCCGAACTGCTGGCCGGGTACCGGGTGGTGCTCGACGGCGAGATCGTCAGCCTGGACCGGGCCGGCCGCCCGGACTTCGGCCTGCTGCAGTCCCGCATGCACGTGCAGCGGCCGGGGCCGGCGCTGCTGCACCGGGTGCCGGTCGCGTACTTCGCCTTCGACCTGCTGCACCACGACGGCGACTCGCTGCTGGCCGAGCCATACCGGGCGCGGCGGGACCGGCTGGCCGGGCTGCCGCTGGAAGGCCGGTCACGGTCGGTCGCGGTGCCGCGATGGTGGCCCGGCTGGCCAGGCGACGGGGAGGCCGTGCTCGCCGCGGCCCGCGAGCACGGCCTGGAGGGCGTGATGGCCAAGCGGCTGGACTCGCGCTACCAGCCCGGCCGCCGGTCCCGCTCCTGGATCAAGACGGCGCTGACGCACACCATGGACGTGGTGGTCGGCGGGTGGAAGCCCGGCGAGGGTCACCGCAGCGGCACCATCGGGTCCCTCCTCGTCGGTGCGTACGGCGGCGAGGGCGAGCTGCGCTACCTCGGCCACGTCGGCACCGGCTTCACCCGCAGGGTGCTGGCCGACCTCTACACCCGGCTGTCCGGGCTGGAGACCGACGCCGACCCGTTCGCCGGCACGGTGCCCCGGGAGCACGCCAGGGACGTCCGCTGGGTGCGGCCGCTGCTGGTCGCCGAGATCAGTTACCGAGGCGTCACCCGGGACGGCCGGCTGCGGGCGGCCTCGTGGCGGGGACTGCGCCCGGACAAGGCGCCGGCCGAGGCGCGCACCGACTTACCGCCGTGCTCGCCCCGGCCTCGCTCAGCCGGCTGGCTTCTCGGCGCGGAACCGGAACGACCGTCCCGCGGCCTGGTCCACCCGGATACCGGTGAAGCCGGCGGCGGCCAGCCGATCCGGCAGCGCGGCCGGATCCACCGGCACCATTGTGTCGGCCAGGTGCAGCAGCCGGAACATCGGCGTGGCGATACTGTCCGAGCCGGCCAGCACGCCGCCGGGCCGCAGCACCCGGTGCGCCTCGGCGAACAGCCCGTCCTGCCGCGCCGGCGAGGGCATGTGGTGCAGCATGGTGAAGCACAGCACCGCGGTGAACGTGGCGTCGGGCAGCGGCATGGCGGCGCCGTCGCCCTCGGCCACCCGCACGGTGCCGGGTAGCCGCGCCCGCAGCCGCGCGGCGAGCGCCTGATCCACCTCCAGCACGGTCAGCTGGTCGACCCGCTCGGCCAGTACCGCCGTGGTGGCCCCGTAGCCCGGCCCGACCTCGAGCACGTCGTCGCCGAGTTCGACCCCGGCGAGCGCCCACGGCAGCAGTTGCTCCCGTGCCCGGCGCGCCCAGCGGGCCGAACCGCAGATCCAGCGGTGCAACACGTTCATCCCCATGCGCCGACGCTACGGCGGGCATGGTGCTTCCGCGACAGGTTTCTCCCCGGTGCAGCGGTAAGGACCGGTTGGACAAGCCATTCCGGCGTTCCGGCACGGGCATTTCGAGTGGATTCGTGCGGTTGGTGACGAATCCGGGCTGGTGGTGAAAAACGTCACCCGGCGACCTCGCTCCCGGCCACTGTGGACGGTAAGGGCAGGGCAACACCGTTGCGGGTAGGGGTTCCTGCAGACCTCGGCTGCGGCGCGCGTACCGTGCGGGGCGGGGTTCCACCCGCGTCGCGCGGCACGGGAAAGGTATTCGGTGGCAGAGCGGATCCGGCCGGACCGCGCGCCGTGAGGGGACGGCCCGGAATGGCCGGACACAACGCGGGAAAACGGAGGGCGCGCGGGGCGTGAGGGTCATCCAGGTGTGGCGGACGGGTGTCCTGACAGGACTGTGCATGCTGGCTGGCGTGCTGCTCGCGGGGCAGGTGCTCCCGTTGGCCGCCGGGCTGGGGCTGCTGTCCGACCGGATCACCACCTCGGTGAGCGGATTGTCCAGCGAGATGGCCCGCATGCCGCCGCCGCAGGTGACCACGGTGACCGACGCCACCGGGGCGCCCATCGCCACGCTGTACGACCAGTACCGGGTGCCGGCGTCGTGGCAGCAGATCTCCACTCCGATGAAGGCCGCGATCGTGTCCATTGAGGACCGCGGCTTCTTCACCGAGCAGGCGCTGGACCCGCGCGGCATCCTGCGCGCCGCGCTGAACAACGCTCGAGGCGGCGCCCGCCAGGGTGGTTCCACGCTCACCCAGCAGTACGTGAAGAACTACCTGATCAACGTGGTGGACCGGAACGACAAGCTGGGCCAGCAGGAGGACCAGGACCCGTCACTGGTCCGGAAGCTGCGCGAGGCCAAACTGGCCGCGACGGTCGCCCGGCGGCAGAGCAAGGAGCAGATCCTCACCGGCTACCTGAACGTCGTCTCGTTCGGCAACCAGACCTACGGCGTCGGGGCCGGCGCGCGCTACTACTTCGGCCTCACCCCGGACCGGCTGAACGTCGAGCAGGCCGCGCTGCTCGCCGGCATCGTGGACAACCCCAACTACTTCAACCCGTACCGCTTCCCGCAGCACGCGCTGCAACGCCGGAACCGGGTGATCGACACCATGGTGGCCACCCGCTCGATCACGCCCGCGCAGGCGGCACAGGCCAAGGCGCAGCCGCTGGGGGTCCGCCTGCCGCAGCCGAACCGGCCGCCGGACAGTTGCTACGGCGCCGCGCCGGACGCCGGGTTCTTCTGCGAGTACGCGGTCACCTACCTGGAACGCGCCGGCCTGACCCACGACCAGATCTTTTCCGGCGGGCTGACCATCCGCACCACCATGGACCCGCGGATCAGCCAGATCGCCAAGGACACCGCCGACCGGCGGGTACCCACCACCCAGCCCGGGGTGGCCAACCCGTTCGTCATCACCAAGCCCGGACCGGCTGGTCACCAGGTGCTGGCCATGGTGTCCAACCGCGACTTCGGCACCGACCCGTCCGCCGGGCAGACCAGCTACAACCAGCCGGCCGATGTCAGCGTGCCATTCGGCGCGGGCTCGGTCTTCAAGATCTTCACCGCGGCCGCGGCGATGGAGCAGGGCAAGGTCGGCCTCGACACGCCGATGCCCAACCCGTACACGCAGTGCTTCATGCCGCCGAACGGCAACCAGTACACCCACTGCGCGCCGATCCACAACGACTATCCCGGCTACCCGGACCCGATCAGCCTGCGCCAGGCGCTGGCCACCTCTCCGAACGTAGCCTTCACCAACCTCGAACTGCAGGCCGGCATGCCCGACGTGCTGGCCATGGCCGCCCGGCTCGGCCTGCGCCAGACCATGCAGAACAACATGCACGGCCAACCCCCCGGCCCGGCACCCCGCGGCGCGGCCAACCCGGCGACCTACACCCAGCCGCAGAGCCTCTACAACCTGAACAACATCGCCTTCACCCTCGGCTTCGCGCCGTTCAGCCCGCTGGAACTGGCCAACGTCGCCGCTACCCTGGCCGACCACGGCCGGTGGTGCCCGCCCACCCCGATCGCCTCGGTCACCGACCCGGCCGGCCACCCCGTACCGGTGCCCCAGCCGCCGTGCGAGCAGGTCGTCGCCCCGACCCTGGCCGACTCGCTGGCGCAGGGCCTCGGGGACGACGTGAAGCAGGGCGGCACGTCGGCGGCCGCCGCCCAGGCCGCCGGCTGGACCCGGCCGACCGCGGCGAAGACCGGCACCACCCAGGACAACGAGTCGGTCGCCTTCCTCGCCATCACCGATGGCTACGCCGCGGTGTCCACCGTCTACGCCGACGGCGACCACCCGGGGACGATCTGCAACACCAACCCGCCAATGATCAGCAGCGGCTGTGAGGGCGCGTTCGGCGGCACCATCGCCGCGCCCACCTTCTTCGACGCGTTCAACCAGATCCTCGCCGGCCAACCCGACCAGCCGCTGCCCGCGGCCGACCCGGCCTACCTGGGCGCGCAGGAGCACGGCCCGATCGTGCCCTCGGTGGTCGGGCGGCCCACCGCGCAGGCACGGCAGGCGCTGGCCCAGGCCGGCTTCCCCGCCCAACTCCAGACCGTGCCGGCCAACGCGCCGGCGGGCACGGTGATCGGCCAGACCCCGCAGGGCACCGTCGCCCGGGGCCAGCCGATCGTGCTCTACGTCTCCGCCGACCGCTGATCCGCCGGGCGCACACGTCGCGATTGCGTCGAACAGTGTTCGTTGGGGGCTGTGCTCCGCGATGCCGGTATGGAGGTGCGCCCTGCCAGACTTCGATCGCCCGGCCTCATGGGCTTACCGCCCTGCCACCACAGCCCGGCATCAGAGGCCCGTTGAGCCAGCACCGCCGCCACGGCATTCACAACAAGCAAATGAGCCAGGGACTGGAGCGAACAGGCCAGCAAATGATCGCCGACCCCGTCTGCGCTGCTCTCATGAGGTGTGACCAGGGGCAGCGTCGAAACGCTGACCGGCACTTTCAGCTCTACGGGCCATTATCGCCTCCGCCCGCACGCATCCGTCCGAATTGATCACGCGACGAATCGATGCCAGGCCGGGTGCACGCGGACAAGCCCGGACAGACGTAGGGGGTGGCAAGTTAAGATCCAAACCGAGACCCGAAACTGGCACCTGAATGCGGCGGGGGGCTGTAACAGCCGACGCTCCTATTGGCGCGGCCCCTGTTACAGCCGTCTCGCCCCAATGGGCAGGTCCCACATTGTTGTCTAGGTCCCCGTCCTCGTCACCCAGCCGGATCGCACGGTTGACCGCTCAGAAATGGAAGTGACAGCCGTGGATGCCGCAGTGGAAGTGATCCTCGTGGTGCGGTAGGGGCACGTAGGGCACATGCGGTGCTGGTCCCGGCTCGTAGGTTCCGGGCGACGGCTGGTACGTGTCAGTCGGCAGCGGTGCCGGCGTGCTGAACGTCAGCAGCGGTAGCAGCGTGGTGGTCGTGGTGGTCGGCACGGTGAAGCTGTACGTCGGCAGTGGTGCCGGCGTGTTGTTCGACGTGTCCACGGCGTTACCGCTGTGCGCCAGTCCATAGATCACCAGCGTTAAGAACAGCACGGCACCGATGATTGCTTTTGCTCGCATGGTCGACTCTTTTCATTTGTTGTGGTGTGACCTACCGGGCCGCTCGGACTCACCCAGAGCCCAACGACAGCGACACCTTGCCGGCCTTGGCCTGGTCCGCCGTGACACTGACCTTCCCACGATGCGTGACCTCGACCTGGTAGAACTGCTGGCCATCCGGGACGTTGGCGACGTCGATCGGGAACGTGCAAACAAAGCTCGCGTAGATGCCTTTACCCAGGCGGCCGACTGCCGCGACCTTGCCGCTGGCGTCGTACACGGTGACCGAGGCACCTTCGTTGATGTCGCTGTAGCCGCCGGTGTCCAAACATCCGACACTCGGTGCCCCGACCGCCTTCATAAGCGTCATCGTGCCGTGCAGCGTGAAGGTCCCCGGCGACGCCGCGGCCGCCGCCGTGATGCTCCAGACAGCACCGACGAGCGCAGCACCCACGGCAGTGCCGCCGAGGAACAACAGCCATCTGCGAAGTTCCGTCAGTAGCGGTGGGACCCCCACAGGCGGCTCCTGCGATGGCGGCTGTTGGATGCCCTGTTCAGTCACGTCGTTGTGCTCCTGTCGGTGGATTCGGACCAACAACGGATCGCGGACAACCGAGCAGTCGTTACACGGTGCACCCGTCGGCGGGCAGTTCGTTGGACCTCGGCTCCGGCCCCGGTGGGTGCCAGGCACACCTCGCATGGCATGCCGGCCGGCCCGGGCACACCTCGGCGGGCCGCAGTAGATCACCGCACCGTACGGCCGGCCCAGGCGCACCAGGCGGGGGCCGTCTGCAGCCAGCACGGCTGCAGGAGGACGGCGGGCCGAATCCGGGGGCCTACTGCGGCAAAAAGATCGACGGGGGTGACAGGACGTGCTTGTACCACTCGCAGGGCGCTCCCGCAGCAAAACCTTTGTGCCTCGCAAGGACCCTTGGCTGGCGTCTCCCCTTCCGCCTGCTTGCGACCCTCTTCCAGGCCCCTCTCATAACCGTCTTGAAAGCCCTGCTCGTAGCGATCGATCAAGTACTGCTCGACAACATCGCCTGGGGCCGGGCTGACCGTGCGATGAGATGTCGCGGACGTCAACGTCATCGGCGCGACGGAACCGAAGGTCGAACCCACAGGCTGTCGTGGTGTCGAATGCCGGCGCAGCCACCCATCCCACGAGCCCACCCACGACCAACACGATCAAAGCACCCAGCCCGAAGAACAGCAGTTGCTTGTACTGCCGGTTTCGTTGCGCATCCGATGATTCGCGCCGATCGGTACTCTCGTCCATGCTCGGTCCTCGCCACCGGGAAACAGGACGTTACGAGTACTGCATGACACCCGGCACGCGGCCGCCGCAGCCCCGCAGGAGCATACGGACTCCGGGCAGGCGGCCTGCCGGTCCATCGCTCTCCGGATCACCGCGGTGCCGGCACCGTCATGCGTCGGCGCTGCCCGCGATGGATGCCCTCGGCGACCAGCAGCGCGCCGTGGAGGACGAGCAGGATGCCGAACATCAGGGTCAGCACGAGTGCGCTGGGCGCCGGGTAGACGAGGATGAGGATTCCGGCCGCGGCGCCCACCACGCCCGCGGCGATGGTCCAGCCTCGGGCGGGCACATCCCCGCGGACGCCGTGCACGATCTGCACCAGCCCGGCGACCGTCCAGTACAGGCCCAACAGCAGGACCAGCGCGGCGATCGTCTGTCCCGGGCGGTCCACAATCAACAGCCCGACAAGGATGCCCAGCACGCCGGTCACGGCGGCCAGGGCGCCGATACCCGGGTCACGGACGGAGAAGGCGGACACGAGCCAGAACACGCCCGCGACGAGCAGTTGGGCGCCCAACACGATCGCCAGCAGCACCAGGGCCGGCCCCGGCCAGGCCAGCACGACCGCACCGGCGGCGACAGTCAGGACCCCGTAGGCGACGGTCCAGCCGGGTGAGGGCCAGCCCCACCCCACCAACCGCCGCGCGGCCTCGAGTCGAGCCTCCATCGCGCGTTGCTGAGCCGTATCGGCCGTTCTCCCCGGCGTGTTCATGGTGACGCCCTCCCTTCGGCGTTCCGAAGCGGACACCTCGCACCATCGGTACGGCCGCAAAACCGTTCCTGGTGCGAACACGGCCGCTATGGCGCGATATTGAACCTCGGGCTGGGTGGCCAGCAGAGGCATACGACGGCCGAAGACAGGGCCGAACGTCCATCCACGGTCTGACACGATTGATTGAGCCGAGCTCGGAAAACTCGCCGCTCATCCCGCAGGCCCGATCCAGAGTTGCCCGAGTGGATCTGACCACCGTTGCCGTGCCCCATAGCCTTTCCCACCTCAGGCCACTGCTGCCTGCGCCTCCGGCTCGTGTCCTCGAGGCCGGTTGCGGCAGAGGCGCCAGAGACGACCGTGGCGGTCGAGGCCGACAACATCCAGCGCGACCGACACGGGTGGACCGTCGTGGTGATCGGCCAGGCCAGCCACATTCCCGACGTGGCCGAGATCTGCGGCCCGAAAGGCATGGCGTTGCGGTCGTGGGCCCCAGATGGACGTCACTGCGTGGTGCGCATCCAGATCGAGCGGGTCAGCGGGCGACGCATTCCAGCGGGCTCAGCCACCGACGACGGTATGCCGCGTGAGTCGTTGGCCGGACTCTGACACCGAGCCTCCAGCGATCACGGCCGTGCACTCCGCGTGCCACCAGCAACGGTCAACCATAGTCAACAGCGGTCTACACCGGAGCATCGCCCCACCCCGGCAAGATCACACAAAAGCCCGCTGACCTGGGAAAAAGCCAGCGGGCTGAGGGTGGCCAGGGGCGGGGTCGAACCGCCGACCTTCCGCTTTTCAGGCCCGCGCGTTTCCGCAGGACACATGGGGTGTGAGGACACCACGTGCGTTCCCCGTGCGACTAGCCCTTGACCACGATCGTTCGCGGCAGCTTGGCCGCGTTCCCGTGCTGCGCCAGGTTGGACAGTGCCGCCGCGACCTCCCGGTCACGACCGGCCACGGCGTGCAGGTACCGGTTGGCCGCCGCCGGCGAGCTGTGCCCGAGGCGCAACATCAGGTCCTTCAGCGTCGCACCGGTCGCCGCCGCCAAGGTCTGCCCGGTGTGCCGCAGGTCATGGAAGGTGAAGCCCTTCATGCCCACCCTGTCCCGAGCGCGGGTGAACGCCTGACGGATGGCATCCCCTCGCATCGGACGACCATCGCGGCCAACGAAGACCCGATCTGTGCCAGCCCACTCGCGCATGTGCTCAGCGAGCACCGGAAGCACGTGCGGCGGGATGCTCACCGTCCGTCGGCCCGCCTCAGACTTCGGGTCACCGTCGAAAGCTACCGGTTGTTCCAACAGCTCAACCCGGTTCTTCCGGACTGTGACAGTCCGGGCCTTGAGGTCGATGTCATCGCGGTGCAACGCGCACACCTCGCCCCGCCGCAGCCCGCACCAGGCGGCCAGCAACACCGCCGCCCGGTAGCGCGGAGTGATCGCGCCCACCAGCTCCGCCACCTGGGCAGGCGTCGCCACCTGCCGTTCCTTCGCCTTGTCCGCAGTAGCGCCTGGGATCTGGCACGGGTTACGGGTGATCGCCCCGTCCCGCACCGCCTGATTCATCACCGCCCGGAGGAACGAGTACGACTGAGCGATGGACCGGCGACCACCCTCCCCGCGCAGTGCCTCACTGTGCCACTGGCGAACCACGGCCGGCGTGATGGCGACGAGTGGCTTGTCAACCAGCGGCGCCAGGTGCAGCCGGAGGTTGCGCAGGCAGGTCTCTTCCCAGCGCCGACCAACCTTCGGGTTGTCCTGCAGGTACGCCCGCGCGTACTCGCCGAACAGTTGCAGGCCAAGCTGTTCGTTGAGCCACACGCCGCGCGAGATGTCCGCCTCAACCTGCACCAACCAACGATCAGCATCCGTCCGCGTCCTGAACGTGTGCGGTGCCGTTTGCCGCTTCCCGTCCGGGCCGATGAACGACGCCTGGTACCGACCCGACGGAAGTCGGCGGATGTAGCCGAAGCGGCGACGATTCTTGGCCATCAGTCCACCACCCGGCCGGCCTGCCAACGGACGGTGACGGCCTCGACCTTGCCGGCCTGGACGAACGCCTCCAGGTCCGCGCGCTTGATCCGCACGTACCGGCCGAGCTTGTAGAAGGTGATGCGCCGCTCGGCGACCAGCCGGCGGACGAAGCGCACCGAGGTGTTGAGGTAGGCCGCCGCCTCTTCCACCGAGTAGTGCTCACCAGCGAGGACAGCCGCCATCACGCACCCCCCTCCGGTGGCAGCCCGTCCAGCCAGGCTTCGAGCTGGCCACGCCAGACCAGCCAGTGCCCGCCGACGAGCAGGCCGCCGCGGATGGTGCCGTCGGCGAGGTAGCCGGCGGTGACCTCGCAGGTCAGGTCGAGCAGGTAGGCCACCTCCCGCAGGGTGTAGAGTGTCGCGGCCGGGTCGATGTCGGGCACCGGACCCCGGTAGGCGTCCTCATCGGACGGGCCGTGGTCGAAGGGCTCACGCGGGAACGGGATCAGCTCACCCATCAGCGCCGACCTCCCCCAGCGGCCGAGGCCGCAGCCGCGCCGACACCGCCTCGGCCAGCTCCCGTTCCGCCTGGCTGCGGTAGCCGACGCCAACCATGCGCCAGTCGTTGACCACCACCAGGTCCTCGTGATCGGCGATCCCGAGGCGCTGCAGCGCTTGGGCCTGGCGGTGCTCGGCCCGCGCCGCTCGGAGCGTGGTGAAGGTGACCGAGTAGCGACGGGACTTGGTCAGAAAGTGGCCCCGGAAGCCGAGCATGTGCGCCCACCGTCGCAGGTTCAGCCCGGCGAACTCGGCCAGCCCGCCCAGCCGCCACGCGGTGGCGATCATCGCCCGGTGGTGCTCGGACACCTCGAGGTTGGCGATCTGGGCTTCGTGGCGGATGCGGCGGTCCACCCCGGAGATGGCCCCGGTGCCCTTGGTGGCGTACTTGGCGATGTAGCCGGCCACCCGCGCCAACCCTGCCGGGTCACCCGGGGAGCCGGCGGTGATCGGCTCGGCGTCCACCTGCCGGCCCCACCGCAGGGTCCGCACCCCGACCGCGTCCGACTCCGGCGTGACCACCGCCACGGCCCCGGCGGCGGAGCGGATCAGCCGGCACAGCAGCTCGACCGTGACCCCGTCCGGTGGGGGTGGGCCGTCCGGGCCGGCGGGTCCGTCGACCCGGATCACCGCGTGGAAGTGGACCAGGCCGCGCCGCTGGTACTCCGCCACCTTGGCATACGACACCCGCAGGAACCCGCCCAGCTTGGTAGCCGAGACGCCCAGCGCGCCGGCGAGCTGTCGGGCCAGGGTGATCGTGAACCGCCGCCACAACTCGGTGGAGTGCGCCTGCCACAGCACCGCGCCCACGTAGTCGTAGCCCGCCGGATCGATCGGCTGACCGAGCGCCGCGTCGTAGTCGGAGTGCACCCGCCCGCACGCGCACGGCCGCGGCCTGCCCGTCCGGGTGGCCGGTTGGGTGTGCACCGGGCCGAACGACGGCGCGGTCAGCGTGGCGAACGCCCGCACGTGCCCAGCCACCGACTCCGGCACGCCCTTGCCCCCGGTCAAACCCGACCGGACGAGGTGGAAGGTGTCCGAGGCGTAGACCTGCGCGCATGAGGGGCAGACGGTCAACCGCCGGTTGTTGCAGGCCACGAACACCCCACCCTGATACTCCGCCAGCGTGTGCCCAGTGCTGGTCTGCGCCGACCACGAGCCGGCCAGCCGGATCGGCTTGGCACAACCGCCGGTCGCGGCGACCTGCCGCCGCCACCGCTTGAGCCCGTCGCGGCCCATGCTGGCCAGGAAGTGCCCGAGCTGTTCGTCCTCGGTGGCCAGCCGGGACACCAACGCCGCCGGCCTCATGCGACCACCGCCACCGTGTCCACGACCGCCCGCCGGGTGACGAGCAGGTCCGATTCGGACACCACCAGATAGGAGCCCTGCCCCCAGCAGCCACCACACGGCGTGCAGGTCCACGGCCGGTGACCCGTGCCCGAGCACTGTTGGCAGGGCTTGCGCACCGGCAACCGGTGCGGGCTGACCGTGAAGGACTCATCCGGGCCGACGAAGTCGTAGACCTCCCCGTCATCGACCAGCACGTCCCACTCCCCCGCGCACAGGTCCAATCGGTCTTCGACTACGTCGGCGGCGTAGCCGGGCAGGTCCCGAAACCGGGACTGCGCATAGGCAACCCCGGTCAACGGGTTGACCTCGGAGAACCGGAACGACTCCGGAACGATCACCACAGACAACGTTGCAGTCACCGGGATCACCGCCCCACCTGCGCCAGCGCGCCCTGAGCGCAGAAGCACAGGAACGGCTCACCGACCGTGCCGGTGATCGAGCCGTCGATGTCGGCGGTGACGCAGGTGCCGAAGCAGTCGCCGCACACATCGGCCGGCGGGTTGTCGTAGTCGCGGGAGTTGACCTCCGCACGCCAGCCGGCCAGCGCGTGCCACCCGCCGATGCCCGGCACCGCCGACGCCCCACCAGCAGCCACCAGGGCGTCCCACTGTTCCGGGCTGAGCCGGGTGCCGCGCACCACGTTGGCCGCGTACGCCGGCAGCTCGGCGAACCGGGACGCCACGTAGGGCGCGCCGGTCATGGGGTTGATGTCCCCGAACCGAAACCAGGTCAGGTCATCGGTGTCGGGACGCTCGTCCTGAACAGGAACCGAAAGGACCGCAGTCACGGTCAAACCTCCGCGAGCCGAGGACTCAGCGGCAGGCTTGGCTACGCAGCGTCGCACGCGATACGCTCAACGAGCGCATGGACCGCAAAGCTTGCGCGCGGACTGCGCGGGATGCCGCCCGCTAAGTCCAACCTCCGGCCCGGATGGGATGCCGCCCGTCCGGGCCGTTTGCTGTCACGGAGGAGTCTAGCCGCACTTTTAGTGCGGGTCTAGCACTCGAAGTACGTTCACCCTGATGGCCTAGCGTAGAGCTGCGCCGCGAGGTCGGCGAACTCTGGATCGTCCGCCGCCGCCGTCTGCCCAAGATCATCCATCAGCGCACGTACGAGCGGGTGGTTACGCACCTGCTCCGGTGCGATCCGGTCTGCAGAGCGCAGCGCCGACACCACGCCGTCAACGTTGCGGCGTTGCGCATGCGCCCTGGCGAGGTCGATCAGTAGTCGGCCCTGCCGCTCCGCCGACAGGTTCGACGCGTTCACAGCCTCACCGACCCGCAGCGCGCGACCCGCGTCGCCCAGCTCCAACGCAACCGCCACCTCATGAAGCTTGACGTTGGTCGGTCCGAATTCAGTGTCATAATCATTCCGATCAGCGCCAAGTTCATCCGCGAATCGCGCAGCCTTTTCTAGACGAGCGTATGCCTCGTTCGCGTCGTCAGACCGGGCGGCAATGACCGCAAGCTGCAAATTCAGCGCACCCCGCAAGGAATAGACAGCAGGGTCAGCCGAACCGTCCAGTGTAGACAGTGTTTCCTCGGCCGTCTCAGCCGTTGTCCGCGCGAGATCCAACCAGCGAGCACCCTGAAAGACCAGGGTGAGTCGAAACGCTCCCTCAGCCATCAGCAACGGATCATCTGAACGCTCAGCAGCGTTAATCGCGCGATCAGCGGCTACCCACGCAGCGGCGAATTCCCCAACTTTGGAAAGCACTGCGGCAGCGGCGTGGTAGGTCTTGGCGAGCGCACCGAAAAGGTTCTTCTTATCGTCACCAGCCGCCGCGCGTGCGCCAGTTTCAAGCTGAGGGATCAGCTCAAGTAGCATTTCGCCAAGTTTTTCGTAGGACGAGCCGTGCGCGTACTCCCACGCGAGGACCGCACCACTCTCCAAATCTGCCGAATTCACTTCACGCGGACGAGTAAGAACGGCCCGCAAGGCGTTGCTTGACGTAAGTACAAGTGCCAAGTCGCTAACTACGCGAGGCTTGTCCGTAGCGGCGGCGACCACAGGAGCAGTGGGCGCAAGCTCGGACAACGGCACCTCAAGCACGTCGGCAATGCGTTCCAACACCGACATGCGGTCAATCTTCCGGACGCCTCGCTCTACCTGGCTTACCCAAGTTTCCGACCGGTCAAGAAGCGCACCGAGTTCCTTCTGAGAAAGCCCGCGCTTCCTTCGCTCGGTGGCGATCTTTCGCCCGAGGACCTTCTCATCGTCACTCACTTTCGATCAATCCCTTACCCGAAGTAGGCTCGACAAACTCGACACGATATGTGTCAAGGTACTGCTCTCGCTCGGCAAGGAAGCGCTTCACGTGCGGCTGCGATTCATGGTCCTCGAAAGCTTGCCGGTCACGGTAGACCTCGTAGAACACGCGCGACAGTGGAGAATCCGCCACGGTGTGCACGATGTAGATGAGCGTCCCCGGTTCCTCAGATTGGATCTTCGGGGCCGTCTCTGCGACCAAGGCGTCAAAGCCGGCGGCCGACTCCTCGTCTTTCAACTCGAACCGGACCACGAGCCCGAACATCGAAACCTCCCAATTCTGTGAGACGCACTCAGTGTACGGCATAGCATCGCAAGTGCGCACCTAGCACAAATAGTGCGGGTTTCTCGGGACATTGTTGCCATGTTCACAGAGAGCCGCAGACCGATCACACGCCGCGCGACGCCGGGATGCCCAGGGCCACGGTGAGGACTTTCTCTACTGGATCAAGGCGGCCCTGACGGGCCGCACGGCGCGCTCGAACAGGCGCGCGATCCTCGGCTCTCGCTCCGCTACCGCCGAGCCCGCGCCGGAACGCCGCCGAGCGCGCCGGCACTTCAGGGCGTGATCCACAGGAGACACCAACACCGTGACGGCGACGGACGAGGCTCTGAGGTTCCCGAGCTGGCCAGTGCTCGCGGGTCCGCTCGGCCGGCAGCGCCCACGCCCGCACCGCGAGCCCGCTCGGCCCGCTGTAGCCGTGCCGGCCCGGCAAGCGGGCGTGCGGCCTGGCGGCCGGTCCCGCGCCGGGCCGGCGGACAGGGCCGGCGGGCCGCGGGCGGGCCGAGGTCGGCCGGCGAGCACGCCAAGAGAAGAAGAGATGTCCTCGCCGGACGGGCAGGTCTCCGGGATAGCCCGAATGCCGCAACGCTGCGGTTCGCGGGTGGCCCCGGGGCGTGCCATCCCGCCGACCTCCCGGAGGGCTATCACGCCGCAGCAAGGGGGACAAGCTTGGCACCGACCGTCCAGTATGGACAGAGGTTGTCCCCCTTGCCACGGCGTGATCGGGCACAGCCAGGTCGACGGGATGGCACGAAGGCCCCCCGCTTGAGGGAGTCAGGCCGTGCGATCCACGTGCGACTAGCAGCGGTCAACCACGGTCAACACCGGCGAGTAGAGGATCAACGACCGTGCTGGACAAGATCACGCACAAACCCGCTGACCTGGGGAAAGGCCAGCGGGTTGAGGGTGGCCAGGGGCGGGGTCGAACCGCCGACCTTCCGCTTTTCAGGCGGACGCTCGTACCAACTGAGCTACCTGGCCATAGGCGTCCGGCCTTCTGGCCGTTCGCTCTCGGCGACCCAGACGGGACTCGAACCCGCGACCTCCGCCGTGACAGGGCGGCGCGCTAACCAACTGCGCCACTGGGCCTGGTGGCTTCTTCGCCGTGCCCCCAACGGGATTCGAACCCGCGCTGCCGCCTTGAAAGGGCGGAGTCCTAGGCCGCTAGACGATGGGGGCTCGGTCCGCACGGCTCGCCGATCGGACCAGCGCCCTCCAACGGCTGCCCCGTTGGAAGCATGGAAAGCATAGGACACGATCGCCGTGTCCTCCAAAGCGGGGGGTAGGGCGTGCGTCACGTGCCGCCACCACCTGCACGGACGGTGACCGCCGCCCGATCACGGCTGCTCCGCGCGCCAGCCGGCCAGCCACTCGTCGGTGGCCACGCCGGGAAGCAGGCAGCGCACCACCTCGCCTATCCGTTGCGGATACGCCCCGGTGCCCTGTCGCGGTCCGTCCACCAGCCAGGCGCCGATCACCGCGGCGTGCAGCACCCGGGCCGCGGCCTCCGGATCCACCCCGGGGCGGAGCAGGCCACGCTCCGCGGCGGCACCGAGCAGCAGGGCGAAGGTGCGCTCCCAGGCGCGGAAGGGGGAGGGGCGGGAGGCCGCGGGCTGACCCTCCTCGGCCAGCCGGACCGCGGCGCGGGCCACCACGTCGCCGCACAGCCGCCTGGCGACCTCGTCGAGCAGCCCGATCAGGGTGCGCAACGGGTCCAGGCCGCGGTCCCGCCACCGGCGATGCGCGGCCGGCCACACCGCGCGCATGTGCCGCACCACTGCCTCAGCCACTGCCTCCTTGGAGGGGAAGTGGAAGTAGAAGGCGCCCTTGGTGACGCCGCCGCGGCGCAGGATGGCGCTGAGCGGGGCCGCGGCGTAGCCAACGCGGTCGAACTCCTCTGCCGCGGCGGTGAGGATGGCCTCCCGTGTGGCGCGCGCCCGGCGCTGCTGAGGCATGTGGGCTCCGGCTCGTCGGTTCCGCCCCGGACGGGCACACCACCCGTGCGGGACGCACCAAGGCATCCGAAAGTCGATCAGGAACCGACCTGACGTTACCGCTTCACCCGATCTGGTGCACTCTTTCGCTGAATGGCCGCCGGCCGGCGATGACCAGGGGCAATGCCGGGGAAAGGGCGTCGCGCTCGCGTTGCCGGAAAAGAGACCGCTCGGTATGTTTTCCAGTGGGCTCCCGGCAGGCGCGTTACGGGGGGTGCGCGTCTCAGGGGAGCCCGCACCGGGCGGGACGGGTGACGTCAGGGGCCGTCCCGCGTTCGGAGCGAGGTGGGGAACGCAGCCACCACCACTGCGCCACCCACCTCCTCCGACCGGTCGCCGGGCCGGCGGGAGGCGGCCGCCGACGGGTCGGACGGCCTACCTGCTGACCGGCGGAACCCCGTCCTCCCCGGGCGCCAGCCCGAGCATCTCCAGTAGCAACCGGCAGTCCTCTGTGTCCGTGGCACCGCGCGCCACGGCGAGCCGGGCACGGTGCACCTGCTCTTCGGAAATCCGCGACGGCTCCCCGCTGCGCTGAGCGGGCACACCGGACGAGTGCCTGGCAACCACGTCGTCGTGCTGCCACAAGTACTTCCGCAGTTCCAGGGACTCGCTCATAATGCCTCCCCACCTTGGGTTTCGGCGGCCGAGGCTAAGCGACGGTGTGTCACACCCGCAGCCCCCCGCCGTGTGATTCGGAAACCACGCACGGTCACCCGTCGGGGCCGTGCGTTGCGCCTCGCGCGCAGAAGTTACGGCCAACCGGGCGAGAGTCACCGCCCGCCAGCGGTGGAAGGACCACCCCGACGATCCCCGCCGGCCCGGCCCGCCCTCCGGGTGGCGGCAGAGTGGGCCGGCTGGCCGCGTCCGGCCGCACCCCCGCCCGGGGCAGCTACCTGCGGTCTGAATGCATTCAATCCACCGGAACCACTCCCGCGAAGAGCGTGAGCGTGCAACAATCCCCCTGCTGACACACCCCCGGTCAGCGCCTGTGGAGATCCCCTCCGGCCCCCGCGTTCCTCCCCCTGGCGCGGGGGCCCTCCATGTCCGGCCCTTTCGCCGCTGTGGCAAGTCCCACTACCTCCCGTCGCAATCGAACCGTTATGGTTGCGTGCCGTGGCTCTCCCCATCGGATCACTAGGCAGATCGAAGGCCGGACGTCACCGCCCACCCGCACAGCCGGAGGACACGGTGCCCGACCACGAACTCGAGTCGTATCTCGCGGCCCTCGCCCCGGAACAGGACGTCGAGACCACCGGAACCGGCCGCCGTTTCGGTAACTCACAGGTCTACCAGCTCCGCCTGGACCTGGCCGCCAACGAGCAGCTTCGTCAGCTCGCCGCGGAGCTGCAGACATCCCCCCTCAGCCTGGCCAGGGACTGGATCCTGGAGCGGCTGCGCTGGGAGGCCGAGCGCAGGCAGCGCTTCCAGCGTCCCCCACAGCCCCACTGGCCGCAGGCCTGATCCGGTCCCGATTCCTCGGTACTGACCTCCCGTACCCGCACTGACCCGGTGGTATGCGGCTCACCCCGAGCCTTCCCGAGACGCCGTCCGCCGGGCCGGGCCCCACTCGCATGTGGCCGGCGCTCGCGGCACCATGGTGCGTGGCTGCTCGCCAGCCGCGTCAAGCCCGGAGAACTCGGGAGGTCATGGTGCTCGAACCGGATATTCACCCGCCTGCGGCCGCCGAGGCGCCTGAGGAACTCGCCGACGACGGCAACCGCGCGGCCGTCCAGGGCGAGCCGGAAGGGTTCGACCCCGCCGAGTTGGCCGACGACGGAAACAGGCTGGTCCCCGGTGTGGATCCGGAGGACCCGGACTAGCGCGCGTCCCGCCGGCCGCGAGCCGGACGTCCCGGGGGGTGAGGCGGCGAGCCCGGCGGTTCGGCGACACGACGCCAGACACGGACAGAACGAAACGAGCCCCCGCCCGGTACCGGGCGGGGGCTCGTTCGCGCTGGGCTACGTTCAGATCGTCCGCACGTTCTGGGCCTGCGGCCCCTTGGTGCCCTGGCCGACCTCGAACTCGACACGCTGGTTCTCCTCCAGGGTGCGGAACCCGCTGCCCTGGATCTCCGAGTAGTGCACGAAGACGTCCGGCCCACCGCCGTCGGTGGCGATGAAGCCGAAGCCCTTCTCGGAGTTGAACCACTTGACAGTGCCTTGCGCCACGCCTGCCTCCTCGCAGGATCCGTTTGGGACTGCACCCTGCAGCCCCGGCCGTACTGGGGCGGTCCCGTTCTCCTCACGAGAAGACAGAACGCCCGCGCTAGTTCCGCGAGCGTGTTGAGCACGAACACAGAAACCACGGCCTGCACCGGTCACCCTAGTGCCTGCCGCCCACCGCGACTACCGACCGAGCGCGACCTCACCCGACCGCTCGGTGGAGCGATGATCTCGGTGTGGCAACAGGTTTGCGGATCGGCCGCTCCGTGGATGAAGCTCTGCGACACTTGAGGCGACGCGAGGAGTCTCAATGATCGTGTCATGCCGCGGCACGGAAGCGACCACAGAGCGCGCTGTGCTTCTGGAGGAACCGCGCTCGGCCGGATGGGGCGGCGCCCACCCGCGGACCGGGCCGCTCGACCGGGTCGCGAGCCGCGCCCGCGAAAGGGAATGTGACCACAGTCACATCGTGGCCAACCAACGATCAATCATCCTCGGGCGTCGATATGTGGCGTGGGTGGTGCTTGAGGAAGGGGGCGGTAGTGAAGCATGACGGGGGATCGGTGCGGACACTCCGGCGGTGGGGTACCGCCGCGCTGTTAGTGGTGGCCCTCGCCGCGACGCCCGCGCTCGCCGCATGCGGTACCAGTGAGCACAGCAGCAACGCGACGCAGTCGCAGGCGGAGCGGAAGGTCACGCCGGCCGCGGTGCAGACTCCGGTGAAGATCACCACCGAGCCGGCGGACGGCGCCTCGGACGTCAGCCCGACCGGCCCGATCACGGTGACCGCGGCCGAGGGCACGCTGGACGAGGTTCGACTGTCCAACCCGGAGGGCGCGCCGGTCGCCGGCCGGCTCGCCGCGGACCGGCACAGCTGGACCACGACCGAGCCGCTCGGTTACGACCGGACCTACACCTGGTCGGGCACGGCGCGCGGGACGGACGGCAAGCCGGTCCCGATCTCGGGGTCGTTCCATACACTCAGGCCGGCCAGGCAGATCCAGGGCAGCCTGAACGTCGGTGACAACGAGACATACGGCGTGGCCATGCCGATCGTGGTGAGCTTCAGCTCGCCGGTCGCGGACAAGGCCGCCGCGGAGCGGGCACTGTCCGTGCAGACCTCGGTGCCGGTCGAGGGTGGCTGGGCCTGGTTGGACAGCCAGCACGTGCACTGGCGGCCGAAGGCCTACTACCCGCCGGGCACCAGGGTCACCGTGACGGCGAAGCTCTACGGCGTGCCCCTCGGCAACGGCGCGTACGGCCGGGAGGACGTCACCTCGACGTTCACCATCGGCCACGCACAGGTGGTCAGGGCGAACACGCAGACCCATCGGGTGGTGGTGTACCGGGACGGCCAGGAGATCGCCAACTACCCGGCGAGCTTCGGGCTGGACTCGGACCCGGGTCGGGTGACGCACAGCGGCATCCATGTGGTGATGTCGAAGAGTCCGACCTACTCGATGAGCAACCCGCGGTACCACTACGAGAACGTGGTCGTGCCGTGGGCGGTGCGGATCTCGAACAACGGCGAGTTCATCCACGGTCTCGCCGAGTCGATGTGGGCGCAGGGCAAGCGCAACGTCTCGCATGGCTGCGCGAACCTGTCGCCGGCCAACGCGAAGGCGTACTACGACATCGCGGTGATCGGCGACCCGGTGGAGGTCACCGGCTCGAGCGTGCCGCTGGGTCCGGCGGACGGCGACTTCTACGACTGGACCATCGACTGGAACACCTGGTCGTCCATGTCCGCCCTGCGCTGACCGACGACGAACGTGAGGGGCCGCCGGTTCTCCGGCGGCCCCTCACCCGTCTTGGGGCTCCGGGCGCCTTGTCACTACTGGGCGACAGCGGGCGCCTGCGGAATCGGGTAGCCGGATGGCCCCACGTTCCGCTGCAGCGAGTCCTTCCAGGCGCCGGTCTGGATCATCTTCTGGACCGCCTCGTCGATCCGCCTGACCGCCTCGCTGTCGCCCTTGCGCACGCCGATGCCGTACTGCTCCTTGGTGAACGGCTTGCCGACCACCCGTAGCAGTTCCGGGTCCTGCGCCGCGTAGCCGGCGAGGATCACGTCGTCCGTGGTGACCGCGTCGACGATGCCGGCGAGCAGCGCGGTCACGCAGTCCGAGTACCGGTTGTACTGCACCAGTTGGGTGCCCTTGGCGTACTTGTCCTGCACCTGCTGCGCCGAGGTGGAGCCGGCCACCGAGCACAGCTTCCTGCCGTTGAGGTCCTGCGGGCCGTTGATGGTGTGGTCGGTCAGCCGGACCAGCAGGTCCTGGCCGACGGTGAAGTACGGGCCGGCGAAGTCGACCAGTTGCTTCCGCTTCTCGGTGATCGTGTAGGCGGCAACCACCATGTCGACCTGACCGTTCTGCAGCATCTTCTCCCGGTCCGCCGGCTGGGTCTCCTTCCAGGTGATGGCGCCGTCAGCGACGCCGAGTTCGTGCGCCACGTAACGGGCCACGTCCACGTCGAAGCCCTCGAACCTGCCGTCCAGCCGCCGGTACCCCAGGCCGGGCTGGTCGAACCGGATACCGATGGTCAGCCTGCCGCGGGTGTCCGCCCTGCCGACCACCGAGTTCTGGTCCCCCGAGCCGATCCCGCATCCGCCGAGTAAGGCCGCCACCACGACGATCGCGGGCAGACGCCACGCTCGAATGACCCTCATCACGGTTCCTTCCCACTCCTCGCCGCCGAGCCCAACACGGCGGCCCGGGCATCTCCTCCCCCGACAAGGACGACGTCAGCCGCGCCCGGCCAAACGGGCCGTACGCAGCGCAGAAGCTAAGTCCCCGGCGCGGCGCAGTCCAGCGCCAACGGGAGCAACCGGTGGTGGAAGCGGTCGAGGAATTCACAGTTCGCGACGGAGAAGTGAGCGATTCCCGCCGCCGGGGATCGCTGAACGGCTGTCTGGCCGAATGTCTGCGACCACTCGGGGCACGGCAGGCGGCCGCTACGATGACGACTGCGGTCCGTCGCCCATCATTCCGTCTAATGTGTGATACATATCACTTGATCGGCGGTAGAGGCCGGCGTCGACGCGGCAGCGAGACACACCGTGCGAGACCGTAAGGGCCACGGAGCCGGTAACGAACCGGGTCGATCGCGCGAGGACAGGGGTAGAGGCACCACGCGGTGCGCACCGGCCGGGGGCCACACCGAGCGGTGACGTGCGGCGGCTCGGGCTTCCCGGGCGCGGGGAGCCGGCGGCCCGTTGGGGGAGGAGGGCGCGCCATGCATCGGCACACGCTCGTGCCCGGCGTCAACGGGGTGGTGGCGACCAGCCCGGACGTCCTCCTCATGGTTGGTTGCGCGGCGGAGGCCGCCAAGATCGTTCCGGTGGCCAGCGTGATGCGGCGGAGGCGGCGCATGCGACCGGTCCTGGTCGCCGGTGGCCGGCGACCGGAACTGGTCCGCCACGCGCTCGAGGGATCTGGCCTGTGCCCGGAGGTCGCTCTCGTCTCCGCCAGGGACTCGGTCGGTGAGGCCGAGCTGGCCAGCCGGCTCGTGGCCGAGATGGACCGCGTGCTCCGCGCCCGGCGACCCGCAGCCGTGCTGGTGTACGGCGACACCACCACCACTCTGGCCGCCGCCCTGGCCTCGTTCTGGCGCCGAGTGCCCGTGGTGCACCTGGCCGCCGGGCTGCGCTCGTTCGACCTCACCGCGCCGTTCCCGGAGGAGGCCAACCGCCGGATGGTGGCCCAGCTCGCCTCGCTGCACCTGCCGGCCACCCCGTCCGCCGCGCGCAACCTGGCCGAGGAGTCGCTGATCGGGCCCAACGTCGTGGTGGTCGGCGACACCGCGGTGGACGCGGCACTCGCGGCGGCCGAGCGCACAGTGCCGTTCACCGATCCCCGGCTGGAGGACCTCGTCATCCGGGTGCGGTCCGGCGCCGCCCGCCTGGTGCTCGCGGTGGTGCACCACCGGGACACCCGCGACGACGCCCTGCACCGCGTGCTGCGCGCCCTCGGCGACGTGGTGCTCGGCAACCCTGGCGTCGAGCTGGTGCTGTCCACCCACCCGCACCCGGCCGTGCGGGCCGCGGTGTACCAGGCGCTCGGCCGACTGGTCCGGGTCATCGCCATCGAGCCACCGCCGTCCGCGGAGCTGGCGCGGCTGCTCCCGCTGGCCAGCCTCGCCGTGACCGACACGGTGGAGCTGCAGCAGGAAGCGCCCAGTTTCGGTGTGCCGGTGCTCGTGCTTCGGGAGGCGACCGAGCACCCCGAGGCGGTGGAGGCCGGCTGCGCCCAGCTGGTGGGTACCGACCGGCTCCGCATCACCCGTGCCGCGGGCGAGTTGCTGCGCGACCGGCACGTCCGCGCGGATCTGGCCGCGCGCGGCAACCCCTTCGGCGACGGTCACGCCGCGGAGCGGGTGGAGCAGGCGCTGGCCTGGATGCTCGGCCTGCAGGACGAGCGGCCGGCCGAGTTCACCCCGCGCGCTCCGGTAGCGGCATAACCGGCCGCCGGAGCCGGCCGGGCTCGGCACGGGGCGGTGACGCCGGCGCGAACCGCCGGGGGCGGCCGTGGCGCGCCGTTCGGCCGCGCGGCTTCACCTGGATGGCGGCCTCGACGCTACTCGCCGATGTCCATAGTGGACTGCTGCCCGGTGGCGAACCCAAGGTGTCTCAGGCAAACTTCGTGCAATCGCACCCTGACCTGGCCTAACGCTCCGCTGAAAGCCTTGTGCCAGCGCGGTTTGGCTGGACATCTCCGCGATGACAGCTAGGGTCGGCGACTATTGGCGAAAGCAACAATGTCGGGAGGTCGGGGCAAATATGCCGACAGCGGAGCGAGACCGCCAGGAGCCGGATCTGCCCACCGTGCGTAAAGCGGTGGCGGCCGGTGCCATGGGTAACTGCATCGAATGGTTCGACTACGGCGTCTACAGCTACGTGGCCGCCACCATCGGCAAGGTGTTCTTCCCCTCGCACTCGTCCACCGCCGCGCTGCTGTCGTCGTTCGGCGTACTCGCGGTGTCGTTCGTGGTGCGGCCGTTCGGCGGGTTCTTCTTCGGCCCGCTCGGCGACAAGTTCGGCCGGCGCAGGGTACTGGCCACCACGATCATCCTCATGTCGGCGGCGACGTTCGTCATCGGCGTGCTGCCCACCTACGAGAAGGTCGGCGTGCTGGCGCCGGCACTGCTCGTGCTGGCCCGCCTGGTACAGGGCTTCTCCACCGGCGGCGAGTACGGCGGCGCGGCCACGTTCATCGCCGAGTACGCGCCGGACCGCCGGCGCGGATTCATGGGTAGCTGGCTGGAGTTCGGCACGCTGACCGGTTTCAGCCTGGGCGCCGGGATCGCCGCGGTGTGCACGGTGGCCCTGCCGCAGGATTCGATGCTCGCCTGGGGCTGGCGCATCCCGTTCCTGATCGCCGGCCCGCTCGGGCTGATCGGGTTGTACCTGCGTACCCGTCTGGAGGACACGCCGGCGTTCGAGGCGATGCTGCACGAGAACGAGGTGGCCCGCTCCCCACTGCGCGAGACGATCACCCAGAACTGGCGGCAGATCCTGAACCTCATCGGCATCGTCGTGCTGATCAACGTCGCCGACTACACGCTGCTCACCTACATGCCCAGCTACCTGACCGAGACGCTGAAGATCGGGGAGACCACCTCGCTGCTGGTCACCATCGGCGTCATGCTGGCGATGATGGTGGTGATCGCGCCGCTGGGTGCGCTATCCGACCGGATCGGCCGCAAGCCGGTGCTGATGACCGCGTGCGTCGGCTACCTGCTGCTCAGCTACCCGGCGTTCGTGCTGATGTCGCACGGCAGCGTGGTGCAGACCGCGCTGGGCATGGGCCTGATGGCGCTGCTGCTGGTGCTGCTGCTGAGCGTGATCGGCTCGACGCTGCCGGCGATGTTCCCGTGCCGGGTGCGGTACGGCTCCTTCGCCATCGGCTACAACCTGTCCACCTCGGCGTTCGGCGGCACGGCGCCGTTCGTCATCACCGCACTGATCAAGGCGACCGGCAGCACCATGGTGCCGGCGTACTACCTGATGGCGGCCGCGCTGATCGCCGCGGTGCCGATCCTGATCATCCCGGAGACGGCCGGCGCCTCGCTGCGGATCAAGGCGACAGAGGCCCCTGGCCTG
The DNA here is from genome assembly GCF_005405885.1 of Gandjariella thermophila. Classification (GTDB taxonomy): domain Bacteria; phylum Actinomycetota; class Actinomycetes; order Mycobacteriales; family Pseudonocardiaceae; genus Gandjariella; species Gandjariella thermophila. The sequence goes on from NZ_BJFL01000003.1 coordinate 380,683, forward strand.
GTCGCCACGCCGACGAAGTAACCGCAGGGCCGTCCCGGCGCCCGTGGGAACCGGAGCAGTTCCGGTCCCGACGGGCGCCGCGGCGGTTCAGCCGCGCCGGCGGGCGGCCCGGCGGCGGGCCAGGGTGAGCGCGGTGCCGCCGCCGAGCAGCAGCGCCGCGGCCAGGCCGAGCGGAAGCGCGGAGTCGAAGCCGGTGTTGGCGAGCCTGCCGTTCTCGCTCGCCGCGGCCACCGCGGACGCGCTGGTCGTGGTCCTGCCGGTGGCCGCCGCACCGCCGGCCGGGGTGCTCGACCGCGCGGTCGACGAGCCGCTGGCCGGTGGCTTGGACGTGCTCGGCGGCTTCGGGGTGGAGGACTTCGTCCCGGTGCCGCAGGCGAACCAGTGGCTGATCGTCGCCGGCTGGCCACTCTTGCCGGCCAGCGGCGCGTGCAGCCGGGACCAGTCGGTCAGCCCGGTGTAGACGTTGTAGGCAGGGCTGCCCTTGACCACCACGCCGGTCAGGGTGACACCGTCGGGCACGCCGGTGATGGTGATGTAGGTGTTGCCGTCGATGTTCGCCTCGACGTCGACCGCCTGGCCGGGCAGCCCGGCGCCGGCGCACTCGCCGTCGTGCACGTTGCCCGGCTTGGCGACGGCGCGGACATCACCGCTCTGCGGCGGCGTCGACGGGGTGGCGTGCGCCGCCGCGGCGGCACCGAGCACGGTGAGCAACGCGAGCGGGGCGGCGAGGAGAACTCGTCTGACACCCGCGGACAGGGAGGAACCCACCATGGACCGTCCTTAGGGGAATGCGGGGTGGTTCGGGTGCCCGCATCCTGCCCGTCCAAATGGGTGAAATCCACGCTGTGACCAGGCTCTTCGCCGGTTCGTGAGCAGTCCGTTAACCGGCGCGGCCGGCGACCCACCGATGGTGCGCGCCAGCCCGCCGAAGCTACTCCGAACGGGTGATCGCGGTGGTCAGGCTGGTCGCGCGGTCCACACCGGCGCCTCGCCGCCCGGGTCGCCGTGCTCGGCCGCCGGCGGGAAGACGCGGACCTGCCTGGCGTCGCAGTCGGTGCAGCCCTCGCAGGTGCACAGGTACCGGCGCAGGGTGAGTTGCGGGAAGTGTTCCTCGGACACGACACCGTAGCTGTGCGTCCCCTCCACGCACGGGCATCGCCCGCCGAGCACGAACGGCCGAGTCGGCGCGTCGTGGTGCGCGAGGGACCACAGGAACCTGCTGAAGATGGTGGTCACCGGGGCCTCCATGCGGCCACGAGCCGCACCGTGCCCTCCCGCCGGGCGGCTCGACACCAGCCTACCGCGTCCACTGTGGACGCCCCGGTGGCTCTTCGAGCCCGGTGGGCCCGGCACGACGGCCGGGCCCACCACGGGATCCTCAGGCGCCGAAACGGTCCGGGTGAGGACCGATCCGGGTGCCGTCGTCCAGCGTCGCGATCCGTTCCAGGTCCGCCTGGTCCAACTCGAAGTCGAACACGTCGATGTTCTCCTTGATCCGGGCCGGGGTGGCGGACTTGGGGATCACCACGTTCCCCAGTTGCAGGTGCCAGCGCAGCACGATCTGCGCCGGCGTCTTGCCATGCTTCTCGGCCAGCGCGGTGATCTCCGGGTGCCGCAGCAGATCCCCGCCCCTGGCGAGCGGGCTCCACGCCTCGGTGGCGATGCCGTGCTCGGCGTGGAAGGCGCGCAGCGCCTCCTGCGGCAGCCGCGGGTGCAGCTCGATCTGGTTGACCACCGGCACCGTGTCGGTCTCGTCGAACAGCCGGTGCAGGTGCGGGATCTGGAAGTTGGACACGCCGATCGCCCGTACCCGGCCGTCGGCCTGCAGCTTCTCGAACGCCCGCCAGGTGTCCACGTACCTGTCGGCGCCGGGCACCGGCCAGTGGATCAGGTACAGGTCGAGGTAGTCCAACCCGAGGTTACGCAGGCTGGCCTCGAACGCGCGCATGGTGGCGTCGTAGCCGTGGTCGTCGTTCCACAGCTTGGTGGTGATGAACAGTTCCTCGCGCGGCAGCCCGGACGCGGCGACGGCCCGGCCGACACCGGCCTCGTTGTGGTACATCGCCGCGGTGTCGATGCTGCGGTAGCCCGCCTCCAGGGCGGCGGCCACGGCATCCGGCGTCCGCTCGTCCGGCACCTGCCACACGCCGAAGCCGAGCTGCGGCATCTCCACGCCGTTGTTGAGCCCGATCCGCGGAACCTGCGCCATGCGAAGCCCCTCCGTAAACGATTACGGTCTGTTCACTTCCGCACAACAGGTGCCGTCACCGGAGACTTCCAAGATGAGACTCGTGTCTCACCCGCACGGAGCGGTCAGCTCCGGACGATGGTGTCCAGCTTGCCCAGCACCTCGTCGTAGATGCGGCGCATGCCGAGCGGGGCGAAGGTCCGCTCGAAGAAGCCGCCGATGCCGGACGCCCCGCGCCAGGTGGTCTCCACGTGCACGGTGCTGCGGTTGCCGTCGGCCGGCCGCACCGTCCAGGTGGTCACCATGCTCGAATTGGTGTCCCGCTCGACCAGGCGCCCCGGCTCCGGTTCGCTGACCTCCACCAGACAGTCACGTACCCGCTTCTTGGTGGCCTGAAGCTTCCAGTGCACCCGGGTTCCCGCGCCGCGGCCGCCCTCGCGCACCTCGTACTCGCGGTAGTTGTCGGTCAGCATCCTCGGCCGGGTCTCGGCGTAGTCGGCGAGGGCCGCGAGCACCCGCTCCGGCTCCCCTTCGACCACCCGCTCGGCCGTGACCACCACCTGTGCCATGACAGTCCCTCCAGGGTGTCTTCTCCCGTAGTGCGGGAGCGAACTCCTGCTGGGCTCATCGTGCCGGACCGGCGCCCGCGCGGCGCATCGAGGTCGACGGCGCGCGGAGGGTCACTCGCTGATGCGGCGGATCGCGCTGCGCGGGCCGATCGAGTCGATGCTGGCCACCTTGATCGGTACGCCCTCGGTGGAGGCGTGCACCGCCCGGTAGTGGTCGATGGCGATGGCCACGTGGTGCACCGGGCTGTAGTAGAAGATCAGGTCGCCGGCCCGCACGTCGTCCCGGGACACCGGAATCCCCACGCCGGACTGGGCGGCGGCGGTGCGCGGCAGGACCACTCCGGCGCTGCGGTACGCGGCCCAGGTCAGCCCCGAGCAGTCGTACGCGTTCGGACCCGTGGCGCCGGACACGTACGGCTTGCCGAGCTGGTCGAGGGCGAACATCACCGCCGCGCCTGCCGCGCCCGCCGGCGCGGTGACGACCGGTATGTCGCCCACCGAGATCAGCCCGGCGCGCACCGGTCCGGCCAGCCGGCCCAGCGCCACCCGGACGGCGAGGATCTGGGCCTGCAGGTCCCGCTGGCGCTGCTCGATGCCGGCGATCAGCCGAGCCGCCGCGGCGCTGGCCTGTTCCGCACGGTTCCTGGCGTCCTCGTCCCGGCCGCGGGCGTCGGCGGCCTGGTCGGCGGCGGCCGACAGCCGGTCCATCGCATCCTTGTTGTCCCGCGCTAACAGCGCGATCGCGGCGGAGCGGGCCAGGAAGTCGCGGGCCGAGTCGCTGGTCAGCAGCGCGGAGAGCTGCTGCAGCCGGGCGCCCTCGAAGGACGCCTCGGTCAGCCGGTCGACCTGGCCGCGGAACGCCTCCTGCGCCGCCCTCGCCCGGTCCTCGGCCTGCCGGGCCTGCGCCAGGTCGGTGTTCGCCCGGTCGACCTCGGCCTGCCAGGACTTGAGCTGCTCACGCGCGTCAAGCAACTGCTCGCTGGTCTGTTCCAGCTGATTGCTCAGGTCCTGGTACTGGCGAAGCTGGTCGGTGGCCGGGTCGGCGCCGGCCGGCGGCACCAGGCCGAGGGCCGCGGACACCGCGCCCGGAAGGAGCACCCCCGCCACCACTCGCTGACCGAGGTACCGCCACGGGCGCCGCGACGGCCCTCGCCACGAATGCCGCCATGACTTCCGCCACGAATGCGGCCGCGTCCGGAACGGATGTGACGCCACCAGTGCCCTCTGCCCTTCGCTGCCTCACCCGCCGACCGCGAACCCCCACCCGTCACCGGCGGTGATCCCGCGTCGCCGCCCCCTGGCGACGGACAACCGCGAAACCGCTGGGCACAGTACCCAGAACACGATCGAGTGAGCTGGACCGCCCCCGCGGCAACTACGTTCCGTATTCGCATGTCGCGCCGGCGCCACTCCGGCTCCGCGCCGCCGAGGCCTCCGCGCGGGACGATCGGCGACCTGCGGCCGGCGGTCCGCTGTTCCACCATGGAGACGGGAACCTGCCGGCGAGTCGCAGTGCCCGCGTCGAGCCGCGGCACCCCAAGCGGCCACCGTGCGCCTGGACCGGCGAAGGAAGGTGTACCCATGGGTCGCAACGTCACCCAGCAACTCATCGCCGCCCACCTGGTCAGTGGGGAGATGACGCCGGGCGAGGAGATCGGGCTGACCATCGACCAGACGCTCACCCAGGACGCCACCGGCACGCTGGTCATGCAGGAACTCGAGTCGCTCGGCCTGGACCGGGTGCGGACCGAGCTCAGCGTGCAGTACGTGGACCACAACCTTCTGCAGGCGGACGAGAAGAACGCCGAGGACCACGAGTTCCTCCGCTCGGCCTGCCGGCGCTACGGGCTGTGGTACTCCAAGCCGGGCAACGGCGTCTCCCACCCGACGCACATGCAGCGCTTCGGCGTGCCGGGCAAGACGCTCGCCGGCTCGGACTCGCACACCTGCGCGGCCGGCTCGCTCGGCATGCTGGCGGTCGGGGTCGGCGGGCTGGAGGTCGCGATGGCGCTCGCCGGTCGGCCGCTGTACCTGCGGATGCCGGAGGTGTGGGGTGTTCGCCTGGTCGGCGAACTGCCGCCGTGGGTGTCCGCCAAGGACGTGATCCTGGAGATGCTGCGCCGGCACGGCGTGAAGGGTGGGCTGAACCGGATCATCGAGTACCACGGGCCCGGCCTCGCCGGGCTGTCCGCGATGGACCGGCACGTGATCGCCAACATGGGCGCCGAGTTGGGCGCGACCACCACGGTGTTCCCGTCCGACGACGCGGTGCGCGAGTTCCTGCGCGCCGAGGACCGCGAGAACGACTTCGTGGAGATCACCGCGGACCCGGACGCCGGGTACGACGTCACCGACGAGATCGATCTGTCCGCGTTGGAGCCCCTGATCGCGAGGCCGTCGTCGCCGGACAACGTGGTGCCGGTGCGCGAGGTCGCCGGCGAGGTGGTCAGCCAGGTGGTGATCGGTTCGTCGGCCAACCCGGGGCTGCGCGACTACCTGATCGCGGCGCACATCGTGCGCGGCCGGCAGACCAGCGACGCGGTCAGCTTCGACGTGAACCCGACGTCCCGGGAGATCTTCTCGGACCTGACCAAGATGGGCGCGACGTTCGACCTGATCGCCTCGGGCGCGCGCATCCACCAGTCCGGCTGCCTTGGCTGCATCGGCATGGGCCAGGCGCCCGCGGTGGGCCGCAACTCGCTGCGCACCTTCCCGCGGAACTTCCCGGGCCGCTCCGGCACCAGGGAGGACTCGGTATGGCTGTGCTCCCCGGAGACCGCCGCCGCGGCCGCGCTGACCGGTGTGATCATCGACCCCCGCGACCTGGCGGACAAGCTCGGCATCGACCACCCTGAGCTGCGGCTGCCGGAACGTGCCTCGGTGAACGCCGCGATGCTGGTGCCGCCGCTGCCCAGGGCGGAGGCCCTGCGGGAGCCGCTGAGCAAGGGGCCGAACATCTCCTCGCTCCCGGACTTCCCCCCACTTCCGGACGGCATCGACGCGCCGGTGCTGCTCAAGGTCGGGGACAACGTTTCCACCGACGAGATCTCCCCGGCCGGCGCCAGGGCATTGCCGTTCCGCTCCAACATCCCCAAGCTGGCCGAGTTCACCTTCACCCAGATCGACGAGGACTACCCGCGCCGGGCCGCCGAGGTGAAGGACACCTCCGGTCACGTGGTGGTCGGCGGGGACAACTACGGCCAAGGCTCATCCCGCGAGCACGCCGCGATCACCCCGCGACACCTGGGCCTGCGCGCGGTGATCGCCAAGTCGTTCGCGCGCATCCACTGGCAGAACCTGGCCAACTTCGGCATCCTCGCGCTCGAGTTCGCCGACCCCGCCGACTACGACCGCATCGATGCCGGCGACCGGCTGGTGGTGAACGGCCTGCGCGAGGCGCTCTCCGGCGATCGTGAGCTCGTAGTCCGCAACGCCAGCAAGGACCGGGACATCCCGGTGCGGCACCGGCTGTCCCGCCGCCAACTTGACGCCGTGCTGGCCGGCGGCCAGATCCCGCTCCTCGCGCGCGAAGGCGAAGCCTGACGATCGGCGAGACGCGGCGACCCCAGGCGCACCAACGCAAAACCCCACACCCAAGGCCGAGCCCCACCGAGCCGATCGCCGTGCGCGCAGGAAATCAACACAGCGCGCGAAGGCGAAGCCTGACGATCAGCGAGACGTGACGGTCTGGCCGTCACACCTGGATCAGGTAAGTGAAGCTCTCCCATTCCGGACCGGCCATCTGGTCGGGCTCGGCCAGCATCACCCGGGAGCCGCAGTGGGCGAACAGGGAGCGCACCAGGTCGGTGTGCAGCCCATGCATCTCCATGCCGCCGGTGTCTTCCGCGGTCTCGGACCCGGCAGTTCCGCCCGGCACCGGCACTCCGGCCGCGGTGGCCGCCGCCTCGTTGGTGTCGCTGGGTGGGGCCGCGGTGACCGTCACGCCGGCGCGCGCGGTGCCGCTGCCCACGTCCGCCCACCAGGCCACGAACTCCTGCACCAGGTCGACCTCGAGGTCCACCGGTCCTTCGGCGTCCGGAGCGCTGACGTGCAGGTCGAGCTCCGTGGACTGTCCCGGCGCCAACTCGGCCGGCAGCGGCGAGCGGCCGTCGTCGCGCACCACCATCTCGCCACCCGCCCACCAGTGGTTGCCGAGGTTGATCCTGCGGTCGGCCGGCCAGGCGTGCACGCTCTCGTTGGTGACCTGGACCCGCAGCGTGATCCGCTCGCCCGGTCGCGCGGTCGCGGGCGGGTCGAGCAGGTCGAGCCGGGCCCGGTAGGCGGCGGGATGGAGCGGTTCGGGGCGCCGGGGCCGGCTGGGGATCTGCAGGAGCAGCACGCCGCCCGGCCGCACCACCCGCTGTAACTCCAGCAGGCAGCCGAGTTGCACGGCGGGGCGCGCGTGCTGCAACACCATCAGGCTGGCGGCGCTGTCGAAGTGGTCGTCGGGGAACGGCAAGGCCCGGCCGTCGTAGTGCACGAACTCGATGCGGTCCGGGTGGCGCACCACGCGGCGGGCATGCTCGATCATGGAGTCGGCGATGTCCACGCCGACCACCCGCGGGCCCAGTTCGGCCAGCGCGTTGCTCAGCCGGCCGACGCCGCAACCGAAGTCGAGCACCAGGTCGCCGAGGGAGAGCCCGGCGCCGGCCACCACGCGGCGGATCATCTCGCCGTGTTCCCGCCCGGTGTCCAGGAACTCCTCGAGGTCCCACCGGCCGCCACGACGGGCCGGGTCGGACAGCACCGCCCACAGCGGGTCGTCCCGCCCCAGGGTTTCCCAGGTGGTCCTCAGCCGGTCAAGAGCCACATCGTGCCTTTTCGGTGCGTATCTCGGCGTCGCCCGCCGCCGTGCCGGCGACCGGCACGGCGGCGGCGAGCCGCGACCTCAGGTGCCGACGCCGATCCCGGTCAGCGCCCGCACCTCCATCTCCGCCTGCTTGCCCGAGTCGCCGGACTCGCCGCCGACCAGCGTGCCGACCAAGCCGCACAGGAAGGAGAACGGGATCGACACCAGGCCCGGGTTGTCCAGCGGGAACCAGTGGAAGTCAACCGAGGGGAAAATCGACTTCGAGGTGCCGGACAGCGTCGGCGAGAAGACGATCAGCACCAGGCACGAGCCGAGACCGCCGTAGATACTCCAGAGCGTGCCGGTGGTGTTGAACCGCCTCCAGTACAGCGAGTACAGAATCGTCGGCAGGTTCGCGGACGCGGCGATGGCGAACGCCAGCGACACCAGGAAGGCGATGTTCTGACCGTTCGCGAGGATGCCGCCGAAGATGGCCAGCACACCGATCACGATCGCGGTCATCCGGGCCACCCGGACCTCGGACCGGGTGTCCGCCTGACCGCGCCGCATCACGTTCGCGTACACGTCATGCGCGAAGGAAGCCGACGCGGTGATGGTGAGACCGGCGATCACCGCCAGAATCGTCGCGAACGCCACCGCGGCCACGATTCCGAGCAGCACGGTGCCGCCGATGGTGAAGGCGAGCAGCGGCGCCGCCGAGTTCTCCCCACCGGGCGCGTGCAGGATCGCGCTACTGCCCACCAGCGCGGTGGCGCCATACCCGATCACCAGGGTGGACAGGTAGAAGACGAACATGCACCACGTGGCCCAGACCACCGAGCGGCGCGCCTCCTTGGCGTTGGGCACGGTGTAGAAGCGCATCAGCACGTGCGGCAGGCTGGACGTGCCGAGCACCAGGGCGAGGGCCAGCGAAACGAAGTCGATTTTGGTGAGATTGCTCTTTCCGTAAGAGCCACCCGGACCGAGAAGCCCCTGGCCTAGCGGGCTGTTCTCGGTGGCCCGCTCGAGCAGTGCGGAGAAACTGAAACCGAACTTCCCGAGCATGAAGACGGTCACCATGGTTACGCTGAGCAACAGCAGCGCGGCCTTGATGATCTGCACCCACGTGGTGCCCTTCATGCCGCCGACCAGCACATAGAAGATCATGATCAGGCCGACGATCACGATGACAATCGACTGGCCGACCTTGCTGTTCACGTTGAGTAGCAGCGCGACGAGCCCGCCGGCGCCGGCCGTCTGGGCGAGCATATAGAACAGCGAAATGACCAGCGTGGAAACCGCCGCGGCGGCGCGCACCGGACGCTGGTTCATCCGGAAGCTCATCACGTCGCCCATCGTGAATCGGCCGGTGTTCCGGAGCATTTCGGCCATCAGCATCAGGCTGAGCAGCCAGGCGACGACCCATCCGATCGAGTACAGGAAGCCGTCGTATCCGTGTACCGCGATCGCCCCGGAAATTCCGAGGAAGGATGCCGCGGAAAGGAAGTCACCGGACATCGCGATACCATTCTGGACACCGGTGAAGCCGCCACCCGCCGCGTAGTAGTCCGCGGCCGTCGTGTTGCGGCTGCTGGCCCGGTACACGATGTACAGCGTGATGGCGACGAAAACGACGAAGATTCCGACGTTGAGCGTCGGGTTACCGCTAACCGGAGCCGCGATCTGGACCGTCATTCCTCGACGACTCCCACCTTTGTTCGAATCGCCTCGACGCGCGGGTCGATATTCCTCTTCGCGTACCGAAGATAGGCCAACATGATCAGAATCGTGGATATGAACTGCCCGACGCCGAGAATCAGGCCGAGGTTGACCTGACCGACCACCTTCTGGTTCATCAGGCTGTGGTCGAAGGCGGCGAGTAGCACGTACGTCATGTACCAGCACAGGAACAGGCCGGTCATCGGGAAGACGAACCGGCGCATTCGCCTGCGAAGCTGGGCGAACTCCTCGCTCTGCTGGATCGCCGTGTAGTTCAGCGGGCGCGGTTCACCCCCGTCGAAACCGAGATCGCCGGCCACGCTCCCGAAAGCCGGCGACTCCTCACGGGGGGTTCCCGCGGGAGTTCGCACGGGAGACCGCATCGCTCTCGTCATCGTCCCTCCAGGGATATTTCGACCGCCCGTCCGCGCGCGGCGCTCGGTGCCCGTCCCTGAACGCGCGCCGTGATCGCGGGGGCTTCACACCGGCGCGTTCCCGGGCTCGTCATCGCAGGCCCCTCCAGTCCTGGAACAGGCTCTCATGGGAGGGGGCCAGCGTAGCGAGGACGATCGGCCAGTCAACGACAGGTGTGGGCGCGGTCCGCTGGCCCTGCCGGCCGGCGGCCGTGCCGGCGGCCGGCGTCCGGCCGGCAACGCAGGTCGCAGGCCGCCTCCAGGGCCAATGCGGTTCAGATAAGGCATGTGTGCTGGTCAGCGTGGTGAGCTGACGAGGGTCGTGGTGACCGGTACGGTGCCCAGCCGTGACGTTGTCTGGGGTGGAGTCGCTGCCGCGGCCGCAGGGC